>CALGJV010000010.1 GCA_937928595.1 uncultured Phycisphaerae bacterium | reverse complement strand
CCGCTCGTGCCGGGCGCCGTGCCCCACGTGACACGTGAAGCACGTCACGTGCGGGCGGTCGGACGCCTCCCCCGGGTGCCCGTGCAGCACCGTCGGCAACGGCGCGTTCATCGCGCCGACCGGGTGCATGCCGGCTGTCGGACCGCCGTCGAGCCCCGCGTGACAGGCCGTGCAGAGATCCACCGGGTCGCGCTCGACGCGCAGGAACACCGCGTCCTTGAGCAGGTTGCCGGACCCGCCGCGCGTGTGCGCCGAGTGGCAGGTGCGGCACACGAGCTTGCCGTCCACCAGCGGCAGCCGGGCCGGCACCGGGATCTCTGCCGGCGGCGCCACCCCCGTGTGGTGTCCGGGCTGCAGCCACACGCGCCGGCGCGAATCGACCACCGGCCCGCCGTGGCACGACAGGCAGCTCTCGGCGGTACTGACCCGCGGCTCGTCGCGCCGCGGCGGCGGCAGCGTGATCAGCTCCGTGGCGCGGCCCTCGTCCAGCGGGCTCATCCACTCCAGGTGACAGGCCGTGCATTGCCGCGGCTGCCGCCCGGCGGGGGGCGGCGGCGGACGCGGGGGCAGACCGTCCGTTCGCGCGACCCGCGCGACCACCTGCCGCACGCGGTCGGCCCCCAGCTCGGCGACATACAACCGACCGCCGGCATCCAGCGCCAGGCCCACCGGCTGCGCGAAATGCAACACGCGGCCGGCCTCGTCGCGCAGCACGTCGATGAACGTTCCGCCCGCCGTGAACACCTGCACGACGCCCAGCCCGATATCACTGACCCACACCCGCCCGTCCGCGTCCACCGCCACACCGCACGGGCGATAAAGCTGCCCCGGGTGCACGCCGTATGTCCCGATGTTCCGCACGGGCTGACCGGCAGCGTCGAGCACTGCGACGCGGCCATTCAGCGCGTCGGTGACCACCAGGTCGCCCCCCGGCGTCGCGGCCGCCATGAACGGATAGTGAAACTGCCCGAGCGACTCCCCGAGTTGCCCGATCCGCACGCTGCCCCCGGCCACGACCTCGTGCCGCACGAGCGTGTGCGCGTCGTTGTCGACCACCCACAGCGTCCGACCGTCCGCGGTCGGCACGAGGTCGGACACGTCCGCCGGCGCCGCGCCCACGGACGGAATCGCGATGCGCTGTGCGAGCGTGCCGTCGGCCGCGCGCACCAGCACGCGGCCGTTCCCCGTGTCCGCGATCCAGAGCCGCCCTTCCGCGTCGAGCTTCACGCTCAATGGCCGGGCGAGCCGCTCGTCCCCCACGGTCGCCAGCGCCGCCCGAAACGTGCCGTCGGCCGCGAATTCGAGCACGCGATCGTTCGCTCCGTCCGCGACGAAGACGGTGCCGTCCGCCCCGACGGCGACGCCGGTCGGCATTCGCAGCGGCGTGTCACCGCCCAGCGCATACACCGTCCCCGGCGTGCCGACGACCGGAGGCGCAGCCGCCGCGACCGCCCCGGCCGCCAGCCACCCGGCCCACGCGAAAATTCCCAGCTCGTATCGATGACCCAGCACGCGGCGGCTCCTACGGATGAGGCGGCTCCGGCGCCGGCGGCGCCGGTTGCACGAAACCCGGCAGGAAGAACGGCTGCCCGGACGCGATGTGCTCGATCATCTGGAACACGGCCGGCTGGGAGAGCATCACGATGCGGGCCGGCGGATACCCCGCCGCCACGAAATCGAACGCCGCCCCCTCCGCCCGGTGGCAATCCGTGCAGTGCAGCGCCGCGGCCCGCGGCCGCGGATGAATCGCGGCCACAAGCTGCTTGCGGCGGTCGTCGGAACCCGCGCGGCCGCCGCCGAATTCCGCCAGGTATGCGCGGATCGCGTCCGGCGTGCCGGCGTCGCCCAGCTGGGCGGGCTTGAGCAGCGGCCGACCCGACGTCGGGTCGCGCAGCGCCAGCTTGGCGCCGTACTCGCCGCGGAACTGGCGCGGCAGAATCCGCCGCGCGGTCTCCAACACCCGCAGAAACGCCGGGCTGTCGTGGCGTACGGCCGCGGCCTCCGTCGCCAGCGCCGTGAGCGCCGGGGCGTCATCGGACGCGGCCGCGGCCTCGCGCAGCAGGCCGACGAAGCGGCCCTGCGTCGCGCTGGTCGGCTGGGCCAGCTCGGCCTGGGCCTCCGGGGCCGTCAGCCATGCGTACAGCCGCAGTGCGGCCGGCGCGGCCTGCGCCCGTCCGTTGTCGAGGTCGTACCAAGTCGTGCGGATTCCCGAACTCCCCGGCTCGACGTGGCACACGCCGCAGTGAATGCTGGTCGCGTGCAGGTTGAGGAACGCCCGCAACTCCTTGCGCTCCGCGTGCGGCACCGGCGCATGGCAGCCGCTCTGCGCGCACGTGTTGAAGCGGTCGGGCCGGACCCAGCCGCCGATCTGGTGGTAGTGCGCCGCCGGCGTGCGCGGGTTCTGGTTGGCCTGCACGCCGAGCCAGTCGCCGCGGCGAGTCGCGAGCACGTCGGCCGTCAGGCGCCGCGGCACGCCCGCGATCTGCCCCGGCACCGGCGTCGGGAACATCAGCGTGACCACCAGGTACCGCAGCGCGACGTAGCTGAGCCAGCCCACCAGCAGAATCACGCCGATCGCGTAGATCCGGCGGATGGCCTCGGCCAGCTCGTGGCCGATCCACCGGCCCCAGCCGCGGCCCGGCCGTGCGGTTCCGGCCTTAGCCATGGCTCGTCCCTCCGCTCCCCGCCAGGCCCAGGTCCCGCGCCGCGTCGCTCACGAACTCTCCGTGCGCCTCGGCCAGCTCGCCGACGGGCGTGTCGCCGGTGAGCGTCGCCCGCGAGAGCGGGAAAACGTGCGGCGAGAACATCACGTTGACGATATGCAGGATGCCGACGTGGATGATCGCCAGAAACGCCTCGTACGTGTGAGCGATCAGCGCGATGTTGAAAATGCGCCCCGTGACGTAATGCGAGAAAAGCTGCTCGCCCCACAGCAGCACGCCGGTCAGTCCGAGCAGCGTGGTCCCCCAGAACACGCCCAGGTACTCGAACTTCTCCTTGACGGTGAAGCGGCCGAACGTCGGCGGGTCCTTGCGGGCGCCGACGAGATAGCCCATGAGCTGCCCGGCCTTGCGCAGGTCGTCCGGACGGATCAGCATCGGCAGGTTCCACAGGCTCCGCAGCAGGCCGATCGGGCGGCCGTCGGGTCCCGGCCGCCGGGCGTGCCCCACGGCCGTGATGAACGCGTAGACGACGTGGACCGCGAAGCCGAGCACGAGGGCGATGCCCGCCCAGTGGTGGATCGTGCGGGCCACGGACAACCCGCCGAGCAGGCTGATGACGCGGTCCGCCCACACGCGGTCGGCGAACTTGAGCGGAAATCCCGTCAGCGCCAACAGCACGAACAGGCCCGCCAGGATCCAGTGCTGCACGCGCTGGCTCACCGTGAAGCGCTGCAACCGGCGGCGCCCGTCCGGGTGTCGCAGAATGCGCTCCACGAGGTCCCGCGCGCCGGCCGCGGCGTGGTGATGCCGTCCGATCGCGATCTGCACGAGCTCGAGCAGGCAGATGACCAGCGACGGGCCGAACGAGAAGACCGTCAGAACGATGAACGCCACGGCCACCCCGAACTCCAGCGACGCCCGCATGTTCGGCAAGTCCAGGTGCACGCTGGCGTGCCCGATCTGCGCGTCGGCCCCCGGATGGCACTGCGTGCTACGGCAGCTGTTGGCGACGTTCGCCGGCGCGACGCTCGACTGCGGATCGGACTTCGGCAGCATCCGGTGGGCGTTCGATCCGGCCGCCACGTGGCATGACACGCAACTGGCCGTCTCGTCGCCCAGCAGGGCCGCCTTGCCGTGGAAGCTGCGGGCGAAGCCCGCGATCGCGTTCGGCAGGTTGTGGTCGCGCAGGATCTGCGGATCGGCGTGGCACACAGCGCAGACCTGGGCCTGCTCGAGCGGCGGGCGGGCCGGCTGGAGCCGCGCCGCCACGTGCCGCGTGTAGTACCGCACGTCCACCGGCACCTGCTCGGCGTGACAGACCACGCAGCGGTCGAACGTCCGCGGATCCTCGAACGGCACCGCCGCCGCCAGCGCCGGCGTCACGCGGTACACCGGCTCGTCGTGGCAGTACAGGCAAGCCGACTGCCCCGGCTCGAGCAGCGGACCCCCGGAAAAGTTCAGCTCCGCGAGCATCCCCGGCCGGTGCACGCTCGCCTGAAGCATGGCCGCCACGTTCGCGTGGCTGAACCGCCGCGGCAGCCCACCGGGGTCCGTCAGGTGACAGGTCCGCGTGCAGTCCACGCGCGACACGGGCTGATGCGGAATAACCGACACCTCGTCGCGGGGGTGGCAGTCCGTGCACGCCAGGCGCGCGTGGGCCCCTTGCAGGTCGTGGAAATAGTCCGGGCTCACGTAGTACACGTGGACCCGGTCGCCGGCCGCGTCGTACCGGCTCAGTCCGCGGTACTGGTGGCACAGCAGGCAGTTGTCCGGGTCGTTGGCCCACGCCGCCGGTGCCAGAGCCGCCCCCACCGCGACCAGCAGCCCGGCCATGCTGCCCCGCACCCCCCGCCGGCGGTGACGACTCTCCGTACCACTACACATACGCTCTCCCTCAGCTCCGCAAGCCGGCGACGTGCGCCGACCGCCCGCCGACCGTACTCCGAAACGCGGCGCCGGAGCTCTGGCTCGCGAAGTCGGATTGTAAAGGACGCCGCGAGCGCGCCGCGAGCCCGATCGGCGAAGCGCGCAGTCTTTATGAACGATTCGAAAACGCCGGTTCGACCGACCGCCGCCGCTCACCCGCCCCAGCGCACCGCGGCATACGCGAGATGGCCCATGACGGTTGCCGCAGGCAGTACGAGCAGGCCGTAGCTCGCCGCGCTGCCCGCAGCCCAGTGCCCGTCCGGCCCGGGCTGAGCCTTCAACGGCAGCGTGTCCAGCGGGTGGATGCGGGTCGGCCGCTCCGGGTCGTAGAGGATGCGCTCGTGCAGCGCGTCGCGCAGGACCTCGGGCTGCGTCGTCCGCGTGGTCGCCGTGATCTCCTCCCCGTCGTCCGTGCGGAACTGGAGTGTCACGCGATGCACGTACTGGTGGTTGATGCGCGTCATGGTCGGCGACGCACCGCTGAAGCGGGCCGCGGCCAGCCGCCCGTCGCGCAGCAGCCGCACGACATCCCGCCCGTGCAGCAACTGCCCGCCCACGATTCCCGCCCCGACCAACGGAAACAGCAGAACGAGTGCCACCGTCCACGACAGCGGCGCCCGCCGCAGGCCCTGAATGCACGCCCGTTCCGGTTGTCGAGCCGGATACTCGACGGTCACCGCGGAGCCGGTCTGATAACACTTCCCGCGCCCGTAACTCGTGCCCGAGCACGTCCGCCCGCCGGGACCGCTGAACTCGAAATCGAAAGCCCAGATCGGCGTTCCGCCGCTGCCGTTGCTCCCGCCCTCGCTGTAGCCGGTCTCGCGCGCGTCGGTAACCCGGCCCGACGCGGTCGCCAGCGGCCCGCGAATCGTCCAGGCGGAGAAATCCCCCGCGGGCAGAAAGACCCAGCAGAACGCCAGCCCGCAGCCCAGGAAGAACCAGCCGAACTGCCCCACCGCGCCGAACAGGGCCTGCAACCGCAGCGTCAGCGGCACGAGCCGCGGCGGCTCCCGCAGGTAGAAGTCCGATTGCAGCTCCACGCCCCTCCAGTATGCGGCCCGGGCCGCGAATTGTCCCGCCAAAAACCGCGCGAAACTCGCCGGCCCCCCTACCGCACCGCCGCCTGCATCGTCGCCCCGTCGCAAAGCGGCTATACTCCGCACCGGCCATGCGATGGGGCCGCCGGAGTCCGCCATGTCGATCAGTGCGCCGCTGCTGTGCGTCCTGCCGCTGCTCCTGCACCTCGGCGAACCCGAGAATCTCTGGAAGTTGAAAGTCCCGGCCGCGGTTTCGCGCGCCGAACAGGAGGGCTCCGTCGAGGCGCTGGCGGAAGCCTTCGACGTGACCTGGCGGGCGGACGACTGGGCCGCCGGCGCGAAGCTGGCCGACCGGGCCCTGAAGCGCCATCCCCAGGAACCCGCGCTCGTCGGCGTCGCGATGCGCGCGCTGTGGCGGGCCGGGCGGCTGAAGGACGCCGAGGCGCTCGTGGACCGCATCCCGACGGACACCCGCGACCGCGTGGCGCTGCGCACGCTCATCGCCATCCACCTGGCACGGTGCGACCGCGCCGCCGCCGGCGCCGTTGCCCGCCGACTCGAAGCGCTCGAACCGCAGTCGGCCGAGGACTACTACGCGCTCTTTGCGGCTCGACTCGACGCCGACGAGCTCAAGGGGCTCGATGCGCTGCTCCGCCGGGCCGAGCGCGCCACGGACCCGAAGAACGGCTACCCGGAGACGCTCCTCGGCGAGTCGATCGAGGGCGTCGCCGACTACCTGGCCGCGATCGGCCCCGAGCCGCTCAACCAGATCACCGCGTACGGGGCCGCGCCCATGCCCCCGCTCGTGATGTTCAATCTTCCGAGCTGCGACGTCCTGATCAACGGCAAGGGACCCTATCGCATGATCGTCGATACCGGCGGCAGCATGCTGCTGGCCGTGGATACGGCCGTCGCCGAGGAAATCGGGTTGAAGTCGCACGGCAAGGCCAGCGTGCGCGGCGTCTCCGGCAAGTCGGAGTCCGAGCAAGTCCTCGTGGACGAGCTCCGCATCGGTACGATCACCTGCCAGCGCGTGTTCAGCCGCACGTTCGACGTGCGGGGCGCGATCATGGGGGCCGCGGACGGCATCATCGGAACCGGGCTCTTCGCCCGCGGCCGGATGGTGCTCGACTTCACGACGCCCCAGCTCATCGTCGAGCCGTCCCGCGCCGAGCCGGGGCGCGGGCAGGCCGCGGACCTCCGCATCGTCGGCGACGCCAAGCTCATCGTGCCGGTGACGCTCCAGGGCGGCCCGGCGCTCGCGCTGCTCGACACCGGCGCCGACGCGGTCGCGCTCGCGCCCGCCACGCTCACGCGCCTGTTCCCCGGCAAGCCGATCCCGAAGGTGCAGGTCGGCATCGGCATCGGCGTCGGCGCGGGGGACAAGCCCGCCGTGTCCCTGCCGATGGACGCGGTCGCGATGGAGTTCGCCGGCCGCAAGTTCCCGAACTACGGCGGCGTCGGTCTGGACGTGCTCGATACGCTCCTCAGCCCGATTCTCGGCACGCAGCTCGACCTGCTCCTGGGCATGCCGCTCTTCCGCGAAATGCGGTCCTGCACGGTCGACTTCCCGCGCGGCAAGCTCTGGATCGACTGGCTGCCGCACGACTGACGCCCGACGCGTTTACCCCCGCGCCGCGCGGCGGTAGATTGCGCTTCGCCCCGGCCGCCCCGGCCGGGCTGGAGACCGCGGGCCATGACCGACACCGCACCGTCCGAGACGCCCTCCGCCCCGCGCCGCAGGCGCCCGCCGACCTGGGGCATCATCGCTTTTCTGGTCGTGCTGGCCGGGCTGGCCGTGCTGAACCAGTCCCTCTCCACGGGCGGCCCCGAGATCCAGTGGTTTGACGGCTCGTACGAGGCCGCCCTGGCGCTCGCCAACGACCGCAACCGGCGACTCTTCCTGTACTTGTACGAGGCCGACGACCCGGTCCACGCCCGCAATGAGCGCGAGGTCTTCACGCAGCGCTGGGCCCGCGAGCCGCTGGCCAAGACCGTCTGCTGCCGCATCGCCGTTCGCAAGGGCGACATCCTGGCCGCCAAGTTCGACTACCGCGACACACCGCTCTTCCTGCTCATCTCGCCCCGCGGCGGGCCGCCCAGCCGCACCGAGGGCGCCGTGGACGAACGCCAGTTCCGCACCTACATCGGCGAGCCGGCCCAGCGCCCGCTCTGATCCCGCGCAGGAACCGCGATGCCCGCTTCGGCCCCGTTCCGCGTGCGTCCGTCCCCCCCCCTCCGGCGGCCGCCCGCCGGCCGCACCGGGCTGCGAGCCGGCCTGGCGGCGCTCATCCTGTTCCTCGCGACCGCGTCCCCCGGCGTCGAGTGGCAGGACTCCGGCTTCCACCAGTACCGCATCATCACCGGGCAGCTCGAAAGCCCCCTCGGCCTCGCGGTCTCGCACCCGCTGCATTACCACCTCGGCCGCCTGGTCCTCCTCACCCGCTTCGGGAACCCCGCCGCCGGGCTCAACCTGCTCTCGGGCCTGTGCGGGGCGCTGGCGGTCGGCCTGGTCGCCGGTCTGGTCACGCGCCTGACCGCCCGACCGGCCGCCGCGTACGCCGCCGCCGCGGCCCTCGCGCTGTCGCACAGCTTCTGGCAGATGTCCGTCGTGACGGAGACCTACACGCTGGCGGCGGCGCTGATGGCGCTCGAGTGGACGCTGCTGCTGGGCTACGCCCGACACCGCCGACCGGCCTGGCTGCTCGTGCTCTTCGCGGTCAACGGCCTGCACGTCGCGAACCACCTGCTGGGACTGCTGCCGCTGGCCACGTACGGCGTGCTTCTGCTGGCGCAGGTCCTGCGGCGGCGCGTCGGCGCGGGGTGGCTGATCGCGTGCGGCGTCGCCTGGTTCCTCACCGTCAGTCCGTACGCGACGCTCGTGATGCGGCACGGCCGCAGCACGGGCGACTGGGCCGGCACGCTCCGCTCCGCGCTGTTCGGCGGCGGGTCGGCCGGGGGCGGCTGGTCCAGCGAGGTGCTGAATACCGCCGTGTCCGCAGACCAGCTCCGGCAGGTCTTGCTCACGTTCGGCTACTGCTTCCCCTCGGCGACCGGGCTGGTCGCGCTGGTGGGCGTCGCCCGCCGGGCCCGCGGCCGGCGCGCCCTGTTTTGGTGGATCCTGGCGGCACAGACGGTGCTCGTGTGCGGCTTTGTCGGCCGCTACACGATCCGCGATCTGCACACGTTCTTCGTGCCGGTCTGTGCGCTCACGGCCGTGTGGTTCGGGTTCGGTGTCGCGGAGCTGTTGCGCCGGGCGCGCCGGCCGCGGGCGCGGCGGTGGCTGGCGGCCGCGCTGGTCGCGAACGCGGCGCTGCCCGTGGCGGTCTACGCGGTCTTCCCCGGGCTGGCGCGGGAGCAGGGCTGGCTGCGGGGGCAGTTGCGTGCGATTCCGTACCGGGACGCGTACACCTACGTGTTCTGCCCGTGGCGGGCGGGGAACGACTCCGCGGCGCGTTTCGCCCGCGCCGTGCTGGCGGACGCGGGCGACGGCGGCTGGGTGTTCGCGGACACGACGACCGCGTTTCCCGTCGCGCTCACGTACCTGCTGACGCCGGAAGCGGCAGCGTCCGGCAGCGGTGAGGACGCGCCGGCCACCGCCGACACGGCTGTGCGCCGCGTCTTCTGGCAACGGCGCGACCTGCTGGCGCCGGGCTACGTCGAGATCCCGCTCGCCGAAATCGAGGCGCACGTCACCGCGGGCGGCGGCACATCCGTCGTGCCGTCCGTCGAGCTCAACGGCCTCTTTCCGCCGCCGCTGGCCATCGAAAAGACGGAGCCGTTCTGGCGGCTGCGACTCGCACCGCCGGCGGCCCACTGAAACAGAAGAGCATCTGTCGCGTTCAGCCCCCCGCCGGTCCCGAGCGCCCGCGAGGAACGTCGGCGGTTCAACCGTAGCGTCCGACCCCCGCGTCGGACGTGCCCCGTCGCGTCCGACCCCCTGTGTTGGACGTCCGCGCATCGCATCCAACCCCCCGCTTTCCGCACGCCGCGCTACGCCAGCAACTTCGCCAGGCTCAGCTCAAACAGCGCCACGGGGTGCCTCAACCCGTAGTTCTCCAGCACCTCCGGGTGCACCTCACCCAGCGTGCCGATCCAGTCGTCGCCCGGCCGGCCGATGGCCGCGACGCGCCCGGGAATGAACGCGGGGTGCTCGACCGGCCGCACGGTGATGGGCCGGTCCAGCTCGCGGGCGAAGGCGTCGACGATCGCGCGGATGTCGGCGTAGCCGACGTGTGTGCCGATCAGCGCGGCGGCGGCATAACGCTCCTCGCGGGCCCCGGTTTCGGCGTCCGGGTCCACGAAGCACACGTCGCCGATCTCGAAGATCTGCTGCGGCAGGTCGTACTGCTTGTTGCCGGCGAGCGTCTCGAGCAGCCCGGGGCCGAGCGAGACGCGGCACATGGTCTGCTCGACGCTAATCGGGTTCTCGATGCGGACGGCCCGCGCCCGCAGCGCGTCGCCCAGCGGCTGGCCGGGCGGTAGCCGCCAGCGGTCGAACGCGGCCGCCTCGCTGGAGAGCACGAGCGTCATGATCTGGTGGCAGCCCAGGCCCGTGAGCACGCGCCGCGCCACGGCGCTCTGTTCCTCGATCAGGCGCGGTGCGCCGACGGTGAACGTCGGCACGAGCTCCCGCGGGATCTGGTCGTAGCCGTACGCGATCGCGGCGTCCTCGATCAGGTCGACCGGGTGCAGCACGTCGTTGCGGTACGCGGGCACCAGCACGCGGAGGCGGTCGGCATGCCCCGCTTCCTCGACGCCGTGCCCCATCGACTCGAGCAGTTCGCCGAGCTGCGCCGCGTTGAGCGCGACGCCCAGCGTGTCCGCGGCGCGCCGGACGTCGAGCGTCAGCTCGGTCGGCGCCAGGTCCGGCGTAATGCGCACGACGCCGCCGGGTTGCTCGATCAGGACGCACTCCAGCGCCACCTCCGGCAGGATTTCGCGCAGGCTCGTCACGACGATGTTCAGCGCGCGGTCCACGCTGCGCTGCGACAGGCCGGTCACGTCCACGAAGAAGTTGCGCGTGCGCAGCGTGACGCGCGTGGCCTCACTGTTGATGATCGGCGGCAGCGACAGCACCGTGCCCGCGCCGTCCCGCAGCAGCGGGTACTTCCGCAGCGGCCGGAGCAGGTGCGCGTACGCCTGGCCGGTCTTGTGGCGGGCCAGAATCTCCCGCGGCGTGAGGGTGCTCGCCGGGTCCGCCGGGTCCAGCCCGAGCGGCACGAACCGCAGGCCGTCGGGATCGACCGCATCGTAGTGGAAGATCTCGCCGCGCAGCGTGTCGAGGTCGTACACGCCGATCGACGCCAGCTTCCGGTCGCGCCCCAGCGCCCAGTGCAGGTCCTCCTGGAGGTTCATCACCAGCTTGATCATGGCGTGGTCCAGGCGCACGTTGTGCACGACGGCGCAGGCGATGTACGGACGCAGACTCTCCGGCTCGTGGAGCTGCGGATCGACCTGCACGCGCAGGCGGGCCGCCCGCAGCGGATACTCCCGCAGCCCCGTCTCGACCCCCAGGTACCCGCGGATGTAGCGGGCCATCCCGCCGGGATCGAAGATGTCCGGCCGCACCGCCAGCATGTTCAGCCGCAGCACCCGCCCCGGGCCCAGGTCGCGCAGCGTGTCCGGCCGGGCGCGGAAGTCGGCCCCGCAGTGCGCGCAGTGCAGCGGCGGCCCCTGGGCGGCCGTGCGGTCGTAGCTCTTGTCGCACAACCCGCACACGAACTGGCGGACCTCGGCGACCTCCTCCAGCTCGCAGCCGAGCTTCGGCAGCAGCGCCACGAGGTCGTCGCTGGTCAGACGCGCGCCGCCGTCGCGACCCTCGGGCCCCGGACCCCCGGCGGGTCGCGCGATGCGCTCCAGCAGCGTCTCGACCGGCATATCGATAATGGGCATGGCTTCTCCTCGAACGGCGTGCATTGTGCATGCCGCCGGACGGCCGTCAAAGGCAGGCCGTGCCGCCCTGCCGGCGGGGAGCTACACTCCGAGCAGATCGGCGGCCAGGCTTCAGGAGACCGCTCGTGCTGCGCACGACTCGCCGACGAATGCTCGGGGCCGCGCTCTTGGCGGCGGTTGCGGCCGCCCGCGCCGCCGAACCCGAGACGCTGACGTACACCCTCCACCCGGACCCGGGCACGGGGCGGATCCGCGTCGAGCTGACGTGGCGGACGGCGGGCCGGGAGGACTCCTCGCTCGGCGTCTCGCCCCGCTGGGGGAACGCGGGCGAAATCGAGCCGTTCCTCCAGGGCGTGCACTTCGACGGCGCCGTCGTCGCGGGCCGCGAGCGCGGCGCCTGGACGCTCCGTCACCGCCGCGACGCCGTGATCCGGGTGACGTACGTCGTGCAACCGCCGGGACGCGCGCTGACCTGGGCCCGCTCGCACGCGCCGGTCGTGACGCCGGACTACTTCCACGGCGTCGGCCACACGTTCCTCCTCACGCCGCTGGCGGGGGGCGGCCTGCCCGACACGTACGAGGTGCTGCTGCGCTGGGACGTACCGCGCGACTGGACCGCGCTGTGCTCGTGGGCCGCGGGCCGCGGCGTCGGCGACCGTCTGCGCCCCCACGACCTCCGGCACTCCACGTACGCGGCCGGCCGGCTCCGCACGCTCCACCGCGACGTGCCCGGCGTCGGGCCGCTCACCGTCGCGCTGCCGGCGGGGTTCGCCTTTCCGGCGGACGAGTTCGCGGAGCTCGCGGCCGCCCTCATCCGCGACCAGTGCCGGTTCATGCAGGAGAGCGCGTTTCCGCCGTTCACGGTGCTGGTCGTGCCGATCGACGAGCCGCTGCCGCGCGGGACCACGGCGCTCTCGGGCACGGGCCTGTACCACAGCTTCGTGCTCTTTGTGCCGCCGGAGACCCGCCTCGGCGACCACGTCGAGCACCTCTTCGCCCACGAGCTGCTGCACTACTGGAACGGCGGCATCCTGGTCGCCGAGGAGCCCGACGAGCTCGTGTACTGGTTCACCGAGGGCTTCACCGATTACTTCGCGCTGCGGATCCTGTTCGAGTCCGGCCGGTGGGACGCGGCCACGTACGCGAAATGGCTCAACCGCCACCTGCGGGCGTACCACGCGAATCCGGCCCGGAACGCGACCAATGCGCAGATCCAGGCGCGCTTCTGGCAGGACCGGGATACGGTCGGCGAAGTGCCGTATCAGCGCGGGCTGCTCCTGGGCCTGCGCTGGCAGGCGCTCGCGCGGCAGAAGGGCAGCGCGGACGGCGTCGGCATGCTGTTCCGTCACCTGCTCGGGCGGGCCCGCGCGGGCGAGTTCCGGCTGAACAACGACCGGATCCGCGCGGCGGGCCGCAGCGTGCTCGGCGACTGGTTCGCGGCGGAGTTC
This sequence comes from uncultured Phycisphaerae bacterium, assembly GCA_937928595.1. Classification (GTDB taxonomy): domain Bacteria; phylum Planctomycetota; class Phycisphaerae; order UBA1845; family Fen-1342; genus CALGJV01. The sequence continues at coordinate 151,622 of CALGJV010000010.1, read as the reverse complement.
GCGCGCTACGTGGAGGCGGCGGAGACCGTCGAGGTGCCGCCGGACGCGCTCGCGCCGACACTAACCGGCGCGGTCCAGAAGGTGTACGAGTTCCAGCTTGGCTTCGACCGCGAAGCGTCGCTCGCGGCGCAGAAGGTCAAGGGGTTGATCAGCGGGTCCGCCGCCGCCAGGGCCGGCCTGCGGGAGGGCGACGAGCTCGCCGGGTGGGACATCCACGGCGAGGCCGACAGGGAGATCCGCCTTCAGGTCCGCCGCGGCGACAAGTTGCAAACCATCCGCTATTTCCCCCGCGGCACGGCGGTCGAGATCCTGCAATTCAAGCCGGCCGCAACGGCGCCGGAGCGATCGGCGAAGTAATCGTGGGGAAAGCGGCCGCTATGGACGGCCGACGCGGGCGTCGGCCGCTGCGGCGGGCCGCTACGCGCCTTGGAGGCCGCGGACGACGCTTAGCCGCCGCTGCGCAGCCTCCCGCGCCGTGCGGGCCGCCGCATCCGTCCCGGTGTGTTTCTCGACCTCGCCTTCGAACGCGCGGATGGTCTCGGCCTTGATCTCCTCGGCCGCCAGCGCGCGGTTCGTCAGGACCGTCACGGTGTTGTCGTACACCTGCGCGAAGCCGCCGTCGATGAACAGCCGCCGGGCCTGCCCGGGCGTCCCGTAGCGAAGCTGGCCGATGCCCAGTTCGCACATCAGCGCCGAGCGATCCTTCAGCACGCCCAGCTCGCCGTCGTGCGCGGGGATCACGACCGCGTCGGTGCGCTCATCAAGCACCTGCCGCTCGGGCGTGATGACCACCAAGTGAATCGGTTGCGTCCCGGCCATCGCCCGGCGTTCTACCGCCCGAGGTCGCGCAGTGTCAAGCCCGCCCCGCTGAGGGGCCGGCCTGCCTCGGCCGTCCGTCGTACCGCCGCGAGCGTCATACCGGGACGACGCCCGCCCCAGACCGCGGCCCCGCCGCCCGGCCTCAGCTCTCCCGCTGCGTCACATGCACGTCGTGCTGCGGCAGTTCCGCCATGTACGTGTCCAGCGGCAGCGACAGCTCCAGCGGCCGGGCCCCCGGCGCAACGAGCCGGCGGGCTTGCAGGTGCGCCACCAGCGCCGCGGGAAAGGCCGTCGTCCGCTCCATCGCCGAAAAGCCGGTCGCCTCGTCGTGCCGGTCCAGGAGGTCGTACACCCGCGTCACCGCCCGTCCGCCCCGCTGCCCCCGCACCGTGCACCGCAGCACCACCAGGTCCCGCACCTCCGGGTACGCCAACGCGTGCTCGAACAGCGCCCGCAGCACCGGCCGCGGCTCCACCACCCGCCCGTCCGCCAGCTTCACGCGGTCCTCGAGGCACCCCAGACCGAACAGCGCCCGCATGATCGCGAAATGCCCCGGATACCGCACCGTCTTGTAATCGTACGTCCGCACCCGCCCGGCGAACGTGTCCGGACACGTGCTCGTCCCGCCCGACGTCACCGCCGCCTCGCACCGTCCCACCGGCGGCGGAAACTCCAGCTCCTCCGGCTCCGTCAGTGCCGGCACCTGCACCCGCCGGCCGTCGCGCAAAAACTCGCCGAACCCGCTGTACTCGTTGATCAGCCCGTCGAAATTGAACACCAGCTTGTAGCCCAGCGGGCCGACCGGCCGCTCCGGCAGCCCGCCGCAGCGCACGTGCACGTCCTCCGCCGTGTCCAGCGCGGCGATGCCGTGCGCCGCCAGAATGTTGCCGAGCCCCGGCGCCAGGCCGCAATCCGGCACGACGCTCACGCCGGCCGCCGCCGCCGGCTCGTGGCGGGCGAGCTGCTGCCGCACGACGTCCGTGTTGCCCCCCAGGTCGCAGAACGAGCAGCCGGCCGACACCGCCGCATCGGTGAGGGCGACGTTGAACCGGTACGGCACGGCCGACACGACCACCTGCGCCCCGGCCAGCAGCGGACGCAGCGTGTCGGGCCGGGCGACGTCGCAGACGGCCGCCGCGAACCGGCACGGTGTCGCGGGAAGCAGCGCCTGGAGCCGCTCGATCGCCCGGCGGGCGACGTCGGTGTGCAAGTCGGCGAGCGTGACGCGGGCGGCCTCGCCGTTGCGGGCCAGGTCGTAGGCCAGGGCGACGCCCTGCCGACCCGCGCCCAGGATTACATACGTATAGGACATGACAGGCTCCGAACTGCGCCGCAGTTTGGCGGCGTCTGGTGCCCTCAGGCGCGGCTGTCCCAGACCGGCTCGTCCTGCCCGGCCGTCCGGTTGGCGTAGCGGGCCATCACGAACAGCGTATCCGACAGCCGGTTCAGGTAACGCAGCAGATCGGCCCCGACCGGTTCCGCGGCCGCCAGCGCCAGCGCGTCCCGCTCCGCCCGGCGGCAGATCGTCCGCGCGACGTGCAGGTGCGCCGCTCCGGGCGTGCCGCCGGGCAGCACGAAGTTGGCCAGCGGCGGCAGCGTCTCGCTCAGGCGGTCCATGAGCTCCTCGAGCGCGGTGACGTGCCGGGGCTCGATCCGCGGCCCCGGCCGCGCGGCCCGATCCGCCTCCGGGATGCACAGCTCGGCCCCGGCGTGGAAGAGCTCGTTCTGTATGCGGCGCAGCTCCGCCGGAAGCGGCGCGGGCAGCGGGACCGTCAGGACCACACCGAGGTACGAGTTCAGCTCGTCCACGGTGCCGTACGCCGCGATGCGCGCGTGCGTCTTGGACACGCGGGCCCCGGTACCCAGGCCGGTCGTGCCGTCGTCGCCGGTGCGGGTGTAGACCTTCGTGATGCGCGGCATGGAGCCTCCGCTGCGCCGGCCGCGGCGCGCTGCACCGCGGGCGTCGCTATTCGGTGAGCGGGTTCACGACCAGCCCGCTGGCGAGCTTCGGGTAGAAATAGGTACTCTTCTGCGGCATCAGGTCGTTCGCCTTGCACACCGCCCGCAGCTCCTCCATGGTCGTCGGCTGGAGCAAGAACACGCTGCCGCCGCTCTGCCGGGCCTCCTCCACCGCCCCGTCGTCCGACTTCACATAATGGATCTCCGGGGCCTGCCCGCCGCAGACCTTTGGCGTGACGAGCCGGTCCAGCAGGTACGCGTGCAGAAACGCCAGGCCCAGCCGCCGCCAGGGCTCCGAGCGCTCCGGCTCCAGCGGCCGCAGGATGTCCGGATCGGCCGGGCGCAGCGCGAAGTAGCGCCCTCCGGCCGCGCTCCACACGCCGACCGCCTGCGGACCCAGCCGGGCCAGCGCCGCGCGGGCCGCCGTGGGCCCCGTCACATCCAGGGGCTGCACCTGCACGGCCCGATCGGCCGCGAGCGTTTCGGGGGTCAGCTTCACGCCCGGCAGCACGCGGTGCGTGGGCAGGATCAGCAGGCCGGGGTCTTCCATCGCACAGAACACGCACAGCACGAAGTGGGCCGGGTGATCGGCCGGCAGCCCGCCGTGCTGCTCCCGCAACCAGTCGCGGTAGAGCATGGCGGTGCCGTAGCGGTGATGGCCGTCGGCGATGTAGATCGGCAACGGCGCCATCATCTGCGTCACGTCGGCGATCGTCGCCGCATCCGTGACCGCCCACAGGCGGTTTTCGACGCCGTCGGCCGTGCCGGTGGCCAGCGGCTCGGGCGTGAGGGCCTGTTCGAGGCGGCGGGCGACGCGGTTCGGCGCATCCTCGTACAACCCGAAGATCGGGCTCAGGTTCGCCTGCGTCGCCCTGGTCAGCGCCAGCCGGTCCTCTTTCGGCCCGCCGAACGTCCGCTCGTGTGGAAAGACGCTGCCCTCGCCGAACGGCTCGATCCGCAGCCGTGCGAAGAACATCTTGCGGAGATAGTGCGTCCCGCCGTGCGTGTACGCCTGGTGGTAGACGTAGATCGCCGGCGTCGTGTCCCGCACCAGCGTCCCGTCCGCGAGCCACGCGTCGAGCTGCCGCCGCGCTTCACGGTAGACCGCCTCCGGCCCGGCCGACTTCGGCGGGATGAACGGCAGGTCGATCTTCACGAAGTTCTGCGGGTCGCCCGCCAGCAGGCGGTCCTTGTCCGCCTGGTCGAGGATGTCGTAGGGCGGCGCGAGCTTGCGCGACAGATCGCGACTCCGGCTCGTGTCGTAGCGAATCGCGGCGAAGGGACGGATCGTGCTCATGTGCTCGTTCCCGGCGTTCGGCGGCCCGTCCGGATCAGCCCTTGGACCCGGTCGACCGCCGCGGGGGGTTCAGGCCGCGCAGTGTACCGCCGCGCGGCCCCCCGTTTCCAACCGGCGGGGCGCGCCGCCGGAGAGCGATGCGGCGGCCCCCTACGGCCGGCCGATCTGCCCCGCGGTCGGGCCGGCGCGGATCGTGCCGTCCTCCAGGTTGATCACCCAGTGCTGCCCGGTGTGCGCGTCGAACTGCCCGGTGGCGCTGTCCTGGACGTAAACGCGGGCGACCGCGCGCTCGTCGCCCCGCACCTGCACCCGGCTCTGCTCGCGGTCGAACTCGACCCACGCCGCGTTGATCTCGCGGATGCGCGGGCCCTGCTGGTCGCGCACGTACACGCCGTCCTGCGCTGTCAGCGACGTCAGCCGCAGCGGGGCCCGCGTCAGCGGCCCGCCCGCGGTCCCGCTCCCGCCCGCCCGCTCGTCGGCCACGAACCAGCACTCCAGCCGGTCGCACTCCAGCGTCGTGTTGCGGCTCTGGAGCGTCTCGAGCAGCTCCGGCCGCGTGCTCACCTGCGGCAGCATCTCCGCCAGGTTCACCATCTCGCGCCCCGCGCGGTGGACCAGCAGCACGTCGCGCTCGAACACCACCGCGTCCCGCCGCTGCGGGCCCTCCGCCCCGAGCGTGTAGGTCATCCGCCCGGCGCACTGCATCGCCGTCTGGCTCGGCCCGCGACTGACCAGCGCCGACGGCAGCCCGGCCACCTCGCGGGCCGCTTCCGTCTCGTCGAACCCGCGCCGATCGAGCAGCAGCAGCCGCGTCGTGCCGTCGGTCGTGATCGTCCGGTTGACGATGTCCACCGCCAGTTGCGGCGCGGCGATGCTCGCGTGCGTCAGCGGCTGCTCGTCGCCCGGCACGAGCACCTCGCTCGCGACCACGGCGTCCTCCGCCACCAGGCGCACCGGCTCCTTGCGCTGGCGCTCGCCCGGCTGCGTGCCGAACTCGAGCAGTTCGCCCCGACCCCCGTCGGGCGTTCCCGCGCCGGCCAGCCGACGGGCCTCGCGGTACAGGTCGCTCCACGGCGAAGACGGCGGCGGCGCGGCCGGCGTTTCGTCGGGCACATCCTCGAGCAGCAGCGTCAGCGTCCGCGCGGTCAGTCGTTCGTCGCCGCTCACCGCGACCACGTCGCCCTCGAACCGCACGGAGTTGTTCCGCCCGTCGATCTCGAGCCGCCGCTCGCTGCGGACGACGATCGGCACCGCGGCGCCGCGGCGCTCCCCCTGAAGGCTCCGCTGCGTCTTAAGCGACAGGCGCGCCGGACCGGCCACGCGCAACGTCTGGGCGTCGCGATCGAGGTCGATCCGCCCGCCGCGCACCGTGTAGGGCTGGGCGTGCACCAGACCCGGGCCGTCGTCGCCCCCCACCACCGCCGCCGTCGTGAGCCGATTGCGCTCCACGAAGTCCGCGCGGATGTGCGCCGCCCGCGCCGCCACCTTGTTCTCCGGGTCGAACAGGTCGGCCCGGCCGACGATGTCGAGCGTCCGCAGAACGAACAACGGCGACTTCGCCTCGGCGGCCCGCGGCGGCCGGCCCGTGGCGTCATCCGCCGGCGCGGCCAGCGTCGCGATGATCCGGTCGCCCGCGATGCGCGTCCGATCGCGCACGATCCGCACCGACCCGAAGGCCTCCATCCACCGCGGATACGGCGCCCGCTGGGCGTTCAACGCGAACGCCAGCTCGAGCTGGCCGCACCGCAGCTCGCCGTCGTCGCCCGACAGTTTCACGTCCCCCCACGCCACCGCGCCGTCCAGCAGTTCCTCGAGCGACTCGCCCTCGGCCCCCGGGCGGAAACTCACGTCCAGCCGGTGCGCCACCAGGCGCTGCGGACCCAGGTCCACATGCACATCCCCGACGAACTGCCCCGCTTCCAGCCGGCCGAACTCCAGCGCCGGCCCGTCCGCCGGCCGCTGCCCCTCCGCACCGGCCGCGACGCGCAGCTCCGCCCAATAGCTGCTGCGCAGGGTCGAGACGCGGGCGTCGGGGCCGTCGCCGCGGCGCGAGCGCAGCTCGACGTCGCCGAGCAGCTTCACGCTTCGCTCGGCGCGGTCCACGTACACCGACTGGGCGGTCGCGGTCAGCCGCGGCCCGACGCTGAACTGCACCACGTTGCCGGCCTCCGGCTCCAGCCACACCCGCTGGGTCTCGTCGTGGTACTCGAGCCGCGCGCAGCGCACCTCGCCGTCCCTGCGCGTCAGCACCAGCGGCCGCCCCGTCGCGACGATCTGCCGCCGCCCGCCCTCGGCCGGCGTCCGCGGACCGGCCGTCGGCCCCAGTTCCAGCTGGCCGCGCCAGCGCACGATCAGCCGGTCGCCGTTCTCGTGGTCCGGCCGCGACGTCGCTCGGTCGCGCCCGTCGCGCCGCAGCGCCTGACCGGCGCCGCCCCCCACATCGAAGATCAGCCGCAAGTCGTCGGCCCACAACCCGCCGATCGGCTCGTCCCCGCGCCGCTGCTCGGCCGCAATGCCGCCGGTCAGCGTACAGGCGTAGCTCGTCGTGCGCCCCCGCGGGCGCGCGCCGCGTTCGTCGGCCCGCGCCGGGTCCGCCGGGGCCGGACCGGCCATCGCCGACGCCGCCTGCGACGCGGCCGCGGTGTCACCGGCCCCGGAGATCAGCCCGGCCGCCGTGTAAAGCACGAACTGCTCGCCCTGCTCGATCGTGAGCGTCTCGACGCGGTTGTCGGCTTGGTTCCACACGAGGTGCAGGCCGGTCCCGACGACCTCGAAGTCGTCGCTCGCGACGGTCACGAGCCCGGGCGACTTCAGCTCGCCCAGCTCGAGGTCGAACTCGATCCGCTCCAGCGCGACCGTGATGAGGTCCTCGGGCCGCTCGACCGCCGGCGTGCGCTCGACGGAAGTGGCGCGGTCCACTTCGATCCGCACGTGCCCCGCGAGCCAGCCGAGCTTGGGCTTCAACTGCGACTGCTCGATCCGCTCGACGATGAACTGGCCCTCGTCGGCCGTGATCGTCGCGATCATGCCGCTCGGCAGCAGCTTGGCCAGCACCGGCTCGCTGACGCGGATCTCGCGCTTGCCCTCGCCCGCCCAGCTCCAGTCGCGGCAGCGCAGCATGTCGGTCGGCCGGCCCGTGCGCTCGTCGAAGACGCGGAAGAGCACCTCGCCGCCGGGCGGGATCGTAACCGCGTTGCCCCCGAGTTGCAGAGCGTCCGGCGGCTGCACCTGCGGCGGCAACTCCCGCATGGTCGGCCGCGCCGGCGGCGGCTCCGCCGGCCGCCCGGCCCACAGCGCGTAGCCGCCCAGCACCGCCCCCAGGGCGAGGAGGGTCGCAAGCACGAGCACGACGTTGCGGGCCATGCGGAGTTCCTGTTAGACCCGGGGGGCGCCGCCGTAGTGCGCCAGCACGTCCGCCCAGCGCCCGCCGGCGCGCAGAATGTACTCGATCGCCTCGCGGACCGCCCCGCCGCCGCCCGGCCGCTGCGTGACGTAGGCGGCCACGGCGCGGACCTCCGGCACGGCGTTGGCCACGGCGATCGGCAGCCCGCAGGCCCGCAGCAGCGGCACGTCCGGCAGATCGTCGCCGATGAACGCCAGCTGCTCGAGCGCGATGCCGCGCGCCGCCAGGGCCGCGGCGACATCGGCCCGCTTGTCGGTGCTGTTCTCGATCACCAGGTCGATGCCCAGCTCCGCGGCGCGCGCTCGCACCGACCCGCCGGCCTTGCCCGTGCAGATCAGCACCAGCCCCCCGAGTCTCTGGAACCAGCGGATTGCGAAGCCGTCCTGCGTGTGATACGCGCGCGACTGCGTGCCGTCGTCGTGGACGTAGAGGCGCCCGTCCGTCAGCGTGCCGTCCACGTCGAGGCCCAGCGCGCGGATCGCGGGTACCGGGCCGCCCGCCCCGCGGGCTTTTGCCGGCTTGGACGCGGACATCGCCGACATGCAGGCATCCTCGTTCGACCGGTGCCGCGCGCCGCCCGGCAGCGCCCGCGGCGCGGGTCCCGCGGGACATGATACGCGGCCGGGGCGCCGGGCCGCACCCGGTCCGCCTCGCCCTCAGTGCAGCGCCTGCCCCAGCACGATGGATGCGAGCAGAATCGCCAGCACCGTGCTCGTGATCCCGACGAACGCCCGGTCCCGCTGGTACACGAACGCCACGATCGACACCGCCACCCGGACCACCGGCGTCAGGAGCAACACCAGCAAACCGAGCGTGACGATCGCCGGTCCGCGGAGTCCGGCCAGTCCCGCTGCGATCTCGCCCAGGCGGTGCGGTGGCGGCCGCTCGGGGTGCGTCAGCTCCACCAGTCGTTCCGGCCGCAGCAGGTCGCCCGGCTGCTGCACGAACGCGATGACCATCCCCAGCACGATCAGCGCCAGACTCGCGAGCACGCCGCACCGCAGCAGGTTGCTGATCAGCAGCTCCACGCGCCGCACGCGCGGGTCAACCGGCTCCGACGGCCCCCGCCGCGGCTCGGCCGTCATTGCAGCCCCCTCCAGAGCATCTGGGCCGATGTGATGAGCAGCACGACGACGAACGCCAGCCGAATCGTCCGGCTCCGCGCCCGTCCGAGCACCCGCGCGCCCGCCACGGCCCCCAGCAGCACGCCCGCCGCGACCGGGCCCGCGATGAACGGGTCGATGTCGCCCCGGGCGAACCAGACGCTCGCGCCCGCCGCGGCCGTCACACCGATCATGAAGTTGCTGGTCGCGGTGGAGGCCTTGATCGGCAGGCCCATCGCCAGGTCCATCGCGGGAACCTTGAGAATCCCGGACCCGATGCCCAAGAGCCCGCTCAGCACACCCGCCACCAGCATCAGCGCGAGCCCGAGCGGCGTGCGGGTCACGCGGTAGCGAATCTCGCGCTGCTCGGCCTGGTCGTAGTAGCCGCCGTGCAGCCGCAGCCGGTCCGCCAGCGGGTCCGGCGGCACGTGCAGCGCCGACCGCCGCGGTCGGAGCATCTGGAGCGCCGTCAGCGCCATGACCACGCCGAACGTCACCTGGAGCCAGCGGCCGGAAAGGATCCCCGCGAGGTACGCCCCGGTGATCGCCCCGGTGCTGGTCCCCAGCTCGAGCAGCATGGCGACCCGCAGGTTCGTCATGCGCTCCCGGACGTACGCGGCGGCCGCCCCGCTCGACGTCGCGATGATGGAAACGAGCGAGGCCCCGATGGCGTAGCGGACGTCGATCCCCAGCGCCAGGGTCAGCGTCGGTACAACGATGATGCCCCCGCCGAGACCGAGCAGCGCTCCGACGACGCCGGCGACGATCGAAACGCCGAACGTGGCAAGCGTGAACTCGAGGGGTGTGAGCGCCACGCGCGCGGGTCTCCGTTTCGGGGTCCGGGCGGAACGTAACCGCCCGCACGACAGGTGTCTATGCACCGGCGCGGACACCATCCGGGCCGGACGTTATAGTGCGCCCCACCATGAGTGACCAGATTTCCGACCGACGCGCCAAGCTCGCCCGCCTGCGGACGCTCGGCGTCGAACCGTACGGCGGCCGTTTCACCGGCATCACGTCGAATGCGGCGCTGCGGGCGCGCGGCGAGCAGTTGAACATCGAGGTCGGCCAGGTTCGGGAGGAGCCCGCCGCGCAGGCGCGGGCCGCCGGCCGGGTCGTCCTCTACCGGGACATCGGCAGCCTCATCTTCATGACCATTCGCGACTGGACGGGCGAATTCCAGATCGGGCTCAGCAAGAAGATGCTCGGGGACCGGGCCGAGGTGACCGCCGGACTCGAGCAGCGGCCCGTCCGGGCAACCGGCGCGGAGGCGACGGCGTCCGCGGCCGACGGCGGCGGAGCCGACGACGGGGCGGCCGTGGCGTGGAAGGTCGCCAAGCTGATCGACCTCGGCGACTTCGTGGGCGTGGACGGGCGGCTGGGCCGCACGAAGACCGGCGAGCTGACGCTCTGGGCCGACCGGTTCACGATCCTGAGCAAGGCGGTCCGCCCGCCGCCGGAGAAGTGGCACGGGTTGACGGACGTGGAAGCGCGCTATCGGCGGCGCTACGTCGACCTGTTCGCGAACCCCGCGTCGCGCGACGTGTTCATCCGGCGCGCCCGCATCATGGACTACATGCGCGGCGTCCTGCGCGAGCGCGGGTTCATCGAGGTCGATACGCCCGTGCTCCAGCCGATCTACGGCGGCGCGGCGGCGCGGCCGTTCCAGACCCACCACAACACGCTCGACATGGACCTGTTCCTGCGGATCTCGCCGGAGCTGTACCTCAAGCGCTGCCTGGTGGGCGGCCTCGAGCGGGTCTACGAGTTCGCGCGCTGTTTCCGCAACGAGGGCATCAGCCCGCGGCACAATCCCGAGTTCACCATGCTGGAGCTGTACCAGGCGTACGGCGACTACCACGACATGATGGACATCACGGAGGCGCTGATCGCGGGCGCGGCCCGGGATGTGATCGGCACGCTTCAGGTCACGTTCGGCGGCCGGACAATCGACTTCACGCCGCCCTGGCCGCGCCGGCGCTACGCGGACCTGTTCGCGACGCACGTGGGTTTCCCGCTGACGGATGTCGCGCAGGCGCGGGCCCGCGCCCGGCAGCTCTTCGAGCAGAAGCACCTGTCGGTCGACGAGCGGAAGGCGGACGACGAGGTCGTGATCAACGCGCTGTTCGAGCATTACGTCGAGCCGCACCTGGTCAACCCGACGTTCGTCGTCGACTACCCCGCGGCGCTCTGCCCGCTGACGCGCCGCGATCCGGCCGACCCGTCCCGGGCGCTGCGGTTCGAGGTGTTCGCCAGCGGCATGGAACTCGGCAACGCCTACAGCGAGCTGAACGACCCGCAGGTGCAGCACGAAACCTTCAGCCGCCAGCTCCGCGGCGAGGAAGGCGAGACGATGGCCGTGATGGATGAGGACTACGTCGAGGCGCTCGAATACGGCCTGCCGCCCGCCGGCGGTCTGGGCATCGGCATCGACCGGCTCGTCATGCTGCTGACGGGCTCGGGCAGCATCCGCGACGTGATCCTCTTCCCGTTGCAGCGGCCGGAGCGCACCACCTGAGCGTGCGATCGAGGCACCCATGCCCGGCAAGGGCCAGCTTTCACTCTGGAGCATGCTGACTTCGGGCCTCGAGGCGACCATCCGGTCGGCCAACCCCTGGTGGAGCGGCACGCCGATGGTCGGCCTCCCGGTCGTTCACCGCTGGGCGTACGAGCCCGTTCGCCGAGCACTGCGGTCCGGGCTGGCGCCCGCCGTCGTGCTGCGGGGACCGCGACAGGTGGGCAAGACCACCCTGCTCAACCAGGTCATTGCCGCACTGCTCGAGGAAGGGATCCCACCCCCGCACATCCTCCGCGTGCAGTTCGACGATCTGCCGGACCTGCGCCGTCTGTCCATGCCGATCATCGAGCTGTGCCAGTGGTACGCCGACACGATCCTGCGGAAGTCGTTCCACGCCGCGGCGGCCGACGGTCAACCCGTGTTTGTCTTCCTGGATGAGGTTCAGAACCTGGCGGACTGGGCGCCGCAACTCAAATCGCTGGTCGACCTGAATCCCATTCGCGCGCTGGTCACGGGAAGCTCGGCCTTGCGGATCGAAGCCGGCCGCGACAGCCTGGCGGGGCGCGTCACGACGATCGAGATGGGTCCGCTGTCGCTGCGGGAAATCGCGGTGTTTCGCGGGCTCGGGTCGCTGGACGCCTACCTCCCCGAAAACGGGCTCGCCCCGCTGCGGGACAAGAACGTCTGGCTCGGACTGCGGGAACACGGAATCCGACACGCGACCGTGCGACACGCGGCCTTCGAGGCCTTCGCCGCGCGAGGCGCCTACCCGGTCTCCCACGCCCATCCGGACGAACCGTGGGACCGTCTGGCCGATTTTCTGAACGAGACCGTCGTCCGGCGCGCCATCCAGCACGACCTCCGGCTCGGCCCCCGCGGTCAAAAACGCGATGAACACCTGCTGGCGGAGGTGTTCCGCCTCGCGTGCCGCTATGTCGGGCAGTCGCCTCGGCAAGCGCTGTTCCTCGAGGAGCTGCGGCAGGCACTACACGCCAACATCGGTTGGCAGCGCGTGCTGGCCTACCTGAAGTTCCTCGATGGCACCCTCCTCCTGCGGCTGGTCGAGCCGCTGGAGCTGCGGCTCAAGAAGCGGCGCGGCCCGGCGAAACTCTGCCTGTGCGACCACGCGTTGCGGGCCGCCTGGCTCCAGGAGGTGATCCCGCTGACGCCTGCCGGTCTCGACGCCCACCCGCACCTCCACGATCTCGCCGGACACGTGGCCGAGAGCACCGCGGGGTACTTCTTCCGCTCCATCATCGGGCTCGACGTCGCCCATTTCCCGGAGCGCGGTTCCGAACCGGAGGTGGACTTCGTGCTGACCACCGGCGGCCAGCGCATCCCCGTCGAAGTCAAGTATCGGAACCGCATCGACCATCGCGACACCATCGGCCTGCGTGCTTTCATCGAGAAGCCACACTACTACGCCCCGTTCGGAATCCTCGTCACGCTGCGGGACGAGCCGGGTACGGACGACCCGCGCATCGTCTCCCTGCCGCTCTCGTCGCTGTTGCTCCTGCGATGAAGCCGAGCATCCCAGTCGCGGGCACCATCTCGCCGGTCTTCGCTGCCGCGGACGGGCGACGCCCGGCACGCCGCAACATTCGCACGCGAGGGGCCACCGCCGATGCCTGACACCGCGAACGGTACCTCGCCCCCGACTCTTGCCCACGCCCGGCCCGAACCGCCCCCCGTGCCGACCGAACACCGCGATCCACCGTCCGCCCAGCGCGTCCGACTCGCCGAAACCGTCGTCCTCGCCGTCCTCGGCCTGCTGCTCGCGGCGCCGCTCCGCGGGCACTTCGCCAAGCCCCACGGCGACTTCTTCGAACTGCGCGAGTGCGGCGTCGCCCTGCTGCGCGGCGAACTGCCGCCGACGCTGAAGCGCGCCCCGGTCTACCCGCTCCTCGTCGCCGGCGGCGGCGCACTGTGCCGCGCGGCCGGTGTCACCGATCCGCCGCCGGAGCAGTACTTCGCCGAGTGGCTGGGCGTCGCGCTGCTGCCCGTCAACGCCGTGCTGATCTACGGGCTCACGCGCCGCTGGTGCGCGGCGCTCGTCCGCCGCAGCCCCGGGGCCGCCCGCTGGTGGTCCGTCGTCTTCCTGCTGCTGCCCGTCGGGCTGTACTGCACCGCCCACGTCCTGCTCGAGCCGCTGCTGGTCACACTGCTGCTGGCGACGCTGCTGGCCGCCGGTTCCCAGCGCCCCGGCCCCGCCTACGCTCTCGCCGCCCTGGCGACGCTCACGCGCTTCGACGTCGCGGGCCTCGTCCCGGGGCTCGCGCTGGCCGACCTCCGCGCCGGCCGGCCGCGCCGTCGCGTGCTGCTTCTGTCCGGCGCCGCCCTGCTGCCGCCGGCCGTGTGGCTCGGGCTGACCGCCGCCACCTGGCCCACTCGCGCCGAGGAGCACTATCTCCGCCAGATGGCGCGCCGGCCCACCTGCGACCCCGCCGGCGCCGTCGACGTCGTGCTCGACGCCGCGTTCGACCCGCCGCGCCTGCGCCTGCCGGTGTGGATCCTGCTCGATGAAGCCTGGTTGCGGTCCGCCGCGCGCACCCTGCTCGGCGCCGCCGCTGCCGGCGGTCTGGCCGTACTGGTGTGGCGGCGCGAGCGCTCGGCCACCGCCGCGGCCGTCGCGGGCGTCGCCTACCTCGCCGTCCACGCGTTGTTCCCCTTCCGGTTTCCGCGATTCGGCTACCCGCCCGTGGCCGTACTGCTGCCCGCCGCCGCCGCCGGCGCCGCCGCCTTCTGGCACACCCTGAGCGGGCGGGCGACCACTCGCCCCCTGCGCACGGGCCTGTGCGTTCTGCTCACGCTGGCCGGGCTCCTCGTCGCGCTGGGTGAGTACGACGCGCTGGCCGTCTCACCGAAGGACTCCACCTGGCCGCTCGCCGCGCTCGTCTGTGTCGCGGTCGCGGCCATCGCGCTGTCGCTCACGCCGCGCGCGGCGCGCCCGGCGTGGCTCGCACAAGTCGCCATCGCCCTGGGTGTGCTGCTGCTCGCGCGCGTCCAGCTACGGGAGGCCGGCGCGCAGCTCAACGAGGGCTACGACACGCGGCCGCTCGTCGCCGCCGCCCGCTGGATCGCCGCGCACACCGCCCCGGACGACGGCGTCGTCACGGACCAGCCCGGTCTGCTACGCCTGTACGCCCCGGACGCCCCCCGCGCCCGCTTCCTGTCCTACGCCGAAGTGCGAGCGGATGACTGGCCCGGCGCGACGGCCGAGCTCCGCGAGCGCGGCGTTCGCTACCTGATCTGGCACGAGCACGTGGCCGACGAAGTGGCCCACGCGCACGACGCCCGGCCGTGGCGGCTCGAGCGGTTCGCCCCGCTCGCAGCCCCCGCGGCCTGTCCGGACGTCGAAATCGCGTGGTCCAGTGCCCGCGGTCCGCGGACGTGGGTCCTTCGTCTCCGGCCGACGGCCGACGAGCCGTGAACCCGGCCGCCACCGCGGCGCGCCCGTGCCCGTCGCGGGGCCCCGCGGTACAATCACGGATGTCACGGTCTGGCGTTGGACTGCGACGCCCTCCGGGGATTCGGCGTGTCGGCGTACCTCGAACTCGAATACCAGCGCGCGGAAGACGGGTTGCCGGTCACACTCCTGGCCCCTCTGCCCACCGTGCGCAGCCTGCTCATCGGCGGCGACCCCAGCGACCTGCGGCTGCCGGGCCTGCCCGCGGACGAGACCTGCGGCCGCGTCTGTCCCGCGGGCATGGGCCACCGCGTCGAGCCGACGCCGGCCGGACCGGACCTGCGGCTCAACGGCCGGCCGGTGCCGCCCGGCGGCGTCCGGCTCGAACCGGGGGACGTGCTGGCGGTCGAGGGCTACCGCCTGACGTACCACGCGGGCGACCTGCCCGATACGCCCATGGCCGAAACGCACCTGCGCTGGCGCCTGCCCGCCCCGGCCGAGCACTCGCAGGAGGAGCTCTTCGAGACGGACGCCCGCCCGTTCATCGAGGAGTTCGAGCTCACGCTGCGGCCGCTGCTGCGCGCTGAGGCGGTGGATGCGGTGCGACAGCGGGTCGAAGCGGAATTGCAGCGGATTCTGCGCTCGGCGGACGACGAGCCGCCGGAGGACTACATCGAGTACCTGTGGTGGACGCGGCTGCGGGCGGTCTGTCAGCAGAAAGCGGACGACGCCGGCGCCGTCGCCCGCGAGGCTTACGACCTGTTCCCCCGCAGCCGGCGCGTGGCCGAGGCCTGCGGGCTAGTGTTCCTGACCGAGTCGGACTGGGACGCCGCGCAGGCCGCGTTCGCCCGCGCGCTGCGGTACGGCGGCCGGCGTGCGCTGGCCGCCGCGCACGACGCCCGCCTGGGCGGCCTGCTTGCGGCCCATTTCGCCGCGCTGCGCGACCACGAATCGGGCAAACCGGTGCCGGCGGGGCGTGTCAGCGCGCTGGGCTGGGATGTCCCCCGCCTCGACCTCCAGGTCGCGGGCGACGAGACCTTGCTGTGGCGCATGGCCTGGCGCGGCCGCGTGTTCGGGCAACCCGAAGACGTGCGGTTCGTGCTGCGGCGTCAGGCCGACGCGGATGACGGCGGCCGGCTGCAACATTGGGAGATCTACGACGTGCGGCGCGGGTTGGCCTGGCGCCGGCTCGTGTACATGCCGGGCGTGCTGCTCGCGGATCCGAGCCTCGCGCTCGAGGTCGACAGCTTCCGCAAGTCGCTCCTCGAGTACAAGCCGTTCGCCGCGCTGCTGCTGGAGCACGGCGAGGAGGAGCCCGAGCGGCCGCCCGTCATCTTTGATGAAACCGCGCTGGCGGCACTGCCGGCCCAGCTCGGCGGCGCGGTCACCTGCGCGCGCCTGTCGCTGAAGGCCGGGCAGGTGCAGCTCGACCTCGTGACGCAGCCGCAGTTCGGCGACGTCGCCTATCCCCAGGGCAACATCCGCGCGGCGATCGCCCCCCAGATGATCGAGCGGTGGAACGGCAGCACGCTGCGGCATGAGAAACGCCAAGGCTTCCGTTTGCGGACCGCCGACGGACGGGACGTGCGCGTCCGTTGTCGGACATCCCCGCCCGGGACACGCGCCCCGGCCCGGCGCGCGGCCCGCTCCGCCGGCTGGGTCGCCCTCGTGGTGCTGTGCACCGTCCTGGTCTGGCTGCTGCTGCACTGGGCGGACCTGACCGCCGACCGCCTCGCGCCGCGGGCGTGACCCCGGCCGCTCGGCCGAGATCACGCCCGCGCGCTTGTCCCGCCGCCGTGCGGCGTCGCTACTGCGCCGGCCCCACGAACAGGTACGTGAGCAGGACGAAGTCCGGCATGTTGACCACGTTGTCCGGGGCTCCGTTCGGCGCGATATCGAACGTCACGCACTCCGCGGTCGGCGCGCCCGGCTTGAAGCACCGCTGGAAGCACGCGATGTCGCCCAGGTCGACGTCGCCGTCCTGGTCGCAGTCGGCCGGGATGGCCGGCGGCGCCAGGCGGATCATGACGCTGTACACCAGGTCGCCGTTGCCGTCGCACAGCGTCCCGTCCAGGCTCAGCGGGATCACCGAGTCCGGATTCAGGAACGCCTCGGGCGGATTGGTGGCCGTCGAGCCGTTCGACGTGAGCCGCAGCACGCTGCGCAGGTTCGACGCGTCGAGGAAGCCCCACTCGACCTTGAGCGACTTCGTGCCGCTGTAGGCCTGCTCGGTCGTGATGGCGCTCAGGTTCGGCGTGCTCGCCAGGCCGACGCTTGTGCCCGCGGCGCTCGGATAGTCAAACCGGGCCCGCAGGTTCGTACGGTAGTCATCGGCGGTCGCGGTGGTCTCGAGCGTGCCGTCGGCGCCCGGGGCCACGATGATCTGCCCCGCGAACACCGTGGCGCCCACCGGCACGACCTGCACGTCCGTCGGGGCCGCGGCGGTGTTGGCCACGAGGTTGCCGCCGTCCACGATCACTTGCGCCGGCGTGTAGCTCTCGAAGTTGTCGATGTAGCAGACCGTCGCGCCCGTGCTCTGGTTTTTCACCTGCAAGTCGTCGATGTACACCGTGAACGGACCGGTCGTCGGGCTGATCTCGTCGATGCGGAAGTACAGCCCTTCCCACACGCCGTTCGTGTAGTCCGGCGCCGGCCGCAGGTTCAGCACGCCGTTACCGCTGAACTGCCCCACGCCGTAATCCGGGTCGCACGGATTCAGCCGCACCTCGAACCACTGCGTCTGGGTGGTGTAGCGCCGGGCGTTCGGCACACCGAAGCCGTCCTGCGTCCGGGCCCCGATGAACTCCAGCGTCGACGGCTGGTTCGGATCGAAGCCCGTGCCGTTGCCGCCGCAAGGCAGATTATGGTCGTACGCATCGGTCTCGCGCACGGCCATCGCGATCCGCAGCGGCCCGTTGCCCGGCTCCGCCACGACCACCGGCGTGCAATCATCGCTCTCGTCGGCGCCGATCGTCTGCCGCGCCACGATCCGGATGTTCGCCGCCAGCGGCGCCGTCGGGACGTTCACTTCCGGCTGCCCCCCGGGATTGATCGAGCCGAGCAGCGCGCTGCCGCCGTCGCTCAACAGACGGTACACGCTCACGTCCGACGCCGTCGGTGCAATCGCGGTGACCTTCACGAACTCATCCAGCGGCATCGGCGCCACCGGCTTGGTCGGAATCTGCGGCGGATCGATGACCGGGGCCTCGAATTCCACGTCGTCGATGTTGACGAGGAAGACCTTCGCGTTCACGGCCGCGTTCGTCGGGTCGTTGGTGAGCGCGATGTGCTCGAGCGTGCCGCGGTTGTTCGGCGTCGCGCCGAGTTGACCGTTGCCGGCCAGGGCGAACACGTTGCCGGACGCCTGGAGCGCCGGCAGGTCGAACACATACGGCCGCATGACGCCGTCGCTCGGCACCCGGTAAATCCCCACCGGCGTCACCCGCCGCACATCGTCGCCGGCCGGCGACGTCTGGAGAATGCCGTCCGGGCCCGCGCTGACGCACACCGTGTCCGGCGTGGCCGGCGCGCCGACCGGCGTCACCTGAACGTCATCGCTCGCGGGGTTGGCCGCCGTGTCGCACACGCCGTTGTTGCCCCCCAAAATCTCAACCAGCCGCGCCGACAGGCCCACCCACTCCACGTCGCCGGCGGTCCCGCCGTTGCCGCCGAGGTACATGCCCTGGCCGGTTTCTCGGACGCCGATGCCGAAATACAGGTGCCCGTTCGTGACCGGCGTCGCGTACGTGCCGCTCGTGTACGCCTTGAGCGCCAGCCACACCTTGACCTTGCCGCCCAGGTGAATGGCCGGGTTCGGCAGTTGCGCCGCATTGAACGTCACGACGCGCACCCACGACGTGTGATACCCCGTGTTGAGGAACCCCCACGTGATCTCGGACGCCCGCGTGCCGCTGTGTACCGCCGTGAACGGATTCTGGTTCACATCCGACAGGTACGTCGAGTTCGGGATCGCCGGGTCGAGCCCGATCGTCGTGCCCGAGACCGACGGGTTGCGGAATATCACCTCGGTTACGAACGGCGTCCAGCCCGGGTCCTCGAAGTCCGTGACAAGCTTGCTGAACTGGCCCAGCGCGGCCGGAACGCAGACGAACGGCAGTCCCAGCGCCAGGAGCCCACAGACCAGTCTTCGTGGCATCGCTCTTTCCTCCAGAAAGACAGCGGTTGGTGGCCTCGCCGCGGCGAGACGGCCGCGTGCAGCGACCCGGGAAGCGGAACGCTCGTTGGGCCGGAAAGTGCCGGGCGCCCGGGGCCGCCCCGCGCCGGCCGCGAGTCAAAAAAGGCCGGGGACCGGCGCCGCGACGGGCCGGTCCCGCGGCCTCTCAGGGTCGCGCCTAGCGCTTGCGGAGCAGCGCAGCGCCCAGGCCGATCAGCAGCAGCGACGCAGGCTCCGGGATGCCCCGCAGCCACACCGTCACGGTGCTGCTGGCGTACAGGCCGTTCGGCCCGCCGGCCTCGGCCAGCACCGGGTTCGACTCCGGCTTCGTGGCCGGCGCCAGGAACGTCGTCAGCCGCACCCAGCGCGTCGGAGCGTTGTCCACGAATCTGAACTGGACCTTGACCGACGAGCTGTCGTCGCGGCCGACCGTGTTGTCGATGCCCGCGAAGTTCGGCAGCAGCGCCAGGTTGCCGCTGGTCGAGCCCGAGAAACGCGGTTCCTGGAACATGACCTCGGTCCCGTCGGCGTACGGCACGCCGCCGTTGCCGGCCAGGCCGTCAAACGTACTGATGAGCTTGTTGATCACCGGCGGCGGGCCCGCGGGGTCGTAGATGTTGCGGATCTCGTCGATCCACAGCGTGATGTCCCACGGATAGCCGTCGCTCAGGATTCGCAGATGCTCGAGCACGCCCAGGTCCGACTCGACGATGCCGTTGCCCGTCAGGCCGGCGGCGGCGATCGCCGCGGCCGAAACGTCGAACGTGAACATCTGCCACGTGCCATCGAGCACGAGCGTCTGCTCATCCTTGTTGAACCACTCGATCTGACCGGAGTGTCCGGCGGTGCCGGCGAAGTCGCCCGGGACGGCCTGAAGCGTCGGGGTCTCGCGCAGCCCCAGCGAGATCTTCACGGTCGGGGCCGGATCGCCCGCCACCGCCACGCCCACGAGAGCAATCGTCACCAACAATAGCGCGCCAGTTCTCATCCTCATCTCCTCCAAGGTAGGTTGCGCGGCGCGGACCGGACGGGTCCGTCGTCGGCCGCCACCGCTTGTCCGTGAATCCGGACGCGCTCGCCCGGCTGCCGGCGCCGGCGCAGGCGCAGTCCACTCCTCCACATGCAATGTCAGCGCGGTTCCGGCGCCACCTCCGCCTTCCCGGGCCCGCCACTCAGGTCAGGCGGCCCGGGGCTCTCTCTCCTCAACAGCACTCGCGCCGCGGCCGCTCCGCCCGCCTCACGGATTGCTCGGCGGCCGGTTGGCCGGGAACTTCTGCGCCCACTCATCGATGCCGCTGAACGTGGCCCCGTGGCCATCGAAATACACCAGGTTCGTGCCCTTGCCGTTGCGGTGGTACGGCGCCCGCGGCAGCGGGTTGTGGGACATGCCGGATGAGTCGTTGGGCGGGTTCCGCGGCACCTGCCACGTGCCCAGGAACGTGTCCTGGAAATTGCCCGGCGTGATCATCACGCGCTTGAACGTCCACCACGCGTCGCCCACGGCCCACTCATCCGCCGGCTTGCGGATCTTGTCGATCTTCTTCGGCGGCTGGTAACTCAGGTTGTCCGGATTCTGGCGGTAGAAGTTCTGCCAGCCCGCCCACGTCACCCCGATGTTCGTCCAGCCAAAGTACTGCTTCGGCTCGGTGTTCGTGTACGAATTGATGAGGTAGTTGTACGGGCGGCTCCAGTTCGGGTTCCCGTTGACATTCGGCTTGAAGTTCGCGTCCGGGTTCTTTCCCACCGCCGTGCCGCACGTCGCCACCCGGTCCGCGTAGCGGTAGAACTCGTCCGAGGTCGTGAAGATCGGCGCTACGCGGGCCAGCAGAAACCACGGCTGCTCGGTGTCCGGGTTCATCGCGGGCCAGTTCTCGTCGCCGCCCGTCCGGCGATACACCGGCGGGTGCAGCGGCCCCGGCAACAAACCCTCGTAATCCTGGGCGTACTGCCAAACCCCGTTTCCGATCGACCGCAGGTTCGCGAGGCACTGAACCGATCGAGCCTGCTCACGAGCCCCGGCCAGACTCGGCAGCAGAATCGAGATCAGCAGCGCGATGATCGCCACGACCACCAGCAATTCGATCAGCGTGAACGCCCCCCGTTGGCCGCCTGCTTGCCCCCGGCTGGTCCGTGCCCCTGCTAGCATGGCCGCTCCTTGTGCTGCCTCACAACGTGCGCTGCGAGTTGACCGGCTTGGTGGCGACGGCCGCGATGGACATGCGCTCCGAGCGCGCGGCGCCGCCTGCTTCCCGCATCCAAGCACTGACGCACGCTAGTTATATAATGAGCCTCCCGCGTGCGAAACGCAATCCCAGATTGCGGCGAATCCGGTAGGACATCCCCGCCTCCAGTTGCACAAATGAAACAGCCCCCGGGCAGCCGGAGCCTCAGTTCAGCCCCCACCGGACGTCAATCACGCCGGCCGTCCCGTCATCCACCAACACCCCGTACGCCAGCGTCATGAGCGGGGTCAGTTCGGAGTTACGCGGCAGAATGAACCCGAGCGGACTGCCGCCGAGCGACCCCGGAAAAAGTCTCAACTCGTTCGGCCGCTGGGCGAGCACCGCGCGGCACGCGGGGTCGTCCAGCACCACCCCGTCAACCTCCTCCCGAAGCAACGCCGCGACCAGCCCCTCGACCTCGGCGTACCCGCGCACACGCTCACGACCAAAGAAGCCGATCGCCGTCCGTTCATTCGGGGAGCCGTCGAGCGCGCCGACGCGGAGTTCGGCAACGCGCCGGAACTCGACCAGCGTGTCGGCCGGCAGGGCTGCCGCTCGCACCAGCAGCCGCTGATGCACAAGCCGTTGAACGAACGCGAAATCGACCCGCGCCAGCCTCTCCGCTGTCACGGTCACGCCGCCGCCCGCCAGATCCCACTGGCCGGCCGCCGTGCCGGCCACGATCTCTCCCGGCGTGCTCACGACGAACTCCGGCACGAAGTTGAGGCGCCGCCCCAGCTCGACCACCACGTCCACGTCCCAACCTTCCGGCAATCCGTTGGTCGGGTCGACGCGACTGAACGGCAAGTAGTCCGGCAAGACTGCTACGTGCAAGACCCGCCCTCCCAGATCGGGAAGGCGAACCGCCGGCTCAGGGGCGCACGCTGCCCCCCCGACCGACCACAGCACGAGGAGCCCCGGCAGGTACTTCGCACTCATTCCGCTATTCTCGCACGAACGCCGGAAGAAGACCACCGGTCTCCCGCGGAGCCCCGGGACGCGCCGCGTTCCGCCGCGAGAGTTTTCCGGACCCAGCCCCCGCCGAACTTCCGGATCGAAGCTCCGCCGCTGCGTGGCCGATGATGTCCGGGGAACGTGTGTGTACCCCGTCTACAGGAAGTCGTATGCCAACCGGAAATGCGCCGCTGATCCGCGTGCTGGTCGTCGATGACAGCGCCGTCATTCGCAGCATCATCAAGACCGCGCTGGCGGCCGATCCGCAGATCGAAGTGGTCGGGATGGCCGCCGACGGTGCCGAGGCCCTGTCGAAGATCGCGCAGCTTCGCCCGGATGTCGTGACGCTGGACGTCGAGATGCCGCGCATGAACGGGCTGGCCGTACTCGACCGAGCGGCCGGCAAGATCCCGGCGAGCTTCCTGATGGTGTCGACGCTGACGCAGGCCGGCGCGCAGATCACGTTCGATGCTCTGCGGAAAGGGGCGGTTGACTACATCACCAAGCCGCAGTCCACGGCGAAGGCGGCGCTGCCCGAATTCCGCGATGAGCTGCTGGTGAAGGTGCGGGCCGCCGCCCGCTGCAAAGGGCGCGTGCGACGCCTGTTGCAGGAGGCGGGAGGCGGCACGGCGCCGACCCTGCCGCCCAACAAGGTGCGCGGCTGGGTGGTGGCGATCGGGATCAGTTGCGGCGGGCCGCAGACCCTGTACGAGATGCTGCCGTCGTTCCCCAGCGACTTCGTGCCGATCCTGGTGACCCAGCACATGCCGGCCGCGTTTACCGGAACGTTCGCCCGTCACCTGGACCAGCGGTGCGCGATGAAGGTGAAGGAGGCGGTCCACAACGAACCGCTGGCCGACGGCACGATCTACATCGCGCCGGGCAGCCACCATCTCAAGCTCGCGCGGCGCGGCGTACAGCTGTACACCGTCCTCGACGACGGGCCGGCGGTCTCGGGTCACCGGCCGTCGGCCGACGTCATGCTGGAGTCGGTCGCGAAGATGTGCGGGGCGCGGGCGGTGGGTGTGATCATGACCGGCATGGGGCGGGACGGGGCCAACGGGCTCGGGCTGGTCCGGGACGCGGGCGGGGTCACCATCGCGCAGGACGAGGCCACGAGTTTCGTGTACGGGATGCCGAAGGCCGCGGCCCAGACCGGGAAGGTGCAGCAGGTCGTGCCGCTGCCGCGCATTCCCCAGGCCATCGCCCAGGCGCTGCAAGGCCAGCGCCTGGCCGCGAGTGCCGTATAAGCCGCGGCGCGGGTCCGAGTCGGCGGGCGCCTTTTGCGAAGCGCACCGCGGCATCGGACCGATGAACGCAGCAGCCCCGCGCGACAGCGGCGGCGGGGCGCGCCGGACGACATCCGCCGGGGTACGGCGGGCCGGCCAGGCCTGAGGCCGCGCATCGGTCGCCGACCGATGGAGGGCGCAGCGTGGACGTGTCGTACATCAACCCATTCATCGAGGCCGTGGACACGGTGTTCAACACGATGTTGAGCGTCAAGCCCCGGCGCAACGGCGTGAAGGTCAGCGACGGCCAGGCCCGCGGCGAGCTGATCACGTCGCTCGTGGGGATCAGCGGGCAGGTCAGCGGCGTGGTGGCGCTGCGGTTTCCGCCGCCGACCGCGCTGAAGCTGGCGGGCAAGCTGCTCGGCTCGGAAACCGACACGATCTCGGACGAGGTCACGGACGCGATCGCCGAACTGGTGAACATGGTGGCCGGCTCGGCCAAGGCCAAGTTCCAGTTCGACCCGCCGCTGGAGCTGGGGCTGCCGACCGTGGTACACGGCGCGGGCTACCGGCTGAAGTACCCGACGCGCTCGGTATGGCTCGAAGTGCCGTTCTCGTCGGACGCGGGCGAGTTCAGCATGGAAGTGACCTACAACCCGAACTAGAGGTGGCTGTGATGAAAGCACTGGTGGTGGACGACTCGTTGACGATCCGGCGCATCGTGATCAAGGCGCTGGGGCTCGTCGGCATCACCGACGCCCGCGAGGCCGCGGACGGGGCCGAGGCGCTGAAGGCCACCCAGGAACAGGACTTCGATCTCATCCTGCTGGACTGGAACATGCCCAAGCTGACCGGCATCGAGACGCTGCGCGCCCTGCGCCAGGCCGGCAAGAAGATGCCCGTCATCATGGTGACGACCGAGGCCGAGAAGTCGCGCGTGATCGAGGCCATCAAGACCGGCGCCAACGACTACCTGATCAAGCCGTTCTCCCCTGATCAGCTTGCGGCCAAGGTGAAGAACGTCATCGGAGCGCCCGCCGGGACGTGACCCCCCGCGACCGCTCCCCGGCCCGCGCGGGCCGGCTGGCCGCGCCGTCCCGCGGCCGCTAGGATGCGCGGCACGGGTTGAGCCGCGCGCTGTCGGCGGGCCGCCCGGCCGTCTCGGCGCGGGGACGGCCGACGGGGTCTCGCATGTCCCGGCCGCGCCGGCCCGTCGGAGTAGCGCCCGCGATGCGCCTGATCCTCCTCCAGAACGGCGCGATGATCGCCGACGTGGTCTGCGGCGCGGAAGCGGTCTACCTCGGATCACACGAGGGCTGCCGCATCCACCTGCCCGACGCCCGGATTGCCGCGCAGCAGGCGGTGGTCGTGCCCGAGGGGACCGAGGGCTGGCACCTGGAGCCGCTCGACACCGCGCCCCCGCTGCGTCTGAACGGCACCCGGATCACCGCCCGCACGCTGCTGAAGACCGGCGACGAGATCCAGCTGCTGGATTACACCGTGCGCGTCTACCCGGAGTTCGAGGAACGCGCCGCGGGCCGCGCCGCCACCCTCGGCACCTCGCGCGCCCAGCTCGAGCGCTTCGCCCAGTCGCGGCTGCCGGCCGGCGCCATCCTGCGCCGCGCCGAGGAAGCCGTGACGCTCCAGGCCGGCCAGCTCGACCGGCTCGGCCGCACGAGCGTCAGCGTCTCGGGCTGCACCGCGGTCGAGGAGCTCATGGACGCGGCCCTGCGCGTGCTGCTGGAAACCTACGCGGCGCAGCGCGTCTGGCTCGGTGTGCGGCGCGTCAACTACGGGCCGATGGAGTACGAGGAGGGCCGGCTCATCACCGGCCAGACCACCGACCTCCCGGAGGTCGGCCACGACCTCAAGCCGCGCATCCTCGACCGCGGGCAATTCGTCCTCGTGCCCGTGCTCAGCAGCGAGGACCGCAACTCGATCCTGGCCGGGCCGCTGCTCGGCCCGGACGGCACGCTCGGCCTCGTGTACGTCGATAGCGGCGCGACCGGCCGCGTCTACGACCAGAAGGACCTGGACTTCTTCACGGCCCAGCTGCACCTCATCGCGCACCAGCTCGACGCCATCTTTCGCACGACCGCCCGCAACCGCGCCGCGATGATCGACGGCCAGGTCAGCGTCGCCCACGACATCCAGTCGCGCCTCACGCCCCGCAAGCTGCCGCAGTGGGACACGCTCAACTTCGGCGCCTTCCGCGAGACCGGTCGCGAGCGCACCGGCGACATCTACGACGTGGTGCGGCTGTCGAACAACCTCGCCGCCTTCATGGTCGCGCAGACGCCGGCCACCGGCTCGCTTCCCAGCATGCTCATCGCCCAGGCCCAGTCGGCTTTCCGCGTCTCGGTCATGCACCAGGACACGCCCGCCGTGTTCCTCCGCACGCTCAACTGGCTCCTGTACGACGGCAGCCGCGACCACCCGCTGGACTGCTTCGCGGGCGTCATCGACCCGGCCAACGGCCAGATGCGCTACGCGCTCGCGGGCCAGGTCGGGGCGTACATCATCGGCCAGCGCGGCGACGCGCGCCGGCTGGGTCCGGCCGAACCGTCACCGCCCCTCTCACTCGACAAGAACGCGGCCTACGCGCTCCTGCCCGAGCAGCTCGAGCCGGGCGAGACCGTGGTGCTGTTCACCTCGGGTGTGACCACCGCCAAGAGCCGCAAGGGCGAGACGTTCGGCGAGGACCGGTTCCTGAACATCGTCTGCGACGGGTTCGGCCAGCTCGCCAGCACGATGCTCAAGGAGATGCTGACCGACCTGCGGAACTTCACCGAGGGCGGCGTGCAACCGGACGACATCACGGTCGTTCTGGCCCACCGCGTCTGGAATGAGTAGGGCCCGCCGGGCCCCTACCGCAGCGTCACCCGCAGCACGTCCGCCAGCGGCTTCAGCGATTCGTACAGCGCGCGGAACCCGTCGAAGCTCAGCGACTGCTGTCCGTCGGACAGCGCGCAGCGCGGATCCGGGTGCACCTCGACGATCAGGCCGTCGGCGCCCGCGGCCAGCGCCGCCCGGGACATTGCCGGCACGTACTCCGCCCGCCCGGTCCCGTGACTGGGGTCGATGATCACGGGCAGGTGCGAAAGGTGCTTCACCACCGGCACGATGGACAGATCGAGCGTGTTCCGCGTGTGGTCCGCGAATGTGCGGACGCCGCGCTCGCAGAGGATCACCTGGCGGTTGCCGCCGGCCATCAGGTATTCCGCCGCCAGCAACCACTCTTCGACCGTCGCGGCCATGCCGCGCTTCAGCAGGACCGGCTTGCGCACGGTGCCCAACTTGCGCAGCAGCGAGTAGTTCTGCATGTTTCGCGTGCCCACCTGGAGCACGTCCGCGACCTCGGCCACCCGGTCGGCCATCTCGACATCCATCACCTCGGTGACGATGCCGATGCCGGTCTCGCGCCGGGCCTTGGCGAGAATCGCGAGCCCCTCCTCACCCAGGCCCTGAAACGAGTACGGGCTCGTCCGCGGCTTGAACGCGCCGGCCCGCATGAGCCGCACCCCAAGCCCGGTCATGAACCGGGCCGTCTCGAGGATCATCGCCTCGTTCTCGACCGAGCACGGCCCCGCGATCACCGTGAAGGCCCCGCCCACCGCGGTCCCGGCGATCGGAAAGACGCTCGGTTGCGGGTGCGTCTCGCGCGACACGAGCTTGTAGCCGACGGTGATTCGGACGACGTCCTCGACCCCCGGCATCATCAGGAGCAGCTCGCGCCCCTCCGGACCCTTGTTGCCGGTGATCCCGATCGCCGTGCGGATCCCGCCCGGAATGACGTGCGGCGTGTAGCCGAACTGCCGAATCCGATCGGCGACCGCTTCAATCTGTTCCGGTGTGGCTCCGACACTCATCACCACCAGCATCTGCGACTCCTTCACGCCCCGGTGGGCGACACAGCGTACGGCCGGCCGGCGGGAGCTCCAACTCCGCAGCAACGTCGATCTGTGCCCGGAAGCGGTTACGCCGGCCGCACTCCGCCTCCGCGCGTCCTGCCCTGCGGTATCGCGCTTTCGCGAGGGAGACCGTTGGCCCGCAACCGCCGCCGGCCATTGTACCGGGGGCGACGCCCGGATCGCGCTCCGATAATCGTCGCGCCGCCCACAGGTGCCGGCCCGATTCAGCCGATTCCACTCACAGCGGAACGGGCTCGGCGGCGGCAGTATAATCCGCCGGGGCTGGCGCACGGCGCTCGGAGCGCCGGAAGGAGGTACGGTCCGTGAACCCAGCGGTCCGCCGAGTCGTGGTCCCTGTCGCCGTGCTCGCGGCGTCCGCTTCGGCGTGGGCGCAGCTCCGCGTGCGCACGTCCGACGACGTGAGCCGTCCGGCGGAGAAGGGTCCGTCCCGCTACCTGGGTGGGCAATACACGCAGGATCCGGGGCTGCGACCATTCGACGCCACACGCCGGAACGTCGGCACGATCGGCGAGCAGCCGTTTTCGTTCAGGAACAACACGCGGGTGTCGCCGTACGCGTCCATGGTGCCGATGCCCATGCTCGGCGTCGCGCCGACCTTCGGCGGACGGGCCAACCCGTTCTCGCTGCTGTTGGGGCGCCCCGGCGACGCCGAGACGATCTCCGGCCTGGCGGAGGCCAAGCGACTGGACTTGCCCCCGTTGACGATCGGCCCGGGCGGCATGCCCGCCATCGATTCCTACCGTTTCACGCCGCAGCCCCCGCGCGACGAGTTTCAGCGGCTGCTGGCAGTCAACCCGCTTCCCGATGAAGCTCCGCCCCGGGCCCCGACCGTGCTTGAGGCACTCGAGGCCAACAACCGCGACCGGGCCCAGCGCACACTCGCGGAGGGTCTGGCTCTGTATCGACGGGCCACCGTTGAAGCTCCGATCCGTGACCCGGCCCGCGGCCTGTTGCGGTATCCGAACTGCACCACCTGCGCCGGCGATCTGCGGCGCGCCATCGCGCTGCTGGAAGTCCCGCATCAGCTCGATCCGCAGGCTTACCTGCCCGCACTGCTGATCGCCCACGGCTTGCTCGAGTCCGACCAGTTGCAGTCGGCCGCCGCCTACATTCTCGCGGCCTTCGAGCGCGACCCGAACTTCCTGGATCGGCGCGACGAGTTGCTGGCGTACGTGGGCGACGCCCGCGGCGGCCGGTCGAACTATCTGGAGGCGCAACTGCGGGCGGCGGACACCGCCAGCCGCCGGTACCAGGAGACGGTCAACGGCCGGGTGGTCGAAACGTACTGCGCCTGGCGGTTGAACGACATGCCGCACGCGCGGGAGGCGGCCGCTCGGCTCGCGGGGCTGGCCGCCGCCCAGGCCGAGGGCCGCTACACGGTGGCGCAGTCCTTCGCCGATGCCGTGCTGGCCCGGCCTTGAACAGGCGCAGGCGGTCGCCGCGGGCGGCCCAGTCGGAACAGCGATGACCGATCACGCACGCGAACTGCCGTGGATCAGCCGCAACGCCTGGGTGCAGCGCCACCGGGTCTGGCTGAGCGGCGCGGCGCACGCCGCGCTGTTCGCGGCGGCCTGGCTTCTGGCGTTCGCGCTGGCGTACAACTTCAAGCGTTCGCCCTCCCTCGGGGCGCCATTCCGCTGGCTCAAGTCGTGGCTGTGGCCGGTCGAGGCTCCGACCGAGGTGTTCGACTGGTTCACGGAGTTCTGCCTACCGCTGATGGTGCCCGTGGTCGCGATCAAGCTCACGGCGTTCGTGCTGATGGGCCTGCACCGCGGGTCGTGGCGCTACGTCAGCCTGCGGGATGTGTTCCGCGTCGTGACCGCGGCCTGGTGGGGGTTCTTCGGCATCTTCATCCTTTACTACGGCCTGCTGAATCTCCAGCGCCTCGGCCTGCCGGCGGTCTTCGACGCGCGCTTTCCGGACTCCGTCTTTCTGCTCGATTTCGGCGGGACCGTCGCGCTGGTTTGCGGCGCGCGGCTGGCCGTACGGCTCTACCACGAGGAAGTCCGCCCGCCGGCCGAGGGGACCGTGCCCAAGCTGCTCATCCTCGGCGCCGGCAACGCGGGCGAGAACGCCGTCCGCGAGATCCAGCGCATGCCGGTCGAGCGCTACCGCGTGGTCGGCTTCCTGGATGACGATGCCAGCAAGCACGGGCAGCAGATTCACGGCATCGACGTGCTCGGCCCGATCGAGGACGTGAAGCGCTTCGCCGACGAGTACGCGGTGGACGAGCTGTTGATCGCGATGCCCTCGGCCTCGCGCGAGCGGCTGCGCCGCGTCGTCGAGCTCTGCGAGGGCACCAACCTGCGATTCAAGACCTTGCCCGCGCTGACCGACCTGCTCACCGGGCGGGCCACGGTCAAGGAGATCCGCGACGTCGACATCAACGACCTGCTGGGCCGACCGCCCGTGCGGCTGGACGACGACCAGATCGCCGCTTTCATCCGCGGCCGGGTCGTGATGGTGACCGGGGCCGGCGGCTCGATCGGCTCCGAAATGTGCCGGCAGATCGCGCGTTTCGAGCCGCGGCAACTGCTGCTCGTCGAGCAGGCCGAACCGAGCCTGTTCCAGATCGATTGCGAGTTGCGGCGTTCGTTCCCCGCGATCGACCTGGTGCCCAGCATTGCCGACATCGCCGACCGCGGCCGCATCGAAACCCTCTTCCGTCGGTATCAACCCAGCGCCGTCTTCCATGCCGCGGCGCACAAGCACGTGCCCATGATGGAGCTCAACCCGGGCGAGGCGCTCAAGAACAACATCCGCGGGACGCGGACGGTGGCCGACGCGGCGCACGCCGCCGGCGTCGACAAGTTCGTCATGATCTCGACGGACAAGGCCGTCAACCCGACCAGCATCATGGGCTGCTCGAAGCGCGTCGCGGAGATGTACATCCAGGGGCTCAGCGCCCGCTCGAAGACGCAGTTCGTCACGGTCCGCTTCGGCAACGTGCTCGGCAGCAGCGGCAGCGTGATCCCGATCTTCCGCGAGCAGATCGCCCGCGGCGGGCCCGTCACGGTGACGCACCCGGAGATGGTGCGCTATTTCATGACCATCCCCGAGGCCGCCCAGCTCGTGCTCCAGGCCGCGTCGATGGGGCGCGGCGGCGAGATCTTCGTGCTCGACATGGGCGAGCAGGTCAAGATCGTCGACCTCGCCCGCGAGATGATCACGCTCTCCGGCTTTCGCCCCGACGTCGACATCCGGATCGTCTTCACCGGCCTGCGCCCGGGCGAGAAGCTCTACGAAGAGCTGGCCATCGACGGCGAGAACGTCGCCCGCACCGCGCACCCGAAGATCGGCATCTGGCAGAACGTCCCGGTCGACTGGGACACGACGGTCCGGCAGATCGACGCGCTGCTGGCGGACGCCGACCGGCTCGACCGGGTTGAGGCCCGCCGCCGGCTCAAGGAAATCGTGCCCGAGTTCTACCTCGAGCCCCCCGCTCCGCCGCCGTTGACGGCGGCCGCCCCCGCCCCCGCGGACGTCGCCGCCTCCCCCGCCAAGGTCGCCCCGGCCTGACCGTCCGCTGCTCAAGCGCCCTGGTCGAGCACCCTGGGCACGCGGAACAGCGGTCCTTCCCGCTGCGGCGCGTTTCGCAGCGCAACCTCCGTGTCGAGGGTCGGCGTCGGCCGATCGTCCCGCAGCACGTTCGCGACCGGGACCGGATGCGCCAACGGCTCGACGCCGTCGGTCGGCACCGCGTCAAGCTGCCGCACGTACTCCACGAGCGCCCCCAACTGCCCCGTGAACAGCATCACTTCGTCGTCGGACAGCCGTAGGCGGGCCAGCCGCGCAATCTGCCGCACGCGCTCGGCGTCGATCTCGCCCGCCATCGGCGCGCTCCTCAGGAGGGCGTGGCCGTCGCCTCGACCGGCGGCTTCCAGTCGCGCACCGGCGGTTTGACCACCAGCCCCATCCGGATCGCCTTGCAGCTCACCCGGATGCGCGTCACGCGCCCGTTCACCACCGCCCGCACCTTCTGGATGTTGGGCTTGAACTTGCGCGACGCGATGCCGGTCGTCTTCCGCCCGACGCCTCCGAGGTACTTCGCCTTGCCGCGGCGGGAGATCGAGCGACCGAACTTGGTTCGCTTGCCGGTGAAGAAACAGACGCGGGCCATGACTACCCTCGGTGCTTGACGATCCGGTTTCGTGCTCAACCGCGGCCAGCGCCGCGAGCCCCGTAGGATAGTCCGGCCGGGACCGGCGGTCAACGCAGCCGGCCGGCCCCGCCGGGCTGGCGGGCCGCGCACGTTCCGGTTACATTGCCCGCCGAGGATACTCGGACGCGACGCCCGGGGGTGGGGCGCGTCGTCCCGGAGAGACCGCGAATGAGCCGAGCGATGCGCACGCCGGAGCCTTACTTCAGTAGAATAAAGGAGTTACGGTCAGAAATCGAGCGGCGGCGACTAGACGCCTACTTCGTTCAGGATCGCATGGACCAGTATTGGCTCACGGGCTTCACGGGGGAAGACGGCGGTGTGCTGGTCACGCCGCGACAGGTCGTGCTCCTCACCGACGGCCGGTTTGACGAGGCGGCGGATCACGAGGCCCCCTGGGCCCGCAAAGTGCTGCGCAAGAAGCGGGGGCCCGAAGCGACGATACGCGAGCTCCGGCGGCTGCGCGCGCGGCGCGTGGGGTTCAACGGCGGCCACATGTCCGTCAGCGAGTTCAACGCACTCCGCAAGCTTGGCAAGCCGATCCGCCTGGTGCCGATCCCGAGCGCGATTCAGCCCCGGCGGGCCGTGAAGACGCCGGGCGAGGTCGCTCGGATCCGCAAGGCCGTCGTGGTGGCCGAGCAGGCGTTCGACGCCGTGCGGAAGTGGCTGCGTCCGGGTCTGACGGAGCGGGAGATCGCGGCACGGCTGGCATACGAGATGCGGCAGCGCGGGGCGCAAGGCGAAGCATTCCCATCGATCGTCGCGGTCGGGCCGAACTCGTCCTTGCCCCACTACGAGCCCGGCGATCGGCGTCTGACGGAAACAGAACCCTTGCTGGTCGATTGGGGGGCCCGCGTCGACTGGTACGGCAGCGACTTGACCCGTGTGGTATGGCTCGGTAGCATCCCCGCGCAACTCCGGAAGGTCTTCGATGTCGTCCGCGAGGCGCAGGCGCGGGGTATCGAGGCTGTCCGGCCGGGCGTGCGAGCGGCCGCGGTCGACCGTGCGGCGCGGCAGGTCATCGACAAGGCCGGCTTCGGGAAGCGTTTCAATCACGCGCTGGGTCATGGGATCGGTTTGGTCGGGCACGAGGCTCCCCGGCTGGGGAAGCTGTCGACCGACGTCCTGGAGCCGGGCATGGTGATTACGATTGAGCCCGGCATCTACCTGCCGGGCGTCGGCGGTGTCCGACTCGAAGATGACGTGCTCGTGACGGAAACCGGTCACGAGGTCTTGTCCACGCTTCCGCTGAGCTTCGCATGAGCCAGGCCAAGACGAAGGAAACCTCCGGCGATTGTGCCCCGAGAGCCCCGATGGACATCAAGAACATCAAGAACCTCGTCGAGCTCATGGTCGCCAACGACCTGAGCCGCATCGAACTGCGGGAGGGCGATACCCACATCCTCCTGCGCCGCGGACAGCCGATCATCACAGCGGCCCCAGCGCTGCCAACGCCGGTTGCGCCGCCGCCGGCGGCCGCGCCAGCCCCGAACCCCGTTGCCGCCGCGCCCGCCGTCCAAGCCCCCGCGGAGAACGAAATCCTGATCCGCTCGCCGATGGTGGGGACGGTCTATCACGCGGCGGACCCGGAATCGCCGCCGTTCGTGAACGTGGGCTCGCACGTCTCGCCCGACACGGTGGTCTGTCTGATCGAGGCCATGAAGGTCTTCAACGAAATCAAGTCCGAATGCACCGGGCAGATCACGAAGGTTCTCGTCCGGAACGCGCAGGCCGTGGAATACGACCAGCCGCTGTTCGCGGTCCGGCCGGCCTAGAGCGGAGCACGGCTTGTTCACGCGCATCCTTGTGGCCAACCGCGGTGAGATCGCGCTGCGGATCATCCGCGCCTGCCGGGACTTGGGAATCGACGCCATCGCGGTCTACTCCCGGGCCGACCGCGACGCCGCCTACCTGAATCTCGCCCACGATGCGATCTGCATCGGCGGCGAGTCGCCGACGCAGTCGTACCTGAACGCCGCCGCGATCATCTCCGCCGCCGAACTCACCGACGTGCAGGCCATCCACCCCGGGTACGGGTTCCTGGCCGAAAACGCGCGCTTCGCGCAGATGTGCCGCGACTGCCGGATCGAGTTCATCGGACCCAGCCCCGAAGCGATGCAGGCCCTGGGGGACAAGGTCGCCGCCCGCAAGCTCGCCAAGCAGGCCAAGGTGCCCTGCGTGCCCGGCAGTCCCGGCAACGTCGACAGCGAGGACGAGGCCGTCGCCATCGCCGAGAAACTCGGCTATCCGGTCATGATCAAGGCGGCCGCGGGCGGCGGCGGCCGCGGGATGCGCCCGGCCCACAACGAAGCGACGCTGCGCACCAGCTTCAAGCACGCCCGCGCGGAGGCCGAAGCCGCCTTCAAGGACGGCAGCCTGTACGTTGAGAAGTTGATCGAGCGGCCGCGCCACGTCGAGGTCCAGCTGCTCGGCGACCGCAAGGGCAACGTCATCCATCTGTGGGAGCGTGACTGCTCGCTCCAGCGGCGCCACCAGAAGCTCGTCGAGGAATCGCCCTCCCCGCACATCAGCGCCCGGACCCGCGCCAAGCTGTGCGCGGCCGCCGTGCGACTGGCCCGGGCCGCCGGCTACTACTCGGCGGGCACGTGCGAATTCCTCGTCGACGAGCGCGAGAACTTCTACTTCATCGAGGTCAACGCCCGCATCCAGGTGGAGCATCCGGTGACGGAGCTGGTCACGGGGGAAGACCTGGTGCAGTGGCAGATCCGCATCGCCGCGGGCGAGCCGCTCAAGCTCAAGCAGGACCAGGTCCACCAGTCCGGTCACGCCCTGGAGTGTCGCATCAACGCCGAATCGCCCGAAGATGGGTTCCGCCCCAGTCCGGGGCCGATTCAGCGGCTGATCCTGCCCGGCGGACCGGGTGTGCGCGTCGATACCCACGCTTACGCCGGCTACAACGTCAGCCCGTTCTATGATTCGATGGTCGCCAAGCTGCTTGTGCACCGCGCGACGCGCGCCGACGCGATCCGTGCCATGCGACGGGCCCTGGCCGAGTTTGTCATCGGCCCGATTCAGACCACGATCCCCCTCCACCGGGCGATCATGGAGCAGGCGGACTTCGTTCGCGGCCGGGTGGACACCGGCTTCATCGAACGCACGTTCGGTGCTTCCGAGCGCGGCAAGTCCTGAGGTGCCGGCCCGCGGTCGCCCCGGACGGCGATTGAGCCGGTGCCCGGCGTCTGGTCTAATGCGCGAGCGGCGCGGCATGGCCGCCGCCGTGGAGGAGTCCGGGCCGTCATGAAGATCCTGGTCGCCTGCGACCTGCCCGCCACCGCCCTCGAACAGCTCGCCGCGCTGGGGGCCGAGGTCGTCGCGCGTCCGAACCTCGCGGCCCGCGAGTTGCGCGACGCGCTGACCGGCGTCGGCGTCCTGATCGTCCAGAACCTGCGTGTGGCGCCGGACGCCATCGCCCGCGCCCGCGACCTCCAGATGGTCATCCACGCCGGACCGGGGCCCGGCGAGATCGCGGTCGACGACGCCTCGGCCGCCGGTGTGTTCGTCACCCACTGCCCCGAGCAGCACGCCGTCGCCGTCGCCGAGCTCACCCTCGGCCTCGTCCTCGCGCTCGACCGCCGGATCGTCGAGAACGCCGTGGCCTCGCGCGAGGGCCGCTGGATCCGTCCCGAAGTCAGTGACGCCCGCGGCCTGGCCGGACGGACGCTGGGCGTGGTCGGCTGGGGCGCCGTGGGCCGCCTCGTGGCCGCGCGGGCTCGGGCGTTCGGACTGCGGGTGCTGGCTTGGCCCCCGCCGGGTGTCGGCGAGGGCGCCGAGGAGATCGGCGTCACGTTCTGCAACTGGCCCCGGGAACTCGCCCGCGCCGCTGACATCGTGACCGTCCACTCGTTCGAAGACGAGGAGGATCGCGGCGTCCTGATCGATGAGGAGTTCCTGGCGAGCCTATCGGAGGGCGCCGCGCTCGTGCACGTGGGGCGCCCCGGAGCGGTCGATGCGGTCGCGTTGGCGGAAGCGATTCCGAGTCGCCGGCTGCGGGTCGCCGTGGACGTATTCATTCCGGAGCCGACCACCGAGCCCTCGAGCTTCCGCGTCAAGCTGGCCGAGCTGCCCGGCGTGATTTGCACACAGCACATCGGGCCGCTGACCGAGCAGGCCCGCGCGGCGGCCGCCGCCGAGGTGGTCCGCATCGTGCATGATTTCCTCGTGGCGGGCGAGGTGCGGAACTGCCTGAACCTGCTCGAACGAAGCCCGGCCACCTGGCAACTCGTGCTGCGGGTCCGGGACCAGGTCGGCGTGATGGCGTCCATTCTGGAGGCCGTCCGCGCCGATGGAATCAACGCGGAGGAGATCGAAAGCCGGGTTTTCGCCGGTGCGAAAGCCGCCTGGTGCACCATCTCGCTCGACGAGCGGCCCAGCACGGAGGCCCTGGAGGCCATTCGGGCCCTGCCGGACGTCCTGCATCTGGAACTCCGCGCCGTCGTCTGATAGGCTGGGCCGAATCCGAAATCGCCGTTTTTCGGTCGGCGCGGCGGAACCGCAGCCGGCCTTGCGGGTATAACTCGTCAGGCAGCCGATGCGAAGTTGCTGGCGCTCACCACCGGGTCTCGTTGTCGCCGCCCTGGCTGGGCTCCTGGTCTTGCCGTGCGCGCACGGCAGCGAGGAGCCCCTCGCGGGTGCGGAAGCCCTCCTTGCGGAGCTTCAGCCGACCCGACCCATCTACACGACCGACATGCCCGTGCGGGTGCGGTTTACGCTTGTGAATACCGGCGATCGGCCGGTCGACATCCCGCTCTCCGTGCCGTGGAACCTCGACGATGGCGTCACGCTGCCTCAGACGTTGCTGCTCGGGCAGCCGGACCATCCGGCATTGGTCTTCACATTCAATAATGAAACGCCGCAGGCGATCAAGCCGGCCCTCGCGGGCGGCGGGGATCCATCCGGCGTGATCCTGCGCATCGCGGCCCATTCTTCACTGGGCGCGGAAGTCGACCTGCGGGATTACTACGCGGGAGTGCGTTATCCCGGCGCGTACCGCGTCGAGTGGCAGCCGCTCGGTCCCCGCGGCCCGGTCGGGGCGGCGGAGTTTCGCGTCGAGCCGCGCAAGGACGCGATCCTCGTCACCGATCTGGGCAAAGTCACGTTCACGCTCGAGTACGAGCTGGCTCCGCGAAACGTGGAGAACTTCCTCGATCTGGTGCGAACCGACTTCTACAACGGCAAGACCATCCACCGCATCGTGCCCGGTTTCGTGCTCCAGGGCGGCTGCCCCAACGGCAACGGTACCGGCCTGCGCAAGGACGGCAAGACGGTCGTGGGCGAGTTTCACAACACGCCGGTGGACATCGGCACGCTCATGATGGCCCGCCGGCCCAGCGACCCCAACTCGGCCAGTTGCCAGTTCCTCGTCGCCCTCGGCCGCCAACCGTCGCTCGACGGCAAGTACACGGTCATCGGCCGGGCCACCGACCCCGAGAGCCTCCGGACCCTCCAGGCCCTCGCCGCGGTCAAGACCGACCGGACCGACCGACCGCTGGCCCCCGTGACGATTCGCTCCATCAACCTCGTCGACGCCGACTCGGAGCGGGTCCGCAACCTCGGCCACCGCGGCGCCGCCCCCTCCGCGCCCTCCGCCGAGCGGGCCCGGTCGAGTCGGTAGCGCCGCGCGACTTCCCGCCCCTCGCCGGTCGCCGTACACTGCGGTCGGCTCACGCGTTTCGTCGATGCTCAAATGCTGAAGGATTTCCGCATGCGCGCTCACGCCCTCCTCGGCTTGCTCGGCCTCGGTTGCGGCATCTTGCTGAGCGTTGCCGCCGGTTGTGCGCCGGTCGGTCCGGTCGGCACCCCGCTGACAGACACCTGGGCGCTCGCGGCGCCCGTAGACGACGTGCTGACGCAACTGCGGCTCACTTTCGACGTCGACGGGCGGTTGGTGTCCGTGAAGTTCGAGCTCGGCGATACCGGCACGTTCACGAACTCGGCCGCCGTCGGCCGCGGCTACGTGCTGGGTGAAACGGTCGTCATCGACGGAGCTTTCGGCGGCAGCCGGCTGGCGTTCACCGGAACGCTCGCGCCCGGCGGAACGGACGCCGGCGGCACGCTGCGGGCCCGCCTCGTCGTCGGCAACAGCACGGTGGTCGTGGACAACGCCCCGGCCACGTTCGCGCCGTTCTGAGCCGACGGCATTTCCGCCCGACCCGCGCGATTCGGGGGGCCGTCCGCTACGCCACCCGTGCGACCAGCGCGAGATCGTCATCCGTCAGCGGCCCGAGGTCGCCGGCGGCCGCGTTTTCCGCGACCTGCGCGGGCGTCTTGGCGCCCGGGATCGTGGTGTGGCAGGCGGGGTGCGAGGTGCAGAACCGCAGCGCGACCTGCGTGCGGGTCTGATGCGGGTAGCGCTCGAACAGCGGTTGCAGCGCCGCCAGCCGCGGGAGGTATTCCGCGAGCTTCTCCGGGGCGAGGTTCATCCGGCGGTGGTCGTCGGGTCCGAACGTGCTGGCGGGCGTGAACTTGCCCGTCAGCAGTCCGAACAGCAGCGGAATCCGCACGATTACACCGAGCCCGTAGCGTCGGGCCCGCGGCAGCAGTTCCCGCTCGGCGTCGCGCTCGAGCAGGTTGTAGCGCACCTAGAGACAGTCGAGCACGCCGTGACGGGCGTCGAGCAAATCGGCCTGCGCGGTCTCCTGGAACGACTGCACGCTCCAGCCCGCCCACCGAATCTTGCCCTGACGCTTGAGCGTCGCCAGCGCGTCCCACGGGTCGTCGCGTTCGAGCTGCGCCCGGTCGCCGCTGTGCAACTGCAGGATGTCCAGGGCGTCGACGCCGAGCCGCCGGAGGCTGCGCTCGGCGGCCGAGATGAGATAGTCACGGTCGTAGTTCTGCCGGATGGGGTCGTAGCCGCGGTCGTCCGCGGCGGCGGCGTGGTAGAAGTCGTTGCCGGCCTTGCTGGCGACCAGGATTCCGGCCCGCTGCCGGGCCGCCTCGCCGCCGCGGACCCGCAGCACCTCGGCGATGAGCGTCTCGGAGTGGCCGCACCCGTAGACGTCCGCGGTGTCGATGAGCGTGACACCGGCGTCGAGGGCGGCGTGCAGCGCCGCACGGGAAACGTCGTCGTCGGTCGGGCCCCAGTTCCGGCCGCCGATGGCCCAGGCGCCAAAGCCGATCAGCGACACGCGCGGGCCGCGTGGGCCGAGAGTCGTGGTCTGCATCGCCGCGCCTCCGCGGACGGATTCCGCCCGCCTAGAAGTACAGGTCCCGCCGGTCGGTCTCGCGGATCTGTCGCAGCCGGTCGAGCAGCTCCGCCTTCAGCGGTCCCTCCTCGATGCGCTCCAGCTCGGCCGCGATCAGCCGCTCGCCCGCGGCCCGCGTCTCGGGGCTGGCGTAGTCCCGCAGGTACTCGGCGGCCGTCAGCAGCGCGTTCGGCGTGCAGAAGCGCTTGATGAAGCCCGGAATCGCGAACTCCATGAAGTGCTCGCCCGTGCGGCCGAGGCGGTAGCAGGCCGTGCAGAAGCTCGGCAGGTAGCCGTCCGTCACGAGCTCGCCCAGCACCGCGTCGAGCGAGCGGATGTCGCCGAGCTCGAATTGCTCGCGCTCCATGCACTGGGCGTCGCCGGCTTCGGTATAGCCGCCCAGCTCGATCCGCGTGCCCGCGTCGATCTGCGACACGCCGAACCCCAGCAGCTCGCGCCGCAGCTCCGCCGGCTCGCGGGCCGTCAGGATCAGCCCGGTGTACGGCACCGCCAGCCGCAGGATCGCCACCAGCCGCCTGAAGTCCGCGTCGCTCACCTTCCAGCGCTCGTCCAGCGCCACCCCCAGCGCCGGGCGGACGCGCGGAAAACTGATCGTGTGCGGCCCGACGCCGTAGCGCTCCTGGAGGTGCCGCGCGTGCGCCACCAGCGCGAGCACCTCGAAACGCCAGTCGTACAGCCCGAACAGCGCGCCGATGCCGACGTCGTCGATGCCGGCCTCCTGCGCGCGGCTCAACGCGTCGAGCCGGTACAGGTAGTCGCCCTTCCGCGTGTGCCGCGGGTGCATGGCCGCGTAGGTCGCGTGGTGGTACGTCTCCTGGAAGACCTGGAACGTGCCGATGCCGGCGGCCTTGATCCGGCGGTAGCCGGCGATGTCCTGCGGCGCGGCGTTGATGTTCACCCGGCGGATCGCCCCCGGCCCGACGCGCACGCCGTACACCAGCCGCACGCAGTCGTGGATGAAGTCCGCGTCGTAGCGCGGATGCTCGCCGAACACGAGAATCAGCCGCTTGTGGCCACGCTGCTCGAGCGCCTCGACCTGCCGGCGGATCTCCGCCGCGTCCAGCGTCCGCCGCACCTCGTCCGCGTTCGAGTGCCGGAACGCACAGTACAGGCACTCGTTCACGCAGTCATTGCCGATGTACAGCGGTGCGAACAGCACGATGCGGTTGCCGTACACGGTCTCTTTGAGCGTGCGGGCCGCCGCGAACAGCTCCTGCTGGAGGTCCGGCGTGTCCGCTCCCAGCAGCACGGCGGTCTCTTCCACCGTCAGCGGTTGCTTGGCCAGGCTGCGCGCGATCACGTCCCGTACGCGGGCGGCGTCCGGCCGGGGCGCCGCCAGCAGCGCCGCGAAGCGGTCCTCGTCGATGAAGTCCACGGCCCCGTCGCTCAGGGCCAGGTCCGGCAAACGCGGCATCTTCGTCCTCAGGCCGGGCCGGTCGGCCCGACCCGGGCCGTCCAGTTCGGCGAATCGCCGCGGCCGGTGCCGACGGTGCGCCCGATGCGCGTGATGCGCGCCACCAGGCAGCCGCTGCACGCTTCCGCGGTCTCGTTGACGCAGGCCTTGCCCGGGTAGATCTCGTACTGCGCCCGCAGCTCGACCGGCGTCAGGTTCGGCATCACGACGTTCGCGCCGCGCTGGAGGCCGAGCTCGCGGCCCTGCGCGCGGTTCAGCGTCGCCAGCGCGGTCGTGCTCGGGATGTTGGCCCGCGGACACACCAGCCGGGCCAGCGCGATCATCTTGTACGTCGTCCGCTCGTCATTGGGGACCTGCTCCG
Source organism: uncultured Phycisphaerae bacterium (assembly GCA_937928595.1). Taxonomy (GTDB): domain Bacteria; phylum Planctomycetota; class Phycisphaerae; order UBA1845; family Fen-1342; genus CALGJV01. Next base: position 111,449 of record CALGJV010000010.1, on the reverse strand, counting down.
GCCCGCCCGCCCGCGCGGCTTCGCCGCACAGCGGCGTCTCCGGGTGCGGGATGTACGGCCCCAGCCCGATCATGTCGAGGTCCAGCGCCCGGAACAGCTCGAGGTCCGACACGAGGTCGTCGTACGTCTGCCCCGGCAGGCCGACCATCACGCCGCTGCCCACCTCGAACCCCAGTTCGCGCAGCCGCCGCAGCAGCGCCAGCCGATCCGACACCCGCCCCGCCCGCGGCGGGTGCAGCCGGTCGTAGAGCGCCCGGTTGGACGTCTCGAACCGGAGCAGGTAGCGGTCGGCGCCGGCGGCTTTCCAGGCCCGCAGCGCACCCTCGTCCACCTCCCCGAGGCTCAGCGTAATCGCCAGCGGCGTCTCGACGCGGATGCGCTTGACCAGGGCCGCCACCCACTCGGTCGTCAGGAGCGGATCCTCGCCGGCCTGAAGCACGACCGTGCCGTAACCCAGCGCCGCGGCCTGCCGCACGCACCCCAGGATCTGCTCGGTCGTCATCCGGTAGCGGCCGAGCTTCACGTTGGGCGCCCGCAGCCCGCAGTACGCGCAGCGCCGCACGCAGTTGTTGGAGATCTCGATCAGCCCGCGCAGGTGCACGGCGTCGCCCACGTGCGCGCGCCGCACGGCGTCCGCCCGCTCCCAGAGCTCGGCCAGCCGCGTCTCGTCAGTTTCCCGCAGCCAGCGGTACAGTTCGGCTCTTTCCATCGTCCACCACGGGCGGCTTCGCGTTCCGCCGCAGCGTCACCGTGAACGTGCTGCCGACGTCCGGCGTGCTGGTCACGGTCGCGTCGCCCCCGTACAGCAACGCGAGCTTCCGGACCACCGACAGACCCAGTCCGCTGCCGGTGATGTCGCGCGTCTTGTCGTTGCGAATCCGCACGAAGTCGTTGAACAGCTTGGCGGCCTCCTCCGGCGTCAGCCCGATCCCCGTGTCCGTCACGGCCAGCACCACCCGGTCCGCGTCGCCGGTCAGCCGCACGGTCACGCGCCCGCCCGGGCGGTTGTACTTCACGGCGTTCGTCAGCAGGTTGTTCAGGATGATCTCGAGCTCGCCCCGGTCGGCCGTGAGAACCTGCGGCTCGCCCGGTTCCAGCCCCAGCGTGATGTTGCGTTCGGCCGCCGCGGGCCGCACCGTCTCCAGCGCCGCCGCGGCCACCTCGCGGAAATCGACCGGGGCCAGCTCGCGCCGCTTCTGGCCCGACTCGATCCGCGTCAGGTCCAGCAGGTCCATGATCAGCTTGCGCATGCCCTCGGCCCGGATCAGGCAGCGCTGCACGGCCGGCTCGTAGGCGGCCACGTCCATCCCCAGCGCCCGGTCGCGGATGATGTTCAGGTAGCCCTCGATCGCGGCCAGCGGCGCCTTGAGCTCGTGCCCGAGCACCGAGATGAACTCGAAGCGCACGCGGCGCTTCTCGGCCGCCAGCTTGCGGGCCTGCCGCAGCGTCAGGAGGTGCCCGGCGGCCTTGCGGATCGTCTCCTTGAGCTCGTCCGGCGTGAACGGCTTGGCCAGGAAGTCGAACGCGCCGGACTTGGTCGCGTGCACGGCCGTCTCGAGCGTCGCGAACGCCGTGATCATGATCGTGAGCACGTCCAGCTCGCGCTTCACGACCTGCTCGAGCACCTCGATGCCGCTCATCCCGCCCATCTTGTGGTCGAGCAGCATGATGTCGGGCGGACGGGCGGCCAGCAGCTCGAGCGCCTCCTCGCCGCTGGCGGCCTGCTCCAGCTCGAAGCCGACCTCGCCCTCCACATCCGGCAGATGCAGCCGGTAACCCCGCAGCGCGCGGACGACCGCGTGCCGCATGCCGGCCTCGTCGTCGACCACGAGTACGCGCAGGGTTTCCATCTCAGGGTCCGTTCGGAAGCAGCCGGTGCAGCTCGGCTTCGAGCTGCTCGGGGCGAACGGGCTTGGCCAGCACGCCGTCGGCCTGGATCCAGGCCCGTTCTTCCCGGGTCTCCGCGTCGAACCGCAGGCCGGTCTCGGCCGTCACTCCCGTCAACAGCAGCACCGGAATGGTCGGGTCCTGCCGCTTGATCTGATGGCACAGGCTGAAGCCGGCGTCCGGCTCCTCCATCATCAGGTCCGCCACCACGAGATCCGGTCGCTGCGCCCGCAGCAGTTCGCGGGCGGCGCGGGCGCTCTCGGCCGTCCGCACGTGGTATCCGCGGGACTCGAGCTGCACGCGCAGCACGGTCAGGAAGTCCACGTCATCGTCGACAATCAGTATATCCGCCGCCATACCGCCTGCTCGCCCTCGCCGCCGTCTAGCCCGCCGCCGCGCTCGGCTTCGCGCGCTCGCGGGGCAGGGTCACGGTGAACGTCGTGCCGGTCGGCCCGCCGGCCGGGTCCGCGTTCGACACCACGCGGATGTCCCCCTGGTGCATCTTCACGATGCCGTACGTCACGGACAGCCCGAGCCCGGTGCCCTTGCCGGCGCTCTTCGTCGTGAAGAACGGCTCGAAGATCTTCTTGAGGTTCTCCGGTGGAATCCCGATGCCGCTGTCGGTTACCTCGATCCGCACGCGCGGCCCGTCGGCCGCCGTCCGCACCGTCAGCGTCCCGCCGCCCGGCATCGCGTCCACCGCGTTGTTGACCAGGTTCGTCACGACCTGCGCGACCTGGTCGCGGTCGATCTCCGCTTTCAGGTCCTCGTCGGTGTGCTCGTACCGCACGGTCACGCCCGGCGGGATGCGGAGCATTCGCACCGTCCGCTCGACCAGTCCGGGCACGTTCGTCGAACGCGTCTCGACCTTGTTCTTGCGGGCGAACTGGAGCAGGCCGGACACAATGCGCTTGCAGCGGTCGGCCTCGCTGGCGATCAGTGCCAGGTCCTCGCGGGCCGGGTGCTCGGTCGGCGTCTCCTCCAGCAGCGTATGGGCCAGCATGAGCACCGTGCCGAGCGGGTTGTTGACCTCGTGGGCGATGCCCGCGGCGAGCTGGCCCATGCTCGCCAGCTTCTCCGACTGCATCAGCGCTTCCTGCGCGCTGGCGAGCTGCTCGTTCGACACCGCCAGGTCGCGGCACGTCGTGCGGAGCTGCTCGATCGTGTACGGCAGGCACATCTCGCCCTCGGCCAGCCCGCGCAGGATCGCGCTGGCGTGCTCGCGGCAGGTCTCGTAGCCGCACGCGCCGCAGTTCAGCTCGTCGGCCGGCAGGAACTTACCCAGCCGCGCCAGCATGTCACGAACCTCCGCCTCCGACGGCGCCAGGATCCGCCGGTCGTACGCCCTGAATGTCCGCCGCAGGTCCAGGTCCGCCAGGCGCGCCCAGTACTCGTGCCAGCGCTCGCGGTCGCCGTCGGCCATCCGCCGCTTGGCGTACCGGCTGACCTGCGCCCGTCGGCTGAAGAGCGGCGCCCGGCTCGTGCAACCCGGCCCCATGATGCACCCGTTGCAGCACAGGACCTCGAGCAGGCGGGCGTGGATGTCGCCGGTCTCGAACTCGCGAATGGCCTCGACGAACTCGCTCCGCCCGTCCGCCGCCACCACCTCGCCGGACAGCAGGTCTTCGGGCAGCTGGGCGGCCTGGAGCATGCCGCGGCTGAGCGGGAACAGCGCCCCGCTGCCGGCGTGCGGCGGGTCGAAGTCGCTGGGCGCGACCGACTCGGCCTTCAGCGCCCGCCGCCCGAGCATCTCGCGCAGCTCGCCGAACGTCAGGGCCGCGTCGACTTCCCCTTCGATCCGCTCGCTTCCGGCCTCGCCCTTCTTGGCGATGCACGGCCCGATGAAGACCATCCGCAGGTCGTCGCCGTACAGCCGCCGCAGCGCCCGCGCCGACGCCACCATCGGCGAAACGATCGGCGCCAGCGCCAGCACCAGGTCCGGATGATAGCGCTCCACGTAGCCCACGATCGCCGGGCACGTCGTCGCGATGAATCGCCCGGGCTGCGTCGCCAGCAGCCGCTGGTATTCCGCCGCCACCAGGTCCGCCCCGAAGCCGACCTCGCAGACGCGCTCGAAGCCCAGATCGCGGATCATCCCCACCAGGTACTCGTACTCGATCTCGGTGAATTCGGCCGGGAAACTCGGCGCCACCAGCGCCGCGACCCGCGCCCCCGACGCCAGCAGCGCCTCGACCGGCTCGACCTCGGACCGCACGCGCTTGGCCGCCTGGCTGCACACGCGCACGCAATTCCCGCACCCGATGCAGCGGTCCGCCAGCACCTCGGCCTGCCCGCCGGCGATCCGGATCGCCTTCGACGGGCACTCCCGCACGCAGGTGTAGCACAGCCGGCAGCGCTCGCGGATCGTCGAAACCAGTGGTGCGCTTTGCGGGTCCATGTGCTCCCGGCGCCCGGTCGCGCCGGACGCCGCTCCTGCCCCGGAGGGCCGGCGCGCCGGCCCCGGGGACCGGCCCGCCCGTCGCCTATCCTATCGGAAACCTCCGACGCCCCATACGCACCCGCCGCCCGGTGACCCCTAGCGGATCACCTCGCGGGCGTGGTAGTGCGTGTGAAGGAGGCGGTGGCTGGCTTCGCTGAGCGGCTCGTCGAGGAACTCGTCGTACAGGCGGCGGACCGCCTCGTTGCGGTGCGACACGCGCACGGGCTCGTCCCGGTCGATCTGGTACAGCGCCCGCATCCGGGCCCGGACCGCGTCCCGGTCCGCTCCCAGCGGCTGCCCGCCGCCCGCGATGCAGCCGCCCGGACACGTCATCACCTCGATGAATTGCAGGTCCGCCCGGCCGGCGCGGACCTCGCCGAGCAGCCGGCCGGCGTTCGCCAGGCCGCTGGCGACCGCGACGCCCAGCTCCACGCCGTTGATCCGCACGCGGGCTTCCTTGACGCCCTCGAGGCCGCGCACCGGCTTGACCTTGAGCTCCTCGAGTTCGCGTCCGGTCAGCAGGTGGTGCGCGGTGCGCAGCGCCGCCTCCATCACGCCGCCGGTCGCGCCGAACAACTTGCCGGCCGTCGTGCGCTCGCCGAACGGGTGGTCGGCCGATTCCGGCACGACCCGCGTCGGGTCGATGCCGCGCAGGCGGAAGATGCGGGCCAGCTCGCGCGTCGTCAGGACGGCGTCGACGTCCGGCCGCCCGTCGCGGCCGAGCTCGGGCCGCCCGGCCTCGAACTTCTTGGCGGTGCAGGGCATGATCGCCACGGAGTAGATCTTCGCCGGGTCGAGGCCCTCGCGCTGCGCGAAGAACGATTTGATCAGCGCCCCCAGCATCTGCTGCGGGCTCTTGCAGGTCGACAGGTTCGGCACGAAGTCCGGATGGAACTCCTCCACGTACTTGATCCACCCGGGCGAGCAGCTCGTCAACATCGGCAGCCGGCCGCCCGTGCGGAGGCGGCGCACCAGCTCCGACGCCTCCTCCATGATCGTCAGGTCGGCCGAGAACGACGTGTCGAACACGCGCCGGAACCCGAGCCGCCGCAGCGCGGCCGTCAGGCAGCCGTCCACGTCGGCCCCGGGGCGCAGGCCGAACTCCTCGGCCAGCGTGACCGACACGGCCGGCGCGTGCTGCACGACCACGAAGCGGTCGGGGTTGCGGAGGGCGTCGAGGACCTCCTTGATGGCGCTCTGCTCGCGCAGCGCGGACGTCGGGCAGACCATGATGCACTGGCCGCAATTGATGCAGCTCGAGACGTTCAGGCCCTGGTCGAAGGCCGTGCCGACGTGCGTGCGGCTGCCGCGGTGGATGAAGTCGATGGCTGCGACGCCCTGAACCTCCTCGCAGACGCGCACGCACTTGCCGCACAGGATGCACTTGGACGGGTCGCGCACGATCGACGCGCTGGACGTGTCGGCGTGGTAGGTGTTGCTGCGCTCGGCGCGGAAGCGCCGCTCGCGCACGCCGAGCTCGGCCGCCAGCGACTGCAAGGTGCAGTTGTTGTTCCGCACGCAGTAGAGGCAGTCGTCCGGGTGGTTGGCGAGCAGCAGCTCGACGATGGTCTTGCGGGCGCCGACCGCCCGCGGCGAGTGCGTGCGGACCTTCATGCCCTCCTGCACGGGAAACGCGCAGCTCGGCACGAGGTTCCGCTGCCCCTCGACCTCGACCACGCACAACCGGCACGCGCCGGTCGGCGTCAGGTGTTCGAGGTTGCACAGCGTCGGCACGTTCACGTGCGCCCGTCGCAGCGCGGTCAGAAGCATCTCGCCCGGCCGGGCCTCGATCATCCGGTTGTTCACTTCGATCTGCATGGGGCGTTTGACTCCCGGCGCCCGACCGCGACGGGGCGGGCGCGACGCATCATTCCGCGACGATGGCCTCGAACCGGCACAGGCTGACGCACGTGCCGCAGGCGATGCACTTCTCCGGCACGATGTAGTGCGGGGCCCGCTTCGCCCCCATGATCGCCTCGGTCGGGCACTTCAACGCGCACAGCGTGCAGCCGTGGCACTTGTCGGCGTCGATCCGGTACGACAGCAGCTCGCTGCACGCGCCCGCCGGGCACTTGCGCTCGAACACGTGCGCCTCGTACTCCTCGCGGAACCAGCGCAGCGTGCTGAGCACCGGGTTCGGGGCCGACTGGCCCAGGCCGCACAGGCTCGTGTCGCGGATGACCTCCGCGAGCCGGTTCAGGTACATCACGCCCTTGAAACGCTCCAGGGCCTTGTAGCCGCTCTCGTTCCGGCGCGAGCGCGTGATCGCCTGGAGGATCTCCAGCATGTGGCGCGTGCCTTCGCGGCAGGGAATGCACTTCCCGCAGCTCTCGCGCTGGATGAAGTCCATGAAGAACTTCGCGACGTCCACCATGCAGTTGTCCTCGTCCATCACGACGAGGCCGCCCGACCCCATCATCGCGCCCACGGTCTTGAGCGAGTCGTAGTCGATCTCGATGTCCAGGTGCGCCGTCGGAATGCACCCGCCCGACGGCCCGCCGATCTGCACCGCCTTGAAAGCCTTGCCGTCCGGGATCCCCCCGCCGATGTCGAACACGATCCGCCGCACGGTCGTGCCCATCGCCACTTCGATCAGCCCCGTCCGGGCCACCTTGCCCGACAGCGCGAACACCTTCGTGCCCTTGCTGCCGGCCGTGCCCACCGCCGCGAACGACTCCGCCCCCAGCTCCAGCAGCGTCGGCAGGTTCGCCAGCGTCTCCACGTTGTTGATTACGGTCGGCTTGCCGAACGCCCCCGACACCGCCGGGAACGGCGGGCGCGGCCGCGGCATGCCGCGCCGCCCCTCGATGCTGTTGATCAGGGCCGTTTCCTCGCCGCACACGAACGCCCCGGCGCCCTGCTTGAGCGTGATGTGCAGGTCGAAACCGCTGCCCAAAATGTTTTCGCCCAGCAGGCCGGCCGCGTGCGCCTGACGGATGGCGTGTTCGAGATGCTTGATCGCCAGCGGGTACTCCGCCCGGATGTAGACGTAGGCCTTGCTCGCGCCGATCGCGTACGCGGCGACCGCCATGCCCTCCACCAGCCGGTGCGGGTCCCCTTCGATCACGGCCCGGTCCATGAACGCGCCGGGGTCCCCCTCGTCGGCGTTGCAGATCAGGTACTTCTGGTCGCCCGGCGAGTTCAACGCGATCTTCCACTTCCTCCCCGTCGGAAAACCGCCGCCGCCGCGCCCCCGCAGCCCGCTCCGCTCGACCAGGTCGCACAGCTCGGCCCGCGTCATGTTGCGCAGAACCTGCGCCAAGCCCCGGTACCCGCCGCGCGCCAGGTATTCCTCCAGGCTGTTCGGATCGATCAGCCCGCAGTTCGCCAGCACCCAGCGCGTCTGCGGGCTGAAGAACGGGTGCTCATCCAGGTACGGCACGTCCAGCCACGACTGGAGCTGCACCCCTCGGAACTGCCCCAGCACGTGCGCCGCCGGAATCTGCCCGGCCAACGCCGACTCGAGCAGCCCCGGCACCTTGTCGGCCGTGATCGCCCGGAAACACACCCGCGTGCGGCCGGGCAACTGCACGTCGACCAGCGGCTCGGCCGAGCACATCCCGATGCAGCCGACTTCGACCACGTCGGCCGCGATCTGCCGCTCGGCCAGGTACTGCCGCACGGCCGCCAGTGTCTTGCCGGCGCCCGCGCCCAGGCCGCACGTGCCAGCCCCGACGAAGATCGCCGGACGCTCGACGCGGTCGCGCCGCAGCAGCGCCAGCCGAATCTCCCGCTGGGCCTGCGTCTCCGGCGTGTCCGCCGGAGCCGGGCCGAGCAGCGCCGCCCGATCCTCGGCCGTCAGCAGCGGGTTGGCGCATCGCGCACAAGCGCACGGTCCGCCGGCCGCGTTTCCGTTACTTCCCGTTGCCATTCTGCGTATCCTTCGCGTACTGCTGCACGAGCTTGCGGACGCTGTCCGGCGTCACGCTCGCGTGGAATTCGCCGTTCATCGTGACCACCGGCGCCAAACCGCAGGCGCCGATGCACGCCACCACCTCGAGGCTGAACTGCCCGTCGCGCGAGGTCTGGCCCGGGTCGATCTTGAGCGCCTGGCGAATCGCTTCGAGCACGGTGGCCGAACCCTTCACGTGGCAGGCGGTGCCGCGGCACACCTGGCAGTGCACCCGGCCCCGCGGCTGGAAGCGGAATTGGTTGTAAAAAGTCGCAACGCCGTAGACCTTGCTGACCGGCAAGTTGAGCCGCCGCCCGATCGCGAGCATGTTCGCCTGCGAGAGGTAGCCGAACTCGTCCTGCACGGCCTGGAGAATCGGGATCAGGTGCTCGCGGCGGGCCTCGGGGAAGCGGTCCAGCACCGCGTCCGCCTGGAGCGTCTCGGTCGCACAGGCGCAACCCACCGATTCGGGTGACACGGTCCTACTCCTCGTCGCTGCCCGCCCCGTGCCGCGCGAAGAACGCCACCTTCTCCAGCGACACGGCGATGTCCACGTCCTCGACGTACACCTCGGGGGGCACACGCAGCCGCGTCGGCGTGAAGTTCAGCAGACCGCGGACGCCGGCCTGAATCAGCCGGTCCGCCACGCCCTGCGCCGCCTCCACCGGCACCGCCACGATGCCGACCGTGACCGGCTGCGTGCCGAGCACGGCCTCCAGTTCGGTCATCGCATAGCAGCGGCAACCGTCGAGCACCCGGCCGATCTTCTCCGGCGCCACGTCGAACGCCGCGAGAATCGGCAGATCCGGATGCGTCTTGCTGAAGTAGTTCAGAATCGCGCGCCCGAGGTAGCCCACGCCCACCAGCGCGACCCCCTGACGCGTTGGGGCGTCGAGGAGCTGGCTGATGCGCTCAATCAAGCCCGTGGCCTCGTATCCGCGGGCCGGGCTGCCCGTATATCCGATGGTCATCAGGTCGCGGCGGACCTGGGCGGGCGTGCCGCCCACGAGGGCCCCGAGTTCGTGGGAGTAGATCCGGGTCCGGCCTTCCGCCACCCATCGCCGCAACTGCCGTCGATAGGCACTCAAGCGTTCCACCATCCTCACCGGGATCTCGATTGGGGCCGCGGTCCGCACGGGCTCTACCGCGGACGAGCTGGTCGCGCTGCCGGTCATCATCGCCTCGGTTAGCTGTGCCTTGTACATCATTCTGCCATTGTGAATCGGCTTTCGTTGTGAACGACTTCACGAAAGGTAGCATAACCGGAGCCGAATGTCAAATGCTATCCGGGGTTTCACACGGCTTGGTTTTCAGCCCTCCGCAGCCAGACATCCATATATCGTATCGTTTCGACCCGATTTGCGCGCGGCGGCGCCGGCCACATAACTCGAAATCCACCAACAGCTTACAACGCCAACCGGCCCGTCCTCGCCCGCCGATGCACCCGCAATGGACCCCGTTGTCGCCCCAGTGCCCAGTTTCCCGCAGCGTTGTTGTACTGGGACGTGCCGGATGTCGTTCTTGTGGCCCCTCACGCCTTCCGCTAGATTCGAGCCGCCCGGAGCCCTGACATGCTGCACGACCGATACCGTTGTTTCCTGGCCGGCCGCCCGGTCGAAACCGGCACGGAACTTTTCGTATCAAACAAGTACACGGGCGCTCCGGTGACGCGGGTCGCCCGCGCCGACCGGGCACTCGTGACCGAGGCGATCGGCCAGGCCGCGGCGGCGCGCGAGGCCGTCCGCCGCCTGCCTTCGCACCGCCGTCAGGCCGTCCTCACGCACCTCGTGCAGCGCATCACTGAGCGTCAGACCGAGTTCGCCGCCGCGCTGGCGATCGAGGCCGGCAAGCCGATCCGCGACGCCCGCGGTGAGGTCACGCGCCTCATCGACACGCTCCGCCTTGCCGCCGAGGAGGCCGTGCGCATCACCGGCGAGTGGCTGCCGCTCGACATCAGCCCCCGCGCGACCGGCTACCAGGCCCTCGTGCGCCGCTTTCCGGTCGGGGTGTGCGGTTTCATCACGCCTTTCAACTTCCCGATGAACCTCGTCGCCCACAAGGTCGGACCGGCGATCGCGGCCGGCTGCCCGTGGGTGCTCAAGCCCGCGTCGGCCACGCCGGTCGGGGCGCTGCTGCTGGGGGAGATTCTGGCGGAAACCGACCTGCCGCCCGGCGCGTTCTCGATTCTGCCGTGCAGCGCCGCCGACGCCGACCCGCTCGTGACCGACGAGCGCGTCGCCCTGCTCAGCTTCACGGGCTCGCCCGCGGTGGGCTGGGATCTCAAGACCCGGGCCGGCCGCAAGCGCGTCGCGCTCGAGCTCGGCGGCAACGCGGCGTGCCTGGTGGATGCCGACGCCGACCTCGACTTCGCCGCCGACCGCCTGACGTTCGGCGCGTTCTACCAGTCCGGACAAAGCTGCATCAGCGTGCAGCGGGTGTTCGCGCACCGGAGCATCTACGAACCGCTGCGGACGCGCCTCATCGAGCGCGCTTCGCGTCTGCGGCTGGGCGACCCGCTCGACGAGGCAACCGACCTGGGACCGCTGATCTCGGAGGACGAAGCGGTCCGCGTCGAGCGCTGGGTGGCCGAGGCCGTCGCCGCCGGGGCCCGCGTGCTGTGCGGCGGCCGGCGCCACGGAACGCTGTACGAGGCGACCTGGCTCGAAAACGTGGACCCGCGCCAGAAGGTGAGCGGCGTCGAAGTCTTCGGCCCCGTCGCGACCCTCACGCCGTTCGACGACTTCGCGGCCGCCGTGCGCGCCGCCAACGACAGCGCCTTCGGCCTGCAATGCGGCGTGTTTACGCGCGACCTGCGGCACGCGTTCTACGCGTACGAGGAACTCGAGGTCGGGGGCGTAATCGTCGGCGACGTGCCAAGCTTTCGCGTCGACAGCATGCCCTACGGCGGCGTCAAGCAGAGCGGCCTCGGCCGCGAGGGCGTGCGCTACGCGATCGAGGAGATGACCGAGCGGAAGCTCCTGGTGCTGAACCGGGCGGCCGAGCTCTGAAGCCCCGGTGCCCCCCGCCCGCCCGGCGGTTATGCTGTCGCCCCGGCCACCGGCCCCGATCTTGCTCGCGGAGCACCACCGTGCGTCACGACACAGGCGCTCGCCTGATCATCGGCCTGCTCCTCACCGCGGCTTGCGCCGGCTGCGCAACCTCGCGCCTCGACTTGTGGAAGCGTACCGGGGGCAGTGCCGCCCTGTTCGCCCAGTTCCGCGCCTACGACGGCCGCACGGGGCGGCCGCTGAGCTTCGCCGACCTGGCCCGCCGCTGCGCGACCGCCGACGTGATCGTCTTCGGCGAGGAGCACTCCGACGCCGTGTGCAACCAGCTCGAGGCCCAAGTGTTTCACGCTCTGCTCGAGCAGCCGCGCCCGGTCGCGCTGGCCATGGAGTTTTTCGAAGCCGACACCCAGGCGAGCCTCGACGCCTATCTGGCCCGGCGGATCGCCGAGCCCGCGTTCCGGCAGCAGACGCGCCAGGGCCGCGCATATGTGCTTTCGCACCGGCCGCTGATCGAGCTGGCGCGCGCGGCACACGCGCCCGTCATCGCCGCCAACGCCCCGCGCCGGCTCGTGCGGGCGTACCGCCAGTCCGGCCTCGCATACCGCGAGTTTCGCGCGACTCTGCCGGCCGAGGACCAGCGCTGGCTGCCGCGCCGCAACACGTACCTCAGCGGCCCCTACGAGGAGCGCTTCCTCGAACTGATGAGCGGCCACGGCGGCGAAACGCCGCCGCCCGCCTCGCAGCCCGCGAGCGCGCCGGCCACCCAGCCCGCCGCCCCCCCCACAACCGCGCCGTCCCACACGCAGCCGGCGGCCGAGCCGCCGACCAGCAGTCCCGTCGACCCGCCGCCGACGACGATGCCGGCGGACTCACAGCCGGCCGGTTCCCCGCTGGAGTCCCCGCCGACGGCCGCGCCGAGCGAGGATCCCTCGAACACGCCGGAGCGCCTCTACCTCGCGCAGCTTCTGTGGGACGAGGCCATGGCCGAGTCGGTCGCGCTCGCGCGCCGCACTCATCCGCATCAACGCGTGTTGCTTGTGGTCGGTGTTTTCCACGTCGAGCATGACGGTGGCACCGTTGAAAAACTTCGCAGCCGTCGGCCGCGCGACCGCGTCCTCACGCTCGTTTATCGCGGCCGGCCGGATGCGGAGCTGCGACTTGACCGGGACGATCTCGGGGCCGGGGACGTGGTGCTGTACGGTGTGAAACCGCCCGCCGAGTCGGCCGCGGCCCGGGGCGGATAGGTGCCAGCGAGAGAAATCTCCGCCGTCGCCGGATCAGAGGACATCGAAGCGTTAGCGAGCCGCACTTTATCGGCCGGGCGGGTCAGCGACCGATAAATAAGTTAGCAGACAACTTGTCGTGCTGGTAACTCCGAGAACGGTTACGGGAATGCAACCTTCCTCGCCCGGCGGTTGCACTTCTCGGTTGACTCCGGTTCCCCGATCGACTATAACCGGGCAAGTAGGACTACGGGTTGACCTCGACCGATGGGGTAGAGGCGGCCATGCCCTTAGGGCAGAGGAAGGAGGAGATCCAAATGCGCGTTGTGGGGCTCTCGAAGAGTTTGATCGTCGGCGCGGCAGCGCTTCTCGCTCTCACCGTTCCGGCATTCGCGGGCACGGAAGGCTACATGTTCGCGCTGACGGCGCAGAACGCCGCCGGTGCGGGCCACTTCTACGTGACCGAGGACATGGGGCAGTGGCAGGGGGACGTGTGGCGGTGGCAGCTCACCGAGCCGGTGGCGATCATCGGCGGCACGGGTCGCGAAGTGATCGCGACCCTCAAGCAAGGTGATGTTCTGTTCCGCAGCGACCCGGTCATTAGTCTCGGCTTCGCTGTTCAGGCGGGTAACGCCCAGACGACGTTCACCATTCAGTCGGCGCTTCTGTCGTTCCCGGCGCTGCTCAATCCGACGGGCCAGGCCAGTGCGGGCATCACGCTGACGGACTTCGACGGCACCGGCGCGGTGCTGAACGGCCTCGGGCCGGCGAGCGGCGCGTACCTCGCGCAGTACAATGGGTTCGTCCCGGGCGGCACGACGTTCACCGAAGGCATCGCACAGATGCTGGCCGACCCGTTCGACATCGTTGATGCGAACATCAACACCGGCGTCCAGCCCATCGTGGGTTTGGTTTCGAGCATGAGCTCGCAGTTCAGCTTCACGCTGTCGGCCAATGACCTCGCGGCGGGCACCTCGACCTTCGAGATCGTGCCGGAGCCGGCGAGCCTGCTGCTGATTGTCGCGGCCGCGCTGCTGCGGCGCCGCTAAGCGAGAACAGTGGGGAGAGAGGGTTCGGCGCAGAGCGCCCCTTGGGAGAGGATGGAGACCCATGCGAATGAACCGGATGCGTCAGGTACTTCTCGCCGGCCTTGTGCTGGCAACCGCTTCGGCGGCAGTGGCCGGCGTCTCGCCGGTGATCTTCCGGATCGAGGCGTCCAACGCCAACGGCTCGACGTTCTATGAGGTGACGTCGGCGTCGCTGGTTCCTGACCCGGGCACCGGCGGGCAGACGTGGTCGCTCGGCGGCCCGGTCACGCTGATGAGCGGTCCCAACATCATCGCCACGCTCAACATGGCGAATGTTCGCGTCGTCGACCTCAACACGAACATTCCGCGCGTGATCGTCAACTTCGACATCGCCAACGGCGATCTCGACGCGACGTTCGTCGTGAAGTCGGCCGTGGTCGACTTCGCCACGATCCCGGCGTTCCTGTCGCTCGGACGGGCGACCGCGGGCTTCACGCTGACGGATTTCAATGACGGCGTGCCCGCGAGCCTGCAAGGCCCCGGCGGCGGCGCCGGCATTTTCACCGGGTACTACAATGGCACGACGGTCTTCGCGAACCTGATCGCGGGCCTGTCGGTCAACAACGGCGGCACGGTGACCGGCACGGGCAAGGAGCCCGCGATCGGCACCTGGGCCGACATCCCGGTGGCGGTCAGCGACATCAGCCTCCGCAACGACTTCACACTGACGGCGAAGGATCTCATGAGCGCCCAGACGCAGATTCTCGTCACGCCGGAGCCGGCCGCGCTGGCTCTGATCGCGTGCGGTCTGCTCCTGGCTCGCCGCCGGTAGTAAAAGTCGCCCACAGCCTTAACTACGGCGGAGGGGGGACGGGATTTGGGTTCCCGTCCCCCCTCCATTTCTTTTCTAGACATGTGGTTCCCAGAATAATCCCCGTGTCGAGCCTGACCGGCGACACTTATGGCCACTTCGGCTTCCCGCTTGCACTCACTCGGCCTCCGCCGCCCGTCGCGCTCTCGCCTTGGGGGGTGGCTGTCGGCCGCCGGGGTCCTGGCCGCTGTTGGACTCGCGCCAGCTCTCGCCTCCGAGCGATTGCCCCTCCTCTTGCGGACCAGTCCCCTGCGGCTGACCGTCGCGAACCTGCCGCCCGAATACGACGTCGTGACGGTCACGGATGTCGAGTTGGTGGATTTGGACGGTGACCGCCGGCTTGACGTTGCCGTGGCCTGGTTCGCGACGGACCTCCAGAACGGCGCCGTCGGCCGACGTTTCCTGACGATCTTTGCCAACGTGGGCAACGGTTTCGCGCGGGCCGCCGACCTCGACCTGTTCGTCTACGATGCGGGGGTGCCGGCGCGCTCCATCTTCCACAACGGCACCGGGGAAGTCGCGGTGGGGAACTTCGACGGCGACGGCGATTTCGATTTGGCGGTCGCGGCGTTCTACGGTGATGAGCTCTGGTTCATCGAGAACCTTGGCGGCTTCCAGTTCGCCCCGCGTCTCGCCTTCCCCTTCGGCTTCAACTCGACCGGCAACTTCATCACTCCGCCGCGGGCCTTGGCCGCCGACTTCGACGGCGACGGGCGTGACGACCTCGTGTACATCGTGGACCCGGTGCTACAGGTCGACGGCGATTTCCTGCACTTCTGGAAGACAACCGGCGACATGAGCGCTATGTTCCGGGTTGCATGGGGCAGCCCGGCCGAGTCGCTGATTGCAGGCTGGACGCGCGCGCTGACGATCGGCGACTTCGATGGCGACCGCCGTCCCGATCTCGCCTTCACCGGAACCCGCTCCAGCGCCGAGGAGCGCGACCCCGTACTCGCCCTGTGGCGTGGACTCGCGCCCGCGCCGGGCCACTTCCAGGCACGCGAGTGGCGGCTCACGATCCTGTGCTCGGACGTGCTCGCGCTGCCCGGCCCGCCGGCGGCGGCTCCGGACCTCGTCCTGGCGGACCAGCATGGAATGCGCATGCAGATCTGGTCGCCGATCGGCCTCTCGGCCGACTACGCGCTCAGCGCGGAACTGAACGGGTACGCCGGCCTGGCAGTCAATCGCGGCATGGCCGTCGCGGCGGCGGACATGGACGGCGACGGCCGAACCGACCTCGTGACCAAACAGAAGCTCGGCGGCCCCTTCGACCCCAACCAGATCGAGATCACGCTGCGCACCAGTGCCGCGCCCGGTTGGACGCGGGTGCAGCCCACCCCCGTCGACACGTCCGGGTTCCGCAACATCACGAACAACCAGATCCTACGCCCCCGAAACCTCGCCCTCGGCGACCTGCTGGGCAACACGCTGCCGGAGATTGTCGCGGGATTCGCGGGCAACCCGATCGAGGACAAGGTCGGCCAGCGGTCCGGATGGACGCTAGAAATCGCGATCTGGGAGAACGGCTGCCGCGGCGACGTGAACCGCGACGGCGCGACCACCCGTCACGACCTCGCCGCGGTCCTGACGCGCCTCGGGGACAGCGACGCGCTGCCCAACTTCGATCGCGACCTGGACGTGACCAAGGACGGCTACATTCTCCTCGACGACCTGCGCATCGTACACGCGGATATCGGTTGCCAGTGCATCAGCTGTGCGGGGCTCGCCCCCGCCGACACGGATTGCAACGGCCGCGTCGAATTTACCGATGTGGAGGCCTTCCACGTTGCGTTGCTGGGCCCGGCCGCCTACGCCGTCCGGTACCCGAGCTGTGACTGGCTGAACGCCGACTGCAACGGCGACGGTACGGTGGATTTCGACGACATCGAGCCGTTCGTCGCCTTGCTGGCGGCGCTCGCGGGCGACTGAGCCGCCGGTCTTTCGTTGCGGCGTGGGGAGTCGGCCGCTACGATCAATCCGGAGCAGGATACGAGGCGACGATCGCACGTCCCCGGGCGCAGTGCCTGATTCCCCAGGAGCAAGGCGGTGTCAACGAAGCGGCATTCTCCGGACCGTCACACGCCGGCCGTCGTGGGGCTGCTGCTCCTTTTTGGACCGGCCGTCCCGGCGCTCGGCTTCAGCAGTACGTTCGGGTTTCCTTGGTCCTGGCCGCCAATGGTGCCAGCGGACAATAGCGCGGGCGTATGCGGGCGGGGCGAGGGCGCCGCGCCGGGCCCGCGGACATCGCTGGTCGAGTGCGGTCCGGATTCCATCCTGGCCCGCCCGCCGCACCTGCCGAGCGCGCCGATCTACTACGCGCACACCAGCGACGCCGCGTCGGAGTATCGGATCGCCGACGACTACGCCGTCGGCACGGACATCTGCGCGGTGCAGTTCTGGGGGTTCGAAGCGTTGTGGACGGGTGCCGTGTGGCTGCAATGCCAGGAGAACGCCCCCGCGTTCGAGCTCGCGTTCTACGCGGACAATGCCGGATCTCCCGGCGCGCTCGTCGCCTCGTACCTTGTGACCCCCGCCCGCCAGCCCACCGGCCTGCTGTATTTCAACAACCGCCAACTCAACCTGTACACCGTGGAACTCGCGCCGTGCTGTCCCTTGCGGCGCGGCTGGCTGTCGATCCGCGGGGCGAGCATCGGCGGTGTACCCGGTGACTGCTGGTTCCAGTGGATGTCCTCTCCGAGCGGCGACGGCTCTGCGCTGCAATACCGCGGAACGGCACCGGTGCGCCTGCCGTACGACCGGGCGTTCTGCCTGACGGGCGCACGCGGCGCGTGCTGTCTGCCCGACCTGACCTGCATCCGGCTGTCTCCCGGGGAGTGCGCCGCCGCGGGCGGCACCTACCAGGGCGACGGCACGGTCTGCGAGTCCGACACCTGCCGCGCGACCGGCGACCGCTGCGACGATCCCTTCGTCGTGGACACCGTGCCGTTCGTCGCGGTCGGCACGACCTGCGGCTTCTACGACGACTACGCCGCGCCCTGTGCCTCGCACGGCCTGGGCGGAGCGGAGGTCGTCTACCGATACACGCCGGTGCAGGCCGAGTGTCTGCGGATCAGCTTGTGCGGAGACGCGACCACCTTCGATACTCAGCTCTATGTGTGGGAAGACGCGTGCCCAAACGCGGCCGGCGCTTCGGCTTGCAGCGATGACGCTTGCGTCTCGGCCGTCGGCGTGCCCGGATTGTCGCAGGTGTGCGTGAATACCGTCCCCGGACGAACTTATTACATTGTCATCGACGGCGCCGACCCCGCCTGCGGCACGTACGAGCTGGTGATCAGCTCTGACGTCGCAGCCCCGAGCTTCGCCGCCGGCCCCGGTCCGCTTACAGTCGCCGCCGCCCCTGGTCGATGTGATGCGGTCGTGTCGTGGATGCCGCCGGCGGTGAGCGACGCGTGCGGCGTTCCCGCCGTGACCGCCTCGCACGCGCCGGGCAGCGTGTTCCCCGTCGGCACGACCACCGTGACGTACGTGGCCGTCGGCGCCTGCGGACTGACGTCCACCTATACGTTCGACATCACGGTGCTCGATCTCGAACCGCCGACACTGGTGTGCCCGCCGGCGCTCAACATGCCGACGGCCGCGGGTCAATGCAGCGCGATCGACGTGCCGCTCGGCAGCGCCGTGGCTACGGATAGTTGCGGAGGGCTCAGCCTCACGAACGATGCGCCGAGCGTTTTCCCGCTGGGCACGACGCTGGTCACATGGACCGCGCGCGACGCTGCCGGCCACACGGCGACTTGTACACAGGCCGTGACCGTCTTCGATAACCAGCCGCCGCAGATCGTGCAATGTGCGCCGGCTCAGAACCTCAGCACCGGCGGGCTCTCGTCGATTCCGCTACCGGACCTGACAGGTCTGGTCGTGGTCGCTGACAACTGCCCCGCGACCGTCGTCGTCACGCAGTCGCCCCCGCCCGGAACCATGATCGGACTTGGCCGGACATGGGTGACATTTACCGTGAGCGACACAACCGGTGAGGCGGCGAGCTGCCGGACGTCGGTTCAGGTGAAGAAGTAGCCCCGGGGCGGCCCTCCGGAGGCCCCCGGCGCGCTTGAGGCACCTTGGTCCACAGCCCGAATCCTCCCGGTCTCGCCCGGCCCGCCCGCGGCCCACCACGATGCGCGGTCCGTGATTCCCGGACGTCCTGCGCCGGACGGGCCCGCCGCCGCAGCCCCCACCGCTCGCCCTTTCTTCCGGGCGTTGCACGTTTCGTGTCAGACGTGCCCACCGCGCAGCATAGGTATACCGGCGGCCCCTTCGGCCGGCACCGGAATACCTTACCAGGTGTCGGCTGTTTGAGCTAAGGGTTCCCGAGTAGGCGGGTACGGCCTGGTTTTTTCGGCCGCCCGGCCTGACCGCGCCCGCAAGGTGTTTTGGGTGAAGAGCGGATTGCCTCCTCGTTGACAACGCGCATAAAATGATTCGAGGAGGGAGTGCAGTCGCGGCGCATCATTCACGCCGGGGGCGCGCCGTCGCTTCTCTCCGGGCCGGTGCGCTTGGGAAGCTCGTGAATGTCCGTGAGAGCCGACGTGGACACCTCGTTGGTCCTGCGCGTTGTTGCGCGTTGTGCGCTGGCGCTGTGCTCGGCGGTTGTGGTGCGCGCGGACGAGCCTTACGGTCCGGAGGGAGTCAGCGGAGGCGGGAAGCCGGCCGAGCCCACGCCGCTGACGGGGCTGCTGACGTGCAACTCCGGCTTCACGTACGCACAGCCGCCCCATGCGACTACGGAAGTGTGGAAAGCGCTGACGAGTGACGCCGCCGCGGGCTATCTCGTGTTCGACGACTACTCGGTCGGCACCGACATCTGCGCGATCGAGTTCTGGGGGTTCGATGCCAGTTGGGACGGCACGTTCTGGCAAGAATGCTCCGAGGATCCGGCCCAGTTCGTGATCAACTTCTACACGAACAACAGCGGCCTCCCCGGCACGCTCGTCGCCAGCTACACCGTGACACCCGTTCGCCAGCCGACCGGCGCCGTCTTTCCACCCACCGGCGAACTGAACAAGTACACGGCCGAGCTCTCGCCCTGTTGCCCGCTCCAGTCCGGATGGGTCACCATCGTGGGAGTCAGCACGGGTGGATCGCCGACCGATTGTTGGTTCCTGTGGGGGTCTTCGCCCACCGGCGACACCCGGTGTTTCCAGTACAATGTTCAGACGGGGCTGCTCTTCCGGCAGCCCTACGATCGCGCGTTCTGCCTCCAAGGCTCCCGCGGCGCGTGCTGCTTCCCCGCGCCATCGTGCGAGCGCCTGTCGCCGGCCGAATGCGCCGCGGCGGGCGGCACGTACCTGGGCGACGGCACCGCCTGCGCTCCCGGCCTGTGCCGCGCACCGGGCGACCGCTGCGACGATCCGTTGCCCGTGCCGGCCCTACCGTTCACCGACGTGCGCGACAGCTGCGTCTACTACGACGACTACGATGTCGCCTGTCCCAACTTGAACCCCGGCGGACGCGACATCGTGTACCGGTACGACGCCGTCGAGAACGTCTGCCTGCGCATCTCGCTGTGCGACGGCCCGACCAGCTTCGGCACCAAGCTCTACGTCTGGCAGGGTGCGTGCCCCGGCGCGGGCCCGCCGCTCCCGTGCGGCGACGACGTCTGCACGTCGACCAGCAGCACTCCCGGCGTCTCCCGCCTGTGCCTGAGCGTGACCGCCGGCACCACCTACTACATCGTCGTGGACAGCGACACGACCGCCTGCGGCGCCTACACGCTGACGATCACAGCCGACACGGAGCCGCCCACGTTCGCCGGCTGCCCGGCCGGCTTCTCCGTGCCGAGCGACCCGGGCCGGTGCGACGCCGTCGTCACCTGGGTGCCGCCCACGGCCGACGACGCCTGCGGGCTGAGCGCCTTCGGGAGCAACTTCGCCCCCGGCGTCGTGTTGCCCATCGGCGTCACCACCGTGACGTACACCGCGACCGACACCTGCGGACATCCCGCGACTTGCAGCTTCGACGTCACGGTGTTCGATGCCGAGCCGCCGACGATCACGTGCCCGCCCGACGTCGTTGTGGCGACCGACGCCGGCAGCTGCGTCGCCACCGGCGTCGCGCTCGGGACCCCCGTCGTCGCCGACAACTGCGGCGTCACCAGCGTGACCAGCGACGCACCGGCGACGTTTCCGCTCGGTACGACGGTCGTGACCTGGACGGCCCGCGACGCGGCCGACAACGTCGCCACCTGCACGCAGTCCGTTACGGTCCGAGACCTCGAGCCGCCGCAGTTCACCGCGTGCCCCGAGCCCGTGACGCTGCTCATGAACGTCGGCGAAACCGTCCTGCTGCCGGATCTGGTGCCGCTCGCGCCCGTCATCGACAACTGTACCGGCGGGGTCACAGTTACGCAGGCGCCGCCGCCGGGCACGCCGCTCGGTTTCGGCGTGCAGCCCGTCACCCTGACGGCCCGTGACGCGGCCGGCAACGCGACGGCGTGCCAGACCAGCGTGATCGTGGCGAGCGCGGGTCCCGCGCAAATGGCCCTGCTGGGTGACCGCACGTGCTACGCCGCGGGCGAGACGGTGCGGGTCGAATTGTGGATGTTGAGCATTCCCGAAAACGTCAACGGCGTGCAGGCGTTCCTCGCGTATGACCCCGCGCTGCTCGAGCTGGTCAGCGTCACGCCGGCGGTGCGACCCGAGTCGCCGTTCACGATCGAGATCTTCGAGTGCTCGGCGGCGCCGGACGGGCAGCAGGGCTGCACGCCCCAGCCCGGCCATGTGGACGTGGCCGTCGGCGCGCCGTTCGGTACGACCGGCACGGGCGACGCGCAGATGGTGGTGCTGACATTTGCCGCACGCACGCAGATCTGCTCCGCTCCCAACCTCGTCGCCTGGCGCGCCCATGACCCGCCGACGATGCTCAGTGCCGCGGAAGGACAGGTGCTCATCCCGCCGCTGAGCACGCTGTCGGTCAATGATGCGCCGCCGCTACTGGCCGGCCCCACCGCTGTCGCGGCGCCGCTCGGCGCGGACTGCACGACCGACGTACACTTCAGCGCGACGCTGCAAGACGCCTGCTGCCTCGATCCGGACCGGGTCGTGGTCGACGCCCGCGTCACCGCGGGGGCCGGCGCGCTCGGGGCGCTCGACGTGACCCTGACTCCTTCCGGCGGCCGGATCGACATTTCCGGCTCCGCCCCGCTCCAGTTCGCCGGCAACGTCCCCACGGACGTACAGGTCACGCTCTTCGCGACCGACTGCTGCGGATACCCGGCCGGCTCCCCCGGGGCCGCCCCGCTGGCTGGCCGCTGGACCGAGAGCTATCCGAACTACCCGCCGCCCGACGGCAGCGTCGTGAACGCGGCGAGCTGGGACGGCAGCACGCTCGGCACGCAGTGGCGGCTCAGCGGTGCCACGCGGGCGGCGGCGCCGACCCTGCTGTGGGACACGCACACCGGCGACCCCGGCGGCGGCGGGGAGATGGTCTGGCGCACGCCGTACACCGGCGGTACGCTCGAGTTCGATGCCGCGCTGCTCGGCGGCAGCGGCGTCGTGACGGGCGCGATCGTGCGCCACACGCATGACACGCACCACGTCTACGTCGCCGGAAGTATCGATCCGCTCGCGTCCTGGACTCACACGACCACCCACGCCGTCTTCCCGGCGCTCGGCCTCGGCGTCACGCTCACTGCGCGCGCCGCGTGGGAGGGGTCCGGCACAACTTCCCCCGGCCCGGAGTACCCGGACTTCGCCCCCGACCACACGTCCGGTCAGTGGGGCCGGATCGACACGACGACGCTGACCTGGGTCACCCCCATCGTGCTGACCGTCGCGGACGACGTGCCGCCGACCCTGTTGCCTACCGGCGGCCCCGAGGAGTTCGACACCGACGTGAGTGCCCGCTGGGAGTACGGCACAGCCATCGCCGAGTGCACCGGCGGTCTGTCCAACGCCACCGCGCTGACGCCCGGCGTTGCCGATGGCGTGCTCACCGTACCGCTGCCGACGAGTGAGTGCCCCGGCGCCACGGTGTTCACCGGCGTCCGCACCACGGTGCCCCTGGCGGGCGGCGCGTACTACGGCGCCCTGCTGGGCGACCTGACCGGTCGCAGCGTGACGTTCGCGGCCCGACTGCGCACCAGCCGCCCCGACGGTTCCGCCATCACGCTCGCGGACTTCGCAGCCGTGTATGGTCCGAGCCCGGCATACCGCCCCGGTCTGTCGGTGGCCGTCCAAAGCAGCGGCCAGACCTGGTACTATCGCGGCCGCCAGCCGGGCGGGGACGACCACCTGGACGCCACGACGCTGCGTGACGCCCGGTGGGCGACCTTCTCGGCCGATCTCGGCGATTACCGGCTCTGGGCCGATGCGGCGGGCCATCCGCCGACTCCGGTCCAGTGGGCGGCCGCCGTGACCGCGGTCGAAGCGCTCGAGATCGTGGCGACCGGCGGCGCCGCGGGCGCCGGCGCGTTCGCGCTGGCTCCCGGCGTGACGGGGCAACTCGACCTCGACTTCGTCGTCAGCGGTGCGGCGACGTTTGTGCATCCGGCCGACGCAGGGCTCTGCACCGCGGTGCTCAATCTGCCGGCGGTCCCGGCGAGCGACGGCTGCGGCCCGGTTACCGTGAGCTACGCGGCCGACCTAGACGACAACGGCACATATGAGACGCCGCTCACCAGTCCGCACACGTACTCCGCGGGCACGACGGCCGTGCGGGCCCGGGTGACGGACGGAATCGGGCTGGCGACGCACTGGGATTTCCGTGTCGCGGTCGCGCCCGAGAACGTGATCGACGTGACGGTGCCGCTGAGCGGGGCGTACGGCGTCCCGGTCGTGCGCTGCCTGTCTTTCGAACTGTGGCGCTGCGGCGATCCGGCGCCGGTCACGTTCGAGCGGCAGGTCACGTTCCCGGCGGGCACGAACCCGGTCGTGAGCCTCACGCTCACCGCGCCGTGCGGCGAGTACACCTGCCTCTCCGTTCGCGACTCGCTCCACTCGCTGCGAGCGACGCTTCCCGAAGCGGGCCTCGCGAAGGTCGACGGCCGCTACGTCGCCGATTTCGCGGTCGCGGGCCGGCCGCTCGTGCCCGGCAACCTGAATGCCGACCACGTCATCGACGTGCTGGACTTCGGCGTTTTCCTGAGCCTGTGGCAGCAGCCGGCCGGGCCGTCCGTCTGCGGAACCCCGGCGCCGCATGCCGATCTCAGCGGCGACGGCGTGGTCAACACGGCCGACTTCACGTTCATCCACGGCAACTTCCTGCGAACGTCCGACCCGGCGTGCTGCGATGCGGGCGGCCCGGGCTACGCCCCGGTGACGGAGATTGCGGTCGCCGAACTGCACGCGCGCGGCCTGAGCGCCCTGGCCGTGGCCGACCTCAACGCAGACGGTCTGCTGAACGCCGCCGACATCGCGGCCTTCGTGAACGGGATCGCCCCGGGCATGAAGCGCGGCGATCTGAACTGCGACGGCGTCGTCAACTTCGACGACATCGACCCGTTCGTGCTGGCGCTGTCCGGGCGGGGCGCGTACGAAAGCAGCTACCCGAATTGCATCTGGATGAATGCCGACTGCGACGGCGACGGCGCGGTGATTTTCGACGACATCGACGCGTTCGTGGCGCTGATCGGGAGTTGAGGAAGAAGGCACGAAGGCACGCAGCCCCGGAGGCACGGAGAGAGGGACCAAGGGTCTCCGGGGGTCCAGGGGGCTCAGGGAGCAAGGGACGGAGGAACGGAGGAGCCGCGCCGGGGCAGCCGCGGGCGGCGTTCAGCCCTCGGCCGGTGGTGCGGCGTTCAGCACCGCCAGCGCCAGCCGCGCGGGCGTGGGCGCGTCGGCCAGCCCGTCCGCGACCGAGTGCAGCATCGCCTCGTCGCCCTCCCGCCAGCACCGGCGGGCAAAGCCGATCCAGCC
Source organism: uncultured Phycisphaerae bacterium (assembly GCA_937928595.1). Taxonomy (GTDB): domain Bacteria; phylum Planctomycetota; class Phycisphaerae; order UBA1845; family Fen-1342; genus CALGJV01. The sequence goes on along the minus strand of CALGJV010000010.1, from coordinate 87,228 downwards.
GCGGTAGTCGCCCGCCAACGCCGCCGCGTCGGCCGGTCCGAACTCGGGCCCGCCATTCACGGCCATGTCGGCCCCGGCCGGCGCGAACTGCCCGCTGGCCCAGTCCAGCACGGCGCAGGGACGGTCGCTGAGCCAGCGCTCGAGCTCCGCCGGGGCGGCATTCGCCCACGTGACGTCGAACATGCGGGACGAGGCCAGCTTGAGACCGAATACCGTCGAGAGCCGCACCCGCCCGCCCAGCGGCAGGGCCGCCAGAATCCACCGCAGCGCCTGCTCCGGCCGGGGGTGGCCGAGCACGAGCAGCGGGCGCGCGACCAGGGCGGCCGCCAGCACGACGGCCAGCCGCTCGTGCTCCGCTTCCGGCGGCGCGTCCGCGGTCCCGGGCGGGTCGTCACCCGGCAGCAGCACCGTTCGGCCGAGCGAGATCGGCGGCGACCGCAGCGTGTCGGGCGTCAGCAGAGCTCGCGCGGCCGCGGCCAAACGCAGAGCGTCGCCGCGGAACGCGCGCGCGAATTCGCCGGGGTCGATCGCCACGGCGTGCGTGTGCACGCGGAGGCCGCCGCGGTTCGTGTGCTCGGGGCCGGCGTGGCAGGCGAGCAGCACCGCGCGCCGGCCGCCGGGCAGCGGCAGCGTCACGAAGCCCGTGGCGTCCGCCGCCTCGCTGGCGAGGTTCCCATGCGACGGCGCCACCTGCACGATCGCCCTGCGGTCCTCGTTCGACAACCCCGGGCTGGCCGCGACCAGGCGGTAGCCGGTACCGAGCGGGGAGCGGATCGACGTGAAGATCGCCTGTTCGGCCGCGATGGACGCGACCGGGGACGCTACAGCTGATTCACGATCCATTCGAACGGCTCCAGCACGCCCCGCAGCGCCGTATGCAGCGGCACCGGGGTGACGCCTTCGTCGCCGGTCCCCACGGCGTACGCGAGGGACCCGACGACGCTGCACGCGAAGAACTTGACCTTCGAGAACCGCGTGTCGCACATGTTCCAGAGGCGGTTGAGGTTCGCCGCGGCGAACCGGGCCGGATCGTCGAAGCACTCGGGCACGTAGTCGGCCTTGGTGAGCACGATCGCGATCGGCAGGGCGATCTTCGTGTCGCGCCCCCCGCCCAGCACGCTGTCGAGGTAGCTCATCGCCTTGAGCGCGAAGAAGTCCGGCTGGGCGGAGCCGTTGCCGGCCAGGGCGGCGTCCACGAGCAGCAGCAGCCCCACGGAGCGCCCCAGCAGGCTCTGGACCACCTGGAACGTGGTGGGCGACGCGATCTCCGCCGCGATGGCCTCACCCGCCATGTCCGGCATCACAAGGTCGACCCACTTCGTGTGCTTGGCCCGCTTGCACACCTGGTAGTACGCCCAGTTCCACTGGTCGGCTTCCATCGGCGTCTTGGGCGGGAACATGCGGTACGCCATGTGGCTGATGACCGTCTGCTGGAGGTTGACCGAGTAGGCCCCGCGCGGCACCGCCTCGAACTGGTTGGCGCGCTGCGAGAGCATGTCCAGCAGGAAGCCCAGGTAGACGGTCTTCCCAGCGTTCGCGTCGCCGACGATGCTAACCACCTGCGGCACGCGCCCCTGGGCCACCGCCTCGTGCACGAGCGCCATCGGCGCGTAGCACTTCTTGCACTGCACCGCCTGCGGCGGATTGCCGGTGTTGCAGATCAGGCACGGCGTGTAAACCGATGTGTTGCCAACCGCGATCGGCACGGCTGTTCCTCCGCCTGCGGGCCGCCGGACGGCCTCAGTTGTTCAGCAGGTCCATCGCGCAGCGGAACCCGATGTTGTGGTACCGCGCCAGGCAGTTTGCGGCCGTGCGGAAATCGCCGGTCGCCTGCCACGGAAAGTACGTATCGAACGCCCCGCCCCGGATGCACTTCATGAGCGTGTCGCCGACGACCTTCCGCCCCTCGCGGTCGGTGCTTTCGAAATCGGACGACGTCCACTCCCACGTGTTACCGATCAGTTGCAGGACCCCGTTCGGGGCCGCGCCCCCCGCGCAGGCGTCCACCGGCAGCGTGCCGCCGTGACCCGACGCCCAGATGTTGCAGCACGTCACGTCCAGCCCGTCGCCCCACGGATAACGCCGCTGAGCCGTGGCTGCGCTGCGGATGCGCCACGTCGCCGCCATCTGCCATTCGGCCTCGGTCGGCAGCCGGTACCCAGCCCACTGCGCGTAGGCCAGCGCCTCGTAGTAGCACACCCCCACCACGGGGTGCCGCGCCAGCCGCTTGTCGTGCCGGCCCTGCTGCCAGAACCGCGGCCCCGGCATCCCGGTCTGGTCCTTGAGGCTGATCAGGTGCGCCCAGATCTCCTCCGGCCAGAGCGATAGGTCCTCGTAGCCCCCGGCGTCGACGAAGTGCTGGAAGTCCGCGTTGGTCACGGCGCAGCGAGCCAGCAGGTAGGGCTGCGTCTCGACGTCCGTTTCCGGTCCGCCCGGCTCGTCGAAAATGGTCGCCGGGATCGACACCAGTCCCTCCGGCACCAGCGCGAAGTAGTCATCCACCGCCAGCAGCGTCCGTTCGCGGACGGCCGCGTAGTCCGGCTGGTCCCGCCAGCGGTCGGGCTGGGCCACGATCAGGCCGAGCCGCCCGGCGTGCAGGGCCTGCGCGAGCGGATCGCCCGGCAGCGACGGCTTATCGGCCGGCGTGTAGCCGGTGCCCTGGATCGCCGCGGCGCTCCCAACGCCCGACGACTTGTTGCGTGTGAAGAATCCCAGGGGCATGCGCCACGATCCTCGCCGGGTCGGCTACCCGCCGGACCCGATCGCCTTGCGTTTCGCGTCGCGACACAGTTTCTGGAACCGTTCCAGAGACTCCCGCGACTTCGGGTCCCCCGCCTTCGGCACACCCGCGTCCGGCTTGCTCGCGCCCTCGCCGCCGGCGCCGCCGAAACGCTGGAGCAGGTCCGACTTCTGGCCCGCCAGCGCCCCAAGCTCCGCCTCGAGCTGCTTCTGCAGCCGCGCCAGATGCTCGCGCGCCGTGTCGAGCTCCCGGAGCTGCGCGTCGAACGACTGCTGCCGCGCAACCAGCAGGGCCTGCTGCTTCTCGACTTCCGCCGCGCGTTCGTTCGCGCGGGCCAGGTTCTTCTCCGCCTCCGCCTGCCGCGCCTCGAACTCGGCCCGGGCCCGGGCTTGCGCCTGCTCCTGCTCGGCCAGCGCCGCGGCCCGCGCCTTGAGCTCCTGGTGGTACTCATCCAGCTCCGCCTTGCGGCCGTCGAGCTCGGCCGAAACCGTCGCGGCCTGCTCGCCGAGCGCCACGAGCTGATCACGCTCCTCCGCCAGTTGCGCGGCCCCCGCTTCAAGTTCCTGCGCCCGCCGGGCGAGTTCTTGCTCCCGGATCTCCACGGCCTCAGCCCGCGCCGTCAGTTCCTGCTCGCGCTGGGTCAGTGCGCCGGCCTGTTTCTCCAGCTCCCTCTCGCGCGCCTGCAGCTCCTTCGGCACCGCCTCCAGCCGCGCCGCCGTGTCCGCCAGCTCCGCCTCGCGGGCCGCGCACTGCTGCTCGCGCGCGACCAGCGCCGTCTCACGCTGCTCGTACTGCTGGCACAGCTCCTGCTCGCGCTGCGCGAGCTGCGCATGCTCCTCGCTCAACTGGGTGTGGAAATCAACGAGTGCCGTCCGACACTCCTCGAGCACGGCCGTACGCGACGCGAACAGCTCCCGCAGCGATTGGAGGCTCGCCATCACGTCCCGGCCCAGCGCCTCGAGCGCCGCCAGGTCCACGGCCGCCGGCATCGCAGTTACGGCTGGTTCCGCCGTTGACTTCGCCATCGCCCTATCTCCACCACCGCTTGCTCTTGGCGGCCGGCGGTACAGCGCCCGGTCCGCCGCTGGCCCGCATCTCGTCCAGCAACTGGCGGATGGACTTCCGGTTGCCCGTCAGTCGCCGCTTGACCCGCAGTGCGTTCGCCGTCTCCGGATCCAGCTGTGCCAGCAGCGCCTCATCCTCCGCCGCCGCGTCGGACACCGGCCCCGCCCCCGTGGCCGGGGCTTGCTTGGCCACCGGGTCCGCGGGCGGCGACGGACTCGCGTCGGTCGTTGGCACATCCGGCAAGCGAACGACGGGAGCCTTCTCCGTCCCTCTGCGCTTCGCCCGCGGGCCCACCGTCAACTCCGCCGCGTCGTCGACTCCGCCGGGCGCTGTCGGGGCCGCCGACGACTCATCCCGGGGCGGCACCAGCCCGCGGCGCGGCGCATCGGACGGCTCGACTACGGCCGACGACGACCCGTCGGGCTCCGCGGGTGGACTCGCGTTTGCCAGCCGGCCCGATGGCTCAACGGCCTCGGCAACCGCCGGCGGTGGCTCGATCACCGGCTCGGGGGGCACGGCCTCCGTTGGCCGCAACCGCTCCCGCTCCGCAGCGGCCGCGAGCGTGGCCAAGGCTCCCCGCATCGCCGCGAACCAGGCCGTCAGCTTGCCATCCAGTTCGGCCAGCCGGCTGGCGACGACCGCGTCGGATTCGCGAAGCGCGGCGACCTGCTTGTCCACTGCTGTCGCGTCCATCCCGTACTTCTTCATCGGGCCGCCCGCTCGCCGCCGTGCGTAAGCCGCCGTTGGGCAATCTGTGAACACGCGCGCGCGTCACATTGGGAAATATACGAATCGCGGCGCGCCGCTCGCCGAACTTGCCGTCGCAGCGACGACACGCGTCCCGAAAAAACCCCCGTCTACGGCTGCTTGCGATGCACGACCGCGGCGGCCGGAACGGAGGCGACGCAGTGCGTCCGATAGTTCACCCGCCTTTTCGTTGACCCTCCGGGACTGTTCCAGTAGCATGGACGCAAGGCAGGAGTGGCGCAGGAAGCTTGGATCGTCGGGGGAATCTGTGTCGCATCTTGCCTGCCGGTCCACACGTTTCGGCTCCGCACGTCGCGGGGCCGTCGAGCGGCGGGTATCGCGCGCCGCTGGGGATGTCGGCATCGTCACGGCCGTCCGAGCCGGCTAACGGCCGCCCGGCGGCGCCCGATGGGAGCGAGTTGGTCAAGATGAGTCGCCACCTCCTGAGCACGTTGCTGATAGTCGTGAGCGGCGTAGTGTCGGCGGGCGGGAATATCAACCTGGAACTGCGGGCCGTGCCCGAAGCGTGCGCGACGCGCGCTCTGGCGGTCGACCTTTACGCCGTTTCGGATGGCGGCTCGCCGCAGGCTCTCGCGGCGGCGGACGTGATTCTGGTCTGGGATCCGGCCGTGCTCCGATTCGAGGGCCTCGACAGCACGATCACGTACCCCTACGCGTGGTTGTCGTCGGGTTTTCCGAACGACCACAACCTCGACGGGCTGAACGACACCTGGCTGGACGGCAACGCGCTCTACACCGCGATGTCGCAGCTGGGCAATCCGCCGCAGCCGGCCTGGGCCACGCCGGAAGGGCTGCTGATGGCCCGGTTCAAGTTCCGGAAGTCTCTGCACGGCGTGAACACGCTGGTCGCGATGCCGGCCACCTTCGGCCTGTACACGCGCACCGTCGTGTACGACGGGTTCACCCCCGGCCTCGTCGTGACCGGAACGCTTCAGCCGCTGTCATTCGCACCCGGCGCCCGCGGCGACGTGAACTGCGATGGTGTGATCGACTTCGACGACATCGACCCGTTCGTGCTCGCGCTGTCGGGCCCGGAGGCGTTCGGTGCCGCGTACCCCGACTGCAACTGGCTGAACGCGGATGTGACTTGCGACGGCGCGGTGGACTTCGACGACATAGACCCCTGGATCGCGCTCCTCGGCGCCTGAACGCCGAGAAGCGGTCCGGATGAGGATGCCCACGCATCCTGGCGGTACCCGATTGAGGCAGGAGACACGGCGATGAGACGTTTGGTCGCGCTATTGGCGGTTGCGAGCCTGACGGCTGCGCTCTCGCTCGCGGACGTCGTCATTCGACACGGATCGTTCGGCGGCAAACCCGTCGAGTTGACCGACGCAGCCGGCGTCGCGGCCTACAAGGCGCAAGCCGCGTGGATCGCGGCCGGGGGCTACTCCAGCGCCACGGAGTACCGCGTCCTGGAAGCGACGCTCGTATCACCGAACGCGCCGGCCGGGCCGTGGCTCATCGGCGGCTGCATCTACACGGTCACCACGGTGAGCGGCCTCCAGGACGGCGACATCGTCCGGATCGACGAAGCCGCCTCGTACCACGTCGCCGGAGGGGGCTCCACGCCGACCGACCCGGCGCCGTTCTGGCTGCAGGTGGGCACCTACACGCACACGCCATCCGACACGATCGACGGCTGGCTGGTCTACGCCGAGCCGGACGGCAGCGGCGGCTTCAACCTCGTCGTCGGCTACCCGCAGTACAACCAGGCCGGTCCGGCCGATGACCTCACAACCTCGATCGGCAACTGGTTCGTGCTCACGCGCGACGTGGAGGTCCTCCGCGGCGCCACGCTCGAAAGCCCGTTGACCAGTCCGCGCGGCTACACCTATTCCACGACCGGCACGACCGGCGGCACGAGCGTTGCGACCGGTCTGCATACCTCCCCGAATCTCACGCTGACCGGCGTCCCCAGTGCGGCCGTCGATGACAACTGGACCGCGTACGGCAACGGCGACGCGGTCGGGGCGTACGTCTTCGGGCAGAACGCTTTCACCAGCCCCGCCCGCGCGGTCCGGGCCGTGACCGCCGGCGGAACCGTCACCGTCGCCGCGGGCACGTACAGCGGGAGCGTGCTGATCGACCGCGCCCTGACGCTGAGCGGCCCCCAGGCCGGTCAGGACGGCCGCAGCCGCGATCCGTCCGTGGACAGCGGCGAGGCGGTGTTCACGAGCAGCGATCCGGCCGGGGCGCTGCGGGTGCAGGCGAACAACGTCACGCTGGACGGTCTGAAGATTCGCGACTCGGTCAAGGCAGTCCACGTGGACGGCCCGGCCGCGGCAGGCTACGGCGGGCTGACGGTACGCAACACCGTCATCGTCACGACCGCGGCGGACGGCGTGAACCTCTGGCAGCACGGGCCCAGCCCCGCGGCGCTGGTCGAGCGCAACCAGATCGTGGACGCCGGCGTCAGCGGCATCACCGGCGGCAACGACAACGGCACGCCCGAGCTGACCGACGACGTCGTCACGACGGCCACGATCCGCGACAACACGATCATCAACGCGGCCTACGGCATCACCGGCTACCAGGCCGGCAGCACGATCCGCCACAATTTCGTCCGCTGCGACGCAGCCTTTCCGGGCTATACCACGGTGCGTGCGAGTACCGGCGGCGGCACGGTCGTCGACGGCCTCGGCCTGAGCGGACAGCTCGCCGATACGCTGATCGAAGGCAACCGCGTCAGCGGCTACTCCGGCACCGCGGGGCTCTACGGCGGCGGCAACGCGGCCGCCTTCGGCTCCGTGACCAACCGCCCGGCCCCCAGCAACGTCACGCTGCGGTACAACACGCTGGTCGGCAACCACCGCGGTTTCGGCGTGCTGGACGGGACCGGCCTGGTGTTCACGGCCAACACCATCGCGGGCAACACGATCGGCGGCCACAACGCCGCGGCAGCGGTGGTCAGCGCTGAACAGAACTGGTGGGGGGCGGCGTCCGGCCCGCTCGATGCGAGCGACGACACCGGCACCGGTGGGCTCTACAACCCCGGCGGGCTCGGCAACCCCGTCAGCGACGGCATCGACTACGCCCCGTGGCGAACCGGCGCGGCGCTCGTATCGTTGGTGCCGCTCGGCGGCCCGTGCTACGACGTCAACGGCGCGCTGACCGTCGAGATCCGACTGAGCAACGCGACCTCACTCGTCCGCGGCGGGCAGTTCTACGTGACCTACGACAGCACGCGGCTGACGCTCGTCAGCGCTACGCCGGGCGACGCCCCGTTCGTGCTCGAGGTCGCGGAAATCACGCCCGCCGCCGGTCAGCTTCTGTACGCCGTGGGTATCGACGACGCCAACGGCGGCCAGCCGACCGCCGCCGACACCGTGATGGCACGGCTGACGTTCACGATCACGGCCGAGGCTTGCAGTGCGGGCGGGCTGGTCGCGCTCCCGCCGGACAGCGAGCCGTACTTCACGGTGCTGGCGGACTACTTCGGCGAGGCCGTCGCGCCGGCCCGCACCAGCCTGCCGGCGGTCACGATCGACGATACACCGCCGGTCGTCACCTTGGGCGCGGACCTCGCGGTCAACGCGGACGCCGGTGCCTGCACGGCGACGCTGGCTTGGACGCCGGCCACGGCGCTCGACGCGTGCAGCGGCGACCTGGCTGCGACGGTCTTGTACGACCTCGACCTTGGCAACAACGGCACGCTCGATGTGACCGGCCAGGCGGCGGCGAGCTATGCGTTCCCGGTCGGGACGCACAAGGTGATCGCCCGGGCGACGGACGCCTGCGGCAACACCGGCAGCGACTTCCTGCTGGTCACCGTCGCGCCGTACAACGAGATCCGGTTCGACGTGGAGCTGAGCTGGCCCTTCACCGGCACCCGCTGCATCACGCTGGGCCTGTGGAACGGCACATCCTCCCTCGAACTGAACCAGACGGTGACGTTCACGGGCGGCCTCGCCACCGGCGTGTCCGTGCTGGCTCCCTGTGCGAGCGGCCCGTACTCGTGCGTGACGGTCCGCGACAAGCTCCACACGCTCCGCCGCACTGCGACGCTCGGTGTCGCCGGGACGGTCTACACGGCGGCGCTGACCGGTGCGGACAAGCTGATCGGCGGCAACCTGAACGACACCAAGTACATCGACATCCTCGACTTCGGCATCTTCTCGTGGCGCTACGCGACCAACTACGGCTCGGGCGACACGACCTGCACGACGCCGTATCCGCACGCGGATATCAGCGGCGACGGCCTGGTCAATACGGCCGACTTCACCTTCATCAGCGGCAACTTCCTGTTGGCCAGCGCGCCGGCGTGCAGCGGCGCGAAGGACACCGAGGGTACGCCGATCACGCGGATCTCGGTCGCGGACCTCATCGCCCAGGGGGAGGGCCACCTCGCGATCGCCGATCTCAACCGCGACGGCTGGCTCGACGAGCTCGACATCGTCGCGTTCGCGGGCGGCCACACACCGCCGCCGCTGCCCCGCGGCGACCTGAATTGCGACGGGCGCGTCACCTTCGATGACATCGACCCGTTCGTGCTCGCGATCACCGGGCCGGATGCGTACGCGGCCGAGTTCCCGACGTGCTCGTACCTGCAAGGCGACTTCACCGGCGACGGCCGGGTGGACCTGGACGACATCGACGGGTTCGTGGCCGCCCTGGGCGGGTAGAGGGCGACGGTCACGCCCCCGCGCGCGGTCTCAGAGCAGGCCGCGTGCGGTGCGGGCGCAGCAACCCGGTTTGAACGGCGACCGCCCCCGGCTCTTCAGCAGACCAGCCCTTCCTCGACCGCCGCGCGCGGCAGCTGGCCCAGCGCGACCAGCGCGAGCTGCGCGGCCTTCTGCTCCGCTTCCTTCTTGCTGGGGCCCCACGCGCTCGGGAAGCGGCGGACGCCCACGGACACCGCGACCTCGAAGCACTTGGCGTGATCGGGCCCCTTCTCGTCCAGCAGCTCGTACACCGGCGAGCCCGACAGCTCGCGCTGCGCGTACTGCTGAAGCTGCGACTTGAAGTTGAACTGGTGCTGCGATTCGGTCGCCGCCCGCAACTCCGCGTCCATGTGCGTCAGAATGAACTTCCGCGCCGCCTCGAGTCCTCCGTCGAGGTACACGGCCGCGATCACCGCCTCCAGCGTCCCGGCCGCGAGCGACTGCGGCAGCTCCTCGCCGGTGTCGAGGCCCTGCCCCAGCACGAGGCTGTCGGTGAGCCGCAGCGCCGCCGCCACGCGCGCGCACGTCCGGCGCGACACCACCGCCGACTTGATCTTCGTCAGCTCCCCCTCCAGCGCCTGCGGCAGGCGCTCGTAGAGTGCCTCGCAGATCACCAGCCCCAGCACCGCGTCGCCGAGGAACTCCATGCGCTCATTGCTGTCGCGGCGGTGGTCCGCCGACGACGCGTGCCGCAAGGCCGACTTGAGCAGACCCACATCCCGAAAGCGATACCCCATCCGTTGCTGGCAGGCATCCAATACCGCGTCTCCCGACATGCGTCGCCTCGCGTCTCGGGGGCCGCTGGCGCAAGGCGTCCCGCCCGGGGCGCGTTGCGTGAGTGGCCTCGTGAGAACAGGTTGACCGACGTGCGCCGGCCGCCGTGGCCGACGACTGTTCCCAGTGTACCAGACACACCCCCGGAAATCAGCCCTCTTGTGGCGCCGCCGGCCGAACCGGTGGCGTACAGCGGCGGATTGTGGTAGTTTCGAACGTAGTCCGTGGCGCAAGATGTGCCGGCGGGCGCGGCCCAGCCCAGGAGGTGGCTCGTGCGCTCCAGTTCGCGTCGTGGTCGCAAGACCTTGCCCCTGCTCGTCTTCGGATTGGTCGTGGTCGGCGGCGGGCTCGCCGCCGGATGGTACTTCCGGCGCCCACCCGCCGCCCCGACTCCGGCCCCGCCCACCCCGGCTCCAACGGCCGCGACGACTCCGCCGCCCACGCCGCCCGCTCGGCCGACGACGCCAGGCCCCGCGGCGCCCACGACCCGGCCGGCGATTACGCCCGAACAGCCGTCCTCGGCCACACAGCCGCAGAGCACGACGGCGCCCGCGACAGCACCGGCCACGCGACCGAGCGAGCCGCCGAACGAGACGCCGGCCTCCGCACCCGTCACGACCGCGTCGCGGCTCGACGACCCGACGGCGGCGCGGGCCAGCGATCCGACCCGCACCGGGTTGGCGGAAATCGAGCGGGCCCGCAAGCTGTACGACGCAGGCCAGATCATCGAGGCCCGCCACGCGCTCAATGCGCTGCTCGGCAAGGAGTTGACCGACTCGCAGCAGGCGGAGGTCCGGTCCCTGCTGACGCGCATTGCGGACGACACCATTTTCGGTCGCACCCGCACGCCGGACGATCCGCTGATCGAGGAGTACACCGTCGCCGCCGGCGACGTGCTGATCCGGATCGCGGCCCCCCGCAAGGTCAACGCGGACGCGATCATGGCGATCAACGGCATCGCCGACGCGACCAAGCTCCGCGTGGGCCAGAAGCTCAAGATCCCCAAGGGACCCTTCCACGCCCGGATTTACAAGTCCAAGTTCCGCCTCGACGTGTACCTCGGCGACCTGTACGTCCGCAGCTACCGCGTCGGACTGGGCACCGACAACGGCACGCCCGAGGGCACCTGGCGGGTCAAGGAGCGCCTGACACGGCCCACGTACTATCCGCCGGCCTCCGCTCCCGATAAGCGCATCATCCCGCCCGGCGATCCCGCGAACCCGCTCGGGGAATACTGGATCGGTCTCGAGGGCCTCAGCGGCGCCGCCGTCGGGCAGGAGGGCTACGGCATCCACGGCACGATCGAGCCCGAGTCGATCGGCCGGAGCGCCTCGCTCGGCTGCGTCCGCATGCACAACGAGGATGTCGGGTTCCTGTACAAGCTGCTGACGCCGGGCGAATCGACCGTCATTATCCTCCCGTAGCGTCGGCCGGTGCGGCGGGCCCGGCGGCGCCCGCCCGGCGGGGCGCGTCGGTCGGGTCGCGCGCCCTCATCATGGACAACCGATAAAGTAACCGATATCTTCACAATGGTGCGGCACTCATGCCGGGCCGCGCGCCGTTCGATACGACAGTGGTGGCGCGGCCCCGGTCACCGGCGCCGTGCGACGCGTGGTGAGGAGAGGATCACGTGCATGCCTGCGGTGCGCATTCTGCTGGCCGAAGACAACCCGGACCATCAGTCGCTGCTGGCGCTGGCCATCCGGCAGCACGATCCCGAAGCGGACATCGTCGTCGTCGCCAGCCGCAGCCAGTTTGAGCAGCGCCTGGTCGGGCGGCCGTTCGACTGCGTCGTGCTGGACTTCAACCTGCCGGACACCCAGGCCGACGACCTGCTGCGGCTGCTCCAGGTTCATCAACCGGACTGCCCCGCGATCGTCGTGTCCAGCAGCACCGAGCAGAACGTCGTCATCCGGGCGTTCCGCAACGGCAGCGTGGACTTTCTTCCCAAGGACGAGGCTTTCGAGGGCGACGCCCTGTTTCGCCGGATCACGCACGCCTGTCTCTCTCGCCGGCGCAAGGAGCGACTGCGCCGTCGGACCGAACGGCGGCAGCGTCTGCTCGCCGCGCTGGTCGAAACCGACCCCCTGACCGGCCTGTCCAACCGCCGGCATCTCGAGCGTCTTAGCCGCGGCGGCGGCGGCCGCCAGGTGCTCGATCGGCGCGGGTACACCGCCGTGCTGCTGCTGGACCTCGATCACTTCAAGCGGATCAACGACACGCACGGCCATGCGGGCGGCGATCAGGTCCTGCGAGCCGTGGCGGCGGCGCTGCGGGCCGCCGTCGGCCCCCGCGACGTGGCCTGCCGCTGGGGCGGCGAGGAGTTCCTGATTCTGCGGCCCGGTGGCACGCTCGCGGAGTCCGTCTATCTCGCCGACGAAATCCGCGAGCGGATTGCCAACCTGGAGATCGTGCACAAGGAGCGGCGCATTCACGTCACCGCGAGCGTCGGCGTGGCCGCCTGCGCCAGCCGCGACTATTCCGAGGAGCTGATCACGCAGGCCGATGAGGCGCTCTACTTCGCCAAGAACCTCGGGCGCGATCGCGTCTGCACGTGGCCGCTGGTCCTGTTCGATCGGGCCGTGCCCGGCCTGACCGGCGCCACTCCGCACGAGCGGCTCGAGCAACTCCTGACCCAGTTCGCGCCGTGGCTGGGCCCCGTGCAGCGCGAGCATCTGACGCGGCACGCGCGCCGGGTGGCGGCCCTGGCCGTGGCGTTCGGCGAAGCGCTGGACCTGGACCCCGGCACGCTCGAGCATCTGCACACCGCCGGGCTGTTCCACGACCTCGGCAAGCTGCTCGTCCCGGAACCGGTCTTGGCCCGGCCCGGACCGCTCACCGTCGCCGAGCGACACCTGCTCGCCCGACACGCCGACGACGGCGCCGATATGAGTCTGCGCCTCGGCGTTGACCGCGTGGTGAGCACTTTCATCCGCGGCCACCACCGCCTCTACCGCGACGGGCCGGGCGTGGATACGCCGGTCGGTAGCCGCGTCTTGTGCGTGGCTGACGCGTTCGTGGCCATGACCTCGCACCGCCCGTATCAGACCGCCTGTTCGCTGTCGGCCGCGCTTTGGTCGCTCAAGCGAGAGCGGGGCCGGCACTTCGACCCGCGTGTCGTCGATGCCGCGGTCCGCTACCTGGCGCGCGGGGCCCGCCCGGCGCGCACGACCGCGGACGTCGCTCCGCCCGCCCGGTCATCGTCCGCAGTCCGGCGACACGTCATCGACGTGCTGAGCGGCGACACGACCCCGCGGGTCCTGGCCGCCCGCTAGTCCGACCGCGCGCTCTCGGTGGCGCGCGGCCGCGACGCAGCGGACGCCGAACCATGCTCAACCCGGTGTCCGGATGAAACGATAAGAACAGACGAAAGGGTGTTGAGGAACCGGGGATCGTTCGCCGCTGGGAGTAGCGGAACGATGATTCTGGATCGCAGACGCCGGGACCGCGCGGGGCTGACGCGCCGCACGACCGAGCGCACAGCCTGCTGGAAACGCATTTCTTGGCGCATCAACGGGGACGCGCGGTCGCGCAGCGGTCTTCTCGTGAGTGCGTCGGAATCCGGACTCGCGATGCTGACCGACCGGCCGGACAGCCCGTCGGTCGGAGCACACATTTCGCTCGGCCCCCGCAGCCGTCCCTGGGCCCGCGCCGCGCGCATCATCCGCGTCGAGCCCGTCTCGATCACCACGAGTCGCGTGGCGGCCGAGTTCACGAACATCGGGCCGTCCTGACGCAGGCGCGGGAAGCACCCGACGCCGTCTCGCCCCGGGCGGCGGACGCTCCGTTTGCGCCGCCGTGCCGCTCCCGCAGGGGGCCTGCCCGTCCGCCCCGGGACGGTTGGGAACGCGACGCTCCGCCCGGGCTGCAACGCATCCGGCCCCGCCGGGCGGCGGGGCCGGTTCGCGTTCTCGAAGTTGCGGCGTGGATCGCCGGGGCCCTTACGCGCCCTTCTTGTCCTCCTCCTTTTCCTTGAGCTCGCTGACCGCCGCGTCCGTCGTGAGCAGCAGCCCGGCGACCGACGCCGCGTTCTCGAGGGCAATGCGCTCGACCTTGAGCGGCACGATGACCCCCATCTTGATCATGTCGCCGTACTCGCCCGTCAGGGCGTTGTAGCCGAAGTTGCCCTCGCCTTCCTGAACCTTCTGGCAGACGATCGAGCCGTCCAGGCCGGCGTTCTCGGCGATCTGCCGGATCGGCGCCCGCAGCGCCCGGCGGACGATGTCCACGCCGGTCTTCTGGTCGCCCCGGGCCTTCTTGGCCGCCGCGTCCAGCGCCGCGTCGCAGCGCAGCACCGCCACGCCGCCGCCCGGCAAGATGCCTTCCTCGACGGCCGCGCGGCACGCGTGCAACGCGTCCTCGACCCGGGCCTTCTTCTCCTTCATCTCGACCTCGGTCGCGGCCCCGACGTTGATCTGGGCCACGCCGCCCGACAGCTTCGCCAGCCGCTCCTCGAGCTTCTCGCGGTCGTAGTCGCTGGTCGTCGTCTCGATCTCGTTCTTGATCGCCTCGATCCGGCCCTTGATCTTGGCCGTGTCGCCGGCGCCCTCAATGAGCGTGCAGGTCTCCTTGTCAACCACCACGCGCTTGCAGCGGCCCAGGTCGCTGAGCTTGAGCTTCTCGAGACTGATGCCCAGGTCCTCGAATACGGCCGTGCCGCCGGTCAGGATCGCGATGTCCTCCAGCATCGCCTTGCGCCGGTCGCCGAAGCCCGGAGCCTTCACCGCACAGCACTGCAGCACGCCGCGCAGCTTGTTGAGCACCAGCGTCGCCAGCGCTTCGCCCTCGACCTCCTCGGCGATCACCAGCAGCGGCTTGCCCGCCTTGGCCACCTGCTCCAGCAGCGGCAGCAGGTCTTTCACCGACGAGATTTTCTTCTCGTGCACCAGGATGTACGGGTTGTCGAGCGCGACCTCCATCGACTCGGGCTTGTTGACGAAGTGCGGCGAGATGTAGCCCTTGTCGAACTGCATGCCCTCCACCAGGTCCACGGTCGTCTCGATCCCCTTGCCCTCCTCGACCGTGATCACGCCGTCCTTGCCGACCTTCTCCATCGCCTCGGCGATCTTCTGGCCGATCTCCGCATCCTGGTTGGCCGCGCACGTGCCGACTTGGGCGATCTGCTCCTTACCCTTCACCGGCACCGCCAACTTCTTGAGCTGCTCGATCACCGCGTCGACCGCCAGGTCGATGCCGCGCTTCAGCTCCATCGCGTTCGCGCCCGCCGCGAGATTCTTCAGCCCCTCGTCGTAGATCGCCTCCGCGTAGATCGTCGCCGTCGTCGTCCCGTCCCCCGCGTCCTTCGACGTCTTGCTGGCGACTTCCTTCACCATCTGCGCGCCCATGTTCTCGTAGGCGTCCGCCAGCTCCACTTCCTTCGCCACCGTCACGCCGTCCTTCGTCACCGTCGGCGCGCCGAAGGACTTCTCGATGACCACGTTCCGGCCGCGGGGGCCGAGCGTCACCTTCACCGCCTTCGCGAGCTGCCGCACGCCGCGGCGGATCGCCTCGCGGGCTTCCATGTCGTACGCAATCTGCTTCGCAGGCATCGCTCTCTCCACCAGGTGCCGGCTTCCGGGGCCGGCCGCTGCTCAGCCAGGTTTCGGCCGGCCGCCCCGCGGCCGGGCTCATTCCACGAAAACCGTTGACCTAGTCGAGGACGGCCAGGATGTCGCCCTCGTCCATGATGATCATCTCTTCACCGTCGACCTTGACCTCGGTGCCGGCATAGCTGCTGAACAGCACCTTGTCGCCCGCCTTCACTTGCAGGCTCTTCCGCTGGCCGTTGTCGAGCAGCTTTCCATCCCCCACGCTCAGCACCGTCCCACGCTTCGGCTTCTCTTTTGCCGTGTCCGGCAGCACGATGCCGCCGGCCGTCTTATCTTCCGCTTCGAGACGCTTCACGAGCACCTTCTCGCCCAGCGGCCGGATCGAGACCTTGGCCATGATCGCTCCTTAAACTCTTACACTGCAACAAGTTGTTTCATTCGCCGCCCGGACTCATCCGGGCCGCGGGCGCAGCGCACCCTGCGCCGCTCACCCCCGCCAGATGCAAGCCCCATGCCGCACCGTCCGCAAATCGGGCAGGAGGCACACGCCATCATAAGGAGCTGCCATACATACACTTACAACAGAAGACCCCCTGCCCTGCATGGGCCGCCACGCGGACGCACCCCGTGCCGGCTGTGTCAGCGTTCTGTCAATCTGGCAGGTGGCCGCCCGAGCGGGACGGGGCGGCGCTAGTTCGCGTTGGCGTCCAGGCCGAGATAGGTCAGGAACGGCTCCATCCGGGGCTCGCGCCCGAGGAAGCTCCTGAGCATGTCCATTTCGTCCACGCTGCCGCCGCGCGACAGGATCAGGTCGCGGTAGCGCTTTCCGGCCTCCGGGTTCAGGAGCCCGTGCTCCTTGAAATAAGTGAAGACGTCCTGCGCGTAGACGAGCGACCACATGTACCCGTAGTAGCCCGCCGCGTAGTTCGTGAGGTGGCCGAAGCCCGCCTGCACGTAGGTGTCGGGCACCGGCGGGAAGAGCTCGCACTCCGCCATGAGGTCGTTCGCGATCTTCGTCGTGTCGAGCTGCCCGTCCCGCGACAGGTTGTAGGCCAGGTCGAGCAGCCCGTAGTACACCTGCCGCTCGGCCTTCACGCCGCTGCTGACGTTGCGACTGGCGATCATCGCCTTGAGCAGGTCGGCCGGAAGCGGCTCGTTCGTCCGGTAGTGCCGGGCGAACGTGTTGAGCACCTCCGGGTCCCAGCACCAGTTCTCGAACATCTGGCTGGGCAGCTCTACGAAGTCCTGCGTGGTGGCGG
This sequence comes from uncultured Phycisphaerae bacterium, assembly GCA_937928595.1. Lineage (GTDB taxonomy): Bacteria > Planctomycetota > Phycisphaerae > UBA1845 > Fen-1342 > CALGJV01. The sequence continues at coordinate 70,409 of CALGJV010000010.1, read as the reverse complement.
CGCCGGACAGCATGCCCAGGGACACCTCGGTCAGAACGTTGTGCAGGCAGTGTCCGAACTCGTGGAAGAACGTCACGACGTCCTCGTGTGTCATCAGCGACGGCCGGTCGGGGGACGGCGGCGGGAAGTTGCAGACGATCGCCGCGACCGGCAGTTGGACCCGACCGTCGGCCCAGACCTTCCGCGGGTAGAGCCCGAACACCGCGAAGTGGTTGTACTTCGCCTCGCGGGGGTACGGGTCCATGTAGAACGTCCCCACGTGTCGGCTGGTCGCCTTGTCCCACACCTCGTACACGCGCACGCTCTCATGCCATAGCGGCGGGCCCTGCTCCCGGGCCTTGTCCGTCACGTCGCGGAACTCGACGCCGTACAGCCGCTGCGTGACGTCGAACAACCCCGTGATGACCCGGTCAAGCGGGAAGTACTCCTGCACCTTCTCGTTGTCGACCGCGTACTTGTTCTTTAGCAGCCAGTTGTCGAGGTAGAACTGGTCCCAGGCGTACACCTGCGCCTGCGGATCACCCGTGAGCTGCCGCTTGGCCGCCCGATACTTGGCGAAATCGGCTTCCGCCTTGCGGCGGATCAACGGCCGCAGCTTCGCGTAGAACTCCTGCACCGTGCGGGCGTTCTTCACCATGCGCGGCTCGGTGTTGTAGTCCGCGATGTGGGCGTAGCCGAGCAGCTGGGCCCTCTGCGCGCGCAGCTTGAGGATCTGCTCGAGCAGCGCGATGTTCTTCGTTCCGCCGATGCGCTTGTACGCGCGGTAGACCTTCTCGCGGGTGGCCTCGACGTCGGCGTAGGTCATGATCGCCATGTACGTCGGGGGGTCGAGACCGCACTGGTGCAGGTCGCCCTCGCACGGGATCCGGCTGACCACGGCCTCCGGCACGCCCCGCAGCTCCGCCTTCGTCAGCGGCACCTTCGTCTCGTCCTCGCGGATGTTCTTGTTGAACTCCAGCCCGAGCTTGTTCTCCTCGAGTTCCAGGGCCTTGACCCGGTCGCGGACCTCCTTCGGCTTCTCCATGCCGGCCCGGCGGAAGTCCCGCAGCGTGTCATCGAGCAGCGTCTGCTGCTCCCGGTTGAGCTGCGGCTTCAAGTCCGCCACCGCCCGCACCGCGCGGTACAGGTCCTCCCGCTTGCCCAGCTCCACCAGCCAGTCGCCGAAGTGCTGCTCGGCGAGCTGCCCGCGCTCGCGCTCCGCCGCGTCGGTCGACACGTACGCCATGAAGATCGGCATCTGCGTGTCGAGCTGGAGCTGCACGATCAAGTCGTCCAGCGCGCCCAGCGTGTTTTCGAACGTCCGCTGCCCGTCCGGCACCGCGACGATCGCCGCCACCGCCTGCTCGGCCTTCTGCAGGGCCGGCGCGATCGGCGAGTCCGCCGGAATCGCGTACTCCGCTCCGTGCGCCAACGCCGCCAGCCCCCCGCCCAACACCAGCACCATGCTCCACCGCAGAAGCGCCGCCATCGCCATGTCTCGCGCCCTCTCTGAAATGCCCGGAACCGTCCGCGCGCCGCCCCGACCGGTTCGCGGCGCCGCCGGCGGCGGCGTCCGCTCTCAGTCGCTGCCCAGATCCTGGTTGCACGCGAACAGCACCAGCATGTTCTCCCGCTGCTCGTGCTGCCGCATCAGCTCGATGAACCGTTCGATCCGGTCGCACGCGTCCGCCAGCAACAGCCGGTCCTCCGGCCGCACGCTCGCCAGCGTGGCCCGAATCGCCTCCGCGATTTGCAGCAACTGGCCATGCTCGGCCTTGACCGCCGCCACCTGCTTGGCCAGCGTCGGCCGAAAACTCAACGCGGTCTCAAGGTACCCGTCGCGCTCCTTGATCTCGACCCAGCGCTGGAAGTGCGCGTGCACCCGCTCGAACGCCGTCCGCAGCCCCGTCAGCCACGCCGGCGTGTAGCTCGGCCCGGCCGAGGCCATGTGCCCGCGGACGACCTGGCAGAGCTGGTTGAGGGCCTGATGCTCTTCCTGAACCCGCAGCGCCAGTTCCTCTTCACGCGACTGTGCCATCGCCGTTCTCCCGGCCCGGCGGCCAGCGCGGCCCCCGCGCCACGCGTCACGCCGTCGGCCACGTTCACTATATGCCGAAAGCCCGCAGCCCGCACCCTCCGCCGGTCGGCCGCGCGCCGGCCTCACAGATCGAAGTACAGGCAGAACTCGTATGGGTGCGGCCGGCAACGCACCGCCGCGCAGTCCGCCGCCAGCACGCCATCCCAGATCGCCAGCAGCGCCGGCGCGAATACGCCGCCGCGGGTCAGGTATTCGGAATCCGCAGCGAGTGCGCCGCGTGCCGCCTCCAGGTCGTCCGGCCGATCGACGTGCCCCCCCGTCGCCCCGCCGCCGTTCAGCCCGTCGCACAGCGCCGCCGCCACGGCCGCCAGCGCCAGGTACGGATTCGCGCTGCCGTCCATGCCTTCGTACCGCAGAACCGGGCTGCCCGCACCCTCCACCGCGACGTCCACCGCCCCGCCGCTTCCCGTGCCGCCGCAATCCACCACCGCCCGGCGCCGGAAGCTGTTCGTCGTCGGCCGCGTCAGCGCCGCCAGGCTCGCCGCGTGACGCCCGACGCCCGCCGCCGCCGCGACCGCCGTCTCCCGCGCCACCGGCCGCCCGGCGTGCGTGAGCCGAAGCGTCGCCACGACGCCGCTCCCCGGCCCGTCGCCCAGCGGCTGCGGCATGAACGTCGCCACCTTGCCGTGCCGCGCGGCGACGTTCCGCACGACGTACTTGAGCACCTGCACCGCGTCGGCCGCCGCCACCAGCGGCCGCGGCGCCAGGCGAATCACCGCATGTCCGCCGGTGGCGGGGCCGCGCCGGTGCTCTTCCCACTCGACGCCGCACGCGGCCAGCGCCGCCACCATCTCCGCCCGCAGGTTGTGGAGCGTATCCGACGGCGGCGCGGCCTCGCCGGCCCGCGCGCCATCGAGCGCCAGCCCGAGGTTGTCCGCCTCGTCGCGTCCCCGGCGCCACACGCCCTCGCGGGAGTCCACCCCGTAGCGGGCCGCCGCCTGGCCCTGTTCAAAATACGCTTGGTCGAACACGAAGAACTCGAGCTCGAGCCCCACTTCGAGCGCATCGACCCGCCCGCTCGCGGCCAGCGCCGCCGCCGCGCGCCGCGCCACCGCCCGCGGTTCCGAGTCCAGCGGCGCACCACCGCCCGCCGCCGCGCGCTCCGCCAGCAGCGCCACGGTCGGATGCTGGCAGAACGGGTCGGCGAAGGCCGTGGCCGCGTCGGCCATCAGCGCTCCCTCCCCATGCGGCACGGGCGCGAAACCCGACCCGGCCGGCTCCAGCCGCGTCGCCGGCACCGTGACATGCCGCAGCCGGCCGCGCAGGTCCGTGTAGCGCAGGTCGATGTGCTCGGCCGCGTACTCGTGGATCAGATTCAGAACATCGGCAGGCGTCATGCGCCGCGTCTCCGTCGTCGGTCGCCGGCCGCGGTTCACTCTGCCGGCTGGATCACCAGCGTGTGCCGCACCGGCTTCACGGCCGCCCGCGCGTCGGCCTGCCAACGCTCCTGCGCCGCCAGCAGCTTCGTCCGCAACGTCGCGATGGCCTCCTCGACGGCCGGATCGTCCGGGGCGAGGCTGCGGATGCGGCGGAACGACGCGAAACACTCCTTGACCAGCGCGGTCTCGAACGCCTGCTTCCGCGCGACCAGCTCGTCGAGCTGTCGGAACGGTTCGCTGAACGGATTGTCCAGGAACTCCGCCGCGAGGTTCACGCCCGCCTCGAGCTGCTCGCGCGTGAAGCGCCGCGTCTCGCCCCACGTGACCGTCGCGGCCGGCGTCGGCAGGTTCCGCACCACGAGCGTCAACCGGTTGAGGTCGGCGTTGAACGGCACGAACGGCAGGATGCTGCGCGTCGCCGTCGGCGAGTTCGGCTCACCGTAGAAGCAGAATGGGTAGCGCGTGCTTTCGAGCTCGACCGCGCCGGCCGCGGCCGAGAGCACGTTGTGTCCGTCGGTCGCGGTGGCGGTCGTGCCGCCGGCGGCCAGGTCCACGGTCACGGTGCCGATCTCGCCGTCGAGCCCAAGCGCCTTGAGAAACGCGTAGGCCATGACGAGGTGGCCGTTCGGGGCGGGATGGATTCCGTCGCCGCCGCAGACATGGTAAGCCGGGCCGAGCACCGGCTTGGCTTTGCGCATCGCGACCATCAGGTGGTCGTGCGCGTTCGCGAACGGCTGACTCTCCTCCCAGGCCCGCTCGCGCGCGAGGTCGCGGAGCTGCGCGAGGTTCGCGTTGTACACATCCGCGGGCAGGTCCGGGCGGCGAAAGGTGTCCAGATCCACCGCGCCGGGCGCGCCGACGACGACCGTCACGCCGGCCTGCCGCAGCCGTGTCACGATGTCCCGCAGCGCCTTCGCGTAGGTCGCGCCGATCGCGGGCTCATACGCACGGTAGCTCCCGTCGTTCATCCCGTAGCACGTCGTGACCACGGTGGGCTTCAGCGGCAGCAGGTCGTGCTCCAGGCGCTCCGCGAACCCCGGCGCGCGCTCGCCGCTCCAGCCGAGTTGCACGCACGACAGCTCGAGCTGCGGCACGCACGCCAGCAGGTAGTCCTCGATGAACCGGCTGTACTGCTTCTGCTCGGTGATCGAGTCGCCGACCACCGCCACACGGTCGCCGCGCTTCAGCACCGGGGCAGGCGGCGGCGGCTTGCGCGGCAGCTCGCGAATGAAGATGTTGCGGAACTTCAGCGGCGTCTTGTGGCTCTGCAACTCGATCGGGCCGCGAGCGTACACCGGCTTGTCCCGCTCCCAGTAGTTCTCCAGCGGGACGTCGTCCGTCACCAGCAGATCGTTGAGGTACACCGTCACCCGCTCGCCGACCATGCGGATCCGGAAGCGGTTCCACTCCCCGACCGGCCGGTCCGCCACGATGAGCGGCCGCGCCGCGAACTTCTTGTTGTTCCACAGCCCGCCCGAGCCCTCCGGGTTGTCCCAGATCTGGACCTGCGGGCAGCCGCGGAGATAGATGCCGCTGTCGCCCTGGGCCCCGATCTGCCAGTCAACGATGAGCTCGAAGTCCTCGAACTCGCGCTGCGTGCAAAGGCTGTCGCCTGCGCCGTCGAAGACGATCACGCCGTCGACGACCTTCCAATGTGCCCGCATGGTCTCGTCGGCCTGCTGTTGCCTCGATCTCAGCTCTTCCGGGCTCAGCTTCGCCCGCTCCGGCGGGCCGCCGACGAGCCCCTGCCAGCCGCTCAGGTCCCGCCCGTTGAACAGGGCCGTGAAGCCCGCGGGCGTGCCCTGCCCCGCGGCCGCCGCCAACACCGGCCCGAGGGTCGTGGCCGGCCCCGCCGCCCACAGCAGCGCAAGGAGCGCGCCTCGCAACAAGCCGCCCCGCTTCACCGCCCACGCATCGATTCGTTGCCGGCCGGACATGGCGCGCCTCCTCGGCCGCGGTCCGATGCGGCCGGTCCAACGCGGATGATAACCGCGGGTCCGGCGGCGTTCATGCGGCCCCGAGCGCGCCCCTGGTGTCGAGCACACCGGCGGCGCCGTCACGGCTTCGGCATCCGAGCGCGGCGTCGGCCCGTTCCCTGCACGCGTCGCACCGCGACCGCCGGGGCGGGCGACCGACGAAGCCCGAAATCCCCCTCACAACTCGAACTGGCGCCGCTCCTCATCCTCCAGCACGTCCGCCAGCCGCATCCGCACATAGTCCACGTCGATCGTTACCGCCTTGTTCACGGCGTCCGACGCGTTGAACGCGATTTCCTCGAAGACTTTCTCAACGATCGTGTACAGCCGCCGCGCGCCGATGTTCTCCAGCATCTGGTTGGCCTTGTACGCCATCTCGGCCATCTCGACGATCGCCTCGTCCGTGAACGTGACCGTCACCCCCTCCGTCGCCAGCAGCGCCACCTGCTGCTTGAGCAGCGCGTTCTCGGGCTCGGTCAGGATGCGGTGGTAATCCTCGGCCGTCAGGTCCTTGAGCTCCACCCGCAGCGGAAACCGGCCCTGGAGCTCCGGCATCAGGTCGCTCGGCCGAGCCTGCGTGAACGCGCCGGCCGCGATGAACAGGATGTGGTCCGTCCGCACCAGCCCATAGCGCGTGCTGACGGTCGTGCCCTCAACGAGCGGCAGCAGGTCGCGCTGCACGCCGCTGCGCGACACCTCCGGCCCCAGGCCGTCCACGAGCCCCGCACCGCAGATCTTGTCGAGCTCGTCGAGGAACACGATGCCCCCTTCCTCGCAGCGGCGCAGGGCGGCCTGCTGGAGCGCATCGTGGTCCAGCAGCCGGTCCACCTCCTGCTGCGTGAGGAACTCGAGCGCTTCGGGCACCGGCATCCGACGGCGGTGCGCCCGCGGCGGCATGATCCGCTCCATCATCTGCTCGAACTCCGGGCCCATCTGGTCGAGCCCCATGTTCGACATGACGTGCACGGGCACCGAGCGCTCCTGCACCGACACCTCGACCGTGCGGTCCGCCAACCCGCCGGCCCGCAACTGCCCCCGCAGCTTCTCGCGCGTCCGCTGCCGGCGCTCCGCGTCGTCCTCGTCGGGCCCGGCCGCCTCCCCCCCGGGCAAGAGCTGGTCAAGGATGCGGTCCTCCGCGGCCGCCACCGCCCGCGTCCGCACCGCCACGGCCGCCCGCTCCCGCTCCAGCGCCACCGCCCGCTCGACCAGGTCCCGCACGATGCTGTCCACGTCACGACCGACGTACCCGACCTCGGTGAACTTGGTCGCCTCGACCTTGATGAACGGAGCGTCCACGAGCTGCGCCAGCCGCCGCGCAATCTCTGTCTTGCCGACCCCCGTCGGTCCGATCATCAGGATGTTCTTCGGCGCGACGTCCGCGCGCAGCTCGCGCGGCAGTCGCAGCCGCCGCCAGCGGTTGCGGATTGCGATCGCGACAATGCGCTTCGCGTCCTCCTGGCCGATGATGAACCGGTCCAGCGCCTGGACGATTTCCCGGGGAGTCAGCTCGGTCATGGCTTCCGCTTCCTGCGCGGACCCGCCAGCCCGCGCCGCGCGATGATAGCACCGGCCCGACCGCGGCAGTAGCGGCCGCCGGCCGCTCCCGGCCGAACCTGACGGACTCTTGCCGTCCCGTTACAATAAGTGCTGCGCAGCGGCTGCGCGGGATGCACCATGCGAGACATCGAGCACATTCGCGAACGGTTCCCGATCACGCGGCGGTTCAACTTCCAGGACCACGCCGCCGTCGCCCCGTTGTCCGGCCCCGCGGCCGAGGCCATGATCGCCTACGCCCGCGAAATGTCCCAGGCGTCCTACCTCGACGGCACGTATTACCGCACCGCCGACCATGTGCGGCAGGCCGTGGCCCGCCTGATCAACGCCGACCCCGACGAGATCACGTTCGTCAAGAACACCACCGAGGGCATCAACTACGTCGCCAACGGCATCCCCTTCGTCACCGGCGACAACGTCGTGTCCAACACGCTCGAGTTCCCCGCCAACGTGTACCCGTGGATGCACCTCGAGCAGCGCGGCGTCCAGCTCAAACGCGTCGCCGATGACCAGGGCCGTCTGCCGTTCGACCGGCTCGCAGCCGCCATCGACCGCCGGACGCGCATCGTGGCCATTTCGGCCGTGCAGTGGAGCAACGGCTTCCGGATCGACCTGACGCGGCTCGGGGAGCTGTGCCAGGAGCGGGGCGTACTGCTGCTGGTCGACGCGATCCAGGCCCTCGGCGTCCACCCGATCGACGTGCGGAAGATGAACATCGACTTCCTCGCGGCCGACGGCCACAAATGGCTCTGCGGCCCGGAGGGCGCGGGTCTGTTCTTCTGCCGGCGTGAGCTCATCGGGCACCTGCGGCCCAGCGAGATCGGCTACCTGTGCATGAAGCACTGGTTCGACTCGAACGAAGTCCGGATCGACCTGCACGGTGATGCCCGGCGCTTCGACAGCGGCGCCTACAACCTCGCCGGTATCTGCGCGCTGGGCGCCTCGCTGAATCTCCTGCTCGAAGTCGGCATCGAGGAGATCCAGAAGCGCGTGAAGCTGCTGACGGATCTGCTCGTCGAGGGGCTCCGGCGCAAGGGCTGGACGGTGCACAGCCCGCGAACGGCCACCGAGTGGAGCGGGATCGTGACGTTCTCGTCCGATAAGTGCGACCTCGCCGCGCTCAAGCGGCATCTGCGCGACGAGTTCAAGATCGTGCTCTCCCGCCGCCTCGGCCGGCTGCGGGCCAGCCCACACTTTTACAATACCGAAGAGGAGATCGCGCAGCTCGTCGACGCGTTGCCCGCGGCCTGACGACCCCGCAGAATCCGCCGACGCCGCCGCGTCGTCCGCGAACCCGCGTTCGCGCCGCGCCAGGGCGCGATAACTCGCGGATAGGCCCACACGCGGCCTTCATTCGATCTTCGCCGGTTTTTCACGCAGCCGGCGCACGCTCAAGTCGTCGGGTGCTCGGAGCGACTGAATGCGGACACCCGTTGATTCGTATAATCCAGAGGGCGATCGCCAGGCTGCGAGCCCCAAGGAAGCCGGCGGAATGAAGAAGACCGCTCTGATGCTGCGATGCGTGCCGCGTTGCGGCTACGACAACACCGAGGTGCGTATGGTCGACCTCGACCTGGCGCCGACCGCCGAACCGGAGGATGTGCGCCACGCGCTGACACTTTACTTCGCCACGCGCGGCATCAGCGACGCGATTTACGACGTAGCCCTCGACGACGACGGACTGTTCGCGATCATCAACGACGAGGCGTACGAACGGCGCTGGGGCACGCCTCTCCTGTAACACCCGGCTTCGATTCCACGCTGTCCGGCTCGCCGCGCCGTGCTACCATGCGCGGCATGTCCACGACCCCCGTTGCCGTCATCGGCCCGCACACCGTCGGCCCCGGCCATCCCCTCCTGCTCATCGCCGGGCCCTGCGTCATCGAATCCGAAACGCACACACTCCGCATGGCGGAACAGATCGCCGCACTGACCCGGCGCTTGAGTGTTCCGTACGTCTTCAAGGCCAGCTTCGACAAGGCCAATCGCTCCAGCGGCCACTCGTTTCGCGGCCCCGGGCTCGAGGCCGGACTGGCCATCCTCGGCCGCGTGCGGCGCGAGATCGGCGTGCCGGTCCTGTCCGACATTCACGAGCCCGCGCAGGCCGCGGCCGCGGGCGCGGTGCTCGACGTGCTCCAAGTGCCGGCGTTCCTCTGTCGGCAAACCGACCTGTTGCTGGCCTGCGGGCGGGCCGGCCGCGCGGTGAACATCAAGAAAGGGCAGTTCCTCGCGCCGGAGAAAATGGAACTAGCCGTCGCCAAGGTGCGCGAGACGGGAAACACGAATGTGCTCGTGACCGACCGTGGCACTTTCTTCGGCTACGAGCGACTTGTGAACGACTTCACAGGGCTCGCGGTCATGCGCTCATTCGCCCCCGTGGTCTTCGACGCGACGCACTCGGTTCAGTACCCCGGCGAAGGGGGCCACGTCACCGGCGGCCGCCGCGAGTTCATCCCCCTCCTCGCCCGCGCCGCCGTGGCCGCCGGGATCGACGCGCTTTTCATGGAAGTGCACGACGACCCTCCGAACGCCAGGAGCGACGCGGCGACGGTCTGGCCGCTCGCCGAGCTTGAGTCGCTGCTCCTCACACTGCTTGGCATTCGCGCTGCGGCGGAACGTCCCGGCCGGACGGCGCGCGGATGATTTGCCCGGCCCGAACGTTTTCTGGGGTTCCAACAACGTGCTCGGCGCGCGCTCACGGAAGACAAATTTCATCCGCAAGTACGTCATAAGTATTTGATAAAAATAAGCTTACATATTTCAGATGAATACGATCCCAATTGTGTTGACCTAGTCACACGCATGTGGTTACAGTGGAACAGTTGGGGAAGGGAGGACACGGGCGGGGAAGAGAGATCGACTCGCGTGCGAGGGAGACTGTGGGTGTTCGGAGTCGGTGGCGAGCAGAAAGCTCGCCTTCTCTCTTTAACGATTAGATGAGCTTCAACGATCCTTAATAAACCCAACACGCCCCCGCGATCGCTCACCCCCCTGAGGTCACGCCCGCGAGGCTGCCGCCCACGTCGCGGCGACGGCGACCGCCGCTGTCTCCACTCTGAGTACGTGCGATGCCAGCCGCACCGGCACGGCATACAAGCTGCGTAAATGGGCGTTCTCGGCGTCGGTCAGTCCGCCCTCCGGGCCGATGACGGCGGTCAGCGCACCGGGCCCGCTCGTGATGTGGTCGCCGATTGTCGTCGCCGGTGCCTCCGGGTCGCACACGAGCAGCCTTTCGTCGGCAGTCGGCACGGTCCGCCAGGGGTCGCCGACCGAGAGCAGCGGCAAGCGGTTGCGCCCGCATTGTTTGCACGCCTCGGTCGCCACCCGGAGCAGCTTCGTCACGTGGGCTTCGCGCACGTGAACGACCGAGCGCTCGAACGCGGCAAGGTGAATGCGGTCCACCCCCAACTCCGTGCACTTCTCGACCAGCCAGTCCAGGCGTGGACCTTTGCAGGCCGCGACGCAAAGCGTCAGCCGCCGCGTGGGTGCCGGCTCGACCCGCACCTCGCCGACTTCGACGAACGCGCGGCCACCGCGGCGGGCGCGGCGTCCCGGCGCTGCATCATCAACGAGCGTCGCCGTCGCATGGCCGCCCTGCCCATCGAACAGCTCCACCCGGTCCCCCGGAGACAGCCGCAGCACGGTCAGCGCGTGACGACTCTCGGCGGCATCGAGCGCCAGTCGCCCGGCCCGCAGTCCAGGGACATGAAACCGCGGCATCCTCACGTGGTGGATTCTAACGCGGGCGCTCCCCGCGTTCGCAGCCGACCGAGTCGCCCGCCCGTGCGACACCGCCGCGTGTCAGACCCCGCTGGCCGCGACCTTGCGCAGCACGCCCGGCAGCAGCTCCAGCGCCCGATCGACGTCCGCTTCCGAGCTCTGTCGGCTCAGCGAGAAGCGCACCTCACCCTGGGCGATGTGCGGCGGAATGCGCATGGCCTGTAGCACATGCGACGGCTCGATCGAACCGCTCGAGCAGGCGGCCCCGCTCGAGACGCAGACGCCGGCCTCGCTGAGCAGCAGCACGACGGGTTCCGAGATGACGCCCGGAAAGCACACGCAGGTCGTGTTCGGCAACCGCTCGCTCTCGGCCCCGACGATCACCGCGTCCGGCACGCTGGCCCGAATCCCCGCTTCGAGCCGGTCCCGCAGCGCGCGCATCCGCGGCCAATGTGCCCCGTTCAGCTCGCTCAGGATCCGACAGGCCTCGCCCAGCCCCACGATGCCGGGCGCGTTGAGCGTGCCGCCGCGGCGCTGGCGTTCCTGCGACCCGCCGACCTGGAACGGCCGCAGCGGCGTCCCCCGGCGCACGTACAGCGCCCCGACCCCTTTGGGCCCGTGAATCTTGTGCCCACTGAGCGACAGCAGCGCGACGCCGAGGTCCTCCACATTGACCGGCATCTTGCCCAGCGCGTTGACGGCGTCGGTGTGGACCGGCACGCCGCGGGCCCGCGCCGCCGCCGCGATTTCCCGCACGGGATAGATCACCCCCGTCTCGTTGTTCGCCAGCATGACCGACACGAGGGCCGTGTCGGGCCGCAGCGCCGCCGTCACCGCCGCGACGTCCAGCCGCCCGGCCGCGTCCACGCCGACGCGTGTGACCGCCACGCCCTCGTGCTCGAGCGCTTCGGCCAGCTCGAAGATCGCGTGGTGCTCGACCGCCGAGATCACGACATGGCGCCGATCCGGCCGGGCCCCGAGCACGCCGCGCACGGCGGTGTTGTCGGCTTCGGTCCCGCCGCTGGTGAACACGATCTCGGTAGCCCGCGCGCCGATCAGCCCGGCGACGTGTTCGCGGGCCTGCTCGACCAGCGCGGCCACCTGCACCCCGAAGCGGTGCGCGCTGGAAGGGTTGCCCCACTGCTCGGTCAGCAGCGGCACCAGCGCAGCGACCACGCGGTCGTCCGGCCGGGTCGTGGCGTTGTTGTCGAGGTACGTTAGCGTGCTCATCGATTCGGCGTGAGCGGGTCGAGGTCCCAGTCTTCGGCGAGCTTCTCCTTGAGCGCAGTGTCGCGGACCGCGTGCCCGTCGTTGAACGCGTAGTTCGCGCCGCCGTAATGCCGCTCGTCGATGTACGCCTCGCCCTCCAGACCGGCGATGTGCTCCTTGGGGATGTCCGGCCGCCGCAGGTCCAGCGGGTCGGTCACGCGGGGGTTGGCGTCCATGAGCACCGGCAGCTTGGGTTTGATCTGATCCAGCGCGCCCTTGCTCCAGGTGTACTCGTACACGCGGTAATGGCCGGTCGTGTTCGCGATCGGCATGGCTTCCTTGCACACCCAAAGCTCGTACTTGCCGTCGCGGTTCCGTTGGACGGGGAAGTCCTCGTCGAAACTGAAATCCCGGTCCTGGTACAGGTACATGTACAGCGCTTCCGACCAGCCGTGCCGGGGCGAGGCCGGCGACGCGTTCACGTTGTACATCATCGGCGGCAGCTGGTACTGGTTATCGTGCGTGTACGCCACGATGCCCTTCATGAACTCGCTGAGCCGCGCCAGGCACACCGTGCCTTTCGCCTGCTGCCGCGCCCGCGAGAGCGACGGTGTCAGGATGGAAATCAGCAGCGCGATGATGGACACGACCACCAACAGCTCAATCAGCGTGAAACCCCGCTCCGCGCCTCGGCGCAGATCAGCCGCCGGCGAGCGCTCCGCCGCTCCCCCCGGAGTCCGGCTGCAAACGTCCCTGCGCGCCATGCGCAACCCTCGTCGGCGCCCGCGGGGCCGCCGCTTCGATTATACGGCTCCCCCGGGAGCGACGGTAACATGACCGGGCCGCGGGCCGAGCCCTGCGGCTGCGGAGCCCCGCCATGCCGCCCGCCGATTCGCCCCGTTTTCCGGACGAGGCCGCTGCCGCCCTGCGGGCCCGCCTCGACTGGGACGACGCCCGACTGCTGGCGGAGTGCGACGTGCACCTGCACCGCACGGGCGGTCCCGGCGGCCAGCATCGCAACAAGGTCGCCTCCGCCGTGCGCCTGGTGCATCGGCCCACCGGGTTCACCGTCACCGCCGCAGAGCGCCGCGGCCAGCATGAGAACCGCGCGAACGCCGTGATGCGGCTGCGCGAGGCCATCGCCGTCGGCGTGCGGCAGGTGCCGCCCGATCCGATCCAATGGCCCCCCAGTGTTCAGCTCCGCGACCGGCGGCTGCGCGTCAGCCCTCAGAACGTCGCGTTCTGGTGGGTCTTGGCGCTGTCACTCGACTGCGTGGCGGCCGCGGCGGGGGACATCCCGGCCGCCGCCGAACGGCTGGGGGTCACGCCCTCGAGCCTCGTGCGCTTTCTGGCCGCGCACCCGAAAGCCTGGGTCGAGACGAACCGGCTGCGCGCCGCGGCCGGACGACCGCCGCTCCGGGCGCCGTGAGCCGGCCGCTCCGGCCTGGGCTGCGGCCGCCCCGTCAGCGGAAGTTCTCCTGTGCGTTGACGAACGGCCACTTGCCGGACGCCCGCTCGGCCTCCCACGCGCCGAAGATCACCGCGCCGGGGGTGGGGTAGTGGTCGAGCCGCCACCCCGGCCCGCGCACGAAGAAGTTCTGCATGCTCACGCCGTTGCCGGAGTAGACGTTCATGGCCTCCAACGTCGCGTTGTCGAACTCAAAGCGTCGGGTGGCCTGCGCCGTGCGGGCCGAACCGTCGCAGAACAGCAGGTTGTCCCGCATCTCGCGGTTGTGCCAGCCGCGCAGGATGACGGCCGGGGGCGTCTGCCCGGAGTTGAGGTCCTGGCCGATCATGTTGAAAAAGGTGGGCTCGCCCGCCAGCACGAGCTGCCCAAGCGCGGGGAGCGTGCTGTAGCGATGGCCCCAGGGACCGTGGGAGAAATGCCCGTAGGCGACGCCGCCGCCGTGCCGCGTGAACGACGCCATGCTGGCCCGGTAGCTGTTGCCGAGCGTGTTGTAGCAGAGGCGTTCCGCGTTGGCGCGCGGCGAGTCGTCGATCAGCTCGTGATCCGGATACCCGCGATCCGAGGGACAGTGGAACCACTCCAGTGCCTTCTGATCGGCGCCATGGATGTCCGGGAGCACGTAGAGGTTCAGCGGCCGGCGGCGGGCGTCGTACTCCGGCAGCGTCGTGGAGCCCGGCACCCAGCCCACATCGGCCAGCATGTAGCGGAGGCTCGTGCCGGCGCGGAACGGCTCCTGGCCGGACCGCCCACCCCACGCGAACCAGTTGACGGTGCGCCACTGCCAGTACTCTACCTGGCGGCGCATGTTCATGTGAATGGGGATGAGCTGCTCGGCGCGGTCCTCGCCCGCGTACTGGGTCATGGCCTGGCCGATGCTCCGCAGGTTCGCGAGACACTTGGCGCGCTTGCCCTGCTCGCGGGCCTCCGCCAGAGCCGGCAGCAGAATCGAAATCAGCAGCGCGATGATCGCGATGACCACGAGCAATTCGATCAGCGTGAATCCCCGCCGTGCCTTGTCACGGGTACTGTACATGCCGGGTTCTCCAACCGTTCCCGGGCCGGGTCTCGACGTGCGCGGTCGAGCCCGGGCGCGTCCGCCGCCCCGGCGCTCCGGTCGGCGTCCGCACCGTGCCCGCCCCGCGACCCAAACCTGCCCTGAGTATACCCGCCCGCCGCTCCCACGATGACCGATTTCGGCCCGCGCCCGCCCGAAGGCCGCCGCGCGCAAAAAGGGGGCACACGCGGCGGGGTGGCGGTCCGCCAGAGGTCGGCCGGCCCGCCCGCCAGGTGTGCCCCGGTGCGAAGACCGGACGCGCTGTTTCAACCGCGTCCGATACTCGACCGCGCTAGCAGCTCCGGCTGCTCAGCGGAGTCCGCTTGGCCTTCTTGGCCTTCTTCGCGGTCTTCTTCGCGACCTTCTTCTTCGCAGCCTTCTTCTTTGCCATGGCGCAACCTCACAAAAAAGGGAACAGGAAACACTCACGCCACACTGGGCGTGCTCACACGCTCTTCAAACCGGACGCTGACCCGTTTGCTGACGCCCGGCTCTTCCATCGTGATCCCGTACAACCGATCGCAGCACGCCATCGTGCGCTTGTTGTGCGTGATCACCACGAACTGCGACAACGACAGGAACTCAACCAGCAGGCTATTGAAACAATCCACGTTCGATTCATCAAGGGCTGCATCGACTTCATCCAGAATTGCGAACGGCGACGGCCGGCTGCGGAACACCGCCATCAGCAGCGCGACCGCGGCCATCGTCTTCTCGCCGCCCGACAGCAGCGAGATCGACTGCGGCTCCTTGCCCGGCGGCCGCGCGATGATTTCGATCCCGCACTCCAGCGGGCGCGCCGGGTCCTCCAGGAGAACATCGGCCTTTCCGCCCCCGAAAAGTTTGCGGAACAGCTCCTGGAAATGCCCGCGGATCTCCTCGAACGCCGCCGCGAAGCGCGTGCGTGACTCCTCGTCCAGCTGGGCGATCAGCGCCTCGAGCTGGCCGATCGAGTCCAGCAGGTCCTGCCGCTGGGCCGTCATGTGCTCGTACCGCGGCGTCAGCTCCGCGAGTTCCGCTAGGGCGTCGAGGTTTACGTTGCCCAGCCGCGCGATCTTCCCGCGCAGCTCCTCGATCTCCGCACGAACCGCCGCCCAGTCCTGCTCCGCCGCCTCGTAATCCGCGTACCGCGCCGCCAGGTCCAGCCCCAGCTCGTCCCGCACGCGGGCCACGAGCGTCTCCGTCCGCACCGCGGTCTCACGCAGCGCCATCTGCGCCTCGTGCCAGGCCGCTTCGTGCTGCTCGATCTGCGTCCGCAGCGCCGTGACCGCCTTCGCCCGCTCCGCCTGCGCCGCCCGCAGCTCCTGCCGCCGCGCCCGCTGCGCGGTGATCTCCGCCTGCCGCGTCACCGCCTCCGCCTGACCCGCCGCCAGCCGCTCCCGCGCCGCAGCCACCTCCGCCTCGGCCGCCGCCCCCTGCGACTCGGCCCCCGCGGCTTCCGCGGTCGCTTCCGCCTGCTCCCGCTCCACCGCGGCCACGCGACCGCGAAGCTCCCGCAGGGCCCGCTCGGCCGCCGCGCGCTGCTCGGCCGCACGCTCGCGCGCGACCACGGCCGCCGTGTACTGCTGGGCCAGGTCGCCCAGCACGGCTTCGAGCGCCGCCAGCTCGTCGGCCAGCTCGCCGACGCGCGTTTCGTGCGCCTGCTGCGCCGCCCCGACCGCGGCCACCTGTTCCATCAACTGGGCCAGTTGCGCCGCCACCTCGTCGAGCGCCCGCTGCACCGCCGTCAGCTCGCCGTTGATGACCCCCGACTCGCGCTGCAACCGCTGGCCCTCGTCGGCCAGCCGCGCCCGTTGTCCCCGCAGCTCGACCTGCTCGCGTTGCAGCGTCGCGATCTCCTGCAATCGCCCCTGCTTCTGGAGCTGGGCGTCCGAGCTGGCCGCTTCGATGGCCGCCCGCTGCCGGGCGAGCGTCGTCAACTGCTGCTCGACCTCCGCCAGCTCCGCCTGAAGCTGTCGGATCTCCGCCTTCCGGCTGATGAGTCCCGCCGCCCCGGCCGGCGCGCCGCACACGAGCCGCCCGTCCGCCCCGACCGCGTGCCCGTCGAGCGTCACGAACACGTAGCCCGGCGGCGCCTCCGCGGCCAACTCGATCGCGCGCTCCAGCGTCTCCACCACGAGCGTGCGACCCAGCAGGTGCTCGGCCAGCGCGCGGTGCTCCGGCGCCACGGTCACCCAGTCCAGCGCCCGCGCGACCACGCCCGGTACGCCGACGTAGCTGAGCAGCGCCGGGCGCTCCGCGAGCCGCGCCGCCGACAGCACGCGGACCGGACCGGCCAGCGGACCGCGGGCCGCGCGCCACGCCAGGAACGCGGCCAGATCCCGCACGACGACGTGGTTCTCGAACGTCGTGAGCACCGGTTGCAGCACCGCGACGCGCGGGTCGTCGATCCGGATCAGGTCGGCCACGAGTCCGAGCACCGGGCCGTCGGCGCCGCCCGCGGCCCGCCACGCCAGCACCGCGCGGGTGCCCTCGTCAACGCCTTCGAGCCGCCGCTCGAGATCCTCGAGCAGGCCGAGTCGCGATTGCAGGGCGCTGCGCTGCTCCCGGGCAGCCCCCAGCGCCGCCTCGACCTGTGCCGATTCGTCGGCCAGCGCCGCGAGCCGGGCGTCATCCGCGCGCAGCGTGTCCGCCAGGGCGGCCACCTGGGCATCGAGCGCCGCCAGCCGCTCGGCGGTCTCCGCCGCGCGGGCCTGCACCTCGTCGCGCGCCGCCGCGAGGTCCGCCTGACGCGTCGCGTGCCGTTCGGCCTGCGCGCCGAGTCGCTGGCGCTGCTGCGTCAGGTTCGCTTGCTCGTTCTGAAGCAGCGCCGCGCGCCGCACCGCTTCGAACGCCGCCGTCTTCTCGCGCTCCAGCGCGCGACGTGAATCGTCCGTGCGCGCCTGGGCCGCATTGCGTTCGCCCTGGACCGCCGCGATGCGGTCGCCGCTGGCCCGCTCCGCGGCGCAGAACCGCGCGAGGGCGGCTTCCTCGGCCTCGGCCTCGGCCCGCAGGGCGGCCGCCTGCCGCGCCAGCTCCTCGGCCTGTGCCGCGCGCCGCGCGCGCAGCGCCTGGAGCTCCGCCCGCCGCCGCTCCCCTTGAGCGATCCGCTCCACCAAGGCGCTCAGCTCGCTCTGCAACGCCTGGAGCGCGTGCTCCGCCGCCTCCAGCGCCTGCTCGAGCGCCAGCACCGCCCCCTGCTGCTCGTCGGCGTCCGCCTGCGCCGCCGCCAGCGCGCCGCGGTCCGCCTGAAGCGCGGCCGCGAGCTCGTCCGCCCGGGCCTGTGCCGCGCGCCGCGTCTGCTCCAGCTCGTGGTACTCCGCGAGGCTGAACGCGGAACGCAGCTCGCGCAGGCGCGCGTCGTATTCCTGGTAGCTCCGCGCCTTGCCCGCGGCCAGCTTCACGCTGCGGAGGCGGCGCTCCAGTTCATCGAGAATGTCCTGGAGCCGAGCGAGGTTCTCCCGCGTGCGCTCCAGCTTCCGCTGCGCCTCGGCCCGCCGCACCTTGTAGCGGCTGATCCCCGCGGCTTCTTCGAAGATCTCGCGCCGCTCGACGGGATCGGCCTGGAGGAGCTGGTCCACCCGGCCCTGCTCGATCACGCTGTACGCGTCCACGCCGACCCCGGTGTCAAGCAGCAGGTCGCGGATGTCCTTCAGCCGGCAAACATTCCCGTTGATGCGGTATTCGCTCTCACCGCTGGCGTACAACATGCGGCCGACCGTCACCTCGTCGTGCTCGCTGTGGAGCACGCGAGCGCGGTTGTCGAACGTCAGCGCGACCTCCGCGAAATGGGCCGCCTTCCGCGACCGCGAACCCGCGAAGATCACATCCGCCATCTTCCCCCCGCGCAGGCTCCGGGCGGACTGCTCCCCCAGCACCCACCGCACGGCGTCCAGGATGTTGCTCTTGCCGCACCCGTTCGGGCCGACGATGCCCGTAATGCCGTCGCCGAACTCGAACTCCGTCCGGTCGGCGAAGCTCTTGAACCCCTGCAAAATGACCTTCTTAAGGAACACCGGCTCTTCCGGCGGCTCGCGGCCGCAGGCCCGGGGCGTCCAGCCACCCGCCCGGCGCCGACCGGGAGCGGCCGTACCACTACCGCTTGGGCAATCGCGGGGACGATAACACAAGGCCTGCTCGCTTGCAAGCCCATCGTGGCAGCCGACTTGCCTCCGCGGGCCCGCCGGCGGTGGGCCGGGCGGCGGCTCCGGCGTGGGCCGAATCGAACCGGCTCGGCGGTCGCGAGGGGGTCGCCCGGGTTGCCGGGTGTCAGTGCGATGGACGAGTTTCCGAGCGGATTTTGGCGGACCGAAGCAGGGTGGAAATACGCGTCCGAAACCGCGCCCGACTAGCTTATCGGCACCCGGTGCGGTGGGTGGTTTTAGCAAAACTCTCGCTTGCAATCGCCCATGTGCCGGGGTATAACCTACTGACGTGAGAGGAAGGGTGAGCGTCACCCAGGAACATTTAGGTCTCGGGAGGCTGGAAGCACCTCCACTGGCACTTTGATGGGAGAATGGGATCATGAAGAAGACTTTGCTTGCGGTTGCTCTGATCGCCGGCGTTAGCGCGGCGAGCGCGGACATCAACCTGTTTTTCTCGTCGACCGGCATGTCCTCCGATGCTCTGAAGTACAGCACCGCGCTGACGAACTTCTTGCCGGGCTTCACTGGCCCCACCCCGATCGGGCCCACGCTGGATGAGGGTTCGTACGACCTCTTCCTGTGGGGCCAGTTCGTCAATGAGAACGACTACGACCAGATCTACGGCATCCAGCTCCAGATCCAGGGCACGGCGGCGTATGACGGCACCAAGAGCGTGATCTACCGCCACAACAAGACCACCCCCCCCCCCGCGTATAAGCGGTGGGACGGTGCCCAGCCGGTTTACGTCCACAACGGCGTCATGGCGGCGGTGATCGCGAGAGGCATCGTCAACTGGACGAGCAGCGACGTCAATCCGGGCGATCTGGTGACCCTGCCGACCGGCAGCGAAGGCACGAAGTTCCTGCTCGGTGTCGTCCGCGTCGAGAACGCGACCGCCGGCCAGGAGCTGACGGTCAGCCTGAACCCGCAGCTGGGCATCGCGATTCGCAACGCGGAGGGCGTCACGATTCCGGATCCGCCCGTCAACAGCGCGACGGTGACGTTCGTTCCGGAGCCGGCGAGCCTGCTGCTCCTCGGCCTGGCGGGTCTGGCGATTCGTCGTCGCTAATCTGACCACCGCAACAGCCGACTGAGATTTTTTCAGGAGCCGGACGCAAGTCCGGCTCCTCTCTTTTTTGCGCGGCGGACGACCCGGCGGGGAGCCGCGCCCCGCCCGACGCCCCGCCGGCTCACGGGAGGCTTCGCCGCCCCCACAGCGCCGGCAGCGCCGCGCGCAGCTCCTCCAGCCGCGCCCCGTGCGAGCGCACCGCCGCCACGTCGGCGTCGATCTGGGCCACCAGAGCCGCGACGTCCGCGAAGCGCTGCTGCGGTCGCAGCCGCGCCAGGAAGTGCAGACCCAGCCGCTGCCCCCGCAGATCACCCTGGAAATCCAGCAGAAACGCTTCGACCCGCGCCGCCCCCTGCCCGAACGTCGGCTGCGGACCCACGTTCACCGCCGCCAGGTGCAGCGTGCCGTCGGCGCGCTGCGCGACGGCCGCGTACACCGCGTCCTGCGGCAGCAGGTGCGGCGATTGCTCGAGGTTGGCCGTCGGATACCCGATCGTCGCGCCGCGGCCGTGCCCCACGCCGACGACGCCCGTCACGCGGTACGGCCGCCCGAGCATCTGGTTGGCCTCGTCGAGCCGCCCGTCGCGCAGCGCCTGCCGGATCGACGTGCTCCCGATGGTCGGTGCGGTCGGCAGGTCCGTCGCCCGCAGCGCCGGCACCGTGATGACTTCGTACCCCCACCCGGCCGCGTGCTGCGTGAGCGTCGCCAGCGACCCGCGCCGGCCCCGGCCGAAGCGGAAATCCGGCCCCTCCACGATCGCGCGCGGGCGCGTGTGCGTGACGAGCGACGCCAGGAAATCCTCCGCCTCGAGCGCGAACAGGGCCGGTTCGCTGGCCAGCACGATCGTCGCGGCCACGCCCGCCCGCTCAAGCAGCGTCAGCTTCTCGGCGGGCGTCGTCAGGCGGTCCGGCGCGCGCTCGGGCGCCAGCACCGCCAGCGGGTGCGGTTCGAACGTCAGCACGACCAGGCCCGCCCCGGCCTGCTCGGCGTAGCGCCGCGCGGTGGTCAGGATCGCGGCGTGCCCGCGATGCACGCCGTCGAAATTGCCGATCGTGACCACGGCCCCACCGGCCGGCGGCACGAACTCGCTCAGTGCGTGGTACACCCGCATGGAGGCTCGCTTACGGCCGGCCGCGGCGCGCCGGCGGTCAGGCGTCGAGGTCGTCTTCCGCCCGGAGCAGGTCCGCGTACGTCTCCCGTCGCCGGATCAACCGAGCGGCACCCTGTTCCACCAGCACTTCCGCCGGCCGCGGACGCGAGTTGTACTGGCTCGCCATTGCCATTCCATACGCGCCGGCCGTAAATACCGCGACCAGGTCCCCCGGCCGCAGCGGCGGCAGCGGCCGGTCCTGGGCGAGGAAGTCCCCGCTCTCGCACACCGGCCCGACCAGGTCGACCGTCACGAGGCCGTCCAGCGGCTGCGCCGGCGTCCAGTCGCGCGGCACGCGCTCGCCGGCCTCCACCGGCCAGATGAAATGGTACGCGCTGTACAGCGCCGGGCGGATCAGCTCGGTCATGGCCGCGTCGACGATCACGAACCGGCGGCAGCCCGTCTCCTTCGTGTGCAGCACGCGCGTCACCAGCACGCCGGCGTTGGCCGCGATTGACCGACCCGGCTCCAGTATGACGCGCAGGTTGCGGTCGCGCAGGAGCGGCACGATGGCGGCGGCATAGTCGGTCGCGGCGGGGGACTCGTGCCCTTTGTAATGCGCCCCGTACCCGCCGCCGATGTCGAGCGTGTCCAGCGCGAGCCCCGCGTCCGCCAGCCGGTCCAGCAGCTCGAGCGCCCGGCCGATGCTGACCGCGTAGGCCTGCGGGTCGTACACGGGCGAGCCGATGTGCAGGTGCAGCCCGCGAATGTGTACGTGCGGCGAGCCCGCGAAGGCCCGCACGAGCTCGGCGGCCTGCTCGAACGGCAAGCCGAACTTGTTCGCGCGCGTGCCGGTCGTGGTGTACGCGTGCGTCCGGGCGTCCACCTCGGGGATCACGCGGAGGGCCGCCTCGGCCCGGACGCCGACCTCCGCCGCGACGGCCGCCAGCGCCTCGAGCTCGGACGCGGACTCAACATTGAGCAGTCCGACGCCGGCCTCGAGGGCTTCGCGCATCTCGCGGGCCGTCTTGCCCACGCCGGCGAAGACGACGTGCGCCGGATCGGCCCCGGCCCGCAGCGCCCGGTAGAGCTCGCCACCGCTCACCACGTCGAAGCCGGAGCCGAGGGCCGCGAGCCGCCGCAGGATGTGCACGTTCGAGCAGCACTTGACCGAGTAGCAGATCAGCGGCTGAAGCTCCGCGAAGGCCTGCTGCATGCGGTGGTAGTGCGCGGCCAGCGTGCCCGCGGAGTACACGTACAGCGGCGTCCCGTAGCGCGCCGCGAGGTCGCGCACCGGCACCGCCTCGCACCATAGGTGCCCATCGTGGTACTCGAACAGGTCCATCCCGCTAGTATAGGAGCGGCAGCGCGGTTCAGCGCCGCGCCGGGATGAAGCCCAGGGCCGCGGCCCGGGCCGGGTAGTCGGCCTCGGGAATCCACTCGATTTCGTAGCGGTTGTCCGCCGGTCGCCAGACCACCGCGTAGCGCCCGTCCGACAGCAGGAAGCGATCGTGCTTGCGCCGGCACACGCAGACGCCCACCACGGCGGTCCCGGCGCCGCGCTCGGCATAGAACACGTTCCAATCGACGTGGTCGCGCAAGTGAAACGCCTCCGGCGGACTGACCCCCTGGATCGTCGGCAGCGGCACCGGCGCCGGACGCCCGCCTTCCGCCAGTCGCTGCAACTCGCGGACCGCGAACTCCATGCGGGCACGGCAGGCGCGCGCGTCGGCCGCGTCGCGGTTCATCACCATCAGGCCGAGCAGGGCCGCCGTCACGATCAGTAGCAGCACCGCATTGCGGACCACCCGCCGCCGGCGCCGGACGTGCGTGTCATGCGCGGCGCGGGCCACCGGATCCGCCGCCGAACCGTGCTCGAGCTTTGCGCCACCCATCAGACCTGCTCCCCATCTCACGGACCCGCGCTGCCGCCCGTGTCCGGCGCTATTCTAGCCCCCGTTGCCGGCGAACGCACGCCGCCGGCCACGAGGCGCGGCCCGTGCACCCGGCGGGGCGCGGACATCAGTGCGGAGAGCGCGACCACGCCGCGGCGAGGTCCGCAACCGCCACGCGCCGGTCGCCCCACGCCAGGACCGGGTCCGCCGCGACCGTGCCCACCGCCGCGCAAGTGATGCCCGCGGCCGCGAGCGGGTCCAGCACGCCGGACGGGTCCGGCGCCGTGACGACGTAGGCCGCGGCGCGCTCGGCGAACGGGTCCGGCGTTGCCGCCGACGCGATCCGCACGCCTCGTCCGCCCGCCAGGGCCATTTCCGCGACGCTCACGAGCCAGCCCCCCTCGGCGACGTCGTGGCACGCATTCACCCGCCGCGCCCGAATGAGCCCGGCGACGGCGACATGAACCGCCGCGGCTGCCGCCGGCGCGAAGTCCGTCGGCGGCAAGCCGCCGACCAGCAGCACGGAGTCCCCCGGCCGCTTGAGGTCCGGCGTCAGGCAGCGGGCGACGTCTTCGATGAGGCTCAGCGCGCTGATCAGCAGCGTGGGCGGAACCGCAAGCCGCCGCCGCGTCCGGAGCCGGGCCGCCAGGTCGGGCAAAATGGCGCGCAGGTGCGCGGCGTCGGTGTCGCGCCGCTCCGCGCGGCTCCGCAGCACGTCGATCAGCGGCTCGACGTCGGCCGCATCCAGCGCGAACTCGTTGTTGAGCGAGTCCTTGCCCGAGATGAACGGCGTGCCGTAAACCGACGCGAAGTCGTAGCAGGCCTGGCAGGCGCGGACCAGCGCGCCCCGCGACTGCGGGTCGTCCGTCCGGCCCCAGCAGAAGTTGTCGAGGATCGCCGTGCGGGCCGGATCTCCGCCCACGCACACGACGTTCCGCACCGCCTCGTCGATCGCCGCCGCCGCCATCCAGTACGGGTCCACATCCGCCAGGTGCGGCGCCAGGCCGCAGCCCAGCGCGATCCCGCGCGGCGTGCCGAGCCGCGGGCGGAGCACCGCCGCGTCCGCCGGTCCGCGGCCCGGCCCGCAAAGCGGCTTGATGACGCTGCCGCCCTGCACCTCGTGGTCGTATTGCCGGATGATCCACTCTTTCGACGCGATGTTCGGGCGGCGCAGCTCGTCGCACAGCCGGTCGAGCGCGGCCGGCCCCGCGGGCGCGGGCGTCGCGGGCGCACCAACGGCCGGAGCGGTCCATTCCGCGACGCGCTCCACGCGCGGCACGCCGTGGTGCAGGAAGTGCATGTCGAGCGTTCCGACCGTCTCGCCGCGAAACCGCACGACCAGCCGCGGCGGATCGCCGGGCGCGGCCTCCGGCGGGTTGCCGAACGTGCCGATGACCGTCGCCTCAACCTCCTCGGCCCGCATGATTGCCAGGAAGCGCTCGAGGTTCCCCGGCGGCACCGCCAGTACCATCCGCTCCTGCGCTTCGCTGATCCAGATTTCGTCGTAGCGCAGGCCCGCGTACTTCAGGGGCACGTCCGCCAGCTCGACGACCGCGCCGACCTCCGCGCCCATCTCGCCCACCGCGCTGCTCAGCCCGCCCGCCCCGCAGTCGGTGATCGCGGTGTACAGGCTGCCGCCCGCCGCATCGCGCGCCTGGAGCACCGCTTCCAGGAAACGCCGCTCCGTGATCGCGTTGCCGATCTGGACCGCGTGCGAGAACTCGTCGGCGTGCGTGTCCGTCAGCTCGGCCGACGAGAAGGTCGCGCCGTGGATCCCGTCGCGGCCCGTGCGGCCGCCGATCACCACGATGCGGTCGCCGGGCCGAGCGCCCTTCTCGATCGCCGTGCGGGGCATGAGGCCGACGCAGCCGCAGAACACGAGCGGATTCCCGAGATAGCGCGGATCGAACACGACCGCCCCGTTCACCGTCGGAATCCCCATGCGGTTGCCGTAGTCCGCCACGCCCTTCACCACGCCCCGCAACACGCGCCACGGATGCAGCACGCCTTTGGGCAGCGGGTCCTGCGGCCAGTCCGCCGGCGCCACGCAGAAGACGTCCGTGTTCGCGATCGGCCGGGCCCCCAAGCCGCAGCCGATCACGTCCCGGATCACGCCGCCGACGCCGGTCGCGGCACCGCCGTACGGCTCGATCGCCGACGGGTGGTTGTGTGTCTCAACCTTGAACGCGACCGCCGTTTGCTCGTCGAAGGCGACCACCCCGGCGTTGTCCTTGAACACCGACAGGCACTGCGGCCCGCGCCCGGCCGCGATGAGCTCCTCGGTGACACGGGCAATGGTGTCCTTCAGCAGGTTGCCGTAGCGCCGGGTTTCGGTGCCGCTCACGCCGGAACCCGGCAGCGGCGCGCCGCGATACGTCACCGCACTCTTGAGCGTCTTGTGCACGCAGTGCTCGGACCAGGTCTGCGCGATCGTCTCGAGCTCGAGGTCGGTCGGCTCCCGGCCCAGCGCGCGAAAGTGCGCCTGGATCGCCCGCATTTCCTCGAGCGAGAGGAACAGGTGCGCCTCCCGTGCGAGCCGCTGCAGATCCGCGTCCGTCCGGCGCGTCAGGGGCACGTGCCGCAGACGGCTGTCGGCGGCCGGGGGGTGGGGCGCAGGCCGCACGCCCGCCGTTCCCGCCACCACCTGCTCGATGCAGTCGTTGGCCAGCACGCGGCCGACGGCCCGCAGCAGCGGGTCCCGCGGCGCTTGCGTCAGCAGTTCGTAGCGCCGGGCGGTTCGCACTGCTTCGACTGCGAAACCGGCCGCCCGGACCTCGGCCAGCGTGCTTTCCGCCACCGGGTCCATGACGCCCGGCCGCGGGTGAACTTCCAGCGCGACCATCCCGCCGACCGGCTCCGGCACCGGATCGGATTCGCCGCAGATGGCGAGGTGCTCGGTGACAGGATCAACCAGCAACCGTTCACCGACTGCACGGGCGGTGTCGGCGTCCAGCCGGCCCTCGATGAAGAACAGGCGGCTCAGCCGCACGCGGGTGACATCGGCCAGTCCGACCTCACGGAGAGCTGCGGCGACCTCCGCATTCTCCGACTGGGGACCTTGCGCCGCAGACACCTCGACACGATAGACGGCCATAAAGACACGACTCCGGGGCGCGGGGCTGGACACATCTGCCGGCGGGTGTTCTGCGGAGGGCCCGGCCGCCGCGCGGCGCGCATGATAGCCGCGCCGGCCGCGCGCGTCGCTGACGGTCTGCCGTCATCGCAGCCATCCCCGTCCGCGTCGGGTCCTCAAGCGGGGTGCGTGGGCGGCGGCCAAGGGACGGACGCTTAGGTTGTTCCCTCGGCGGCGCCAGAGCGAACCGAAACGCCCTTGCCCGCAACGTCTAATAATAAATCACTTAGAATGCCCCGGATCGTAGAGCACATGGGCTTCTCGGAGCCTTGGGGGGAGATTTCGCTTGCCAGCCGGGGTGCATCCGCATATCATCCTGCCCTAATAAATGCTTAGCGCGGACAGAGATGGGCGACGTGGCCCATTGACCTTGGCGCGGCCTGTCAGAGCGGAAGCAGATGAGCAATCCCTCCAGCGGTGGCAACGGCAGCGCGGGCGGCATGACGCACGTGCTGGAGTTCGAGAAATCGATCGCCAAGATGGAGCAGGAGATCCGCCGTCTCGAGGCGCTCCAGGCCGCCGAGTCCGGCAAGGACTACAGCGAGGTGATTGCGGGGATCCGGGAGCAGCTTCAGAAGGCGCTGAAGGACTCGTACGCGAACTTGACCGCGTGGGAGAAGGTGCTGGTGGCCCGCCACCCGAAGCGCCCGCTGCTGCGCGACTACATCCGTTTGATTGCCAAGGACTTCTGCGAACTGCACGGCGATCGGCTGTATGGCGACGACAAGGCGATCGTATGCGGCTTCGCTCGGCTGGGCGGGCACCGCGTGATGCTCGTCGGGCACCAGAAGGGGCGGGATACCCGGGAGAAGATTGAGGCGAACTTCGGCTGCGCCCATCCGGAGGGCTACCGGAAAGCACTTCAAAAAATGCAGCTTGCGGCCAAGTTCAACGTGCCGATTGTCTGCCTGGTCGATACGCCTGGCGCCTACCCGGGCGTGGAGGCGGAGGAGCGGGGGATCGCCCGCGCGATCGCGGTCAATCTCATGGAGATGTCGCGGCTCGGGACGCCGATCGTGGCGGCGGTGATCGGAGAGGGCGGCAGCGGTGGCGCGCTCGGCATAGCGGTCGCGGACCAGGTCGCCGTGATGGAGCACGCGTACTACTCGGTTATCAGCCCCGAGGGCTGCGCGGCCATCCTGTGGAAATCCGGCGAGTACGCCAGTCGGGCGGCGGAGTCATTGCGGCTCACGCCGTCTCATCTCAAGAAGTTGGGGCTGATCGACGAAGTGATCCCCGAGCCATTGGGCGGGGCGCATCGCGACCCGGAGGGAGCCGCGCACGCGCTCGAGGCCTGGATCAGCAAGTCGCTGCGGGACCTGCGGCGACTGAAGCCCGAGACGCTGCTGCGGCGCCGTTACGAGCGGCTCCGGCAGCTCGGGGCGTTCTTCACCAGCACCGCCGCCCCCGGAGTCGAGCCAAAAGCTCCTTCCCGGAGTCGGCCGCGGCGAGCGAAGGCGACAACACCGCTGGCGACCGAGTAGCGATCGCCGCATTGCCGGCTGTGCGTGCGCGACGTGGTCAGGGCGAGGGAGAGGGAATCCGTAATAGGTTTTGGACGGTTTTATGCCCCCGGCACTGCGTCCACTCGGTTTCGAGCTCGACCGCCAGCGAGAGTTACGGATCCGCTGGGCGGACGGGCATACGACGACGCTGCCGCTCGCTCTCCTGCGTAGGCAGTGTCCCTGTGCTGCGTGCCGCAGTGAGCGCGAGCCACAGACGTCGGGAGCGTTGCCGGTGGTGGCAGCCGCCAGCGAGCAGCGTGCGAAAGTCACGGCTGTAAGTGCTGAACTGGTGGGGCAATACGCCCTGCGACTCACTTGGGAAGACGGACACGATACGGGCATTTACGACTACGAACTGCTGCGGCGACTTGACCCGGCCGGCGCCGGGCCGCCGAGAGGCTGAACCCCGCGTGACTGCGAGGCGTACAATACAACACGCGCGGTTTCGAGTTCCGCGACGGCGCGGTTCGTGGTATACTGAGCGACCCAGCTAGCAGTGAGGACGAGACCTTGCCCGAGAAAATGTGCATCAAGCCGGAGCCACTGGGCCTAACGCTACAAAGCGTTGACCTGCATCTATTTGTATTCGAGCGTGCGCTCCATCCCGAGTTGTTCCGTCACTACGCCAACTATCGTGTCGAGCAGTGCCGCTACCACGCCGACGTTTCTATTATCGGGCTCGGCCACGTCGTCACGGTCAACTGCGGCGACAAGTCGCTGACGGAGCTGTTGTCGCGGCAATCCGACATCATCCCGACGCGGGGCGTGGTCTCTCGGTTCCGACTGAAGGGGGAGCGCGACCTGGAGAAGGCGACGCCCGACGGATGGAGCTACATGGTCAGCACGCAGGTCGAGACGATGGACGAGGCGCTATACAAGTCCGTCCATCACGACCTTGTCCGGCACGCGGAGAAGCGGGGCTGGTTCGTGCCGTACGAGGGCGCCGTCAGCGGCGAGATGATCCCGTTCTCCTACCTCGACCACGAGGCCCGCGACGGCGAGTTCCACCTCCACGCCTTCCACGCGTTCCCGCACGAGCGGACGATCGTGAAGTCGCAGTCGATCCTCGAACTGCCCGACTGACCGGGCGACGAGTCGTGCCGCGTGGCCGCCGACGGCGCCGCATTGAGGCGCCGTCCGCGGCCGCGCGAGTTTCCGAGCCGAGCGCATGTCCGACCACGACCCGAACGCAATCCGGATCGCGGGGGCGCGCGAGCACAACCTGCGCGGGGTCGATCTCGATCTGCCCAAGGGGCGGCTCATCTGCTTCACCGGCGTGTCCGGCAGCGGCAAGAGCAGCCTGGCATTCGACACCCTGTTCGCCGAGGGGCAACGGCGTTATGTCGAGTCGCTCAGCGCCTACGCCCGGCAGTTCATCGGGCAACTGCCCAAGCCCAACGTGGACCAGATTCGCGGCCTCGCGCCGTCCATCGCGATTCAGCAGAAATCGAGCGGCTGGAACCCGCGGAGCACGGTCGGGACGATCACGCAGATCCACGACTACTTGCGTGTGCTCTACGCTCGTGCCGGCATCCAGCACTGCCCCGGTTGCGGCGAGCCGATCCAGGCCCAGACGCGGCCGCAGATGGTGGCCCGCATCCTGGCGCTGCCGCCCGGCACGCGCTGCCTGATGCTGGCGCCGAAAGTGCGGGGGCAGAAGGGCGA
Source organism: uncultured Phycisphaerae bacterium (assembly GCA_937928595.1). Lineage (GTDB taxonomy): Bacteria > Planctomycetota > Phycisphaerae > UBA1845 > Fen-1342 > CALGJV01. Next base: position 41,491 of record CALGJV010000010.1, on the reverse strand, counting down.
GTTCCGGGATCTCTTTCAGGAACTTCTGCATCAGGGCTACGTGCGGGCCCGCGTCGACGGGCGCTTGATCGAGCTGGCGGAGCCGCCGCCGCTCGACCGCTACCGGCGGCACGACATCGACGTGGTGGTCGACCGGTTGGTGCTCCGCGCCGACGCCCAGGCCCGCGTCGCCGAGGCGCTGGACCTGGCCCTGGGTCTGGGCGACGGACGCGCCATCGTGACCGTGGCGGCCGACGCGCCGACCGCAAGCGCGTCTGGCCGGCGTCGCGGCGCGGCCCCCCAGGAGTTGTTGCTCTCGGCCGGTTTCGGGTGTCCGCGCTGCCAGCGCGGCTTCGAGCCACCCAGCCCGCAGCTCTTCAGCTTCAATAGTCCCCAGGGCATGTGCACGCACTGCGACGGCCTCGGGACGCGGTTCGATTTCGACCCCGGGCTGCTCGTGCCGGACCCGACGCGGCGGCTCTTCGACCCCTGCATCGCGGCCTGGCGACACCCGCCCGGGCGCTGGCGGCGGCACATTTACCGCGGCGCGGCGGAGCATCTCGGCGTCGACCTCGACACGCCGTGGGGGGATCTGCCGGCGGCGGCCCGCCACGCCCTGCTTTACGGCACTGGCGACGCGCACATTACCTTCGAGTGGCGCACGCGCGGCGGAACCTGGAAACACGGCGGAACGTACGAAGGCATCATCCCCGAGCTGCACGCCCGGCACCGCAAGTCGCAATCCGCCCTCGTCCGCCGCTTCTACGAGCAGTTCATGCGCCAGAGCCGGTGCCCGCAGTGCCAAGGCGCCCGGTTGAACGAGCAGGCCCGGGCGGTGCGCCTGACCGGTCGGGCCGGCCCGGACGAGCGTCCGCGGGCGCTCAACATCGCGGAGTTCTGCCGGCTGTCGATCGACCGGGCGCGGGTGTTCTGCGAGACGCTCGCGCTCGACGGCGTGCGCGCGACCATCGCGCAGGAGCCGCTCAAGGAGATCCGCGCGCGGCTTCAGTTCCTGCTCGATGTCGGGCTCGACTACCTGACGCTCGACCGCGCCGCCCCGACGCTCTCCGGTGGCGAATCGCAGCGGATCCGTTTGGCCAGCCAGATCGGCTGCGGACTGGTCGGCGTGCTCTACGTTCTGGACGAGCCCAGCATCGGCCTGCATCCGCGCGACAACCGGCGGCTGCTCGCGGCGCTTCAGCGGCTGCGGGACATGGGCAATACCGTCGTCGTCGTCGAGCACGACCGCGACACGATGGAAGCGGCCGATCACGTCGTGGATTTCGGACCCGGCCCGGGCTCGCGGGGCGGGCGTGTCGTCGCGCAGGGTCCGGTCGCCGCGGTTGCCGCGGCGCCGGAGTCGCTGACCGGAGCGTTTCTTTCGGGACGTGAAACGATCCCGGTGCCGACCTCCCGGCGCCCGGTCTCGGCGCCGCGCCGCGCGACCCGCCGCCGCTGAGCCGGGCGGACTCGCTTGGTCATCCCCCTCCCGGCTTCTGCCGATAGCGCCAGCAAGCCCGAGTCCCGGGTCGTCACCGAAAGGCGCAAACTGTGCCGGTCACCATGATCTGCCCCAATCTGAAGTGCGGCCGTACGGTCGTGGCCGCCGACACCATGCGCGGCAAGGTCGTGCGCTGCGCCCACTGCCAGATGGCGTTCCTGGTGCCGCAGGCGCCCCGCGGGAGCGAGCGGCGCGACGCGGCGGCGGTGGACTCGACGCAGCCCGGAACCGGAACGGGTAAGGGCAAACGGTCATGACCTTCGAGCATCCATCCGAACCGGCGTCGCCGCCCGGATCCCTGGCGGATCTGGCGAAGCAATTCGCCGCCGAGCCGGAACTGGTCCAAGCGTGCCTCCAGGGCGTGGAGCGGGAATCGCCGACCGCCGCCCGCCTGATCTACGAGGCCGCGCAGGCAGCGCTGCAACGCTGCCCGAACTACGCGGACCTGCTGTATCACGCGGCCCAGGCGGCGGTGAGCACCGGCGAATGGAACGCGGCGGCCGAGCTGCTGGACCGCGCCCTGCGGATCAATCCGCGGTACAGCGACGCGCTCGTGCTGGCGGCAAAGGTCGCCCTGCACGCGGAGCAGTGGGACCGGGCCGGGGCGTTCCTGGACACCGCGCTGGCGGGCGGCGCGGACTACCCGGACGTGCATCTTCTGCGCGGCGATGTGTGGCGGCGGACCGGCGACTTCGCCCGAGCGCGGGCCGAATACGAGCGCGCCGTGCGGCTCAACTCGAACATGCTCACCGCCCGGGTTGCGCTGGCTGCGCTGCCGCCCGGCGACCGCGGGGAGAGTCATGAGCTACCTGCTTGAGGTGCTCGGGCGCGGGCTGCTCCTGGATCTCCGGACGGCTTACGCCCGGCAGATGCCCGCCCTGCCCGAGGACGACGCCGACGCGCTGGCCGAACGGCTGGCCGCCTCGCCGACCTCCTACGACCTGCTGATGCGCTTCGGCGCCGCGTGCCTGTACGCGGCGCGGCTGCGGGATGCCCAGTCGGCGTTCGAGCGCGCCCGGGCTCTCCAGCCCGACGCGCCCAGCCCCCTGCTCGGGATGGCCTGCCTGTGCGACGAGCTCGGGCAGTTCGAGCGCGCCGCGGACCTACTCGCGCAGGCGCGACAGCTGGACCCGGACGATCCGGCCATTGTGTTCGGAATCGCCTTCTGCCACGAGCGCCGCGGCGCCCGCGCGGCCGCCCGCGCGGCCTATCAGCAGGCCGTCGCGCTCTGCCCGGAGCTCCGCAACGCGCGCGAGCGGCTCGCGGCGCTGGCCGTCGCCGAGGGGGACTGGGATGCGGCTGCCGAACAATACGCCGAGCTCGTGGAGCAGTTGCCGGACGACGTGGACGTCCTGACGCTGCTGGGACACCTGTACGTGCGGGCGGGCCGGCCGCGCGACGCCATCGACTGCTATCAGCAAGCCCTGCTCGTGGAGCCGGACAGCGGGGAGGACGGGCTGGGCCACGTGGACCGGCTCGCCGCCGAGGGTGCCCTCGAGGACGCGGTGCGGCAGCTCGAGACCCTGGTGGAGTCAAACCCGGGCGCGGCCCCGCTGCGGGTCCAGCTCGGCGACCTGTACGTCAAGCTCGGCGACGACGTGCGGGCGCTGGCGGAGTACCAGACGGCGCTGGCCGCCCAGCCGAACTTCCTGGAGGCGACCGTCAAGCTCGGCACGCACCACATGCGCCAAGGACGGTTCGTGGACGCGGCCGTGACGTTCAACCGCGCCGTCGAACTGAACGACCGGCTGATCGCGGCCTTCGCCGGGCTGGGCGTGGCCCAGCACGCCGCCGGACATACCCGCGAATCGGAGGCGACGTTCGATCTGGCCGCCAGCCTCGAGCCCAGCACCACGCTGCTGTTCTCGGAGGCGCTGCGGCTGCGGCTCCAGGCGGAAGAGCGGGCCGGTGACGGGCCGCCCGGCGACAACGATCCGCACCACGCGCTGCGCCACGACGCGCTCCTGCGCGAGGCGGTCCGCCGCCACGAGCAGGCGCTGCACAACACGCCCAACCACGCCGACCTGCACTACCGGCACGGGCTGCTGCTGCGGCAACTGGGCCGCCACGCGGAAGCGATCCAGGCCTTCCGGCACGCGGTGGCAATCAACCCGCACTACGCCAAGGCGCTCGTCAAGCTCGCGATCAGCCTCAAGGAGAGCGGCGCGACCGAGGAGGCGATTACCTGCTTCCAGCGGGCGATGGAGCTGCACCCGCGCTTCGCCGACGTGCACTACCAGCTTGGCCTGCTGTTCGCGCAGCGCAACCGCTTCGAGCTCGCCGTTGAGGAATTCGAGCGGGCCCTGGCCGACCGCGGAATCAGCGCTTCGTTCCGCGCAAACCTGGCGGAGTCGCTCCGTCAGATCGGCGTGGTCGACGGTGCCGGGGTGACGTGGCAGGCGATCGAGGACCTGCTGCCGGGCGCTCACGACATCCTCGCGGCGCGCGAGGCGGTCCTGCAACGCCTGGACCCGAAATCCGGCGAAAAGCCCTAGCCGCTCCCGCCGCACCCCGCACGGGGCCGGCCGCTCGCCGACGCCGTCAGCGCACTTCGCATACCCGCGCGCCCGGTCGGGGCGGCTGAGCACCATCCGATGCGACGAGTTCCGCGCGCGCCAACGTCCCGCCCGAGAAGCGCTGGACCACCCGCAGCCGCGTCGGTGCGGCGTCCGCCGTGTCGCCGTCCGCGACACCGACCACGAGCCCCGCGTACGAACGCGGCAACGCGAGCGTCGCCACGCCGCTCTCGCCGTCGAATTCGTGAACACGGCCCTCGATCGGCGGCAGGGCCGCCACCGCCCGAGCGCGCTGCGCCGCCCGTTCGACCTGCGCCCGTTGCCACGGCGGGAGCGTGCCGACCGCGCGCTCGAGCAGCGGCAGGCCGCGCGGATTGTCGAGCGCCGCCAGCGCCTCCGCCGCCGCGAGCGCCACGCCGCCGTCCGCGTCGTCGAGCATCGCAACCAGCACCGGCTCGCCGATCTCGACACGCAGTGCGCCCAGGGCCGCGACGACGATGCGCCGCTCACGCGGGCCGGCGCGGCGCGCGTAACTCTGCCACGCCGCCGGCCCGAACAGCGGCTCGCCGGTCAGAAACGCCGGCGTGTGCCGGTAGTAGACCTCGAGCGTGAGCGTGGCGATCGCGGTCGTGTAGACCCGCCCGCCCATCTGACCCCACAGCCCCCAGTTGTCGCCATAGGGCGGCCAGCTGCCGAAGCTGTGGCGCTTCCGCCCCCCGGCTCCCCGTGTGCGGTCCTGGAGCGGCAACAGCGTGTCCCGCAGGCGGGCGTTCCAGCGCTGCCAGTCGTCGCCGCCGCGCTGAAACATGGCGAGCGTGCCGTAGTACCAGTAGTACTCGCAATGCAGGTGCGTCGGGTCGCCGCCGCGGGCCAGGCGCTCCGACGGCAGGTCCGCCAGCACCAGACCCCGCTGCCGCAGCGGCATTTCGCCGTCGAGCCGCCAGCCGAGCATCTGGGTGCTCATCAGGCCCGCCGCCAGCATGCCCGGCCCGTAGCGGTACACCGGCCGCAGACCGTCATCGAGCTTGAAGCCCGTACCGGCGTCGGCATACCGAACCCGGCCGTCGCGCTCCGTCGCCCGGACGAAGTGCAGCGCGGCCCGCACCAGCGTTTCCTCGGGCACCACCACGCCCGCCGCGGCGGCGGCGTGCAGCGCCTGAACCATCCACGCGGTAATCGAGGTGTCGTTGCGGCCCGCCACGGGCCCGGGCAGGTAGTCCCAGCCGCCGAGCGGATGCTGGCCGGCGACCAGGCGCGCGACGGCCCGCTCCAGCGCCCCGCGGACGCGCTGCTCCCGCGTCAGGGCCGTGTACTCCGCGAGCGCCAGGGTCGCCACGGAGTCGCAGTACCCGGCCATGCTCTCGTCACGCTCGAAGCCGCCCGACGGCTGCTGAGCCGCGAGCAGCGCGTCGATGCCCCCGCGAACGACATCCGCGTACGGCCCGTCCGCGTCGGTGTAGCCCGCCCCCAGGAACGCGAGCAGCGCGAGAGCGGTCAGACCGGCATCCAGCGCGGACTCGGTGCGGCGGCAGGCCACACCCGTGCAGCGATCCTGCGGCGGGCACTGCGCGGGGAACGCATCGCGGCTCCAGCGACCGTCGGGCGACTGGTGCGCCGCCAGCCACGCCAGGCCGGCCTGCACCGCGTCCTCGGTCTGGGGCGTGCCGCCGAAGCGGGCGACACCGCGCTGGCGGGCCTCCGGCGAGCGATCCCACTCGTCTTCCCGGGGAGTCGCCGGACGCGCGGCAACGATGGGCGGTGTCGCCGCCCCGCCGCCCTGCACGCGAACCCGCTCGACCACGGTCCCGGCCGGAAGCGCCGGCACGTCGAGGTCGGCCGCCAACCCGGCCGACGAGTCCGCTCCCGGCCGGTCGCCCGACTCCGTCCCCACACGCTCGTCGGCGGCATCCGCGAGGGGCGCGAGATCGGCCCACCCGTGCGCTCGAACCGGGAGCGCGCTCGTCGGCGACAAGACCGCCCCGCGGTCGCGCGACGATGGCTCGCACACCAGGAGCGCCGGCGCCGCCAGGACCACAAGCGCCACGGCCAGGAGCACGACGCGGGCCGCGCGCGTCAGCCGGCGCGCGGCAGCATGCGGCGACGAGGGGCGGGCGGGCATGTCCGCATTCTACGCCGGGGGCCGGCGCCCGCTCGTCATTATTGCGGCCAGCGGCGCTGCATGACCGCGAGGTCGGCCAGGTCCACGTCGCCATCCTTGGGCGAGAAGTCGAACGGCCGACACGGCGCGGCCATGGAGCCGCCGTCCGGGCCGGTCATGCAGCTCAGCATGGCCTGAACGTCGGCTAGGTCGCTATCCAGATCGCCGTCGCCGTCGCCCTGAAGCCAGCCAAAGACGTCCATCTCGTCGACGAAAGTGGACACGAACGCCTTGCGGAGGCCGTCCAGGTCGCCGGACTCGGCCGGCACTTGCCCGGAGCAGCGCGCGGCCAAGGCCGGATCGTCATTTGCGTAGCCCTGCCAGACGTCGACCAGAGTGAAGTTTTGGTCGAGCCCCACCGCGTAGAAAACGAACCGGATATTCGTGGCGTCCTCGGCCAGGACACCCGTCGGGTTGCGCACCCGCGTGTAGCTGGTCGCGTATTGCCAGGGGTTCTGGTCGCCGTACGTTCCGTTCATGACCGCGAGGGCCAGCGGCACCCAGGTCGCAGCGTTGTCGTACGAAACGTAGAGGTCGTAGTGCTGAAAGACGCGCACGTCGCGCCCCACCATGCGGCTGAAGACGCGCACCTCGTCGACGTCGCGCGGACCGCCGAAATCATAGCGGGCTACGAGATTCGCCCGGGCGAAGTCCCGCAGGACCGCCGCGAACACGCCGGTGCTGCCGTCGGTGAGGTCCGGCATGTGCCACTCCGGTTCGCAGCCGCCGGGATCGCCGTAGGCGTGCCAGAAGCAGTCCAGCGGATCGTCGTACCACATTTCGAGGCAGCCGTCCGGCCGGCCGTTGAAGTTGAATGCCTCAACCCCGTTCGCGGGATCGACGAACCCACCCTCGAACCACGCGCCGGTACCGATCGTCATCCCGGCGATCAGGTCCCCGTCGCCGGGGCTGAATGCCAGGCCCTCGTAACGCTCGCCCACGCTCCAGGCGTACTCGACGACCACCTCCGCGATCCCGGAAGGAACGATCGCCAACAGCAGCGCGGCCAGGCACAGCCGCGATGGGGACGTTCGCATCACGCGCAGCCTCCTTGAATGCACAAACCGCCCGGTCGGCCGAGAAGCTCCCGGGACCGCGGGACGAGCGACGTCGTACCGCGGCCCCGGGATGCAGCCAGGGACATTCCGCGTGCTTCGCCCGGTCTAACGGCGCCGCAGCAGCGTCGCAAGCGCCAGCAGCGCGAGGCCGGCCGGCTCGGGCGTGAGCACCATCTCGTCGAACCAGATGTCATCCGGCGGCGAACCCAGGTTGACGGCCGTGATCTTGACCACGATGTCCTTGCCGAGCTCGGGGCCGACGGCGCCGGGGGTGTAGGTGGTGCCGGGGTACAGCGCCCACTCCTGCGTCGTGTCATACTCCGCCGTCGACAGTGGGATGAACGAGTTCAGGTCGAAGTTCGGCAGGTAGCCGATCTGGAAACGAATGCGGCCGCCGATGTCGCCGATGCCGTCGATCGCCCAGCCCGAGAAGGTGTACGTGGTGCTGGGTGCGAACGTGGCCGGCGCGATCTGGAGCGTCCACTTGCGCCCATCGTTCGGATCGCCGTTCAGGAACGCGAAAAACCCGCCGAGGCTCCCGTTGTTGGGGCGCGGGAAATCCGCGTGCGCTGCGCGGGCGCTGCTGTCCCAGTTGTCGGCCGGACCGAACGGCGGCGCGCCAGTCTCGAAACCCGGGTTGAGCAGCAGGTTGGCCGGGGCCCACGCGACGCCGACCAGCAGGACCGCCATCAAAATCGTCTTTCTCATGAGCCGCTCCTCCTCTTTCTCTCTCCGTGCCCGCCGTCGGGGCGGCACGTGCCACTCTCGTCCGCGGGCCGCCCGGCCCGCGGTGCGCGAAACGCCGTTCGCCGCGGAGTCGTCGCGGGCGATACGCTCCGCCCACCCGCGCCCTCCGTCAGGGTCAGGGCACGAGCAGCCGCTGAAACGCGGCGAAGTCCGCCAGGTCCACGTCGCAGTCGCGCGGATTGAAGTCCAGCGGCCGCGCGGCGTAGGCCAGCGGGCCGACGCCCGGGCCGTCCATCGCATCGCCCCAGGCCGCGAAGTCCGCCAGGTTGACCAGGCCGTCGGCGTTCACGTCGCCAGGCGTGATCGGCTGCGGCGGGAGCACGTCGATCTCCGCGATCATCGGCGCGACGAACGGCTTGTAGCGGCCGTCGAGGTCGCCGGGTTCGGCCGGATACTGCGCCTGGCAGTTGAGGATTGCGCCGCTCTCGTTCCAGTAGCCGCGCCACGGGTCCATCATCAGATCGCCGATGCCCGACGCGTAGAAGACGAAGCGGATCTTGCGGACGCCGGTCGCCAGCACGGGGTTGCTGCAATCGAAGATGTGCGTGTAGCTCCAGGCCCACGGCGCGTCGCTGCCCGGGAACGTCACCTGCGAGTTGGCCGCGCCGAACCAGGCGGTCTGGGCGCCGAGTCGCAGCGGCGTCATCCCGGTGAGCGAGCCGTCGTACGAGACGTACACGTCATAGTGCTGGAAGACGCGGACGTCGCGGCCCTCGTTGTGCGCGAAGACCAAGATCTCGCCAATGTCGGTCGGCTGGTCGAAGTCGTAGCGCGCCACGAGGCAAGCGCGGGCGAAGTCCCGCAGCACGGGCGAGAACACACCCGTCCCGTCCGTGAGGTCCGGCATGTGGTAGACCGGGTCGCACCCGCCCGGGTCGCCGTAGCCGTGCCAGAAGCAGTTGAGCGGGGAATACGTGGCGCTCTCGATACCGTCCCACTGCTCGAGGCACCCGAAGTACTTGAAGTTAAACGCGTGCACGTTGTTAACTGGATCGACGAAAGCGCTCTCGAAGAACGCCCCAGCATCGATGGTCTTGCCGTCGATCAGATCACCGGCCCGGATGGTCCGGCCGAGGGCCGGCTCGCTGTTGGCCATGTTCCATTCGACGACCACTTGGGCGCCAGCAGACCCGCCGCCCGCCAGAATCAACGCCAGGCTTGTCAAGGCACGAAGCGCGCGCACCATCTCTATACCCTCCAGCCACGTGGCTTTACGCCCCCACCACTTGAACTACCACCACAGACAATCGCCCTGGTACGGCGGCACCGGCACTCCACCGCCGAACCGAAGTGTTGCGTTCCTCCGCGCATCCATCAACGTGGGCGCGCTGGTCAACTCCCGGAAATAGCGCGACCCCTTCTTCTCGACGTGACCATCCCCGTACATGATGTTGGCGCTCTCGATCCGCGGCGGCTGCCAGGGGCTCGCCGCGATGGTCGTCTGCTTCCAGCCCTCCCCGTGATTGATCCGCCACTTGGGGGGGGCGCCGCCGAACCAGGCCATGATCGTGTCGGCCATCAGCACCTTGCCGCCGTCCGGCTCGTTGCGGACGTACTCCTTCCGCTTCTTGCGGATGTCGGAAGCGAGCCCCTCGTCCGTGGTCGACCCAACCGTGGTGACCTTGGCCGGGTCGTTGCCGTTCTCGTGCAGCGCCCCAAAGTAGGTGTAACTGATGTGCATGTACACTTCTTCGGTGTTCTGCACGCCGTAGCCCGTGCCGGGGCCGGACAGCACGTCGGCGAAATCGATCGCCTCGGGCGGCGCGAACGGGCAGTAGAACACCGGGTGCGTCCGCGAGAGCACGTTCAGGTCCGTCGCGGACATCTGGAGCCCGCCCATGTAGCGGGCCAGCTCCTGGTGCACGGAGTAACCCCAGAAGCCGGTGCCTTCGCGCTCGTTGCGCGCCCGGTTCAGGTCACCCATCGCATTCTGGTTCGGGAAACGCCGCGTGTCGCTGTTGTACGCCATCAGCGAAACGCCGATGTCGTGGAGCTGGGCGGCACACTTCGTGACTTTGGCTTGCTTGCGGGCGGATGCGAGGGAGGGCAGCAGAATCGAAATCAACAGCGCGATGATCGCAACCACTACGAGGAGCTCGATCAGAGTGAAACCGCTCGCTCGTAGCTCTTTCTGCCGGATGTGCATCTATGGGCCTCCAGAACTGCGTCGCGACAGTCGCGACATGCTCCACTATAAGCACTCACAAACACGGTGTCAATGCAATACCCGCCACAGGCTGACGGGCTTGACATACCGGCTGCCCGGCCGCGACGAAAATGTCGCCACTCAATTGCTTTTCGGATAACAGCTTGCGCGTGCTTGAGCCCTGATTCACTTGAGACTCCCAAGGGCTTTTTGCACGTCGCGCACTGCAATCAAATCGACTCAAAACGATCCCGTTTGCCTGATCCGCGGGCCCCCGTGCGCACATTTGATATAGCATTGTATTGACATATGGACTCCCAGCGATTACCATGCACCTGAGAACGTTGGGGATACGCAGTAGAGCGGAGCCGCCCTCGGGCGGCCAAAGGATTGGGCCGTGTCGACCAAAGAAGTCGCCAAGCATCGGGAGATCTACCAGCAGATCCACCGGGCCATCGTCTCGGGGGAGTACGCTGTGGGGCAGCGAATACCCACGGAAGCGGAGCTCGGTGCGGCCTATCGCGTCTCGCGTCCGACCATCTCCCGGGCACTGCGCGACCTCGAACAACAGGGCTACCTGCTTCGCCGGCGCGGGGCCGGCACGTTCGTGCGCGAGTTTCAGCGCACGTCCGGGGGCCTCTTCGGCCTGACGGTCCCCCATACCGAGGGCGGCATCCTCGGCCCGATCTGTGCCGAGATCGTGCAGCGGGCCGACGCCGGCGGACATAGCGTGCTCTACGGCGGCACGCTTCCGCGCCACGGGCCGGTGAGCGCCGCGCAGGCGGACGCGTTCTGCGAGCGGTTCATCTCCCGGGGCGTCATCGGCGTGTTCTTCCTGCCGCTGATCCTGCGTCGCGAGCAGATGGACATGAACCTCCGCATCGCGGACCGGCTCAGCGACGCGGGCATCGCGATCGTGCTCCTCGACCACGACATCGTCGACTACCCGCAGCGCAGCCGCTACGACCTGGTGGGAGTTGACAACCGCCGCAACGGCACGGTCGTCACGGAGCACCTTCTGGCCGGCGGCTGCCGGCGCATCCACTTCGTCACGATCGACTTGACGGTTAGCACCAGCACGGCGCGGATCGCCGGCTACCAGGACGCGCTGCGCAACCACGGCATCGAGCCCGACCCTTCCTGGGTGCACCGCTGGAATGCCGCGGAAGACGGCGAGTTCGTGCGGCGCTTGATGCGCGAAGCGCGGGCCGAAGCGTTCGTCTGCGTCAACGACGACGTGGCCCGCACCCTGCTCCTGCATCTCGCCACGCTCGGCGTGCGCGTGCCGGAGGACGTGCGAATCGTCAGCTTTGACGATCTGCCGTTCGCCGCAGCCCTCCCGGTGCCCCTGACCACGCTGCACCAGCCGACGCGCGACATCGGCGCCCTGGCCGTCGAAACGATGCTCAGCCGGATTGCCGCGCCCGACCGCCCGCCACGCGATGTCTGGCTCGCGTGCGACCTGCGAATTCGAAACTCGTGCGGCGTGCGGCCGGTCGGGTCGGCAGCGCGTCCGGAGGCAGCGTCCCTGGCGGCCCGCTGAGCGGCCCATGCGATCCGGGCAGAAGGGATTACGATGGCTCTGACCGATCCACAAATCGCGCAGTTCCGGGAGTTGGGCTATCTGGCGGTGCCGGATTTTTTTGACGCGCGCGAGCTGGCGGCGATGCGGCGCGAGGTGGCCCGTTTCCTGCGAGTGGGTCTCCTGCGCAACGTGGCGACGGCCGGGGACGGGCAAACGCCCGCCACGGCGCAGCGCAACCTGCAACTCTGCCCGATGTACCAGCACAGTCCGCTGTTCCGGGCACTGCCGTTCAGCGAGAAAGTCCGGTTGTCCGTCGCCGCGCTGATCGGCGACCCGCTCCAGCTCCAGCTCGACCAGATCTTCCTGAAACCCGCCCGCGACGGTTCGGGGACGAACTGGCATCAGGACAACGCCTACTTCCAGGTCCGGGACGCCACGATGGGCACCGCCATGTGGTGTGCCATCGACGACGCGACCGTGGCGAACGGAACGCTGCACGTCATCCCGCGGTGCTTCCGCGAGCCGCTGCCGCACAGCCGCGACCCGTACAGCGACCACCACATCCGCTGCTATCCGCCCGAGGAGCAAGCCGTGCCGGTCGAGATCCCGGCCGGCGGCGTGGTCTTCTTCTACTACGGGACGCCGCACGCGACCAAGGGCAACGCGACCGACCGCGATCGCGCGGCCGTGGCGTACCACTTCGTGCGCGCCGACTACGCCCCCGCGGACATCAGCGCGCCGGACCGGACGTACCACCCGATCCTGACCGGCCCGCAGGCGACCGGCGGTCTCCGCGAGTACGGCGTCCGCGTGGACGGCACGTGGGACGCCGAGGTCGCCCAGGTGCTCTCCCGCGCGAATTGAGACCCGTCTACTGCCCGAACGCGCGCTGGAACGCCGCCACGTCGGCCAGATCCACGTCCTCGTCACGCGGCGCGAAGTCCACGCCGCGGCACACGCCGCCGCTATGGAGCACGTCCGGACCGTTCATGCACAGGGCCAGCGCCGCGAAGTCCGCCAGGTCCACGTCGCCGTCCACGTCGGCGTCACCCGGCTGGCGGGCCAGCACATCAATCTCCGTGATGATCGGCGTGACGAACGCCTTGCGCAGGCCGTCGCCGTCGGCGGGCTCGACGGCCGGGCAGGAGCCGCGGTAGGTGGAGGATTCGCTCGCGTTCCCCTGCCACGGGTCAACCAGCGGACCGCCGGCCGTCACGGCGTAGAAGACGAACCGCACGTTGGTCACACCCTCGGCGAGCAGCGGGTCGAATTGCGGATAGACCCGGGTGTAGCTGACCGTCCAAGTTCCGGGGTTGGAAAGACCCCAGGCGCCCGTGCGGACGTCGGTCGCGAGCGGCACGAAGCTCGCGCCGCCGTCGCTCGACACGAACACGTCGTAATGCTGGAGGACGCGATTGTCCGCATCGGGGTTGCGGGCGAACACCCGCAGCTCGCGCAGGTCGGCGGGCGTCGGCAGGTCATAGCGAAGCACGCAGGCGGCCCGCGCATAATCGCGAAGGACCACCCCGTTCAGCCCGTCGCCGTCGGTGAACTTCGGGAGGTGCGCGCCCGGGCTCGGGTCGGCGTAGCCGTGCCAGAACCCCGTCACCGGCGTCGCCAGCACGTCGAGACAGGCGGTGGGCGCCAGGTTGAACGCGGCCACGCCGTTGGCCGGATCGACGTCACCGCCCTCGAAGGCCGCGAGCATTCCCGCGAGCAGGTCATCCGCCGCGGGCGCCAGGTCCAAGGCGGCCGGGCTGCTGCCGAACTGATGCGCGACGACGGCGTTCGACGGTGGCGCGGCGGGCGTGCCCCAGACCTCGAACTCGGGCAGCCGGACGGTTCCGTCGACGAGATTGGCGTCCGTGACCCGCAGGCGGATGTACCGCAACAGGCGGGGCGCGGGCAGCGTGAGGATGTTCACCGGCTCGCGATTCGTGTTCGTCACGGTGAACTCGGGAGTCCACGGCGGACCGCCGGTCGGGCTCGACTCGATCACGAACGCCGCCAGGTTGTAGGTGTCGGGCTGGTGGTTGAGCTGGGCATGCGCGAGCCGGAACTCCCGGACGTTGTGCCAATCGTCGAGCGTCAGCGTCAGGGTCTGGGCGTCGGCCGGCACGCTCGCCGCCCACTGGGTGAAAACCGTGCCGTCGCACGCCTGGGCCGGGCCGGTCAAGGGGCCGTTCTGTCCCGAGGCGCTCACGGCCGCCCGCAGCGCGGCGTTCTGGAGGGCACTGGCGGTCAGCGACTGGTAGCGGTAAAAGAGCGGCTTACGCTGGAAGTTCATCCGCACGGTGCCGAAGAACTCGCGCGTCTGCGGCGTACCGAGGTCGAAGTCCTTGTAGCAGAACAGGAACGTCTTCTCGACGTACGGACCGAACTTGTTGTACGGGGACGAAGGAAACGCGAGCGACTGCGTGATGCCGTACGCCGTCGCGCAGTAGTCCGCCTGCAACTGCTCGTTGGCAGCCTCGTTGCCGCCGGGGTTGATGCTGGAATCGGCCGTGGGTGAACTGTTCCAGCCGTACTCCGTGAACCACATCCGCTTGTAGCCGTCCCCCTTGATGTTCAGCAGCCGCCGCAGGCCGTACGTGCCGTTCATGTACTGCGCCAGGTACGTGCTCGGATTGGCGGTCCAGTTGTACGGGTGCAGGCCGAAGATGTCGAACGGATAGATACCGTACGCGGTCTTGTACGATTGGAAGTACGAGGAGTTGTAAACGGCGTTCATGTACGTGTACGTGGGCGTCCAATAGCCCGTCAGCCCACCGGACACGACGGTCGCCAGCGGATCGGCCTGCTTGATGGCCGGATAGACGATCGACAGCAGGCGGCCGAACTTCTCCGCGGGCATCCAGCCCATCGAGTCCGGCTCGTTCCAGACCTCCCAGAAGCGGATGGGGCCGCCGGGCCAGTTCTTGTAGCGGTTGACGATCTGGACCACGCGATCGCGGAAGGAGTCCTGCCAGGCATCGTTGGCCCAATCGCCGGTCGCCGACCACCACTTGGTCTGGTACGTCACGAGGCCGAGAATCTGGAGACCGTACGTGTTGGCCCGGTTCACGATCTCGTCGTACTGGGCGTAGTTGATCGTGTCGCCCGCGGCGATGAACTCGACGCGGATCCACTTCACGCCGAGTTCCGTGAGGTCGCTGGCGACCTGCTCGGTGAATGTCACCTGCCCCTGCCAGACCGGCGCCCCGATGCTGATGCCGAAGTGCTCGGCACGATTCTGTCCCGAGGAGGCCGCACACGCAGCGCCCAGGACCGCGAACACCACGAGGCCAAAGACCGTATCCCGCGCACTGCCCATTCGGCCATCCTCCTGAAGCGTTTCAGCCGCCGGCGCGCCTCGCCTCACGGCATGTTCGCCGCCGCGCAGGTGCGACTCAAGCGGAAACGCGCCGCGCCCGTTTCACGGACCGGTCAGCACCGCCGCGAAACCGAGCCAGTCTTGCGCGTCCACGTCGCCGTCCTCGTCAAACTGCGCCGCGAGGCAGCCACCACCGGTCGGCCCGCCGCCCGCACCGGTGAAGCAGCGCTGGAACGCCGCGGCATCCACGAGGTCGCGATCCCCGTCCCTATCGAGGTCGCCCGGCGTCACGGCGTACACCTCGAACTCAGGAATCCGGGCGTAGTTGTCCACACCGGGGTCCGCGATGAAGAGCCGCACGTGCCGCACGAACCGCGGCGCCAGCATCGTGCGCGTCGTGAAGTTGAGCTGGTTCCAGATGGACGCCTCAATGGTCCAGGGGCCGCCGGCCGCCGGTGCGGTCTCGAACATGAAGCACTGCGTGTTGTACGCGGTGGTCTCGCCGCCCGCGCCGGCGTGGTACACCACGAAGCCCGACACCGCCCGCACGGCCCCGAGGTCGAGCTGCAACCAGTGCAGCGGCGTGATGCCGTCGCTCGTCCACTTATTGCCCGACGAGATCACGCCGTCGATCGCCCGGCTCGCCGGCGTGATCGCGGAGTCGGCGGTCGCCGTGGCCGTTCGCGCGACGTTCGTGCCCGGCGGAACGCCGACCGTCATGCGCGGCGGAATGCCGCCCGGCGGCGCCGCGACGGACGGGTAGTTGAGCGTGGCCGCGTAGCTGAACGCATCGAACAGGTCGTTGTTCGGTCCCGGCGGGTTCACCGTGCGGAGGTACTCGATCGAATACTGCGCCCAACTGGCCGAGTCGTACGCGTAGATGAACCAGCACGCCGCGCTGACGGGGTGCGCCCGCCAGCGCTGGTTCCAGCTCGCCAGATCGGCGAAGGCCCCGTGCAGGAACTGCGCGGTCTGGGCCTCGTCGGCGGCGCTGCCGGCGTTCGTCGCCCGGTTCCACTCAGTCAGGTAGACCGGCAGGTGCGAGAAGCCGTAGTGATCCACGATGCAGAGCTGGCTGATGTAGCCCGCCTGCAAGTCCTTGCGGGCGTCCGCCGCACCGAGCCACGGCGCGCCGTAGGCGTGAATCGCGAAACCATCGACGTCCGCGCTGGTCAGCGCCCCGCACATCTGCGACAAATAGACGTTGCCGTCCGTGTGGCGCACACCCCCTGCCACCGGACCCGGAGAAACCGGCCCGAGCAACACGATCTGCGGCCCCAGCGAGCTCGGCACCGACCGGATCGCTGCGCGGATCTGCTTGAACTTGTTCACATACTCGGCCGCGGTCAGCACGCCGCCGCCGTACTCGCCGTACAGGTTCATCTCGTTGCCGACCTGCCAGATGTGGCAAACGTCGCGCAGCTCCCAGGCCGCGGCCTGCACCTTGGTCAGGTAATCCGGCATCGTGTACGTCGGCTCGCGCGGCACCGCGTAGCCCCACTGCGGCTGGATGCGGGCGATGATCGTGTGCCCTTGCGACCGCATGTGGTTGAACCGGTTATCCCGCTGCCACGCCGCCCCCCACCACACGTCGCTGTCCGTCAGCACGCACTCGAGCGACCAGAGCGGTTTGCCCCCGCTCATCTGCTCGGCGTGACTGGCGGCGGGTTCACCGTAGAAGTGAATGCCGTACAGCCAGGGCGAGTCGGCGGCTCGCGCCAGGCCGCCGGCCAGCAGCAACAGCACCGCGGCCGCGCCGGGCCATAGCCGGGGCCGCACCGGCCAATCGCAGGTTCGCGCCACGTGTTCCGCTCCTCTCGCGCGGGGCCGTCGCCCACGCGGTACCGACATCCTAATGAATCGGACGATTCGAAACAATCAGGTGCGCAGCGCCGCGGGCCGATCCGAAAACTGCCGCCCGGTCACCCGGACGGCAGTCCGCACAGAGCTTCGATGGCCGCCGCCGTTTCACCCGGCCAGCAGGGCCACGAACGCGTCGATGTCGTCGAAGTTGACGGCCTGATCGTTGTTGCAGTCCGCGTTCGCGTACGCGCAGTTAGGGAACGCGGCCTCGTAGCCGGCCTGCCCGTTCAGCGCCAGCACGAAGGGGTCGATGTCATCGAAGTTCACGACGCCGTCGCAGTTCAGGTCGCCGCGCTGCCAAAGCGGGGGCAACGGGTGGAACGGCCAATTGAGCGAGTAGGCGTTGTGAATCGCCGCCGGGGCGTACAGGTTGTTCACCTGGGCCCAGACGATGATCTTGATGTTGGCCTGGTTCGCCCAGCTCGTCGCGTCAAACGTGAACGACTTGCTGATTTCCTGCGGCTGCCCCGGCTCCAGCGTCACGACGCTGGTCGTCACGCCCGGTGTGCGCAGGCAGTTGCGATAGCGGTTGTCGGCCGAGTACGGGTAGTAGTCCAGCACGTGCGCGAAGTAGACCTTGACCGTCTTGGCCGTACCGGTCGGCTCGACGGCGATGCGGGCAGTGATACGGTACGTCTGTCCGCTTACCGGTTCGCCGCCCACCTCGAGCGTCACGTCCGTCGGGCGTGCGCGGCACGTGTTGTAGAGCGACATGTACCAGTTGTACTGGCTCAGGTCGTTCGTGTACGCGCCCTCGGCCCGGTTCTGTCCGTCGAACCACACGGTCGGATAGCCGGACACCCCGTAGAACGTCTCGCGCGTGGAGCCCCAACTGATTGCGTACGCGTCGGCGCCGTGAATCTGAAGACAGGTGAACGTGGTCGGCAGCTCGTTCAACATGCGGTGCAGCGCCCGGCCCGCATACGGACAGTACGTGCACCAGGTCGCGGTGAAATCCTCCGCGATCACGACCCGCTCTGCCGCTACGGCGCGCGTCGGCCGCAGAAATGAAACACCCGCCGCGACCACCAGAAGCGTGCCGAAGGTTGCAGCCCACCGCGTCATAAGCACTCTCCCGTGAGGGACATACACAACCGGTTCCACTCCCGGCCATCCTACCCGCTCGCACCGAGTGAACGCACGCCAATTTTTCCGCCGAATCGCCCGGCGAATCCGTCGGCGGCCAGTCCGCCCCCGCCGTCGCCCGCAGAGCCGGATCAGAAGTTGGTGACGTCGTCGGCCGTACCGTAAATGCCGTCTTTACCTGCAGTTATAAGCAGGAACGAGTCCTTGCGGTTCGGAATGGCCGTCTTCTTGTTGGTGGTCTCGAACGCGCTCTTGTTCAGAATGTAGTACGGAAACGTGGCCGTATTGCCGGCGGCAATGTCGGCCGCCAAGCTCTGCGCGTCGGCGGGGTTGGTCATGCCGAAATGCGATAGCTTGTAAATCGGGCGCGTCGCGTCGTCGGCCCCGCCGCCGAGCAGGTTGCCGAAGTCCCAGGCGGGGTATCGGCATGTGGAGCCCTGGCACATGCCGGTGAACAGACCGTTGTCTTCCATCGTGTAGATCGCCTGGCCCGGAGTGTCATTGCGATAGCGGGCGATCTTCGCGTCTGCCTTCGCGGCGGCGCGGGCGTTCGCGGCGTAGTAGAGAACCGGGTAGCCGAACGTGTCCCGGGCCACGGGCTGCTTGAAGGTATTCGGATCGCAGCCGGGCCCCCCGTCGGGCTTGTTCGGCAGCTTCTCGGGCAGAACAAGCGACAACCCCTCCGGCGCGACGTACGGTCCGACGCGCTCGAGCGGCAGCGTCACACCCTGGGGACCGCCTTCCGTGTCATACCAATACCGCTGCTCCCAGTACTGCTGCGGGTTGTCCAGCAGCGGCGGGGGCACGTTGCGGCGCGCCACGTAGCCGCTGGAATCCTTGCCGACCAGGTAGCGCACCAGCCACTGCGCGCCGAAGATGTTCTGCTGGCCGGGTTCCGTCGGGTCGTCGGCCGCGGACGACGGCGGATAACCGCCCGTCTTGCGGACTTCGTCCTCGTTCTCGCCCTTGAACGCCTCGAGCCCGTCGCCGATCGCCTTGAGCATCGCGCGGGTCTTGGCGTTCTTCGCCTGGTCGCGGGCGCGGCCGACCGACGGCACGAGGATCGAGATCAGCAGCACGATGATCGCGATGACGGCCAGGAGTTCGATCAGGGTGAACGCGGGGAGCGCGGTCGCGTGCCGCGCACGGTCGGGGTGAGCCGGGAACAGATTCATTCGGGGCACCTGCACGTGAGGGACGTTGAACCGACAGCCGACGGGGCGGACGCAGTCGAGTCGGTTGTTCGTGCGACGCGGTTTCGTCGAAAGCGCATGCGCTCGCTTTCCACGAGAGTGCCGCCCGCCACTGGCATTATCCGGCTCGCCGGGTGGCCATGCAACCCCGAGCCGCCCGCCAGGCCCCGCAGGCCGAAAAAAAGGCCGCCGAGAGCCGTCCACTCGGACGGTAGCCCGACACTCGGCGTCGGGGACACGTGTTGCGTTACGGCGGCGCCTTCCAGCCGGTGCTCTACGCCGGGCGGTTAGCCGCGGGCGGTTGTCCGCCTTACAAGCTGCTCTCAAACCCGGCCCAGCAACGCGATTCGGCCCCGCAGCTCGGCCTCCGCCTGGAGCCAGTCGGCCTCCGGGCTGCCGGGGGCGCCGTTCCGCTGGCGGTAGATTTCGTGCGCCCGTCGGCGGATCTGCTCCTCCGTCGGTTCGATCGTCTGCGAGACGATCTCGGTCGCGGGCATGCTGCGGGTGCGGACGGGGCGGGGGCGGCTGACAGTCGTGGGCGGCATGGCAAACCTCCGCGTCGGTCGCGGAGTCGGCCGGATTCCGCGCAACCGACCAACCACCCCATCGGCAGCTTCAATGGGAGACCTTATGGGGCGGCACACGGTTTCGGGACGGCAACGGCAGCGAACGGCGGCGGGGGCGGGTGCGGCACCGGCTGCCGACTGTGAGGGCGATCGGCTCCGAGCGAATTCCGGGCTCTGACCACGGCGTGGCGCACCGCGGGCCGCGACGATCGCTGGAGCTGCAAATACACTGAGCAAATGGAGTTGCGTGCAGCGCGGTCGCTGCATCCGTCCCGGCCCGGTCAGTCGTGCAGAGCAGCGGCGGCCGTGCGCCGGGCCATCGCCTTGAGCACGACGGCCGCGAGCGCGACGGCCACGATGCTGACGACGACGGTCGGGATCCGAGACGCTTCGCTCCGCAGCGTCGCGTCCCGACCGAGTTCGCGACGGCGCTCCTCTTCGACCACGCGAGCGGACAACTCGGAGATGCCTACAAGAATCTCGGCGCGGGCCGCGTGCGATGCCGAGTCATTCCGCGGGTCCTGAGGCGGGCTGATGGTCTCCTGCGTGCCCTTGTCGAAGTCCCGCGCCAGGGCGTCGGCAAGCCGCCCGGCCTGGCGGTGCAGGCGGGCGCGGGCGTTCAACATGCCTGCCAGCTCGTCGAGCAGGCCCGCCGCGCGCGGGTGTTCGCGCACGTCGGGCTGCTGCGCGGCCGCGTAGGCGTCGTCAAGCCGGCCCTGCTCGAGGGCCCGCTCCGCAGCCCGAACTCGGACGTAAAACCAGCGGCTGAAAATGCTTAGCCTCGCGATCCGATTCTACCGCGCCGACGCAGCCGCCGACGCGGGGCCGAGGGCGTGCCGGGTCACGCCCCGTCGTATTCGCCGGCGCGGGCGGCATATTCGCTCCTCGCCGCGGGCAGCGGCGAACGCGCAAGAATCGCCGGCCGGCGAACGCGAAACCGATTTTTCCACAAGTGAAGCGCCCGTTTGGACGAAGGCGCGCACGAGGGCGCGTCGCTCTCGAAACACGGAACTCGGTGCGGGAAATACAAGAAGCGAAAGGTGGTTGCAAATGTCCTGGTGGTTTCTCGAGTTCTGGTGGAATCTGATGGGCGTCTATCAGTATGTGATGATGGGTGCCGAGGGCTGAACATGGCCACGGCCCCACTCGCTCCCGATTACAGCCGAGGAGAACTGGTCTTCGGCCGGTTCGCGGCCGCCGGGCTCTGGACGCTGGCGGCTCTGGCGCTGGCCATGCTGGCAGCCTGGTCGTTCAGCCCCGCCTGAGCGGCCCTCAACCGGACCAGGGAACACGGCGGGCGGCGCGGGACCGTGCAGAGCTCGCCCGCGCCGCCCGCGGGCGATTGATCCACCGCTCCTGACGCGCATCGTGACCGGGCCACGCGGCCGCCGCGCACAAGCCCGGTTCAACGCCGGTCGGCGGCCCCCGGAAGCCGCTTCGGCCGCCGCCCATCCGCTTCCAGCTTCGTACTCGCGTGGTGCGGCTCGAGCGTGGCCGGCTTCGGTTCCGAATCGCTCGCGGTGACGACCACCGTCGAAGAGACGGTCTCGCTCGCCTGGACCCAGCCGGGCGCGGGCGTCAAGCGCTGATACCGCTGACTGAGTACGGCGACCATCAGTACCGGCCCGCCGACCGCCAGGAGCGTGCTGGCCGCAATGCCGACCATCAGCCCACTGAGGGCCCGCACCTGAAACGCGGTGAGCGCCGCCAGCAAGAGGCTCAGCACGAACGCGCTCGCTCCGAGCGCGAGACCTGGCCGGAGCGGCCAGCGGGCCGACCAGCCCACCCAGCGAACGCCGGCGAACGCCATGAGCCCCCACAGCAGCACCTGCGTAAAAAGCCAGTGACGCGGGTAGCGCTCGATGCGGCCGGTGGCGAGCGCCTTGTCGATCGCATGGGCAAACGCCTGGCATCCGAACATCTGGCTGCCGTCGGCCAACGGCCACGAATCGTGCCCCGGAACCATCCGACCGATGACCACCACCTTGCCGGCCGCGCGGGCCCGACGGGCATCGGGCGGCAGCCCGAGCAGCTCCTCGAAGGGGATGGTCCGCGCGCGCCAGGCAGCCATGTCGGCCAGCGAATAGCGCGCCAAGAAGACCCGGTCGCCGGCCAGCAGGTGTGAACCGTCGACCAGTGGCCGGTGCTCGTCGAAAAAGGGCACCACGTCCGCGGTGTCCAGCCAGCGCTTCTCACCGGGCCGGACCTCCGTCCGCTGGTAGCACAGCTCGAGTGCGTCGCGGCCGACCCGCAGGTCCATCCGGTGCTCCGGCTGTCGCACCGCCGCCAGCGCCGCCAGCGGCAATGTTGGAACGGGCGCGTTGCGTCCGCGGAGCACGGCCAGCGGGAGACTGACCTCGTGTCCGCGACCGGCCGGGTTGACACCCAGCAGCAGACCCCAGCCGAAGGCCGCGGCCCGGATCTGCGACGCGAGGACCGGTTCGGCGTTCTCGTCCATCTCCGCGGCTCCGACGATGACCGGCACGCCGGCGGCCCGTGCCCCGGCGGCAAAGGCCGCGTCGAACGCGTCGAAGTCGTCGGGGAAGTAGTAGTCCCAGACGATGGCCCGGGCGCCCGAGCCGGCCAGTTGGGCCATGAAATGGCCCCACAGCACGCGCCAGCTCTTGCGGTCGTGCGGGTCCAAACCCGGCAGGTCGGCCCCCAACCGTCCCTCCCGGATGGCCTGTTCGGTGCTGGGCAGCACGCCGACCAGCACGACGCCCCGCCCGAGCCCGACGCCGGGCGACTTCACGGCCGCCCGGACGTTCCACAGCATCGCGACCAGCACCAGCACGGCCGCGGCCAGCACCGCGAACTGCACCGCCGCCGGATGATTCCGCAGCAGCAGCGCCGCGAGGCGGGTGGCCCGCTGCCCGAACGACAGCCCCGGCCGCGCGCCGACCGGCCGTCCGGTCCGGTACGCGTCGAGGTCGGCCACGAGCGCCGCGGCGTCCGGGTAGCGTTCGTCCGCAATCGGCTGCACGGCGCGGCGGATGATCGCGGCCAAGTCCTCGGCCCGACTGACATGTCGCCCCCGGAGCAGCGCGAGCAGGCGCGCGTGGTTGGCGGCGTCGCTGGCCGGCTGACCGGTAATCGCGTGAAAGAGCAGCGCGCCGAGGCTGAACACGTCGGTCCGACCGTCGACGGGCGCTCCGCGGAGCTGCTCCGGCGACATGTAGCCGTAGGTTCCGAGGGCTCCCTCCGTGCGGCCGGCGGCCGGGCCCGGGTCGCCGTCGAGGCCGAGCCGCTTGGCGATGCCGAAATCAACGATGCGCGGCTCTCCGGCGGCGTCGATGACGATGTTCTGCGGCTTCAGGTCGCGATGGATCACGCCGGCCCGGTGGGCATAGTCGATCGCCAGCGCAACCCTGCGGATGATCTCGATGCGTTCCTCGAGCGAGACCTCGTGCGTGCGGAGGTACTCGTCCAGGTGCTGCCCGGGCACGTATTCCATCGTGTAGTAATGCGGGATCGTGCCGAGGTGCGCCTCGTAGAGCGTGGCGATGTTCGGGTGCCGCAGCCGCGCAACCAGGTGAACCTCGTTCTGGAAGTAGGCCTCGCGCAGCGGCGTCTTGCTGAACAGCACCTTCAGCGCTTCGATCCGCTGCTTGGCGTGATGCACGGCCTTGTACACGACGCCGAAGCCGCCGCGGCCCAGTTCCGCGATCACGGTGTAGTTGCGGAAACGCGGGAACCGCTCGCCCGTCACCTGGCGGAAGACCGCCCGGCACGACTCACAGCGTTCGAGGTGTTGCTCGAGCTCCGGGACGGTCTCGGGCGGGCCGGTTCCCGCGGCCCAGGCCGCCACCGCCTCATGCTGTGCACACTGTGCTGCCCGTGTCGACATGCGTCCCTGCGCCGACTCCGCGACCGATGGACTTGGCGCGGGCATTATAGCGTGGGTACGCCGCGGCCCGGCAGCCTGCGCACGCCCGCCGGCCGCCGCACTCCCTCGAACCGCCGCCGCGCGGTCAGCGCAGTCGCTCCGACACCACGCGCGGCAGGTCGCTGAACACCGGCCGACCGCAGGACCACTCGGCGGCGGCGTCCGGATGTGTCAGGGCGCGCAGCAGCGCGGCGTGAAACTCGTAGTGGCCCGCATCGACGCCCGCCGCTCGGAAACCACGTTGGAGCCCCTCCGTGACGCTGCCGGCCGCGGCCAGCGCCACGCGGTCGCAAGGGCCGGAGTGCCCCGGCTCGCCAGCGGCGAGCGCGGCGGCGCAGAGCTCGGCCGAGAACGACGTCCAGCCGCGGCAGCCGAGCGGACGGAAGGGATGCATGGTGCAATTGCCGTCCGGGCCGAGCAGTGCGCACGGGACGCGCGCGGCGGCGCGGGCCTCGATCGTCAGGTTGGAAACGCGGGCGGAGGTCGCGGCAATCTGCTCGATTTTCGCGGCGAGTTCTTCCGGCGCACAGGCGGCGCGGAGCCGATCGGCCAGCCACAGCGCCTCCAGGGCCGTCACTGAGACCGCCATGTAGCAGCAGTGGGCGCAGCCGGCGCGGCACGCCCGGCGACTCCTATCCGGGGCCCGGTCACTCCACTTCTCGACCGCGGCGGCGGCGCGCTCCGCCAGCGTCAGCACCGGCAGCGGCTGCGCTGCCGTGGCCGCGAACTCGTCCGCCAGCGCAGCGGCCATCGCCCCCACGCCCGCAGCAACGCGCAAGTCATCCGAAGGCACGCTCACAACCCGCAGTATACGCGGCCGCCGCGCAGGCCGGCGGGGCCGCCGGCGCGCGGGGGTCGCGCCCGGCCGGACGCGGCTTAGGTCCAACCCGGTCGGCAGCCGAAGAGATGCGTAGGCACTGGTGCGCGCCAGACGCGCCGCCCACGCTGACGAATCGCGGCCACCGGCCGGCGCGACCGGCGACCGCCGCGGGCCCCGGGAGACCGGCGATGCAATTCCGGTTGCGATTTCCACTCGAGGTGCAGTGCCCGGGCAGTGCGGAGGAATCCGTACGAAAAGTCCACGCCCAGCTTGTCTACCAGCACGGCAAATGGCGGGCGCAATGCACGGAGCCGCCCGTCGCCTCGCTCCTGTGTGACAGCATGGAAGAGGCGCTCATCGCCCTGGCGAAGGAGGTCGGCCGCAGCACCGCGCCCGCCCCCGCACTCGACGCGCCGGCCGTCTAGTCCCATGCCCCGCGCGGGCTGCTTGCCGCCCCCGCCGGCAGCGCGTAGGCTCCGCCCGCGGCCATGATCCCCACCCGGCTCGACACCGCGCTGTTCCTCATGCTCGTCGCTTTGCTGGGCGCGCGGCCCCTGATCTCCGAGAACTTCGAGTCGTTCGCCGTATCGTTCATCGGGCAACTGGCCCAAGCCGACGGCCCAAGTCCGACACTGACGGCGGTGCTCGACGGCGTGACGCTCGCGGCGGCCGGCGCGGCGCTGGCGCGACGGGGCCGCGGCGGCTGGCCGGCGGTGGGATTCGCCCTGTTGGTCGCGGGGCTGGTCGTCTCGACGCTGGCCGCGGGTGACCGCCGGCTGGCCGCGCTGGCGGGGAGCAACTTCGTCATCGGTCTCGGCGCGCTGGCCGCGCTGGCGGCCCTGCCGCGTTCGCCCGAGCTCCAACGCGTGCTCGTGGCCGTGATTCTCGCGACGGGCGGCCTGACGGCCGTGAAGTGCGTGCAGCAGGTCACGCGCGAGCTGCCGGAGACGCGCGCGTTCTGGGAGCAGGAGCGCAAGCCGGCGCTGCTCCGGCAGGGCGTCGCGGCCGACGACCCGCTGATCGTGAACTACGAGCGGCGGCTGCAATCCGGCGAAGCGTACGGGTTCCTGTCGCACCCGAACATCACCGGCACGATCGTCGCGACCTGGGGCGTCGTGGCGACGGGGCTGGCGCTCGCACTGGCCCGCGCCAGCCACAAGACTCCGGCGCCGCGGCGCGGGCAGGTGCTGGCCGCGACACTCGTGGCTGCGGCGGCCGCGGTGCTGGCGGCCGTCGCGACCAAGCTGACCGGCAGTCTCGGCGCGGGCGTGGCCGGAGCGGCCGGGCTGGGCCTGCTCGCGGCTCTGCTGACGCTGCGCCGGCGCGTCGCGCGGCACGGCGCGGCGACGGCGGCCGTCGCGCTGGGCGTGTATTTCGGGAGCGTCGCGCTCGTGGCCGGGTTCGGGGCGGCCCGCGGGACGTTGCCGCATCCGTCGCTGGCGTTTCGGTGGTACTACTGGAGCGCGGCGGCGCGGGCGTGGCAGGACGTGCCGCTGACCGGCCTCGGGCGGGGCAACTTCGCGACCGCGTACATGCAGTACAAAGCGCCCGAGAGCACGGAGGAAGTCCGCGACCCGCACAATCTGTGGGTGACGCTGCTGGTCGAGCTCGGCCCGGCCGCGCTGTGCGGAACGGTGATCCTGCTGCTCGCCTGGCTGGTCCGGGCCCTGCGGGCGACGGGGGACGACTCGCCGCCGGCCGCGCCAGCGGGCCGTTCGGTCGAGCGATACGCGGCGCTGGCGGCGATGGGCGTGCTCGGCTTGCAGGGGCTGGCGACCGGCGGCGCCCCCCTGCCGTTGCTCTGGGCCGTCGACATCGCCGCACCCTGGCTTATCGCGCTCGGGCTGGCGCTCTGGCTGACCGGCCATCTGGCCGAGCCGGCCGGTGCAGCGGCGCTGCGGTGCGCCGCGCTGGCGGCGACGCTGGCGGGCGGGATTCACGCGTTGCTCGACTTCACGCCGCTGACGCCGGGCGGACTGGCGTTTCTCGTGTTGCTTGCCGCCGCGGCGCTCCGCCCACAGCCGGAGCCGCCGGACGCCGCAGCGCGTCCGGCGCGGCGCTGGCGGCCGGCGGCGAGCGGGGTCCTGGCAAGCGTGTCCGTGGCCGCGTACGCGGCCCTCGTCGTGCGTCCCGAGGCCGCGTCGACGGCGGCGCTCGAACGGCTCGACGCGCTGGTGCGAACGCTGCCGCAGACCGGCCGCGCGGCGGCGCCGGACGCCGTGCTCGCGGCCGCCGGGCGCGCCGCACAGCGCGATCCGAATGTGGCGGCGGCCGCGGCGCGGGTGCTGCTGACGGCGGCGCGGGCGCCGGGATTGTCGGCGCAAGCCGGCGACGCGCTGTTGCAGGCCGCGGCGGAATCGGCGGCGCGGGCGGCCGCGCTCAACTCACACGACACGAACCATGCCGTGCTGGCGGGCAGCATCGCGGAGCAGCGGGCCCTGGTGGCGGAAAGACGCCAGGACGCGGCGACGCAGCGGGCACAACGGGTGGCGGCGACGGAATGGTGGGACCGAGCCGTGGCGTTGTACCCGACGAATCCGCGCACGCGGATTTCCGCCGGGCGGGCGTGGGTCGCCCGCTGGCGCCTGACGGGCGAAGCGGAAGCCGCCGCCGCCGCGCGACGGCATCTCGATGCCGCCCTGTCGATCGACGCGACGCGGAAGCCGGAGGAGGTGATGCGACTGCGGGCGGAGGAGCTGGACACGATCGCCGCGCTGCGGGCCGAGCTCGAGCCGCGCTGAACGCGCGGGCCTGCCGGCGCGCGCTGCGAGCCCGGCCGCGCGCGGCTCGGGCTCACAGGGATTGCAGGCCCTCCGGACGCTTCGTTTGTCCGCGCGGCACGGGCCGGTGGTGACGCCGGACCGCACCGCGCCGCCGCGCGGCGTGTTGCCGGCGCCGCGCGGCCGTGGGTTCGGACAGTTCTACCGCCGTCGGACCAGTAGCGCGCCGAGTCCGATCAGAATCAGCGAGGCCGGCTCTGGAATCGCACCGGTGCCCCCGGCGTAGCCCGCCCGCACCGCGGTGACGGGGCTCGCACTCAGCGGGTCATAGAGCGGCGGCAGCCACCCGTTGGGCGGCGCCTGGAAGCTCAGGTGGCCGCGCATCGCACCGGGCGTGCCGATCAGGCTGTTCGCCTGGGCGACCAGCCCACCGACGATCGTGCCGACCCCTTCCACGATGTACGTGTCCTCGGGGTTGTTCGACCGGCCGTACAGCACCACGTTCGTGAGATCCAGCGCCCACAGCAGCCCCTGCCACGTGTTGGCGCCGACGACGAGCGTGCCGTAGATCATCAGGTCGGCCGCGCCCGGGGCCGTGTTGAGCCCGGTGCCCGTCAGGCTCACATCGAGCGAGCCGATCGGGCCGTCCTGCCCGGTGAACTGCACGGCGAGCACGAAGTCGCCGCCGAACGTGCCCACCCCGCCCACCTCGTCCCAGATCGGGTACGGCGGGGGCGCTGGCCAATTCGGGTGGTAGGCCAGCACCTCGTGGTCACCGATGTTCCGCTGGTAGATCAGCGTGTCCGGCTGTGTTCCGTTGGTCTGGTATTCGAACGGCGGCGCCGCGCCGCCGTTGTTGTAACCGTCGAACGTGAAGTTGTTGCCCAGGATGTTCGGCAGCAGCGGCCCGGCCAGTGCCACGGACGAAACCCCCAGTGCTGCCAGAATAGCCCAACGCGTCATACACTCCCTCCATTCAAGAAGCCGCAACCAATGGGCCGCCGCGAAAAGCGGCCGCCCGGCCCACAGACGGCGCGCAGCCCGAGCGCGGGTGCGCGGCGCACCGTTCGAAAACGCAGCGGTCCGCGATGGATCAACGACCGCAAGGGCAGACGATGCGGTCTGCCGTGAGGTTCTAGGCCGGTCCCAGAAACGGGGTCAAGCGACCGATATGCGGAAAGCGTCCGGGAAAAGCGGTTTTCTAACGCAACCGGTTGCGCCACTTGAGAAATCGAGATTCACAGGCTTGAAGCCCGCGGGGCAGCCGTGCCCCGCGCGCATGGGCTGATAATGCGGGGCAAGCGGGCGACCGCAGGGGTTGCGTCCCGGATCAGCACATGCGGCCGGACGTCTCGCCGACGGATCTTCTAACCCGAAGGCAGTAGCCGCATGCTAATCAGCCTCCGGCTTGTGCGGCGGAGGGCGTAGCACGTCAACTTGAGCGCCGACTCGTACGGACAAGTTACGCGCCTGATTCACGCCGCGCAGGCCGGGGATCCGACCGCCCCTCAACGGCTCTACGAGGTCGTTTACGACGAGATCAAAGCGCTGGCCCGCGCGGCGATGCGACACGAGCGGCGACGGATCACGCTTCAGACAACCGTGCTCGCGCACGATGCGTACCTGCGGCTCTGCGGGGACGCTCGGCTCCCGTGGCCGAGTCGCAAGTATTTCTTCGGCGCAGTCGCAATCGCGATGCGCCGCATCCTCGTGGATTACGCACGGGCACGTGAGAGCGCCAAGCGCGGCGGACGGTGCCGGAGGGTCTCGCTCGACGCGGTCGAGCAGGTGCCGCAGCCGGCCGAGCTGGCGCCTTCGGAGGTACTCGCCGTCAACGAAGCGCTTCATCCGCTGGCCGCTCAGTCACCCCGACTGGCCGAGGTGGTTGACCTGCGCTACTTCGCCGGCCGCAGCGTGGAGGAGACGGTGCTGATGCTGGGCCTGTCGCCGCGCACGGTCGAGCTCGATTGGCAGTTCGCCCGCGCGTGGCTCTTGAACACGCTCGGCGACGGGCAGGACGGAGCGACCGACGCGACGCCGCGCGGAGCGCAACCGCAGGGTTAGCGGCATGGCCGGTACGCGGATCGAGCAAGTGCAAGCGCTCTTCGCCGCCGCGCTCGAGCGGCCGCCGGCCGAGCGGCCTGCATACCTGGAAGCGGGGTGCGCGGGCGATGCCGCCCTTCGCGCCGAAGTCGAGGCGTTGCTCGCGACCGCGGAGCGGATGCCGCCGACGTTCCTGGATCCGGAACATCCGCCGACGCTTGTACCGAGCTGGGCCGTGGATGAGCCGGACGACGCCTGGGACGCGGCCGAGCGGTTGATCGGCACGCGCATCGACCGCTTCACGCTGGAGCGCGTGATCGGGGGCGGGGGTATGGGCGTGGTGTTCGAGGCGCGGCAGGAGCGGCCGCAGCGGGCTGTGGCGCTGAAGCTCCTGCGGCCGGGGCTGGCTTCGCGGGAGACGTTGCGGCGGTTCGAGCTCGAGGCGGAGCTGCTCGGGCGACTGAAGCACCCGAACATCGCCCAGGTTTACGACGCGGGACTGGCGGAGACGCCGTTGGGAACGCTGCCGTACTTCGCGATGGAGTACATCGAGGATGCGCAGCCGCTCACGGAGTACGCGGACGCGGCGCGGCTGGACGTGCGGCAGCGGCTGGAGCTCATGGTCCCGGCGTGCGATGCGGTCCAGCACGCGCACCAGCAGGGGGTGATCCATCGGGACCTGAAGCCGGTGAATATCCCGGTGCGGGGAATCGCGGAGGAAGGGACTGAGGGATTGAGGGGTGGGGGGATTGAGGGAGGGACCGACCGTACACCGGCCGCGGCGACGCGTTGGCCGCGCAACGGAGGTCCGGTCGGGCTCGCAACCTGGCGAGAGGGCGCTCGCAAGCCCGGCTGCGCTCCGGCCCCCTACTCCTCCCCCCCGCCCCGACGGTCCCGTTTGGTCGCTCCCCGGCGGCGCTTCGCGGCCAGCCGGCGGCGCTGCGCGCCGGCCGTCGGACGCGTCGGGCGGCGCACGCGGGGCACGTGCAGCGCCGCGGTCAGCAGTGCGACCAGTCGCTCCCCGGCCGTCCGGCGGTTGGCGAGCTGCCTGCGGCCCTCCTGGGCGACAACCCGCAGGCGGCCGTCCTGCGACAGACGTGCGGCGAGATGTTGAGCGATGCGGGCGCGCTGGGCCGGGGAGAACAACGGGCAGGCCTGGAAGTCGAGCAGCAGCGTGACGCGCGTGCTGACCTTGTTGACGTTCTGACCCCCCGGGCCGGCCGCCCGGTCGAAGCGCTCCTCCAACCAGGGCGCGAGCACGTCAGCGCTGAGGGGTGGGTGCGCCATGCCGGGCCTCTCCGAGCGGGCCGCGGGCGGCCGCCGGCCGGACCCGGGCGGGCCTCAGCACAGGGCCAGGTAAGCAGCCAGGAAATAGACCGCGATGCGGACTCTGTTGGGCGTCCAGAAATACCACATGTCTTTCCGCCTCCGAGGGCGGCGACGGCCGCGGGCATCGCCCGGGGGACGTCGCGGGCGACCGGCCGGAACGGCTTTCAGCAGCCGTCCGCGGCGAGCCACACAACCCCGCGCGGGTCAGTACCCCGCGCGGCTCGCACAACCGCTTCTTCCCGCTGAGTTATACGAGCGGGGACGGGGGCGGATCAACGGCCGAGTGGCGGGAGCGCGTTCCGAGCGGGCAGCGGCCGCCTTTCGCGGACCGAGGACGGCCGCGCGGCCGCGCGGCCGATAAGAGGCGATTGAGAAAGCACTCGGCCGGGTATGGAAGTGTCCCGCCAGTGAAAACGCGGGCGGGACGCTCGTAACAACTTTTCATCAAGCCGACGTGAGAGGGACCAACGGGCGGCCGCAGCGGCCGTGCGCGGTTCGCGTGCCGCGGGCACAAGCCGACCAACCGAGCGACCGTCGTGCGCGCGCCGTCCAGTAACGCCGCAACCGGCCCTGCCCGTGCGTGCCCGCTCACAGGACATCTCGGCGGGCATGCGGATCGCGCGGCCGCAGACGGGCATGGCGCATTACGGCGGCTCAGCGGGTCGCGGGACAAGCACGGCCGGCCGCGCGCCGCGGGCGACCAGCCGCACGCCGAGCAGCACGAGCACGCCGCCGATCATCGCGTTGATGTAGACCGGCTCATCGCGCCAGGCCCACGCGACGGCGATCGTCACGAACGGCTCGAGGTACAGCAGCGCGCCGACGCGGGCCGGGCCGTCGCGGTCCACTGCGGCGAACCAGGC
This sequence comes from uncultured Phycisphaerae bacterium, assembly GCA_937928595.1. Classification (GTDB taxonomy): domain Bacteria; phylum Planctomycetota; class Phycisphaerae; order UBA1845; family Fen-1342; genus CALGJV01. Next base: position 10,179 of record CALGJV010000010.1, on the reverse strand, counting down.
GTAGTACGCCAGACCGCTGCACACCGGGCCAAGGAAGAGCACGGCGCCGAGGACCTCAAGCGAAGTCGCGGGCGGGCCGGCCGTCGCGAGGCCGGGCGCCTGACGCCAGCCGGTCACCGCGGCGAGGGCGGCGGTGAGCAGCGCGGCGAGGGCCATCGTGAGCGCGGTGGTGCGCAGCGCGCCGTGCCGGGCGACCAGCGGCCCGGAGGCCAGCGTGTAGGCGGTCCAGGTGAAGCACGACAGCAACTGGAGCAGGTCGCCCCAGCGGGCGTGGGCCAGATCGGGCGGGGCACGAAGCGTGACCGCGGCGACGCCGGCGGCACCCAGCGCGACGCCGAGCCAACCCCGGTGGCGCAGCCGCTGCCGGCCGAGCGCGTGGGCTGTCACGGCCAGCGCGACGGGGGCGAAGCTGATGATCCAACCCGCGTTGATGGCCGACGTGTGCTCGAGGCCGTACGCCTGGAGCAGCAGGTGCATGCTCAGGATCAGCGCCAGGCCGGCGCCGGCCCAGGCATCGCGCCGGTCCCCCAGCCACGGCCGCCGGCGCGCGCGTCGGCGCCACGCCACGACGGCCAGCAGCAGCGCAGCGCCCAGCGCCAGGCGGATCGCGACCAGACCGAACGGCCGCACCGCGGTGAGCGCGACGCGCGTGGCGACGAACGACGCCCCCCAGACGGCGACGGCGAAAAGCCCCAGCCAGGAGAGGCGGGCGGACCGGTCCGGGCCGTCGCCCGCCCGCGCATCGGTCGTCGCGTCCATCGGGCCTTCCGCGCCTCGCGGCCGGTGCTCAGCTCACGCCGAAGCGCCAACCCTCGCGGTATTCCTTGGTGACGTACTGGTTGGCCGGGGCGAAGTTTCGGATCGTCAACGCCGGACCGTCCCACTCGAGGCGCCGGCCGCAGCGGAGGGCGATATTGCCCAGGAGGATCGTCTCCGTCATGGGCGCGGCGTAGCCGAAGTTCGACTTCGGGTAATCGACCGGCTTTTCGCCGACGCACGCCATGAGCCATTCCTCGAAGTGACCGGGCGAGCGCTCGAGGAGCGGCTGCGGGCGGCCGAACTCGCGCATGCGGGTCTCGGGAATGAGGCGCGGGCTGTTGCCGTAGTCGCCCTGCACGAGCAACGCGCCTTTCGTGCCGATGAACAGATTGCCGGTGGCGGCCAGCTTGCGGTCGGGCTCGAGGCCGGCGGGGTTTTTCGGGATGAGGCCGCCGTCGTACCAGTACGCGGAGAAGCCCGGCCGCCGGCCGCGGCGCGCGAACTCCCACTTCACGATGGAGGCCTTGGGGAAGGTCTCGTTGTTGACCGCGGTCGCGGCCAGGGGCTCGACACTGACGGGGTGACCGGGGTCGAGGGCCCAGAACAGGCCGTCCATCATGTGGCAGGCCATGTCGCCGAGGGCGCCGCACCCGAAGTCCCACCAGCCGCGCCACGCGAACGCATGGTAGACCTTGGCCTTGTACGGCCGGGACGGGGCGGGCCCGAGCCAGGCGTCCCAGTTCAGCGTGGACGGAACCGGGTCTTCGCCCTCGGGCCGGTTGATACCCTGCGGCCAGATTGGGCGGTCGGTCCAGGTGTGCGATTCGGTGACGTCGCCGATGGCCCCGCTGTGGAGGAACTCGTAGACCAGCCGCCAGCCTTCAGCGGCGTGGCCCTGGTTGCCCATCTGCGTGGCCACCTTGTACTTCTGCACGGCGGCGGCGAGCTGGCGAGCCTCCCACACCGTGTGCGTGAGCGGCTTCTGGGTGTAGACGTGCTTGCCGAGCTGCATCGCGATGATCGTGGCCGGGAAATGGTGGTGGTCCGGCGTGCCGATCATCACCGCGTCGATGTTCTTGTGCTCCTTGTCGAACATCTCGCGGTAGTCCTGGTAGCGCTTCGCGTCGGGAAAGAGCTTCGCGGCCTGCTCGCAGCGCGTCGTGTCCACGTCGCAGAAGCACGGGCACTGGACCCCGTACTTGGAGGTTTCCTCCAGGTGCTGGCCGCCGATGCCGCCGGTGCCGATGTAGGCGATCCGCAGGTGGCGGTACGCGGGCAGGCTCGTGGGCTGGGGCGCCGGGGCGGGCGCGGCAGGCGGCGCGCCCGCGGACTGCGCGGTGACGCAGCCGAGCAGCGGCGCGACCGACAGGGCCGCGCCGGTAGCGGCGGCGGTGCGCAAGAAATCCCGGCGGGTGGTGAGATCGATGAGTTCCATCCGGTTTGGCTCGCTGTCGAGGCTCCGGCCCGCCGGGTGGGAACACCGCCGGCACACGCCGTGCGCATCGGCAACGGGCGGGCGGAGTGCATTGTGCCACAGAAGCGGGGCCGGTCGCAACAGGGCGCGCCGTCACAAGAAAAGCACGCCCGCTGCAGGGGTGAGTCCGCGCATCCTCCGGAGGGCACCGAGACCCCGTCGGCTTCCTGCGCGGCACCGCAGCGGGACGTGCCCGAGGGACACGGCTCGGCGAGGTGAGTCAGCGCCCCGGGTGTGCTGCGCGCGGGTGCACACGGGCTCCCTGCGCGGCGCCCCGCGCGCCGCAACACGACGGGAGGACACGGACTCGCAGTCTGCTCTATTTCAATCAGAGGATGGAACTTCTCGACGCCGCAACGGGTGCAGCACACGCCATCGCGCGTTCAGCCCATCCCATCCACCGGGTCGGACCACCCCGGGGGTGAACCGACCTTCGCGCACCGGGCCGGGCGGGAGAACCCCGTTCCGGCCGGCGGGCCCCAGCGTTGGCCCGCGACATCCGCCCGCGCTCGCGGGCGACCTGTCATTTACGATGCTATGGCGCCCCAAGTGTCTCGAACACTGCCCCGGCACAAAAATGCAACGCCGGCGGGCGGCCGCGCAGCCGCCCCGCGGACCGCAACCGCCCCCTACCACGCTTCGAGGTCGCCTACGATCTCCTCCACGAGGTCCTTCAGAGTCAGGAGGCCGACGTGCGCACCGCGGCGGTCCTGCACGATGGCCATGGTCCGGCGGGCCCGCTGAAGCTCGAGCAGGACGGACGAAACGCTGGCGTGGGCCGCGACGACGACCGGGGGGCGCACGTGGGCGCTGACGGGGCGCTGCTCGGGGTCGGTGAGGACGTCGAACACATGCACAATGCCGACAATGCGCCGCGCATCCCCGTCATGCACGGGCAGGCGGGAGAAGTGCGCCATCCGCGCGATGCGCAGGAAGTCGTCGCGCGGGATGGTGCGGGCGACGAGGGCCGCGCGGCTGAGCGGGATCATGACGTTGCCGGCCCGCACCGAGGAAATCCGCATGACACGCTCGATCAGCTCGCGCTGGAAGCGCGAGAGGCCGCCGAGCGCGGCGCCCTCCTGGAGCATGCCGACGACGCTGGCGCGGGCCAGCAGATGCGGGTCGGCGTCCTGTGTGGTCCGCAGGTCCAGCCGGTGCAACAGGCGCCGCGTGAGCTGGCGCATGGCCCAGGGGAAGCCGGTGGCGCGCGCCAGACGGACGCACCGCTCGAGCGGCCAGGCCAGCCGGTACATCCAGACGTCGGCCTCGCGGCGGAACCAGTCCTTGGGGATCACGCCGCCGAGCACCAGCACCGCGGGCGTCACGATGAGCGTCGCCCAGCCTTCGGCGGCCGGGGGTGCGAACTGCGCCCCGAGAAACAGCGCGGTGACGCAGGCGGTGCAGAAATAGTCGGCCAGCGTGCAGCCCAGCAGCGCCATGAGGACCAGGTCGCCCGGCTGCTCGAACAGGCGCGCCAGGCGCCGCGCCCCCCGGTAGTTCTGCTCGGCGCGCACGCGCAGCCGCAGGCGGTTCAAGCAGTAGGTGCCGGTTTCGACCGCCGAGGCGAACGCGCTGAAGATGATCCCGAGCAGCGCCCCGGCGATCAGGAGGATCACGGGCGTCACGGGCGGGCCTCCTGCGGCGCCGGGGCGCCGAGCAGCCGCACGCGCAGGCGTTCGACCCTTCGTCGCCCGACCGCCACGACCTGCAACTCGAGATGTCCGAGCGTGATCGTGTCCCCGACCACCGCCGGGCGGCCGAGCTCGGCGGTCACGAGTCCTCCGACCGTCGCCACACCCTCGGCCGTCCGGGGGAGCGCGAAGGCCTGTGACCAGTAGTGGATGCTCAGCCGCCCGCTGACCTCGAAGACTCCTTCGGCCACCTGGACGATCTCCGGCTGCTCCGGGACCTCGTCGGGCGATGGCAGATCGCCGACGATCGCCTCCAGCACGTCTTCGAGCGTGACGAGCCCGGCCATGCCGCCGTACTCGTCCACGGCGATCGCGAGCTGACTCCGGGTCGTGCGGAAGTGGTGCAGGAGCTGCTCGCAGCGGGCCAGTTCGGGCACGAAGCGGACCGGCTGGACCAAGCTGCGCAGCGGCTTGTCGGGATTTAGGAAGAGCACCTTGGCGTACACCAGGCCGACGATCCGGTCGACGTGGCCCTCGTAGACAGGCACCTTTTTGCGGCGGGTGCGGCGCATCAGCTCGCGCAGGCCTGCGGCGCCCCCGTTGAGGTCGTAGGTGACCACCTCCACCCGCGGCACCATCACGTCGCGCACGCGCAGGTGCCCGAGGTCGATGACCTCGCGCAGGAACGCGTCTTCGACCGGGTTGATCATGCCGCGGCGGCGGCTCATCTCGAGCAGCGTCTTGAGCTCCGGCGTGCTCATCGGCTCGACGGTCTCGGCGCGCCGCCCCAGCAGGATGCGGCTGAGCGGTTCGGCCAGCAGCGCGTGCAGCACGCGGCTGACCGGCCCGAGCAGGTACCCGCTGAAATGCACGAGCGGCGCCACGAGCGGCGCGAGGCGCGGCGCCAGCGCGACGCCGACCGTCTTCGGCAGCGCCTCGCCGAACACCGCGACGACCAGCAGGCTGAACAACGCCGCCCCCACGCCCTTCGCCGGCCCGAGGTGCGGTTCGAGCCCCTCGAAGAAGACGTAGACGTTCGCGTACAGCAGCACATTGACGGTGGTGTTCCCGAGCAGGATCACAGTCAGCGTACGCTGTGGACTGCGCAGCAGATGCACCACCAGATGTCCGAGCGCCCCGCCCCGTGCCTGGAACCGCTGCACCTGCATCCGCGAGAGCGAGAAGAGGATGGACTCGCTGCCGGAGTAGGCGGCCGACAGCGCCACCAGGACGGCAATCGCCGCGAGGTTCAGCCCCAGGTGTGTCCAGGACGTGTCGACCGTCGCCAGCATGCACCGCGCCCCGTTCGAGGATCCCGGCCGCAGTGTACCTGCGCGCCGCGGGCGGCTGTAGCGCGGTCAAGCGTTCCCCCGCCGCCGGCGCCCGGCCAGCGCCGCCAACAACGGCACCGCGACGGCGAAGCACGGCGGCGCGAGCGCCGGCCGCGGGGCGGCGGATGGCGAACCCGGAACGGAAGGCAGCCCGAAGTCGAACCGGCCCTTGACGAGCGTCAGCGCGCGTCCGTCCAGTCCCGCCGGCACGGCCACGCCGAGCAGCCAGAGCGCGGTGGCCGTCGTGTCCGCCGGGCGGATGGGGCCCGGGAGCGCGTCGCCGACGGCGATGTCGGGGCCGACGACGATCCAGGGGACGCGCCGCGTCGCCGCGTTGTCGAGGACGTGCGTGCGGCCCTCGCCCCCGTGATCCGCCGTAATGAGCAGGTAACTCGGCCGCGGACCGGCCCCCGGGGTATCCGGCGCCGGCACAGCGTCGCGCGGCGCTTCGCTCCGCGGCCGGAGGCCCCCCGCGAGTGCCGCCGCCAGCCGCGCGACGTGATCGTCGACCCGTGCGACCGCCGCCAGATACGCCGGCGACATCCACTCGTCGGCATGACCCGCCGAATCCGGGTCGCGGAGGTGGATGAACACGAGGTCCGGACCGTCCGGCGCCAGGAGCGGGAGCACGGTGTCGATCAGTCCCGCGGTGTCCGACGCGAACACGAGTGTCTCGACGGCACCCGGCGGAGCGAAGTGGCGGAGCTTGTCTTTCGAGGCCAGGAACGCGCAGCGCAGGCCGGCCGCGCGGGCAAAGTCGAAGAGCGTCGGGAAGGCGATCGTGCCCGGCAGGTCGGTGTCGAGGTAGACCCGGTGCGTCGAGGCCGAAAGGCCGGTCAACATCGAGGCGTGGTTGGTCATCGTGACGGGCGGCCGGTCGGCCAGCGCCGTCCCGGCCGCGCCGCGGGCGGCGAGGGCCGCGAGCGTCGGTGCCCTCGCGGCCGTCACCGCGTCGGCCCGCAGGCCGTCGATGGAAACCAGGACCACGCGCGGGTGCACCGGCTCGGCGGCCAGCGCGCCGACCGGCCGCGCCGCGACCGCGCCGGCAACGAACAGCACTGCCGCGAACAGGCGGGCGCGCCGCACAGCCGGACCGGCGATCGCATCCGGCGGATGCAGCACCGCGCAGCGGTCTGTGGCACGGGCGCAGACACGGGCCTCCATTCCGACACTCCTGTTGCGAGATTGCCAAGCGGGCACACCATCGAGCCGCCACCGGCTTCAGAATCCGACCAGCCCGAGGAGCAGCCGGCCGTAATGGTACAGAACGCGCGCCCCCGCGTGCCGCGGGTCGAAGAAGATCAGGCCGCCGATGCAGAGCAGGTGAACGGTCGCCACGCGCGCCAGCACACGCCCGAGCGCGGCCCGGAGCGGGGGCGGTCGCGGCGCGGGTCCCGCGTTCGGAGCGCGCCGGCGCTGGAACAGTCCGACGGAGAGCAGTACGGCCAGCCCCATGTACACGCCCCAGACGGCGTGGCGCCAGGCGAGCCCGTGGAGCAGCCCGGCGTACACGAAGGTCAGCACGATACTGACGTACCGGAGGGCGCGCCAGCGACACAGCGGGAAGAACGCGTAGTCGCGCAGCCAGAACGACAACGTGATGTTCCAGCGCCGCCAGACGTCCGCCGGGTTGGTGGCCAGGAAGGGATAGCGGAAGTTCTCCGAGCCGCGGACGCCGAACGCGCGCGCCACGCCGAGCTGGAGGTGGGCGGAGGCACTCTCGAGCGCGTACAGCGCCACGGCGGGGGCGTGCAGGAGCAGGAGGAGGGCCGGCAGCGAGAGCGACGTCGGATCCTCGAAGAGCTCCATCAGCAAACGATACGGGTTGTTCTTGTACGCGGCCGGAACGCCGTGGCGAATCGCCTGGCGCAGGCCGATCAGTACGAGCGCGCCCAGCGCGACGCGCGCGAGGCCGACCGCGACGTCACGCGGCTGCCAGTTGCGCCGGGCCGCGCGCAGGCGGGGCACGAAATCGTGGGCCCGCTCGATCGGCCCGTGCCGGAACTGCGGGAAGAACAGCATGTATGCGAGGTAGTCGCCGAAGCCCAGCGCCGGCCGGTGCCGCCGCACCCGCTCCCAGAAGTAACTCACGAGTCGGAAGAACGTGAGGCCGATGCCGCTGAACAGAACGTAAGTGCCCGCGGCATAGTCCGGCAGCAGTTCGCAGTAGCCCGCCGGAATTAGCAGGCCGAAGCAAGCCCAGTACCCCGCGTGCAGTGCCGCGAGCGCGAGGAGGAACAGCGGGCCGCGTGCCAGCGGCGCGCGGGCCACCAGCTCGACGACGACGTAGCCGCCGATGTTGATGAGCAGCAGACCGGGGCCGAGGATTGGCCCCGCCACGAAGAAGATCGTCGCGATGCTGGTCCCGATGAAGAAGATACGGGTGCGGTGAGCCGGCCATAGCACGAACACCGGCAGCCATGCGAGAAAGCATACCGCCGGGAAGACGGTCGGCTGCCAGGCGTCCAGGAATGAGAACATCGGGGCCCTTCGGGCAGTGCTCGCGCGGCACGTCCGGCTCGGCGACGCCTCGGCCGACGCCGGGGCGGGCGCAGGATACCCGCGGCGCCGGCCGCGGGGCAGGGATCGTCGGCCGGGCGACGCCGGCGGCCTCGTTTGGCATCGGGCCCGTTGGGTTGAACCGCGGGGGCACGCGCGCTTGCCGCTCGGGTCGCCGGCGAATAAGGTAGCGGCACGCGAAGTTGCTGGTGGTGAGCGTTGCGCGGAATGACGGATTCAGGTCAGAATCGGGTTGGAACATCGCGGGAGAGGTGCCGGAGTGGCCTATCGGGCACGCTTGGAAAGCGTGTGTACGGGTAACCGTACCGGGGGTTCGAATCCCCCCCTCTCCGTTTGATCCGGCCCTGCCGGCCAGGGCGCTGCACTTCTCAACTGACCACCGGTATCCCCCGCCAAGCGAGCGCGAGGCATGTGATTGTCTGCCGGCCAACACGTGGGCCCGGTCGGTGTTAGAGATGATGCGGGCCGATCGCCGTCGCTCCTGCGAGGTTCGCCTTCGGCTCGCCCTCGAGGAGAGGGCGATCCAGGCGCGGCGGGCCGAGAAACAACGCTTGCGCGACGAACGGCTGGCGGCTCGGCGCCTGCGGAAGCCGGAGATCGACCGACGCTCGTTCGAGCAGCACCCCCCGACCCGACGGGCCGACCGCGGAGCAGCCGGCTCAGTACCACGACCATCCGTTGCCGGCCGGTGCGGGAGCACGACAGCGAACCTCAAGTGGAACAGCATCTCAGCCGCGCCGCCGTGACGAGCGCAGTCCACCGAGCCCGCCGCTGCGGCCGAGAAGATTTCGCGCGGCCGTCGCGCGACAGCGGGCGGTTGAGGTGGCATGCGGCCACATGTCGTCGGGACGCCGTTACCGGTCCTGACGTGCGGCCGCGAGGGGGGCGACCGGAGAGGCGGCCCTGTGCGGGCCGCGGCCGGACCAGCCAGCCCTGCCGGGAGATCCGCGCCGCCCGGCGGTGCAGCCCGTACCCGGGTGTCGCGCGCCACCGCGGGGGCCCCGGAGAGGTCGCATCGTTTCTTTCGTACGCTTCGTACGCTGTGAAACGGGAGGAGCGTGGCCGTGAGGCACATCACGGGGAGTCGGTTTGTTACGGGCGAGACACGGGGCGCGCTCTGCGGAGTCGTCCCGACGGCGGCGGACGTTGTCGACGTCACGGCCAACCCGGCCAAGCCGTGGCTCGGCTACATGAACGTGTTCGACCTGCCAATGGGCAGCGGCCCGTACCTGTGGAGCAGCCCGTGGGCTCCGGCGGACCTGCTGGCGGTCTTCACCGGCAACATCCTGAAGCTCGGCCCCAACACGAACGTCTACAACCCGAACGCCCCGTACTGGGTGAACCCGGACGGCAGCGGCGCCAAGTGGATGAACGCGAACTTCTACGTCGAGGACACGACCCTCGTCGGGCAGACGATCTCGTTCTCCGGCTACACGCTGCTGAACTCGCTCGTGGCGGGGTACACGTCGCAGGCCTTCATCAAGGTCCTGGACCCCGCGCAGGGCTGGGCGATCGTGACGCAGGCGTACGCGCCGCTCGTCACCGGACAGCCGTTCAATGTGACGCTCACCGTTGACAACACCCCCGGCCTCGTGCCGCAGTACGGTTTCATGACGGACGGCGCGGACGCGAATCCGGCCACCGTTGGCCTACTGGGCTTTGCGCTCGTCGGCCCGATTCCCGAGCCAGCCAGCTTGCTGCTGCTCGGCCTGGGCGCGCTGCTGCGCCGCCGGTAACGTGGTCCGCACGAACGGTTGAGGTCGCAAGTCACGGAGGCCACGTCCAGCGGGCGTGGCCTCCCTGTTTCCCCGGCGCCGGCCCGGCCGAGGAGGTTCCCGTGCGCGCGATCGGGGCCGCGGGCGTGGAGCTGATCTACTGGACCCACTCGAAGAACGCGTGGGTGAGCTTCAGCAGACGTCGGCCATCCAGGCGTATTTCTGCGGTGAACGAGCCGGACGCAGTCGGTGTTCGACCGACGCCGGGCGGGACGTGCTCTCGCGGGCAAGATCGGCCGTGCGGGCGAGGCCGTGCGGACGTCGGGATGGGCGCGGGGCATCGGGCGAGCTTGTTGCCTGCTCGGCCGCCCCGCCGCGCGGGCGGCGCAACGATCGGTGCACACCCCCGTGGACAGCGGACCGCAGGGCCAGCCACGCCCGGAAAGGGGAGGCGGGCAGTGCGCACGGGGGAACCGGACAGCAAGCCGGAATGCGGCGCTGGACGCGAGGTCGGATGCGAGGTCGGACGCGAGGCCGGATGCGGGAGCGGATGCGGTTGAGCAGCCGCCGCTGCTGGCTTTCTGCGGTCTCTCTACGGCGCGATCCCCCGGACCGTTATTTCGCCGGGGCAGCTTGACAGGCGGCCGGAGCGCGGTACGCTCATTCCTTGCGACTGCGGGGTAGAGCAGTTGGTAGCTCGTCGGGCTCATAACCCGGAGGTCGCAGGTTCGAGTCCTGCCCCCGCTATT
>CALGJV010000009.1 GCA_937928595.1 uncultured Phycisphaerae bacterium | reverse complement strand
CTGATCCACGAGAAGAAGATCAGCGCCATGAAGGATCTGCTTCCGATTCTGGAGCAGATCGCCAAGACGGGCCGGCCGTTCATCCTGATCGCCGAGGACGTCGAGGGCGAGGCGCTCGCGACGTTGGTCGTGAACAAGATCCGCGGCACGCTCCAGTGCGTCGCGGTGAAGGCCCCCGGCTTCGGCGACCGCCGGAAGGCCATGCTGGAGGACGTCGCGATCCTCACCGGCGGCAAGGTGATCGCCGAGGAAGTCGGCCTGACGCTCGAGAAGGTCTCCCAGATGGGCAAGACCCTGCTCATCATCGCGGAGGACATAGAGGGCGAGGCGCTGGCCACGCTGGTGGTCAACAAGCTGCGCGGCACGCTGAACGTCGCGGCCGTCAAGGCTCCCGGCTTTGGTGACCGGCGCAAGCTGATGCTCCAGGACCTCGCCACCCTGACCGGCGGTCAGGTCATCAGCGAAGAGCTCGGCTTCAAGCTGGAGAACGCCGCGGTCAGCGACCTCGGCGAGGCGAAGAGGATCGTCATCGACAAGGACGACACGACGATCGTCGACGGCGCCGGCGATCCGGAGAAGATCAAGGGCCGGATCAACGAGATCAAGGTCGCGATCGACAAGTCCACGTCCGACTACGACAGCGAGAAGCTCCAGGAGCGGCTGGCCAAGCTGGCCGGCGGCGTGGCGCAGATCAACGTGGGCGCCGCGTCGGAGTCGGAGCTGAAGGAGAAGAAGGCCCGCGTCGAGGATGCGCTGCACGCGACGCGCGCCGCAATCGAGGAGGGCGTCGTGCCGGGCGGCGGCGTGGCGCTGCTGCGGGCCCGTCAGGTGCTCGCCGGGCTGAAGATCAAGGGCGAGGACGAGAAGGTGGGCGTCCAGATCGTCCGCGATGCCTGCGCCTGGCCGATCCGCCAGATCGCGGCGAACGCGGGCTACGAGCCGGCCGTCGTGCAGAAGAAGGTCGAGGCGAGCACGGCGGCGAACTTCGGCTTCAACGCCGACACGGGCACGTACGAGGATCTGATGAGGGCCGGCATCATCGACCCGGCCAAGGTCGTCCGCAGCGCGCTCGAGAACGGCAGCAGCGTGGCCCGCATTCTGCTGTCGAGCGCGTGCCTGATCGCCGAGCAGCCGAAGGAGAAGAAGAAGAAGGGCGGCGGTCACGGGCACGGCCACGGGCCCGGCGGCATGGGCGACATGGATGACGACGACATGGGCGGCATGGGGATGATGTAGCGGAGCACGGGCCGGCAGCGGCCCGGCGACGATTCCGAGAGCGGACAGACAATCGCAAGCGGAGACGAAAGCGATGGCGACGGCCACGGCGAAGAAACTGAGGATTCGGCCGCTCGACGACCGCGTGGTGGTCGAGCCGTTCGAGGCGGAAGAGCGGACGCGCGGCGGCATCGTGCTGCCGGACACGGCGCGGGAGAAGCCGCAGCAGGGGAAGGTCATCGCGACCGGCCCCGGCAAGCTGCTGGAGAAGACCGGGGAGCGCGGCCAGATGTCGCTCCAGGTGGGCGACCGCGTCTTCTACGGCAAGTACAGCGGCACGGAGATCGAGATCGACGGCGACAAGTATGTCATTCTCCGCGAGAGCGATGTGCTTGCGGTGCAACAGTAGGCCCGGCGACGCGCGGCCGGCGGCGGCCGGCGGCGGCGACGCGGTGCCAGGGAACTGAGCCCGGCGAGCGCAGGAGCGACCGGGGCGGCGCGACCTTCCCGGTGCGGGCTTCGCTCTCTGACCGGCAACCTTTGAGGGAATGCGATGCCAGCCAAGCAACTGCTGTACAGCGATCGGGCCCGGACGGAGATGCTCGCGGGCGTGCGCAAGCTCGCCAAGGCGGTGAAGTCGACGCTCGGCCCCGTGGGTCATAACGTGCTGCTCCACAAGTCGTGGGGCGCGCCGCGGATCACCAAGGACGGCGTGACGGTCAGCAAGGAGATCGAGCTGCCCGGGCCGTTCGAGAACATGGGCGCCAAGCTCGTCAACGAGGTGGCGAGCAAGACGTCGGACGTGGCCGGCGACGGCACGACCACGGCGACCGTGCTGGCCGAGGCGATCTTCGCCGAGGGCCTGAAGAACATCGCCGCGGGCGTGAACCCGATGGCGCTGAAGCGCGGGATCGACGCCGCGGTGGCGATCGCGGTGGAGGCGATCAAGTCGCAGGCCATCAAGGTCCGCGGCAAGGACGACATCGCCAAGGTGGCGGCGATCAGCGCCAACGGCGACAAGGAAATCGGCGCGATCCTGTCGGACGCGTTCGAGAAGGTCGGCAAGGACGGCGTGATCGAGATCGAGGAGGGCAAGAGCCTCGACACGACCTGGGAGCACGTCGAGGGGATGCAGTTCGACAAGGGCTTCATCTCGCCCTACTTCATCACGAACCCGGCGTCGCTCGAGGCGGTGCTCGAGGATCCGTACATCCTGATCTACGAGAAGAAGATCAGCTCGCTGCGCGACCTAGTGCCGCTGCTCGAGAAGATCCTGAACGTCGGGCGACCGCTGCTGCTGATCGCCGAGGACGTTGAGGGCGAGGCCCTGGCGACGTTGGTCGTCAACAAGCTGCGCGGCACGCTGAACGTCGTGGCCGTGAAGGCTCCGGGCTTCGGCGATCGCCGCAAGGCGCTGCTGGGCGACATCGCCGTGCTGACGGGCGGCGAGTTCATCAGCGAGGACCGCGGGATCAAGTTCGAGAACATCGAGCTGGACATGCTGGGCCAGGCCAAGCGCGTCGTGGTTACGAAGGACGACACCACGATCGTGGAGGGCGCCGGCAAGAAGAAGGACATCCAGGCGCGGATCGAGCAGATTCGGGCGCAGATCGAGAAGACCACCAGCGACTACGACCGCGAGAAGCTCCAGGAGCGGCTGGCGAAGCTGACCGGCGGCGTGGCGGTCGTGAAGGTCGGCGGCGCGACGGAGATCGAGGTCAAGGAGCGCAAGGACCTGGTCGACGACGCGTTCCACGCCACCAAGGCGGCGGCGGAGGAAGGCGTGGTCGCCGGCGGCGGGACGGCGTTCCTGCGGGCGATCAAGCCGGTGCTCGACGCGGCCAAGAAGATCGAGGGCGACGAGGCGGTCGGCTACCGGATCGTTGCCAAGGCGCTGGAGTACCCGGCTCGGCAGATCGCCGAGAACGCCGGCGAGGACGGCGGCGTGGTGGTCGACGAGATCCTCGCGCGCGGCAAGAACTTTGGTTACGACGCCGCGAAGGGCGAGTATGTCGACATGCTCGAGGCCGGCATTCTCGACCCGGCCAAGGTGGCCCGCGTCGCGCTCCAGAACGCGGCCAGCGTGGCCGGCGTGATGCTCACGACCGACGTGCTTTGCACGGAGTTCAAGGAAGACAAGCACGAGGCGATCGAAGGCGCGACGCGCTGAGCCCTGACCGGCGCAGCGCCGAACGGCAGGTTGGGCGGCGACAGGGGCGCGCGACACCGCGGCGCCCCTGTCGCGTGAACGGCGGCGGCGCGGGCCGCCGATAACGCGGCGGTCCGCGGCCCGACGCGGCGGGCCGGTCCGCCGGCCGGGAAGTCGAGGCAGATGGTGACGCAGAAGCGCGACTACTACGAGGTGTTGGGCGTCGCCCGCACGGCGTCACCGGACGAGATCAAGAAGGCCTATCGCCAGGCGGCGCTGAAGTACCATCCCGACCGCAACAAGGAGCCCGGGGCCGAGGAGCGCTTCAAGGAAGCGGCCGAGGCTTACGAGGTGCTGTCCGACGCCGAGAAGCGGCAGCGCTACGACCAGTACGGGCACGCCGGGCTCAACGGCGTAGGCGTGCACGACTTCAGCAGCATGAGGGCCGAGGACATCGCCAGCATCTTCGGCGACCTGTTCGCGGACTTCTTCGGGGGCGGCTTCGGACGCGGCGGCGGACCCGAGCGCGGCGTCGACATCCAGACCGTCATCGAGATCGGCCTGAAGGACGTGCTCACCGGCGTCGAGAAGACGCTGCGCTTCGAGCGGGCCGACTTCTGCCAGCGCTGCGAGGGCCAGGGCGCCGAGCCCGGCACGCAGCGCCGCAACTGCCCGACCTGCGGCGGCTACGGACAGGTCGAGCGCGAGACCGCGATGGGCTTCTTCGTCTCGCGCACGATCGTCGATTGCCCGCAGTGCCACGGCCGCGGGTGGTCCGTTCAGCGGCCGTGCCGCGCCTGCGGCGGCAGCGGCCGCGCCACGCGTGAGCGCCAGATCGAAGTGAAGATCCCGGCCGGCGTGCAGGACGGCCAGAGCGTGCGGGTCCGGGGGGAAGGCGAGCCGAGCCCGTCGGGCCGGGCGCGGGGCGACCTGCGGTGCGTGATCCGCGTGCGGCCCCACGAGTTCTTCCAGCGGGACGGCGACGACCTGCTGTGCGTGCTGCCGATCAGCTTCACGCAGGCCGCCCTGGGGACGCAGGTGGACGTGCCCACGCTCACGGGAGCCGCGCCGCTGCGCATTCCGCCCGGCACGCAGCACGGCACGGTCTTCAAGCTGGCGGACAAGGGCCTGCCGAACCTGCGGTCGGGTCGGCGGGGCAGCCAGATCGTGCACGTCGTGGTCGAGATTCCGCGGAAGCTGACGCGGGAGCAGGAGGAGTTGCTGCGGCGCTTTGCCGCGACCGAGGACAAGAGCGTGATGCCCGAGTCGAAGGGGTTCTTCGAGCGCGTGCGGGAGTACCTGACACGCGAGGGCCAGAGCAAGGAGTGAGCTGCCGATGAAGAAGCCGCACGCCAGTCCTGCGGCGCCGGAGCGGACTACCCCGGAGCAGCCGGTGCCTTCGCCGGCGCCGGCCGCGTCCGCAGCGCCCCCGGCCGCGGCGCCGCCGGAGGTGCCGGCGGCGGCCCCGCCGGATGAACTGACGCAGCTCCGCGCGGAAGTCGCGACGCTGCGGGACCGCAATCTGCGGCTCCAGGCGGACGTGCAGAACACGCTGCGCCGCGCCCAGCGCGACAAGGAGGAGGCGATCCGCTTCGCCGAGGCCGACTTCGCCCGCGAGTTGCTGGTCGTGCTGGACGACCTCGAGCGAACCGTCGCCGCGGCCGAGGCCGCCGGCGACAAACCCCATGCCGATGGCGTGCGGATCGTTCTCGAACACTTCCTGAAGATCCTGCGACAACGATCGATCGTGCCGATCGCGGCGGCCGGGCAGCCGTTCGATCCGGCGCGACACGAGGCGCTGATGCAGCAGCCGAGTGCGGATCAGCCGGCCGGGACGGTGTTGCAGGAGCTCGCCCGCGGCTATGTCATGCATGAGCGCGTGCTCCGGCCGAGTCGCGTGGTGGTGAGCAGCGGGCCGCCGGCGGCCGCCCCTGTCGCGAATGCGGCCGAGTCACCCCGGCCGGAGTGAGGGAACCGACGATGCCGACGTACGAGTACCGGTGCGACGCTTGTGGTCACACGCTCGAGGAATTCCAGTCCATCACAGCCGCGCCGCTGAAGAAGTGTCCCGCTTGCGGTCGCAGCCGGCTGCAGCGTCTGATCGGGACGGGGGCGGGCGTGCTGTTCCGCGGTTCCGGCTTCTACGAGACCGACTACCGCAGCGAGTCCTACAAGAAGGCGGCCGAGGCCGAACGGAAGCCCGCGACCGCCGAAGCTGCGGCAAAATCGCCCGAGAAATCAGCCGAGAACAAGGCGACCGCGAGCGCACCGGCCCGACAGGCGGCACCACCGAAGGCAAAGAAGAAGGTGGGGTAGGCAGCCGCTCGGTGGAATAGCGGTCAGGCGGCTAGTAGCTGGAGGGGCGGGCTGGAGGCCGTGGTTCTGTTGAATCGAAACCAGTCACGGACTGTGACGGTCTAGCGATAATATCATCGTGGACAGACGGTTAGTGCTCTTTGGCCGCGTTACAGAAGTGCCCCGTAAAATTGACCGCCGCCTGATTGTGGGCTATATTCAACGTAATCCGGACCAAGGCGTGCGGCGAGCGAGTGGGCAGGCGTAACAAGCAGGCGGGTATCGCGACGCGGGGGCCCTGCAAGCGTAGCGCGGAATGGATAACTCCATAAAGGACAGAATCTTAGATGCCGTTGACATCGTTGATGTCGTCGGCCAGACTGTCGCGCTGACGCGCAAGGGCAAGGACTTCGTGGGCCTCTGCCCTTTTCACCCCGATCACAAGCCCTCGCTTTCCGTGAGCCCTTCCAAACGAATCTTCAAGTGCTGGTCGTGCGGGGTCGGGGGGGATGTTATTCGGTTCGTGCAGCATCGCGACCGGGTCGACTTTCACGGTGCCCTGTCGATCTTGGCCAAGCGGGCGGGGATCGAGCTTCGTCCTCTGACCCCCCGGGACCGCCAGGCCGCGGAGCTGCGCGAACAGATCCAGTCGGCTGTCGCGTGGGCCCGGGCGCATTTCCGCCACAACTTCGAGCTCTCCGGCCCAGGCCGCGGTGCCCGCGAGTACGCCACGCGGCGGGGTCTGTCCGCGGAGACGCTCGAACGCTTCGGGGTCGGTTTGGCGCTTGATGGGTGGGACAACCTGGTGACGGCAGCCCGGCGGGCCGGGCTGCGGCCGGACGTGCTCGAGCACGCCGGCCTCGTGGCGAAGCACGAGACGGGGCGCCTGTACGATCGCTTTCGCAACCGGCTGGTCTTTCCGATCGCCGACGCGGCGGGCCGACCGGTTGCGTTCGGCGGCCGAACGCTCGCGGACGACCCGGCGAAATACCTGAACTCGCCGGAGACGGTGTTGTTCAGCAAGTCGCGGGTGCTGTACGGCTTCGACTTGGCGCGCCCGGCGATTGCGGAGGCGGACGCCGCGATCGTGGTCGAGGGTTACATGGACGCGGTGCTGCTGCACCAGTACGGATTCCGGCAAGTGGTGGCCACGCTGGGGACGGCCCTGACCGACGCGCATGTGAAGCTGCTCGAGCCGGTGGCGAGCACGGTGTACCTGTGCTTCGACGGGGACGAGGCCGGGGTTCGGGCGGCGCAGCGGGGGGTGGACGTGGCGCTGCGGACGGGTTTGGACGTGCGGGTCGTGGTGCTGGAAGGCGATAAGGACCCGGCCGACTGCGTGATCTCGTCCGGCGCGGCTGGTTTCGAAGCCGCCTTGAGCCGGGCGGTGGACGCGCTAGAATTTAGGTGGAGGCAGACACTTCGGACGTTTGACCACAGCGGCACCCGCGGCCGGCGAGCGGCGATCGAGGAGTTCCTGCGGTTCGTAGCGAGTGCGACGGCCCAGCGGGGAGCAGATCCGCTGCAACAGAGCCTGCTGCTTGACCGCATCAGCGAGCTGACCGGGGTACCGACCGACGCGGTCTTTGAGGAGGTCGCCCGGGTGCGGCGGCGACTGCTCCGTCCTGTCTCGGGCAGCGGGGCCGCGGCGGGTTGTAGCGAGGTGTCGGACTACGAGGCGACGATCCGCGGGCTGTCGCCCGGGTTGGTGACGGCCATGGAGTCGCTCTTGGGACTCCTAATCCGGGCGCCGGAGTGCTGGCGTGACGTGGACGACGCGTTGGCCCGGGCGGCGGAGCATTGCGAGACGTGGCAACGGTTGTACGGCGTGCTGCTGGACGTGCATGCGGATGAGGGTGAATACTCCGTGGGGCACGTTGTCGCGCGCTGCGAGGACAGCGCGGTGTGCGAACTGGTCGATCGGGCCCAGGCGCGGGTGCGCGGCGTGACGTCGTTCGCGGACGATTTCGCGGCGGCGCGGGCGCGCCTGCGGGAGGAACTGGCCATCCTGGAAATGGGCGGGCTGCGGGAGCAGTTGCGCCCGGCGAGCGCGGCGGAGCCGGCCGAGGAGCCGTTCCGCCGGCTGCGTGAGCTGGCCCGGGAGCACGCCTCGGTGCTGCCGGTGGAGAGTCGGTGGCGTGGCAGCGGAACGCGGGGCGAGTAAGGCGCGGAAGAGACCCACGCCGCCCGCGGCGCTGCGACGGAGCCCGGGTCGGCGGCTGATGGGAGCGGAACATATGGCGGTGGCGCATCCGGACATTGATCCGATCGAACGAAGTGTCAACGAACTGATCGAGGCGAGCCGGAAGCGGAAGTACCTCACCTGGGAGGAGCTCAACGAGACTCTGCCCGACGAGGCCATTTCGCCGGAGAAGCTCGAGAGCGTGCTGAACCGCATCGAGCAGAGCGGCATCCAGATGATCGACGAGATCGAGGCCGACCGGCTGCGGGAGGGGCAGCGGAAGCGGCCGGATCCGCTCGAGGGCGGGGACCAGCTGGACGAGGTGACCGAGGTCGACCTGACCGATGCGACGGCGCGGCGGGTGGACGACCCGGTGCGGATGTACCTGACGCAAATGGGGGAGATTCCGCTGCTGACGCGCGAGCAGGAGATCGCGCTGGCGAAGAAGATCGAGCTGACGCGGATGGCGTTCCGGCGGCGGGTGCTGGAGAACGACCTGTCGATGCAGCAGGCGGTGGAGATCATGCAGGCGGTGGCGGACGGGCGGATGCCGTTCGACCGCACGATGAAGATTTCCACGACGGAGAGCATGGCGAAGGCGACGATCCTGAAGCGCCTGCCGGCGAACCTGGCGACGGTGCGGAAGCTGCTCGAGCTGAACCAGGGTGATTGGGTCCTGGCGCGCGACACACGGACGCCGGCGGCGACGCGGAAGGAGGCCCAGCAGCGGATCGTGCAGCGGCGGCGGCGGGCGGTGACGCTGCTGGAGGAGCTATCGCTGCGGACGAGCCGCATCACGCCCATGATGCGGAAGCTCGCGGCGATGGTGCAGAAGATGGAGTCGATCAAGGCGGAGCTCGCGGAGAACGGCAAAGTGCTGCCGCCCGACGAGGTTGAGGCGATGAAGGACGAGCTTCAGGGCCTGATCGACCTGGTGATGGAGTCGCCGGAGGACGTCCGCAAGCGGGTCGACGAGGCCCAGAAGGTCTTCGCCGAATACGAGGACGCGAAGCGCAAGTTGGCGGGCGGCAACCTGCGGCTGGTCGTGTCGATCGCGAAGAAGTACCGCAACCGCGGCCTGTCGTTCCTGGACATCATCCAGGAGGGCAACACGGGCCTGATGCGGGCGGTGGACAAGTACGAGTATCGGCGGGGCTACAAGTTCAGCACGTACGCGACGTGGTGGATCCGGCAGGCCATCACCCGGGCCATCGCCGACCACGCCCGCACGATCCGCATCCCGGTCCATATGATCGAGACGATGAGCAAGCTGCGGAACATCAGCAAGCGGCTGCTCCAGGAGCTGCGACGGGAGCCGACGATCGAGGAGATCGCCCGCGAGGCCAAGATGCCCGTGTCCGAGGCGCGGCGGGTGATGAAGATCAGCCGGCACCCGATCTCGCTCGACCGCCCCGTCGGCGAGAGCGAGGACAGCTACTTCGGCGACTTCATCGAGGACGAGAAGGCCGAAAGCCCGGTCTCCAGCGCCAGCAGCGACATGCTGAAGGACCGCATCGAGGCCGTGCTCAAGACGCTCACGTACCGCGAGCGCGAGATCATCAAGCTCCGCTACGGCATCGGCGACGGGTACACGTACACGCTTGAGGAAGTGGGCAAGATCTTCAAGGTGACGCGCGAGCGGGTGCGCCAGGTCGAAGCCAAGGCCATCCGCAAGCTCCAGCATCCCGTGCGAGCCCGCAAGCTCGAGGGCTTCATCGACGCGCTGAAGAGCCGGTAGGCGCAGGCGGCCGGAGCGCCGCGCCGCGACCGGTTCGGCACGGAGCGCCGCCCGGTGTCGCGCGACGGCGCGGTGCGCCGGAGGCCGGCCGGTCGGCAGGAGCAGGCCGGGGGCCGCGTTCGTACTCACTCGCGCGCCCAGTAGTCGACCGCGATCAACCGGTCGATGTGCGGCCGGGCGCGTTCCAGCAGTTCCTGGTGGGCGGGGTGCGCCAGATATGCGGCGCGATCATCGGGCGACGCGAACGTCATCAGGTAGCAGTGCGTGAATCCCTCGCTGCGGTTTTCCACACTCACGTCCGTGCCCCACTCGAACGCCCGCAGCGACGGGATGCGGTGCGGCAACTGCCGCGCGAGCCGTTCGACCGCCAGCACGTCCTCGGTCGGAGTCTCCGGCTTAAAGCGAATGAGCATGACGTGTCGCAGCACGCGGGGCGACGCACCCGGCGTCACCGCCAGCGACTGCTGTTGCTGAACGCGCGTCTCCGCGCAACCGGCCAGGACGACAACCATCACGATGGTGAGCCCGAACAGCCTACGCATGACCACTCTCCGATGCTTCGGCCGGCGGTGGCCCGGCGCAACACGTCGGGCCGGCCGTTTCACGTTTCCGTCACCCCAGCGCGCACGGTGTCGGCCGTGACCGGCCGGATGATGCCCCGTTCCGTAATCAGACCGGTGATTAGGTCCGCCGGTGTGACGTCGAAAGCCGGGTTCCAGCACGGGACGCCGGGCGGGACGACCTCGCGGCCCAGGCCGCGCCGGATTTCGTCGTCAGGTCGCTCCTCGATCGGGATGTCGTGGCCGTCGGGGAGCGACAGATCGAACGTGCTGGTCGGCGCGGCGACGTACAGCGGCACGCCGTGGGCGCGGGCGGCGAGCGCGACCGAGTACGTGCCGACCTTGTTCGCCGTATCGCCGTTGGCCGCGATCCGGTCGGCCCCGACCAGCACGAGTTGGACCGCGCCGCGCCGCAGCAGCCCGGCCGCGGCGCCGTCGCACAGCACCGTCACATCGAGACCGGCCGCGTGCAGCTCGTACGCGGTCAGCCGGGCGCCCTGGAGCAGCGGCCGCGTTTCGTCGGCGTAGACGCGGAAGCGCCGGCCGGCGGCGTGGGCGACGTAGAGCGGCGCGAGGGCGGTCCCCCAGGCGACGGTGGCCAGCGCTCCGGCGTTGCAGTGCGTGAGCACGCCGCCGCCCTCGGGGACGAGCGCTGCGCCGTGCAGGCCGATGCGATGGCACGCGGCGGCATCGGCGCGGGCCAGGGCGTGCGCCGTCTCCAGCAGGGCGCGCCACGCAGCCGGCGGGTCGGGGCCGGCCGCGCGCGCGGCCTCGGTCGCCCGCCGGACGGCCCAGGCGAGATTGACGGCCGTCGGGCGGCATTCGCACAGATACCGGCCGACCTCGACCAATCGGGCGTGGAAGACGTCCGGCGGCGCGGTGCGGTGCGGCCGCAGTCCGAGACACAGTCCGTACGCGGCGGCGACGCCGATCGCGGGTGCGCCGCGGACGCGGAGCGTGCGGATGGCCTCCCAGACATCCTCGACGGTCGCGCAATCGCAGTAGACCGTTTCGAGCGGCAAGCGGGTCTGGTCCAGGAGGCGGAGGACGCCGTCGTCGTCGCCGAGCCACGCGAGCGTGGCGGGCAGTCCGGCGAAGGGCATGGGCGGGGCGGACGCGGGATCGGGACTCATGCGGGTTTTGTACCCGCGCGCGGGCACCGCCGCAGCGCCCGGCGGCGCGAAACGCCGCGGGCCGGTTCGCGCGCGCGGCGGGCGGCGGTACGCTTTCGTCATGAGCAGAACGGTTGCCATCGGTGCGTGGCTCGTGGTGTTGTGCGGGCTGAGCGGCTGCGAATCGGCGGGCCCGCGCGCGCCGGACCTGCTGGCCGAGGGGGAGGCGGCGTACCGGGCGCGGCAGTACGACACCGCCGTCACCAGGCTGTCGGGGTTTCTGGGGTCCGCTGGCACGCAGCCGGAGGCCGCCCGGGCGCTGTACGTGCGCGGGATGGCGTACGCGCAGACCGGCCGGCGGGCGCAGGCGTACGCGGACCTGCAACGCGCCGCGGCGCAGGCCGGCGATCCGCAGGTCGCGGGCGGCGCCTGGGCCGTACTCGGGGTGATGCGGTTCGAGGACGAGGACTGGGCGGGCGCGGTGCAGGCGCTGCGGCGCGCCGTGGACCAGTTGCCGGCCGGCGCGCCCGAGGACGCGCTGCGGTACCGGCTGGCGCTGGCGCTGGAGCGCACGGGGCAGTGGAGCGCGGCGCAGCGGGCCTTTCGGGAGTTGCTCGAGAAGTTCCCGCAGGGGGCGTACCAGAAGGTCGCCGCGCGGCGGCTCCAACTCCGCCCGGATCATTTCGCCGTGCAGTGCGGCGTGTTCGCGTCGGCGAGCAGCGCCGACGAGCTGGCCGCCCAGCTGCGCGGGGACGGACTGCCGGCGGAAGTGCGGCGGGAACCACGGGGCGGCGAGACGCGCTACGTCGTGCTGGCAGGACGGTACGAAACGTACGCGCAGGCGCGCAAGGCTTTGGCGCAGGTCAAGGCGCGGCTCCCCGACGCGGTGCTCTGGCCCTGAGCGGGCGGCGGGCGCTCAACGCTCCAGCTCGGCGATGCGGGCTGCGACCACGTTGCGGAAGGGGTCATCCTCGTCGAGTCCGCCGAGGATCTGCCGGTACAGCCGGACGGCTTCGGCCCGTCGGCGGTTGGCTGCGTACGCCTCGGCGAGGTTCACCGCGGTGCGGAGGTCGTCCGGCCGGAGGGATCGGGCTCGCTCGGCGTGGCGCAGCGCGGCCGCGGGGTCGGTGGCGGCCAGGAGCGCGGCGAGGTTGCTGTGAACGGTCCAGTCGTCGGGCTGGCGGGCGAGCACGCGCTCGAAGGCGGCCCGCGCGGCGGGCACCTCGCGCAGCAGCGTCAGCGCCTCGCCGAGCATGCGCCAGGCGTCCACGTCGTCGGGGGCGATGTGCAGGAGTTCCTCGAGCTCGGCCCGCGCGGCGCGCGGTTCGCCGTTCTGGAGCAGCGCGGCCGCGAGCTTGCGGCGCAGCTCGGGGTCGGCGGGGCGCGTGCCGACGTCGGCGCGCAGCGCGGGGATGCGGCGGGCGCTGCTGTCGCCGCGGAGCCGGGCCAGCACGGCGCGGGCGTCGGCGTCGAACGGGTCGAGCTGGAGCACGCTTTCGGCGTAGAGCCAGGCCCGGTCGGAATCGCCCTGGAGCAGTGCGAGCTGTGCCCGCATCGCCAGCGCGTCGGTGTACACCGGGTTGATTCGCAGGGCCGTATCGAGGTATCCGGCCGCCTGGGCGAGGAGCTGGTCGCGGTCGCGCGCTTCCGTCAGGTTCACGGCGAGCTGCATCAGCACGACGGCATAGTTCTTGTTCACATGGACGCTCTGCGGGACGGTCTGCACGTCCTGAGCCAGCAGCGTGAGGTTGTTGCGCCAATCCAGCACGCGGACGGCGCTGCGCGCGGCCAGCCCGACGACCAGCAGGCCCCCGAGCAGTCGCAGCAGGCGCGCGCTGTCGACGAGGCGGCCGCCCGGGCCGCAGTGTGTCCGCCAGACCTTCAGGACGCCGAGGGCGACGAGTGTCAGCGCGAAGACCGAGGACCAGTAGAACAGCCGCTCGGCGACGGCCACGCCGATGAGCAGTACCGTGTTCGAGATGAGCGCGTAGCTCGCCAGCAGCAGCAGCGTCAGGCCCGCCGCCAGGGGGGGGCGGCGCCAGCGGTACAGCGCGACCCCGGCGCCCGTGGCGAGCGCCGCCGCCGTGACCAAGCCGAGGGCCGCCATGGGCGTGAAGCCGGCGCGCGGGTCGATCACAGCGAGGCCGTAGTCGGACGCGAGGCGGTCGGGCAGGAACACGAGCCGGGTGTAGTGGCCCAGCACCTCGAGCGCGCCGGTGACGCGCTCCGCCGGCGTGGCGAGCACGAGCGGGTTGAGCGCCACACCGCCGGGCGTGGTCCGGAAGAGCCGGCCGCCCAGGGCGGCGTGGCGCGCGGCGAAGTACGGGGCGAGCGGAGCCAGCAGGATCGCCGCCCGCACGAGCCACCAGCGGAACGGCGGGCGCGGCGGCGTGCCCACGAGGTAGAGCGCCAGGAGCGCGATCGGGGCGTACGAAACCGCGGTCTCCTTCGCCAGCAGCGCGGCGACGAAGAGGGCGGTGGCGCCCGCGACGCGGAGCGGGCCGGGGCGGCCGTCCGGCGGCAGCAGCACCAGCAGTCCGGCCAGCAGGAGGACCGTGGCGAGCACCTCGGCCCGGCCGACGACGTTCGCGACCGCCTCGACGTGGACGGGGTGGACCGCGAAGAGCAGCGCCGCCAGCGCGGCGAGCGCGGTGTCCCCGCTGAGCCGACGCACGAGCAGCCACACCAGCGCGCACGCCGCGCCGTGCAGCAGGACGTTTACGAGGTGGTAGCCGGCGGGGCGCAGGCCGCCGACGGCATAGTTGAGGGCCAGGGAGAAGAGCGTCAGGGGGCGGTACAACGGGTCGCGACGCGCGTTGACGTCGGCCGAGGCGCCGGTCGCCTCCCACCAGTTGGACAGCCAGATGGCGCGCCAGTCGGTGAGCCGCGCGAGGCGCGGGTTCTCGACGATGAGCGGGATGTCGTCGTAGGTGAAGTCGTGGCCGATGCTGGGGACGAAGACGAGCAGCCCGAGCAGCACGGCCGGAACGGGTCCGCGCCGCAGCGCGGCGGCGGGCCGTGCCCCCGGGGCGTCCGGCAACGGGCTAGCGGACGGACCGGACATCCGTGACGACGACGTTGTTGTAATCGAGCAGCGTGCCCTTGGCGCGCTCCAGCTCGATCAGACCGAGGTTGTAGTCGGTCACGACGCCGAGCAGGCGAGTGCGGGCGTTGGCGAGCTGCTGCACGCCGGACAGCTCGGTCTGCAAGTAGGTCGGGTCGATCCGCTGGGTGCGGGCCTGAAGAGCACGGAGCTGGCGGTCGGCCGAGCGGACGGCTTCAAACTGAGGGGGAAGCTGCTCGTAGCGCACCATGAGCGTCCGGACGGCCGTGTTGACTTCCTCGACGACGCTGTCGCAGATCTGGTTGAGGCCGACGACGGCCTGGGCCTCGACGAGGCGAGCGCGCTGGTAGGCGGCCCGGCCGGCGCGCTCGCCGAGCGCGTAAACGAACTGGGCGCTGACGGTGAACGAGATATTGCGGTTCGTGGTCATGTTGTCGAACGACGCATCGGCCGAGCGCTCGAGGCCGTCGACCTCGTACTGGAACGCCACGTCGAGCTGCGGCAGGATGGCGTTTTTGGCGGCCGCGGTGCTGACGCGGGCGGCCTCAATGCGCTGGCGAGCCGAGCGGATCTCGACGCGGCGATCCAGCGCCGTGCGGACCTCGGCGAACTGGTCGACGATCGTCGGCGCGACGTACGGCACCTCGGTCGGGATGATCTCGATATCGTCCGACAGCTTGAGGCTCGGGTCGTTCAGCAGGTTGCGAAGCCGGTCCTCGGCGTCGCGGACGTTCTTGATGGTCTCCAGAAATACGACGTACTGCGTCTGCCACTGGCTCTTGGCGTTCTCGACCTCGACCTGGGTGGCGTCGTGTCCGAGGCGCTCCAGCATGTTCTGGTACGTGGCGAAGTTCTGGGCGACGATCTCGGCGATGATGGCGGCGTTGCGGCGGGCCTGCGCGAGCTGCCAGTACGCGGTCTCGACCGTCAGCAGCGTGTCGCGGACCCGTTGCAGGAACTGGTCCTGGCTGATCTCGTACTCGGTGCGGCGGATGTTGATCTGCGCGCGGTTCACGTCGAGGCCGAAGCCCCTCAGCAGCGGCTGGCGCAGCTCGGCCACGAAGTTCGACGTCCAGTTCGGATTCCAGCGGTCGGACGACTTGGGCAGCGCGTCGGCGTAGCGGCGCTGGCCCAGGCCGACCGACGCCTGCATCCCGGTCGGCAGCAGCTTGCGGAAACCGCCGGTCAGCGAGCGCGTGTCCGACTGCGCCGGATAGGCGCCCAGCATGACCGCGCGATCGAGGTTCGCGTACGACGCGTCGAGGAAGAACTGCGTGTCGAAGGCCGCCTCGGCCTCGACGATCTGGGTCTCGCTGATCGCGGGGCCGTACGCCTCGATCCGGACGGTGTAGTTGTGCTCGACCGCCCGTTGCACGCATTCGGCCAGCGACAGCCGGACCTGCTTGGCGCGCGGCACCATCCGCAGGTACTCGTTGGCCTGGTTGACCACGCGCTCGTAGTTCCGCACGACGCGCTGATCCTGGCGGTTGGCGTATTCCTCCCGCAGGTCGGCCAGGCGCTTCTCGAAGACCTGCGGCGCCTCGGTCGGGTCCGGAAACTCCGCCAGGAGCTGCTCCAGTGAGGGCTGCGACGCTATGGCCGGCTGCGTGAGCAGGGCGGTCTTCGCCGGCAATGCGGCCTGGGCCGCGACCGGGCGGGCGACCGGCGGCTGGGCCGCCGCGGGCGGCGTGGGCTGCTCCGCCTGCTGCGCGACCATCCGGTCGCGATAAGCGGCGATACCCGGTTCGATGGGCTCCGTCGTGTCCGACTGGCACCCCGCCAGCGCGGCTCCCGCGACGACGACGCATCCGATGAGCGCGATCCGCAACGGGCCGCCGCCGTATCGGTGCATGGGCTTGTGCTCACACCCCCCGCGCGCCTGATTCACCGGTCCGTATAACATGGCGGCGATGATAGGAACGCGTCCCCGGGCGTGTCAAACGTGATGGTCCCGCCGCGCGGGCACGGCCGGGCGGCGGAGAACGGCGATGGCAAGCGATGGACTCGGGCCGAGCTTCGTGGCGTACGCAGCGGCCAAGCTGCGCCAGCACATGGACCAGTTGACGCGCGCCGTTGCGCTGGTCGGTCCCGGTGAGCTGTGGCACCGCGTGAACACGCACACGAACAGCGTCGGCAACCTGCTGCTGCACCTGGCGGGCAACGTGCGACAATGGCTGCTGGCGGGCGACCGCGGTTTGCCCTAAGAACGGACCGGAGCCATCCGACGATCCGGGGCGGCGTAGTCACGACGTGGGGGGTGGGCGCGCGGCGGACCGGGCGAACAGGGCGCAAAAAAGTGGGCCGGCGGTCGGGACGTGCGGGGGGGGACACGTGCGCCGACGCAGTCCGGCCCGGGGTTCTAAGTCTTGCCCCGTATACCAATACATTACTACCCGCTCACGTGCTCGGCAAGGCATTCGACCCAAAAAGTGGAGAATCCCCTACATCGCGGACTCGTCGAGAGTTGGCGTTGTGGATTGGGAAAATTGCGTTGGGGATGCAGCGGGGGAAACTGGGGATCCAGGATTCGAACCTGGACTAACTGATCCAGAGTCAGTCGTGCTACCGTTACACTAATCCCCAACGGTCTGCGTAGCTTACGCCGGGGGCCCGTTCATTTCAACCACTCCCGCCCAGTCGCGAGCGACGACCGACGCGCGGCATTTGTGAAACGCGCACGCCGAGGCATCGAACCGGGGCGGGCCGTGCCCCGGTTCCCGTCGGACGTGGTCGCCGCGCACGACCGGTCTTACGTTCCGAGGCCGAATCGGGTATCGTGCCGCCCGCATGAGGGGGGGCCGGCGGGTGGGGGGCCCGGCGGCGGGCCGACCGCGGCCGTGTGGGCGCAGGGTCACCGCGGCAGCCCCGACGAGACGAGGAGTCCGACATGACGACCACCACGGTGCAACCGCAGACGGTGCGGCCGCTGAAGGCGCTCGTGGACCGGCTGCTGATCATTGGTTTGGACGGGGCGACGTTCGACGTGCTGAATCCGTTGATGGATGCGGGGCGGATGCCGCACCTGCGGCGGTTCATCGCCGGGGGCGTGGCGGGCGTGCTGCACTCGACGCAGCCGCCGATTACGCCGGCCGCGTGGACGACGTTCATGACGGGCAAGGGGCCGGGGCGGCACGGCATTCTGGATTTCGAGACGTATGACGCGACGCAGCACAAGTTGACGTTCAACAGCACGTACCAGATTGAGGAAAAGACGATCTGGGAGCTGCTGGGCGAGAAGGGGCTGCGGGTCGGCAGCATCAACGTGCCGATGACGTTTCCGCCGCGGGCGGTGAACGGATTCATGATCAGCGGGTTTGAGACGCCCAGTATCGACTCGGAATTCACGTACCCGCGCGAGTTGAAGGCGGACATTTTCCGGCTCATTCCGAACTACAACTACCGGACGAACTGGCAGCGGGGGACGTTCGGGCGGCGGCAGCTGCTGCGCGAGAACCTGGACTACATCGCCAACAGCTTCGATCAGGGCGCGAAGCTCACCGAGTACTGCGGGGAGAAGTACGGGTGGGACGTCCTGATGATCGTGTTCAAGCTGGTGGACAATCTCCAGCACAAGGCCTGGAAGTACCTTGATCCGCGGACGAGCCACCGCTACCCGGCGGAGGCGGAGCTCGCGGCGCAGTGCTTCGCGCGGCTGGACGAGGCGCTGGCGCGGCTGTTCGATTACGCCGAGCGGCACGGAGCGACCGTGCTGATCATGTCGGACCACGGGCACGGGAGCCTGGACGGCAAGGTGCAGCCGAACCTGCTGCTGTCGCGCTGGGGCTACCTCGCGCTGCGCAGTTCGCTGGATCAGGCTTCGACGCGGGCCGGGCACTGGTTGCACCGGCTGACCAAGGGGCGGGCGACGCGCTTTGAACAGGGCAGCCGCGGCATCGAGCGGGACCTGGCGGTGGACTGGTCCGCGACGCGCGCCTGTGTGATGCACGCCGGTATCTACGGCTACCTGTACATCAACCTCGCGGGGCGCGGACCGCTGGGCATCGTGCCGCCGGAGGAGTACGAACCGCTGCGCGACGAGCTGGCTGAGCGTTTCCGCGCGGTGGAGTCGCGGGACCCGCAGGGCCGGGTGGTGCGCGTTTTCCCGGAGGTGCACAAGACCGAGCAGCTCTATCACTGCGACCGCGCGAGCCACCCGAACCTGCCCGACCTGCTGCTGGTGCCGCACCCGGGGCTGGCGGTGGTCCGGAAGATCCGCGGGCGGCAGCCCATCCGCTGGTGCCACTCGGACCGGCTCGAGGGGACGCACCGGCAGGAGGGCATCCTGGCGCTGCGCGGGCCCAACGTGCGGAGCGGCGCGCGGGTGGAGGCCGGCATCGCCGACATCACGCCGACGACGCTCGCGGCGCTGGGCCTGCGCGTGCCCGTGGACATGGAGGGCCGCGTGATCGCCGAGGCGTTCACGACGCCGCCGATTGTCGAGCAGGAGCCCCCGCTCGAGAAGGTCCTCGAAGAGAAGCGCGACATCTACAGCGACGACGACCGCCGGATTCTCGAGAAGCGCCTTAGCGACCTGGGCTACCTTGAGTAGTGGCCGGCGGGCTCAGACAGCGCCTGCGGGCGCGGCGGCGGTCGGACCGGCGGGGCACTGCGCCGCGAGGTCGTCGAACAGCGCCTGCCACGTGCCGCACAGGGGGAGGAACTCGTAGCGCAGGAGGTCGGCGAGCAGCACGAGGTCGCGCGTCTCAAGCGCGCCGCGCAGCTCGTTGAGCTTGTCGATCAGCTCGCGCAGCCAGGCCCGCACGGGGCGGCCCGCGTGCTCCCAGAGCGTCAGGTCGGCGCCAAGCAGGTCGCCGCACTGGGCCAGCGCGCGCTGGGCCGTCTGCCACAGCGCGATGAAGTCGCCCACGCCGCGCAGCGCCGGACCGAAGGCCCCCGACCCGAACTGGTCCGCAAGGGCCTGCTGGGCCTCGGCGGCCTCTCCAAACTCGAGCGCCAGGCCGCGGAGCGCGTCGGCGACGAGCGTCCGCCGGTCCGACGACCGCAAGTCGAGTTGCCGGACTTCCGCCGGCAGCGGCGCGCCCAGCCGCGTCCGCAGTTGCTCGTCGTCCAGCACTTGGCCGTCGACGGCGACGGAGATAATGAGCCGATCGCCCAGCTCGGTGCCGCGGATCCGCTCGAGGAGATCTTGGAGGTGGTCGGCGGATGGGACGTCGGTCAGGCGGCGGCCGTCGAGCGTGATGATCATGGGGGCATCCTGGGGCGCGCCGGGAGGCGGGCCGTCGTGAGGGCCTTGAACGCCGACGTCGACGTTCGGTTCTGCTCTTCCCGTTCCTATCGGGTGGTTCGGGCGCGCATGGGGAGTCGGTTGCGACCGGGCTGCGGCGGCGGCGCCGGGGCGACGGTCGGGCGGGCGGGTTTTGCGCGGGCACCGCCGCCGGGGGGCGTCCGGATTTTCGCGCCCGGGGTTTGACGGGCGCCAAAAGTTCGGTTATAGTTAGGTATGTCGTGCGGGGCTCAAGGCCGCCCGACAGGGAACGGAGACATGCTCCCGGTGGAGGAAAGACAGCCTGGTGGTGCGCCCGTGGTACGCGCCGCGGAGCCGGCCTCGATGAGGGGTGCGGCCGGGTGCGGCGGACATCGGGTGCCCGGGGGCGGCACGTCGCCCCCGGACTGGAGGGAATCGGAATGTGACCTGCGCCCCGTGTGGGCGGTTGGGGAAGGCCGTAGGGATCTGCATCATGCCTCCGTCTGCGCGGTCCGCGCGGGACCGATTCGGCAGACCCCTCGCTCACCGGGGCCGGTGGCCCCGCCTACGGATCCCCGCCCCCACGGGGTGCGGCGAATTGACCCGGCGGATACCGCCCTGCCCGCGGCCGGCGCCGACCAGGATCGGCCGGCCGCGCCGGACCTGCTTTCGCCCGCCGAGCGGGCGGCCCGTCTGGCGCAGGTGGCCGAGCGAATTCGGCAGCTCCAGCACGGTCGCGGCGGGCGACCCATGTGTTTGACCGGGTTGGCGGAGCTCGACGCGGCCCTGGGCGGCGGCTGGCGCGCGGGGGCCGTGCATGAGCTGGTCGGCGAGACGGAGGGAGCGGCCGCGCTGGTTGTGGCGCTGCGCGCGGCCGCCTTCGCCACCGTCCGTTCGCGCTGGCTGATTTACGTGGACAGCGCCGGCGATTTCTATCCGCCGGGGGCGGGGCAGCGGGGCGTGGCGCTGGGGCGGCTGCTGGTGGTGCGGCCGACCGGTGCGGCGGATGCGCTGTGGGCGGCGGAGCAGGCGCTGCGGTGTACGGCGGTGGCGGCCGTGGTGCTGCCGGTGCGGCGGCTGGAGGCGGCGGTGTCGCGGCGGCTGCAACTGGCAGCCGAGAGCGGCGGCGGGCTGGGGTTCATCGTGCGGCCGGATTCGCGGGGCGAGCCGACGTTCGCCGCCACGCGGCTGCGGGTGACGGCGGGGGTCGGGCGGGCGGGGGGCGTGCGGCTGCGGATCGAGGTACTGAAGCAGGTGGGGGGGCGGCCCGGGGCGGTGGTGGAGGTGGAGTGGCCCGATGCGGCGGATCCTGTGTCTGCACCTGCCGTATCTGCCGACGGAGCGGGCGCAGCGCGACGCCGGCTGGGCTGAGGGCGGACGGCCGCTGGCGCTGACGCGGCCCGTGGGTGCGTCGCAGGTGGTGGCGTGGGCATGCCCGGCGGCGGCGCGGCGGGGGGTGCGGCCCGGGCTCACGCTGAGTCAGGCGCAGGCGCTGGTGCCGGACCTGCTGGTGCTGGGGCACGATCCGTTGCGCGACCGGCTGGCGCTGCGGCGGCTGGCGCGCTGGGCGATCCGGCTGAGCCCGATCGTCGAGCCGCGCGAGCCGGATACGCTGCTGGTGGACATCACGGGGTGCGCGCGGCTGTTCGGCGGCGAGCGGCGGCTGGCGCAGGAGGCGCTGACGGGCCTCGCGGGGCAGGGCTTTCGGGCCCGCGCGGCGATTGCCGACACGGTCGGCGCCGCTTATGCGCTGGCGGTCAGCATCGCCGAGACGTTCCCGGCGGCGCCGGCGGAGGCCCGCGCGCCGGATGCGGCGCTGCACATCGTGCCGCCGGGCGAGACGGTCGCGCACCTGGCGCCGCTCTCGCCCGCGGCGTTGCGGATCGAGCCGGACGTGGTCGCGCAGCTCGATGCACTGGGCGTGCGGACGATCGGCGACCTGCTCACGCTGCCGCGTGCCGCGCTGCCGGCCCGCTTCGGAGCCGGGCTCGTGCGGCGCCTGCAACAGGCGCTTGGCGAAACGGACGAGCCCGTGGCGGCGCACGCGCCCGACGAGGTGCCGGCCGCCCGCATGCGGTTCGAAGGGCCGGTGGCGGATCGCGCGGTGCTGGCGGCCGCGACCGACCGCCTGCTGGATGAGGTTCTGGGCCGGGTCGTGCGCGCGGGCGGCGCGCTGCGGCGGCTCGAGTGCGTGCTGTACTACGAACGTTGCCCGCCGCAGGTCGTGGCTGTGGGCCTGACGCGGGCGGTGCGAACCGCGGAGCGCGTGCGGCCGCTGCTGGCCCAGCGGCTGGAGGCGGTGGACCCGGCCGCGGGCGCGGGCGTGCTCGGCGTGGCGCTGGTTGCGCGGCAGACGTCGCGCTGGCGGGGGACGCAGGGCGAACTTTTCGATCCGCGCCCGCCGGACGACGACGAAGCGCTGGCGGCACTGCTGGACCGGTTGGCCGCGCGGCTGGGGTCCGAAGCGGTGCTGCGACCGGAGCTTGTGGACGATTACCAACCCGAGTGGGCGTACCGCTATGTGACGGTGGCCGAGGCGGGCTGCGAGGTGCGGAAAGAGGACGGGGCGTTGTCGGCAGGGGGTGCGGCGTGCGAGGCCGGGGCGACGGCGCCGTCTGGAGCGGCCCCGCGACGCGCACCAGCGCCGGCTGCGCTGCCGCTCCCGGGGCGGTCGGTTCGTCCGCGGCCGGTGCGGCTGCTGCCGCGGCCGGTGCCGCTGCGGGTGCTGGCGCTGGTGCCGGACGGACCGCCGACGTGGCTGGCGCTGGCGGGGCGCGAATACGTGGTGGCGCACGCGGAGGGGCCGGAACGGATCGAGACGGCGTGGTGGCGCGGGCCGGACGTGCGGCGGGACTATTTCCGCGTGACGACGACCGACGGGCGGCGGCTGTGGGTGTTTCGCGCGCGGACCGACGGGCGGTGGTACCTGCACGGGGTGTTCGCGTAGCGGTCGGCGGCGCTACGTACCCGTCACGATCCGCCGGGCGAGCCGCACGAGGGTCAGCGGTGCCGAACCTTCGGCTTTGTTGTTGGCGGCGACGAACGCCGGCCGACCGAGCCGGGCCGCGCGCCCGCAGAGGTCGGCAAGGGCGGCACGGCTGGCAGGATCTTCGTCCACGAGCCGGTCGAAGGGGGCGTACGCGGCCCGCGCGGCCTCGTAGTCATAGCGGGCGTTGAGCATCCAGCGGGCGACCAGGGCCGGATTCTGCTCGAGCGGCACGTGCCGCGCCTGCTCGTCGGGCGGCGGCATGGAGGGGTGCACGTTGTAGCAGTGCGCGACGCCGGTCGCGGCCAGCGCGGCGGCGTAGTCGGGGGTCAGCAGCGCGGCATTGCGCAGCTCGACCGCGTACAGCGGCCCGCGCGGCAGCCGCGCGAGAAACGCGTGGAGGCGCGCGACGAACGCGGCGGGGTCGCGCAGCATGGCTGGCGGCAGCGGGACGAACTGGAACACGAGCGGTCCGGCGTGCGGGCCGAGCCCCGCGACGAGCGGGGCGACGACCGTGTCGGCGACGTGAGCCGCGTCGAGGAACTGCGGGTTGGCCGCCCGACCACCGGTGCGGCCCCGTTCGACCCGCGTCGGCGACGTGACGGTGTCCGTCGCTTTGACGATGAAGCGGAAGTGCGCGGGCACGGCCGCCGCGTAACGGGCAAACTCCGCGGCGGAGAGCGGCGCGTAGAACGTGCGGTCGAGGCCGACGGCGCGCAGGAGCGGGTGGCGTGCGTACGCCGCCAGCCCGTCGCGCGCGAGCTCGGCTTCGGTCGCGACGCGGTCGTACACGAGCCCCGCCCAGCCGGGAAACGACCACGACGACGTGCCCAGGTGGATGAGCGGCGGCAGAGCGGCCGCCAGCGCGGCGACATCGGGCGACGTCGGCGCCGGACCGACGACGGCAAGACCCCGGTGTTCGCGCGATGCGGCGCGGGCCGTGGGGGCCTCCGGCGCGGTCGGAGCGTCGGCCGGGAAGAGCTCGAGCTGGCGCGGGTCGGGCCGCGACGTTCGTCGCATGCAGGAATCGTAGAGCCCTCATTGGCCGCTCGGCCGCCGATTTCCGGATTCGCGGTTGCGGCGGGCGTCGGGCGAAGCTATGATCCTCCCAGCAGTGAACTTCTCTGATCCTTCCTCTTCCTGAGGATCTGCCCGCCCAAGCGGGTGTCTTCTCCCGAACGGGTTTGATCACGGAGGCTCGCCGGGCGCGCCGGTGTGGCAAGGCGTCGCGACCATGTGGGTCGCACCGCTGCGATGCCGGGCGCCGGACCGCGGCTCAGGCCGCCAGCAACGTAGAGAGCCCGCGAATCCAGTTTCCGCTCGATCTCACCGTCGCCCTCGCAGAGTCCACCCGCCCAGGCCGGATCGAACTCGTCGCGTCGCACCGCACCGGGTGCGCGCCCGGGTTGGGTCTCGACCGCGGCGCCGGACCGGACGCGGGCGGCGGCGCGTGCCGATCCGGTGGAGTTCAGTCGACGGGCTCCAGGAGTTCAGGACATGGGTAGAAAGCTGTACGTCGGGAATTTGGCCTTCAGTGTCAGCAGCAGCGAGATCGAGCAGTTGTTCGCGAATCACGGGACCGTGACGAGCGCCACCGTGATCTCCGACCGCGCCACGGGCCAGAGCAAGGGCTTCGGGTTCGTGGAGATGAGCAGCGACAGCGAGGCCCAGGCGGCCATCGCGGCGCTCAACGGGCAGGACTTGGGTGGCCGCGCGCTCAAGGTCAACGAGGCGCAGCCGAAGCCGGCCGGTGGGCGCCCGAATCGCCGCTGACTCATCGGGCCGGGTTACGCACGGCAGCGGTGAGGCGTGGCCGGAATGGTGACACTGCGATGATGCCGGATGAACGCGCGCGGTTACTGGAGCTCCTCGGGCACGAGGGCCGCTGGTGCCGCGCCGTGGAGGCGCTGGATGCCGACGGCCGCGGAGTCGCGTACGACGACGCGAGCGCCGTGGCGTGGGATCTGACGGGCGCGGTATGCCATCTTTTCGGTTGGGAGCGGGCGCGTGTCCTGTTCGCCCAGCTTGAACGGCACCTGCTGGGCAAGCGGCACGTGCCGGGTTGGCCGGTGCGCGACACGGCGATCGACTCGATGACGGCGCTGCAAGCGTTCAATGACCGTGCGGATCTGACGTTCGCCGTTCTGCGTGCCCGGCTCGAGCGCATGCCGGTGTGGACCGGCGCGGCCCGGGCCGGGAGCAACGGCGCGGGTGCCGGGTCCGGCTGACGCCGACGCGGCGCGGAGGAGACGGTATGGCCAGAAAGCGACCTTCGGTTCAGAAGCGGGCCCGCGAACAGCAGAAGCGCGAACGCGAGCAGCGCAAGGCGGCGAAGGCGGCCGAGCGCCGGCAGCGCCGCGAAGGCGGCGGGGCCGCGGAGCCGTCCGCCGAGTCGCCCGCGGCGTGGTTGAGCGGGCTCGCGGTGACCGGCGCGAGTGACGCCGCAGCGGTGCCGGAGCACGCGGAGTAGACTAGCTACCAGGAGGATCGGAGCGATGGAGCTGCCGCGCCGTACCCGTGGAGAAGAACTGCTGCCGGCGGGGGCGCTGCGCGCGTTGTTGCAGCGACTGCGGCGCTTGGCGCCCGGTCACGACGTCACGAGCGTCATCGCGTGCGCGTACGACCACCGCACGCGCATGCTGCCGTTCGTTTACGCGGCCCAGCGCATGGCCCCGGCGGGCGTGCGCGCGATCGGCGCGGCGCTGGTGGACGCGGGGTTCGAGAAGACGCGGATCGTTCTGCAGCAGTGGAACCGGAACTTCCGGCCGTCGCGGATGGAGCTCGACGGCCGCGTGCCGGACCTGTTCCTCGTGTCGAGCATGCAGCTCCACACCGCGGCGTGCCAGGCGCTGATCCGCGACGCGTGCCGGATCGAGCCGGCGCGGCGGCCGCTGATCATCGCGGGCGGGCCGAAGACCATCTACGAGCCGTGGGGTGTGTTCGGTACCGATCCGGACGATCCGTGGGGGGCGGACGTGGCGGTGACCGGGGAGGAGTACGTGCTCCTCGACCTGCTGGCGGCGCTGCTGGAGCTGCGCGGGCGGGGCGAGTCGCTGCGCGGCACGTTCCTGCGGGCGCGCGACCAGGGCGCGCTGGACGGCGTTCCCGGGCTGGTGTACGCGCACACGGACCGGCGGGGCGTGGCGCAGGAGCTGGTGGATACGGGCGTGCAGCGGCTGCTGGGCGACCTGGACGAGCTGCCGCACCCGGTGCTCGGGTACCGGCTGCTCGAGGCCCCGAGCGCGGGGCCGACGCTCGCCGCCCGGGCGCTGCCGGCCGAGCGGGTGGCCCGCTACAGCCCGATCGCCTCGCTGGTGCTGACATTCGGCTGCAAGTTCGCCTGTCCCTACTGCCCGATTCCGGCGTACAACCAGCGGCAGCACCGGGCCAAGAGCGGCGCGCGCATCGTCGACGAGTTCCGGCGGCTGTACGGCGAGTTCGGCCTGCGGAGCTACTTCGGCGCAGACGACAACTTTTTCAATAAACCGGAGCGCACGCTCGAGATCGTCGAGGCCCTGGCCCGCACCGAGCTCGACGGCGTGCCGCTCCGCAAGCGGATCCGGTGGGGCACCGAGGTCACGGTCCACGACACGCTGCGAATGCGCGACCACCTGCCGACGGTGCGGAGCGCGGGGGTGCGGGCACTGTGGCTCGGTGTCGAGGACATGACCGCCACGCTGGTCAAGAAGGGCCAGAGCGTCGCGACCACGCTGGAGGCGCTGCGGCTCCTGCAACGGCACGGCATCTGCGCCATGCCGATGATGATGCACCACGACTCGCAGCCGCTGATCAGCCGCGGTCCGCAGCCGTACGGCCTGCTGAATCAGGTTCGTCTGCTGCGCCGCGCCGGCGCGGTCGATCTGCAGGTGCTGATGCTCGTCCCCGCAACCGGCTCGAAGCTCTACACCGGGACGTTCACCTCAGGCATGGCCTACGAGAGCGTCGCGGGCCGACCGGTCCGGGAGTACATGCTGGGCGGCAACTACGTCGTCGCCTCGCACCACCCGCAGCCCTGGCGCAAGCAGCTGAACATCCTGGCGGCCTACCTCTACTTCTACAACCCGCTGCGGTTCCTGCTGGCGCTGGTGCGTCCGAAGAGCCGCCTTTATCTGGCCGACGCCGTGCTGCAGGTCATGGGCATGCGCGGCGCGTTGCTGACCGCCCGGCGCACGCTGGGCTGGACGCTGCGACTGATGTGGGGCCCGATCCGGCGCAAGTCCGCGCCGCCGACGAGTCCGATTCCGATGCGCGCGAGCGACGGCGGTCCCGCCGCGCACGCGCTGCCCGATACGCCGCACAGCGCGGTGCGACCACCCGTGCCCGCGGCTCCACCGGCCGCGGCCCCGGGGGGTTGGCCGCTGCCGGTCGTTTCCTGACCGCCCCGCGACACAACCGTATCAGAGCGGTCCTCTGCCGGGCCGAGAGTGCCTCGGCGGCCACGGCGACGTGCCGTTCGCGGGCACGGCCGGGGCCGGTATCATGCGCACGCCGGCGGCGGGCCACGGGCGGCCGGCGGCGACGACGCGAGACGCGATGGCGCGCTGGCTGGTCAAGTCCGACCCGCAAGACTACTCGGCGGCCGACCTCGCGCGCGACGGCCGGACCGTCTGGGACGGCGTGCGAAACGCGCTCGCGCAGCGGCACCTGCGAAACATGCGGCCGGGGGATGAAGTCCTGGTGTATCACACCGGCGCCGAGAAGGCGGTGGTGGCACGCGCCACCGTGGTCGGGGCGCCGCAGCCTGCCGCCGACGGCCGCGGCGTGACCGTCGAACTCGCGTTCGCCGGGTGGCTGCCGCGGCCGGTGTCGCTGGCGGAGATCAAGGCGGACCCGGCGCTGGCGGGCTTGGCGCTGGTGCGGCAGGGACGCTTATCAGTCATGCCGGTGACGGTTGAGGAATGGCGGCGGCTGGTTGCGGGCGGTGCTGAGTCACCAGGCGGGCCCGCGCCGACGCGACGAAAGCGAGGACGGGGATGAGGGCGGCAACGGATGCGAAGGGGTCGATGGAGCTGAACGCGACCACGGTTTGGAGGGTGTGGGCGTGGCTGTGCCGGCGGTGCGGCGGCCGGCTTGTGCTGCTGCTGATCCTGCTGGTAATCGCCGTGCCGTCGGCCGGATGTCGCGATCGCGACAAGCACGTCCGGACCGAACGCCCGGCCCGCGTTCACGAGGCGGACGACCGCGACGACGATGATGATGATGACGATGATGATGACGACGACGATGACGATGACGATGATGATTGAGGGGAAGTGAGCGGGGCGCGGTCGAGTTCGACGGCACCGTGTTGCGTGGGAGCCGGGAGGGCCGATTGTCGGAGTGGTGGAGCCGCGTGCGGGGGCGCAGTTACTCGGGCGGCACGGAGGGGGGTGGCGCGGCCGTCGGCTGGCGGCGGGCCGCCAGCAGCATCTGTCCCGCGACGCCGGCGAGGATCAGCACGCCGCCCTGGAGCACGGCCGCGGGCGGCTGCTCGCGCACCGCCACCCAGGTCCAGATCGGGTTCAGCACGACTTCCAGCAGCAGCAGCAGTGACGCCTTGTGGGCCTCGATCCGCTGGAGCGCCCAAGCGAACAGCAGGTAGGGCACCGTGAACTGCACGATGCCGAGCACCAGCAGCAACACCCATTGGCGCGGCCCGAGGTCCGGCGTGCCCCACACCAGCGCCGGCCCGAGCAGCAGCACGCCCGAGCCCAGCGCGTTCAGCGCCGTGACCACGCGGGCGTCGACCCGCCGCAGGCCCCGCAGCGTCAGCGTGACCAGCCCGTAGCCCAGTCCGCTGCCCAGCGCGACGATCAGTCCCCGCAGGTGCGCCGGCGGGCTGCCGAGCACGATGATGCCGATGCCCGTCATCGCGAGGATCAGCACGAGGCCCTCCGATCTGCGCGGATGCTCGCGCAGCAGCAGCGGCGCCAGCAGGAACACCCAGATCGGCGAAGTGTATTGCAGCAGGATCGCGCTCGAGGCCGGCGCCAGCTCGTTGGCGATCACGAACGACGCCGTCATGCCCGTGAAACACAGCACGGCCGCGAGCGGCCACCCGCGCGCCGCCCCGCGCAGCGTGCGCCGTCGCGGCCACGCCAGCGGCAGGAACAGCAGGGCCCCGATCAGCGAGCGGTAGCTCGCGATGGTGATGCCCGCGACGCCGTCTTGCACGAGCAGCTTGATCAGCGGCCCGTTGAGGCTCCACAGCGTCGCCGCGGCCACCAGTGCGAGCACCCCGGCGGCGCGGCCGCGGCCGGACGGCGGCGCGGCGGGCTCGACGGCGATCGGCGTGGGGAGGTCGGTCATCGGGCGGGCATGTTCGCACGGCGGGGCGGTTTGTGCACGTCGCGGTGGCGCGGCCGGAGCGGGCCGCTATCATCCGCGCTTGCAGCCGGTGGCGTGCGGCGGCCGGCCGTCGCGGCGCCCGGCCTGTCCGCACGCGGAGAGCGACCGTGCCCATTCCGAAGACGCTCAAGGACCTGCTCACGCTCCCGACGGCTCCATTCGCCGAGAGCGCGGTGATGCGCTACCTCGCCCGGACCTGTGCCCGGCTGCCGAACGTGGAGGTCGCCTTCGATTTGTACGGGAACTTGCTGGCGGTTTATCGTCACCGGCCGCGGCGCGGGCGGGTTGCGCTGGCGCTGGTGGCGCACACGGACCACCCGGGTTTCGTCGTGCGGGAGCGGATCGACCGTCGCACCGTGCGGGCCGAGTTCCGCGGCGGCGTGCGGCCGGAGTACTTTCCGGGGGCCCGAGTGCGCTTCTGGGCGGCGCGGGGCTGGGTCCGCGGGGAGGTGGCGGCGCCGGCGCGCGCGCGGCAGGTGCCGGATGTGGCGGGCTCGATCGGGCGGCCGGAGGACGTGCGGATCCGCGTGCCGGAGCCGGTGGCGGCGGGCGATCTGGGCATGTGGGACCTGCCGGACCCGGTGCTGCGGGGCGGGCGGGTGTACGCGCGCGGGTGCGATGATATCGCGGGGGCGGCGGCCCTGCTCCAGATGTTGCAGAATCTCGCGCGGCGGCGGGCGGCCGGCGAGATTTACGTGCTGTTCACACGGGCGGAGGAGGTCGGGTTCGTGGGGGCGCTCGGCGCGGTGCGAGCGGGGACGCTGCCGAAGCACGTGCCGGTCGTGTCGATCGAGACGAGCAGCGTATTGCCGGGCGTGACGCAGGGCGCCGGCCCGATCCTGCGCGTGGGCGACCGCGCGGCGGTGTTTCACCCCGGGCTGACGGCGCACCTGGAGCGCGTGGCCCGGGAGCTGGCCGAGCGGAACAAGCGGTTCGCGTACCAGCGGAAACTGATGGACGGCGGCACGTGCGAGGCGGCGCCGTTTCTCGCGTACGGCTACGTCGCGGGCGGGATTTGCGTCGCGCTGGGCAACTACCACAACATGGACACGCAGCGGAAGAAGATCGGCCCGGAGTACATCAGCCTTTCCGACTGGCAGCGGATGGTGCAGT
This sequence comes from uncultured Phycisphaerae bacterium, assembly GCA_937928595.1. Lineage (GTDB taxonomy): Bacteria > Planctomycetota > Phycisphaerae > UBA1845 > Fen-1342 > CALGJV01. Next base: position 138,721 of record CALGJV010000009.1, on the reverse strand, counting down.
GGTTCGAGGCCCTGGCGTGCGACGACCGCGGCTACGAGGATGCGGCCGACGCGGCGTTGCTGCGGCCGCGAATGGAGGAGCGGTGGGCCCGGTACGCGGAACTGCTGGCGGAGGCGCTGTCCGGATCGGCGGGGACCGCGCCGGGGCGGCGGCGGGGGCCGGGTCCTGAAGCCGGGGTTGCGACCGGTGCGCGGCCCCCGGGAACGCGGGGCGGCGGCGATCACGGCCAGTTGCGGGCGACCATGCGGAGCAGGGTTTCCACGCGGCGGTAGGCGGGGAACTCGTGCGTCTCGTAGCCGTCTTCCCGCATTCCCGCCGCGCGGTAGCAGGCGATCGCGACGAGGTTGTCCGGGAAGACGACGAGCGAGACCTCCCGCGCCCCCCGCCGCACGAACGCTTCCTCCAGCAGCTTCCGCGTCAGGGCGACGCCCAGACCGCGTCCCCGCTGGGCCGGGTTGATCACGAGGTGTCCCAGCCAGTAGCAGCGCCGGCCCGAGGACATCACGTTGAGCTCGCCGTAGCCGACGGGCGTGGCCTGCGGCTCCAAGAGCAGCGCGTACGGCGTGCGGCCGGGGGTGTGCCAGGCGAGGATCTGCATGGGGGTGAGCGGGGGCGCATTGCGGGGTGCCAGCCAGTACGTCTCGCGTGCATCTGCCGGCCAGCTTGCGACCAGCGCCGCCCACGGCGCCTCGAACGGCACCAGCCGGCACTGCGGGACTCGCTCTCGCGCTTCGGCCGCCATCTGGATCTCGCGCCGCGCAGGTCCCTGGGTGACGCAAGTGTCGCCGGTGGGGGGGGGCTTGGCAAGCTTGCGTGGGGCGCCGGGCGGGCCGGGGTGGCGGTGTCCGGGCCGGGAACGCCGGGGCGCTCAGCTCCCGCGCGGGGCCTTCGGCCGGGGGCCGCGCTGCGCGGCGGGCGGCGGGTTGGCGGGGGCCGGGGGCGGCGGGGCGTCGGGCGGCACGGGGGCGCGGCTGAGCTGATTGTGGAGCACGTGAAGCAGCGTGCGGGGCTCGAGCAGACGCTTCGGCAGGCGCCAGTGAATCGTCTGCGGGTCGGGCACGCGCGGGGAACCCGGACCGTCCGCGAGCAGGGGCTGCACCTGCTGGAGGTCGTCGATCGAGAAGACCACGTCGGGCTCGACCCGCACGAGCGAGCGGATGCCCCACGGCTGCGCCAGGATGCGGATTTCCGCGAGCTTGAGCAGGACCTCGACGTCGTCCGGCGGCGGACCGAACGCGTCGCGCAGGTCGTCGCGCAAGACGCCGACGTCGGCCAGCGAGCGGCAGGCGGTGAGCCGCTTGTAGACCTCCATCCGCTGGCGGTCGGCGCGGATGTAGCTGCGCGGGACGTGGGCGGTGACGCCGAGATCGAGATTGACCGGGCGGAACTCGACCGCGGGCTCGTTCCGCAGCCGGCGGACGGCCTGTTCGAGGAGCTGGCAGTAGAGCTCGTAACCGACGGCCTCGATGTGCCCGGACTGCTCGGCGCCGAGGATGTTGCCGGCGCCGCGGATTTCGAGGTCGCGCATGGCGATCTGGAAGCCCGCGCCCAGGTCGCTGTAGTGCTCGAACGCCTTGAGCCGCCGCGCCGCCTGCTCGTTCAGCGGGTGCTGCGGCGACAGCAGCGCGTAGGCGTACGCTCGGTGCCGCGACCGGCCGACGCGCCCGCGGAGCTGGTGCAGGTCGGCCAGCCCGAAGCGCTCCGCGCGGTTGATGAAGATCGTGTTGGCCGTGGGCACGTCGAGGCCCGACTCGATGATGTTGGTCGAGACGAGCACGTCGGCTTCGCCGCGGAAAAACCGCAGCATGACCTCCTCGAGCTCCTGCGCGGGCATCTGGCCGTGACCGACCGCGAACCGCGCCTCGGGCACCAGCGTCCGCAGGCGATTGGCGATCGCGTGGATGTCGCGGACGAAGTTGTGCACGAAGTACACCTGGCCGTCGCGGTTGAGCTCGCGCAGGATCGCCTCGCGGATCAGGGCGTCGTCCCACATCCGCACCTGCGTGACGATGGCCCGGCGGTCGACCGGCGGCGTGCCCAGCGACGAGATGTCGCGGATGCCGAGCATGGCCATGTGCAGCGTCCGCGGAATCGGCGTGGCCGTCAGCGTCAGCACGTCCACCGTGGCCCGCAGCCGCTTGAGCCGCTCCTTGGCCTCCACGCCGAAGCGCTGCTCCTCGTCGATCACCAGCAGCCCCAGATCCGCGAACTGCACGTCGGGCGAGAGCAGCCGGTGCGTCCCTACGAGAATATCGACCCGCCCGCGGCGGGCCCGGTCCAGAATGCGCCTCTGCTGCGCCGGCGTGCGGAACCGCGACAGCACCTCGACCGAGAACGGGTAGTCCGCCAGCCGCTCGCGAAACGTCTGGTGGTGCTGCTCGGCCAGCACGGTCGTGGGCACCAGCACCGCCACCTGCCGACCGTACTCCACCACCTTGAACGCGGCCCGCAGCGCGAGCTCCGTCTTGCCGAATCCGACGTCGCCGCACAGCAGGCGGTCCATCGGCTGCGGGCGCATCAGGTCGGCGCGGATCTCGGCCAGCGCGCGGAGCTGGTCGGGGGTTTCCTCGTAGAGGAAGGAGCCTTCGAACTCCTTCTGCCAGGGCGTGTCGGCGGGGTAGGCGGTGCCGGGCTCGGTCGCGCGGCGGGCCTGCACGGCCAGCAGTTCGGCGGCCAGATCGGTGACGGCCTCGGCGGCGCGCTCCTTGGCCCGCCTCCAGCCGCTGCCGCCGACCTTGCTCAGCTTCGGCCGGCCGCGCATGCTCCCGATGTACTTCTGCACGAGGTGGATCTGGCTGACCGGGACGTGCACGACCGCGTGGTCGGCGAACTCGATCGCCAGGTATTCCTCGGTGCGGCCGGCGCGCTCGAGGGTCTTGAGCCCGTGGAAGTGCCCGATGCCGTGCAGCAGGTGGACCACGGGGTCGCCGGGCTGGAGGTCGAAGAAGCTGTCCAGGGGGCGGGCGGCCTGCACCCGCCGCAGCGTGCGCCGCTGCCGGTAGCGGTGAAACAGCTCGTGGTGGGGTACGAACGCGCGGCGGCCCCATGCGAATCCGTGGTGCAGGATGCCCAGCGCCGTCTGCACACGCGTCAGGTGACGGCAGACGGCCGGGTCGCGGGACGTCGCCGCTGCGTCCGACGGCTCGGCGGCCGTGCCCGGCGCGGCCGGAAGCTGCCCGGCCGCGGCCTGGTCGAGCAGTTCGCGGAAGCGCTGTTCCTCGGGGCGGTTGTCGCAGAGGACGACGACATCGTGGTCGGCGGCGAGCTCGCCGAGGGCGAGGAGGGCCTCGGCGGCGCGGGGCTCGAAGTGCGGGAGGCTGCCGGCGTCGAAGCGCACGGCGCGACCCGCGACGCCGGTGAAGCGGTGCAGGTGGAGCTGCGCGAAATCCCCGGCGCGGCGCAGGACCGCCTCGGCGGGGATCAGGCCGACGCGTTCGCCCAGGCGCTGGAGGAACGTGCGGCCGAGTTCCTGGATCTCGGTCGGCTCGAGCAGTGCGACCAGGGTATCGGGCGGCAGGTGTGAGAGGAACGAGTCGGTCGCGGCCGCGTCGCCGGCGTCGGTGAGGGCACTGCGCAGCGCCGGGATCTGCACCTGCTGGAGCGTGTGCGACGAGCGCTGGGTGCCAGCGTCGAACAGGCGGATCGAGCTGACTTCGTCGCCGAACAGCTCGATGCGGACGGGATCGGTGTGGCCGCTCGGATAGACGTCGAGGATGCCGCCGCGGCGGGCGAAGTCGCCGGGGACCTCGACCGCGTCGCAGCGCTGGAAGCCGTGCTCGGCGAGCCAGCGGACGAAGGCTTCGGCGTCGAGCCCGGCGCCGGCCGTCACGGTGAACGAGCGGGCCGCCAGGGCGGCGGCGGTGGGCACCGGCTGCATCAGCGCCATGATCGGCGCGACGATCAACCGCGGTGCGGCACGCCGCGCAGACGTCCCGGCGACGGGCCGCAGTTCCAGACACAGGCGCAGGCGCTCGCCCGCGAGCTCGTCGGCGCCGGCGGAATCGGGTGCGAGCGTCTCGAGCTGCGGGAGGAGATCGGGAGCGGTACCCAGCGCGGTCTGGAGGTCGTCGCGCAGGTCATCCGCGTCGTCGGCGTGGGCCGTGACCAGGAGGAGCGGACGGTCCAGCGCCTGGGCGGTCAGTGCGGCCAGAATCGGCGCGGCGGATCCCCACAGCCCCTCGGCCGCGACGGCCCCCCCGCCGTCGGTCAGCAGCCGAGTCAGCTCGGCGAGACGCGGATCGGCGCGGATGCAGTCAAAGACATCCACGGCGCGGATTGTAGCGTCGGGGGGACTGCGCGCGACGGCGGCCGGCGCCCGGGCCGTGGGGGCTCCGAGCCGCCGGCCGCCTGCCTACGCTTCCCCTCACTTCGCGCGCTTACCGGTTCGGACAGGGCGACCCGATCAGAGCGACGAACGGGTCGATGTCGTCGAAGTCGACGTCGTAGTCGCAGTCCGTGTCGCCCCGGCAGGGCGGCGGCGGCGGGAACGGCGTGACGAGGGCGAACGCCGTGTCCCACGAGCCTTCCTCGGTCTCGATCGGCTGACCTGCGAGGAACGGCAGCACGAACAGCCGCGGCGGCGTCGGCTCGAAGACCCGCACCGCGTCGTCGCTCCAGTGCGGCCGGCGGGTCTTCCACCCCCAGTAGTGATCGACGATCACGATCGGGTTCTGGCAGCAGGCCGGATCGGGCCAGCCGCGATCGAGCTGGCAGTTCAACACGGCCACATCGGCTGCGTCGATGTGTCCGTCGCCGTTCAGGTCCGCGCGCCAGCAGATGGGCGCCGGCGGCGGCATCAGGCAACTGAGCAGCACGTCCCGGTCGGCGAGATCCACGTCGCCGTCGCCGTCGAAGTCGCCGTTGCAGGGTGCTCCGTAGCCGGCGCTGATGCTGAGCCACAGCACGCGGTGCGCCGCACCCTGCCAGAACCACTGGTCCTCCGGCAGGTTGAGGTCATAGCGGAAACAGGTCTCGCGGCCCCACTGCGGGTGGTAGTCGACCCCGACGACCCGCTCGTTCACCGCGCTGCGCAGCACGAACCACTCGCGGATCATGACGCCCGGGTGGCTCCACAGGCCGTCCGGCTGGGCCGGGACGTCCGTCCACAGGCCGATGTGGAACCACGCCGGCGCATCCGGCGGCGGTTCGAGGCCCTGCCAGCCGAGGTACGAGCCCCACCACGTGATCCCGCTGACCGGGCGGCTGTCGTGGCACTTCCAGTCGTCGGCGACCAGCCGCGGCCCCCAGTACGCCGAGAGGTCGTTCCAGCCGTAGAACACGCCGGGGAACAGCGGGGCCTGCGTGGGCGGCTGGAACCACTTGTAGTACACGGGCGCCAGCGGCTGCGGCACGTGCAAGCGGTAGCCGAAGCCGTCCGGCTCGCTCGCGTGGTGGGCGGCGCGGTCGACCACCTGGTTGCTCGGGTCGCTGGTACCCGAGATGGTGGTCGTCCAGTCGCCCCAGGTGCTGGGGCCGTGATGGTCGAACTGGAACCGGAACGTCGCGAAAATCGCGTTGTCGCAGTCCGGATCCCACCACGACGCCCACCAGTTGCCGAGCGGATCGGGGTGCACCGCGAACAGCCACGTCGGCGGGGCGACGACGTTGGTGTAGTTGGCCGGGTGGGGGTCGAACACCTGCACGTGGAAGTCGCAGCGGCCGAACGCGCCGGGCGTCACGTCGTACCAGTAGGTCGGCGGATGGAACGGGTTGTTCAGGACGCCTTGCGGCTCGCACACGACGGTGTCGCGGACGTGCACGATCGTCTGCGTCGTCAACTCGAACGCCAGGTCCCACGACTCATTGGGCGTGGGCCAGTAGAGCGGCGTGCCGCTGACCCAGACACTGCCGACGGCCGGAGCGGCCGGGTCGACGATCGCGACGGCGTCATCCGGCGCGAGCGAGTCCACGCGCGGCCGCGTCTTCCAGCCGAACGGATACGGCGGCACACCCGTGTTGTAGACGGCCGCGATGCTGACCCAGTAGACGTGCTCACCCGGCTCCTGCCAGAACCACTGCGAGCGGTCGAGGAAGCAGGCGAACTCGAACGTGGTTTCCGGCGGCACGGCCGGTCCGCCGCGCGGATCGATGTCCCAGCCCGCGAAGGCCCACTGGTAGTCGGTGCACAGCACGTAGTGGACGCAGGTGCCCGGGTGGCTGAAGTTGGCCCCGCCCACGCCCGCGGGCACGTCCGTCCAGATCGTGATCGCGAACGCGTCGGGCAGCGGCGGCGGATACGGCTCATGCCAGCCGACGAAGGAGCCCCACCAATGCAGGTCCGTCACCGGACCCGCGTCGTGGCAGACCCAGTCGTCGGCCGCGAGCTTCTGTCCGTACATCGAGATCTGGTCCCAGCCGTTGTAGAGGCGCGGTGACGAGTAGGGTACCGGCCGCTGCGACCATTTCGGCATCGACGGGCCGCCCCCGCCCACGATCTCGAACGCGAGGTCGATGTACTGCGGATACATCGGGTGCCCCAAGGGATACTGGAGCCGCTGCCAAGGTCCCGGGTACGGCTCCACGCCCCGGCCGAAGACGGCCGCGTCGTTCCAATGCATGGGCGACGTCTTCCAGCCGAATTTCGCCTGGACGGGGGACGGCGGGACCTGGGCTTGCACGTCCAGCCAGTACACGACCGGATTATCCGGGGTGCCCTGCTGCACGAACTCGCCCGGGGGCACGTCAAAGGTGTAGAGGAAGCACAGCGTGTCGCCCACGGTCTCATACTCGCTCGGCGGTGTGAGCCAGCCCTCCGGCCCTTCGCTGAACGTCGCCACCTGGAACGAGCCCGGCGGGTACGTGCGCATCCAGAGCGTCGGGCCCGGTTGACTGAACGTACCCGGCCCGGCCGGGACGTCGCTGTGCAGGCTCAGCGTGAAGGTGACGTTGAGAGGGTCGCCCGGCAGCACGTTGTGCCACCACGAGCCCCACACCCGGATCTGCGTGATGGGGCCGGTCTGCGTGCAGGGGAAGTCGTCGGCGAGGATGTACGGCGCAGCCGGCGGGACCCACGAGGCGTTCACATCCAGTCCGAGCGGGTCGAGCTGCGGCGGCTGGTGCCACTTGGTCGTGCTCTGCCCGCCCGTGGTCAGCTCGCAGGCCATGTCCCACGAATCCTCGGGGTTCGGCCACCAGAGCGGGAAGCCCGCGCCGAAGACGCTGCCCGGAATCGGCTGCACGGGGTTCTGCACGACCACGGCGTCCGCGGTCGGCGTCGTATCCGGCAACTTCGGCCGCGTCTTCCAGCCCCACGGAAACGCCGGCTGCTGGCCGCCGTAACACGCGGCGATGCTGATCCAGTAGCGGTTGTTGGCGCCGGCGGGATCCTGGTAGAAGTACTCCTGGGGGTTGAGGACCTGGTCATACTGCCAGCAGGCCTCCCAGCGGTTCGTCCGCGGGTCGAAGTCCCAGCCGATGAAGCGCTTGGTGAAGGTCTGGCAGACGATCTCGTGCAGCACCTGCCCGGGATGGTGGAACGGGAACTGCGGCGTCGGCAGAGCGTCGGACCAGATGGCGATGTGGAAATGGTTCGGCACCTCCGGCGGTTCTTCGGCGTATGGCCAGTTCGGGTATGAGCCCCACCAGTGCAGGTCGGTCACGGGGTCGGGCGTCGTGCAGATCCAGTCATCGGCGACGACCGGGCCGAACCACCATTCGGACGGCTCGTTCCAGCCGTAGTACAGGTTGTTCGGGGAGGCCGGGTCGGGCAACTGCTGCCACTTCAGGTCGTCGTGCGGCCGCACGACGATGTCGTGCCAGAGGTTCCAGATGCCGGGGTGCGGCACCGGCGGCGGAGGAATGGCCAGTGCCCCGCCCACCTGCTGGCCGTTCTCGTCGGCGATGAACGACACGGCCTGCGTGATGTCGAACGCCGGGTGACTCATGTACGCGTCGGCCGGCGGCGTCGTCGCGTTCACACCGGTCTGAGTACAGTCGATGGTGAAGCGGACCAGCACGTTCCAGGGCACCTGCGTGCCGGGGCCGACGTTCCAGTACCACGAGCGGATGTTGCCGTTGACGTCCTGGATGCCGAACGAAATCTGGCGGATCTTCACGACACCGTTCGGCCCCGGGCGGACGATCGGCGCGAAGACCGAGAGCGTGATGGTGGAGTTCGCCAGGTTGGGGTCGACGCCGTACTCATATTTCCAGGCGCTGGCATACGCGCCGTCGGGCAACGGCGTCGTGCCCCCCCAGACCATGACGAGACCGCCCGGCACGGCGCCGCCGCCCCCGCCGGGCTCGCCCTCGTACACGTAGAGCTCCGCGGGCAGGAACTCGGTGGGCGGGTACGGCTCGCCCTCCTGGGTGAACTGGGACCACTGGGCCATGTACATGGACCACTCCGGCGGTCCCAGCGGCAGCACCCGTCCGCCCCCACCGCCGCCGCCGAGCGCGACCTGCCACTCCCCCGGCGTCTGAATCGAGAAGTTCGGATCACCCCGGGCCGGCGTGGGCAGCGCGACGAGCGCGGCGAGTCCCACGAGTACCACTACTTGTGCGCGACGGGTCATGATGTGCTCCTCAGGCAACGCACTGATGGCCGACCGCGGTCGGCTTGCAGAAACGCAACGTCACCAGCGGGAAAACGAAGACCCCCGTCACACTCGGCCGGTGGAAAGCCGAAGCGGCTCCCCGCCGGGCGTCTCCTGCGACCCGTGGGCAGCGGCGGATTCACCGTCCGCACGCGGCGCTCCTCCGAACGGAGCGGCCTATTGGGGCGGAGGATGTCGGCGGTCAGACGTGGATGGGATGGGCACCGTCGGCACCGCACCCCTCGGCCCTGCTTATTTGAGTATCGCCCCGATCAACGGGAAAGCCAAACGCTGTCACCTGAGCAGGCGACAAGGTCGCGCGCAACCCCGCGCGATTTCGAAATGTCGGCTCGGCCGCGCGCCGGCCGTGTTGCAGTCCCGCGACTTGCGCGGCTGAGCAACCGCCTCACGGCAACTCGGCGATGCGGCGGCGGGCCTCGTCGGCGTGGACGGTGTCCCCGTACTTCTCGATGACGATCAGGTACAGCTCCTTGGCCTTGTTCGGCCGGCCGGAGCGCTCGTACCCCCGGGCCTGCGAAAGCAGCGACGTGCATTCGGCCGCGGCCTGGTAGTCCTTCACGTAGAGCATCATGTCCTCGTTCTTCTTCATGCGATCGAGGACCGTCTGGGCCTTGGCGGCGGACTGGGTCGCCGAGTAGTCCGAGGTGATGTCCTCCAGCTTGGCGTAGGCCTCGCCGAACTTGCCGGCCCGCAGGTCGTCGAGCGCCGCCGCCAGAAGGTTGTTGGCAGTGACCTCGTCTTCCTGATCCTTGATGAGGTCGGCGACCTCCTTGTATTTCTTCTGGACGAGCTTGAGCCAGCGGGTGGCCTCGCGCGAGACCTCTGAGCCGCGGTAGTCGCGCTGGACGTCGCGCAGCAGCGTGACGACCGTCTCGAACTCCTTCTCATCGGCGGCCTGCTCGGCGCGGGCCACCTTGTCGCGACCGAGGGCCTCGATGAGGTCGAGCATGTCCTGGCACTCGGTCTTGAGCGGGTCGCCGGTCAGCGCGCGGCTGAAGGCGGCCTGGGCCTTGCGATACGCCTCGCGGAAGTTCTCGTCCCGCAGGGCGCGGCGGGCCTCGGCGAGGTTGCGGCGGACTTCGGCGGCCTCGATGGGGTGGGTGCGCGTGGGCGGGGTCTCGGCGATGACGCGCTGCACCTCGCGCAAGAGGGTATCGCCGCCTTTCTCGCCGGGCCACCCGGTCCAGGCGACGCGGCCCTGCGGGTCGATGACCACGACCACGGGGAAGGTCGTGAGCTTGTACTCCTCGTAGGACTTGGACTCGAGCCCGACGGGGAACAGCACGCGCTCCTTCTCGAGCATTTTCTCGACGCGGGTGCGGTCCGCGTCGGTCAGGCCGATGAGGAACACGCCCTGCGACCGCCCGAACTTCGAGTTGATGAAGTTCATCATGGGCATGACGTGCTCGCCGCCCTTGTGCCACGACACCCAGAAGAACAGGAGCACGACCATCCCGCGCAGCTCGTGCAGCGAGAGCGGCTCGTCCGTGTTCTTCCAGTCCTTCGCTTCGATGTCGGGCGCGTAGGTGCCCTTCTCGAGGTCGGCGAGGGCCCGCGGCCCGAGCAGGTACAGAGCGGACAGCGTGATCGCGATGAAGACGCGCATAGGCTACCTCCACGAGCCGCCGCGGCCAGGGCCGCGCGCACTCCCGGATATTCTACTCTCGGTACGGGCCGCGCGGAGGGAACGCCGGGGGACTGCCCCCCGCGGCTCCGGGGGGGTATGCTGTTGGCGGCGTGGCGCCGACTAACGGTAAACGGGCGCGCTTGTCCAAGCTGTGTACGGCCCGGATCAGCGGCCGGTGCCGAAACCGGGTTTCTGGAGGAATGTCGTGATGCGCAAGCGAAGGCTGACCATCCTCGGAGCGCTGCTGCTGGCCGGCGGGCTGACGGCCGGGGCGCAGGACGTCGCGCGGGAGCAGACGAAACTGCTGGCCCGGCGGGCGGCCGAGGCGGACGCGTACCGCAAGCTCGCGGAAGCGGTGTACGGGCTCCAGATCAACAGCCGGACGTACGTGCGGGACTTCGTCGCCGAGTCGGACGAGATCCGGACGGACGTGGACAGCTTCGTGAAGGGCGTCCGGCTGGGCACGCCGACGTACTACGACGACGGTTCGTGCGAGGTGCCGGCCGAGGTGACGGTCGCGAAGGTGGTCGAGACCCTGCGGCAGGCGCACGATCGCTATTACAAGGGCGAGGACGTCAAGACGGAGGATTTCGAAACGCTGACAAAGCGGATCGACAAGCAAGTGATCAAGGTGATCGGCATGGGTGCGCCCCGGCCGGACCTGCCGCCGAACCTGCCGGTGGGCGCGGCCGCGCTGCTGCCGCCGGCGCCCCCGACGGCCCCGCCGCCGGCGGTGCCGGGGATCTGGAACCAGGTGGGGCCGCAGGCGCGGCTGATGGCGATTCGCGCGGCCCGGGTGGATGCGCTGCGGCGCCTGGCCGAACGCATCAAGGGACTGCGGCTGACCTCGCGGACGCAGGTGCGCGACTTCGTCGCGGAGAGCGACACGATTACGACCGAGCTGAACGCGCTGCTGGTGGGCGCGGAGGAGGTCGGCACATACCTGCACAGCGATGAGCTGATCGCGGAGGTGACGATGAAGGTCTCGACCGAGCAGGTGGTCGAGACGATCAAGACGCTGCACAGCCGGCACTACAAGGGGGACGACGTGCGCGGTCACGACATCGAGAGCGTCGTCAAGACGATCGTCAAGCGGGATTTCGAGGCGACCGGGCAGGGCGTGCCGCCGCCGCAGTACATCCAGAAGTTCGCCGCGAACCTCGGCATCGAGCTGCCGGAGTGGTCGACGCAGCCGCTGGAGGCCGAGGGGCAGGGCACCGATCCCGACCTGGGCTCTCCGCAGGGACGCCTGCGGGCCGCGCGGGCCGCCGAGCTCGACGCGCGGCGCAAGCTGGCGGAGCGCATCGTCGGGCTGCGGCTGCGGGGCGAGACGACGATCCGCGACAGCATCGTGCAGCACGACGAGCTGTCCGCGTTCGTCGACGCCGTGATCGTGGATGCCGTGGTGACCGAGACAAAGTTCACCGATACGACCGCGACCGTGAAGGTCAGCGTGCCCGGCATGCGCGTCTGGCAGGTGTTCAGCCGCGGCCTGGGACGGGGCTCCGCCCCGGCCCCCGAACCCGCGGCGACGCCCCCGCCGCGGGCCGGCGACCAGCGCTGACGCCGCGCCGCCGTCGCACCGATGCCGGTCGGATGAAGCGCGACAAGAGGCTGACGCCCCGGCGCTCGCGGCCCCGGCCCGCCGCGGCCGTTCCGGTGGCGTCCTGGGAGACGGGACGATGCTGGGTAGCTTCCGCTGGATTGTGTACGCGTTTCTCGGTTTGGTCCTGCTGGTCTTCATCGCCGGCTGCGGCGAGCGCGAACACCGCAAGGTGCGCGTGACGCAGGAAGAGCGGCCGGGCGAGGTTCGCGAGGCGCCGCAGGGCGAGATGGTGGTCGAGTAGCGCCGTCGTGACCGCGCTAAAGCAGATCGGCGGCGGGCGACCCGTGGCCCGCGGGGCACGGGGCCGCGCGCCGGCGGCGGTGCTGGTGGTTGCGATGGCGTTGGCGGGGCCGGCACCGGCGCAATCGCCATCGGCCGTGGCGCCGCCGACCACGGAGCAGCGCAGCAGCCTCGAGCAACTTGCGCTGGCAGCGGCGCGGTCGGCGTTGCTGGACCGCGTGGGGACCCTGCCGATCGGCCCGGAGCTGACGCTGGGGGACTGGATGACGCGCGACGTGGAGCTGGATCGGGCGGTGCGGCTCTGGTGCCGCAGCCGGCCGCGGCACGGCGGCGTCCGGCACTACAGCGACGGCGTCAGCGAGGCCGACGTGCAGGCGTCGCCGGCGGACCTGCGCGACCGATTGCTCCAGGCACTCGAGGAGGATCCGGCCGCGGCGCGCCAGGCGGGCGTCTCCGCCGGCGACCTGCGTACGGCTGCCGCCCGTTGGCCGACGCTGTGGGCCACGGGCCGCGTGTCGCTGACGGCGTCGCTTGGCGGGGACCGGCCGGTGGGGTGGGAGAACGTCACGCGCGAGGGGATCGAGCTGGCGCGCCGCGCCGCCGGGGCGGACGCGGCCGCCGCCCTGCTGCAAGAGGCGGCCCGCCTGAAGGTGGGGCCGTCGCGACGGCTGGCCGAGTTCCTCCAGGCCAGCCAGGCGGTGCGCGCGGCCGTCGCGCGCGGCATCGAGCAGTCCGCGACGACCCGTGTGCAGTTCGCGCCCGACCAGGTGGCCGTCGCGGAAGCCCGGTTGGACCTGCGGGAGCTGCTGCGGATTCTGACGCGGGCGCACCAGGAGCACTATCAGGGCGACGAGTTCGCGGTCGCCGATTTCCGGGAGATGGTCCTGGCCGCGGGCCGGTCCGAGCTGGTGGGCACGGGCCTGGCCGCTCCGCCGAGCGCGACGGTGGTGCGCTCGGCGGGAATTCTGGCCGAGTACGACCTGCCGGCGTGGGTCGAGACGAGCCTGAGCGCGACGGGACGCGTGCGGCCGGAGGACACGGGCGGCATGCCGACCTCGGCCCCGACCAGTGCGCCGGCTCCGCTGGCCGAGGCGGCCCGGGTGCTGGCGATCGAGCAGCTCGCGCGGCAGGTCGAGGCGCTGGTCATTCAGCGGGATGTCACCGTCGGCGCATTCGTCGCGTACCACCAGGACTTGAAGGACGACATCGTGTTGTTCCTCAGCGGAGCGCGGCTCACGGGCCCGCCGCGGCTGCTGTCGGACGGCACCGTGGAGGCGACGGTCGAACTGCCGCTGCGTCGGCTGTGGGAGATCGTCCGTCGCAAAATGAAACTCGAAGAGGTTGCGCCGGCGCGGCCGGCGGAAAGGGCGACGCCGTGAAGCACTTGCTGCTGTGCGCGTTGATCGTGGGGACCATGCCGCGGGCCGGGGCGCAGCCGGTGGAGCCGGTCGGGTCGCCGGACGAGCCGGCGGCCGCGCGGCCGGCCGAGCCGCCGCCCGACGAGCCGCGCCGGGTGACGGTGACGGCCGAGGGGTACAACCGCGACGACGCGATCAAGCAGGCGCTGCGCAAGGCGATCGAGCAGGGGGCCGGCACGCAGCTCGCCGGTTACTCGACGGTCGCCAACTACGAGCTGATCCGGGACACGATCTACAGCCGGGCCGCGGGCGTGGTCAGCGAATACAAGGTGCTCCGCGAGTCGCCCGGCGCCGGCGGCACGTTTGAGGTGACGGTCGAGGCGCTCGTGCGGCCCAGTGCCGTCGCCGCGCTCTGGGGCGAAGTGCAGAATGTGCTCGACCAGATCGGCCGGCCGAAGATCATGGTCTGGATCGACGAGCGGATCGACGGGCAGCCGGCCGAGCAGTCGGTGGTCGAGTCACGGATCGAGGAGATGCTGGTCAAGGCCGGGTTCGACCTGGTGGCCCGCGAGGGAGTGGAGGAGGCCCGCCGACGCGAGGCCGCGGCCGCCGAGGCCGAGCAGGACGCGACCCGGCTGGTGCGCCTGGCCAAGGACGCCGGCGCGCACATTCTGATCCGCGGTCGGGCGAACGCGGATCGGGCCGGGCTCGAGGATCTGTACGGCGTGCCGGCCGCGTTCTACAACTGCGACGTGCAGGCGAAGGTGTACTACACGGACACGGGCCGCCTGCTGGCCAGCGAATCGATCCCGGTCACGCGGCGCGGCGTGCGCTCGCGGAACGAGTTCAGCCCGCAGGCCGCCCGGGCGGCCCTGGTCGAGGCGACGTTCCCGCGTTCGGACCGGCGGCGCGAGCCCGCGCTGGCGACCCGCCTGTACGAGGCAGTGATGGAGCAGTGGGCCACCCAAATCACGGTCGGCGGCGATCTGACGCTCGAGGTCGAGGGGCTCGACTTCAAGGGCTACATCCAGATTCGCAAGGCGCTGGAGCAGATCGACCGCGTGCGGGCCGTCGACGGCGATTTCGCGAAGAGTACGGCCACGTATCGCTTCAAGGCCCAGATGAGCGCCGCGGTGCTGGCGGAACGCCTCACCGAGGCCCCGTTCGACAAGCTGCTCGAAGTGACGGACCTGAAGCTCAACCGGATTCAGGCCCGGTCCGTCGCCCCGGCGCCCGCGAGCCAGGCCGCGCCCGCGGTCAGTCGGCCCGCGACCGAATCACAGCCCGCGGGCGAATGAGCCGCCCGCTTACAGCCCGGCCGCGACCTTCGCCCGGGCCACGAGCGTTTCTGCGGCGGACTCGGTCTGCGCCTCGGCGATGATCCGCACGATCGGCTCCGTGTTCGACGCGCGGACGTGCAGCCAGCCCTCGGGCAGATCGACGCGCACACCGTCGGCCGTGTTCGGTCGGTGGTCGGCGAACGCCCGCGTGACGGCGGCTACGGCGGCGTCGATGCGCTCGCGCGGCGCTTCGAACTTCTGCTTGACCTGCACGTAAGGCGGGATGTCCGCGACGAGCTCGCTCAGCCGGCGTCCGGTGGCGGCCATGAGCTGGAGCACGAGACTCATCGCCGAAAGGCTGTCGCGCACATAGCAGATCCGCGGGTCGATCACGCCGCCGTTGCCCTCCCCGCCGATGACGCACCGTTCGGCCAGCATCGTGCGGGCGACGTGCGCCTCCCCCACGGGCGTGCGGAACACGCGGACACCGAAGCGGGCGGCCACATCGTCGACCATGCGCGACGTGCTCAGGTTCACCGCCACCGGTCCGGGCCGGCGGGATAGGACCGACCAGACCGACAGCGCCAGCGTGTATTCCTCGCCGATGTACTCCCCGTGCTCATCCACGAACGCGAGCCGATCGGCGTCGGGGTCCTGCGCGCAGCCGATGGCCGCCCCGTGCCGCCGGACGGCCTCGCAGAGTTGCGTGAGGTTCTCGCGCACCGGCTCCGGCCGGTGGCCGAACTGCCCGGTGGGTTCGCCGTTGAGGTGGATAATCTCGAGCCCCAGCGCCCGGAGCAGCTCGGGCGTCACCGCGCAGCCTGCCCCGTTGATGCTGTCGAGGACCACGCGCGTGCCCCGGAGCGGGCGCAGATCGACCTCGATCGCGGTCCGCACGGCGGCGGCGTGGCGGTCGCCAGCGCCGGTGTCGTCCGTCGGGGGCGGGACGGGCGCAGTGGTGCAGGTCCGGGCGGCCGTGGCCCGCAAGTTCGCCAGCTCGCGTGCGCGGGCGGGGTCCGGCGCTACGCCGAGATCGTCGAAGAACTTGAGCCCGTTCCACTCGACCGGGTTGTGGCTGGCCGTGATGCTCACGCCACCGCGGTATCCGCCGGTGCGGATCGCGAAACCGACCGTCGGCGTCATCGCGACGCCCAGCCGTGTCACGCGGCAGCCGGCCGCGAGTAATCCGGCGAGCGCCGCCGCCTCGAGCATCGGCCCGCCGTGGCGCGTGTCGCGGGCGAGCACGACCGGGCCGCCGCCCAGGATCCGGCCGTAAGCCTGAGCAAACTCGAGCGCGACCGTCGGCGTCAGCGAGTCGCCGACGATCCCCCGGACCCCCGAAACGCTCACCATCAGTGTTGCCGCCATGCGTCCAACCTCGGCGCCGGCGCCGTGTCCAGGCCGGTTGAGGCGCCCGCGTCACCGCGGTACAGTGCGCCGGGCCGGCACGGCCGCCCGCGAAAGGAGCCTAGTATGACGTTTCAGCGTCACCCCGCAACGCGTCGAGCCCGGTGGCTGCCGTTCATGCTGATCCCGGCTTTAATGCTGAACGGCGGCGGCTGCCCCGGCGTCAGCATCGAGCTTCCGGGCGGAGGCAGCGTCTTCGTCCCCGGGATCGGCACGGTGGTCGTGCGGCTGTTCAACGACACTGGCTTCGACGTCTACCCGGACATTCGCTTCGACGACGATTCAGGCTTCTTCGCCGGGCTGTTCCCGAGCGAGACGCTCGCGACCGGCACGCTTGCGCCCGGCGAGATCCTGAGCTTCACGATCGACTGCGACAAGCTCGGGCTGATCCGCGCGGAACGCCCCGTGCAGTACCTCGGCTTCGGGTTCGTCGCCGAGAGCGATGGATCGGCGACGTTCGAGCGCGGCGACGACTACAACTGCGGGGCCATCATCGAGTTCCGTTTTATCGGGACCGGGAGCAGTTTCGGGATCGTCGTCTCGATCAACAATGTCGTCGTTGACTGACTCCGCGGCGGCCCTCCCGAGAAGAAATCGGGTTTGAACGTTTCAACTGCCCCACGGCCACGTCCCTCCGCGAATCATCGCACCGCAACGAACTCCTCACCGCAACCGCGCACAGTTTTGGGTTGCAAGGCGCCTGCACGGTGAATAGAATGTGCCGCAAGGGATCGGAGGAATGAGGCGGTCGGCAGCAGTCGGCCGCCCCATGTCAGAAAACTGAAGAACGCGTAACGGCCTCATCGGAAAGAAGCCCGGACGCTCGTCGCCACGGAGGGTCGGCGTTGCCGTCCCTTTCTCTGCATTCGGAGGGAGCAGGCCGTGGTGAACGTGCGCAAGCACGACGTCTTCGTCGACGTCTGCACTCAGCGGGATTACCTCTTGGCCGAGGGGGCGCGGCCGGCGGTGAACTCCGCAGCGATTGTGCCGAATCTGAAACGGCTGGTTGCCTTGGCCCGCTGGGGTGGCGTGCCGGTGCTGTCGTGTGTGGATGCGCAGCGGCCGGACGACGTGCGGGGGCTCCCGAATCCGCAGTGCGTGATCGGCACGCCGGGGCAGCAGAAGCTGGGCTTCACGCTGCTGCCGAACCGTGTGCAGATCAACTCGGATAACTGTCTGTGCGTCTCACTGGAGGTGCTCCAGCAGCACCAGCAGGCGATCCTGGCGAAGGAGCATCGGGATCCGTTCACGAATCCGAAGCTGGACCGGCTGCTGACGGAGATGCCGGGGCGGCGGTTCGTCGTGTTCGGGGTGTCGCTGGAGAGCTCGATTCGGCTACTGACGCTGGGGCTGATGCTGCGGCACCGGCCGGTGACGGTCGTGTATGACGCATGCGGGTTTTGGGATGAAGGCGAGGGGACGATGGCGCTGCGGCAGCTCGCGGCGAAGGGGTGCGAACTCCTGACGACCGCCGAGCTGGTGGCGTCGATGGCCGAGCAGCTGCGTCGCCACAGCAAGCGGCACCTGTTCCGGCGGCGCTCGGTGGCGTAGCCGGTCCGGGGGGAGCGGGGTGCGGCCAGGCCCGGGGGGGCGTATCATCGCGGCATGGCGCTGCCGGTCGTGGTGATCGTGGGGCGGCCCAACGTGGGCAAGAGCTCGCTGCTGAACATGCTGGCGGGCGAGCGGATCAGCATCGTGGACCCGCGGGCGGGGATCACGCGCGACCGGGTGGCGACGGTCGTGGAATCGGAGGGGGGCTACTTCGAGCTGGTGGACACGGGGGGCGTCGGCGTGGTGGACGCGGACCATCTCGAGGAGCACGTCGAAAGACAGATCCGTTACGCGATCGACCGCGCCAGCCTGGTGCTGTTCGTGGTGGACGTAACGGCGGGCATCGCCGCACTCGACCAGCGCGTCGCCGACCTGCTGCGGCGGCTGGACCGGCCGGTCGTGCTGGTCGCGAACAAGGTGGACGATCCGAAGCACGAGAGCGAAGCGGCGGAGTTCGTGCGGCTGGGGTACGGCGAGCCGCTGTGCGTGTCGGCCCTGCACGGGCGGGGGCGCGAGGCGTTGCACGCCCGCATCCGGACCGTGCTGGGGCCGGGCGGGCCGGCGCCGGAGCCGCCGGTCATGAAGCTCGCGATCGTCGGCAAGCGCAACGCCGGCAAGAGCACGCTCGTCAACGCGCTGGCCGGCGAGCCGCGCATGATCGTCAGCGAGGTCCCCGGCACGACGCGCGACGCCGTCGACGTCCGCTTCGAGCGCGACGGCCGCCAGTTCATCGCGATCGACACGGCCGGCGTGCGGAAGAAGTCGAGCATGGACGACATCGACTTCTATTCGTACACGCGGGCGCTGCGCTCGATCCGGCGGGCGGACGTGGTCATGCTGCTGATCGATGCGCTGGTGCCGATCGCGGAGGTGGACCTGAAGCTGGCCGAGGCGGTGCTGGCGGAGTACAAGCCGGTCGTCCTGACGATCAACAAGTGGGATCTGGCGAAGGACCTGGCCGCGGCGTCCGACTTCGGCGAGTACCTGGGCCGGGTTCTCCCGCAGCTGAGCTATGCGCCGATCACGTTCATCACGGCCAAGACCGGCAAGAACGTGGATGCGGCGGTCGACGTGGCGTTGAGCCTGCACAAGCAGGCGCACACGCGGCTGCCGACGGCCCGGCTCAACGAGGCGCTCCAGCGGATTCTTCAGCTCCGCGGGCCGAGCGCGAAGCGTGGGACGCGGCCGGTGAAGCTGTATTACGCGACGCAGGTGGCCACGGCGCCGCCGACGATCGTGACATTCTGCAACGACCCCGGGCTGGTGCGCGACGAGTACCGCCGCTTCATGGAGAACCGGTTGCGCGAGTTCACGCCGCTGCGCGAGGTCCCGCTGCGGCTGTGGTTCCGCCCGCGCAGCGGCCGCACGCCCCCGGGCGGAGCCGACTGACGCCCGGCTGCCCGGCCGCACGGCGGCGCGATACAATGCCGGCGAGCGGCGAGGAGGTGCCCGAATGGCGATCGAGTTCCATTGCAGCCAGTGCGGCAAGCTCGTGCGGGCGGGGGAGGAGCACGCGGGCAGGCGCGGCAAGTGCCCGCACTGCCACCAGAGCGTGTACATCCCCACGCCCCGCAAGGACCTCGAGCCGCTGCGGCTGGCACCGGTGGACGAGAACGACGAGCGCGAGCGGCAGCGACTGCTCGAGGAGAGCCGGGACCTGGCCCGCACCCTGCGCCGCGAGAAGGATGTACCGCCGGAGGTGGCCCGCGCGCCGCTGCCCGAGCCGAAGGGCGATGTCCGCCTGCCCAGCGACATGGAGCACCTGGTGACCGAGTACGCGCTCGCCATGGCCGCGGGCAAGCTGGACGAGGCCGAGGCGCTTGCGGCGGACATCCGGGCGGAGCGGGCCCGCGCGGAAGAGGTCATGCAGCGACTGACGATGGACGAGCTGCTCCCGCCCAGGCTGGCCAAGATCCCCCGCCCGGTTCTGATCGCTTACTTCAAGCAGTTACGGGAGGGGTAGGCCCGGCGGGCGACCCGCCGCGACGGTCGTTGTTCGTGGTTCGCGCGCCCGGGGGACTCCGTGCCGCCTCCGTCCGCCCGCGGACGCTCCGTCAATCGTCAGGACGCATCTCCCACACGGTGCGTCCGCCGACCAGCACGGCGCGCACGTGCGGCCGCCCGGGCTCGTAGAGCCAGGCGTCGAGCGTCGGCACGTCGAGCAGCACGAGGTCGGCGTCGTACCCGACGGCCAGCGCCCCGGCGCGCGACTGCACGCCGAGCGCGGCCGCGGCGTTGGCGGTACAGGCCGCGAGCACCTCGGCCGGTTGCAGCCGGAGCTGGCACACGGCGATGCTCATGATCCAGGCCAGCGACTCGATCATGCACGAGCCGGGATTGTAGTCGGTCGCCAGCGCGACCGGCAGCCCGGCGGCGATCAGCCGCCGCGCATCCGCGTGGGGGATCCCGAGGAAGAACGACGTGCCGGGCAGCACGACGGCCACTGTGCCGGCGGCCCGCAGCGCGGCGATGCCCGCGTCGTCGATGTGCTCGAGATGGTCGGCGGACAGGGCGGCCAGCTCGCCGGCGAGTTGCGTTGCGCCGATCCGGGCGAGCTCATCGGCGTGCAGCCGCGGCCGCAGACCGGCGGCGCGGGCCCGCTCCAGCACGCGGCGGGCCTGGGCGACCGTGAACGCGCCGCGGTCGCAGAACACGTCGCAGAACTCGGCCAGTCCGCGGCGCGCGATGTCGGCCAGCAGGGCCGGATCGGCCACGAGGTCCAGGTACGCGTCGGGGCGGCCGTCGAACTCCGGCGGGACCGCGTGGGCCGCCAGGTACGTCGCGTGGAGCCGGACCGGCTGGCGGCGGGCGAGTTCCCGCACGGCCTCGAGCTGCCGCAGCTCCGGTTCGGGAGCGAGGCCGTAGCCGCTCTTGCACTCGACGCGCACGACCCCGCCGGCCAGCATCCGGCGCAGGCGCGGGAGGTTGGCGGCGACGAGGTCGTCGACGCTCGCGGCGCGCACGGCCTGCATCGTCACGCGAATGCCGCCGCCGGCCTCGAGGATCTGGAGATAGGTTTCGCCCGCGACGCGGCGGATGAACTCGGCGCTGCGATCGCCGACGAACGGAATGTGCGTGTGCGGGTCGATCAGGCCCGGGATCACGGTGCCGCCGGCGGCCGAGAGCGTCGCGATGCCCTCGTCCGGCGGCGTCTTGTGGGCCGGCCCGAACCAGGCGATCCGCCCGTCCCGCACGAGCAGCGCGGCGTCGTGTAGCAGCGGCCACGTTTGCATGCGCTCGCCGGTCAGCGGGCCCGGCGGCACCGCGGCCAGGGTACCGATGTCCCGAATCAGCAACGAGTTATCGCGGGCGGCGTGGCGGGACATCCGCGGCTCCCCACACGCGTTCAGCCCGGCGCCGGGGCGGACGCCGTCGCCGTGACTGCGCGGGCCGGGGCGGTGGCGGGCGTCGTCGCGAGCGGCGGAGCGAAGCGCAGCGACTGGACGCGCCATTCGTGGTCGTCGCTCCGCACGCAGGTCACGACGAGGCGGGCGGTATCGCCCGGACCCTGCAACGGGACCACGACGGCGGCCGTGGTCGGATCCTGTCCGGGAAGGCGGGCGAGCGCGTCGCGGCCGATGCCGTCGACGTAGTACAGGACCATCGCGGCCCAGTTGCCGGCGAGCGCGTGGAGCAGCTTGCGGATCTGGGCCTCCGAGAGCTTGCTCTTGACGATCGCGTCGCGGGCGGCGATGTGCCAGGCGATCTGTTCGCGGGCACGGTCGACGGCGGCGCGATCGCGACGAGCGCCGGCGCGGCACTGGGCCTCGAGCAGCGCCAGAAGCGACCGCGTCGCGGCTTCCGGCGTGTCCAGCGCGATTTCCGGGGCCCGCGCGGGCGGGCCGTCGGACCCCGTGCGCTGACAGGCGGACAACCCCGACAGGCCGGCGCTCACCAGAATCAGGATGGCCCGCATCCGGGCCGTGGGTCGACCGACCATCGCTTCACCCCAGGGCACCGGGTTCGAGCTTGGCGAAGAGGATCGCGGGCGGACCGAGGCGGTGGCCGACGGGCAGCGGCTCGGGCACCTGCCAGCGGAGCAGTCGCTCGTCCGCGCCCAGCATGTTCGCCAGACGGCGGGCTGCGCCGGGCAGATACGGGCCCATGCCGATGGCCAGCAGCCGGCAAGCCTCCACGCACGTCGCGATGGCGGCGGCGCAGTCGGCCGGGTTGTCCTTGCGGGATGCCCACGGCGCCCGCGCGCTGAAGTACTCGTTGCACGCCCGGGCGAACCCCATGACCTCCTCGAGGCCCGCCCGGAACCGGAACTCGTCCAGGCAGCGGCCGGCGGCGGCCAGCGCCGCGGTACCGCGGGCCAGCAGCGCGCGATCGGCCTCGGTGGCCGCGGCGGCGTCGGGCTTGCGGCCGTCGAAATAGCGCGCTGCGAACGTCAGCGACCGGTTGACGAAGTTGCCGAGGGCGGCGACGAGCTCGCCGTTGTTCCGGGCGATGAATTCCTCGGGGTCGAAGGTGGTGCGGGCGGCCTCGGGGGCCTGCGTCGTCAGGTAATACCGCAGCGCGTCGGGGTCGAGACCGCGCTTGAGGTACTCCTCCACCCAGACGGGCGCATCCGCGGGCGTCGAGCTCTTGCTGATCTTCCGGATCTCGCCGCCCAGCCGGAGGTTCATGAAGTTGTTCGCCACGACCTGCGTCGGGAGCTGGTACTGCTGCTCGGCCATGAGCATCGCCGGCCAGGTCAGCGCGTGAAAGACGGTGTTGTCCTCGCCGATGAAGTGCACGATGGCCGTCGCCGGATCGCTCCACCACGCCCGGTACGCGTCCGTGCCGCGGCCCTGCTGCGCGCACCAGGCGGCCGTGAACGAGAGGTAGCCGATGGGGGCGTCGAACCACACGTAGAGGACCTTGCCGGCCGCGTCGGGGTCGTCCAGCGGCACCGGCACGCCCCACGTGATGTCGCGGGTCATGGAGCGCTCGGGCAGCCCCTGCTTGATCTGCCCCAGCGCGAAGTTGAGCACGGTGGGCCGCCACTGACCCTGCTTGCTCTCGAGCCAGGCCCGCAGCGGCTCCTCGAACGCGCCGAGGCGGAGGTACCAGTGCGTCGTCTCGCGGACCTCGGCCGGCCGGCCGGTGATGGCGCTGACGGGGTTCTTCAGGAGCAGCGGGTCGATCATCTGCGTGCACTGGTCGCACTGGTCGCCGCTGGCCCGTTCGAAGCCGCAGTGGTGGCAGACGCCGCGGACGAAGCGGTCCGGGAGGAAGCGCCCGGCCTGGGGGTCGTAGAGCTGCCGCGTCCGCCGCTTGGTGAAGTAGCCTCCGGCGTGGATGCGGCGGAAGAAGTCCTGGCTGAAACGCTCGTGCAGCTCAACGTAGTCCGGGTGGTGCGTGCCGCCGTAGACGTCGAACTCGATGCGCAGCCCGGCGAAGTCGCGCGCCTGGCAGTCGTGGTAGTGCCCGGCGATCTGCGCGGGCGTGCTCTGCTCCTGGAGGGCCGAGATCTCGATCGCCACGCCGTTGTCGTCGCTGCCGCAGATGAACGCCGCCTCGCGGCCGCAGGCCCGCAGGTAGCGGACGTACGTGTCGGCCGGCAGGTACGCGCCGGCGACGTGGCCGACGTGGAGCCGGTTGTTCGAGTAGGGCAGGGCAGCCGTGACCAGGGTGCGCTGGGCCATCGCGGCAGACTCCGGAGCGTCGCGGGCGGCATCCTACGGGCGTCACCGTGCGGTCGCAACGCACCCGCGCACCGGGCGGCGTACAACGCGAGACGCGTCGACCACGATGCCCGGGGGGCGCTGGATCGACGCGCTCGGTGTGTGCGCCGCCCGGCGCGTCGGCCGGCGCAGCATGGCTTGGCTAGTCCAGACCGCCGCTGAGGAACAGGAACAGGAGGAGGGCGATCGCACCGAAGATCAGCCACGTGAACCAGCCACCGAACATGCGCGACTCCTGAGACGGGTGTGTTGGCGCGCGGCTCCGCCCCGCCGCAGTGGCGGGCATGACAAGAACCGGCGGGGGATGTCGAGTCGCCGGCCGCCGGCGTCAAGCTTGCCTCACCCCGCGCAGCGCAACAGAAACGCGTCGGACGCGGCGCCCAAGGCGCCGTACCGACGCGTCCGTACCTCCGGTCGCCCATTCAGGCCACCGGCACGGCGTGTGCCATGTTACACGCGGTTCCCGAACAGGAAGAAGAACAGGAACAGGGCGAGACCGCCGATCAGCAGCCACGGAAGCAATCCGCTGAACATTTTGGACTCCCAACGTTTGCGTCCACTCGGGGTTCCGCCCCGCCGCGCCGACGGGTCCGACGAAACCCAGCGCTCAGCATTCTCGGGACGGGGAGGGCTCCCGTCAAGGCGCTGGACGCGACAAACTGCGACTTTCCGCCGCCCTGTCGGCCGGGCGCACGGGGGGTATGATCGCCGGCATGTCGCGCGCCGTGCCGTCGGACAGTCCGGAGCTCTCCATCGTCATCCCCGTGTTCAACGAGCGGGAAAACGTCGACCCGCTGCTGGCCCGCCTGCGGCCGGTGCTGGCTCAGGTGGGGCGAGCCTACGAAGTCCTGTACGTGGACGACGGCAGCCGCGACGGCACGGCCGACCACATCGCCGCCTTGGCCGCGGCGGATCCGCGCATTCGCCTGTTGCGGCTCTCGCGGAATTTCGGGCACCAGGCGGCCCTGGTGGCCGGGCTCGCGTACGCCCGCGGCGCGGCCGTGATCACGCTGGACGGCGACCTTCAGCACCCGCCGGAGCTGATTCCGCGACTGGTGCAGCGCTGGCAGGCGGGCGACGACGTCGTGCAGGCGATTCGGCGGGAGCCGGCGGACGACAACCTGCTCAAGCGCACGAGCTCCCGCGGCTTCTACCGGCTGCTGTCGGCGCTGACGCGGCTGCACGTGACGCCCGGGGCGGCCGATTACCGGCTGCTCTCGCGGGCGGCCCTGACGGCGTTCCTGGCGTGCGGCGAGCGCTGCCGGTTCAACCGCGGGCTCGTGCAGTGGATCGGCTTCCCGTACAGCGAGGTGCCCTACGACGCCGAGCCGCGCTACGCGGGACGGTCGAAGTACTCCTGGCGGGCGATGCTGCGGTTGGCGGGCGACGCGATCTTCTCGTTCTCGTCGTGGCCGCTGCGGGCGGCGGGGCTGGTGGGCGGCGTGGTGTCGGGGGCGGCGGCGCTGTACCTGCTCTACGTGGTCGGGGCACGGCTGTTCTTTCCCGATGTCGTGGAGCGGGGTTGGAGCTCCATTCTTGCGACGGTGCTGATCCTCGGCGGCCTGAACCTGCTGGTGCTGTGGATCCTCGGTGAGTACGTCGGCCGGGTGTACGAGGAGGTCAAGCAGCGGCCCATCTACATCGTGCGGCCGACGGAGCGCGAGCCGCGGAAGGCGGAGCGGGCGGTCGCAGAGAGCGGGGGCGCCGGCGCGGCACCGGGCGGCCACGGCTGATCGCGGTGGGGGGGCCGGCGCGCGGCCGGCCCGGCGCAAGAGGACTGGCGACCGATGAACGTCGTGCGGGCGGCCGGGCCCGACACGTGCTCAGACGCGTCCCGCCGACGGGCATTCCGGCGCCAGCGGGCACTCGCCGCACTGCGGGCTGCGGGCGGTGCAGATCCGGCGGCCGTGCTCGATCAGCGCGTGTGACAGCCACGTCCACGCGTCGCGCGGGACGAGCTCCATTAGGTCCTGCTCGATCCGCTCCGCATCCTTGCCGTCGCGGGCCCGCGGCGCCAGGCCCAGCCGCACCGCCAGCCGCCCCACGTGCGTGTCGACCACGATGCCGTCGTTGCGGCCGTACCAGGTGCCGAGCACGCAGTTGGCCGTCTTGCGGGCCACGCCCGGCAGCCGCAGCAGCCCGTGCATGGTGTCGGGGATTCGGCCGCCGTGCTCCGCGCAGACGAGCCGGGCCATGCCGAGCAGGCTCCGGGCCTTGTTGCGGAAGAAGCCGGTCGAGCGGATCACCTCCTCGAGCTCGGCCGGGTCGGCCGCGGCCAGCGCGGCGGCGTCCGGCCAGCGGCGGAAGACCTCGGGCGTGACGAGGTTGACGCGCTCGTCGGTGCACTGGGCGGAGAGGATCGTGGCGACAAGCAGTTCGTAGGCGCTGCGGTGGCGCAGCGCGCAGGTCGCCTGCGGGTACGCGGCCCGCAGCAGGGCGAGTACGCGCTGGGCGCGGGCGGCGCGGTCGGCGGCGGTCTCCCGCGGGCGCGGGGGTTTGGGCGGCGTCTTGCGCGACTTGGATGCCGCGCGGCGGGGTGTCGCGGCGGCTCGACGGGGTCGCTCGGTGGTCTTGCGGGAACGCGGGCTGGAAGGGGTGCGGCGCGGCACGGTGTCGCTCCTGTGACCGCGTACGATACTGCGGGCGGCGGCCGGGGGAAATCGCCGGTGGCGGAGCGCGACGCGGGGCGCGCGGGACGGTGTTGGCGCACCGCGTCGGACGCGGACTACGGCTGCGGATCGTCGCGGCCGAACCAGTGCTTGCCGCGCGGCCGGTGGCTGAAGAGCCACTCGCCGTCGGCGGACGTGCCGTACCAGTTCGAGACCGCGTCCGGCCGGCGCGGGCCGGCGCCCAGCGGTCCGTAGAGCGCCTGCGCCCACTGGCGAATTTCCTCCGCGAGCCGGCGACGGTCGGCGTCGGTCAGTGTCTGCGGCGTGCACCGCTCGATGACTGAACGCGGCGCCGGCAGCGGCTCGATGCTCGCGGCCGGCTGAATGTCCGGCATGGCCGACGGGGCCTGCGCCGGCGCTGTCGGTGCCGGTTCCGCCTGTGCTGGTGCTGCTACGACGGTTTGCGCGGGCGGGGCCGCGCTGTCCACGACATCCGTCGTCTCCGGCCGGAGGTCGGCCGGGAGCTCGGGGGGCAGGTCCGGGCCGTTGGCCGCGAGTGCCGGGCTGTCGGCCGCCGTGTCGGTCGCCACCGCGGCCGCGGCTTCTTCCAGGGCGGCCTGGCGCGCAATCCGGCGGAGCTGTTCGCGGGCGTCGGCGAAGTCGGGGTGCAGGCGGAGGGCCTGCTCGAGCGAGCGGGCCGCGTCGGCGTAGCGGCCGCGGTCAGCCTGAATCACGGCCAGGTTGTAGAGCGCGTCCGCTTCGGAGCCGGCGAGGCGGAACTCGGCGAGCGCGTCGTCGTCGCGGCCGAGCTTGCCGAGCACGAGCGCATGGTTCATGCGGGCACGGCGGAACGTGGGATCGAGCTCGAGGGCCCGAGCGAGCTCCTGCTCGGCGGCAACGAGGTCGCCCTGGAGCAACAGGCTGAAGCCGAGGTTGTTGTGGAGCTGCGGGTCGCGCGGCTGGAGCACGATCGCCCGACGGAAGTGAACGGTGGCCTCGTCGTGCCGGCCGAGGCGGTTGAGCACGATGCCCCGACGGTTGTGGCCCATGACGAGGTCGGGCGACAGTTCAAGCGCGCGGGCGTACTGCTCGGCGGCCGCGGGGTAGTTGCCCTGACGTTCGAGAAGTCCCGCGTGGGCGAGGAAAGTCGACGCAGTCAGTCGCGGGGTGACGTCGGCGCGGGGCTTGGGCAGGGCGCCCGGGCCCTGCGCCTCGGGGGACTTCTGGGCTTCGCAACCGGCGGCCACGCACAGCGCGGCGCACAGCACCCCGATCAATCCGCGGAGCCGGGTGGCTTGCATGAACACACTCCTGTGAGGGCCTACTTGGCCGGGGCCGCGTTGTCGCCGCGGGTGCCGGACTGGGTCGCGCTGATCGGGGCGGCGGCCTTCAGGATCACGACGGCGTCTTCGGCCCGCAGGCCGGGCCCGCCCGGCAGCTCCGGCCGGACGGTCGTGGACGTCACGGCGATGCCCGCGTGCTCCAGAAACCGTTGGACGGCCGCGGTGCGCGCGGCGATGAGTTCCTCGTTGGTGGTCGTCAGGCTGAGCCGGACGGTGCCGCCGTACAGCTCGAGGATCGCCGCGAGGCGGCAGAGCCGCTCCTCGCCGAGCGCGCTGAGCGTGGCGCGATGCGGGAGGAAGTGCACCTCGGACACGCTCATATCCGCGAGCAGGGCGTTGTCGACCATGTGCTCGTAGTTCGTGCGCAGGTCGCTGACGTTCTCGCTCTCCCCGTGGGTCGGCGCGTTCAGGCGCTTGACGGGCTGCTGGCAGCCGGCCAGCACGATCACCGCCGCGAGGGCGACAGGAAGAATACGCATGGGCCGCTCCGCTGCGCCGCGGGCCACGCCCGGGCCGTGTCCCCCGGGGGACGTCGGCGCCGGTGCGCACGCGGCGTTTGCCCATAAAATCGGCGGATTGCCCGGGGGTCTGAAACCCGCCGCCACCGCCGCCGCTCCGGGACCGGCGGCCGGCAATGGGCAGGCTCGTGGCCCGGGGCCGCCGCGCAGCGGCTGCGCCGCCGTGCGACGGCGCGCCGCGGCCCGCGTAGAATGCGGGGCATGTCGAAAGCGCGGCGCCTGCTGCTGCTCGCCGTGACCCTGGTGTTCTGGGGGCCGGTACTCGGGGTCCTGGGCACGGCGCTGTATTTGCGCAGCCCGGTCTACCGCCGGCACTGCGCGGCCGTGCTGACCCGCCACCTGGACCTGCCGAGCGAGATCGGCGGGATCACGCCGCTGTCGCGTCGGGCGCGCGAGTTCCGTGCCGTGCGCATCTGGCTGCCGGAACGGCGGGATGACGCCGCGTTCTGCGAGCGCGCCGTGGCCCGGCTCACCCCGACGGCCGCCGATCGGAACGCCTGGGAGCTCGAACTCACGGGCGGGCGCTGCGAGATCTCCACGCGCACCTGGCTACGGGAGGACTACCGCCTCGTCCTGGAGTCCGGCTTGCGGCCGGGGTTCCATCCGGACGGCCCGCGCCGCGTCACGTTCCGCGGGTTCGACGTCGCGTTCGAGCGCGACCGGTTCGCGATGACGCTCAGCGATGCGCAGGGCGTGGTCGTGTTCGAGGACCCGGCGACGGGCCGGGCCCTGATCGACTGCCGGACGTTCAACGGGCACACGACGCCCGAGCCCGTGACGCTCAGCGCCCGCTTCTCGCCGCAGACGCGCGGCGTGCGGCTGGACAGTGTCGAGCTCGTCGTGCCGCGGCTCCCGATCGGCCTGGTTGGGCTGCGCGACCTGGCGGGGGTGGGGCTCGAGTCGGGCTTGTTCGAGGGGCGCCTCTCCTACGGCGAGCCGGACGGCGGCCGCACGGTCGCGGTGCGCGGCCGCGTGCAGGGAGTGCCGCTGGCCGAGTTGACCGCCGGGCTGATGCCGCAGGCGTGGCACGGCGAGGGCGAGCTGGAGCTGGACGAGCTGACGCTCCGCGACGATCGCTTCGAGTGCGTGCGGCTGCGCGGCGTGCTGACCGGGCTGCTGCTGGGCGACCTGCTCGCGCCGCTCGGCGGCGGCGAGGCTGGGGGCAGCGTGACGCTCCGCGTGACGTCGGCGGAGGTCAGCCGCCGCGGAATCGACCGCCTCGTGCTCTCCGGGCGGTGCGACGACGTCGCGCTCGCCGGGCTGACGCGCGGCTTGGGGCGCGGGACGATCACGGGGCGCGGGCGGTTGGTGATCGAGAATCTGAAGGTGACCGACAACCGGCTGGAGGCGCTCGACGCGGAACTGGTCGTCGAGCCCGCGCAGGAGGGTCAGCCCAACTGGATCGATCGCACGCTGCTGGCCGAGTTGCTCGAGCGGGCGCTGGGGGTCCGACTGCCCGCGTTCGTGCCGTTGCCGGAGCGGCTGGAATACACCGCGCTGGGGGCCCGGCTGGAGGTGCGCGACGAGGTGCTTCAGGTCTTCGGTTCGCACGGCCCGCGGCGCAAGACGATCCTGACCGTGCGGATCGGGAACGCCGATGTGCCGCTGGTCTTCGAGCCCGAGAACCCGATCGGGCTGGCCCCCTCGCTGACGGCGCTGCGGGCCCGCGCCGCGGAAGACCTGCGGACCCGCCTGGAGGCGTTGCCGCCGACGGACCCCGTGCGGCAGCTCTGGGAGGGCCGTCCGCCCGCCGGGGCGCCGGCCCCGGAGCCCACGCATGCGCCGCACCGCTGACCGCCGGCAGCTCCTGCTGGCCCTGACGCTCAGCCTCGGGCTGGCGGGCCTCACGATCTGGGCGGTCGCCCGGCAGGGACAGTCGCTGGCCGCGCGCGAACGGGCGGAACTCGAACACGAGGCCGCGGCGGCCGTCGCCGAGCGCGACGGGGCGCTGCGCGCGGGCGCCGCGCGGGCGCTGGACGTGGCCGCGCTGGCCGTCGAGGCCGCGGGTGAGGACGGGTTGGATGCCTGGGTGGCCGGCCAGCGCGAGTGGCTGCTGGCCGCGTGGCGCAGTCGGGAGGGCGTCTGGGTGACGTACCCCCGGCCGCCGCTGGCCGAGACGCTGCCGCAGGTCCCGCCGGCCGCACCGACGACAGAGCCGGCCCCGGAGGGGCTGCCGGGTCTGCTGCGGCAGTTGCGCGACCTGACGCAGAGCCCGGAGACGTTGCGCCGCGCGGCGGCGCTGCTGGCCAGCGCGAGCGAGCAGCAGGTGGGGCACCCGCTGGCGGCCGCGCGCATCTTCGCGGAGGCCGCGCAGGTGCTGCGCTCGACGCCGGGGCTGGCGCGGTTCGCCTTCCGGGCCGAGCTGTCGCGCGTGGAGGCGCTGATCGCGGCGGGCGACGACGAACGCGCGGCGGCGGCGCTGAGCAATCTGGTCGCGGCGTTGCTGGCGGACCACCCGGCCCGTCTCGGTCCGGTGGAGTCGGCCCGGCTGCAACGGATCGGGCAGGAGCTGGGGCGGGCGCTGGATGCGGCGGTGGCGCGCGACCTGGCCGAGCTCGCGCGGCGGGCCGCGCGCCGGGCGGAGCTCGTCGCGGCGCTGGAAACGGCTTTGGCGGCGACTGCCGAGGACGGGCCGCGCGACACGCTGACGTCCGTCGCGGCAGGCGGAGACACGCTGGTCGTGGCGGTACGCCGCAGCGTTCGCGCGACGTGCGTGGCGGTCGCGACGCCCGCGGAGGAGCTGCTGCGCCGTTACTGGGAGCCGGCTCCGAGCGGGGTGCGTTGGGAACTGCGGCGCAACCGCGCCGCGGAGAGCGCCGACACGCTGGCGCGCCTGGCGGCCCCGCTGAGCGACTACGAGCTGGGACCCTCGGCGAGCGCGGCGGCGGAGCGCAGCGCCGCGGCGTGGCGGCGGCGCGCGCTGGTCGGGGCGACGGCCGTGGGCACGCTCGGGGCCTGGGCGCTGGTGATGTGGGCCCTGGCGCGGGCCCTGGCGCGGCAGCGGGAGCTGGTGCGGCTTCAGCGGCGCTTCGTGGCGGATGTGAGCCATGAGCTCAAGACGCCGCTGGCGCTCATCCGCCTGCTGGCGGAAACGCTTGCGGCGCAGCGGGTCCGTGATCCGCAACGGGCCCAGAACTACCTGGAGACGATCACCCGCGAGAGCGAGCGCCTGACGGCGCTGCTGGACAGCATTCTCGACTTCAGCCGCATCGAGTCCGGCAAGCGGGACTACGCCCGGGCGCCGGTGGACGTGGCGGCGGTGGCGCGGCAGGCGTGGGCGCTGTTCGAGCCGCGACTGGCGGCGGAGGGGTTCGAGGCGCAGCTCGAGATCGCGCCGGATCTGCCCCCGGTGCAGGGGGACGCGCAGGCACTTCAGCAGGTCCTCGTGAACCTGCTTCAGAACGCCTACCGCTACGGCGGCAGCGGGCGGTACGTGCGGCTGCGCGTCGCCGCGGAGGGGCACCTGGTCCTGTTGAGCGTCGAGGACCACGGGATCGGCCTGCGCCGCGACGAGCTCGAGCGCCTCGGCGACAGCTTCTTTCGCGGCGACGACGCGACCGTCCGGCAGACGCGTGGTACCGGGCTGGGGTTGACGATTGTCAACCACATCCTCGCGGCGCACGGCGGCAAGCTCGAGGTGCGCTCGCAGTCCGGCCGCGGCAGCACGTTCACGGCCTGGATCCCGGCGGCGCCGGCCGACCCGGCTGCCGGCTGAGCGGGCCGCGCGGCCGCCGCGTCCGGCGTCGGAACCGCGCGCGGCGACGAATCCGCGGTGTTCGCTCTGCCGCCCCTTTCCGCCGATATGATTCTCCACGGCGCGAGACCGGCATGGGGCCGGGCGCAGCGGGATGACGGCGGCGGCACGCATGAACATCGGGTTGTTCGACGATGCGGGTTGGCAGCGGCTCCTGCCGCTGACGTGGCTGCGCAGCGCGTGTGAACTCCGGTGCGGCCGCGATCGGCTCGTGGACAAGGTGCGGGCGCACGTCGGGCGGAAGCTGGCGGGTCTGTGGACGCGGCCCGAACTGGCGAACCTGGCGGCGGCGCGGCTCGGGTTGGAGTCGCCCGCGCCGTCTGACGACTGGTGTTTGGTCAATGCCCGCGTGCTCGTGAGCGCGGATGTGCAGCCGCCGCCGGCGGGCGTGGCGTGGCGCACGCCGGAAGCGCTGCTCGCGGTGGGGGTGCGGGCGGCCGACCGGGCAGGTCTGGATGCCGGGCTGTTCCTGGACGAGACACGCCTGGAGGACTGGCTGCGCAGTTACCGCACCGAGCTGCCGCCGCGCGGGCTCCAACTGATCAACCACCCCTGGGACCTGGTCCACGCCAACGCGCACGAGCTGGCGCGCCAGTGCCGCGAAGGCGGCGTGCGGGACGGCCGCATCTTCGCCGGCGTGCACCTGCTGCACCCCGGCGAGATCCACGTGGCCGGCGGCGCGGTCGTGAAGCCGGGAGCGGTATTGGACGCGGAGCTCGGACCGATCCACGTGGCCGAGGACGCGGTCATCCAGCCCAACGCGGTGCTGGAGGGGCCGTGCTACATCGGTCCGCGGTCGGTCGTGCGGCCGGGGGCGATCCTGCGGGCGGGGACGAGCCTCGGGCCGGTGTGCCGCGTGGGGGGCGAGGTGGCGGCCACCATTTTTCAGGGCTACGCCAACAAGCAGCACGAGGGCTACGTCGGGCACAGCTACGTCGCCGAGTGGGTGAATCTCGGGGCGGCGACGGTGACGAGCGACCTGAAGAACACGTACGGGACGATCCGTGTCTACGTGAACGGCGTGGGGGTCGAGAGTGGGCGGCACTTCATCGGCGCGATCATCGGCGACCACAGCAAGACGGGGATCGGCACGCTGTTGCCGACGGGGGCGGTGATCGGGGTGGCTTCGAACGTCTTCACGCGCGGGGCAGTGCCGAAGTTCGTGCCGAGCTTCGCCTGGCTGACGGATGAGGGTATGACGGCGTACCGCGTGGACAAGGCCCTGGACATCGCACGGACGGTCATGGCCCGCCGCGAGCAGGAGCTCTCCAAGCCGCTGGCGCGCCTGCTCGAGTACGTCGCGCAGGCGGCCCGCGCGGTCGAATCGGCCGGCTGGTCCTGAGCGGCGCTCCGGGTGGCGCGCCGCGGGCGGCGATTACACGCTGCGCGGCGCCCCGGCGCGAACGCCCGCCGCCGGCGGGGGGCGCGGCTCAATCCAGCCGAATCGGCTCCGGTCGGCCGTAGTAGCGCGGCTGCGTGTCCAGCACGTACGCGTCGAGCGCGGCCTTGACGCAGGCGAGCGTTTCGCGGCCGAGCTGCTGCCAGGCGGCGCGACCGCCGACGTCGCGCGCGTTGTACGCGACGGCGTCGATGCCCCAGCGCCGCGCGAGGAAGACGGCCCGGCGGTTGTGCCCCGGCTGCGAGATGATCGTGAACCGCCGCTGCCCGAAAATGGCCTGTGCCCGCAGCACCGAGTCCAGCGTGCGGTAGCCCGCGTAGTCGCGCGTCACCGCCGTCCGGGGCACGCCCCGCGCCACCAGCGCCCGCTCCATGTCGCGCGACTCGTTGTACCACTGGGACGGGTTGCCCCCGCTCACCAGCACGTGCCGGATCTTGCCCGCGTGATACAGCTCGGCGGCCGCGTCCATGCGGTACTCGAAGAACACGTTCGGGCGGCCGTCCTTCACGCGCGGGCTCGTCCCCAGGAGCAGGCCGACGTCGTTGTACGGCACCGCCTCGAGCCGGTCGTAGACCCGCCCGGACGCCGCCAGCCGCACCCACCCGTTGATGCCCGCGACGGCCAGCACCGGCAGCAGCACCACGGCTGCCACGGCCCCGAACACGCGACGCCGCCAGCTGCGCCGGGCCTTTCGCCGTCGGCGGCGGGTGGGCGCGCGGGGCGCGGTCGCACCGCGGGCGCTCGCGGCAGGTCCCCGGTCCGCGCGCTCCCGCGCGGTGCGGCGGGTTGTCGGCCTCCGTGCCGTCATGTCGTGCATCATGCCGGTTGCGAGCGTGTGGTCAAGCGGCTTGGACGCTTGGCCGCAGTGCGCTCGGAACGATTGTTTGCAGTCAGCCCGTCGCGCGACACAGTCGAGCAGCGCACTTCGGCACCGGGAAGTGCCGCCGCGTATCGCACGTCGGAAGCGCGCCTCTGGGGCGATGCCCGGGCTCGCTTCCGAACAGACAAAAGAAGCCCCGCGGGGCCACATAAGCACCGCGGGGCTTCAAGGGGGGACACGACAGCTTCCATTAGAATCATTGCATTTCTTTTTCAAGTTGCCAGCCTTTTTTGCCGAATTCCGGCGACTCCGCGAGCCTCGCCGGGATGTCCGATAGCTATCCGCTTGCGTTCCATCCCGGGCGTTCTATTATCGCCGTCATGTTTCGCGGACCTGGCGAATCCGTGACGTCCGACCGGGCGGCCCGCAGTGGCGAGCGGCGGAGTCCCGACTGTCCGGTGTTGAGCGGACGCGGCGCACGCCCCGCAGCCCGCGTCGCCGCGCGGTGCACCGTTGGTCTTGCGGCGGCGGCGGTCTTGGTGATGGTGACGCTTCCCGGGTGCCGGGCTCCGCAGGCGGCCGAGACGCCCCCCGCGCTGGTTGTGTCCGTGCGGGATTACGACCGCTACGTCGATCGCGTCCTGTCGACGCTTCGACGATACGACCTTCCGCCGGAGCGGGTCGATCGCGGCCGCGGAATCGTGGTCAGCCGCCCCACGACAAGCGGGCAGTGGTTCGAGTTCTGGCGTATCGACGCCCCGGGGACATACCAGCTGGTCGAGTCGAGCCTGCACACAGTCCGCCGGCGCGTGACGGTCCGCATTGATCCGCTGGATGACTCCGCGCGTGTGGCGATGACGCCCGCCGCCGCCGAAGGCAACGCGGCGCGCGACGGCGAAGCTGCGGCGGCCGCGCTGCCTGCGCCGGAAATCGGCCCCGAGGATGCGCCGGCGACCAGCGCGCCCGCGGTGGTGCCGCTGGGCGGACGGTTTCGCGTGTCCGTGGAGGTGGCGAAGGAGCGCTACAACGCGCCGGAGCGGCAGGTGACGACGGCGTCGGGCGCGCTCGGCATCTACAACGAGCGGCTGCCGACCACCGAGGGGCTGCGCGGAGCGCGCTCACGCGGAGCGCATTGGGTGCCGCTCGGCCGTGACCCGCTGCTGGAGGCCCGGCTGCTCGCGGCGGTGGTGGACGCGCCCGGCGTCACGGCCGAGGACGACGAAGCGGACGAGACGCCGCCGGCGGAGCCGTCGTGACGCGCGGCACGACTCCGCGCGGGGGCTCTGCGTTGAGCGGGCGGGCACGCGCCGGTATCATGCACGAGCGATGACTGCTGCAAACCAAGGGCCCGACGTCATCGCGATCATCCCCGCCCGCTACGCCTCGACCCGTTTCCCCGGCAAGCCGCTCGCCAATGCCACGGGCAAGTACCTCATCCAGCATGTGTACGAGCGGGCGCGGTCGGCCCGTTTCGTGCGGCGTTGCATAGTTGCAACGGATGACGCCCGCATCGAGGCGGCGGTGCGGAGCTTCGGGGGTGAAGTCGTGATGACGCGGCCGGACCACCCGAGCGGCACGGACCGCATCGCGGAGGTGGTGCAGGGGCAGGCAGGGCGGGACGACGACATCATCCTGAACATGCAGGGGGACGAGCCGGAGATCGAGCCGGCGTACCTCGACCGGCTGGCGGCGCGACTGGCGGGGGAGGGGCCGGACTGTCCCGTAGCGACGCTCGCGTGTCCATTCCCGGACGATGCGGACCCGCGGGATCCGAATTGTGTGAAGGTCGTCACGAATCGGCGAAATCGCGCGCTGTATTTTTCGCGCGCGCTGATACCATATCCGCGCGACGGCGACGCCGCGTGTCCCGCCCCGCGCCGGCTACTGCACCTGGGCGTGTACGCGTACCGCCGCGCGTTCTTGCTCGAACTGGCCGGCTGTGCGCCCGGCGCCCTGGAGGGAATCGAACGGCTCGAACAGCTCCGCGTGCTCGAACTCGGGCACGCGATCGCGGTCGAGGTCGTTCCGCAGGCGAGCGTCGGGATTGACACCCCGCAGGACTACGCGGCGTTTGTCGCGCGGGTGCGGCACGGCGGCGGCAGTTGACGAACCTCGGACAATCGTCGGCCCCGCGGCCGGCGCGTGACGGAGTGCGGCGACAGAGAGTCGATGGCCCTGTTTGTGCGACCGGGACGAACCAGCGATGGACAGCGATCGCCTGTTTGATTCGATCCGAAACGCCTCCGCGGAAACCGAGTTCTACCTGCCGCTCCCGGCGGGGTACGAACGCGGCCGCACGAGGTTCGTCGTCGTCTTCGGCACGGTGATGAGCGGGCTGGGCAAAGGCATCTTCAGCTCGTCGCTGGCCCGTTGCCTCCAGGACAAGGGGTTGTCGGTCGCGCCGATCAAGCTGGAGGGGTATCTCAACATCGACTCGGGCACGCTGAACCCGTTCCGGCACGGCGAGGTGTTCGTGCTCGACGACGGGACCGAGTGCGACATGGACCTGGGCACGTACGAACGGGCCCTCGACCAGAATCTCAGCCGCCTAAATTTCGCCACGAGCGGCCAGATCTACCGCCGGGTGCTCGAGCGCGAGCGGACCGGCGGGTATCTCGGCCGCGACGTCCAGATGATTCCCCACGTCACGGGGGAGATCAAGAACCGCCTGCGGGAGCTGGCCCTGGCCTCGCAGGCGGACGTCGTTTTCGTGGAGATCGGCGGCACGGTTGGTGACGTGGAGAACGCGCACTACATCGAGGCCATGCGGCAGCTGGCCTTCGAGGAGGGGCAGCGCAGCGTGTGCTTCGTGGCCCTGACGTACGTGCTGGAGCCGACGATCCTGGGCGAGCAGAAGAGCAAGGCGGCCCAGCTCGGCATCCGCCGGCTGCTGGAGTGCGGCATCCAGCCGCACATCATCGCCTGCCGGGCGTCGTCGCCCGTGACGCGGAAGGTGCGGGAGAAGATCGCGCTGTTCTCGAACGTCCCGCCGGAGCGCGTCTTCAGCATGCACGACTGCGAGAGCGTGTACCTGATCCCCGAGCTGCTGCGGGGCGCCGGCTACGACAAGGCCGTGATGGAGTGGCTCGAACTCACCGCCCGCGTCGACGAGGAGGCCGAGCGGCGCGCCCGCGAGGAATGGAACCAGTACCTCGCGCGGCTGCGGGCCGCCGACCGCCAGGTCTCGATCGGCATCACCGGCAAGTACACCGCCGTCCGCGACGCATACGCCAGCATTCTCAAGGCGCTCGAGCACGCCGGCACGGCCCTCGGCTGCAAGGTGCAGGTCAAGTGGGTGGATACGTCGGAGCTGACCGACGCGACGGCCCACGAAGCGCTCCGCGACATCCACGGCATCATCGTGCCCGGCGCATTCGGCACGCGCGGCGCCGACGGCAAGATCGCCTGCCTGAAGCATGCGCGGATCAACCGGATCCCCTGCCTCGGCATTTGCTACGGCTTCCAGATGGCCGTGATCGAGTACGCCCGCAATGTCTGCGGCCTGGCCGACGCCAACTCGACCGAGATCGACAACGAGTGCCGCTACCCCGTGATCAACCTCCTGCCCGAGCAGAAGAAGATCGAGGGCCTGGGCGGCACGATGCGACTCGGCGGCTTCGACATCGCCGTCAAACCCGGTACGCTGGCCTACCGCATGTTCGGCCCGAAGGCCCGCATGCGCTTCCGCCACCGCTACGAGGTCGACCCGCGCTACATCCCCCAGCTCGAGGCCGGAGGCCTGGTGTTCTCCGGGCGCTCGCCGCGGGCCGAGATCATGAACATTCTCGAACTGCCGGCCGACGTGCATCCGTATTACGTCGGCACGCAGGCCCATCCGGAGCTGACGGGCCGGCCGCTGCGCCCGCAGCCGATGTTCCTGGGGCTGGTGCATGCCGCGCTGTGCCGCGCCTACCCCGACTTTGCGTCGCCGCTGACGTACGCCGCCGAGCGGGCGGCGGAAACGCCCGCGGACGACCGCGCGCCGGACGACCGGGCGGCCGAGGACCATCCGACCCCGTCGGCCGCGGCGGCGCGGGGACCGGCGCGGTAACAAAGTCACGGTCAGGGTGACGATGGGCGGGCGCCGGCGTGCGCCGGCCCGGATGCGGGGACCACAGCGCGTGCAGCGCCGCACCCGGCGTCGGCTGCGCGTCGGACCTGGAGCTTGCGCTTCAGGCTCGGACGGGGCGGCGCACGGGCGTCGGACCGGGAGCTTGCGCTCCAGGCTCGGACGGGCGGAGGCTGCGGACCGGGGGGCGGCGCGCGGGGGGTTGCCCGTCGCGTCAGGCCGGACTGGGCAGCGGCCCGGTCTCGTCGGACGGCGGTCGCTGGACCGGGCGGGCCACGGGCGGCGCGTCCGGGCGCCGGTCGCGCTCCTGGGCGATGAGGTCGGCCACGGTCGGGCGGTCCAGCGTCTCGCCGGCCATGAGCTGGCGCACTTCCTCACCGCTGATGGTTTCGTATTTCAGCAGCGCTTGGGCGATGGCCTCGAGCTTGTCGCGATGCTGCTCGAGGAGGGCGCGGGTTTCCTCGTATGCCGTGGCGATCACGCGCCGTACCTCCTCGTCGATGACCTCGGTGGTCTTCTCCGAGAACGACCGGGACAGGCCGAAGTCCAGCCGCGGGGTCGGTGACAGTGGGTCGTCGCCGTAGTACACGAAGCCGAGCTGCCGGCTCATGCCCCACTCGGCGATCATCATGCGGGCGATCTGCGTGGCCTGGCGGATGTCGCCGGCGGCACCCGAGTTCATGTCGCCGCCCAGCAGCTCCTCGGCCAGGCGCCCGGCGCACAGCACGCGGAGCGTCGCCTCCATGTACGAGCGGTTGTAGGTCTGGCGGTCCTTCTCCGGCAGCGAGAACGTGGCGCCGCCGAACGGGCCGCGCGGAATGATGCTGACCTTGTGAACCGGATCGGCGTCCTTGAGCAGCGACTGCACGAGCGCGTGCCCGGCCTCGTGGTAGGCCGTGAGCACGCGGTCCTTCTCGTCGATCACGCGGCTGCGCTTGGCACGGCCCCAGCGGACCTTGTCGCGGGCTTCCTCGAGGTCTTCGAGCTCGACTGCTTCCTTGCCGGCCATGGTGGCCAGCAGCGCCGACTCGTTGATGATCGCCGCCAGGTCGGCTCCGCTGTACATCGGCGTGCCGCGGGCGATCCGTTGGAGTTTGGGGTCCAGCGGCGGCTGAATCTTCACCTTCTTGGCGTGAACCTTCAGGATCTCGAAGCGGCCCTTCACGTCCGGCAGCGGCACGTAGACCTGTCGGTCGAAGCGCCCGGGACGGATCAGCGCGGGGTCGAGCACGTCGGCCCGGTTCGTGGCCGCGATCACGATCACCTGGTCGTTGCTGTCGAAGCCGTCCATCTCGACCAGGATCGCGTTGAGCGTCTGCTCGCGCTCGTCGTGGCCGCCGCCGTTGTAACCCATACCGCGCCGGCGCCCGACGGCGTCGATCTCATCCAGGAACACGATGCACGGGGCGTTTTCCTTCGCTTGCCGGAACAGGTCGCGCACCCGGCTGGCACCCACGCCCACGAACATCTCGACGAAGTCCGAGCCGCTGATCGAGAAGAACGGCACATCGGCCTCGCCGGCGATGGCCTTCGCGAGCAGCGTCTTGCCGCAGCCCGGCTCGCCGACCAGCAGCACGCCCCGCGGAATCCGCCCGCCCAGACGCGCGAACCGCTTGGGGTTCTTCAGGAACTCGATGATCTCGACGACCTCGTCCTTCGCCTCCTGCACGCCCGCCACGTCCGCGAACGTGACGTTCGTGTGCTCCTTCGTCGTGATGCGGTGCCGGCTCCGGCCGAAGTTTCCGAGCATTCCGGCCCCGCCGCCCGACTGGCGGAATTGCCGGAACAGCACGAACCAGATCACGCCGAACAGCAACAGCAGCGGCAGCGTCGACAGCAGGATGTTGTACAGCACGCTGTTGTTCACGCGACCGTAGAGCGTGATCGGCCGCCCCGGCGGGCTCTCGGCAGCGAGGGCCTTGCGGATTTCCTCCACCTTGTCCGCGACCCCGGGGTACTCGCACTCGAACTCGCGCGTCCCGGGCGGGATGTGGGCCGGTGTGTCGTAGAACTCGCCGGCGAGAGCGTTCTCCTTGATGACCACCTTCTTGATGTCGCCGCGCTGGACGAACATCCAGAACTCGGTGATCGACATGGTGTACGGCTTCGGCATGCTCTGGTTGAGCATGAACAGGAACATGAGCCCCAGCCCGAAGATGACGATCCAGCTGAGCAGGCCGCGCGACATGCGCACCGGCGGGCGCGGCAGGCGACCGTCCCCGCCACCGGGACCCTCGCCCCGCGGCTGCGTGTTCCTCGGCTTCTCATCGGACATTCGGCTGTGCCCTTTCGAACCGGCGGACCGCGGGGGTCACCAGTCCTCGTACAGCATGGCCACGATGCGGGCGGCCAGGCGATCGATCACCCGCTCCTGCGCGAGCGCCTCCGTCTCGCCCGGCGGGACCACGTAGTCGGCGGTCTGGAGCAGCGCCGGCTGATCCACGAGGATCCGGCCGCTGCGGGCGTCCTTCCACTGCACCCGCACGGCCAGTGTCAGCTGCTTCTCCCGCGGCTGCCGCGAGCGGACATCCGGCGCGAAGGCCGCCTGCCGCTCCTCCAGCAGCTCTGCCGAGAGAATGGTATCGGCTTTTTCCCGCGCGACCACCCGATACGGCGTGTCCGTCCCGATGCGCTTCTTCACCGCTTCCGTGAGCTTGAACTCGAGGTCGCGTCGGAACTCCTTCGACCCGAACATGTCCACGTACACGGTCTCGATCCCGCTGCGGTACGGCCCGCCCGCCCGGTAGCCGCAGCCCGCCAGGCCGCCGCACACCGCCGCCAACAGCACCCGCAGCGCCCGCCGGTTCATGGCCGCCTCTCCGCTTCGGCCGGCGCGCCCGCCGACGGCACCTCCACGCCCAGCCCGCGCAGCGCCGTGCGGGCTTCGGCGGCCGCCAGGGTCTCCG
Source organism: uncultured Phycisphaerae bacterium (assembly GCA_937928595.1). GTDB lineage: Bacteria > Planctomycetota > Phycisphaerae > UBA1845 > Fen-1342 > CALGJV01. The sequence goes on along the minus strand of CALGJV010000009.1, from coordinate 98,010 downwards.
GCCAATCCTTGAGCACGAGCTTGTAATAGTACTGCGCAGCGCCGAGTTGCCGCGTCTTCTGGTACCAGCGGGCGACCTCGAGGTCCTGATCGGCCCGCTGCTCCCGGATGCCCGCCAGGCGGGCCGCCACGTCGGCCCGCTCGGCCGCCCCCGGAAACTGCGCCTGGAACTGCCGGTAAAGCGCCTCCGCCTCGACCAGCGGGCGGTCGTCGAACTTCGCGCCGGGGAACTGGCCTTCGGCCGACTCGGCCCCGCGCCGCAGCGCGTACTGCACGTAGCGCCCGCTCGGGTACTGCTGCACGAGCTGGGCGTAATCGTCCTGCGCGATGTCCTTGTCGCCCTTGTCGAAGTGATAGTCCGCGCGGATCTTCAGCGCCAGCTCGCCCAGTCGCGAGCCCGGCATGCGCTCCCACACGCGCGAGCACAGGTCGGCGCCGTCGTCGTACGCCGGCAGGCGGAAGATCCTCCACAGGATTCGCTTCTGGCCGGAGATGAAGGCCCGCGCCACGTCGAGCGTGCGCTCATTCGCGCGGCGGAACAGGTCGCCGGTCGTGTTCTGCGCCACGCTCTCATAGCGCTCGGCCGCTTTCCAGAAGTCCTTCAGGTCGAAGTACGCGTCGCCGAGCAGCAGTTCGGCCTCGTAATAGCGCTCGTGGCCCCCGTTGGCCTTGAGCCATTTCTGAAGCTGCTTGCGGGCCTTCTTCGGCTGCCCCTCGGCCAGCAGCGCCCGAAACGGGCCGAGCTCGTCCGGCTGCGTGGTGGGGGCGGGCTGATCGACGAACGCGTCGCGTTCCGGATCCAGTACCTGTCGCTCGCGATACTGCTCTTCCTGCGCCAGAACGAGCCCGTTCGCCGCGGCCAGCGCGACGAGCGCGAGCAGGGCCCGTGCCGCCCCGCGCCATCTTCGCCCCGTCGTGTGGCAATGATCCCGGCCGTTCATGGGGGCGGATTATACGGGCGCTCGCGGCCGCCCGGCAAAGCCGGCTGTGCCCAAGCCCGGGCCGCGGGCGAGGGGCGGGGGACAAGGGATCGAGAGATCGAGAGAGCAAGAGAGCGAGAGCGCCGGCGGCGCGTCCAAACGCGAAGCGCCGGCGAGCGGGACCGCCAACGTCATCGCCGAGGCGCGGCTCCGCGCCGGCCGCCGGGTCCGCCGCGCGGGGAGCGACCGAAAACCCTGTCTCGTGTGAGACTTGCGCCGGCGCGGCCCGCCCCGCCGGGAGCCGGCCTTGACACGCCTCGCCGCGCGCGACACCATGATGGACTGCGGTCTGGGCTGCTTCCCGGGCTGCGCGCGGGCGATTAGCTCAGTTGGCTAGAGCGCGTGCTCGACATGCACGAGGTCACTGGTTCGAGCCCAGTATCGCCCATCGGACGGGAGTACGACGAGCGCGGCGCGTCGCGTGCTGTCCGCAATCGCGCGTCACTCGCCGCGGGGTGGAACCGACCGGGACTCAAGGGCCGTTGCGGACGACCTTCAGCGCGCCGATGTAGTAGAACCCGCTGGCGTTGTTGTTGTTCGGACCGGGGCTGAGTGCGACCGTGATCCGGCCGCCGGCGTCCGGCTGGATGCCCGCGACGACCGCCACGTTGGCCACGTTGTTCGACGCGTCGAGATAGGCCACCCCGGTGTTTGCGCCGGCGACCGTGTAGGCCGTCTCGCGATTGTCCGTCACGCCCAGCCGCGACGCGAAGAAGGTGAACGTGTACGTCACGCCGGGGGTCGTGCTCAGGCCGCTGAGCGTAAATCCGGCCGTGGGCTCGAGATAGCCGTCGAAGGTCACCGTGCAGCCGAACAGGCTGTCGCGCGTGGCCAGCCCGTCGAAGATCGCCGCGTCGCCGGTCGGGCTGGTGATGCCGCTCTGGTTCCAGCCCGGCCAGAACGCGTCCGTCACGGTCAGCGTGATGCCCGTCGCCAGCCCATTGTTGTCGATCGCGTTGGTGATCGGCGCCTGAAGGTGCGTGACGTTGTTGTAGTTTCCCGGGGTCTGCTGCCCCACGTCGCCGAAGTCGAAGAAGAGCGTCTGGCTGCCGCCGGCGGGCGTCACGTGCAGCGTCACCGTGAACGAGGCCCCTTCGTAGCCGGCGGCGGCCGCCGTCACCCGGGCGTAGTACGTGCTCGCACTGAGCCCCGTAACGTCCACCCCGACGGTGAACGGCGTTGCGGGCGAGACCACGGCCGGCAAGCTCAGCCACGTCGGCGTCGCTTGCGTGAGCAGGTCCACAGCCGTCAGTTGTACCGTCGGGCTCGACCCGTCGCTCGTCGTGACGGTGTTCGGTTGACTCTCGGTCCCGGCGCCCTGCGACACCGTGAACGTCATATCCCACACGTCCAGCCGCAGCCACGGCGGACGCTGATACGCGGCCGCCTGCATGAGTGCGACGTCGCTCAAGTCGATGCCGCCGTCGCCGTTGCCGTCCAGCACTCCGCACCCGCTCCCCGGCGGGTAGGGCAGCTCGGGCCCGGCGAGGCACGTCGCGAGGCCGGGCAGATCGCCGGCGTCGACGTTGCCGTCCCCGTCATAGTCGAACGGCCGCCCCGGCGGCAGGAACTGATCGGCGACCGCCTGGAGCTCCGCCGCCTCCGCGGCCGTGAGACTGGCGAACAGCTTCGGCAGGCCCGCCGTCGTGCGCTGGCCGTAGATGGTGCCGAAGAGCACCAGCCCCGCCAGGTACGTGCCGCGCGTGTTGGCATGGTAGATGTCGTCGGCGTGCAGGTCGGCCCAGCCGGTCGCCTCCCACGCGTCGCCGACCGAGGCCACGGCCACGCTGTCGGCACCGAACGCGGCCGCGAGGTCCTCACGTGCGAGCTCGTAGTTCGCGCGCAGCTCCTGCTGCATCTGGGCAGGGCCGCCCGGGAACAGCGGCGGGTTGCCGAAGTAGAACGAGTGCCCGGGACCGCGGGCCCACGTCTCGTACAGCACGGCCCGAGCGCCGGGGCTATGACCGCGCACGAGTCCGAAGAGCGTCAGGGCGTCGGTCCGAAACCCGGGCGGGTCGCCGATGTGCGTCGGATTGGTGGAGTACTCCTGGAGGATGACGGCGTCCCACTGAAAGTCGGGCACCTCCGCGAAGTCCGCGGGGTCGGTGATGACCGCCGTGTTGTTGGCCAGGTGCCACGCGAGACTCTGGCCGCTGACGGCGGCGTTCTCGACGCGCGGCGCCGGGAAGCCGGCCGCGATCGCGAGCTGCCGAACGACCTCCGGCACGCCGCCGAAGGATTCGGCTTCCGTGGAGCCGACGCCGAGCGTGAAGCTGTTGCCGTAGAAGAGCAGATTTCGGGGTGATTCCGCGAGTGCCGCCCCGCAAAGCACGCCGGCGACGGCCAGAACCGTGAAGATCGGACGGAAGGTCTTCATGCGCTGCGCCTCGAATCGTCTGGGTGGAGGGGGCTGAGTTCCCCGTCGAGCCGACGCAGACTGCGGTCGGCAAGTGACGCGCTCCCAGCCGCGATGTGTCATGCTACGCAGCGGCGAAAGCCTTTTCAACCCCGGCTTACGCCGCGGGCACGTCGTTTCGCCTGCCACAAGTGGCCGGGGCAGCCGGCACGACAGTCCGAGGATCCGAACCGGGGCACCGCAATCCAGCGGCCCGCGCCGCGGCGGTTGACGCGACACTCGTCGGCCGCGTTCTCGGACGCGAGTACGACCTTCCTGACCCGGACTCCCGGCTGAGCCAGCAGGTAATCGATGTGCCAGCGGAGGTGCCGCGCGCCGAAGGCGTGACGGCGGACGCGCGCCCGCAGCCCGCGCGCCGCTCGGCCGGTGTAGACATACGTCCCCGCCACGAACCGGACCGTGCCCAGGGCTCCGACGAGGACTCGCACGGGGTGTCGCACGTCGATCCAGAGCTGATACACGCCGGCATCCGGCCAGGCCCCAGGCGTCGGTCTGAAGACGGCCCTTGGTTTCTCGCGCGCGGTCGCCACGCCGCGATTCTATCGGTTTCGCCGCAACGGCGTGCGCGCCGGGCCGCCCGCGGGGCCGCTACTGTCGGGCGAACGTCAGCATGACGGCGGCGTTGCCCGTGGGAACTTCGGCGGCGATGTCGATCTTGTAGGACGCGACCGGCGCGGTGGTCCCGTCCGTGAGAGTTACCTGTTCAACGAAGATACCCGCGGGCAGCGTGACGGTGTAGGTGCCTTCCGCGGACAGCGGGCCGAGATCCGAAGCGGTCAGCCGGTAGCTGGTCCCCTGGTGCTCGGCCCAATGCGGGATCGGGGTCGGCCACGTGGCCGCCGAGTCGATGTCGTTGTTCAGTTGGCGTCCGTCGGCGTCGTTGAAGAACACCCCGAACGCGTAAGCGGTGCCCGTGATGGGCGCGCCGGTCTCGTCCGGCGGCGGGCGGAAGACCAGCACGAGATCCCCGCTCGCGTCGAACCGCAGGGGCGCATTCGGGCGACCGTTGGCGGCCGGGTCGGTGATGTCGAACAGGTTCAGCGCGCCCGGCGCGCCGTATTGCACCAGGGCCGGAATGCTCTTGAAAACGTAGTTGATCATGCGGGCGAGCTCGACCGACGAGCCGTCATCGAACTCGACGACGAGCGTGAACGTGTCGCCGGCGTTCATGACGGTGTGCGGAACGACGAACGCATCGAAGCGGTCGGATTCGCGCGTGAACGCGTACCCGGTGTTCCGCCACCGTGTGGCCGACGGGCCGCCGTGGAGTAGCGTCGCCTCGGAAAGATACGCCGGGCCGGGTGTCTCGCGCAGGTACGCCCGCGTGATGGCGCGGGTGGCGTGCGGTTCGGTCATGACCTCGAACGTGATGACCGTCTGGCGTCCGAGTGCGTCGGCGATTTCGGTACCCGTACCGGCGTAGTACGTCGGGGCGTCTTCGGCTCCGACTTTGAGGTTCATGAAGAAGCTGACGTGGATGTCCCGCGGCACGCCGGTCCAGTCGTCGCCCTTGTCCAGATCGTCCATGACGCCGTCGCCGTCGTCGTCGGCGTCGAACAGATCAATCAGCCCGTCCCGGTCCGCGTCGACGGCGCCGGTGGTCCGGGTCGCCGTCGTGCCGGCCTCCGCGCCCTTGCCGACGCACGCGACACCCAGCGGAGCGCCACCGTCCGTCAGACGCGTCGCGATGGTCGGATCGGCCAGCTCTTCCGTATCGCTGTCCGGACCCGGTGTGACCGGGGTCTTGCCCGGGTACTCGGGAAGATCGATGCTGCCCAGGTCCGCGGCCCGCGTCATCTTCAGGCCCGTGACACCCTCGTGACCGGTGGAGTCCGTGTCCACGACGACCGGGCCGACCGCCCGCCCGTCCGGCCCCAGGATCGTCACGACAAAGCTGTGGCCCACTTCCTCGGGCGGGATGACCAGTTCAAACTCCCCGGCCGCGTCCGTTTGCGTGCGATAGACCTCGCCCGTCTCATCGCTCTGCGCGACGATGGTGTACGGATACGTTTCCGTGGCGGACTGCATCCGCGGCCGCGTCTTGGTCGCCGCGGCGGGATTCAGGCACCCGCTGAGCGTCACGCTGTCGCTGACAACGCCTCCACCGCCTTCGTCGCTGCGGTTCACGGTATCGCGGACGGGCGGACATCCGGCAGGGAGGCACGCAAGGGTGAGAACGAGTACGATTCGGCCGGCTCTTTTCACGGGCTGTCTCCTCTTCGTGGGCTGTCTGGCGCGGCGGATGGGCGGGCCGCCCTTTGGGGCCCGCGCGGGGAACGCCGGATCGCAGTTTACGCCATCGGCGGATCAGCCGGGCACCTTGAAGCCGTGGGCGGCCCGGCACCGCGCCCGGGAAGATTCGGAGACGGTCCGGAACCGCTCCACGGCCTTGGGACGGTGCAGAGCGCGGCGCCACCAAGAGGGGCGCCGGGCAGCGACGGTTACTCGGCGGGTTGGATCCGGGGGGCGCCGACGAGCCGGGCGTTTGCGCCGCGGGGGGACTCGTCCAGAACCCACGGTCCGAAGGCGCCGTCCATGTTGAGCAGGAGCACCGTCGCCTCGTCGGCGGCGGGGCGCCGCTCGGGCTGGAAGCTCCGGCCCTCGTAGCGGGCCCGCGTGCTGACGCGGACGGCGTCGATCTGACCGTCAAAATACGACATCGCGCCGCCGGTACGGGTGACGTCCGCACCGATGGTCAGCGGCAGCGTGTTGGTCTTGCGGTTGCCCCGACGCTGTTCGGAGCCCACGAGCTTTCCATCGAGGTACAGGCGCGCTTCCTGGCCGTCGTACACGCCGGCGATGTGGTGCCACACGCCCGTCTGGAGCGAGCCGCGCTCGCCGCCGACCGACAGGTATTTGCCGCCGACGTGGATGAAGAAGGAGGGTGCCGCGTTGCTCACGAAGAGGCCGTAGTCGGAGCTCTCGGTCTTGGTCACGAGGCCGACCCGCTCGCCGTACGCCCGGGCGTTGAACCAGCATTCCACGGTGAGCGGACCGTTGGGGACCGGCAATCGGTCGGAGCGGACCTGGAGACACTGGTCCTGGCCGCTGAGGTTCAGGGCGTGTTCACGGGCGGGGGGCGGCGGGCGAACCCGCGCGAAGCTCAGCGGGACGTCGAACGTGCGCGTCGGGATCGGATAGCGGGCTCCCGCGCCGAGATAGGTCATGTCGAGCAGCAGTTGAGCGTCCCGCCAGGTATCGTCCAGCGCCCCGGCCTGACGGCGGACGGTGATCTGGAACTCCTGCGTCTGACCCGGCTCAAGGGTCCGGGAGCGCGGGGCGATCGTGAACGCCCAGCGGCTCTCGTCGGATCGGGCGCTGAGGGCGACCTCGACGGCGCGCCGGGCGGGGTTCGCGACGCTCACGACGAGGGTGCCGTCCACCGCGCCGTTTTCGAGCACATCCAGCGGCTCGGACAGCCGCGGGGAGAGGCGTGCCAGCCGGGTGCAGTCTTCGCTCAGCGCGCCGGTGATCTCCCGCACATCCATGAGCGTCCCGACCGGCACGCAGGCCAGCGCGACGCGCCCGTTGCGGACGGTCACCACGTGGAAGTGGTGCCGGTAGCCGGCCGCCGGGACGATGCCCTCCTGGGTGCCGCCGGTTGTGGCCAAAGTCACGTATTCGATGCCGTCACGGGGGCCGTCGGAGCGCATGTAGTGGATGTGTCCGGCGAAGACGGCGGTCACGTTCCCGGCCGACCGGAGCAGCTCATGCACGCGGTCCCAGTCGTCGCCGTAGCCGCCTTTCAGCCAGCGCGGGTGGTGGAGAAACACGAAGACGTGGTCGGCGTCGCGGGCTTGGTGGAGCGTTTCGCGGAGCCAGTCGAACTGAGCGGGGCTCATTTTCTGGCAGTCCGGCTTGTTGAACGCCTGTTCGCCGGTCTCGGGATGGCCCTCGTCGCCGTACAACGCGATGAACCAGCAGTTTTTATGCCGGAACGCATACCAGAGCGGGCCGAAGTGCCGCTCGAAGAGGACCTGATTGCCGCCGCGCGGCGCTTCGACTCCGGCCGGGCCGCGCCAGTAGACGTCGTGGTTGCCGGCCACCGGGAACCAGGGGCAGACCAGCCGGTCCATCACCTCCTTGTATTCGCGCATCTGCGCGAGCCAGTCCGGCTCCGTGTTGTAACCCTGCACGAGATCCCCAACCGTCATGACGAAGTCGGGCTCGAGCAGGTTGGTGTCACGGACCGCATCGGCCAGGACCGCCAGACCGTTGGCCGGACCGGTCGTCCGGTCGCCGAAGACGACGAACGTGAAGGCGTTGTCCTCGGCCGGGAGCGGGTGCGCCGGTGCCTCCCGGGAGGTCGTAAACCGGGCCGCTTCGCGGCTGCGCGGAAGCGGCGGGTTGTGAGCGTGGAGGTGGCGGCGGTGGCCGATGTTGTCGGGCCGCGTCTCGGCCGGTGCGGTGGTCGGTGTCTGGGCCCGGACGGGCGCCAGAAGGATCGGTCCGAGGGCGGCGGCGACGGCGCAGATGGCGAACGCAACGCTTGGTTTGGTCATGGTGATCCGGTTGGCCGACGCCGCGCGGGCCACGCGCGCGGCGCGAGTGTTTCTTGATTCCATCAAAGGTGATGCCGGAACCCAGGCGCGTGGTCGCCCGGCGTTGCCGGAGACGCGGGTTGGCGACGCGTGGCCGTCAACCCGCGTTTCCCGCCGGCCGCGGGGCCGGACCTAGGAGCAGCTCGTGCCGAGCCGCGCGACGAAGAGGTCGATGTCGTCGAAGTCGACGTCGCCGTCCTCGTCGATATCGGCGTTCTGCCACGGGCAGCCGGTGCCGCAGCCTTCGGCGTCGGCGCTGGGGCAGCCGATGCGGGCGACGAGCGGGTCGATGTCATCGAAGTCGACGATGCCGGAGCAATCGACGTCGCCGCGGCAGTAGGCGGCCGGCGGATTCGGCGAGCGGTCGAACGGCACCCAGGCGAACGAAAACGCGGCGCGACCCGCGGTAAAGGTGGTCAGGTCCATGCCGGCGACTTCGAAGACGCCGCCGGGACCCGGCTCCCAGCTCATCGCGTAGGGGCCGGTGGGCGTGACCAGCAGGACGCCGTCGGTGGCGGCGTTGACGCCGGCGATCGCGAGCGTGATGACGTCGAAGCCGAGGTCATCGGTGCCCAAGCCGACCGTGAAGCCGCCGGTGCCGCTCAGGATGGTGGCGTCCGCGGCGATCTGCCCGGCGATGAAGCCCTCCGGCCGGTTGTAGGGGATGTACACGTAGCCGTAGTCCCAGTCGGACGAAGGCTGGCCGTCATTGCCGTTCCAGCATTCGACGATGTACGTGTTGCCCTCGGGCCGCGTGGACACGACGCGGTTGTTGTTGTCCCAGTTGATGGCCAGGCACACGCCGTCGGTGGCGGCGTTGCCGGCCACGGTGACGACGCTCTGGGAGCCGGTGAGCACCTGCACGTCGGCATCCTGCTGGAGGCCGAAGGCGGCCGGGAAGAACGCGAGGGCGAAGTCGATGTTCAGCTCGACGTTGAAGGGGGAGGCGGCATGCGTGCGGGCGACGCCGTTGTCGAAGGAGAGCGTGCCCCAGCCGCCGGCGCCGCCGGAGGCCGAGTTGTCGCGGATGAACTGCGTGCAGTTGCCCAGCCAGACGCCCTCGGCCGCGTCGAGGCTGTTGTCGGAGTAGGCCAGGGGGCGGGCGCCGAGCCAGGCGATGCCGACGTCGCCGAGATTGTCACCGAAGACGTCGAGGGCGGTGCTGCCGATGGTTTTGTCGGCGCGCATGTCGCCGTTGGTGTTGCCGGGCGCGTACTCGGTCACGGCGAAGCGCGCGCTGACGATGTCGTCGAGGCGCGGCACGTAGGCCCGCGGCGGCTCGACGGGGTAGATCGGCACGCCGCTCTTGAAGAACGCGAAGTGGCAGAAGATGTCCCCGGAGCTGAGGTCCTGCAGGGACATGCCGGGCAGGTCGCGGGTGGTGAGGATCCAGCCGTCGCCGTCGGGCGCGACGAAAACGGCGTTGTCGACGGTCGCGCCGGACAGTTCGCTGTACGGGCAGGCGAGGAGCGTGCCGGTGCTCGGGCTCTCCCCGGCGATCGTCAGCCGGAAGGTGCCGTTGGTGGTCGGCTGGCCGATCATCTGCACGGTGACGTCGCCCTGCTTCAGCAGGACGCGACCGGTGGCGGTGATCCGCCCCATGGTGACCCCGGGCGTGCCTTCCGGGATGAAGACGAACGCGGCCGGATCCTGCTCGGTCGTGCTGCCGTCGGCGCCGTTGTCGCGGTTGACGATGACGCCGTTGCCGTTGGGGCGCACGCCGACCAGAGCGTAGTTGTCCTCATTCTTGCCGCTGCACACGAGCAGCACGCCGTCGCGGTTCATGTTGATGTTCGCGAGCCGCAGGTCGAACACGCCGTTGGCGTTGTCGATCAGCACGCTGGGGTAGTTGGGGAGGTTCGGATCGAAGGGGTTCGAGAGGGCGATCTCCGCGGGCGCCACCAGCAGCGTGATGGTGCCGCCGTTGGTGCTGTTGTAGAAGCCGCCCGTCTTCCAGCCGTCGGCGATCGGGAAGTAGGCCAGAGTGGCGTTGTAGTTGACCTCCACGCCGCCGGGAGAGCTGTGCACCGCGACGTAATAGCGGTTCGTGCCGCTGGTGGTGCGGGCGTGGGAGACGGTCGCGTAGTAGGGGCTGGGCGTGACGTTCGGCTCGGAGCGTGCGTCGTTGTACGGACCGACGATCAGCACGCCGAGGTTCTGGTCATTGCCGGTCAGAAAATCGACGACGTAATCGCCGCGGTTGGTCTGATCGCCCCCGGCGTCGATCACGGTGACCCAGGGGCCGAAGCCGCCGACGCGGGTGACCGTTACCGACGCCGGCGTGTTGCCGTTGTCATTCTCGACAACGTCCAGGATGCCGTGCTGGACCTGGGCGCCGACGCGCGCGGCGCTGAGCAGCAAGGCGGCCACGAACAGCGTGTGGCTGAGAGGGGGGTGGCGGTGCAACATAAGAGCGTTTCTCCTCCGGTGCATGCAGGGGTCCGCCGGGTTCTGCGGCCACGCGCCAGTGGGACGACGGCGGACCGGCTGGGTTCGTCAGTCGGATCAGTAGGGCACGGAATACCAGGTCAACGGGACGCCGCGGTCGGTGTTGTAGGTCGCGAACAGGCGCCGGCGCTCGCGTTCCGCTTTCTGCTTCGACACCAGGCTGACATGGCCGTCGAGCCAGACGACCGCACAGCCCGCCGGGTGGCGAAAGTACTCGCGAATCCACTGCTGTCGCTCGTCGCCGGAAAGGTCGGGGTGATTGGTCCACTGGTCGAATTGCACCAGCGTGTCGCCGTTGCCGTCGAGCATCACTTCCGAACCGTCCTGCGCGACGATCAGTTGCCCCGGGTGTTTGACCCGCCCGATCCGCCCCGGCGTTCGCGCGCCGCCGGGCCCCTTGTAAAACAGGGTGGCGTGCCCGGAGTCGGGGATCCCATCGAAGCCCGGCGCGACCCCGTTGAAGGAATAGGTCGCGTACAGGGTGTAGGGGTCGTGCCGCAGTTCCACCCCACCGAAGGTGCGAAACGCCCGCAGGGTGTACTGCGCCTCCGGGCAACGGGTGTTTTCCCAGCCCGGAAGAGAGGTCATCGGACCGATCCCGTGGCCCGGCGCCTGCCGGTAAAACTTCGGATCAATGTAAACGCCCAGGAGCGGGTCGAGGTGGGCGGCCCAGTAGGCCCGGCCGGCCGTCGGCTGGCCCGTCGCCACGTTGTACGTCCAGGGCTGCACGAGGTAGTTGGTGTTGGCGTCCAGCTGCTGCCAGCGCAAGGCGTAGTTGTTCCAGACCGCCGTGTGGATTTCCCGGTTCTCGCCCGCGTAAAGCGTGAAGGCCCGGAACACGTTCCGCAGATTGGTCCCGCACTTCACCTGCTTGGCTTGCGCGCGGGCTCGGCCCAAGGCCGGGACAAGGATGCTCAGCAAAAGCGCGATGATGGCGATGACGACCAGGAGCTCGATCAGCGTGAACGCTCTGCGCATCAACGGCCCGACGGTTCCACGCCACCTCCCCGGCCAAAGGCACGGTAGGGAGCCCAGTTGTTCGCGCGATGTGGGCCGGGTTAATTTCTCGTTGCGTGCGCGGGGGCCCGCCGCCGCCGGGCTCGGGGCGAAGCGGCACGCCGCGCCGCGCCCGACCCCTGTGGCAGGCCCGGGCGGGCAGCCGGAGCGCCGTTCGAAACCGGTTTACGCGGCGGAGCGGGGGTTGCGAACGCACGGCCGCGCGACGCCGCGTGAACGCGGCGGTCCCGGGCCGGAGCGGCCGCCGGTTCGCGCAGCGACGTTCGACCCTTGCCGCGGGGGGCCGTTCGAACTTCTAGATCTTCTTATCGATCTTGGCCCAGGAGTCCTTCAGCGTGACCGTGCGGTTGAACACGAGCGGCCGGCCCGGCGCGCCCGGCGGGCCACTGTCCGGGTCGACGCAGAAGTAGCCGTGCCGCTCGAACTGGTAGCGGGCTCCGATGGGGGCGTCCGCCAGACCGGGCTCGACATAGGCCGGATTCACGACCTCCAGCGAGCGCGGGTTGAGGTTGCTCTTCCAGTCCTTCGCGGCCGCGGCCTCGGCGGCCCGCAATTCGGCCGCACCGGCGCTGTCCGCCGCCCGCAGCGCGTCGTCGCTGACGTCGTCGGGATCGGGCTTCGTAAACAGGTAGTCGTAGAGCCGCACCTCGGCCGGCCGGGCGTGTGCTGCGCTGACCCAATGCAGCGTGCTTTTGACCTTGCGGCCGTCGGGCGCGTCGCCGCCGCGGGTGGCCGGGTCGTAGGTCGCGTGCACCTCGACGACATTGCCCGCGGCGTCCTTTCGGCAGCCCGTGCAGCGGACGAGGTAGGCGTAGCGGAGCCGCACTTCGTTGCCGGGGTACAGACGCCAGTACTTCGGCGGCGGCGTCTCGCGGAAATCGTCGCGCTCGATGTACAGCACCCGGCTGAACGGCACGGGGCGGGTGCCGGCGGCGGGGTCTTCGGGGTTGTTGATGGCCGTGAGCGTCTCACCGGGGCCGTCGGGGTAGTTGTCAATGACCAGCTTGAGCGGGCGCAGGACGGCCATGGCGCGCGGGGCCACGCGGTTGAGGTACTCGCGGACGCAATGCTCGAAGAGCTGGATATCGACGGTGCTCTCGACTTTGGAGACGCCGATGCGGCGGCAGAATTCGCGGATGGCCTCGGCCGGCACGCCGCGGCGGCGCAGGCCCGCGATGGTCGGCATGCGGGGGTCGTCCCAGCCGCGGACCACGCCTTCCTTCACGAGGGCCAGCAGACGCCGCTTGCTCATGACCGTGTAGGTGAGGTTGAGGCGCGCGAACTCGATCTGCTGCGGGTGGTGGATCAGCCGTCCCCAGGGCCCGCTGCCGTCGGGCGTGCGGCCCTCGTTCACGGCGTCGATGAACCAGTCGTACAGCGGGCGGTGGTTCTCGAACTCGAGCGTGCAGATGCTGTGCGTGATGCCCTCCAGCGAGTCCTCGAACCCGTGCGCCCAGTCGTACATCGGGTAGACACACCAGGCGTCGCCCGTGTTGTGGTGCGTCGCGTGCAGGATGCGGTACATGACCGGGTCGCGCAGGTTCAGGTTCGGGTGGGCCATGTCGATCTTCGCGCGCAGCGTCCTCGAGCCGTCGGGGAACTCGCCGCGCCGCATCCGCTCGAACAGGTCGAGGTTCTCCTCGATCGACCGGTCGCGGTAGGGGCTCGGCTGTCCGGGAGTCGTCAGCGTGCCGCGCGACCGGCTGACCTCCTCCGGCGACAGGTCGCACACGTACGCCTTGCCCTTGCGGATCAGCTCGACCGCCCAGTCGTACATCTGCTGGAAGTAGTCCGACGCCCAGATCACGCCGGCCCGCGGGTCGTCGTCCCGCTGGCCCTGCCACCGCGCCCCCAGCCAGCGCACATCCGCGATGATCGAGTCCACGTACTCCTGCTCTTCCTTGACCGGGTTCGTGTCGTCCATGCGCAGGTTGAACGTCCCGCCGTACTCCACCGCCAGGCCGTAGTTGAGGTTGATGCTCTTGGCGTGGCCGATGTGCAGGTACCCGTTCGGCTCGGGCGGGAAACGCGTGTGCACGCGGCCCCCGAACCGGCCGGTCCGGTTGTGCTCGTCGATGATCTCGCGGATGAAGTCGCGCGGGCCGGCGGCCCCGGACGGGGCCCCGCCGGCGCTTTCGTCCGTCGGACTGCGTCGCGGTTTCGATGCTTCCATGTCGCGCACCGGGAATCTCCGCCGTTCGGCCGCCGCCCCCGCCCGGCCGTCGAGCCGGAGATCGTATCGGCCGCCGGCGCGCGGCTCAATCGGCCGGGGCGGCGTTGCAACTGTGCGACTGCGCGGCCGGGACGCGGCGACGCAAAATCAGCGGCGCGAGCCCTTGTCGGGCCGAGACTTACGGCCTATGCTCTTGCTCATTGGGCCGCCGAGCGAGAGGCGCGGTGGATGCGTGGCTCGTGGTGAGCCGCGGCCGTGGATTCGCTGTCCGGGCGGCGCAGTTTCGGGAGCTGGACATGTTCAACTGGATCATCGCGTGGCTGCCCGCCCTGATCATCGGCGGGATCCTCGGCTGGAACCTGCGCATCATCTTTTAGATCGCCGCGTGCAGGTCTCAAGAGGGGCATCGGTCGACCGATGCCCTTCTCGCGTTTAATCGGCCCGCGCCGTGCGTTCCCGCCGGGCCGCGTGACCGGGAGAATACCCGCGCATGCACAGCGACCTGACGGGCATCGTGATCCTGTTCGGTGCCGCGCTCACGGCCGCGTGGCTGATGCGCGCCGTGCGGGCGCCGACCATCGTCGGGTTCCTGCTGGCGGGTGTGCTGGTCGGTCCCGGCGGGTTGGGACTGATCGCCCGCGAGTCCGTGCAGTTTTATGCCGAGCTCGGACTGGTGCTGCTGCTGTTCGTGGTCGGGTTGGAGATGTCGCCCGAGCCGCTGCGGCGCGCCGGCGGGCGGCTGGCCGTCGCGGCGCTGCTGCAAATCGGCGTGACCACCATCCTGGCGACCGCGGCATTGACGGTTTTCGCCGGTCTGGCTGGGTTGCCAGCCCTCGTGCTCGGGGTGGCCATCTCGCTCAGCAGCACCGCGATCATGGTGAACCACTTCGCCAACCGCGGCGAAACCGAATCGCCCGCGAGCATGATCGGCACGATCATCTCGTTGTTGCAAGACGTCTTCTCGCTCCTCGCGCTCATCGCTTTGCCGCTGCTGGCTCGCACGGGCGGCAAAGACGCGGCCAGCACGCTGGCCGGGGCCGGCCTTTCGCTCGCGGCGCTGTTCGTCGCGACGGGGCTGGCGCGGCTCGTCGTACCCCGGCTCGTGCAGGTCGTGTTCCGGTTCGGCGGCACCGAGTTCACGACTCTGTTCGCGATTCTGATGGCCGCGGCCGGGGCCTGGCTCGCGAGCCAGGCCGGCTGGTCGTGGGCCCTGGGTTCGTTCATCGCCGGGCTGCTGCTGGCCCAGTCCGACCTGCGGCACCAGCTCCGCGCGGACATCACCCCGTTCCGCGACGCGTTCAACGCACTCTTCTTCCTGTCGATCGGCATGCTGGTCCAGCCGGACGTCCTCGCGCAGGGCGGGGGCGCGCTCGTGCCGGTGATCTTCCTGACGCTCGTGCTGAAGGCCGCGCTGGCGGCCGGCGCGGTGGTGCTGGCGGGCTGGCCGCTGCGCCTGGCCGTCCTGGTCGGCCTGGCGCTCTGCACGATCAGCGAGTTCGGGTACGTGCTGGCCAAGGAGGCCCACGACCGGGGGCTCCTCGACGCGATCACGTTCGCGCAGTTCGTCGCGTGGACGGTGGGCACGATGATCGGCGGGGCGGTGTTCATCACGGTGTCGTCGCCGCTGGCGCTGGCGGTGGCCCGCCGGCTCCAGCGCGAGGAGCCCGACGAGCTTGCCGGCGAGGCAACGCCGGCGCTGACCAGCCACGTCATCGTCGTGGGCTACGGCGTCAACGGCCGGAACCTCGCGAGCGTCCTGCGGGCCACGCGGATCCCGTTCATCGTCGTCGAGGCCAGCCGGGTCAACGCCCGGACGGCGCGCGACGACGGCGCCACGGTGCTCGTGGGCGACGCCGCCCGCCGCGACATCCTGCTGCGTGCCGGCCTGCGCACCGCCCGCGCGCTGGTCGTCGCCATCGCCGACTCGTTCGCCACACGCCGGATCGTCGCCCAGGCCCGCGCGCTGCGCCCCGACCTCTACATCCTCGCCCGCACGCGCTACGTGGCCGAGCTCGAGCCGCTCCGCCGCCTCGGCGCCAGCCGCGTCATCCCCGAGGAGTTCGAAACGTCCATCGAAATCTTCGCCCACGTGCTCCAGGAGTTCGGCCTGCCCGCCAACGTCATCGAGCAGCAGGTGACGCTCGTGCGCGCCGGACAGTACGGGATGCTCCGCGGCCGGCCCACCGACGCCGCGCTGCGCTCGGAGTGGCTCAGCCTGCTCGAGGCGGCCGTGACCCGCACGCACCTGCTGCCGCGCACCAGCCCCGCCGCGGGCCGCACCCTGCGCGAACTCGATCTGCGGGCCCGCACGGGCGCGACGATCGTCGCGCTCACGCGCGCCGGTCAGCCGATTCCCAACCCACCGCCCGAGCTCGTGCTGACGCCGGGCGACGTGCTCGTCCTCGTCGGCTCGCACAAGCAGCTCGACGCGGCCCGGGCCGCGCTCGAGCCGCCCGACGTCCCGCGTGAAGACCCCTAGCGGACGGACCGGTTGCTCACGGCGGCCGGCACGGCCCGGTCGGCGCGGTTCGTCGCCCGCACCTCGCGTGCGGCCGCGTGCTACACTGCCTGTGAGCGTTCGGAGGCCGACGTCCGTGTTCCGCATCGGGTCCGTCGAGATCGCCCACCCGTTTACGCTGGCCGCGCTCAGCGGCCACAGCGACGCCCCGATGCGTCGCCTCTGCCGCCGCCATGGCGCGGCCTACGCCGTCAACGAGGTCGTGCTGGACCGCTGCGTCACCCACGAGGGCGCGTGGCAGAAGCGCCTGCTCGCCGTGCCCGCCGACGACCATCCCATCGGCGGGCAGCTCATGGGCTCCGACCCGGCCGACTTCGGACCGGCCGCCGACCGCCTCGTCCGGCTCGGCTACGACGTGATCGACATCAACTTCGGCTGCCCGGTGGAGAAAGTCCTCAAGCGCTGCCGCGGCGGCTACCTGCTCGGCGAGCCCCAGACCGCCCTCGCGATCGTCCGGGCCGTGCTCGCCGCCGTCGGCGGGCGGGCCCCCGTGACGGTCAAGCTGCGCCGCGGCCTCGACGACTCGGCCGAGAGCCGCCGCCGGTTCGATCGCGTGCTGGACGGCGCGCTCGAGGCGGGCGTGGCGGCCGTGACGCTCCATGCCCGCACCGTCGCGCAGCGGTACACCGGTGCCGCGGACTGGCGGTTCTTGGCGGAGATGCGGCGGCGCGTCGGCCCCCGCACGCTGATCGGCAGCGGCGACCTGCTCACGGCCGAGGCGTGCCTCGCGATGCTGCGCGAGACGGGCGTGGACGGGGTCGCGATCGCACGCGGGGCGATCGGCAATCCGTGGATCTTCGCGGCGTGCCGGGCGCTGGCCGACGGGCGGCCTGCCCCGCCCCCGCCGAGCTTGGCGGAGCAGCGGGCCGCGCTGGCCGCGCAGCTCGCGGGCCTGCTGGAGCTGTACCGCGGCCGGCCGCCGGTCCGCATGCTGTGGCGCAGCGGGCTGAGCTACAGCCGGTGGCACCCGACGCCGAAGAAGGTGCGGGCGGCGATCGTCGCGGTGCGGAGCCCATTCGAGTTCGAACGGATGCTGGACGAGTGGTACGGGCCGGCGCACACGGGGGAGGCCCGGGCGGACGCGGCCGACGGGGATAAACCGAAAGTTAATGTACGCTCACCGAATATCAGGCCCGGTGCGTCGTTCAGCGTTGGGTAGCCGACACCGGTGTGGACCTGGTGTCCGGTCAACCGACTGGAGGGCATCCCTCATGACGCGCGGTGCTGTGCTGTGGCTGTTGGCGGGGCTGACCGTGGTGGTGGGCGGGTCCGTAAAAACCCTGGGGGGTGGACCGGAGACCGGGGGCGGCCCAGATTACGACTTTACCGCGGTCGATGCGTTTCTGACGGACTCGATCGCGTTGTTCGAGGGGAACGTGCTGGTCATGATCCGTGAGGGCGACCGGCTGATTTATCAGTTCCAGTTGGGGGCCATCGGGCCGAACACGGTCGTGCACATGGCGTCGGCCACGAAGCTCATCTCGGCCGGGGTGATCCTGTCGGTCATCGATTCCGGGCACCTGGGCATGGACGACCGCGTGGGCGACTATGTGCCCGCGATGCAGTCGGCCGGGAAGGGCGACATTACGATCCGGCAGTGTTTCTCGATGACCAGCGGCCTGTTCGGCGGCGTGATGTACGAGATCAACCCGCTGCTGACGCTCGAACAGTCGGTCAGCCGCATCGCGCAGAACACCCCCGTCGTGTTTCCGCCCGGCACGCAGATGGCCTACGACGGCAAGGGGATGCAGGTCGCGGGCCTGGCGGCGCAGAACGCGACGGGCGTGGACTGGCGGCTGCTGGCGGCGCAGCGGATTTTCAATCCGCTGGGCATGACGAGCACGTCGTACAGCGAGTTCGGCCTGAATCCCTCCATTGGCGGCGGCGTGCGGACGTCGGCGGTCGATTACCTCCGCTATCTCAAGATGATTCTGGACGGCGGCGTCTCCGCGGGGCAGACGATCCTCTCGCCGGCCGCAATCGGGGAGCTGTTCACGAACCAGTCCTACGGCCTGCCGATCTACCATTTGCCGCTGGGTTTCGCCAACGGCTCGCCCTGGTTTCCGTACGGGGCCGAGACGATCTGGTACGGTTTCGGGGCATGGGTGCTGGCCCGCAATCCGGTCTCGGGCGCGGTGGAAGAGCTCACCAGTCCCGGCGCGTGGGGCAGCTTCTCGTGGATCGACCGGCGTCGCGGCATCGTCGGCATGCTCGTGACCGACACGCCGGCCGGCACCGCCCAGGCGGTGGACCCCGCTCTGCACGCTTTCGAGCTCATCCGCCAGGCCATCGACCGCGTCACGTTGGGCGATCTCAACTGCGACGGCCGAGTTGACTTTGACGACATCACCGCCTTGTTGACGGCGCTGAGCGGCGAAGCGGAGTACGCGCAGGCGTATCCCGGTTGCCACTATCTCCGCGCCGACTGCAACCGCGACGGCGGCGTGGACCTCGAGGATATCGACGCCTTTCTTACGCAGCTCGCGCGGAAATGAACGCAGCAACCGCGTGACGCCACTCCCCGTCGCGACCCGGGGCTCGCCGACTGGCGTCGCGGCCGCGTGGGCCGCATCATGTTCGCCGTGCGACCGCCGCGGATTGCCGGGAGGAGTCCCGGCGCGGCGGGCGCGGCGAGGATGCGCTCATGTGCTCACGTCGCCCGCCGGTTACGACGCTGCTCGTGTCGCTCGCGGTGCTGCTGTCGGGCGGGTGTCGCACGCCCGGTCCTACGGCCGCGTCGTCCGCCGCGGATGACGTCCGCACGTTGTGTGCGTGGATGACCGGCCCGTTCAGCAGTGCCGCCCAGGCCGCGGCCGACCCGGAGCACTACCGCGACATCCGGCTGCACATGGTGCCGATCTGGCCGGGGCGGGCCGACGGCCCGTGGCTGTACGTCGAGCAGGCGGCCGCGACGGCGCTCGACCGGCCGTACCGGCAGCGCGTGTACCGGCTGCGGGCCCGGCCGGACGGGGCGATCGAAAGCGCGGTGTATACGCTTCCGGGCGACCCGCGGGTGTGGGCGGGTGCGTGGCGCGAGCCGGAGCGGTTCGCGGCGCTGCGGCCGGAGGAGCTCCAGCCGCGGACGGGCTGCGCGCTGGTGCTGCGGCGGCAGCCGGACGGCAGCTTTCGGGGGAGCACGGTGGGGACGGGGTGCGAGAGCACGCTGCAAGGGGCGCGGTACGCGACGTCGGAGGCGACGATCTGGCCGGACCGCATGGTGACGTGGGACCGGGGCTTCGACGCGGAGGGTCGGCAGGTCTGGGGGGCGGAAAAGGGCGGGTACGAGTTCCGGAAGGAAGAAGGCTCGGAGGCACGAAGGCACGAAGGCACAAAGCAGGGATTGAGGGATTGAGGTGCGCGGCCGGCGAGCGACGACGGCGCGGAGTCGCCGCCCGGCATCGGGATGCGGGCCAGCCGGCGGCGGGCGTCAGATTGCCGGAGGCCGCCCGCCGGCGGCCGGAGGGCGAGTGTCGGCGCGGCGGGATGGAGAGCTGAGGGCTGATCGCTGAAACCTCGTGGCTGAGAGCCGATCGCTGGAAGTCGGTCGCTGGCAGCCGAGAGCCGGGAACTGGACGTTTCACGGAGCCACGCCATGTCCGTCGAGATCGAGATCGGGTACCGGGGCGAGTTGCAGTGCGAGGCGCAGCACGGGCCGTCGGGCAGCCGGCTCGTCACCGACGCGCCGATGGACAACGGCGGGCGGGGGGCGGCGTTCTCGCCGACCGACCTCGTCGCGACGGCGCTGGGCACGTGCATGCTGACGATCATGGGCAAGGTGGCCGAGCGGCACGGGTGGGACCTGTGCGGCACGCGCGTGCGCGTCGTGAAGGAGATGGTGGCCGCCCCCGTCCGCCGCATCGGTGCGCTGCGGACGACGATCACGCTGCCGGCCGGGCTGCGGCTGTCGGACGACGACCGGCGGCGGCTCGAGGCGGCGGCCCACACGTGCCCGGTCAAGCAGAGCCTGCACCCGGGCGTGCAGCTGCCGGTCGAGTTCGTGTACCCGAGCTGATGGGGCGCCCGCGACGTTCGCGGTGACCCGCGCGGCCGCGGCGGGAACGGGGCGCCTGTGGGGGCAGCCGCTACACTTCGCGCTCCTCGGAATACGGAGCCCGCGAATGGACCCGACCGTTGACCCCGCTCTGCGCTCGTTCCTCGACATCGCGCCGGACGGCGACTTTCCGATTCAGAATCTGCCCTACGGCGTGTTTCGGCCGCAGCCGGGCGACGCCCCGCGCGTCGGCGCGGCGCTCGGCGACTGGATCGTCGACCTGGCCGTGCTCGAGGAACGCGGCCTGCTTCAAGTCCCGGACGTTGCCGGACCGGTCCTCGCCCGGCCGACGCTCGGCCCGCTGATGGCCGCGGGCCCGGCCGCGTGGCGGGCCGTGCGGACGCAGCTGAGTCGGCTGCTGCGGCACGACGAGCCGACGCTGCGCGACGACGTGGCCTTGCGGGACCAGGTATTCGTATGGGCGGCCGACGCCGAGCTGCTGCTGCCCTGCGCCATCGGCGACTACACCGACTTCTACGCGTCGCGGCATCATGCCGAGCACGTCGGGCGCATCTTCCGCGGGGCGCAGGCCGCGCTGCCGCCGCAGTACCCGCACCTGCCCATCGGCTACCACGGCCGCGCGAGCTCCGTCGTGGTCAGCGGCACGCCGATCCGCCGTCCGCGGGGGCAGTACCGCCCGGCGGGGGCCGACGCGCCGGTCTTCGGGCCGACGCGCGAGCTCGACTACGAGCTGGAGGTCGGCTGGTTCATCGGGCGGGGCAATGCGTTGGGCGAGCCCGTGGCGGTCGCGCGCGCGCCGCACCAGATCTTCGGCTTTGTGCTGGTCAACGACTGGAGTGCCCGCGACGTTCAGCAGTGGGAGTACGTGCCGCTCGGGCCGTTTCTGGGCAAGAACTTCGCGACGAGCGTGTCGCCGTGGGTCGTGACGCCGGCGGCGCTCGAGCCGTTCCGCTGCCCCGGCCCGGCGCAGGAGCCCGAGCCGCTGCCCTATCTGCGGACGAAGGGCCCGCAGGCGTACGACGTGCGGCTGGAGGCGGAGCTCGTGCCGGCCGGCGGCGGCGTCCCGGTGCTGCTGACGCGCACGAATCTCCGCGAGCTGTACTGGTCGCCGGTGCAGATGATCGCGCACCACACTGCGGGGGGGTGCAACCTGCGGCCGGGCGACCTGCTCGCCGGCGGCACGGTGAGCGGGCCACCGGGCCCGCCCGGGGTGCTCCCGAGCCCGTGCGGGTGTCTGCTCGAGATCACGGAGCGCGGCGCGCTGCCGGTGGCCCTGCCGGACGGCACGACCCGCGCGTTTCTCGCGGACGGCGACACGGTCATCCTGCGCGGCTACTGCGAAGGGCCGGACTACCGCATCGGTTTCGGCGAATGCCGGGGGACGGTGCTGGCCGCGAGCTGATCCGCCGCAGCCCGCGTGGCCGCCGCGTCCGGCCCCCAGTGCGTGGTTTGCCGAGAGGCGGTCGCTTCGCCCCGCGGTCACATTCGTCGAGGACCGGCAGAGGTCCCGCGCTCCCGCATCGCGCGGGGTGCCCGTAGCTCGTCCGGCTGCGCGGGCTCCTCGCGCGCCCACGTGCCGCGCGTGACGCCGGCGGGCGTCGCCGCGCGCACCGCGTCCAGCACGTCGGCCGGCGGCCGCGTTCCGGTCAGCAGCGCCGCGTAAGCGTCCAGCAGCCGCGTTGCTGCATCCGGCGGCTCCTCGAGCAGCTCGATGCGGAAGTCGCGCACACCGAGCGCGAGCAGTTGCGGGACATACTCGGCCGCCGACTGCGCCGCGCCGTGAAAGACGGTGCTGCGCCCGAGCGCATCGACCCAGACGACATGATCGACGCCGTTGCGGTCGCGCAGCCGCACCGGCGGCCCGTCGCACGGGGGACGACCGTACCGCGTCGCGGCCCGCGCTGCGCACGGGATCGGCGACGGGCTGCGGCAGCAAGCCGGGGCGGCGTCCGTCGGATCTTCGCCCGCGGCGTCGGCGGCCGCGCCGGCGAGCAGGCAATGCCGCGTGTGTAAGAGCGGCAGATGCTGATGCACCACGACCTCGCAAGCGGTGGGCGGGGCGGCGTCGAGCAGCAGGCGGAGTTGCCGGAACGTGAGATCGGCCGCGGGCGTTACGCGGGCCAGGCCGGCCGCCCGCAGCACGCCGGCACCGATTTCGTTGGCGGCGTTCAGCGACGCGTCGCCCACGAGGCGGCGGTCCGGGGTGTGCTCCCGCAGCCGGCGCAGGGCGCCGAGCGTGCGGACGAGCACCGGCCCCCGGGCGCGGGGCAGCGCGCGGGCGATCCGGTCCCACTCGCCGGGGTGCACGATCCGCGGCGTCGCGAGGCCGACGCCCGGGGCGGCGGCGTGCAGCGCGGTCCAGTCCGCCGGTCGCCCGAAATCCACGTAGGCGTCGCCCGCGGTCTCCGGCCGGTCCGCCTGCCACGCCCGCGCCGCGGCGAGCTGCGCGGGGGTGCGGACCAGCACGTGCAGGCGCGGCGCGTGCGCGTCGGCCGGTGCGGGCACGGCGCGCAGCGCGGCCCGTTCCACCGCTACCGCATCGATGTCCGCGACGGCGTGCCGGTGCCGTTCCGCCAGCCGGCCCCGCAGTTCCGCGGCCGCCGCGCGGCGCAGCTCGTTGAGCACACTGCGCGGCAGCATGACCGGGACGCTTTCCGCCGGTTGGCCCTCCGCGAGCAGCGCGACGCCCGCGAGTGCGAAGGGCGTGTCACCGAGGCGGTCGAGCTGGGTACGGAGGGCGGCGCGCGTCAGCGGCTGCGTGCGGGCCGGCGCCAGCGGCTCGGGCGCGGCGACGCGCACGGCGAGCACGTCATCCGAGCGCAGCGTAAGCGTGAGGTTCCAGCTTCCGACCGGTGCGGCCGCGGGGCACACCGTCACCTCGGCATGCACCGGGATCCGCCGCGTGAAACCGCTCTCCGCACCGAAGCGCTCCAGACGCCGACGGACCGCCGGGTCGTCGGTTTTCCAGACGCGCGCGCCGGGGGCGACGCGGGCGAGTTCGATGTCTTCGCGCCCGAACTCCAGCTCCACGCGATGGACAGCGGCGTCGGCGTGCGGCCGGCTGCGGACGGTCCCCTTCGACGGGGCCCCCCGGCCCGCGGGTCGCGTCGCCTCGGTCGCCGTCGCCGGCCGAACCGCGTACACGCGCCCACCGGGGGCGTCGGCGTCTGTCGGGACCTGCTCGAAGACGACCCCGTCGCCGGGTTTGATCGGCAGGTCCGCGGTCGATGCGGCGGGCGTCGCCAGCACGAGCACGACGCCGCGCGGTGTGACGGTGGTAACTTGGCCGAGCAACAGGCCGCGCCGCCCGGGCGTCCGCCCTTCGACCAGACGCCCGTGGTCGACCCCGGCGAGGAAGCCCGGGCCGGTTCCGCGTGAGAAGGTGTGGGCCAGATCGCGCGCGACTTCGGGCGGCAATGTCGGCGCGCCGCCGGCACACGCGCGGTCGAGCGCGGCGCGGTAAGCCCGCGTGACCGCGGCGACGTACGCGGCGTCCTTGAGGCGGCCTTCGATCTTCAGCGCGGCGACGCCGAGCGCGACCAGCTCCGGCAGCCGGTCCAGGGTTGCGAGATCGCGCGGGCTGAGCGGGTAGGCGCGGGCAGCCGGTCCGACCGGGCGGTTGTCGACGACGAGCGTCCAGGGCAGGCGGCAGGCCTGCCCGCACAGGCCGCGGTTGCCGCTGCGGCCCCACAGCGCCTCGCTGGCCAGACACTGGCCGCTGTAGGAGATGCACAGCGCGCCGTGAACGAAGACCTCCACGGGCAGCGGGGCGGCGCGCACGATCGCCGCCAGCTCCGGCAGCGTCAGCTCCCGCGCCAGGATCGCGCGGCCGACGCCCCACGCGGCCAGCAGCGCCAGCCCCTCGGGCTCGGTCTGCGTCATCTGCGTGGAGGCGTGGATCGGCAGCGATGGGGCGAGGCGGCGGATCAGCGGAATCAGCCCGACGTCCTGCACGATGACGGCGTCGGCGCCCGCGGCCGCGAGCGCCCGCACCTGCGCGACGGCCGCGCCGAGCTCGTCGGGGAAGATGAGCGTGTTGAGCGTGACGTAGCCGCGGACGCGGCGCTCGTGGAGGAAGCCGAGCACCTCGGGGAGGGACTCGACGGTGAAGTTCCGGGCGCGGCGGCGCGCGTTGAACGTGCCCAGCCCGAAGTACACCGCGTCGGCGCCGGCCGCGACGGCGGCGCGCAGCGCGGGCCAGTCGCCGGCGGGGGCGAGCAGCTCGGGTGCGGCGGCGCACGAAGGGGCGGTCATCGGCGCATCGTAGCACGCCGGCGCAACGCCCGTCGGGGGCGGGCGCGGGGCCTGTGTGCGATCCGCGTGCGGTCGGTTACTGGCCGATTGCGAGCTGGACGACGCTGAAATCGGCGAGGTCGATGTCGCCGTCGGCGTCGAGGTCGAACAGGTCGCAGCCGGGCGGCGGCGGACCGACGCCGGGGCCGAGCATGCACTTCAGGAAGCGGTTTCCGTCGGCGCCATCGACATCGCCGTCCACGTCGATATCGCCCGGCAGCCACGCGCCGCAACCGAAGTTGGCCTCGGTGAAGCCCGCCGGCAGCACCCGCACCGCGGGGCGGCTCACCGTACCGCCGCCGGCGGGGCAGTTGACGCTCAGCGCGACCGTCGCGCCGCCGACCGGCGTGGCGACATGCGGCACGAGGAAGTACCCCGCGCCGTCGGTCTGCGCCACGCTGACGCCGCCGAGCCGCACCGCCACGTTGTCCAGCGGAGCGCCGGTCAGACCGTCCGCGACGCGGCCGTAAATGTAGCCCTCGGTGGCCGTGGCCGGATCGCGCCACGGCATGGCCGGCGGCGGCGTCGGCTGCGTGAAGAAGTTCGCCGCCACGTAGCCGTACCAATTGGACCACGGCGTTCCGGCGTCGTTCGTGGCGGTGTACGAGTAGGTGCTGTGCCCGTGAGCGCCCGCGGCGCGGCTGTACTGCATCTGCGCGAGGCTGTCCGCGAAGGTGTTCAGGTAGAGGCCGGGGCCGATGTAGGTGTGGCGGCCGGAGGCGTTGGCCCAGTTGACGCTGTTGGTCACCCAGGCGCGATACGTCGCGCCGTACGAGGCCTCGTCGAAGTAGCACATCGGCACGGTCGCGTCGAGGTAGCCGCGGGCCTGCCAGTCTCGCCAGTCGCAGAACAGCTTGTACGGATTGGTCTGGGTGAAGTCGGTGTTGGCGGGGTACCACGTCACCAACGCGGCGGTGTGCCGCAGCGGCTGGCGCGCGCTCGGCGTGACGGCGGTTTCGAACAGCGCGCGCCGCACGAACTCGCTGATCGTCCGGCGGCGGAAGTCGTCCCAGGCCGGGACGCCGGTGGGGGCGGGCACGCCGCTGTAGCCGGTGATGGCCTGGAAGCGCTTGAGCGACGAGCCGGCGTAATTCGGGTCGCTGGGATAGCCCGCGTCCGTCTGCGTGTAGCGGATGTAGTCCCAGTGGATGCCGTCGATCTCGTAGTTGCTCACCAGCTCGCGGACGATGCTCATCAGGTAGTCCTGTGCGCCCGGCGAGCCCGCATCAAGCGTGTAGTACGATCCGACCTTCGCGATCGTGCCGATCGCGGCTTGCGGCACCATCAGCCATTCCGGGTGGGCGGCGACGATGCTGTTGCCCGCAGGCGGCCAGGCCGCACTCACGCGAAACGCGACGAGCCAGCAATGCACTTCGATGCCGTATTGATGGGCGCGCTGCACGAGGTAGGCCAGCGGGTCGAAGCCGGGGGGGCTGACGTCGGTGGCCTTCGGCACCAGGGCCGAGTTCCAGTAGGCGCCGTGGCCGCTGCCGGTCCGATCCTGGAAGGCGAGGACCTCGGCAATGATCGCGTTGTAATTGCCGGCCAGGGCCCAGCCGATCATCGTGTCAATCTCCGCGGCGCTCTTGAAGCCCGCGTGGAACGCGTCCGCCCAGAACGCGCGGAACTCGGGCTCCGGCGCCGCCTGCTCCACGAACACGGCCGTGACGGTCTTGCTCACGTCCATCCGCACCGTCGTGCTCGGCTGGGTCGGATCGGCCGGGCCCACGCCCGCCGACACTTCCCAGTGGTGGAACTCGTAGCCGGGGTACGCGGAAGCGGTGATTGCCACGATTTCGTTGAGGGGCCGCGGGTACGGCCCGCCCGGCGCGGGCGTGGTCGTACCCCAGCCGACCGGGCTGACCGCCATGGAGAGCTGCACCGTGCCGGTCTGCGGCGTGAAGGCCACGGCGTCGGCGATCACGACGCTGGCGGACGCCGCGTTGCTCAGCGAGACCGAGCCGACTGTGCCGGCGGCGAACGTGAACGTGCCGAGCACGACCCATTGGCCGCCGTTGATCTGCTGGTTGATGAGAAGGGTCGTGTCGCCCGCGGCGTGATGCACGGTGAACGGCGCATCGGTGGCGCGGTTGGTGCCCTGCGGGTAATAAATCGCGACTTCGTACGCGCCGGCCGCGGGCAGGTTTGCGCGCCACTCGACCTCGCCGAACGTCGCGCCCGTCGCGGTCGTGTTGCGGAAGCGATAGTTGTCGCCCCAGTGGCCGGGCGCGGTGGTTCCGGTGGACCACGAGTTCGACAGTACCGTGAAACCCGGATCGGTGTTATCGATGATGATCTGACCCGAGGCGGTCAGCGACGACGCGAGGGCGACTGTCAGGGTTACGAGACCGCCCCGCATGAGTGTCGGCCGACAAGGTGTCCGCTGCATGGTTGAGACTCGCAAGGTGCGGTGGGCGCGGGAAATGCGCGCATCCGGGTGGCGCTGCGGCGCCGGGTGATCCGAGCACCCGGCCGCGTGCGCGCGAGCCCAGCCCAGCCGCTACTGCATCATAACGAAACGGTGGTGGTCGGACACCCTCGGATCGCGGGGGGAACGCACCGCGCTCGCGTCCGATAAGCGCCGTGTCCGGGAAGCGTTACGGGCGGTGTGCTCGCCTTGTCCGGACTCGATAGTCCGCGTATACTCGACACCTGGAGGCATTGAGGTAGCGTTCGCCGACACATCGAACGCTGCCATGGACTGCATGGCGGATGTGGAGAGGAGCGCCAGCGAGTCATTGGCGCGCGGCAGGGAGCGGGCGATCTGCGCGGAAGTCATCCCTGCGCGAGCGTGGCGTCCCGAACCGCACGCGTCCGGACCGCGTGCGACTGGCGGACGGAACCCAGTGTTCCGCGGGATGTTTGCCGTGAGCGATCTCGCGGAGGCCCATCGTGAGGATGGGCGGAGGTTGAATGCCGTCGCTTCGGCTATGCTCCGATGTATCTCTCTTACGATGAGAAGGAAGGGCACGCTCCGGCGGAGTTGAGGCTCCGCGTCGGAGCGTGCTTGCTCTAGGGAGCGGTTACGGACTCGCGTGGTCCGTCGCCCCGATCGCGGAAGTTCGTTCTAGTCTTGTCGGCGGGCCGGTGCTGGCGATCGGCCCCGAACCATCGTCTGGAGGAAAGGTTCATGTCCCGCACGCTTTGTGTCCTTACGCTACTAGCCGCGGTCGCGGTACCGACGGCGTTGGCGCAGTACCCGTCGGAAGTGGTCGGTTTCAACGGACCGCCGATCGATGTGCCGTCCACGTCGCAGGAGATGTTCCGCACGCCGCAGTTCAATTCTTTGAGTGCCACGTTCATCGTGCCGAACACCGGCAGCAATTTCGACCGCAACGCGGCCTTCCGCGCGTCGGGCGCGCAAACCGAAGGGGACGCAGCTCTGCGGGTCTTCTTCAGCTGGGTGAATCCGGCCAATCCCGACGCGTGGGTGCGTCTCACGACGTTCGACGGCCCCGTGCGGCCCAACCCGGCGCTGAACACGGAGGGGAAGGTCCGGTTCAAGCTCGTGAACATCAGCGAGTTCTTCGCGGGCGACATCGGCATCTGCCTCGGGATCCGTGAGACCGGTACGCTCGTGCCGCAGATGGCCAACGGCGGCAAGTCGGGCGACATCGAGTGGGTGGGCGTGTCCACGACACCGAACGGGATCACGGCCGGGGCGGACACCATCGTGGACACGACGGCGGCCGGTGACGACGTGCAAGTGTACCCGGTGGGGACGAACCTGACGACGCTGGGGCTGCCGACCGGCACGGCGGTGATCGCGCCGGGACCGAACGGGGTGATCGACACGACGCCGGCAGGGGATGATCAGTTGCGGCGCGGTTACACGCTGGACGCCAACGGCAACCGGCGGCCGCTGCCGGTGGCGATTCTGCCGCCGAGCCCCGGCGCGGCGGAGCTGGAGTTCAACCTGGCGACGGGCGAAGTGAAGGTCAACGGCGTGCCGCAGGGGGGCGGCATCGCCGGAATGACGGGCGACGGCGACCTGAACGCACCGAACAACCGCGGCGTGCTGGAGCACATCGCGATCGTCAACGTGGCGACCGACCCGGCCGTGCAGATCGACTTCTCGATCGACGAGCTCCAGTTCGAGTCGCCGACGCCGGACCCGATCGTGCCGCCGCGGGTGCAGCCGATCATCGTGGCCGGCGACACGCAGGTGACGGTGACGGACCTGGTGCCGCAGGTGAATCAGGTCACGTTGTACACGAACAACGTGCAGGTCGGGCAGCAGACGGTGACGCCGGGGACGCCGTCGGTGGTCTTCACGATCGCGGCGGCGGTGACCGGCGATGTGTACACGGCCACGCAGCGTGACACGGTGAACCAGGTGAGCGATTTCTCGCCGCCGGTGACGGTTGTGCCGTTTCCGCCGTCGTACACATTCTCGATCCTGCTCGATGAGAGCGGCAGCGGGAGCTGCTCGTTCGCGGCGCCGGGCTGGGAGTGGGTCGGCGTGACGAGCGTGAGCGGCTTCGTCCCGCAGGGCACGCCGCTCGTCTTCCGTGATGCGCAGTGGCAGACGGTGGACATCCCGCTGAACGACCCGACGGTGGTGCGGGCGGGCCTGGGCGGCAACGGCGCGCTGGCGCCGTCGCCGACCGGCTTCTACACAATGGACAGCATCTGGTTCACGATCGTTCCGAACGCCGGGCCGGAAGACCTGGGGCCGTGGGAGGTGCTGGTGGACGGCGTGGAGCTCCTGGACGGTGACGGTCAGCCGTACACGGCGATCCTGAGCATGGAGGACGGCGTCAACCGGTTCCCGAGCGCCCGCGGGCAAAGCTCGGAACTGCCGGACTCGACGGCGCTGCTGGGCAGCGGTTCGTATGACGGCGGCAGCGCGCATCGGCTGGCGTGGACCTACGACAACACGAACCCGACCCGCACGCTGGGCATGCTCCAGCGCGTGGGAGCGGCGTGCGGCACGGCCGCCCTGATCCCGGACACGTCGACGGCGATCCGGTTCCACCTGCTGTGCCGCGGTCCGCGAACGGCACCGGCCATTCCGCTGCCGACGATTCAGGCGCCGGTGGTCGGAGCACAGGACACCATCGTGGTCGATCACGACGCGACCGCGACGGCGCTGCGGGTCTACATCAACGGCAACGCGGTCGGCGGTCCGATCACGCCGACGGGCGCGCAGACGACGATCACCGGGCTGGCGCTCCAGTTCGGCGATTCGGTCACCGTGACGCAGACCCTGCCGGCGGGCACGAGCGATCCGGCGTATCCGCGGGCGGCGGCCCGGCCGCTGCCGCCGACGGTGACGGCGCCGATTCCGGCGGGCGCGACGAGCATCAACGTGACCGGCCTGCTCACGGCCCCGTACGCGACGGCTGCGGTGGTGAAGGTGTACGCGAACGGCGTGCTGGTCGGCACGGCGCCGGGCGGCACGGGCAGCGCGAACGTCGCGGTGCCGCCGCAACCGACGAACACGGTGATCGAGGCGACGCAGACGGTTAACGGCGTGGAGAGCTTCCGGTCGGCGAAGGTGATCGTCGGCACGCCGCCGAACCCGCCGACGGTCAATCCGCCGCTTCAGGCGGGCGACACGACGGTCAAGCTGACCGGCGTAAACCCGCTGGCGACGCTGGTGACGGTGTACGCCGGCAACACGCCGATCGGCAGCCTGAACCCGAACGGCGCGCCGACGGTCAACGTGCCGGTCACGCCGCTGGTGGCGCTGGATCAGATCTCGGCCACGGCGTCGAACGTTTCGGGCGAGAGCGCCAAGTCGGCGGCCAAGGAGGTCGGCCGCGGCAACGGGGACGTGTATCTGTGCATCGGCATCCGCGAGACGGCCACGACGGCGCCGATCGGCGGCAACGGCGGGACGACGGGCGGCATCGAGTGGCTCGGGTCGACGACCACGGGCGTGCCGACGGGCAAGCCCGTGACGCCGTCGAATTCGTGGCAGACCATCACGTTCGACCCGGCGACCGACCCGGTGCGGGCGTTCGCGGGCGCGGGCGCGGACGGCAACCTGTCGTCGGCGAACGGCATGGGCGCGCTGGAGCACATTGCGCTGACGGTCAACGCGACCTCGCCCAACCGCAGCGTCGGGACGTACGTGCTCTACGTGGACAACATCGTCAACGTGGGCGCCGGCCCCGGCGGCACGG
Source organism: uncultured Phycisphaerae bacterium (assembly GCA_937928595.1). Lineage (GTDB taxonomy): Bacteria > Planctomycetota > Phycisphaerae > UBA1845 > Fen-1342 > CALGJV01. Next base: position 67,482 of record CALGJV010000009.1, on the reverse strand, counting down.
ATGCGCTGGTCAGCGACTTCGAGGCGGTGCCGAACAATACCAACGAAGTGATGTTCCGCCTGCCGCGCTTCTCGGGTTCGACCAGCGCGAACCTTGAGGACCCGACGGTCTTCAGCGGCATTCCGAACAGCTCGCGGAGCACGGATGTCGAGGGCAACCCGGGGCAGTCGGTGCGGCTGAGCTGGTATTTCCGCGACACCGCGGCCAACCGCTGGGTGCGGCTGACGACGTTCAATGCGCCGCAGCTTCCGAACCCCGCCATCAACCTGACCAAACCGATCCGGTTCCAGTATCTGCTTCAGCAGATTCTGCCGCCGGCGGCGCCGACCATCGTCAGTCCGCTGCAGCAGGGCGACACCACCGTGACGGTCACGAACATCGCGGCCAACTCGACGCTGGTGCAGGTATTCGCCAACAACGTGCCGATCGGCAGCGTGGACCCGCTGGGACAGGCCACGGTGACGGTGCCGGTGACGCCGCTGATCCATCTGGACCTGATCACGGCGGTCCAATCCGGGCCGGGCGGCGCGAGCGTGCCGTCGGAGGCGCTCGAGGTCGGGGTGGGCAACGGCGACCTGCTGATCGCGCTGGGCATCCGCGAGACGGGCGACACCGGTCCGCTGGGCTCGACCGGCGGCACGACCGGCCCGCTCGAGTGGATCGGCGCGGCGGCGCAGATCAGCGGCGCGCCGCAGGGCAAGCCGCTGCCGGCGATCGCGGGCTGGCAGACGGTGATCTTCGACCCGGCGACCGACCCCGTGCTGAACTTCTTCGGCGGCAATGGTGTGATCGACGGCACCCGCGGCGTGCTGGAGCATGTCGCGCTGGCGGTGAACGCGTCGTCGCCGAACCGCAGCACCGGCCCGTACACGATCTACATCGACAACGTCGTGAACGTCGGTGCGGGTCCCGGCGGCTCGGACTTCGTGATCGCCGACTTTGAAAGCTTCGCCCCGGGCGATGAGGCGCTGTTCCAGCCGCCGAACTTCTCGGGCACGACCGACGGCAACGTGTCCGTGCCGCCGAACTCGGCGGTCGTCAGCAACGTCACCGGCAACCCGGGCCAGTCGAACGAGGTGCAGTGGTTCTTCAAGGACACCACGCCCGGCCGCTGGATCCGGCTGACGACCTCGGGCGCCGACAACCTGTCGCGCCCGATCATCGACCTGACCCGGCCGATCCGAATCCAGTTGCTGCTCGGCACGCCGGGGCCGGCGCTGTGCGCGGGCGACCTGAACTGCGACGGGCAGGTGGACTTCGACGACATCGGCCTGTTCGTCGAGGCGCTGGGCTACCCCGGCGGAGCGGGCTGGCCGTACGCGGACTGCCCGTGGCTGAACGGCGACTGCAACGGCAACCAGCAGGTCGATTTCGACGACATTGATCCGTTCGTCGCCCGGATCGGCGCGAGCTGCGAGTAGCCGCGCCGTTCGCCGCCGCGCGTCCCCGCGGGCGCCGGCGGACGTGACCGTCTGACGAATCGTCCGCAGGCCGGTGGAGCACTCCGCCGGCCTGCGGCGTTTCGGGGGTCCGGGGGCCCCCGCGGCTATAATCGGCGGACGCGACTGCTCCCGGATCGCAGCGAGGACCCCGTCATGGACGTCACGCGCCGCGCGTTCGTCGGCGGACTCGTGGCCACCGGCGCCGGACTGCTCGTGCCGGCACGGGCCGCGGATCCGCCGCGGTCGGGCGCCGCCGCGTTCGACGACGCCGATTTCACGTTCGTCCACCTGACCGACATGCACGTCACGCCCCGCCGCCGCGGCGACGCCGGCTACCGGGCGTGCGTGGAGAGCGTGCGGGCGCTGCGGCCGCGGCCGGCGTTGGCGCTGATGGGCGGCGACCTGGCGTTCGACGGCAACTACACGGCCAAGGCCGATTTCGAGACGCAGATCCGGCTGTACCGTGAGATCTCGGACGGCCTCGGAATGCCGTACTACCACTGTATGGGCAATCACGACGCGCTGGGCTGGTCGGCCCGGCGGAAGTGCGCCGTGGACGATCCCGAGCTTGGCAAGAAGATGATCATGGACCGGCTCGGCTGGGAGCGGAGCTACTACAGCTTCGACTATGGCGGCTGGCATTTCGCCGTGCTCGACAGCATCTATCCCAAGGCGGCGGAAAGCGGTCCCACCTACGAGCCGCGCATCGGGCCGGAACAGCTCGAGTGGCTGGCGTACGATCTCGGCGCGGCCGGCGACCGCCCGAAAGTGTGCGTCACGCACATCGCGGCCTTCTGCCACATCGGGCAGTACAACGGCGACGAGCAGAAGAAGGCGCTGGACGGGAGCATGGTGTTGTGGGACACCAAGCCGCTGCGGCAGGTGCTCGAGCGGCACGGCGTCACGGCCCTGCTCCAGGGACACAGCCACCGCATCGAGGAATACCGGTTCAACGGCGTGTGGTACCTGACCAGCGCCGCCGTCAGCGGGGCCTGGTGGGCCGGGGACTGGGTCGGCAACCCGCCGGGCTACACGCTGTTCCGCTGCCGCGGGCGCGAGCTCACGTGGGAACACCGGACGTTCGCCTGGGAGCCGCAGCTCGAGCCCGAGGATACGCTCGAGCGGCGGAAGATCGCCGAATGGGAAGCCGAACGGGCGGAGCAGGCCCGGCGGCGTGACCTGGAGCGCGCCGGCCGCCCGGCCACCGCTCCGGCGGAGGTACGCTCATGAAGCCCGACCTGGAAGCGCTGCCGGACCTGAGCAGCGACTATGCGCTGACGCCCGAGCAAGTTCGCCAGTTCCAGCGCGACGGCCACATCCTGCTGCGGGGATTGGCAGCGCCGGCCGAGGTGGCTGCCTACCGCCCGGTGATCGCTGAGCGGGTGTGGGCCGCGAACAAGCACACGGTGCCGCTGGCCGAGCGCGACACGTACCACCAGGCGTTCATCCAGATCGCGAACCTGTGGGAGACGAGCCCGGCGGTGGCGCGTTTCACGCTCGCGCGGCGGTTCGGCCAGGTCGCCGCCGAGCTTCTGGGAGTAGACGGGGTGCGGCTGTACCACGATCAGGCGCTGTTCAAGGAAGCGGGCGGCGGGCCGACGCCCTGGCACCAGGACCAATACTACTGGCCGCTGGACAACGACCGCTGCGTGACGCTGTGGATGCCGCTGGTGGACGTGTCGATCGAGATGGGGGCGCTGACGTTCGCGTCGGGTTCGCACACCGAGGGCTGCGTGGCGGCGCTGGCGATCTCGGATGAGTCGGAGGCGCGGCTGGAGCGGCACGTGCGGGAGCGGGGCTACTCGGTGGTCAACGCGGCCATGCGCGCCGGCGACGCGACGTTTCACACCGGCTGGACGCTGCACATGGCGCCGCCGAACCGCACGGAGCGCGTGCGCGAAGTGATGACGATCATCTACATCGCGGACGGCACGCGCGTGGCCGCACCGGACAACCCGCACCGGCCCGCGGACCTGGCCCGCTGGTTCCCGGGGCTGAAGCCGGGCGACCCGGCCGCCAGTCCGCTGAATCCGGTGGTGTATCGGCGCGGCGCCTGAGGGGACGCGCCGGCGGCGGATCGGATAGACTGCGTTGATGCTCACGTGTGCGCTGCAATCCGGCTCGAACGGCAACGCGATCTACGTCGAGGCGGCCGGCGTGCGGCTGCTCTTCGACGCCGGCCTGAGCGGGCGGCGCGTCCGCGAGCGCCTGGCGCGGCACGGCCGGGACGCGCGCGGCGTGCACGCGCTGATTCTTTCACACGCCCACGGAGACCACACCCGGGGGGCGGGCGTCTGCCACCGGCTGTTCGAGTGGCCGGTGTACGCGACGCCGGCCACGCACCAGTCGATCCGGTCTCAGTTCGGACCGGTCCGGGGGGACGGTGTGCGGTCGTTCGCGCCGGGGCACACGCTGACGTTCGGGGCGGTGCGGGTGCATACGCTGCCGACGCCGCACGACGCGCGCGAGAGCGTCGCGTTCATCGTCGAGGCGGAGGGCCGGCGGCTGGGGATCTTCACGGATCTCGGGCATCCGTTCGGGGCGCTGGCGACGGCGCTGCGCGACGTGCACGCGGCCTATCTAGAGAGCAACTACGACCCGCAGATGCTGGACACGGGGCCGTACCCGCCGGAGCTCAAGGCCCGCATCCGCGGGCACGCCGGGCATATCTCGAACGACGAGGCGGCGGCGCTGCTGCACCACTGCTGCCCGCGGCCGAGCTGGATCGCGCTGGCGCATCTGAGCGCGGAGAACAACACGCCGGAACTGGCGCTGGCGACCAGTCGCCAACGGGTGGGGGCGGCGTACCCCCTGCACGTGGCGAGCCGCTACGAGGTTTCGGACCTGTGGGCCGTGTAGCCCGGCGCCGGGGCGCGAGCGCGGCCGGCCGGTGACAGGAGCGACGATGGGGCTGCGGCTGACGATCCTGGGCTCGGGCACGTCGCACGGCATTCCGATGATCGCCTGCCGCTGCGAGGTGTGCCGGTCGTCCGATCCGCGCGACCGCCGCACGCGCACCAGCGCGCTGCTGGAGTACGACGGCCTCGGGGTGCTGATCGACACGGCGCCGGAGCTGCGGCTCCAGTGCGTGGCGTGCGGGGTGACGCGGGTCGATGCGGTGCTTCTGACGCACGCGCACGCGGACCATGTCGTCGGGCTGGACGACGTACGGCGGTTCAACGATCTGCTCGGCTGCGAGCTGCCGGTGTATGGGGCGGCGGACACGTTGGCGCGGGTGCGGGAGATGTTCCGCTACGCGTTCGAGGACGATCCGTCGTACCCGAGCGCCAAGCCGCAACTGCGGGCCGAGCCGATCACCGGATTGTTCGAGATCGGTGGACGGCTCGTGACGCCGCTGCCGTACTGGCACGGCCCCGCGCGCGTGCTGGGGTTCCGGATCGGCGACATCGCGTACTGTCCGGATTGCAGCGCGATTCCGGACGAGACGTGGCCCCTGCTGGCGGGGCTCGACGTGCTGGTGCTCGATGCGCTGCGGCGCCGGCCGCACCCGACGCACTTCAACCTGGAGCAGGCGCTGGCGGCGGCGGCGCGGATCGGGGCGCGCCGGACGCTGCTGACGCACATCGCGCACGAGCTGGGGCACGCGGCGACGAGCGCGGCGCTGCCACCGGGCGTGGAGCTGGCGTACGACGGGCTGGTCTGCGAGGCGGGCTGAGCGCGGCGGTGACCGTCCCGGCGCGGGGGCTAGACGCCCGCGAACAGCGCCTCGACGAACCGCTGCGGGTCGAACGGCTCGATCGCGTCCATCGTCTCGCCCAGTCCGACGAACTTCACGGGAATGTCGAGCTGGTCGCGGATGCCGACCACGATGCCGCCCTTGGCCGAGCCGTCGAGCTTCGCCAGGAACAGGCCCGTCACGTTCACGGCCTGCGAGAAGACCTTGGCCTGATTGATCGCGTTCTGCCCGATCGTCGCATCGAGCACGAGCAGCACCTCGTGCGGCGCGTCCGGCAGCCGCTTCTGCACGACGCGCTGAATCTTGTTCAGCTCGCGCATCAGGTGGTCCTGCGTGTGGAGCCGGCCGGCCGTGTCGATCAGCAGCACGTCCACCTTGCGGGCGATGGCCGCGTCGCACGCGTCGTATGCCACCGCGGCGGGGTCGCTGCCGGTGGCCTGGTAGACGATGTCCACGTCGGCGCGGTGGGCCCAGATGACGAGCTGGTCGACGGCCGCGGCCCGGAACGTGTCGCACGCGCCGAGCAGCACCGTGCGGCCCTGCTGGCGCAGATACCAGGCCAGCTTGGCCACGCTGGTGGTCTTGCCGGAGCCGTTGATCCCGACCACGAAGATGACGGTCGGCGGCTGCGGGGCCAGGCGCAGCGCGCGGTCCTTGTCGCTCCAGGTGCCCGCGATGCGCTCCTTCAAAAACGGCACGATCTCCTGCGCCTCGCGCACCTGGCCGGCTTTCCAGGCGGCCCGCACTTCCTCGATGAGCCCGGCCACGGCCTTCGGACCCATGTCGCCGGCCAGCAGCGTGTCGGTGAGCTGGTCGAGCAGCTCCTCGTCGATCTTGCGCCCGATCGGCAGGACGGTCCGCAGACCGGCGACGATCTTGTCGCGCGTCTTGGCCAGTCCCTTCCGCAGTGCGTCAAACAGCCCCATGTCCGCCTCTCATGCGGCCGGGCCCGGATCGGGCGCAGCCGGTGAAGTCGCCTGTTCCAGCTCCCGCCGCGCGGCGTCAAGCACGCCGTTGACGAAGGCGGGCGAGTCGCCGCCGCCGAAAAGCCGCGCTAGCTCGATGGCCTCGTTGATCACCACCGCGGGCGGCGTCTGCGGGCACTCCCGCAACTCGTACAGCCCCAGCCGCAGAATGTTGCGATCGACGGGCTGAATCCGCTCGAGCGACCAGCCCGGCACGAGCCGAACCAGCAGCGCGTCCAGCTCGGGCCGACGGGCCCAGGTCTCCTCGACCAGCGCCCGCGCGAAGCTCAGGGCATCCGGCGGCGGCGGTTGCGACCAGCCCAGGTCGGCGTACGTGTGTGTGTCTTGCAGAAAGGTGTGGATCTCGGCGCCGAAGCCGTCGCCGAGGGCGTCGTACGCGCACAGGGCCTGCACGGCGAGCATGCGGGCCTGCGACCGCGGGTGCGGGCGGCGGGCGGGCGTCGCGCTCGGCGGTCGGGCGGCGCTCACCGCGGGAGAGCCCCCAGCAGGTTGGCCATTTCGATCGCGGCACGGGCGGCGTCGGCGCCCTTGTTGCCGGTCTTGGCGCCGGCGCGGTCGATGGCCTGCTCGAGCGAGTCGGCCGTGATCACGCCGAACGTCACCGGCACCCCGGTGGCCAGCGCGACCTGCGCGATGCCCTTGGCGACCTCGGCCGCGACGTACTCGAAGTGCGGCGTCTGGCCGCGGATCACGCAGCCCAGGCCGATGATCGCGTGGAACTGGCCGCTGGCGGCGAGGCGCTGGGCGACCAGGGGGATCTCCCACGATCCCGGGACCCAGACCTGCGTGATGCGCTGCGGATCGGCGCCGTGGCGGGTGAGCTCGTCGAGCGCCCCGGCGACGAGACGCCCCGTGATGAACTCGTTGAACCGCGCGACCACCAGCGCGAACGCGTACGGCGCGGCGTCGAGCTTGCCCGAGATGACCTGGCCCATCGCTTGTCCCTGGCGCCGTCGCCGGCCGCACCGCCCACGGGCCCGCCCGGGCCCGCTGCGGAGGCTAAGAGTCTACGCCTACGTTACTTGCGCAGTCCGACGCGCGGCGAGCGCATAGTGTAGCGGGCCGGCGGCGGGCCCGCAAACGGCCGGCGTCCGCCGGGTTTCGCGGGCCGGCCGCCGGCGGCGCTGGGCAGGCGGGCCGCGGAGCCGACGGGCGTCCGTGTGGGCCGTTCGGACGCCCGCTATAATCCACGATCCACTCGAATCGGGGCTGCGCCTGTGCGAGCGGATCCCCGCGGCCGGCCGGCGGATGGCCGCCCGGGCAATGGGCCCCACAAACCCCGTGCCGTCCGGCCGAGCGCCGGAGGCCGCATAGGAAAGGTGGATGAGATGCTGATTTCGGATGCGATGAATGCGAAGCTCAACGAGCAGATCACGCACGAGTTCCACTCGTCGCACATTTACCTGGCGATCGCCTGCCAGTTCGAGCGGCAGGCGCTCAAGATGCTGGCCGGCTGGTTCAAGCTCCAGGCCCGGGAGGAGCTGTCGCACGCCTACAAGTTCATCGACTACGTGAACGCCCAGCAGGGCGTGGTGCATCTGAAGGCGATCCCGGAGCCGCCGGCCGAGTACGCCTCGCCCGCCGACGCCATCAAGGCCGCGGTGGAGCACGAGAAGAAGATCACCAAGTGCATCCACGAGCTGATGGCGCTGGCCGAGAAGGAGCACGACTTCGCGACCCGCGAGTTCCTCGGCTGGTTCGTCAAGGAGCAGGTCGAGGAGGTCGAGTCGGTGACGCACCTCTACGAGGTCGCGAACATGGCCGGCAAGAACCTGCTGCAGCTCGAGGCGTATGTCGCGCAGCTCGGCCGCAAGGACTAGCGCCGCGGTGCGAAGCGCGTGAGCTTCCCGGGGACCGGCCGAGCGCCGGTCCCCGTTTTCGTCGCATGGCGTGTGGCGAGGCGGCCGAACAGACAGTCGTCGCACGGGAGGCTGCAGCCGCGGCGCAGCGGCCCGGTGCGAGGCTTGACCGCCGGTCGCGGTTGCTCGTTCAATACCCCGTCGCGGCCGGATTAGCGGCGGACGACCCGGCCCGGAGCGGGGCGGGCGCGGGACGAGGAACGGGCAGCGTGATACCGGTTTCGATCGAGCGCGTGGTGAAGTGCTTCGGCCGCGTGCGGGCCCTCGACGACGTCAGTCTCGAGATCGAACGGGGCGAGCTGTTCTTCCTGCTGGGACCGTCCGGTTGCGGCAAGACCACGTTGCTGCGGACGATCGCGGGGTTCTACGAGCCGGACGCGGGGCGGGTGCGGTTCGGCGAGCGGGACGTGACCTTTCTGCCGCCGCAGCGGCGCGATACCGGCATGGTCTTTCAGAACTACGCGCTGTGGCCGCACATGACGGTCGAAGCCAACGTGGCGTTCGGCCTCAGAGTGCGGCGGGTGCCGCGGGCGGAGCGGCGGCAGCGCGTGGCCGAAGCGCTGTCGCTGGTCCGGATGTCCGAGTACGCCCGGCGGAAGCCGAACCAGCTCTCGGGCGGACAGCAGCAGCGGGTGGCGCTGGCGCGGGCACTGGTGATTCGCCCGCAATGCCTGCTGCTGGACGAGCCGCTGAGCAACCTGGACGCCAAGCTGCGCCTGGAGATGCGGGGCGAGATCCGCCGGCTGTGCAAGGAAGCCGGCCTGACGGCCGTGTACGTCACGCACGACCAGAAGGAGGCGCTGTCGGTGGCCGACCGCATGGCCGTGATGTTCGGGGGGCGGATCGCGCAGGTCGGCACGCCGCGCGAGCTGTACCGGCGGCCGGGCAGCGCAGCCGTCGCGGACTTCCTGGGGGAGACGAACTTCATCGCGGCCACGGTGACGCAGGCCGCGGGCGACCGGCGGACGGTGGAGACGCCGCTGGGGGTGCTGGAGGCGGTCGTGGCGGGCGATGCGCCCCGCGTGGGGCCGTGTACCGTGTCCATACGACCGGAGGCCGTGGCGGTCGAAGCCGCGTCCGGCCCGAACGTGTTCGGAGCGCGGGTGGTGGAAACGGTGTACCTGGGCGAGTCGCTCCAGGTCACGCTGACGGCCGGCGCGCTGGTGGTGCGGGCGATGCTGCTGGAGCGGGCGGCGACGACGGTGCTGCGGGCGGGGACGGAAGTGCAGTGCCGGGTCGATCCGCAGGATGTCGTGGTGCTCCGCGAGTAGGACGAGGCCGGGCGGCGGTCCGGGCCCTGTGGGAGTAAGCCGATGCGAGGCAGCCTGATCGGAATCCTGGCGGTGAGCACGGCGGCGGCGCTGGCGGCGTCGGCGGCGGCGCAGTCGTACGACCTGGAGATCATCACGCCGCACAACGAGAACATTCAGGCGGAGTTCGAGCGGGCGTTCTGCGCGCACGTCGGCCGGCCGCTGCGGATCCGCTGGATCAAGAAGGGGACGGGCCAGATCATCCAGCAACTGGACGCCCAGGAGCGTGGCGCGAAGGGCGGCTCGTTCGGTCTGGACGTGTTCTTCGGGGGCGGCGTGCCGGACCACGACCTGGCGGCGTCGAAGGGCTACCTCGAGAAGGCGAACATCTCCGCGGAGATCCTGGCGGGCATTCCGAAGGGCATTGCGGGCGTCGCGAACTACGACGCGCAGCACCTGTGGTTCGGGTCGGCGCTGTCGTCTTTCGGCGTGCTGATGAACCGGCGGGGCCTGAGCAAACAGGGCCTGCCGGAGATCACGAAGTGGGAGGACCTTGGCGATCCGCGGATGTTCAGCTGGGTGGTGGTCGCCGACCCGCGCAAGAGCTCGAGCGTGCGGGTCAGCTACGAGCTGATCCTTCAGCAGTACGGCTGGGAGCGGGGCTGGCCGCTGCTGATGCAGATCGTCGCCAACTCGCGCCTGATCACCGACTCGTCCAGCGCGATCCCGAACGAGGTGGCCACGGGGAACGTGCTGGCGGGGCCGTGCATCGACTTCTACGCCTACGGGCGCGTCGCGGAGGCCGGGCCCGACGTGCTGGCGTACGTCAACCCCGTGGGCGGGTCGGCCATCACGCCGGACCCGATCGCGCTGCTGCGCAAGGCGCCGAACCGCGAGCTGGCGGAGCGGTTCATCGCGTTCGTGCTCAGCCCCGAAGGCCAGCGGCTGTGGGTGCTGCCGCCGGGCGAGCCGGGCGGGCCCAAGGAGCACGCCCTGTACCGCATGCCCGTCCGGCCGGACGTCTGCGCACAGTACGCCGACAAGCTGCTGATCAAGGACCCCTACAAGGAAGCCGAGGCCGGCACGTTCTTCCAGGTGAACGACGAGCTCCAGCGCAGCCGCAACACGCTGCTGTCGGAGCTGATGGGCGCGGCGCTGGTCGACCTGCACGCCGACGTGAAGGAGGCCTGGAAGGCGCTGATCGACGGCGGCCTGAAGCTGGCCGCGCTCGAGGAGTGGCGCAAGCTGCCGTTCACCGAGGCCGAGGGCGCGGAGCTCGCGAAGAAGCTCGAAAGCGGTGACCGCGAAGCCCGCGAAATCACGCGGCGGTGGAAGAGCGAGTTCAAGAAGAAGTACGAGACGGTCAAGCGGCTCGCGAAGTAAGCCGGGCGGCGCGGGTCTACCGTCGTCGGTCGTAGATCTCGTTCAGCTCCCGCAACCAGCGGGCGTGCGCCGGCGTGAGCGCGCCGGGGCGCATCCGCCAGACCCAGTTGCCGCGCGTCGTCGCCGGGCGGTTCATCCGCGCGCGGTTGTCCAGTCCCAGCACATCCTGCACCGGGATGACGGCGAGGTTCGCGGGCGACGCCAGCGCCAGACGCGTGAGGTCGCGATGGATCGCCCGGCCGTCGGTGCCGAGGTAGGCCCGGACGCGGTCGTATTCCGAGCGCCGGCCGCGCGGGGCCTGCCGATGCTGCGCGCGAACCCTCTGGAACCACCCGACGGCCGTGTCGTTGTCGTGGGTGCCGGGGTACACGACGCAAGCGCGCGGGTAGGTGTGCGGCTGGTGATAACGGCTGCCGGGATCGTCGCTGCCGAAGGCGAATTGGAGGATGCGCATACCGGGGAAGCCGCAGGCCTCCCGCAGGGCCGCGGCTTCGGGCGTGACGACGCCCAGGTCCTCGGCGATGACTTCGAGCGGGCCGAGCGCGCGGCGCAGCGTCGCGAACAGGGCCCGACCGGGCGTCGCCACCCAGCGGCCGCGCCGGGCGGTCTGCGCCCCGCCCGGTACGGCCCAGACGCGGTTGAAGCCGAGGAAGTGGTCGATGCGGACGGCGTCGAACAGCGCCTGCGTCCGGCGGAAGCGGGCCAGCCACCAGGCGAAGCCGCTCGCCGCGTGCACGTCCCAGCGGTACTGCGGGTGGCCCCAGAGTTGCCCGGTGCGGCTGAACAGGTCCGGGGGCACGCCCGAGACGGTGCGGGGGCGGCCGTCCGGGTGCAGGTCGAAAAGGTGCGGATGGGCCCACACGTCGCAACTGTCGTGCGAGACGAAGATCGGGATGTCACCGAGCAGGCCGACGCCGCGCGCGGCGGCGTACGACCGCAGGGCCGCCCACTGCCGATGAAACGCATACTGGGCGAAGAGCGCGAACTCGACCTCCGCCCGCAGGTCGGCCGGTGCGGGTTTTTCCCGATGCGACCGCCACATCGGCCAGGGCCGCCCGCCGTGGTGGCTGCGGAGCGCCTCGTACAGCGCCCACGGCATGACCCACGCGCCCTCGGTCGCCAGAAACGCGCCGAACGCGGCGCTGCGCAGGCCGCCGTCGGCGACGAAGCGGCGGCACGCCGTTCGCAGACGCGGCAGCCGCACCGCCCGCGCGGCGCGGTAGTCGGCCTGTTCGCGCGACGGCAAAGCGGCCGAGGCCAGTTCGCGGCGCTCGAGCAGGCCCTCCGCGGCCAGCGCTGCGAGGCTCACGAGCAAAGGGTTGCCGGCGAAGGCAGAGCTCGAGCTGTACGGGGCTCCGTTGGGCGGCGTCGGGCCGACCGGCAGCATCTGCCACCAGCGCACGCCGGCCGCCGCCAGAAACTGCACGAACTCGCGGGCCGCGGGGCCCAGGTCGCCGCAGCCGTGCGGTCCGGGCAGGGACGTGGGATGGAGCAGCAGGCCGGCTGCGCGGTCGGCGAGCCGGAAGGCGGGCGAGTCGGACACGGGCACGGGGTTCCTCACGGGGGCGCCGGGCGGTCGGCCGGCGCGGTCGCCGTCGCGGGGTGGCGGGCGCGCCAGGCCGCCTCGTTGGCGGCGATGCCCGCGAGAATCTTCGCGCGGTACGCGGCCGGGTCCTTCTCGAACGCTGCACGGCAGCCGCGGCAGCAGAAGTACAGCACGCGGCCGTCGTCGGCGAGAGACACCTCCGGGACGATGTCGCCGCCGCAGGTGCCGCAACCGGCCTGATACGTGTACGCCTCGGCCAGTTTTGCGGCGAAGCGAGCGGGGTCGGCGCGGTACTCGTCGCGGGCTGCGGGGGTGGCGAAGAACACGGCCGTTTCGCCGCGGCCCTCGTAGACCTGCGGGTCGATCGGACGCCCGGTGACGGGGCAGCGGACCTGCACGCGCAGCGGGCGATCGAGCACCCACTGCCGCTGCACCTGGTCCGCGTATTCGTAGGGGTCGGCCTCGAACTTCTTCAGGGCGTCCGCGTCGGCGCAGTAGACCCAACGGTTGCGGAAGCGTGTGACGACGTGGCGATCGATCGGCCGGCCGGTGACTGGGCACGGAATCACGGCGGCCGGGGCGGTCGCCGCGGGTTGGGTCGTGGCGGCCGGCGGAGCGGCGGGCCGAGTGGTCGCGGGCTGGGCCGCGGCCCAGAGCGGGGCGGAAGCCAGAACAAGGGTCAGGGCGCTGCGGTGGGTCATGGCGTATGTTCCAGAGAAGGCCGACGGGCCGGGGCCGGAGCGTCCCGCGCCGCCGGACGCGCGACGAAGCGGCCGACTACTTCGGCAGGAATTTCTTGGTCGCCTCGCACAGGTCTCTGACGTGCTGGACGCTCGCGTTGAACATCTCGCGTTCGCGGGCGTCGAGCTCGACCTCGATGATCTTCTCCACGCCGCCCGCGCCGAGGATGCACGGCACCCCGACGAAGTAGCCGCCGACGCCGCCGTACTCCTCGTCGCAGTAGGCCGCGCAGGGCAGGACGCGCTTCTTGTCGCGGATGATCGCCTCGGCCATCGCCACGGTCGCGGCCGACGGGGCGTAGTAGGCGCTGCCGGTCTTGAGTAGGTTGACGATCTCCGCGCCGCCGTTGCGGGTGCGGGTGACGATCTCCTCGAGCTTGCCGGGGCCGATGAGCTGCGTGATGGGGATGCCGGAGACGGTCGTATAGCGCGGCAGCGGCACCATGTCGTCGCCGTGCCCGCCGAGCAGCATGGCCTGCACGTCTTCGACGCTGCACCCGATCTCGGCGGCGATGAACGACCGGTAGCGGGCGGTGTCCAGCACGCCGGCCTGGCCGAGCACGCGGTGCGTCGGGAAGCCCGAGACCTTCCAGGCGGTGAAGACCATCGCGTCGAGGGGGTTCGAGACGACGATGAGGATGGCGTCGGGGCTGGCGGCCGCGGCCTTCGCGGTCACGTCGGCGACGATCTTCGTGTTGGTTTCGAGGAGCTGGTCGCGGCTCATGCCGGGCTTGCGCGGCACGCCCGACGTGATGATGACGATGTCGCTCCCGGCGGTCGCGGCGTAGTCGTTGGCGCCGACGATGGCGGCATCGAAGCCCTCGATCGGCGAAGCCTCGAACAGATCGAGGGCCTTGCCCTGCGGCAGGCCCTCGACGATGTCGACGAGCACGATGTCGCCGAGCTCTTTGGCGGCCGCCCAATGCGCGCACGTCGCGCCGACGTTGCCGGCTCCGATGATGGTGATCTTGGCTCGCTTCATACGCCCGCGGTCTCCAAGTGGCATGGCCGGGGCCCGGCCCGGCCCGATCCGACGGGCGGGATTGTAGTCGGCCGCCGCCCGCAACGCGACGGTGACCCACGGGCTCGCCGGGGGCCCAGGAGCCGATCCGGTCCGGGGCCCGCGAACGCCGGTTCCGGGCCGGTCGCCGCGTCCTAGGGCCGCCGCCCCCGTCCGACATCCCGCGCGTGCGCCTGAGCCGAGCACGGGGGCGGATGCCGTGACGTTCGTCCGACATCCCTTTCCTGCGGGTGGGACACGCGGGTGGCGGACGGCACGGAGAACGTCCGGCACGCGGGTCGGACGCTACTTCAGACAGCCGGCCAGCCAAGTTGCTTCGTGACCTCGGTGGCCAGGCGCGCAGCGCTCTCGGCATCGGTACGCTCGAGGGCCCGCGTGGGCAGCACGCCGAGCCGGACGCTCTTGAGGTCTCTCTTGAGCTTGGCGAGGCGGTCCTTGATGGCCGCGCGCTCGGCCTCGCTGGGGGTGCCGGATTTCTCCGCCCCACGCTGGGCGAACTTGCCGCGTGGTTCGCCACCGGCCTTCTTTCATTGGAGTTGCGAGAAGACGCGCTCCGCGACGAGCATGGAGCAGCCCATCGGGTCGGGGTCGCGTGCGGCGGTGCGCTTGAAGTCGGCGTCGGTCGGCGCCTGGCGGTCCGAGAGGAGCAGGTCGCCCGCGGCGGTGACGATCAGCCAGCGGACCTCCTGGGGCCCGGTCTTGGGGGTGCCCAGGTACTCGGCGTAAAGCGCGTAGTCGCCCGCGGGCTTGTGGTCTCGGATGAAGGCGCCGAACGCGGTACCGATCGCGTCCCAGTCCGCGTCCGGGGGTGGGGTGATCGAACTGTCCGTGGTGTCATGGTTCTGCATGCCGTAGGACTCCAGCAGCAGGCCGAGCGCGTCGGCGACGTTGCGGTTCGGCGCGCCGCCGACGGACACGGGATCCAGGATCAGCTTCGCGTGCGGGCCCGCGTCCCGCAGGGCGGCCGGCCGCTCGGCCCGGGGGCCGGTGGGTGGGGACTGGGCGCCGGCGGGGGTCGTACAGCCGCCGGTCAGGAGCGCGCCGGCCAGGAGGCTGAGGCCGGCAGGCCAGGAAGCGTGTCGCATGGTTGTTCTCCAGAAGACCGTCATGTAAGCGACCACATACTTTTTTGCGGTGCGAGCGCCGGCCGGGCATGCCCCGGCCTAGCGGGAATCGCCCTCCAGCAGTTGGCGTCCGACGGTGTGGATGAGCCGTCTGCGGTCGGCGTCCGACAGCGCGCCGAGCTCGCGGGCGATGTTGCTGACGGTGCCGAGGCCGATCACGGCCCAGGCGGCCAGGTCGGCGGGGAGTGCCTGGGGGGCGGGCGCGGCCTGGCGGTGGCTCACAATCTGTCCGAGCAGGAAGCGGTGGAACCGGGCGTACACGCGGCGCAGCGTCTCGCGGACGTCGGGGTCGTCGGCCTCGCTCAGGCCGGCGAAAATGATGCGATAGTGGCCGAATTCGCCGTGGTGCTCCGCCTCGAAGGCCAGCAGCTTCTGCGCGGCGCTGCCCTCGCCGCGGCGGCGCTCCAGCAGGCGGAGCCAGGTCTGCTCGGAGAAGTCGTACACGTACTCGATGGCCGCCACGAACATGGCCTTCTTGTCGGGCCAGAGGCGGTAGAGGATGTTCTCCTGGACGCCGCAGCGCTCGGCCAGGGCCGCGGTCGTGGCGCGCCGGTAGCCGAGCTCGGTGAACGCGTCCGCCAGGACGGGCAGCAGGCTTTCGCGTTTCTCGCGGATCCGACTCGGGCGCGGCATGCGAACACCTCGCACAATGTAAGCGAACACATACAGTATCGCCCGGAGACGGACGGTTGTCAAGGCGCGGGGCGAATTTCACCTCGGACGGGCGCCCTCCCGCCAAGGCCGCGGGGGCCGTATGCTACCCGCTGGGCGCCGCCGGCCGGCGAGAGGGCCGAACGCCCGGTATCAGGAAACCCCGACATGCTGCAAACGCCGCTCAATGCGTACCACCGGGAGGCGGGCGCCCGCCTCGTGGACTTCGCCGGCTGGGAGATGCCGGTCATCTACACGAGCATCATCGACGAGCACAACTGGACGCGGCAGCACGCTTCGCTGTTCGACGTGTCGCACATGGGCCGCGTGGAGTTCCGCGGGCCCGACGCGGGGCGGCTGCTCGAGCGGCTGAACACGCGGAACATCGGCAGCGCCGCACCGGGGATGTGCCGCTACAGCCACATGTGCAAGCCGGACGGCGGCATTCTGGACGACGTGATCGTGTCGCGCTTCGAGGACCGCTACCTCGTCGTGTGCAACGCGTCGAACCGCGAGAAGCTGCTGTGGTGGTGGGAGCAGCAGCGCAGCGGGTTCGACGTGGAGATTCGCGACCGCACGTTCGAGACGGCCATGGTCGCGATCCAGGGGCCCGAGGCGCTCGAGACGCTGGGGCAGTTGCTCCCGATACCGGTCGGCGACCTCAAGCGCTACCGCTTCACGTCGGGCAACCTCATGGGGGCCGAGTACTTCGTGGCCCGCAGCGGCTACACCGGCGAGGACGGCGCCGAAATCATTCTGCCGGCCGGCTTCGCGCTGCCGGCGGTCCGCATGCTCGTGAGCAAGTCGGCGGAGCTGGGCCGGCCGGTCAAGCCCGCAGGGCTGGGGGCCCGTGACACGCTCCGGCTCGAGGCCGGGATGCCGCTGTACGGGCACGAACTCACGGAGGAGTGGGACTCGCTGACGGCGGGGCAGGCGTGGGCGGTCGATCTCACGAAGGACTTCATCGGGGCCGACGTGCTGCGGCGGCTCCAAGCCGAGGGGCTCCGGCGGCAGATCGTCGGGCTCGAGCTCGAGGGCAAGCGGATCGCCCGGCAGGGCGCCGAAGTGTTGCGCGACGGGCGGCCGGTCGGGGCCGTCACCAGCGGCACGCAGAGCCCGACACTCGGCAAGAACATCGCGATGGCGCTGGTCGAGACGGCCAGCGTGGCCGTCGGCACGCGGCTCGAGGTCGATATCCGCGGGAGCCGGACGACCGCGACGGTCGTGCCGTTGCCGTTCTACAAGGCGAAAAAGGGCTGAGGGCGGCGGAGCAGGGAAGGACACAAAAAGGCACGAAGGCACGGAGGCACGAAGGCACGAAGAGAAGAGATCAACGCCGCCGGCCGCCCTGCCGGGTTCGGCGGGGTCGGCGCTCGCTCGTGGGCCGCAGGCGGGTCCGCGTGGCGTCTGCCGCGGGTTGGCATCGGCGCTCGCCGGCGCTTCGCTTTCGGATGCGGCGGCCGACGCGCGTCCGTTGTCACTTTGCGACCTTGTTACTGTGACTTCGCGACCTTGTCACCGCGCCGGACCTTGCGCCGCCGCACGGGCCCGGTTGGAAGGGGCGCACGCTCGATCCCTCAATCCCTCCGTCCCTCAATCCCCCCGTCCCTCAATGCTTCAGTCGCTCAGTTTCTCAGTCCCTCAATCCCCTGGCCCCTCGACCCCTCACTCGCGCCCGAACTCGGGCCTGGCGAAGTATGCTGCCTGCGCGCTGACCGGGCTCACTCGTACAGCAGGTACTTGGCTCGCTGCGTGCGGAACTCGTCGACGCCTTCGCGCCAGACCGCCAGGATTTCGTCCACCGGCCGCCCGGCCTCGATGAGTTTTCGAATGCGGTCCGTTCCGCAGACCTTGTCGAACATGCTGTCGCGCCGGTCGCCGGTCGGCTTGCGGTCCGGGGCCAGCTTGCGCACGGCATCGAGCGCGTGGAACTGGATCGGCGTGAGCTCGACGCGCTCCGGGTCGCTCAGCAGGACCTGTACGCCGCCGCATGGTTCCTTCGCGAACCGGCCGTAGTACGGCTGGAAATACAGCGGGCGGAAATATACGCCCGGCAGACGCCGCGCGTTCAGCTCGTCGGCCAGCTTCTGCGGCTCGAGCCAGGGGGCCCCGATGAGCTCGAACGGCAGCGTGTAGCCCACGCCCTCGCTCAGGAAATGCAGCTCGCCCAGGATGCCGGTGGCGGCGTAGAACGCGGCGCTGTCGGCCCGCGGCACGTGCGGCGAGGTCGGCACCCACGTCAGCCCGGTCTGCTCCCAGCGCATCGCTCGCCGCCAGCCCTCCATCGGCACGACGGTCAGGTCGCACTGCACGCCGCCCTTCAGCCATTTCTCGCCGTTGGCCATCCGGGCCAGTTCGCCCACCGTCATGCCGTGCAGGTACGGGATCGGGAGCTGGCCGACGAACGACTGGAACTTCAGATCCAGCGGCCGGCCCTCGATTCGCAGCCCCCCGAGCGGGTTCGGCCGATCCAGCACCAGCAGCGGCAGGCGCTGCTCCGCGGCGGCCTCCTGCACGAGCGCCAGCGTGCTGATGAAGGTGTACGAGCGCGAGCCGATGTCCTGGATGTCGTAGACCAGCACGTCGAGCCCCGCGAGCATCTCCGGCGTCGGCTTGCGCGTCTGGCCGTAGAGCGAGTACACCGGCAGTCCGGTGGCGGCGTCGCGGGCGTCGTCCACCTTGTCACCGGCCGGCACGTCGCCCCGCGCGCCGTGCTCCGGTCCGTAGATCGCGACAAGCCGGACGCCCGGCGCCCGGTAGAGCACGTCGAGCGTCGGCCGCAGGTCGCTCGTCACGCCCGTCGGGTTGGTCACGAGGCCGACGCGCTTGCCCCTGAGCAGCGCGAACCCGTCGCGCTCCAGAACGTCGATGCCGAGCCGCACCTGCGCCGACGGCACGGCGGGACGGTCCGGCGCCGGTTGCGCCGGGGCTACGGCGACCGGAAGAAAGAGCACCGCGGCGGCCATGAACAGTGGGTACGTGCGCATGGGGCTTCCTCGACGGTCGGGCCGGACCGCGGTACGCTGCCGACGGCCTGCGGTCGGTTTCTGGAAGGGTAACGCATCATGTCGAGCGCGGCGATGCACAGGCGGGTTCTGCCGGCGACGATTCTGGTCTGCGGCGCCTTGGTCGCGGGGGGGTGGGCGGCCGACCCGCCGCCGGCCGAGACGCTCGCGCAGGCGCGGGCGGCGATCGAGGCGGGGGAGTTCAAGCAGGCCGAAGCGCTGTTGCGGCCGCTCATTGCGGACCCGACGGCGCCGGTGACGGGCGAGCCGGCGATTCTGCTGGAGATCATGCGGCGGATCCGGCTGGACTACGCGCTGACGCCGGAGCAGATGCTCGCGAAGCTGCGGCGCAGCATCCCGGACGCGACGGCCGAGGATGTTGAGCGGTGGCGCGCGGCGGGCGTCTTGCAGCACCGCGTACTGGACGGGGCGGTGTGGTACTTCGTGCGCGAGCCGAGCAACCTGTTCCGTTTCTCCGCCGAGGCGCAGGCCCGGCGCAAGACGCCCGCGAGCGCTCCGGCCGGCGCGTTTTCGCTGCCGGCGCACGTGGCGGAGCTGCTGGCCGAGGCGCAGACGGCCCGCGGCCCGCTGGTCCGCCCGACCCGGCACCGGGTGCGGTACGAGTTGCGCGTCAAGCCGGGGCACCCGCGCGTGAAGCCCGGTGCGGTCGTGCGCTGCTGGCTGCCGTATCCGCAGGAGTACCGCCAGCAGCGCGACGTGCGGCTGGTGGCGTGCTCGCCCGCGGGCGGCCGCATCGCACCGAACGGGACGCCGCAGCGGACGATCTATTTCGAGCAGACGATCGGCGACCCGCCCGAGCGGCCGCATTTCATGGTGGAGTTCGAGTACGTCGTCGCCGCGTTCGTGCCGCGGCTCGATGCGGCGCAGGCCCGGCCGGCCGACCCGGCGAGCGCGCTGTATCGCGAGTACACGGCCGAGCGGCCGCCGCACATCGTCTTCACGCCGGAAATTCGGGCGACGGCCGCGGAGATCGTCGGCGAGGAGACGAACCCGCTGCGCAAGGTCCGGCGGATCTTCCGCTGGGTTTCGGAGAACATCCGCTACTGCGCGGAGGTGGAGTACAGCACGATTCCGAACATCTCGGCCAAGGCGCTGCGGACGCGGCAGGGCGACTGCGGCGTGCAGGGGCTGCTGTTCATCACGCTGTGCCGGGCGGCGGGCGTGCCGGCGCGCTGGCAGTCGGGCTGGGAGACGCTCCCCGGCGACTGGAACATGCACGACTGGACGGAGTTCAACGTCGAGCCGTGGGGCTGGCTGCCGGCCGATCCGTCGTACGGCGTGCAGGCGCACCCCGATCCGGCCGTGCAGGAGTTCTACTGCGGGCACATGGATGCGTACCGGCTGATCGTCAATCTGGATTACGGCCGGCCGCTCGATCCGCCGAAGACGAGCTTCCGCAGCGAGCCGGCGGACTTCCAGCGGGGGGAGATCGAGATCGACGGGCACAACCTGTACTTCGACGAGTGGGACTGGACGTTCGATTTCCACACGGAGGCGTTGACGCCGGAGGCGGCGCTGGCGGATGCGTTCGACGCGCGCGTGCCGCGCTGGCTGGCGGAGGAGCGGGTCCCGGGGGCGGTGTTCGAGGTCGGCTGGCGCACGGCGACGGGTTTCCGCACGTGGCGCAAGGCGTACGGGCGCTTGCGGACACAGCCGGAGGAGGCCCCGATGCCGGTCGATGCGGTGTTCGATCTGGCGTCGGTGAGCAAGCCGGTCGCGACGGGCACGTGCCTGATGATCCTCGCGGAGCAGGGCAAACTGGGCCTCGACGATCCCGTGGGCCGGTATCTGCCGGAGTTCAACGAGGGGGACAAGCGCCAGGTCACGATCCGGCACCTGATGACGCACACGTCAGGACTGCCGCCGTACGTCGATGCGGCGCAGCAGAAAGCGCTGCGGGAGAGGGCGGGGTTCCCTTGTGCGGCGGCGACGCGGGCGCACATCCGCGGCCTGCCCATCCGCGGCGAGCCGGGGCGCACGGTGATCTATAGCTGCCTGAACGCGATCCTGTGCGCGGAGATCGTCGAGCACGTGGCGGGCTGTCCGCTGGATGTCTTCGCGGCAGAGCACGTGTTCGGTCCGCTGAAAATGAACGACACCGGCTACCACCCGTCGGCGGCGCAGGCCGCGCGCCTGGTACCGACGACGACCGCGCCGCACGGAGCGGGCCCCGGCGGCTTTCTGTGCGGGCAGGTCCACGACCCGCTGGCCGCCATGCAGGGCGGCGTGTCGGGCAACGCGGGCGTGTTCTCGACCGCGGCGGACCTGGGCCGGCTGGCGCAGATGATGTTGAGCGGCGGCGAGCTGGACGGTGTGCGCGTTCTGAAGCCCGAGACCGTCACGGCGATGACGACGATCCAGAACGAGGGCGCCGTGAACCGGCAGGGTCGGCCGGACCGCCGCGGCCTGCTGTGGGACCTCTATGTGCCCGACGCGGACGATACGGGGCTCGCTGCGCTGCGGGCGTACGGACACGCGGGCTACACCGGCACGGCCATCCGCATCTACCCCGACGTCGGCGTGTACGTGATCGCGCTGACCAACCGGGTGCATCCCGACGACAAGGGCAAGGTGGACGGGCTGCGGCGCGGGACGTGGCGGACGGTCGGCGAGGCGCTGTTGGGCATCCCGGCGGAGTGAGGGCCGCCCGCCGTGCCGAGGGCGTCACCACGGCTCGGCCGAGCTCTCGGAGGTCGGATCGAAACGCATCGTCGGGGCGTACGGATTCTGCCAGACGTAGCACAGGGGCTCCGCCTGCCGCGCAAACCCCGGCGGAGCCGCGGTCGGATCGGTGCCGTACCAGCGGTCGGGGCCGTCGGCGCGGCGATACTCGTGCAGTCCGACGGTGCACGGCGGGACCGGTCCGATGTCCGGCGGCAAGGCGTAGAACGCCACGCGGCCGGAGTCGTCGCTGGGGCGGTCATCGCGGTCCGCAGCGCTCTCCGGCCGCCCGACCCGCAAGACCGGCACCCCGTCCTCCACCACGCACACGATCGGCACCAGCCCCGGCCGGGGGCGGTCGCACGCGAAGAACGCGATCGGCGGCGGGCCGCAAGTGTCGGGCCCGGGTGCCGCGCGCGAGCCGCCCCGGGCGGTCCCGGCGGCCGCACCGAGCGACGCGCGTGTGGTCAGCCGGTCCGCCGCCGCGCTGCCGCCCGGCGCGTACACCGGGACCGGCAGCACGAGGCGCTCCTCGTCCAGGTCGAGCCGGTACATGATCTGGTTGTACTCGTAGAACGGCGTCGGGTGCTCGTTGCCCGAGAACAGCACCGTGTAGGTGCCCTCGAAATACACGATGCGTCCGCCCTCCTTCGCGAACTCCGGGTGCTGCCGCGGGTTGTAGAAGCTGTACTTCTCGTGCGTCAGCACCTTTCGCGCGTAGACCCACGGCCCCGTCGGCGTGTCCGCTTCGCAGTACCAGAGCTCGCCGAGCATCGACGTGCCGAAGATCTGCGTGGCGATCATGACCCAGCGGCCGCGGTATGCGTTCCAGTAGGTCGAGCCGCCGTGCATCCAGACCGGCTGTCCGGTCTCGATGTCGCGCGTCTGGAGCAGGGCCTCGCCGGGCTGGAGCTTACCGGCCTTGACGAGATCGGCTTCGTCCTTCGGCCCCAGCGGCGGCGTGTCGCGCTTCCATCCCCAGCGGACCGCACCGTCCGGACCGCGGTCGATTGCGCCCGCTTCGAGCCGCGTGCCGGCGGCCAGGCACGTGAACGCCTCACACTGCGCCACGTCGAGAAAGGCCGCGCGCTCGTCCCGCACCCGCCGCAGCGGAAAGGCCGTCGAGAAGTAGACGTATGGCGCGTCGCCGACACGCACGCGGAACGGGTGTCCGGCCGGGTACACCGGCGCCTCGACCGGAAAGCGGGCCACGCGTTCGAAATGCCGCTTTTCGTCGTCGAACTCCACGAAGCCGCGCTCGAGCGTCGCCTCCAGGCCGCGGACGCGGGCGAACGCGGCCAGCAGCCGCTCGCGCGGCGTGCCCGCGGCGGCGGCGGCGGGTGCGTCGGTGAAGACGGTGAGCGCATCGAGCCAGACCGCGCCCTCCTCGGCCATCGGCGCCATCGGCTGCGCGAAGCCGTCGACGCGAACGAAGTACGTGAAGTCGATGCCGAGATCGGGGTCGAGTCCGCCGTCCTCCGGGCGGCGCGAAGTGGCCCCGGTCGCGTGGAAGTTGCCCAGCGGGTACGCGGGCCGGGCCGTGTCGCCCCAGATCCAGAACAGCCGCCCGCGGTACAGCGCCGTCAGCACACTGTCGCACCCGGCCACGCGACCGTTCAGCACCGGGGCGGCCAGCGGCACAGGGCGACCGAGCAGGACGCTGTCCCGGTAGATGCCCACCCCCGTGATGCGGTAGAGGCGCTCGGCGATGTTCACACGGCGGACGGGGACGGTGGCGCTGCCGCCGGCCGTCGGGACCAGCCGCACGCCCGCGATGCCGAACCCGTCCTTCGGGTACTCGTACCCGTGCCCGCGGACCGTGAAGTGCACCTCCTGGTCCATCAGGCCGGGCTCGTGGAACGCGATGCGGCCGGCGCTGTCGGTGACGTAACGCGCGTTGTAGGTCGTGGTCAGCTCGATGAGCGGGACGCCGCGGCCGGTCTGCTCGTCCACGACCCGGACCTCGAAGCAGGGCGTCGCGGGGCCGGTGGCCGGCGCCGTCGTGGGCGGCTGGGCGCAGGCCGCGAGCGGGACCGCGAGGAGTGCCAGGACCGCGGGCGGGAGATGTGCGGAATGTGACATGGCGGGCTCCGGACGGTGCGACGGGCGGCCCGTCGGCCGCCGGTCGTCGCACGGGTCGCCACTGTATCGCCGGACGGCCCCGCGTGCGTAGAATCACCCCAGCGGAGTTGTGGCCGAGTCCTGGAGACACGTATGCGTGCGTATCACCTCACGAGTTTCGGTATCGAGGGGCTGCGTCTCGTGGAAACGCCGGTGCCGCAGCCCGGACCGGGCGAAATCCTCGTGGATGTACAGGCGCTGAGTCTGAACTACCGCGACCTGCTTGTCATCCAGGGGGCATACAACCCGAAGCTGACGCTGCCCGCCGTGCCGGTGTCGGACGGGGCGGGGGTCGTGGCGGCGGTGGGCCCGGACGTGTCGCGGGTGCGCGTCGGCGACCGCGTGATGTCGCATTTCGTCGCGGACTGGCAGGACGGCCCCTATCGGCACGAATACCTCGGGACGGCGCTGGGGACGCCGGGGCCCGGGCTCGCGGCCGAGCAGGTGGTGCTGCCGGAGACGGCCGTGCTGCCGCTGCCGAAGGGGTATGACTACGCGCAGGCAGCGACGCTGCCGATCGCGGCGCTCACGGCGTGGAGCGCGCTGGTGACGGTGGGGCAGGCCGAGGCCGGGCAGACGGTTCTGACGCTCGGCACGGGCGGGGTGGCGATCTTCGCGCTTCAGCTCGCGCGGCTCATGGAGCTGAACGTGATCATCACGAGCCGCAGCGATGCGAAGCTGGCGCGCTGCCGCGAGCTGGGGGCGACGCACACGATCAACTACGCGACGCGCACCGACTGGGACCAGGCGGTTCTGGAACTGACGGGCGGCGTCGGCGTCGACCTGACGGTCGAGACGGCCGGGCCGGGCACGCTCGACCAGTCGATGAAGGCCACGCGGGCGGGCGGGCGGATCGCGCTGCTGGGGGCGTTGACCGGGCGCTGCGGCGCGGTGACGACGGGCCTGATCCTGATGAAGCGGCTGAACATCCACGGCATCATGGTGGACTCGCGGCGGGCGTTCGAGGACCTCGTGCGGTTCGTCGAGCGGTGGAACCTGCGGCCGGTGATCGACCGCCGCTACGCTTTCGACCAGCTCCCGGAGGCGTTGCGGTGCATGGAGGCGGGGGAGCACTTCGGGAAGATCGTGGTGACGAGGTGAGCAGGAAGGCACGGAGGCCCGAAGCCACGAAGGCACGGAGCAAGGGATTGAGGGATTGAGACTACGCGGCGTGCGGGGCCGTCGGGCGGCTGGGCGGGCAGACGGTCACGTACGCGGTCAGATGGTGGCGCGATCAGGTGCTGGCGCGATCAGGTGGTCGGGCAGGCAGGTGAGCGGGTCGATGGGCGAACAGCAGGTGACGGATGCCGGCGGCGAGCGGTCCCCGAGCACGGTGATCCTGGGCATCGAGTCGTCGTGCGACGAGACGTCGGCGGCCGTGGTCGTCGACGGGCGCGACGTGCGCTCGAACATCGTCAGCTCGCAGGTGGACCTGCACGCGAGGTACGGGGGCATCGTGCCGGAGATCGCCTCGCGCGCCCACATCGAGCGCATCGGGCCGGTGATCGAGGAGGCCCTCGCGGTTGCGGGGGTGGGGTGGTCGGACCTCAAGGCGTTGGCGGTCACGGCCGGCCCGGGCCTGGTCGGCTCGCTGCTGGTGGGCGTGACGGCGGCCAAGACGCTCGCGCTGACCCGCGGGCTGCCGCTGGTCGCGGTAGACCACATCGAGGCGCACGCGACGAGCGCCGCGCTGGTCACCGACCGGCCGCCGTGGCCCGCGGTCGCGCTGGTCGTCAGCGGCGGGCATACCTCGCTGTACCTCGTGCGCGACTTCGACGACATCGAGCTGGTGGGCCAGACCGTGGACGACGCCGCGGGTGAGGCGTTCGACAAGGTCGCGGCCATCCTCGAGCTCGGCTACCCCGGCGGGCCGGTCATCGACCGCGTCGCCCGCGACGGCAACCCGCGCGCGTTCCGCTTCCCGCGCCCGTGGATCGACGCGCCGCACGCCGACTTCTCGTTCAGCGGGCTCAAGACGGCCGTCCTGTACCGCGTGTACGGGCCGGGGCAGAAGTACGGCTCGGCCGCCCACCTCGGGCCGCAGGGCGTCGCGGACGTGGCCGCGAGCTTCCAGGCGGCGCTGGTGGAGACGCTGGTGGCCAAGACGGTCGCCGCGGCGCGGCGCGCCCGGGTGGCCGACGTCGTCGTGGGCGGCGGCGTGGCGGCCAACTCGGCGCTGCGGGCGGCGCTCCAGGCGGCCTGCGACGCGGCCGGCCTGCGCCTGCACCTGACGCCGCTCAAGTACTGCACCGACAACGCCGCGATGATCGCAGCG
The DNA here is from genome assembly GCA_937928595.1 of uncultured Phycisphaerae bacterium. Lineage (GTDB taxonomy): Bacteria > Planctomycetota > Phycisphaerae > UBA1845 > Fen-1342 > CALGJV01. The sequence goes on along the minus strand of CALGJV010000009.1, from coordinate 41,700 downwards.
CTCGGCTATCACCACTATCGCCGCGGGGCGCGCGCCGCGCTCGACCTCGAGCCGCGCGCGGGGCTGCTGCGACCGGCCCCGTGCCGCGCACGGAACGCCCGGCCCGCGGCCGATGCGAGGCCCGCATGAGCGCGCGTGCCCGCCGCCTGCTGATCACCGCGGGCCCGACGCACGAGCCGATCGACGCCGTTCGCTACATCGCCAACCGCTCCAGCGGGCGGCTCGGGCTGGCGCTGGCCGCGGCGGCCCGCGATGCCGGCTGGGACGTGACGCTGCTGCTCGGGCCGGTGGCCGCGGAGCCCCCCGCGGGCGTGACCACGCACCGGTTCGAGTCGACGGCCGACCTCGCGGCCCGACTCGATGCCTGCTTCCCGGATTGCGACGTGCTCATCATGGCGGTGGCGGTGGCCGACTATCGGCCGCGGTCGGCGACGGTCCCGAAGCTGCCGCGGAGCGGCCGGCCCCTGCGGCTGGAGCTCGAGCCGACGCCGGATCTCGTGGCCGCGTGTGTCGCCCGGAAGCGTCCGGGGCAGCGGATCATCGGCTTCGCGCTGGAGGACGCGGCCGCGCTCGAGTCGCGGGCGGCCGAGAAGCTCCGCCGCAAGGGCCTCGATGCGATCGTCGCCAACCCGCTGGAGACGATGGGGGCGGGGGACATCGGGGCGGTGCTCCTGACCGCGGGCGGCGAGCGGTTGACGCCCGGGGGCGGCGGGCCGCTCGACAAGGCGGCGTTCGCCCGGTGGCTGATCGCGTGGCTCGGGCCGGCCACCCCGTAAGCGGCCCGACACGCTACACTGGTCGGCCGATGGCCCGTCCGCGTGCGGCGCAACCCGTCAAGCTGCTGGTCGGCCTGCTGTCCGGCGACCCGGACCTGCTGCGCCGCGCGCGGCAGCTCCTCGTGAAGCGCTTCGGCCCCACGGACGTCGAAAGCCCCTTGTGGCCGTTCGACGAGACTGACTACTACACGCCGGAAATGGGCCCGGGGCTCCGGCGGCAGTTCCTGAGCTTCGAGCAACTGCTGAGTCCCGACCGGCTGACCGAGATCAAGCACGAGACCAACGCCCTCGAGCAGCAGATCGCCGAGGAGGTTCTGCTGGCCGACATTCCGCGGCCCGTCAACATCGACCCCGGCTACATCGACCTGGCACGGCTGGTGCTGGCCACGACCAAGGACCGCGCGCACCGCATCTACCTCGGGCACGGCATCTACGCCGAAGTCACGCTGCTCTACGCCGCGGGCGGCTGGCAGGCGCAGCCGTGGACCTACCCCGATTACCGCCGGCCGGAAGCCCAGGCGGTCTTCGCGCAGATGCGCGCGCGGCTGCGCGCGCAGCGCCGCGCGCTGGGCGACCCGGCGGCGCACGACGCGGAGGACGCGGCCGCGACCGGGCCGGAGGCCGCGCCGTGATGTTCGGCCGGCCGCTGCTGCTGGCGGGGGCGACGCTGGCCGTGGCGGCGGTCGCGTTCGTGCTGACGCTGGTCGCGCGGCGGGTGGCGCTGCGCGTCGGGTTTGTCGATCGGCCGGGCGGGCACAAGTCGCATGCGGTGCCGCTGCCGTACGGCGGCGGCTGCGCGATCGTGGCGGCGGCGTGGGGGACGCTGGCGGTGCTGATGCTGGCGGCGGCGGTCGTCCCCGAAGCGTGGATCGCCGCGCGGTTCGGGGAGCGGCTGCTGCCGTACGTCGGCGGCGTGCGCACGCGGACGCCGCAGATGCTCTGGATTCTGCTCGGGGGGCTCGTGCTGCACGGCGTGGGGCTGCTCGACGACCGCCGGCCGCTCGGCCCGTGGTGGAAACTGGCGGTGATTGCGGGCGTGGCGGTACTGGCGGCGACGCAGGGGCGCGTGCGGCTGGCCGAGCTGTGGGGGCGCGAAGTGTCGGTCGTGCTGACGACGCTGTGGTTCATCGTGATCGTCAACGCGTTCAACTTCCTCGACAACATGGACGGGCTGAGCGCGGGGGTGGCCGTGCTGTGCCTGGCGTTTTTCGCGGCGTTCGGGCTGCTGGCGGGGCAGGTGCTGGTGCCGGCGCTGGCGGCGGCGTTCTGCGGCGCGGTGCTCGGGTTCCTGGTGCTCAACTTCCCGCCGGCGCGGATCTTCATGGGGGACGCGGGCAGCCTCGTGGTCGGTTACATGCTCGCGACGGTCTCGACGTTGACGACGTATTACCAGCCGGCGCCGGACGCCGCGGCGGTGGATGCGGCCGCGGCGACGTTGCCGGCGGTCGGCGAGGCCGCCGCGGCGGTGCGGCCGTATGTGCTGGCGGCGCCGCTGGTGGTGCTGGCGATTCCGCTATACGACTTCGTGAGCGTGGTGGTGATCCGGCTGCTGGAGGGGCGCAGCCCGATGCGGGGCGACCAGCGGCACTTCTCGCACCGGCTGGTGGAGCGGGGGCTGAGCCGGCGGCAGGCGGTGCTGACGATCTATCTCGCGACGGCGACGACGGGCCTGGCGGCGACGCTGCTGCCGGGGGCCGGGCTCGTGCGGACGGTAACGATCGGCGTGCTGGTACTGATGGTGCTGGCGATCATCGCGATCCTGGAGGCGCCGCTGCGGCGCGGCCGTCGCTCCTGACACGGAATGCGGCGGTATAATCCCGCGCGCAGCGCCCGTAGCTCAGCAGGATAGAGCAGCGGTTTCCTAAACCGCAGGTCGGACGTTCGAATCGTCTCGGGCGCGTTCGCGGCGCTACCGGTCGGCGGTCTGCGAAGGCGCGCGTTTCGGCGGCTATTCCGCCGGTTTCTCCGGCGGGCGGACTTTCAGCACCGGCGGGCTGATCGAAACCTGGTGGCCGGGCTCGACGTCGCGCGTGAGGAACACCGAGCCGCCGATGATCGCGCCGTCGCCGAGCTTGGTGTTGCCGCCCAGCACCGTCGCGTTCGCATAGATCGTGACGTGGTTGCCGACGGTGGGGTGCCGCTTGTGGCCGCGAATGAGGCGCCCGCGCTCGTCCTTCGGGAACGACAGCGCGCCGAGCGTCACCCCCTGGTAGATTTTGACGTGATCGCCGATCTCGGTGGTCTCGCCGATGACGACGCCCGTGCCGTGGTCGATGAAGAAGTAGCGGCCGATGCGGGCGCCGGGGTGGATGTCGATGCCCGTCAGGTAGTGCGCGTGCTCGGTCATGATCCGCGGCATCAGCGGCACGTCCAGCCGGTAGAGCTCGTGCGCGTAGCGGTAGATTGTGATCGCCAGCAGCGCTGGGTACGCCAGGATGACCTCGGCCGTTCCGCTGGCGGCCGGGTCGCCGTCGTAGGCGGCCTGGACGTCTTCGGCCAAGCGCGCCCGAATGGCGGGGATCTGCTCGACGAAGGTGCTGGCGAGCTCGCGGGCGCGCTGCGCGCAGTCGCCGGCGGTCGCGGCGCGCGCCCCGGGACCGCCGGTGCAGCCGCACTCCTGCACGTGGCAGAGACACTGGCCGATCTGGTCGACCAGCAGCTCCCAGAGCTTGGGCAGGAGCTCGCCGACGTGATAGCCGATGTTGTGCCGCGTGAGGCCGCGCCGGCCGATGAAGCCGGGGAACGTCAGCTCCAGCAGCAGGTTGCAGATTTCGATGATGTCGCGCCGGGCGGGGAGGAAATCGCGGTCGATGTACTGCGTGCGTTCGTCGGAGTAGTAGCTGGCGACGATGCGCTCGACCAGCCGCGGGAGCTGTTCGCCGAGATGGTGCCCGTTCATGGGAAGTCCTGTGAGAGCCGGGTCCGGCCGCCGGGGCCCAACCCGTGAATTTTACGCGGACGGCGGCGGGGCCGGGGCCCGAGCCGGAGAACGCCGCCGCCCCCGGCACGGCCCGCGCGGGTCGGCCGAGGGCGGCAGATTCACCGGGCCGCGGGGCCTAGGTGTACGGCACCAGCCGTCCGCGGGCGTCGGAGCAGCGGATCTCGACCTGGTCGAGGCTGTAGCTCGGCTCCGGCCGGATCGACACGGTGCGGCGGAACCGTTGCTCGAGGTCGGAGATCAGCCGCCGCTTGCGGTTCTGGAGCAGGTACGCCACGTCCGGCGAGACCGAGACCTCGATGGTCGCGACGTGCTCGCGCGAGACCGCGAGCTGGATCAGCCGCATCACGTCCAGCGCGACCGACTCGACCGTCTTGACCAGGCCGGTGCCGCGGCAGTGCCGGCAGTCCTGGTAGATGCTGCGCGTCAGGCTGGCCCGCTGTCGCTGGCGCGTCAGCTCGATGATGCCGAACGCGCTCATGCGCAGGACCTTGGCCCGCTCCTTGTGCTCCTTGAGGTTCTTGATCAGCCGGCGCTCGATCTCGCGGCGGTGGGCTTCCTGCCGGACGTCGATGAAGTCGCACACGACCACGCCGCCCAGGTCGCGCAGACGGAGCTGCCGGGGGATCTCGTCGGCCGCCTCGAGGTCGATCTTGAAGGCCGTGGCCTCGGCGTCGTCCTCGGTGCGGAAGCGCCCGCTGTTCACGTCGATCGCGACCAGCGCTTCGGTCTGGTCGATGACCAGCGAGCCGCCCGACTTCAGCGGGACGTGCCGGGAGTGCAACCGCTCGAGCTCGGCCTCGATGCCGTACTTGTGGAAGATCGGCATCGGGTCCTCATACAGATTGACGATGTCCTCCGAGCGCGGGCTGAAGATCGACAGGAACTCGCGCGCCCGCTGCGCCACGTCCGCGTCGTCCACGATGATGCGCTCGACGTCCGACGTGAACGCGTCGCGGATCGTGCGGATCACGAGGTCCGACTCCCGGTAGAGCTCCGCCGGGGCGACGTCGTGCTTGATGCGCTTCTCGACCGCACGCCACAGGCGCGTAAGGTAATTGAGGTCGTTCTGGACCTCCTTCTTCGGCCGGCCCAGGGCCGCCGTCCGGGCGATGAAGCCCATGCCCTCCGGCAGCTCCAGTTCGTTCAGCACGTCGCGCAGCGCGATCCGCGAGGCGTCGTCCTCGATCCGCCGCGACACGCCCAGCCGCCGCATCCCCGGCATCATGACCAGGAACCGACCCGGGATGCTCAGGTAGGTAGTGAGCGTCGGTCCCTTCGTGCCGATGCCCTCTTTCGTCACCTGCACCAGCAGCTCCTGCCCGCGTCGCAGGCACCGCTGGATCGGCGGACGATGCCGCCGCGGGAGCTTGTGGCCCACGTTCTCCGTCTGCCCGGCTCCATCCGGGAAGTACTGCGGGTGCAGATCGGAGATATGCAGGAACCCGTTCTTGCCCTGGCCGAAATCGATAAACGCCGCCTGGATGCTGGCCTCGACGTTGGTCACCACGCCCTTGTAGATGTTGCCGACGTGACTCTCGAGCGTCGCCCGCTCCAGGTAGATCTCCTCGAGCTTCCCGTCTTTCAGGATGGCGATCCGGCATTCCTCGCGCGGCACCGCGTTGATGACCATCTCGCGCCGCCCGCGCGACTCCGACAGCTCGCCCGGCCCCTCCCCGATCTCGACCACCTCGAGCCGCGGCGGCCCGGCGCCCACCTCCGAATCCCGCCCGCGTCCGCGGTCGCGATCCCGACCACGCCGGCGGCGTCCGCGCCGGTCCCGCCGGCCCTCTGCTGCGGGCGCGGCCACGACCGGGCCGGCACCCGGCTCGGCCGCGCCCTCCGCTTCCGCCTCCGTCGCGACCGTCTCGCGCGGGACCTCGTCGTACCAGTCGGGCTCGTCAACCTCGGTCACGGACACTTCCTCGGCGAGATCCGGTGCGTCTTCGACCTCCACGCCCGGCTCGTCGAGGCCGTTCGAGCGCTCGAGGACGTGCTGTTCCTCGTCGTCCTCGTCGATCTCGAGCGCGCGGTCGGTGCCCGGCGGCGCGGGCCGACTCGGCGCGACCGGACCCGGCGCGGATGCTCCGTCGCCGCCCGGCGCGCGCTCGCGACGGCGCCGGCGGCGGAGCCGCCGTTTCTGACTCGGTGACAGGCGCCGCTCCTCGTCTTCCGTCAGCAGCCGCTCACCGGGTCCGGGCCCGCCGCGCGCGGCGCCGGTCTCGGCCGGACGGGGCGGTCGGTGCGCGTCGTCGCGCCGTTCCCGGCCGTCGTCGCGGCGGTCGTCACAACGCTCATCACGCTGGTCGTCGCGCGGACTGCGGCGCTCGTCCGACCGAGGCGGCGGCTCGGGGCCCCGCGGCGGAGCAATCGGCGGCGGAGCCGTACTCGCGGTGCGCGGCGCCGGCGCCTCGACCGGCTCCGGCGGCAGTGCCTGCGCCGCGGGCGCCTCCGGCGCCGGCTTGGCCGGCGCTGGGGCGGCCGCCTGGGGAGGCAGGCTGAACGGTGGCGGTGCGACGGGGGGGAAGCGGACGACCACCGCGCCGTCCTCCTCGTGGACCTCCGGCGCGGCCAGCGCCGCGGGCGTCTCCGCATGTGCGGCGGCCTCGGCCACCTTGCGACCGCCGCGTCGGCGGCCGCGCGGGGCGGCCGGCGTGTCGGTCAGGGTGGTGCCGGTCTCCTCTTGGTGAGGCGCCTCGGACGTGCGCGCCGTTGACCGGCGCTTGCCGCCGCGCTTGGTCGCGGTCGTCTTGGCAGCGGCCGCGCGGCTCTTCTTGCGGGTGGTTTTCTTCTCAGACAAATTCAGTCCCTTTCGTTGCGGTTTGAGGGCCACACTCGGGGCCCGCCAGTTCCATGTCCCACAGGACGGCCGTCCGCCGCAGCCGGTGGCCGCAGTCCTGAACGGACAGTCCCAATGCCTGGAGGACCTCGGCCGGTCGGGCCGTGCGCTGCGCCACGAAGCGCAATCGCATCGTCAGCGTGGAGCCGCGAAGGTCCAGAGAATCGAGGTACGGTCGCAGATCGAAGGGGCGCGGCCGAACGCCGGGGGCGCCGGTGCGCTCGATCGGGATCTGCGGTGCGGCCAGCAGCGCGGCGACGCGGGGCGCGAGCGGCGCGGCGGTCGCGGGGTCGAGCGTGAGTTCGTAGGTGGCGATCTGCGGGTGCGGCGTGCCGCGGGGGGCCGGCGCCACGACGCGTTCGAGGACCAGGCCCGGCGGTAACGCGGCGACCAGCCCGACGAACAGATCGTCCGGCGCGCGAGGCGCGTCCAGGTCGACCAGCACCCAATGCGCGACCGCGGCCACACCGAGATTGCGCGGCAGGGGGATGCGCACGCGGGGCTGGGGGTTGTAGCCGTGCGAGTAGGCCAGCGGCCAGCGGGCGCGAATGACCGCGCGCGTGACGGCCCGCAGCTCGTCGTGGTGCGCGAGGAAGCGCAGGTCGCCGGTGACCGTCAGCGCCGCGGCGACGGGGAAACGGCCGGGCGGGGGGGACGCGGGCGACGGCGCGGCGTGCGCGGCGCTCATGATTCGTCCTCCGGATCGAGTGCCCGGTGGGCGTCGCGCAGCGTGTTCAACACCTGCCGATCCGCGTCGAACTTCAGCACCCGTGCGGCGAGGGCCCGGCACGCCGCGAGCGTCGTGCGGCGGACCACCTGCTTGACGGCCGGGATGTCGCACGACGCCATCGAGAGCCGGCGCAGGCCGAGACCGAGCAGGAGCTGGGTGTAGAGCGGCGCGCCCGCCATCTCGCCGCACAGGCTGACTTCGCAGCCGTAGACGCGCCCGGCGCGCGCCACGCGGTGCAGCAGCCGCAGGACGGCCGGGTTGTGCGCCGAGAACAGATGGGCGACACGCTCATTGCCGCGGTCGACGGCCAGCGTGTACTGCGTGAGGTCGTTGCTGCCGATGCTGAGGAAGGCGGCTTCGCGGGCGAAGGCGGGCGCCAGCAGGGCCGCGGCCGGCGTCTCGACCATCATGCCGATGGGCAAATCGCGGCGGAACGCGAGGCCCTCTTCGTCGAGGTCCTCCATCACGTCGGCGAGCGTGGCCTTGGCCTGGCGCAGCTCCATCACGGTCGCGATCATCGGGAACATGATGCGCACATCGCCCGCGACCGAAGCCCGCAGAATGGCTCGCAGGTGCGTCTTGAACAGGTCGAGGTGCAGGAGACAGTAGCGCAGCGAGCGGAGCCCCAGCACCGGATTGTGCTCGTGCGGCGCCGCGCCGAGAGCGGGGGCCAGCTTGTCGGCGCCCAGGTCGAGCGTGCGGATGATGACCGGCCGGCCGGCGGCGGCCTCGACCGCCGCACGGTATGTCTCGTACTGCTGCTCCTCGGTCGGGACGCGCGTGCTCGAGAGGAAGAGCAGCTCGGTGCGGTACAGACCGACGCCCTGAGCGCCCGCCTCGACCGCGGCCGCGGCTTCCTCGGGGACTTCGATGTTGGCCAGCAGTTCGATCGCCACGCCGTCACGCGTGACGGCCGGCTGGTCGCGCAGCGTGCGCAGGCGGGCGACCTGGCGCTCGTGCTCGCGCTGCCGCTCCTGGTAGCGGGCGATCGTCTCGGGATCGGGGGAGGCCACCACGATTCCGGCGGTGCCGTCGACGATCAGCGTTTCGCCGCCGGACACGTCGCTGGTGATGTCGCCGAGGGCGACCACGGCGGGAATGCCGAGCAGTTTCGAGATGATCGCCATGTGCGACGTCGGGCCGCCGACGTTGATGGCGAAGCCCAGGATGTGGCGGCGATCCAGGGAGATGGCCTGCGAGGGCGTGATGTCGGCGGCCACGACGACGACCGGCTCGGTGAGGCGCGTCATGTCCTCGCGGGTGCGGCCGAGGATGTGGCGCAGGACGCGCTTCTCGATGTCAAAGATGTCGCGGACACGCTCCTTGAGGTACGGGTCGGCCACGCTGCGGAAGAGCTTCTGCCGCTGGTTCATGACCTGGCCGAACGCGTAGGCGGCGGAGTAACGACGCTGCTGGATGAGCTCCACGACCTGCTCGCGGAGGCGCGGATCGGCGATGAACTGCTCGTGGAAGGCGAAGATGCCGGCGGTGTCGTCGCCGAGCTTGCGCGTGGCGGCGACGCGCAGCTCCTGGACCTCCTGGCGCGACGCCTGCAAGGCCGCGTCGAGGTTGCGGATCTGAGTCGCCAGTTGTGACGGATCAACCGTCCGAAGGGGGATGCGGTACTCTTCGGTATCCAGAACCAGAGCCGGACCGATCGCCACCCCGGGCGAGGCGTTGATCCCTTTCTTTGTGATCATGGGCCGCGTTGTTCGCGGCGAGTGGCGGTCGCGCCGCGGAGCGCGCGCGCCGTAGTCCGTCCGTAAAGCGGCTACATTTCGCCGAAGCCAGATTCCACCAGGCTGACGAGCGCGTTGACCAGTTCTTCCGCATCCACGCCGTCGGCCACTACCTTGACCTTCGCGCCCTGCGTCGCGACCAGCATCAGCATTTCCATCGGGCTGCGCCCGTCCGCCTGCCGGTCCTCGCAGTGGACGGTCACGCCGGCCTGGTACCGCTGCGCGGTGTCCACGAATTTCATGATGGGCCGGAAGTGCAGCCCTTCCTTGTTCGGGATGACCACCTCGCGCGTCACTGCCACGCCGGAAACCACTCCACCACCATTCCACGCGGCAGCCGCGCGCTGCGCCGCCGACCGATCCGCGGCCGCACCGCCACCCGCCTCAGGAAACCAGGGCTTTCTCGTCCGCTTCCTTGAGCAGATCGTAAACCATCTCCGGCCGGTCTGACTGCCGGAGAAACTTCCGGAACTTCTCCTGCTGCAGGTGGCGGAACACCAGGTCCATCGCCCGCAGGTGCTCCTCCGGCTGGTCTGCCGGACTCACGATCAGGAACACGCAATACACCGGCTGACCGTCGAGGGAGCCGAAATCAATGCCGCGGCTGCTGCGACCGACCGCGGCCACCACCCGCGAGAGGCCCTCCACCTTCGCGTGGGGCACCGCGACGCCCTTGCCGAAGCCCGTGGTGCCGCGCGTGCGCTCGCGCGTGATGATCGAGCGCACGATGCTCTCCACCTGGCCGCCGTCGATCAGCTTGCCGTCCGCCAGCACCTGCACCAGGTCGCGAATCACCGTGTTCCGTTCGATCAGCCGGTGCGGCTCGGCCGGCAGCGGCCAGTCCGCGATAATCGAACTCGGGTGGACCAGGTCCAGCAGCTTCATACTTCAGCTCCCGACTCGGCGCGTACTCACTCCGGCCCCGCCTCCGCCGTCCCCCGCGGATGCTTGCGGTTCCGGTGCCGTTCCTTGTAGCGCCGGAGCTGCTCCTCGATCTTGTCGAGCAGGAGGTCGACCGCGGCGTACGCGTCCGCGTTGCGCTCGTGCGCCACGAAGGGCGCCGCCCCGTCGGAGTGTACGATCATCTCGGCGGCGTGGACCCCATCCTTGCCGTCCAGGATGACCTCCACCGCGCTGATCCGGTCGAGGAACCGGGGCAGCCGCTCCGCCTTCTCGATGCAGTACTGCTTTAGCGCATCGCTGACGCCCATGTGCCGGCCGGTCACCGTCACTCGCATGGTCCGTTCTCCTCTCGTCCGACGGCCGGCGCTCCGCCGGGGTACTGCGCACGCTCCACCGGGACCAGCAGCCCGGCCCCGCGACGGAAACAAGACACCCCCGCAGACGGTTCCGGGGCGGTCGGAAAGCCGACCGCAGGCACCGCCCAGCGCGAGCCCTTGTACCGTGCCGATGATTCCACGGCTGTTGCGGAATCTAGCCGAATCCGCGACCGTGCGTCAAGTTGGACCCCCGGGCCGACTTTTCGACCGCCGACCTGCTCTTCGGCCGGTGGCCCGCCGGGCCGCCTCGTTACAGGCATGCCGTCGAGCCCCGCTCGACCAACGTCGGGGCGACGTAAGTCGATTGCGGAGCGTCCAGGCGAGTCTTGTTGACCCGCTGGAGAACCAGATCCATCGCCCGGCGGCCGATTTCCTCGCCCGCGAAGTCGACGGAGGACAGCGCCGGTTCGATGCACTGCGCGAGCGGCTCGTTGCCCTGGCCGATGACCGCCAAGTCACGCCCGGGGGTCCGCCCGGCGCCGCGCGCCAGAAGCAGCAGTTGCAGACCGACGTAATCATCACTTCCGGCCACCGCCCGCAGGCCGGCCAGACGCGCTGAAACGCTCTCCCAGCCGGGGTCGCGCGGGCCCGTAACGGTCAGGGTGACCGCACCCGCGTCGACGTGCCGCTCGCGGCATATCTCGTGGAAACCGGCCAACCGCTCGGCGGCGCCCGTCGCGGAGGGAGCATGCACATAGAGGACGTCGCTGGCGCCCTCGCGGAGCAGTCGGCGACCGACGAGTCGACCGGATTCGATCATGTCGGGCGCGAGCACGTCGCACGCCATGCCGCTGACCATCGCTCCCGCCACCAGCGGACGCCGCGCGAACGCATCCGTGAGCGCTTCAGGCAGCGCCGTGACCGTGGGAGCCGCCATGAGCACGGCATCAACGCGCTCACGGGCCAACCCGGCGACATGCTGAAGGGACCCCTCCCGATCCGCGGCCGCTTCCACGACGATGACGGCGTAGTGGTCGGACTGGGCGCGCGCGATGACGCCGCGCAGAAAATCGGCATCGAACGCGGCCCGCAGGTCATCGACCAGCACGGCCACGGCGTAGGCCCGGCCGGTCGCCAGCGAGCGCGCGGCGTGGCTCGGCACATAGTTCAGCTGGCGGCACGCCTCGAGCACCTTGTTTTTCGTGGCCTGGCTGATATCGGGACGATCGTTCAGGGCCCGCGACACCGTTCCGCGCGACAGTCCGGTGTGCCGGCTGATGTCTTCGATCGTTACTTTGGTCATGGGCCGTGTCCTGTCGGTCAGTGTCCCCGCGCGGCCCAATCACCGCGCTGGCCGACTTCCGCAGAGCGGTCTCCGTAAGCAAAATCCAGTGTAGCGATTTCCCTGCGCGTAGCAATCGATATCCTTCTCGGACCAAGGAAACTTTTTCGGTCCAAGGCGGCGATCGTGTCCGGTTACGGATTATCGCGACGCGCGGGGTGCGCCGGCGTGACAGATCCGCGAACAGTAACCGAACTTCACGCACGACTACCAGCGCGCCGCCGGTGGATGCGCCACCGGACGCGTACAGCGGTTACGAGCGGCGGTGGGCGGAGCGATTACGGGGGGCCGACGACTTCAAGCAGGAGCTGCTGAGCCTGCTGCTTGCCAAACGCGGTGGCGCCGCCGTATCCGACCAGATTCGCCGGGTCGTTCTTGATCGACAGCGTGAAGTCCGTGAGCGTGGGCACGGTGGCCATGATGTCGCCGGCGAGCCCGGTTGTTTCCCTCAGGCCCAGCAGCAGGCCGACTTGGTGGGCCACGGCGTTACCGATGCCTTTGCCCTTCTTTGCATCGGTGTCGAGCCCGGGGTTCGCGCTCAGGAGGGGGGCTGTGATCACGACGGCGCGCCCGCTCAGCGTGTCGTTGCGCGGATCATGGAAATCGGGCAGCCCGTAGACGAGCAGGCTCGTGGGCCGCAACGGAGTCTGCGTCAGCAGGGTGCTGGGATTGTTTGTGTCAAAGTAGATGGTGATGTGGGGACCGGTCAGCCCCGCGGGGTTTTCGTCTGAAGACGTGACCTCGATGCCGTACGTCGCCGACGGGAAGATCTCCCGCACCCGGTCCAGGATGTTCGTTTTTACGGCTGGGTTCCAAGCTCCCGGCAGGTTGAACGACGGGAGCGTCTCGACGGGGGGGTATCCGGCGAGACTGAAGTTGGCGGCCCCGCGGAAGTCGAGGAACACCTTCTGCGGTCGCGGTTGGGAATCCGCTGCGAACCCGCGTTGCACCCGCACACGCAGGCTGGGGAGCACGAAGCTCCCGCCAAACAACTGATCCACGATCAGGTAGAAGTGCGCGGTGTCGTGGCCGACGATCAGGCGACTGCCCGCCGAGAACAACGCGAAGCGGTCCTGGTACCACGCGTACAGATTCTGGTTGGCGTCGAGCATGAGCAGGCTGTATCCGGGGTACGTATACGTGCCCAGGAAACCGGGCAGGTTGAGCAGCTCGATTTGCAGGCGATCGCCGCGTGCCAGCGGACCAAGATCCACGATCCGCGGGTCGGCTACGCGGGGCATTACGATGACCGCCTCGTCGGCGGCGCCGAGCGGAACGACGGGGGGCGTCGTGGTCAGCAATGACGGAAAGCTCGGAACCAGCAGGATCTGGCCGCGGCTCGCCGTGGTCGGCCAGTATTCGCGCGTCGGCTCGGTGCGATCGGTGTCAATCTGGGCCCACAGGTAGTACGCCGTGCCGCCGCTGGCGGCGGGCACGGCCGACAGGTCGAGCGGCTGCGGCAGCGAAAGATTGAGGTCGTTGCCCTGCGGAGGGTTCGTGTCGAGCGAGATGTCGTCGCCGCCGGCGACGGGGGTAAGTCCCGCCGAGAGGCGATACGGCACGCCCGGCTCGACCGTGAACACGATGTACGTCCACAGCGGAGATTCCGGGGTCAGCACGAGATTCGACACGGCCGCCGGCGTGCGGAACTCGATTGTCGGCGCCGGAATCCCGACTTGGATGTAGCGGGTCGCACGGCCGATGATCCCGGTCGCATCCGTGACCGTCAGCACGACGCGGAAGGTGCCGGCGCGCGCGAACACGTGCGTCCCGGTCACGAAGCTGCCGCGCGTACCGTCTCCAAAGTCCCAGGCGTACGTCAGCGTCTCGCCGGGCTTCGCGTCGGGGTCGAACGACCCGCTCGCGTCGAACGTGAAGGTGGCGGGCGGATTGGGAGCCGTGGTCGCGTCCACGGCAATCACGGCAACGGGACGCTCCGAAACCGTAATCGTCAACGTCTTCGAGTTCGACGCTCCGCCGTCATCCACGAGGGTGAGCTTCGCCGTGTAGACGCCGTTGGCGGTGTACACGTGCGTCGGCGACACCTCGACACTCGTTTGTCCGTCGCCGAAATCCCAGTTCCGCTGCACGATGACGCCGTCGTCCGTGCTGCCCGAGGAACTGAAATGCACGACCAGCGGCGCCACGCCCCGCGTGATGTCGGCGGTCATGACCACCGACGGCGGCAAATTGAAAAGCAGCCCGCCACCGCCCCCCCCGCCTCCGCCACCGTCCGCGGGAGTGCAGGCCAGTTGCGGGACAACGACCGAACATGCGGCAAGCACGAGAGTTGGAATCGGGAGGCTACGCGGTCGGAGCATGCACTATTCCTCCGCTGCGGGGCGGCACCGGCCCCGGCCGGCTGTGGCGCACCTTGGCGTCCGGGCGGGCGGACGCCCGACCCGGCCGGCGCAGCGATACGACCACCACCGGCCGGGCCGACGGGCCGTGGTAAGTATGGGGCGGTCTGAAAGTCGTATCAAGGGGCTTGTCCGATAGCATATACTGCTGATCGGAGGTTCCGGCCGGCGCAGCGGCCGGGCGGCGGCGCAACAGGCACTCGTGTCGCAGCCGAACGAGGCACTCGACGGGCGGCGCCGCGCGGTGCGCGGGTCGCTGAGGATCGCTATGAACCGCATCGCGCTATGCGTGGCCGGGGGCGCGCTTCTTCTTCTCTCGACACTGGGCGGGTGCCCGGGACCAGGGAACCTCGGGGGCGGCGGGACGGTCAACACGGCCGGTGGGGTCCTGACGGGCGGCGGCACCGGCGGTGGGGGCGCCGGCGCGGCTGATGTGCTGGCGGACCGCTACCCAGGCTGCACGGAAGCCGCCGAAGGGAACGCCTGGCGGGACGAGGTCCTGCGGCTGGTCAACGAAGCACGCCGTCGGGAAGGAGTCGGTGCGCTCGCGTGGAACGCTCTGCTCGAGGCGCAGGCCACCGCTTACGCGTGTGAGATGATCCACTACGACTTTTTCTCGCACAACAACCCGGTCACCGGGTCGTCGCTGTCCGACCGCGTGAACGAGTTCGGCTACCAATACTGGACCGTGGGTGAGAATCTCGCGGCGGGGCAGCGCACGCCGGCGGAGGTCGTGCAGGCCTGGCTCGAGAGCCCGTGCCACAAGCAGAACATCCTGAATCCCGCGTTCACCGAACTGGGCGTGGGCGTGCGGTTCGGCGGCGACTACGGCGTGTACTGGGTACAGGAATTCGGCCGACCGCTCTCCGCCGGGCCCTACACCGGTCCGGCCGCGCACGTTCCGGGCTGCGCGCACTGAGCAGCACGCGATACGGGGGGACCCGCGGAGGCTCTCCAGCGCGGGAGCCGAAAATCGCCTGCGCGCGTCCGGTCCCGGCGCCTTGACCCGCCCTCCCGAGGCTGCGATCATGAGGCCGCTCACACCCGATCCCCGGGGAAACGATGCCCATGTCCGACTCGGCCTTGGCGCTGCATCCCGGCGTGATCGCGCCGGTTCTGTTCGTCGCTTCCGCCGGGCTGGCGGCCCGGGCGAACGACTCCGCCCGCGTGCGACGGCGCTTCAGGGATCCGCCCCACGGCTGGCGATCCGCCGCCGGCGGGGTACCATCGCGGTGTGAAGCGACCCCCTTGGATGACAAACTGGCTGGAACGGCATCAGACACGCGGGTCGCAGATTCTGCACGCGTTCGGCATCCCGCTGGCCGTGGCCGGGGGTCTGCTCGCGTTGTATCAGTTGTGGCAAGGGCGCTGGGACCTCTGGTGGCGGCCGGTCGCGCTGATCGTTGCGGGCTACGTGCTCCAGTACCTCGGCCATCGCCACGAGGGCAACGACGTCGGCGAGTGGATCCTGGTCAAGAAGCTGCTCGGCCGTCCGTACACAGCGGTGTCACACCGCTTCGGCGGGCGCACCGTGGATTCGCGTCAGACGCGCTCGTAGCGGCACCTCGATGAAGAACACCCGATGGCACCGGACGTAACGTCTGACCCGCTGCCTGTCCCGAGCGCGCGGGGGACATGCCGCGTCGCGTCCGACCCCCGCGTCGGACGCGCCTGCGATACGGCCGGGTGCTCGGGAAAGATGCGAACATCCGCCGCTGCGGCTTCCCCATGGACTGAGGCGGTCCGTACGCCCGCGGGTGCGGCGTTCGCGCGGATGGCGACTGCGGCAGACGGCTGCGTCGAGGGGAAGCACCTGGTTGGCCCGTGGAACTGAAGACCGCCGCGCGGCTTACTTGTGGAGAATCTGCGTCCAGAGCATGTGGCTCGTGTAGTATGCCGGGGCCATCTCGCGCGGGAAGTTGCCGAGCGGCTGGCCCTGCACGTCGAGCGGCGGCGCGCACGGATACCAGTTGCCGTTGTGCGAATCTTCGGGCCCGACGCTCTGCGACTCTCCCGGGAACCACACGAACTGCCGCGCGGTGTCGATCGGCGTTGGCGACGACCGCTGGAACTTCACACGGCCGACGTGCCCGTCCTGGAACAGCAGGTTGGCCGCCAGTCCGGGATGACGGAATTCGACCGTGTTGTCGTACACGGTGGGGTACGACCAGTCGCGGCCGAGCAGCGTGTTGCCGCTCAGGTTGTAAATCGTGCTCCAGCTCGCGTCGCCGGCGAGCACGCGCTGGGCCGCGTAGCGATCCGTGTCCTCGAGCCGCCGCGGTCGCTCACCCGACGCACCCGTCGGCCGCCAAGCCCATCCGCCCGACGAGAGCGGTACGCTGATTCCGTAGCTGTAGTCGATGCCGGTCTGCCGCGTCGTGCCCGGGTAGAGCACATCGTAGAAGCGGCCGCGCGTCGAGTTGAGTGACGACGGACGCGGATCTTCCGGGCAGTAGCCGACACGGGCATTGGGGAGCAGCTCGCACTGCACCAGCACGTCGATCCACGTGTAGCGGTTGGGGCTGCCGGCGTCATCCCATACGGGGTAGTAGCCGTATTCCGATTTCGCCGCCTCCAGCGCGAGGCCCTGCTGCTGAAGCTGCACGGCGCACCGAGTCTGCATCGCCTGCTGGTGTGCGGCACGCAGCGGTGGCGTCATGATCGCGATGAGCAGAGCGATAATCCCAATGACGATAAGGAGTTCCGGCAGTGTGAAACCCGCGCACCGCAACCTGTTCCGACAACGGGGGCGTTCCCCCCGTGCGTGCCGTCGAGCAGGTTGCCGGTTGGGCATATCCGTTCCCTCGGCCGAAGCCGAACTTGCGCCCAAACGCGGCCACGTCGCCTCATGAGCGACGTAACCCAAGCACGAGCGTGCTCGCCAATCCGGACTTATCGGCGCGAGCGCCGCCGTTTCATGAGAAAATGATACCCCCAGCGTTTCAGGCTCGCAAGAAAAATGTGTAGGTGTGGAAGGACACGTGGTCGCGTTGCTAGCGAGTTATCAGACGTCAAATAATCCAAACTTCGGGCTCCAAGCGTCTGATCGTCACAGCTCCAAGCCCAAGTAAACAACTCCCGGGAGCGGATTCGGATAGTACGGCGGGATCTCCACGAATCCCAGCGCCCGGTATAGCTTCAGCGCCGCCTCCAGCCGTGACAGCGTATCCAGCCACATTCGCCGATACCCCGCTGCCCGCCCCGCTGCGATGATCGCCTCGGCCAGCGCCCGCCCCAGTCCCTGCCCCCGGGCCGCCGGCCGCACGTACAGCCGCTTCATCTCGCAGGTGTCGGCATCCAGCGGCCGGAGCGCGACGCAGCCCAGGACCGTAACGAGGCCGTGCGGCTCGATGCGCACGGGCGTTGCGGGCGCGGGAGCCCCGGGGGTCGCGGGCTCGAGCGCCAGGAACAGCGCGCCCCGCGGCGGAGCGTACTTGCCCGGCAACTCAGCCAGCTCGCGCTGAAAGCCCTGGAAGCACAAGTCGGCCTCCAGTTCCGCGGCGTATTCCTCGAAGAGCTGCCGCACGCTGGGCACGTACGAAGCGGCATGAGCCGGGACGAGCTGCATCGGTGACTCCGGTCGGATCATACCGGCGGCGGGCGACCATGCATGTCGTTTCGGATGTCGTGACGGCATCACTGGGCGCGGTCGGAACGAAGGTTCCCAGGGGCTCACACCGTGCTCTTGATCGTGACGTTGCGCGTGCTCGCGCAGTCCACGCAACCGGACCTGGCCGGCATCTCTGCCGCGGAGCGCGTTGCGTACATGCGGCGCCGCGTACCCCGTCGCATCGCGCGGCGCCCTGCGAGCGACGCTCACGATCGGCAGGCCGGTTCGACTCGCCGGTTTGCCGCGCTATACTCCCGACGACCGTGGACGATTTGGGCCTTGCCGAAAGAACGTGAGCGGTGTCGCGGTTGGTTCGGTGACCGGCCGTCGAGCGGCGCTTGCTCACGGCTCGCGTGCGCCGGGATATCGGCCGAGGCGGGTCCGGCCTCCTGCGGCGCGTCGAGGTGCGTCATGCGATTGGGTCGTGCTTCCGCCTACGCCGTCCTGGCGCTCACGCACCTGGCCGAGCACGCGGACGGCGCGCCGATCCAGGGGCGTGACATCGCGGCGGCCTGCGCGGTACCGCCGGGGCACCTGCTGAAGATCCTCCAGCAACTGGTGCGGGCGCAGCTCATCAGCAGCGAGCGGGGGCCGTCCGGGGGGTTCGCCCTGCGCAAACCCGCCAACGAAATCACGCTGCTGGACGTCATCGAGGCGATCGACGGCCCCATCTGCGGCGACCTGCTGATGCGCAACGTCGGCAGCGGCAAGGGACCGGCGCTCGACCGGCTGGAGCAGGCCTGCCGCGAGGTCGCCGAGTTCGCCCGGATGCGGCTGGCCCAGACGGCGATCGCCGATCTGGCGGCCGGCGTCCGGTCCTGAACGACGCCGACTCCGCCCGCGGCGCACACCCACCGGCTCAGGCGTTTCCGACTATTATCACGGACTCGGCGCACGCCCGCGGCGGCGCCGCAGATACCGAGCCATGGCCCGCAGTCCGTCGAAACCGGCCGCTCCAGCCCGCCCGCGCGCTGTCGCGAGAACCCCGGTTCCGCGCGACGGCGTCCCGCGCTGGTTGACCGTTCGAAAAGCGCGGCACAACAACCTGAAGGGCATCGACGTCGCGTTCCCGCTCGGGCGGTTCACGTGCGTCACCGGCGTGTCCGGCTCGGGCAAGAGCTCGCTCGTAAACGAAATCCTGTACCCCGCGCTGGCCCGGGTGCTCAACAAAGCCACGACGGCCGAGCCCGGAGCGCACGGCGGCATCGACGGCCGCGAGCACCTCGACAAGGTCATCGCGATCGACCAGTCGCCGATCGGGCGCACGCCGCGCAGCAACCCGGCCACCTACATCAAGCTGTTCGACGAGATTCGCGCGCTGTTCACGAAGCTTCCGGACGCGAAGCTGCGGGGGTACAAGCCGGGGCGGTTCAGCTTCAACGTGCCCGCGGCCCGAGGCGGCGGACGGTGCGAGGCGTGCGAGGGCAACGGCTCGAACCGGATCGAGATGGATTTCCTGGCGGACGTGTGGGTCACGTGCCCGGTGTGCGAGGGCGCCCGCTTCGGCCGCGAGACGCTTCAGATCCGGTTCAAGGGCCACTCGATCGCGGACGTTCTGCGGCTGGAGGTCGGGGCCGCGCTGGAGCTGTTCGACAACCAGCCGCGCATCCGCGGCATGCTCGCGACACTGCACGACGTCGGCCTCGACTACCTCCAGCTCGGCCAGTCGAGCACGACGCTCTCGGGCGGTGAGGCGCAGCGGATCAAGCTGGCCCGCGAGCTCGTGAAGCGCCCGACCGGCCGCACGCTGTACGTGCTGGACGAGCCCACCACCGGCCTGCACTTCGCCGACATCCGGCGGCTGCTGGCGGTGCTGCACGGCTTCGTCGATGCGGGCAACACGGTCATCGTCATCGAGCACAACCTCGACGTCATCAAGACCGCCGACTGGGTCATCGACTTGGGCCCGGAGGGCGGCGACGGCGGCGGGCGCATCGTGGCGCAGGGCACCCCCGAGGACGTCGCGGCCCACCCGACGTCCGAAACGGGGCGGGCGCTGCGGGCGGTGCTGGCCGGGGGCCGGACGCGGTCGGCCGAGCCGGTCGCGTCCCGGAAGGCGCCGCCGAAGCGTCGGCGTCGCGCCCCCGGCGCGCCGGACCTCGCAACGGCCGCGCCGGGGACCGCGGCCGTCACGGTGGTCGGCGCGCGGCAGCACAACCTGAAGGACCTGACGGTCGCCTTTCCGCGCGACCGGCTGACGGTGTGCACGGGCGTATCGGGCTCGGGCAAGACCAGCTTCGCGATCGACACGGTGTTCACGGAGGGCTACCGCCGGTACGTCGAGTCGCTCTCGGCGTACGCGCGGCAGTTCCTCGGTCAGCTCGCCAAGCCGCGGGTGGACCACGTCGAGGGGCTCTCGCCCGCGATCTGCATCGAGCAGCGCTCGGCCGGCAAGAGCCCGCGCTCGACGGTCGGCACCGTGACCGAGATCTACGACTACCTGCGCGTGCTGTGGGCCCGCGTGGGGACGCGCTACTGCCCGCGTTGCCAGATTCCGATCGGGACGCAGACCGCCGACGAGATCATCGAGCGCGTGATGGGCCTGCCGGAGGGGACGCCGATCGTGATTCTCGCCCCGGTCGCGCTGGGCGACGGCGAGACGTACGCGACGCTGCTCCACCGGCTCAAGAACTCGGGCTACACGCGGGTGCGGATCGACGGACGGATCGAGCTGACTGCCCAGGCCACCACGCTCGACGCCCGGCAGAAGCACCGGGTCGAGGTCGTCGTCGACCGGACCGTCGTACGGGCCCGCTCGCGCGGCCGCGTGGCGGAGAGCGTCGAGCACGCGTTGGCGCTGGGCAACGGCCTCATGACGCTGCTCATCGAGGACGTCGAGCTCGTGGAGGAAACCGCCGGGGGCGAGGCCGGGCGTAACGTCGCCGCGCCCGCCACGGTGGAAGCGGAGCGGAGCCGCGCACCCGGTGCAGCCGCGGACGGCCCGCCGCCCGGCCCGGCCGCGGTCCCGCGCATTCAACACGTGCCGGGGCGGACGCTGCTGTTCTCGCAGAAGCTCGCCTGCACGCAGTGCGGCACGAGCTACGAGGAGCTCGGCCCGAACCACTTCAGCTTCAACAGTCCGCTCGGCTGGTGCGAGACGTGCGAGGGGCTGGGCGTGCAGCGCGGGGCGCCGGCCGCGGCGATTTTGCCGCACCCGGAGCGCGGCCTGCTGGACGGTGCGATCGCGGGCTGGCACCGGATCGACCGCCGCGCGCCGCTCGGCAAACTGCTCGTGGCGCTGTGTCGGCACCTGGGCGTGGCCCCGGAAACGCCGCTGGCGGAGTGGACCGAAGAGCAGAAGCGAGCGCTGCTGTTCGGCACCGGCGCGGCGGGCGAGCGCGCCGGCTGGATCGACGGCGAGGCCGCGTTCCCCGGCACGCGCTTCCGCTGGCGCGGCTTCTTCCCGGCCATGGACCATGCCACGCGCACGTCGTGGTCGTTCCGCTGGAAGCTGCGCAACACCGTCACCGACATCCCGTGCGTTACGTGCCGTGGCGGACGCCTGCGCCCCGAACCCGCCGCGGTGCGGCTCATCGGCGTCGGGGAGGCGGCACCCTCCGGCGGGCCCGCCGGCCGGACGATCGGCGCCGTCTGCGAGCTGCCGCTGGACGCGTGCCTGGCCTACTTCCGCGGCCTGCGGCTGGACGACCGGCAGCGGCAGATTGCCGGCGATCTGCTGAAGGAGATCTGCGACCGGCTCCAGTTTCTCATCGACGTCGGCCTCCATTACCTCACGCTGCACCGCGCCGCGCCGACGCTTTCGGGCGGCGAGGCGCAGCGCATCCGTCTCGCGAGCCAGATCGGCAGCGGCCTGTCGGGCGTGCTCTACGTCCTCGACGAGCCGACCATCGGGCTGCACCCGCGCGACACGCAGCGACTGGTCCGCGCGCTGCTGCGGCTGCGGGCCCTGGGCAACACGCTGCTGCTGGTGGAGCACGATCGCGACGTGATCCGGGCGGCCGACCACCTGCTCGACTTCGGCCCGCGAGCCGGCGCGGACGGTGGGCACGTGGTGGCCCAGGGCCCGCCGGACGCACTGCGCGCCGACGCGCCCGCGGCAGACGCCGGGCCCGACGGGGCCGGCGCGGGGCGCGGGCCGCGCTCGCTCACCGCGGGTTATCTGGACGGCACGCTCGCGATCCCCGTGCCGACCGAGCGCCGGGCGATCCCGCCGTGGCGCGACGCGTTCGCGGCCGCTTTGGCGGGCGCGGCGACCGCCGCGGAGTCGGGCATCCGAGTGGTGCCGGTGGACGACGAGGGCCGCGAAGTCCCACCGTCGCGGCCGGGGCGACGGCGGGCGCGAGCGGCGTCGGAACCGGAGGCTGGCGCCGCCGAGCCCGACGCGTTTCCGGGCTGGCTGGTCGTGCGCGGCGCACGGCAGAACAACCTGAAGAACCTGACGGTGCCGATTCCGCTGGGCCGGCTCGTGTGCGTGACGGGCGTGTCGGGGTCGGGCAAGAGCTCGCTGGTCAGCGACATCCTGGCGCCGGCGCTGGTCAACGCGCTCCACCACGGCAATCAGAGCGTCGGCGAGCACGACAACCTCGCATACGTGTGGCCGGCCGGCCGCACGACACTGGTGACGGCGCCGAGTCCGCGCAGCCCCGGCCTGCTGGACCGCGTGATCAACGTCGACCAGACGCCGATCGGCAGCACGCCGTCGAGCAACCCGGCGACGTACACGGGCGTGTTCGACGACATCCGCGAGCTGTTCGCGCGCCTGCCGGAGAGCAAGCTGCGGGGCTACACCTCCAACCGCTTCAGCTTCAACCGGCCGGGCGGCCGCTGCGAGGCGTGCGAGGGCCACGGGCAGCGCTGCATCGAGATGCACTTCATGCCCGACGTGTGGGTCGAGTGCGAGACCTGCCGCGGGCAGCGCTACAACCCCGAGACGCTGGCCGTGCGCTACCGCGGCAAGACGATCGCGGACGTGCTCGGGCTGCGCGTGGCCGAGGCGTTGCGCCTGTTCGAGAACGTTCCGCGCGTGCGGCGGATGCTCCAGACGCTGGCCGACGTGGGGCTCGACTACGTGCCGCTGGGCCAGCCCGCCCCGACGCTCTCCGGCGGCGAGGCCCAGCGCGTCAAGCTGGCCGCCGAACTCGGCAAGCCCGACGTCGGCCGGACGCTGTACCTGCTGGACGAGCCGACCACCGGCCTGCACTTCGACGACATCCGCAAGCTGCTGGCGGTGCTGCACCGGCTCACGGATCTCGGCCACAGCGTGCTGGTCATCGAGCACAACCTCGACGTGCTGAAAAGCGCCGACTGGATCATCGACCTCGGCCCCGAAGCCGGCGCGGACGGCGGCTACGTCGTCGCTGCCGGGCCACCCGAGGAGCTGGCCGCGCGGGCCGCGGCGGGTCCGTGGCCGTCGCACACGGCCGCGGCGCTGGCCCCCGTGCTGGCGGCCGGGCCGCGTGCGCCGCGGCCCCGGGTGGACCGGGCAGCGCTGGCGGCCCAGGCCCTGGCGGAGGAGCGGGCCGACTTCGGCGACGTTGGCCGCGCGGTGCGGATGCCGTGGCAGGCGGACGGGCGCAGGTGGCACCTGGAGCAGCGCCGCAGCCGGGCGGAGCGGCCGCGGCGGTGGGAGCCGGCCGCGCTGGAGCACGTGCTGGAGCTGGTGCAGAGGGAGGGGGCGGCGCTCGGCGGGCTGTTCGCCGAGACGAACTGGAACAGCCGCGCCAGCGTGGAGGTGACGGCGCCCGGCGCGCCGATGTGGTTCCTGCACGCGCTGACCGGCGGCGAGTGGTTGCTGGAGCTGTACTTTCGCGTGCCGCCGGGGACCTTCCAGTGGGCGGCGCTCGATGACCAGCTCGGGCTCAAGACGCTCGACGAGCGCACCGACCTGGAAGCGTACGGCGACTGGGCCCGGGTGGACGTGCGGCCGCGGCGGGACGGCTGGGACGCCGTGGTGGTGTACGTGCACGACCGGGCCGAGATCGACACGCCCGGGTTCCGCAAGTTCATCAAGGCTGCGGTGAAGGCGTACGCGGCGGCGGTGCGCGGGTAAGAGGCACGCCGGCCCGGCGCCGGCCGAAGCGCCGGACGGTCGCGTCAGGTGGTCGGTTCGCGGCCGGCCTCGGCCACACGGATGTAGCGGCGGAACACGAGCAGGCCGATGGGGGTGATCGTGGTGATCGAGGCGACGATGAGCCACATGGCGGCAGAGTTGCGGGGGCCGTCTTCCGGACAGAACCAGGCGAGCAGCACGCCGGAGAACGTCGCGACGCACAGCTTCGCGAGGAAGAAGGGCAGGTACGACAGCGACATGTAGGACGCCTCCTGACCCTTCGGCGCGATCGACGCCGCATACTCATACAGGCGTGGTGAGTAGATCGACTCGCCAACCGAGAGTATCACGACGTAGATGAAGATCATGACGTAGTACGGGTGGATCGGGCCTTCCAGCTGCAAGTAGATGCGGCCCACGAAGTATCCCGGCCAGCCGTCGGCCAGTCCCTGGAACCAGGCCGTCGGCAGCGCCATCAGGAACACCGAGGCCGCGGCGATCGCGCTGCCGAAGCTGACCATCGTGTAGGCGGGAATGCTCTGTGACACCGCTCCGACCAGCGGCACGAGGAAGATGATCAGGAGCGAGTTGAGCCCCCAGAGCGTTCCGACCGGAGCGCCAGCGCCGAGTTCGCGGATGCCGAACTTCGGGTACAGGTAGTCCATCTGGATGAAGATCAGCCGGACGAATGCCGCCAGCCCGAGGAAGGCCAGGAACTTGTAGAAGCCCGGCTGGCGCCACAGGCCGGCGAAGATCCGTGCGCTGTCGACCAGCGTGTCGAAGACCAGTCGTGGGAGCGCGGTGAGCAGCCCGACGCCGGGATACCGGGGCCGCTCGGGCGTGATCACGACGCCCTGGTCGGTCGCCTCGACGCCCTCCCGCAAGCCGAAGAGCATCAGCGGCACCAGCAGCACCTGCACCCCAAGGCTGATCAGGAACAGCACGCGATAGCTCGACAACTCGAGCGGGCCGACGGCCGGCACCGGCACCGACAGCACGCCGTATTCGCCCAGCCAGCGGCGACGCACGAAATCGAAGATTACGCTCGCGATCAGGAAGCCGATGTTCATCACGGCGTAGAAGATCGAGAACGAGATCGAGCGCTGCGCTGTGGTCGAGTAGCGGCGGACGGCGGCCACCAACACCGGCGTGCCCAGCGCTTCCCCCAGGGCCAGCGGAAGCAGCCCGAACGTGATTGCAATCGCCGGCGTCGATGAGAAGGTGAGGAAGGCCCGCGCGATGACGCAGACGTACGCGCCGAGCAGGAAGGCCCGGCGCAACCCGATCGCGTCCGTGAGCGAGCCGACCAGCACCGTGCAGAGCGTCATCAGCGCCGACCACAGCGCGACCCACCAGCCGGCCGCCGGGTCGCTGTAGCCCAGGTCGTGCGAGAACCACAGGACGAACGTGCGGTTCATCGTGCTGTACGCGACGATGCCCAGCAGCTTGATCGCGAAGACCACCCACAGCTCGGGCAGCGCTCCGCGCAGCACCGTGAACTTGCTGAGGAAGCCCCCGATGCGCGACGTCTCGGCCGCCATGTCCGCTCCCTGTTTCGGGTCCGTGCGCGCGGCGGCCGGCCGCCCGCCCTCCGCCTACGCCGCCACCGCCCGCAGCGCCGTTTGGGCCGCAGCGGCCGCGGCCGGCGGACTGCCCGGCACCTGCGCCAGCGCCCAGAGCGACAGCAGGCCCCAGGCCATCAGCAGCACCGCCAGGCCGGTGGCGCCCACGAGCACCTTGCGCCGCGACTGGTCGCCGACGGTGATCCCCCACGTGATGCAGAACGTGACCAGGCCGTTGCAGAAGTGGTAGACCGCGGCCGTCAGCCCGATGAAGTACAGCACCATCCACGCCCACAGCGGCAGCAGCCAGGTGAAGCCCGCGGCCGTGTTCACAAAGAAAGCGGGGTGGAACGACTTGTAGTTCGGCAGCCCGAACCAGTGCGCGAACCGGAAGTGCAGCAGGTGCACGATGACGAAGACGACCGTGATCCAGGCCGTCACGCGCTGGAGCGTGTAGCGCCAGTTGTCCATGTACGGGTAGGCGTTGACGTTCGAGCGGCCCTGGAGCGCGATCACGACGCCGTACCCGGCGTGGAACGCGAGCGGGGCGAAAATGAAGCAGACTTCGATCGCCAGCAACCACGGCAGGCTGTGCAGCCACTTCACATGGTCGTCGAAGTGCTCGGGCCCCAGGAATGCGGTCGAGTTTGTCAGCAGGTGGTTGATCAGAAACGCGCCGATCGGGACGATGCCCGTCAGCGAATGCAGGCGGCGGAGCAGAAAGTGATAGTCGCCGGTCTGGTGCGGTGCCGTTTCGGCCACGGGCCAACCTCAGCCCCCCGGGACTGGCTCGCAAACGCTTCCGAGTCCGACCCCGATTATAAGGACGCGGCCGAACCGGGCAAGGCGGGGGGAAGAAGGGAAGAAGGCACGAAGGCACGAAGGCACGGAGGCACGTAGCCACGGAGGGAGGGAGGTAGCCCGCGCCCGAGCGCAACGCGGGTGTCGGCCGGGAACGGCGTGCGACCGTCTGCTGGTCTGCACGCCCGACAGGACTGCTTCTCTGTTCTCCCCTTTGCGTTCTCCGCGCTCTTGGCGCCTCAGCGGTTCGCTTGCCGCGGGTGCAGCAGCCGGGGCCGTGGCACCGCCACCCCGACGCTCGTAAAGTGCGCGGCTTTCCCGCCCGTCGGGCGGATTCTGACGCGAGGTGGACGGCATGAAACCCGAACGTGTGCGCGTGGCCGTCGTCGGCACCGGCGGCATCGGCAAGTACCACATTCGGCTCTGGCAGGAGCTGGCGACGGCGGAAGTCGTCGGCGTTTTCGATCCCGACGCCGCTGCGGCGAAGGAAGCGGCCGAGCGGTACGGCGTGAAGAAGATCTACGCCGCGCTGGCCGAGGCGGTGGGCGACCCGAGGGTCGATCTCGTGGACATCTGCTCGCCGAACATGTTCCACCGGGAGGGCGTGGTCGCGGCGCTGGAGGCCGGCAAGCACTGCCTTTGCGAGAAGCCGCTGGCGGTCACGCCGGCCGAGATCGAAGCGATGATCGCGGCCCGCGACCGGTCCGGCAAGCTGCTGATGACGGCCCAGCACATGCGGTTCGAGCAGCGCTCGCAGACGCTCAAGCGCGTGATCGATGCCGGGCGGCTGGGCGAGGTGTACTACACGCGGGCGTGGTGGCTGCGCCGGCGCTGTGCCCCCGTGAAGCCGGGCTTCCTCCGCAAGTCCCAGGCGGGCTACGGCCCCGGCCTGGACATCGGCGTCCATGTGCTCGACCTGGCCATGCACTTCCTCGGCCACCCGCAGCCCGTGAGCGTCACGGGCCTCACGGCGCGGCACCTCGCGCAAAGGCCGGACGTCGCCAACGAGTGGGGCGCGTTCAAGGCGGCGGATTTCGAGGTCGAGGAGTTCGCGGCCGGGTTCATCCGGTTCCGCAACGGGGCGGCGCTGTCGCTGGAGGTGAGCTGGCTGCTGAACATGCTCGAGAAAGAGCAGTACGGCGTGTGGCTGTTCGGCACGGAGGGCGGGGCGCATTGGCCGGACCTGAAGCTGGCGTCCGTGCGGGACGGGCTGCTGGTCGACACGACGATCGTGAGCCAGACCGGCGGGGACGGGCACAAGCACGAGCTGGCGGCCTGCGCCGACGCGGTGCTGCACGGGCAGCCGTCGCCGGTGCCGGCGGAGCAGAGCCTGACGGTGGCGCGGATGCTGGCGGCGCTGTACGAGTCGGCGGAGACCGGGCGGGAGGTGCGGCTGTAGGCGGCACCGACCGCCGGAGCGCGCGCCGGCCGGCGGGCGGCGGTCTGACCGGCGGGCCGCGCCGGCCCGCACCCTCGGCACGGGCGTGGCCGGGCGTCACTTCTTCAGGTGCTGGGCGATGAACTCGGCCGCGCCCGCGACGGTTTGCACCGCCAGGGCCTGCTCCGGGTCCATCGAGATGTCGAACTCGGCCTCGAAGGCCGTGACGAGCTCGACGCTCTGGCTGGACTCGGCCCCGAGGTCGAAGACGAAGTTGGCCTCTGGCTTGACCTCGGCGGGGTCGAGCCCCAGCACGCGGGCCGTCACCTGGATCACCCGATTCAGCACCTGCGGGTCCGCCATGTCTGTCACTCCTCGCACGGCGGAGCGCCGCCGTGCCGGTTGCCGGCCTCTATCCGGTTTGCTGCTCCAGCCGAATGCGCACGTCCGCCACGTGGCAGCCCTGGCCGACCGGATGCACGATCAGCGGGTTGATGTCGAGCTCGGCAATGCGCGGGTGCTCCTCCGCAAGCTGCGACAGTCGCTTGAGCGCCTCCTCGATCGCGGGCAAGTCGCTCGGCGGCTCGCCGCGCAGGCCCATGAGCACCGCCGACGTCCGCAGCTCGCGCACCATCTTGCCGGCCGCCCGCGCGCGGATCGGCACGATGCGGAACGTGACGTCCTTGAACGCCTCGACGTAGATGCCGCCCAGCCCGAACATCAGCATGTGCCCGAACACCGGGTCGCGGCTCACGCCCAGGATGACCTCCTTGCCGGCCGGGATCATCTTCCGCACCAGGATGCCGGACAGGTCGCCCGGGGCGATGTGCCGCAGGACGTGGTCCCGCATCGCGCCCCACGCGTCGCGCACCTCCGGGGCCGTCTGGAGGTTCAGCACGACGCCCTTCATCTCGATCTTGTGGACGATCTTCGGCGACACGACCCGCAGCACCACGGGGTAGCCGATGCGGTCGGCCGCGGCCACGGCCTCGTCGGCCGTCTGCGTCAGGGCCGACGGCACGACCGGGAAGCCGTAGGCCGCCAGGACCTCGAGCGCCTGGGGCTCGGGCAGGTGGCCGTCGGGCGCGGCGGCGAAGATCCGCGCCGCCCGCTCGCGGTCCACGGCGTAGTGCTGCACCTCCGTCACTTCGCGGTTGAGCCAGCGCTGGTACCAGGTCGCGTTCCAGAGGGCGTCGGCGGCCCACTCCGGCAGGATGTAGTGCGGGATGCCGTACTGCTGGAGGATCTGCACGCCGGGCGCCACGTCGCGCGCGCCCATGAACGAGCACGCCAGCGTCTTGCCCGCTTCCGCGAACGCGGCCTTCCGGTCGGCCACGGTCTGCGCGATCGTGTTGATGTTCGTCATGGACTGGGGGGTGAGAATCACCAGCACCTGGTCCACGCCCGGGTCGGCGCACACGGCCTCGAGCGCCGCCGCGTAGCGGTCCTCGCGCGCGTCGCCGATGACATCGATCGGGTTCTTCAAGTTCGCGGCCGCGGGCAGCGCCTTCTTGAGCTTGGCCGTGGTCTCGGGCGCGAAGCGGGCCAGCTCGAGTCCCTTGCCGATCGCGGCGTCGGTCGCCATGACGCCCGGGCCGCCGGCGTTCGTGACGATCGCCAGCCGCGGCCCGCGCGGCGGGGGCTGGCACGCCAGGAGCTGCGCCGTGTTGAACATCTCCTCGATCGAGGCGCAGCGGATGATGCCGGACTGCTCGAACACGCCGTCGCAGACCTCGGCCCGCGCCGCCAGCGCGCCCGTGTGCGACTGGGCCGCGGCCGCCCCCTGCGCCGTGCGGCCACCCTTGATCGCGAGGATCGGCTTGGGGTTCGCGCGGTTGCCGGCGATCTCGCGCGCCGCGCGCATCAGCTCGCGGCCGCGCGTGATCGACTCGAGGTACATCAGGATGACCGACGTCTGCGGATCATCGGCCAGGTAGTACAGCAGATCGACCTCGCTGACGTCCGCCTTGTTCCCCAGGCTGACGAACTTCGAGAAGCCGATCTGCTTGCCGGCGGCGTAGTCCAGCACGGCCGTGCACAGCGCGCCGCTCTGCGACAGGAACGCGATCCGGCCGGCGGCCGGCATGGCCCGGGCGAAGCTGGCGTTGAGCCGCACGTCGGGCTCGGTGTTGATCACGCCCAGGCAGTTCGGGCCGATGAGGCGCATGCCGCCCGAGGCGGCGATGGCCTTGATGCGCTCCTCGCGGGCGGCGCCGGCCGGGCCGACCTCGCGGAAGCCGGCCGAGATGATGATCGCGGCGCGGATGCCTTTCTGGACGCACTGCTGGAGGGCCAATTCGCACACGGCCCCGGGGAACACGAGAATCGCCAGCTCCAGGGGGTCGGGAATGTCCAGCACGTAGTCGTAGGCCCGCACGCCGGCGATGTGCTTCTTGCGCGGCGCCACCGGGTACACGACGCCGTTGAACCGGCTGTCCAGCAGGTTCACGAAGATGTCGTGCGGGACCGTGCCGGGCGTGTTCGTCACGCCCAGCACCGCGATCGACTGCGGCCGGAAGATGCTGTCCAGCCCGGTGGGGGCCGTCGGTGTGCTTGAAACGGTGCTCACGTGGGTACTCTCACGAACGCCGGGAGGGCGCGGCCCCGCGCGGGACCGCCCGCTCGAACGCGGCGCGGGCGTCCGGCCTGCGCGGCTACCTCTTCGTCTGCTGTGCCAACGTCTTCAGCGCGCGGCGCACGTGCGCCTCGCGATCCTCCGCGGTCCGCTCGAACACGGTCCGCAGCAGCTGCTCGTCCTCGGCCGTCATCTCCACCTTGCGGCGCGACAGGGCGGTCCGGGCGGTCTTGAGCAGCGGCGTCAGACCGAAGCCCTTGCCGATCATGCCGTTCAGGAACCAGGTGAAGGCCGGGATGTACTTCGGCAGCGGCGCGCCCGTCGCGACCAGCACGGCCGCCGTGCCGATGATCGTGCCGGTGTTCAGGAGCGTGCCGATGCTCGTCTTGACGTGGTCGCCGATGAAGGCGCCGACCTTGGTCGACCCGGTGTCGATGGGCGCGCCGCCCATCAGGACCGAGACGGTGCCGTAGTCGTTCTTGAGGTCGCTGTTGGTCGTCAGCGCGCCGAGGTTCACCCACTCGCCGACGTACGCGTGCCCGAGGAACCCGTCGTGGTACTTGTTCGAGTGCCCGTGGATGATGGTCTCCTCGACCTCGCCGCCCACGCGGCACAGCGGGCCGATGCTGCACCCCTCGCGTACCTTCGCCCCGAGCAGGATGCTTTTGGCCCCGACGTAGCACGGACCCTCGATGCGCGTGAACGGATGCACCTCCACCCCGGCTTCGAGCGTCACCGGGCCGTTGCGCGTGTCGAGGCAGACGAACGGGTGGACCTCCGCGCCGGGGCCGACGTACAGCCGGTCCGCCGGACCGAACACGACCGCGCTCGGGTGCACCTGCCCCTCGATCCCGCTCCGCCCGGCCGCCGCGAAGTCGGCCGTCACCTCCTGCGGATTGGCCAGCATGACGTCCCAGATGTACTCGAACCACGGGCCGGCGTAGTCCGCGCGGGGCTCCGGACGGGCCGCGGCCGCCAGCGCCGCGTAGTCGCGCACGCGGGTGAGGTCGGCGGTCGTGCGCCAGACGGCCAGCCGGTCGCCGTGCCACTGCGCGCCGCGCTCCGGCGGGAGCTTGAACGCGGACGCCCCGGCGCGCGCGTTGACGAGCAGCACTTCCTCGCCGCGGCAAGCGGACAGGTCGTTGAGGGCGGCGCCGCCCGCGCGGCGGCGGGCGGTCGGCACCAGGTAGTCCCGCAGCAGCAGGGCGTCGGGGCGGCGTCCGGCAGCGCGGGCGATCTTCTCGGCCAGCGTCGTCGCGCCGCAACGCAGCTCGAAGACGCCGCGGACCCACGCCAGCGGCAGGAACCGGTCGAACTGGTCGTCCTCGAAGATGACGAGCTTCATGCCCGGACTCCCGGGCGATGCCGCGCGCCAAGACCCGACACCGCCGGCGGTCGGACCGTGGCGCGGCTCAGGTGCGCGGCGCGCCCGGCTTGTTCTTCTGAATCCATTGGTAGTAGTCGCGCATCTTCAGTTCGGCGGCGGCCTCGGTGTCAAGGAACACGGTGGCGGCCGGGTGCAACTGCAGCGCGCTGGCCGTGATCATGCTGGTGACGGGGCCCTCGACGGCCTCCGCCACGGCATGGGCCTTCTTCTTGCCGTTGGCGAGCAGAATCAGCTCGCGGGCCTCGAGGATCGTCCCGACGCCCATCGTGATGGCGTAGATCGGTACGTCCTCGCGCTGGGCGAAGAACCGCGCGTTGTCATCGATCGTCGGCTTGGCCAACGTCTTGAGCCGCGTCCGCGACATGAGCGAACTGCCGGGCTCGTTGAACGCGATGTGCCCGTCCGAGCCGATCCCCAGGATCTGGATGTCGATTCCGCCGACCTCCTTGATCCGCCGCTCGTACCACTCGCAGAACGCCTTGTAGTTGTTGGTCGTCCCCGACGGGATGTACACGTTCTGCGGCGGGATGTTCACGTGCTTGAAGAAGTTCTCGTGCATGAAGAAGTGGTAGCTCTGCTCGTGCTGCGGGCTGAGCCCCACGTACTCGTCCAGGTTGAACGTCGTCACCTGCGAGAAGTCCAACCCCTCCTCGCGGTGCATCCGCACCAGCTCCTGGTACAGGCCCAGCGGCGTCGAGCCGGTCGCCATGCCCAGCACGGCGTTCGGCTTCGCGTACAGCACGTTGGCCACTTCCCGCGCCGCGGCGCGGCTCATGTCGGCATACGTCGGGCAGATGATCACTTCCACGTGCAACTCGCCTTCGTTCGGAGTCAGATGTGCCGCTCGGCCGGCACCGGGGTGCGGCCGAGTCCCGCGGACGTCGCCGGCACCCGCGCCCGCCAGACGGGGAACCGGCCCGCCGGCCGGTCATACGGAGCAGCATATCCAGGAACGCCCTCCGCGCAAAGGACCCGCGCCCGGGCGACGCTTGCGCCAACGCCCATGCGCGACGTAACTCTCGAACCCGCAAGACGATAGCCCCGTACAACGGCCGCGCTCGCCGGCGGAGATGCCCGCTCGCGAACGCCGGCTGCGGGCGACGGTCCGGTGGGGAGCCGATCACCGCTCCTGTTCGCCGCGCCTCGCGTCGGCCACTGGGGCTCGCCTGGAACGCGCTTCAAAAAAAACGCGGGATTCCAGCAGAGTCACATTTACCCCGAAACGTTGCGCCTCAGCGGCTCGGAAATCGCATGAACTCGTGGGTCCGACCCGTGCTGTCGGACCCTTACAGGTGTCAGGAGCGACCCATCCTGTCGGGAGCATGCGCCACCTTTCCGCTCGTGGCGGGGCGACGTCGTCCCGCTGCATCGGCCCGGGGACCTGACCAGACGCCCACCCCGCCCCCCGGCGGGGTGGCGTCGGTCGAGATGTCCGTGGACGGGGGAGGTGGCGAGAGTCCGATGAGCCGACAGGATGGTGTGACGGAAACCCGCCGCCGTGAAGTGCGCCTGGAGCTCTTCGCCGTCCAGGGCCGGCTCGTGCACGAGTTCATCGACGCGGCCTGCACGGCCCGCGGCCGCAACCTGAGCTCCCTCGTGCGCCGCGCCGTGCGTCGACAACTTGAGCGGCAGCTCCGACCGCTGTTTGCGGCATACGCCGACGCCGCCTGCCCGCCCGATGAGCGCTACGAGCTGGCGGTGCGGGCCATGCTCGCGACGTGGGTCTGGCCTGCCGCCATCGCCGGTGAAGGCACTCAGACCCAGGCGGAATACGCGGCCTGGGGTCCGCTTCGGTCCCGCTGAGACGACTCCCCGCAGGCGTCCCCCGACACCCACAGCGCTCTGCTCCGGTCGCTCGTATAATGCCCCCCATGCGCGACGGGCGGTGCGATGCAACGCGTGGTCGGCGATCGCAAAGCAGCGACGCGGGCGCGGCTCGAATGACCGAACTTCCAGTCGGCCGGCGACAGACCGCCCGAGTTCGTGCGGTCGCCACCACGGCGCTACTGCTTGCGTCTCTGGCGGGTTGCTCTCCGTATCGCTTCGAGGCCTGCCCGCCGCGCCTGGCGCCGGCGTTGGGGGAGATGCGGGCCGGGCATGGCGTCGTGCAACTGCTGTACGCGACCGACCGCCGTCCGACCGGGGCCCCGCAACCGACGCTGTGCTACGGCTGTGAACGCGCGCGGGGGCTCGCGTACGGCGTGTGCGAAGTCAGCATCCCGCCCGGGCACGGGCGCGGGCAGCTCGAGCCGCTCGTGCCGCTCCCGGCCCGCGACCCGAAACACCACGTTGCGCTCCTGAGTGTTGAGCCGGCCGTCGACCAGGCGGCATTCCTCGAGACGTTGCGGGAAAAGCTGGCGCAGGCGCCGCAACGCGACGTGCTCGTGTTCGTCCACGGCTACGCCGTCACGTTCGAGGACGCGACCCGGCGCACCGCCCAGATTGCACACGACATCGGGTTCGAGGGTGTGGCGATCACGTACTCATGGCCGACGCAGGGCCTGCTGCTCAGCTACCTCGCGGACGCTTCCAACGCCGACTGGACCGCCCCATACTTCGCGGAGCTGCTGGACCTGCTGGCGACGGAGACCGGCGCCGAGCACGTCCACGTGCTCGCACACAGCATGGGCACCCGCGTCGTGGCTCGGGCGGTCAAGGACCATGTGGCCGCGCGCGCCCTGGAGCCACCCACCGCGACGCGGCCCGCGCCGGCCGACGTCGCCGCGTCGCCGGCCCGCGGCCCCGCCCACCTCTCTGCGCCCCCGATCGACCAGCTCATCTTCGCGGCCGCGGACATCGACGCGGAGATCTTCGAGCGGGACTACGCACCGTGGCTGGCGGCGGCGGCCCGCCGGGTGACGATCTACATCTCGACGGCGGACTGGGCGCTGGGCGGCGCGCGGCGGCTGCACGGTTTCAGCCGGCTGGGGCAGGGCGACCTGCCGAACGTGGACTTGGCGCTGCTGATCGACCGGATCGAGGTGGTGGACGTGACGGCGCTCGACCGGGGCCTGATCGGCCACCTGTACTACGCCGAGAGCCCGGACGTGCTGCGCGACATTGCCGAAGTGCTGCGCGGCCGCTCGGCGGCCGAGCGCGGGCTGCAACGCAACTTTTTTTACCGTATGAAGTGAGGGCGAGGGTCGAGACTGCGACCGAGCATGAGAGCCGGTTGAGAAATCTATTATTATCGGACTGCGATCACGGCTGTCGTCCGAGCCTCGGCTGCCAAGCCGGCGTCGAAGCTGTCGGCCGAGATTGGCCGACGAAGCGAAGGCTTGCGGTCCAGGCGCCGATGCTGGGCGGTGCCGGCGGCACGTGGAAGCCGTGGCCAACGCGCTGCTCCGCGCTCTCTCTAGGACGAAACAAAAAGGGCCCGGGATCCGGGCCCTGAGGAGGAGGAGGAGGAGTATCGTTAGGTCTTAGGCCAGGCCGGAACCGGAAGTCCAGCGCCGAGGACGAATCCGGCGACATTTTTCCTGGGACGTCCATGGAGAGCACAGCCTCGGCAGCGGGTCTCGCAGAAGCCGGTTGCGGGCATCCGTGTGGGCGTGGTCTGCTCGCGAGCCGATTTGCGCCGGCCCCGGAATCTTCCCGCCGGTGGGAGCCGCCTTCGGCCCTGCGCGCCTCGCAGTCAGCTCAGGAAATGGGGCCCAAAAAAAGGGGCCCGGTTGCCGGGCCCTGAGGAGGAGGAGGAGTTTCACTAGGTGTTAGGCCCGGTCCGAAACGGAAGTCCAGCGCCTCGCCCGTGATTTCGTTGATTTTTCCTGACCCGCGATCGGGACGTAGCCAACAGGCGGGCGGATCGTCAACCCGCAGACCTCGCAAGCCCTTGCTGTGAATACCCTTGCGATCCGCAGGCCCGGCGGGGGCGGTCACCACTCGCACCCGTAGCCTGCGCCTCTCTACTCGCGGCCACCGACTCCCCCGGCTGGTCCGGGCGGGGAAAACGACGACCTCCGCGAGTCGTGCTTGCCGTCGGTGGATGCCGAAATATGATCGACTGTGGGATGGTTGTCGCTAAGGGTGGCCCCGGGCCGCCGAGCGCGATTGGGTCGCACGATGTTCAGCCCGCAACGAGGATTTGTGGGAACGCTTCTGGCCGCCGTCGCGGTGCTGAGTATCGTCTTGCCTTCTCGTGTTCTCCCCTGTTGTGATAGCTGTGAAGAATGCACAGTTCCGGCCGCGGACAACCCGGTACCGGCCAAGCTTGCTCACGCCTGCTGCGCGAAAAACGTTCCGTCCGAACCGACAGGACCGATTTCGCCTGCCTCGCAACCGCACGCCCCGTCCGGAAAACCACACGGATGCTGCCCGCCGGGGTGCACCGCGCCTTGCGCCACCGGGCAGGCTCCTTGCACGGTTCCCACCCCCGTCGTGGTCGCGTTCGCTTTCGCGCCGGCGGGGACGCTGGCGATCGCCGAGCCCTCCGCCCCCGAGATGGTCAGCCTCGACGGGTTGCTCCGACCCCCGCGCGCCTAGCCGCGCCCATTCCCTGTTCACACAGTCTGTCAGTGGGCTATCGCCCCGCGCTGGGCCGTCCGGCTTGCTCGGTTGAGGCCCGCGCGGCGGCTCAGGATTCCCGACGGGAGGACGCTTTGATGCGTCGCCCGCCGGACGGTGGTCGGCTCGCGGCGGGCCGCTGCCCGAGCCAGGAGCTACTCGACCATGACTACTGGAAACTTCGATCTTTCGGCACTGGCGCGCGCGGCGCCCGGCGCCGACCCGCACACCGCTCCCTCGCACGCGCGAGTACCCCTGCCGCACGTGCGTTGGCGGACGCGCATTCTGCTGCCCGGTGTGCTGCTGGCCGCGACCGGTGGCCTGCTGCTCTACGCTGCGGGCACGACATTATGGCCGGCGGTGTCTGTCCACGTGGTGCCCGTCATGACCAAGTCGGGCGTGCCCGGCACGAGTCCGCCCGCCGGTAGCACGTCGGGGGCCAGGGCGGTCGTGCAGGCCCCGGGGTGGGTCGAACCGGACCCCTATCCACTGGCCGTGTCGGCCCTGGCGGACGGTGTCGTGCAGGAGGTGCTTGTTCTCGAAGGCGCGGCCGTGGAGGCGGGCCAGGTCGTGATCCGGCTCGTGCCGGACGACGCCCGGCTCGCGTTGGCGCGGGCCGAGGCGGAGCTCCGACAGGTGACCGCCCACCTGGCGGCGGTGCAGGCGGCGCTGACCGCAACGCAGCGCGAATGGGACCACCCGGTCGAACTGACCCGCAAGCTCGCGACTGCCGAGGCCACACTGGCCGAGAAGCAGGCGGAACTCGAGCGCTGGCCGGCGGAGCTCGCCTCGGCCGAAGCCCTGACGGAGGAGCTGCGGGCCGAGCTCGACCGCGTGACGCCGCTGCGGGCCGCGGGGCAGGCCAGCGACATCGAGTACATCCGCGCTCGGCAGCAGTTCGAGTCGCAGCGGGCGGCGACCGAGGCGATCCGCGCACGCAAGGCGGTCCTCGAAGCACAGGTTGCCAACGCGCAGGCGGAGGTGCAGGCGGCGCGCGAGAACCTCCGGCTGCGCATCCCGGAGACGCGCGCGCTGGAGGAGGCCCGCGCCGCGGTCAGTGCGGCCGAGGCCACGATAGCGGAGAAGCAGGCGGCGCGCGACGAGGCGGCGCTGCGGCTCGAGCGCATGGAGGTCCGCGCCCCGGTGGCGGGCGTGGTGATGAACCGGCTGGTGGAGCCGGGCTCGAAGCTCATGCTGAACGCGACCGAGATGCAGTCCGCGATCGCCATGCGGCTGTACGACCCGCGCAAGCTTCAGGTCCGTGTCGACGTGCCGCTGGCCGACGCCGCCCAGGTCGGGGTCGACCAGCCCGCCGAAATCATCGTCGACGTGCTGCCGGAGCGGGTCTTTCACGGCCGGGTTACGCGGATCGTCAACGAGGCCGACGTGCAGAAGAACACCTTGCAGGTCAAGGTGGCGATCAGCGACCCGTCGCCCGAGCTGAAACCCGAGATGCTCGCCCGGGCCCGCTTCCTGCCGGTGACGCCGGCGGGCACGCCGGAGGCTGGCGGCGGTGCGCACCTGTTCGTGCCCGAGGGGCTGTTGTACCGCAGGGGCGA
This sequence comes from uncultured Phycisphaerae bacterium, assembly GCA_937928595.1. Taxonomy (GTDB): domain Bacteria; phylum Planctomycetota; class Phycisphaerae; order UBA1845; family Fen-1342; genus CALGJV01. Next base: position 4,371 of record CALGJV010000009.1, on the reverse strand, counting down.
GGGGCAGGCGCACGTGTGGCTGGCCGACCCCGCGCGCAACGTCGCCACGCGGCGGCTCGTGACTATCGGTGCCGGGCGGATCGATCAGTGGGTGGAAGTGACGCAGGGCCTTATGCCCGGCGACCGGTTGATCGCCGACGCGCCGGCCGCCCTGCGCGACGGCCAGCGTATTCGGATTCTGGGCGAGGCGCCCGTGAAGGGAGGTACGTCGCATGGCGCTCATTGAATGCCGCCGGCTCACGCGTTCGTATCGCAAGGGCGAGATCGAGATCACGCCGCTGGCCGACCTCGACCTCGACGTCGAGGCCGGCGACTTTCTGGCGCTGATGGGGCCGTCGGGCAGCGGCAAGACGACGCTGCTGAACCTGATCGCGGGCATCGACCGGCCGACGTCCGGCAGCCTGCGCATCGACGGGCACGAGCTGGCGACGATGTCGCGGTCGCAGCTCGCGGCGTGGCGGTCGGAGTACGTCGGCTACATCTTCCAGCTCTACAACCTGGTACCGACGCTGACCGCCTACGAGAACATCGAGCTGCCGCTGCTCTTGCACCCGCTGTCGCGCAAGGCGCGGCACGCGAAGGTCGCGCTGGCGCTCGAGCTGGTCGGATTGGCCGACCGGCACGACCACTTCCCGCGCCAGCTTAGCGGCGGCCAGGAGCAACGCGTCGCGATTGCGCGGGCGATCGTGACCGACCCGCACATCCTCGTGGCCGACGAGCCGACCGGCGACCTCGACGCCACGGCGGCCGCGGCCATCATGGCCCTGCTCGTGCGGCTCAACCGCGAGCTGGGCAAGACGCTGATCATGGTGACGCACGATGCCAAGTGCGCCGCGTACGCGCGGCACACGCTGCACCTGGAAAAGGGCCGGCTCGTCGAGGCGCCGGCGGCCGCCGAGGCGGCGGCCTGAAGGAGATTCCATGCTCGCACCGAAGTTCCTGCCGGTCGTGCTCAAGCAGGTCGTGCGGCAGCGCGCGCGGAGCCTGCTGACCATCGCCGGCGTAACCGTGGCCATGTTCCTGTTCTCGGCCGTCCAGGCGATGCAGGCCGGCGTGCAGGCGGCGACGGAGCAGAACGCGGCCGACACGACGCTGGTCGTGTACCGCAAGGACCGCTACTGCCCGTTCGCCAGCCGCCTGCCGGAGTCGTACCTCCAGCAGATCGCGCGGCTGCCCGGCGTGGCCAGCGTCGTGCCGATCAAGATCGTGGTGAGCAACTGCCGGACGAGCCTCGATGTCGTCACGTTCCGCGGCGTGCCCGAGGAGCAATTCGTGGCGATGTACGGGTCGCACGTCCAGGTGCGAGCGGGCTCGCTGGCGGACTGGCGGCGGCGCAGCGACGCGGCCCTGATCGGCGAGAAGCTCGCGGCGCGCCGCGGGCTGAAGGTCGGGGACCGCTTCAACGCCGCAGGCATCACCACGTATGTGGCCGGCATCATCCACTCCGACGAGCCGCAACACGACAACGTTGCGTACGTACACTTGCCGTTCCTGCAATTTGCCGCCGGCAGCCGCGCCGGCGGAATCGTCACGCAGTTCAACGTGCGGGTCACGGCTCCGGACCGGCTCGAACCGGTCGCCAAGGCGATCGACGAGCTCTTCCGCGCCGACCAGGAGCCGACTGCGACCAGCCCCGAGAAAGCGTTCATCGCCCGGGCTGCGTCGGACGTCATCGAGATCGTCGGCTTCATGCGGTGGCTCGGCTGGGGCTGCCTCGCCGCCGTGCTGGCCCTGGTGGCCAACGCGATCGTGCTCTCGGTGCAGGACCGCATCCGCGAGCACGCCGTGCTCCAGACCCTGGGCTTCCGCGGCGGGCTCATCGCGCGGCTCATCGTGATTGAGGGGCTGGTGCTCAGCCTGATCGGCGGCGCCGCCGGCACGGCCATCGCCCTGGCCGTCCTGCTCTGGGGCCGGTTCGCGCTGTCGGTGGACGGCCTGAGCATCGGCGTCGCGGCCGACCCGCGGATCTTCGTGACCGGGCTGGGCATCGCGGCCGCCCTGGGCGTGCTCGCCGGCCTGGTGCCGGCATGGCAGGCCGGCCGCCGGGAAATCGTGGCCTGCTTCCGGGCCGTCTGAAGGGACGCCAGCGCGCACCGCGGAGAAGACCGTGCGACTGAAACTGCTGCCGTTCGAATACGCCGTCCGCAATCTCGGCCGCTCGCGGGCCCGCCTGGTCGCGAGCGTGCTGGGCAGCGGCCTCGTCGTCGCGTTGATGCTCGCGGCCGGCGGCTTCGTGCGCGGACTGGAGCGCAGCCTCGGCGTCTCCGGGAGCCCGGCCAACGTGATCCTGCTCGGGGCCGGCAGCGAGGAGAGCATCGAGCGCAGCCAGATCGCCGGCCAGGTCGCTAGCATCGTGACCGCCAGCGTGGACGGCCTGCGCACCCGGCTCAGCACCCCCTATGTGTCGCCCGAGGTCCACATGGCCGCCATTCTCAAGACCGACCGCGACGCGACCCGGCCCCTGCCGGCCGTCCTCCGCGGCGTGACGCCGGCCGCGTTTCTCGTCCACGAACCGGTGCGCATCGTCGAGGGCCGCGCGCCCGCGGCCGGGCAGTACGAGATGATGGTCGGCAACCTCGCGGCCACGCGGCTGGGCGTCGCGCCGGAGACGCTCGCGGTCGGGCGGGCGCTGTGGTTCGACAACCGGCCGTGGACGATCGTCGGGCGTTTCGAGGCGGCGGGCACGGTCATGGCCGCCGAGATCTGGTGCCCGCTGACGGAGCTCCAGATCGCGACCAAGCGCGACACGACCGTCTCGTGCGTCGTGGTGACGCTCGACACGGCCGAGTTCGCCGACGTCGACGCATTCGCCAAGCAGCGGCTCGATCTGGAGCTGGTGGCCCTGCGCGAGTCGGATTACTACGGCAAGCTGCTGAAGTTCTACCTGCCCATCCGCGTCATGGTCTGGGTCACGGCGGCGCTGATTGCGCTGGGCGGGTTCTTCGGCGGGCTCAACACGATGTACGCGGCCTTCGCGACCCGGGTCCGCGAACTCGGCGCGCTCCAGACCCTCGGGTTCTCCCGGGCCGCGCTCGTCGTGAGCTTCGTGCAGGAATCGCTGCTGGCGACCGCGGCCGGCGGACTCGCGGCCGCCGCGCTGACGCTCGCGCTGCTGAACGGCCTGGCCGTGCGCGTCTCGATGGGAGCGTTCGCGCTCGTGCTCGATGCGCCCGTGCTGCTGATCGGGCTGCTCGCCGGGGTGGTGCTCGCGCTGGTCGGCGTGCTGCCGCCGGCGTGGCGGTGCCTGCGACTGCCGATCGTCGAGGCGCTGCGGATCGCCTGAGCCGCGGCCCTGGTGCGTCGTGGTGCTTGCGTCGGGGGCGCATGGCCTCTGACGGAGTCTTGGTACTTACGTTGCACTCGCGTGGCCCCTGACGGAGCCGTGGTACCTGCGTTGCATTCGAACGAGTTCTGGCGGAAAGGAATGACCAACATGCTCAAGACGTGCCGACTGCTCACCGTGCTGCTGCTCGCTTGCGGCCTGTCCGGCTGCGACCGGGGCGCCGCCCCCGCCACCGGCGGCTCCTCGGCCGCCACCGCGCCCGCCGCGGGGCCGGCCCCGGCCGCACCCGCGCTACCGGCGGACCTGTTCGCGACGGCCGAACCGGCGGGCGCCCGCGGCGTGCTGGAGGCCAAGGCGGCCGCCCGGGTCGGGGAGGAGGTGACCGTGCGCGGGCGCATCGGCGGGCGCAAGGAACCGTTCGTCGAGGGCCGGGCGATGTTCACCCTCGTCGAGCTGGCTCTGCCGACCTGCAACGACAAGCACGGGGACGGCTGCCCGACGCCCTGGGACTATTGCTGCGAGCCGGCGACGGAGGTCGTCCGGCAGTCACTGACGGTCCAGGTCCCCGGACCGGACGGCAAGGCGCTGCGGACGGGGCTCGCCGGAGCGCACGGACTGAAGCCCATGGCCGAGGTGGTCGTCACCGGACGGATCGCGAGGGTAGAGGAAGGCGGCATCGTGGTCCTCGACGCCCGGCAGATCTGGGTGAAGGGCTGACACCGCGGCCAGAAGCAGCGGCCGAGGCCCCTGTCAGCCGCCCGCTTCAGCCCGAGCGGCTCCAGCGCCGCCGCATGGTCGTCCAGAGGAGACAAGAGGTTTTCCGGAGCGATCCCCCGCAGACTCTCCGGCTGCGAAAGGAACCGGCTCAGCCTGAAGGTCGGCATCGGTGTCTCGCGTGTCTCGGCGGCGATAACGTGCCGCGAACAGCCCCCAAACATTTCATCAGGGTAAGATTTCAGCCGTCTGCAGGGATTGGCGCGGGTAGCGGTGGGAGTTGACCGGTTTGCAGGTAGGTTCGCAGCGCCTGGGAGATGGCCCGCAGCGGGTCGTGGCCGCGGAGTTGGAGGGTGCGGTAGACGCTCATCAGC
>CALGJV010000008.1 GCA_937928595.1 uncultured Phycisphaerae bacterium | reverse complement strand
GCGAACTGTGGCCCGTGTGGGTGATCCCGCCGGCGTTCGCGGAGAAGTCCGGCGACGTACCGATCTTCGACGGCAAGTCTCCGATCCTGTCGGTCGGACGACGGTACGTCTTCCTGCGCGAGGTGCCCTGATGCGTCGGCGGGCGTTCACGCTGGTCGAGATGATGGTCTCGCTGGCCGTGCTGACGCTGGCGCTCAGCGTGGTCGGCGTGGTCTTCAGCATCACGACGCGCAGCGCCAGCCAGGCCGCCGCGTACTCGGAGGCGCTGCACTGGGCCCGGCAGGCGGCCGAGCAGCTCAAGGCCGACCTCGCCCAGTGCGATCCCGCTTCGAGCCTCCTGGTGCTGGTCGGCCGTACGCAGCGGGCCTGGCTGACGGCCGATGACGTGGCGGCGCAGCGGTACCTCCGCGTGTGGACCGGGACGTCCGAGCAGAAGCTGTCCGACGGGGCCGAGGCCGTCGGATTCCGGACGCCGGACGGCTACTCGGAGCCGCGGGCCGACATCCTCGCGTTCATCACCAACCGCCTGATGGCCTCGGTCGCGCCCCCGCTGGATCCGCCCATCGGCGATCCCTACGCGGGCGGCGCGCGGCTGGCGCCCGCGCTGGTGGTCTACGGCCACGCCGCGCTGGGCGAGGCGGGCTGGAACGGCGGCTTCCTCTGGCCGCAGACCGTGCGGCACATTCAGAACAATGACATGAGCCGGATTCCGGCGGCCGAGTGGCACTTGGCCCGGCGGGCGACGATCCTGCGGCAGGACGACGCCGAGCCGTACTACTTCAACGGGGACGAGCTGGCCCGCATCGTCGCGTGCCGCGCGCTCGAGCAGCTACCGGGCGACGCGGCGACGCTCAACCTGGCGGGGCTGCTGGCCGAGTTGGAGCAGCGCTATTACGCACGCTACCTGGACGGGCCGTACGCGATCTACGATGAGGACCGTGACTTGCAGACGTGGGTCGACGGGCTCCTCTACGGCCCTGCCGGTGGCGCCCAGAGGCGGCATGTGGCGACGGTCATCGCCCCCGAGGTGCCGGTCGAGTTGCGGAGCAACCTCGGCGTCCACCTGCTGCCGGGCTGCACCTGGTTCCAGGTCGAGTTTCTGATGCCGGAGGACCCGCGGAACAGCGCCGAGTACAGCGCGATGCTGACCGGCTCGGGCGTGCGGCGGGCCGACGTCTCGCTGTGGACGCCGGTCGAGGACGGGCAGACGTACGTGTTCATCCCGGACACGCGCGAGAACCGCGAACAGATCGTGCGGGGCAACATTGCGGCCGGTGGACAGCCGCTCGGCCGGCTCGCGCAGTTTTCGCGGATCGACCAGAACGATGAACGCGATCGCGACGGCGTCGACGTGGTCGCCAGCCGGCGCATCCGGCTGTGGCCTTGGGCGATCCGCGTGACGTTCCACGTGTACGACCCCCGCGGGCGCCTGAAGGAACCCATCATCCGCACGGTGGTACACCGGTTCGAGTGACCGTAGGTCACGGAGGGTTGGCCGGGGCCGGCGGCGCGGCCGCGGTGACGGCCGATAACAAAGCCTCTGCCGTGCTGCAAACGTTGGACAGTTGACGGTGCTGACAAGATAAGAGTGGAGCGGGACCGGTGCGGCGCCGGCCGGGCCGGGAACCCCCCGCCGAGACAGGTGTGCAATGATGAAGCGACGCCCGACCGCGCGGCGCGGCACGATCCTGCTGATGATCGTGGGCCTGCTGGCGATGCTGTTCATGATCGTGACGGCGTACATCACGCTGGCACGGTTTGACCGGCAGGCGCTGGCGCAGACGGCCAACGGCGCGAAGGTCGAGCAGATCATCCGCAGCATCCTGGACGTGCTGGTGGGGCGGATCGCCGACAGTTGGAGCGACGCGGACGGCACGCTGAAGGTCGGCGGGCTGGCGTACCAGCCGATTCCGGGCAGCGACAGCGCGCCGTGGCTGGCGTCGAGCGAGCCGCTGCGGCGGGGGGCCGATCCGAGTGACCCCGGAGCGTATGAGTACCCGGCGCTGACCGCGATTGGTGGCACCGCGACGAACAAGGGCCTGAACGACATCGCGTTCGATCATCCGGAGGACGGCGACGACATCGTGACGCTGCGTCGGCCCGACGACGTGGACCGGATCTACAACGCGCGGCGGGGTTTCATGGACGCGGCGGGGACGGGCATCGCGGATTCGTGGTTCGGCGACGGCACGGGAGACCCCGGCGGGCGCGGGGTCGGCCTGCTGACGGAGCTGGCGAACGCGATGGACGGGCGGGCCGTGCGGACGCTGGACTTCAACCCGGCGCGGCTGCGGCCGGGATCGGGCAGGGATTGGCTGTCGTTCGTGGGGTTCGACGAGTCCGCGCGGTTCCTGGCGGCGGCGCGCGTGGTCTCGCACGGCGGGATGCTCCAGATCGGGCTGCCCAACGCGAGCGTGGCCTGGAATCGGGAGTTCGTGCTGGGCATGTTCCGTTGGGTGCGGAATCCGCGGGACGGGACCGTACTGCCGAGCACCGCTTTGCTGGAAGATGCCTGGGCGGAGCGGGCGGCAATCGAACCGCAGCTCCGCTCGCGGCTGGGGCTGGTCGTCGGCAATCGGGCGGCGGTGCCGGAGTCGCTGACGGAGTTCGAGAAGCGCTGGCCCTGGACCTTTGTGCCGGGCGGGAGCAACAACGCGCGAACGCAGCGGTTCAACCTCGCGACCGAGTGGGACGCGTTCCGGCGGGCCGCGACGATCGACCCGGACGAGTTCAATGATTGGCTGGCCAGTGCCGGCACGAGTCCGCGAGAGTTCTACACGGCCCGGCAGCTGATGACGGTCAGTAACACGAGCGACGAGCTGGCGCGCGTGGCCACGCGGCTGGAAACGCAGCCCGGGCAGCTGGGGCTGTACCCCGGGCAGCTCAAGTACTACCTCGGGCGGATCGCGGCGGCGTTCGACCGCAACGGGAACTTCGTCAGCAACGGGGACGGAAGCCAGTACGACGGCTACGAGGTGGTCCGCGACCTGGCGAGCTACTACTACGAGATGCTGAAGGAGTATGACGACGGCTCGTGGCGCCCGGAGACCAGCGCATTCCCCGGGAGCGAGCAGACGGGCCGGGCGGCGGTCTCACGCCGCGAGCAGGCGTACATGCTGGCGGTGAACACGGTCGCGTTCGCCGCGCCGCGCGCCGCCGACGGCAAGATCGACCTGGTGTATCACCAGCTGTTCGCGTCGGATCCGTCGGAGTCGGAGAAGCTGTTCGTCGGCTACGTGCCGCAGCCGTTCTTCACGCAGGCGCTGGCGTATAACAAGCGCATCGAGGGCAGCCAGCCCGGCGATCCGCCGACGAGCAAGCTGGCCGTGGCGGTCGAGCTGTACTTCCCGGACGAGACCGGCGACGCGCCGGGCGGCAACAAGTTCGCGCCGGGGGCGTCGTCCACGGCGCTGAACCTCGAGCAGTTCGCGATCAGCCTGAACAACGCCGACCCGAACGACCCCTCGGCGTACGTCCTGCTGAGCCGGGCGGTCGGCAGCCGCCCGCGGCTCGTCGGGAAGAACTTCATCGCGTTCTCGATCAACGGGCAGGGCGGCAACACCGCGTTCGACTTCGTGGCGCCGACCGAGGGGGTCGACGGCACGATCGACACGTTGCTGGTGGACACGCTGCCGGAGGATCCCGCCGCGACGCGGCTGAAACCGCGGCGCATCGAGGTGAAGCTCTGGCGGCTCAACAACGCCGGGACGCTCCGGGTGCTCGTGGACCGGGTCGTGATCAGCCTCGAGGGCTGCCCCGAGGCGGAGGACAACCAGCCCGAGTGGCTGGTGTCGGTGCAGCGCGACACGCGCCCGCAGCCGTACCTCGGCGGCGCGAGTTCGAACCTGGCCCGCTGGCGGATCGTGGCCGCGGGCGGCGAGGACGGGCAGTTCAGCGAGCGGACCAAGGTGCACGGGTCGACGGAGGCGCCCGAGATCGCGGTCGAGGTGCTGGATACGGCGCGGCGCTCGCTGAACAGCGCGGAGGCGTGGATGCCGGACTCGGGGATGATCGGCGGCGGCGGCCTGTTGTACGTGCCCGCGATCGACGCGGTCCCGACCGTGCCACTGTACACGATGAACGCGGGTGCCAAGCCGTGGGACTTCGGCCTGACCGGAGCGGCGACGCACGTCGGCAAGCGGCCCGCGTCGTTCCCGACCGTGGGCTTCCTGCACTTCGTGCCGCGTTTCAGCCACCTGCTCACGGGCGGCACGAGCTACGCGATGACCGAGGTCCTCGGCGAGCAGCTCCGCCGCACGCCGAACGGGTCGCAGCAGGCCGACTTCGGCCACATGCCGCTTTTCGCGAACCAGCAGCCGGCGGCCGGCAACGGTGACTTTCGGGATTCGCGGCTGGACCGCGTGCCGTGGGGGCTGCTGGTGTACGACTACTTCACGACGCTCGACCCGCGCGGGCCGGATGAGCAGTGGAACACGCCGGACGACGTCGATCCGTACCGCGTGCTGGGCCGGATCGACATCAACGTGGCCCCGTGGCACATGCTGGCCGGGCTGCCGGTGATCGGTCCTCTGCCGAACGGCAACCTGCCGCTTCCGGAGGATACGGGTCAGGTGAAGCCCTCACCGGCGTTCCGGCTGGCGTCCGCCGGGGTTCTGACCGGCGTCGGCGCCGACGGCACGCCGCGGTTCATGTCGGACGATCCGCGGCTGATTCCACCGGGCCACGCGCTCGGGCAGGGCTGGTGGCGGCTGGGGCCGTATCTCGCGCAGGCCGCGGCGGCGTACCGCGACGGGGTCCAGTACACGTCCAACGCGCCCGATCCGCTGCCCTTCGCGTCGGAACGCAACGCGGACGGTCGCTATCGGCGGCCGGATGTGTACGACACGATCCGTACGAAGCGCGGCTTCCTGTCGATCGGCGAGCTCGTGAACGTGATGGGCTTCGACGGCTCATCCAACGCGCAGCTGCAGGGCGGTGCGGACTCGACCGTCCTCGGCGGATACGGCGCCGGCGTGGGCGGGGACTTCATGAAGGCCGTCGGCCTGCTGGCACTGCTGGACACGCAGTACCTCACGACGCGCAGCAACACGTACACGGTCTACACGACGCTGCTGCTCAATGACCCCGACGATCCGCAGGCCAGCGTGCGGGCTCAGGTGACGATCGACCGCTCGAACCTGCTGCCGCGGCTGGTGATGGACGGTCTCGACAGCGACGGGTTCCCCGAGACGCCGCGGTTCGAGTGGGTGGACACGAACGGCGACGGTACCGCGGATCGCTACGCGCCCGTGATCATCCGCAACACCGGGGCGCCGGAGACACTGGGCCGCCGCGAGATCGCGTACTTCAACGCGCGCTACGACGAGTGACGCTCCTCCTCTCCTTTTTGGCAGGGAGTTGACGGTCCGGCCGCGGAGTCAGGCGCTCCGCGGCCGGGCTTTCTGCCGCGCGATGCTCGGGAGCACGGCGCAGGCGGCGCGCGGCGTGCCTACGGTTGCCGCTCGGGGGGTTTGGGGGAGAGCACGCCGGCCCTCTCCGCCAGGTCGCGGCCATGACGCTTGACGCGCTTGAGCAGCCAGGCGGCCCAGACGAACTCGGTGGCCAGCAGCGCCAGGCCCGCCAGCAACACCAGCAGCCCCGGCCCGGGCGTGACGAACATGACGATGCCGACGAGCGCGAGGGTTCCACCGACGACGGCGACGACGATCTTGCGCGCCGTCCTGTACATCAGGCTACCGGACATCGGGGCTCCAGCGGAAGGCCGGATGGAAACCGGTTCGCGCGCCGGCAACGGGCGCTGCGGGGACGCGCGGGCGGGCTCGCCCGGCGTGACCGGTGCCGCATCAGGCCGGTGCCTGGAAGCGGGCCAGGGCCGCCTCGACCGTCGGGCACACTTCGAAGAACTTGTCGAGGCGGGTCGTTTGCAGAACCCCTTCGACGAAGGGCGACGGGGCGGCCAGGATCACCCGGCATTCCTGCACGTTGGCCTGTGAATTGACCCGCACGAGGTCGCCGATCCCGGTCGAGTTCACGAACGGCACGGCCGCGAGGTCCACGACGAGCCGGGCGCCCCGCGTGCTGAGCAGGTTCGTGGCCGTGTCCACCCACCCGCCCTGATTTTGCTCGGTGAGCTCGCCCTGCAAGCGCAGAACGGCGGCGGCGCCCTGTCGGCTGACGTTGACGTGCATCACACACCTCCGTGACTGCGGCGGGGCCCCACCGGCCGACCGCCGGCGCAGCCCGCGGGTAGCGTAGTCATGGACCGGCCGGCCGACAACGCGGCCGCCGGAATTGGCTTGCCGAGGGCCCGGAACGGGCTACGATCGTGGGCGAGGGAGTGAAGCCGGGAAGGATGGTGGGTGGTGCGCGCTCCTCGTGGCGCATGGGCCGGCCCGGCTGCCGCTCGGCAGTGGGGTTTCACGCTGATCGAACTGCTGGTCGTGGTGGCGATCATCGCGCTGTTGATCGCCGTGCTGCTGCCGTCGTTGGGGCGGGCTCGGCAGCAGGCCCGGGCCGTGCAGTGCTTGGCGCAGGTGCGCGAAGTGTCGCGCGGCCTGGCGCTGTACCACAACGAATGGCGGTGCTACCCGCCGCACGAGTGGACGGCGGCCGCCGGCCCGCCGCTGCGCTGGATGGACATCCTGGCCGAATACCTGGCGGGGCCGCGCGTGCAGGCCTGCCCGTCCGTGGCGGACTGGGCGGTGGGGCGGAACAACTCGCTCGGCTATAACTACAAATACCTCGGCAGCTCGCGCCACAACGAGACCGACGGCAGCCCGCACACGCCGTTCGAGACGTTTCCCGTCCGCGAAGTGCGGGCTCCGGCGGCCACGCTCGCGGTGGCCGACTGCGACGGCACGGGGTGGGAGAAGCCGTGGGCGCCGGACCCGCCGCGGGGCGACGGCGACATCGCGCGCCTCGGCAACGCGGGGTACCTGCTGGACCCGACGTTCATCCCCCTGCGCAGCCTCGTGTCGCAGGGCCAGACGACGACGGAGCCGTACGCGTTCATGAACTTCCGGTCGTACCTGGGCCCGCGGCACTTGGGCAAGGCCTCGGCCGTGTACGTGGACGGACACGCCGGGCCGCTCGAGCCGCGCGTCGCGTATCGCGACAACGCGCTGTGGAACGGACTGGGGTTCGACCCGGCCGGCGAGCCGCACAGCCCGTATTACCGCCTGGACTTGCATGTCGACTACAGGGTCGCTCCGTGGTCGGGACAGGAGTGGCGGTTCCCGGAGTAGCGGGGGGATCCGGTCGGCCGGGCGAGCGCCTGCCAGAGCGTCCACGCGTCGCGCAGCGGGCCCGGCTCGTGCGTGCGGATGAAATCCGCCCCCTGCGTCGCGGCCCACAGTTCCGTCGCCAGCGTACCGGCGGCCCGCCGGTCAACCGGGCGCGGGCCGGCGGCGTCGCCCAGCAGCGCCCCGATGAACGACTTGCGGGATGTGCTAACGCACAGCGGGCAGCCGAGGGCCGCTAACGCGCGCAGGTTGCGGAGCACGGCCAGGCTGTGCTCGGGCCGCGGGCCGAGGAAGAAACCCATGCCGGGGTCGAGGATCAGGCGGACCCGGTCGATACCGGCCGCGGTAAGCGTGGCGATGCGCTCGGCGAAGAAGTCGCGGATGTGGGCGACGAGGTCGGCGGGGTCGGGCGGTGTCGCGCCCGGCAGGGGGCTGCGCCGTGCGCGGGCCTGGGGGACGACGGAGTGCATCAGGATGAGGCGGGCGGGCGCGGCGCGCACGGCGGCGACGCTCTCGGGATCGCGCAGCGCCGTGACGTCGTTGATGAAGTCAGCGCCGTGCGCGAGGGCGAAACGCATCACGGCGGGCTTGCTCGTGTCGACCGACACTACCGCGCTCTCAGCCTTGAGCGCCGTCAGGACCGGTGCGAGGCGGGCGCATTCCTCCTCGGCGTTGACGTCGGCGCCGTCGGGGTGCGTGGACTCGGCGCCGAGGTCGAGGATGTCGGCGCCGGCGGCGCGGAGGGCGCGGGCGTGCGCGACCGCCGCGGACGGGTCGAGATAGCGGCCGCCGTCGGAGAACGAGTCGCGCGTGATGTTGACGATGCCGAGAATCTGCATGGGGCGTCTCGCGCGGCTATGATACGGCATGGGTGTCCGGCGCGGGGGCCGGTTTCTGCTGGGAGGAGCGGCCATGACCGCGAAAGATGCCATCCGCAACGTGATCGAGTTCTGCGACGGCCTGCTGCGTCAGTACATCAGCGATTTGACGGACCGGGAACTGCTGGTCCGGTCCGTGCCCGGTACGAACCACATCGCGTGGCAGCTCGGGCACCTCATCGCCAACGAGCATCGGATGCTCGAGGCGCTCGGCGGCACGGTCGCGCCGCTGCCGGACGGGTTCGCCGAGTCGCACGGCAAGGAAGCGGCGACGTCGGACGATCCGGCCAAGTTCCGGTCGAAAGCCGAGTACGTGAAGCTGCTGGACGCGCAGAGGACCGCCGCACTCGCCGCGCTGGCCCGGACGCCGGAGTCGCAGCTCGAGCAGCCGGGGCCGGAGTCGATGCGGGCGTACGCGCCGACGGTGGGCGCCGTGTTCACGCTGCTGGGGACGCACAAGCTGATGCACGCGGGGCAGTTCGTGCCGATTCGCCGCAAGCTCGGCAAGGCGCCGTTGTTCTGAGAAACAGGCGCGAAGTCGCGGAGGCACGGGGGCACGAAGGCACGAAGGCACGGAGGTGCGGGGATTCGGGGAGCCAGGGATTGAGGGACGGAGGGATTGAGGGGGCGCCGGAGTCCACCCCGTGCCGCTGGGGGTCGGTGCCGGACAGGCGCCGGCCGTGCCCTGCCTGCTCCCGCGTGGGACGCGCCTTGTCCGGCCCCACGTGCCGGATGTGCCCCATCTGCCTCCGCGGCGGATGTGCCGCACGTATCGACGAGGGTGTGAGGGCAAACCGCGCGAATCCGGACGGGCCGTCGGTTTTGCCGGTTCCTCACCGTGCGACGAACCGGCGTACGAGGCGCGCGAGGGCGACCGCCCCGGCGCTGGCCACGAGCATCAACCCGCCGGCGACCGCGATCAGTTGCGGCTGCTCCTGCCACGCGACGCGCAGCGTCTCGCCATAGCGGGCGAACACATCGCCGGCCGGGTGCCGTAGCCAGAGCGCCATCAGGACCCCCACCGCCAGCCACGGCCCGAACGGGATCATCACGCTGCTTTTGCCGACCAGGCTCAGCAGCCAGCCGGCCAGCGCAACCCCCACCGACAGCAGCAACCCGAGCAGGGCGATGTCCCAGCCCCCGGCCGCTCCGGCCGCCGCGAGGATGTAAATGTCACCCGTGCCGAACGCCTCGCGGCCGAACACGAGCGTGAAGACGATCCGCAGCACCCAGCCGGCGGCGGCGCCTGTGAGAGCGCCGCACACGGCGTACGTGAGCCCGGCCATGGGGGCCAGACCGTGCCCCGGCGTCCAGTGTACGAGATCGTGCCACGCGGCGGCCGCGGGCGGCAGTCGCAGAATCGTCAGCCACACCGTGCCGGCGACGGCGATAGCGGGGACGAGCGCCAGCAGCTCGCGCAGGGCCGTGCGGCGCGCGGCGGGCTGCTCGTCCTCGATGGCCTGCCGGATCTCCTCGTCGGCCGCGCGACGCTGACTTCCGGCGACGACGGTGGCGAGGAACAAGAGGACCAACCCGCCGCCCGCGACCGGATCGAAATGCACGATCGTCCGCGGCGGATCAACGGCGCAGGCGACCGCCCAGGCGGCCAGGCCCAGCGCGGCGAGCGTGCCCAGCAGGCCGCCGACCCGCGTACCATTCGATTCGGCTGCGGGGGGCGGGGGAGCGGACTCCGGCAACGGGGCCTCCTCCTCCGGCCGACGCAATGCCCACACCAGCACGACGAGCGAGACGACGCCCGCGGCCAGCAGCCCGGCGCCCGCCGCCGTCGCCGCGACCGGCAGCAGGATGGGCGTCCGCGGCCAGACGGCGTGGCAGAACAGTCCCGCGGCGACGACCACGAGCGTGACGCGCACGTCGACGGTGTAGGAGGCGATGTCCATCGCGGCGCAAGCGAGCAGCGCGGCCACCAGCGTGAGCCAGGCCAGCAGAAGGGGCGCGTCGCACGGCAGATGCGCCGGGCCGCCCCCGCCGCGCGCGCCGATGACGAAGAGCAGGTGATAGACCAGCACGAACGCCAGCCCGCAGAGCGCTTCGATGAGCGGGTATTGGACGCTGATCGACCCGCGGCAGCGGCGGCAGCGGCCGCGTAGCAGCAGCCAGCTCAGCACGGGGAGGTTGTCATACCAGGCGATCGGCGTGCGGCAGCGCGGACAGAACGACCGGGCCGGCCGGGTCAGCGCGAGCCCGGCGGGCAGGCGGTAGATGACGACGTTCAGGAAACTGCCGACGCACAGCCCCAGGAGGCCGAGCACGAGTTCGCTGACGACGTGGGGGTTCATGCGCTGTCCGGCGCCGCCACGGCCCGCAGAACCGCATCGGCGACGGCGGCGACCGCGCGGCCGCTGGTGTCGATGACGTGGTCCGCGAGGGCAGCGTACAACGGTTCCCGCTCGGCGAGCAAGTGCCGGACTTCGTCGAGCGGCGCGCGGCCGGTCAGCGGCGGGCGCTGCTCGGCGCTGGCCGGGTCGGCGGCGATGCGGGCGAGCAGCTCCTCGGCGGGCGCCGTGAGCCAGACGCAGGTGCCGGCGGCGCGCAGGAGGGTCCGGTTCGCGGGGCGGAGGACGGCCCCGCCGCCGACGCTGAGCACCTGGCCGCGGGCCTGCGCGAGTGCGGCCAGCACGGCGGTCTCGCGGTCGCGAAAGGCGTCCTCACCCTCGGCGGCGAAGAGCGCGCGGATCGCGCGTCCCGCTTCGGCCGCGATGCGCTGGTCGCTGTCGACGAGGGGCCAGCCGAGGCGCGCGGCGAGGACGGCGCCGACGGCCGACTTGCCGCAGCCGCGGTAGCCGATGAGCACGAGGTTGCCGCCGCGGACGGCGGCCAGGCGGCGGGCGACGCGCGCGCAGAGCTCGGGCATGGGGCACCGGTCAGCGGCCCTTGGCGAAGAACGCCTTGATGCTGTCGTAGATGTCGTCCTTGGTGTTCACGCGCGACGTGACCACGTTCTCGGCGGTGCCGAGCTGCTCGCGCAGGACGTTGATGAAATGGCCGCTGCCGTACGCGCTGGCGACCTGGCAGTAGCCGAACTGGTTCGAGACGGGCAGCAGGGCCTCGCGCAGGATCTGGCAGCACTCGCGCGAGTCGGCCTCGGACGAGTTGTCGCCGTCGGAGAAGTGGAACAGGTAGATGTTCCATTCGCTGGCGGCGTAGTGCTTGTCGAGCAGTTCCTGGCAGCAGCGGAAGGCGCTGGAGATCTTGGTGCCGCCGTCCTCGCGGAGGTGGAAGAAGGTCTCGCGGTCGACTTCCTGGGCCCGGACGTCGTGCACGATGTAGCGGCTCTCGATGCCGTCGTAGTTGCGCCGGAGCCAGGCGTCGATCCAGAAGGCCTCCAGCCGCACGAGCTCCTTCTGCTCGTGGCCCATCGACCCGGACACGTCCATCATGTAGACGATCACGGCGTTGGACTGCGGCTTGCGGATCGGCTTCCAGCTGCGGTAGAGCTTGTCGGAGCGCTCGAAGATGATCCGCGGGTTGTCCGGGTCGTAGACGCCCGACATGATCAGCCGGCGCAGGGCCCGCCGGAACGTGCGCTTGAAGTGCCGCAGCGACTCGGGGCCGGTCTGGCGGATGCTGCTGTACCGCTCCTTGACGGCCGTGATGTTGTGCTGGCCCTTGGGCTCGATGCGCGGGAGCTGGAGTTCCTCGCCGAGGATGTCGGCCAGCTCCTCGAGCGAGATTTCCACCTCGAGCAGGTGCCGGCCGGGCTCGGTGCCGCCGGGGCCCACGCCCGCGCCGTCGACGGCCTGGCCGGCGTCGCCGTCACCCTGCCCCACGCCCTGATCGTTGTTGTCGCCGTAGCGGAAATGCGGCAGCTCGATGCCGGGCACGGGGATGCTGACGAGGTGCTTGCCCTCCTTGCCGATCAGCTCGCCGCGCGTGAGGAAGCGGCGCAGGTCCTTGCGGATGCGGCCCTTGACGATCTGCCGGAACCGCTGGTGGTCCTTCTCGATTTTCAGCGGACCGATGTCCACAGGGTCACTCGCTCGGCCGCCGGCGGCGCCGCCCGGCGCGGCCGGTGCTGCGGGGCCGGAAGGGGCGGCGGGGCCGGGGCTAGTCCTCGCGCTTCGTGTCGCCGCGGGCGAAGATGCTCGCCACGTAGTTCAGCACGTCCGTCGCGCTGGTCTCGTTGTAGCCGAAGAACTTGATCAGGCGCTGCTTGACGACGTCGATCTTGGCCTGGGTCTCGTCGTCGACCACGCCCGACACGACGTTCTTGAGCTTGATTGTGTCGCGGCTGTCCTCGAACAGCTTGAGCTCGAGCGCCTTGTGGAGCCGGGCGTTCGTGTTGTACTCGAACTTCTTGCCGTCCAGTGCCAGCGCGCCGATGTAGTTCATGATCTCCTGCCGGAAGTCGTCCTTGCG
Source organism: uncultured Phycisphaerae bacterium (assembly GCA_937928595.1). Lineage (GTDB taxonomy): Bacteria > Planctomycetota > Phycisphaerae > UBA1845 > Fen-1342 > CALGJV01. The sequence goes on along the minus strand of CALGJV010000008.1, from coordinate 119,522 downwards.
GGACTCCGGGATGTCGATCTTTTCCTCGATGGCGCGCATCAGGCGCTCGTCGGGCTCCTCGTCGCGGCCGGTGTACTTGTTCCGCACCTTCTCGTGCTGGGTGTAGGCCCGCACGTTCTCGATGTAGTTGGTGCACAAGCGGCGGATGGCGTCCTCGTCCGCGGAGATGGCCCGCTGCACCTCGGCCTTGAGCATGTCCTCGTATTCCTCGCGGACCACGCTCAGCAGCTCGCGGTAGCGTTTCTTCTGCTCCTCGTCCGTGATCAGCGAGTGGTGCGAGAGCCCGTTCTCCAGCTCGTTCATCACCATGAACGGATTGATGCAGCGGTCCTTCTGGGCCTGCTCGCCGACCAGCGCGTTGGAGATCTTGTCCTGGATGTAGCGCGGGCTGATGCCCTGCATGCCCTCGCGCGGGGCCTCCGCCCGCAGCTCCTTGACCGAATCCTCGGTGAAGCCCGGGATGTTGCGGCCGTCGTACAGCTTGAGCTTCTGGATCAGCGTCAGGCCGGCCTTCTTGGGCTCCTCCAGACGCGTCAGCACGGCCCACATGGCCGCGGTCTCGATCGTGTGCGGCGCGATGTGGATGCCGCGGACCTTGTGCTTGCCGAAGTCCTTCTCGTAGATCTTGATCTCGTCCGACAGCCGGATGTTGTAGGGGATGTCGATCTTGATCGTGCGGTCGCGGAAGGCTTCCATCAGCTCGTTGGACTGGAGCTTCTTGTACTCGGGCTCGTTGGTGTGCCCGATGATGACCTCGTCGATGTCGGTCTGCGCGAACTTCTTGGGCTTGATCGTGTGCTCCTGCGACGCCCCGAGCAGGTCGTACAGGAACGCGACGTCGAGCTTGAGCACCTCGATGAATTCGCACAGCCCCCGGTTGGCGATGTTCAGCTCGCCGTCGAAGTTGAACGCCCGCGGGTCGCTGTCCGAACCGTACTGCGCGATCTTGCGGTAGTTGATGTCGCCGGTCAGCTCGGTGGAGTCCTGGTTCTTCTCGTCCTTCGGCTGGAACGTGCCGATCCCGATGCGGTCCTTCTCCGACAGCACCAGCCGCCGCACGACCACGTGCTCGAGCACCTTGCGCCAGTCCCCGCCGTACCGCAGCAGCAGGTCCTCGAACGTCTTGCGGCAGAACGGGTCAAGGTCGCCGTCCACCCGCACCTGCCGATCCTCCGGCAGGTCCGCGTTGAGCTGCGCCAGGATCTCCTTGCGCGCCGGGCGGGGAATGAGCTTGAGCGGCTCTTCGTGCATCGGGCAGGGATGCTGCTCGACCGCACCGTCCTCGCCCGTGAGCTTCCACGTGAAACTGTACAGCGCGCCCTCGTCCAGCCGCGAGTAGTACTCCAGCCCCTTCTTGAGCAGCCGGGCGATCGTGCTCTTGCTCGAGCCCACCGGCCCGTGCAGCAGGAGAATGCGGCGATCGGTGCCGTACCCCTGGGCGGCCGACTTGAAGAACTCCACCAGCCGCATCAGCGACGCGTCCAGCCCGTACACCGCGTCCGCGCCGTTGTCGAACGGGTCGTCAAAGAACTTGTAGTGCACGAACTCCTGCTTCAGGTACCGGTACTTCTCCGTGCCGAAGTGCAGGATCAGGTCGTACACCCGCTGGAAGGCGTTCCGGGCGATCGCCGGGTTCGCCGTCACCATGTCCAGGTAGTCGAAAAACGTCCCTTCCCAGTGCTGCTGGCGGAAACGGGCGCCGTCCAGATGACGGTCGATCACCGCCAGGATCGCGTCACGGTTCGACATCGGTTCGCCTCCGGGCCGGGCGCCGGGCACCGGCCGACAATCCGCCTCCGGCCGGGCCGGGACGGTCGGCGTTCGGTTCTCGCCCCCGGGTCGTGGTGATGCTATGAACCGCGCGCAGTCGCGTCAACGCGGCGGTCCGACTCGGGGCGCAATCAATTATCGACCGCTCCCACGTGGCACCTACACGGCATTTTCATTCGTGAGACGGCCACGGCTCCGCTCGGGTTCGCGCGAACGTGTCGAATGCTGTCGCCGGGCTCCTCACGGTCCGGCCGGCTCCGGCAGCGGTTCCGCCGTCCCGACCCGTGCGCTGCGACAGTTCGGGCACGCCAGCGACTGTCCGGCCCGGGGCAGGAAAACGTGGCCGCAGTCGCGACATTGCCACAGCTTGTAACAGGAGCGCGCGCGGCACTTGGGGCACGACAGCGGGTACACCGTCGTCGGCGAGGCTTTGATGTTGCCGCGGTAGTGGCAGGCGACGCATTCGATCGGCACCGGCACCGTCTCCGGGGCCTCGCCGTCGCGCGGTCGAAGGGCGAAGTAGAGCGCGGCGGCGCCGCCGATGAGAACCAGCCCGATCAGCGTGAGGAGGACACGGCGGCGTGCTTCGTGGCGGGCGTAACCCCCGAGGCGGATCTCGCCCTTCGCCTTGAGCACGGCCCGGTAGTCTTCGACGGTCAATGGCTTGTGGCGACGGAACATGGTCCGGCCGGCTCCTTTACGGGAAATTATACGGGCGGCCCGGGGGGCCGGTGCGAGGATGGTTTGCGGATATCGCGGGGAGCGCGTGGAGCGGCCCGCGCACTGGGGGTCCCGGGCGGTGCTTGACATTCCTAACAAATTCCGTACAATAGGTGCAGCGATTCGGCCGCCGCGGGGGCGGAGCCTCGGGGGCGCGAATGCCACCCACCAGTGGGGCGGGGCGAGCAGGCCAGGGAATCGGCCGCCACGGAGGGCGGGCCGCCCGCCACGAGCCGCCGCGCGGACGACCGGTTCGCGGCGGCGGTACGGGAGGTCATGGGGATGACCGACACGGGAACCGCGCTGGACCGCGGGCGCGGCTGGCACATCATGCGGATTGGCTGGGTTTTGCCTTGGCTCGCGGACGGCGAGCTCGCGGCGCTCGCGGAGTACCTCGAGCGCCACGCTGCACGGCGGCTTGCGCACCGGCGACGAACGCCCGGATGGCCTCGGGCGCGGCGTCGGCGTAACGGTCCTCCCACTCGCGCAGGCGGTCGAGCGCGCGGGCCCGCAGGTCGGGGTGCTCGACCATGAGGAGCAGCCCGGCGGCGCAGAAGCGCGTGACGAAGTGGCCGTGCAGCTTCGCTTCCTCGTAAAGCAACTTCAGCGCGCGGTCGACCTGGAAGTTGATCTGCGGCTTGCGGGCGGGCATGGCCGGCTCCTCAAGATTCTCGTTGGTTCCTAGAACGTGGATTCTCGGGAACGGCGGGACCGACCGCAAGCGGTACGCGCAGCTCTTGCCCGTGCGCCGCGCCCGGCGGTACCGGGCCGCCAGCCGGCCGCGTCGCCCGGCCGAAAGGGTTAGTCCGTACCGCCTGTGCGCGCCGGCGGCGCGTCGCTAGACTGCGGCCGCGCTGCACCGCCCGGCGGGAGTGCGCCCGATCGGGCGACCGCGATGCTCCGGGTCGAGGAGACTGCGATGCTGCTGCTGGCCGAGAGCGCGACCTACGCCCCGCACATTCTCGGGGTCCTGCCCTTTGTCGCGTTGCTGCTGGCGATTGCGATCCTGCCGCTGGTGCACGCGGCGGCGCACTGGTGGGAGCACAACCGCAACAAGCTGCTGGTGGCCGGTGCCTTGGCGCTGGTGACGCTCGCCTACTACGGCGCACGGCCGACCGGCGTGGTCACGCATGGCGATGACGGTCACGGGGACCCGGCTGCCGCGCAGGCGGAGGGACACGAACCCGCGCCGGCTCCGCACGCGAACGCGGCGGCCGGCGCGCCGGCCGCGCACGCGGAGAAGCGGACGGAGCCGGGGCTGGCCACGGTGAAGGCCGTGCTGCATCACGCGGTGATCGGGGAGTTCTTCCCCTTCATGGTGCTGCTGTTCAGCCTGTACGTGATTGCGGGCGGCATCGTTGTGCGGGGCGACCTGCGTGCGACGCCGGCGGTCAACACGGCGATCCTCGCGACGGGCGGGCTGCTGGCCAGTCTGATCGGCACGACCGGCGCGGCCATGGTGCTCATCCGCTTTCTGCTGCGCACCAACGCCGAGCGGAAGCGCAAGGTCCACACGGTCGTGTTTTTCATCTTCATCGTGGCCAACATCGGCGGGAGCCTGCTGCCGATCGGAGACCCGCCGCTGTTTCTCGGCTACCTCATGGGCGTGGAGTTCCTGTGGACGCTGCGCCTGTGGCCGCAGTGGGGGCTGATGGTCGGCGGCCTGCTGGTCATCTATTACCTGTGGGACTCGTGGGCGTATCGACACGAAGCACCGCAGGAGATCCAGATGGACAACCGGATGCGTCAGGGGCTGAGCATCGCCGGGCGCATCAACTTCCTCTGGATTCTGGGAGTCGTGCTGGCGGTCGCGACGCTGAGTCCGGGCAAGACGTTCCCGGGGACGAGCTGGGAGGCGCCGCACCACCTGCGGGAGATCGTGCAGCTCGTGCTGGCCGGCTTGTCGCTGTTGACCACGGCGCGCGAGTACCGGCGCGAGAACCAGTTCAACTATACCGCGATCAATGAAGTGGCGTGTCTGTTCATCGGCATCTTCATCACGATGCAGGTGCCGATCGAGATTCTCCAGGCGCGCGGCGGGGAGCTGGGCCTGGCGCGGCCGTGGCAATTCTTCTGGGCCACCGGTCTCCTGAGCAGCTTCCTCGACAACGCGCCGACGTACGTGGTGTACTTCACGACGGCCGGTACGCTGACGCCGCCGGGCCTGCAAGTTCTGTCCGGTGTGCGGACGGCCACCGGCCAGATCCCGGTCGAGCTGCTGATCGCGATCAGTTGCGGGGCGGTGTTCATGGGCGCGAACACGTACATCGGCAACGGGCCCAACTTCATGGTCAAGGCGATCGCGGAGCAGTCGGGCGTGAAGATGCCGAGCTTCTTCGGCTACATGGCTTACTCGTGCGGCGTCCTGATCCCGCTGTTCCTCGGGCTGACGTTCCTGTTCTTCCGCGGCTAGGCGGCGCGGCTCAGGCCGGTCGCTCGGGCAGTGGCCGCCGCAGCATGACCGTCGTGGGAAGGGGGGGGTACTGGATGCGCAGGCGGTACACGTCGAACTCGTCGCCGCTCCACCCGGCGCGGGCGAGCGCGTAACGCAGCATGTCCACATAGCGCGGGATGTCCGCGGTGCAGGCCGCATCGGGGCCGGACCCGAGTCGGGTGACGGGGTCGTGCAGCGGCAGCCGGGCCGTCGGTTCGTACCGGAGCGTGAGACCGCCGCCGAACAGGTCGCTGTACAGCGCCGCCCGCGGCGCGCCTCCGTCCGGAAACAAGTCGCGGTGCAGCAGGAGGTCGAACACCAGGGCCTCGGCGGGGGTGCGGATCGCGAACGCGACACAGAAATCGTCGTACAGGTCCGTGCGGTACCGCGGTTCCACCGCACGGAGCAGTTCGCCGGTCACGCAGGTGATGCGCGCCGTGTGGCCGACGGAGCTCTCGACGAACTCGAACTCGGTGTTGCCGTGGACGCCGCGGACCGGTCGGAAGGCCGGTATCGGCTGCGAGCAGAAGGCGGGGACCAACGGCACCGGACCGGACCAGGCTGGATCCAACGGCGTGTGCCGCGTGTCGTGGTGGACACGGTGCGTGCGGTCTACGGAGAACGACTGCCCGAGCCGCCACGCGACGTTGGGCCGCATGCGGCAGAAATCGATGAAGCCGCGGAGCGTGACCAGATCGTGCGTTTCGGTGTCCGGTGCGGGGTGCACGATGTTCGCGCGGAACAGCGTGCGGGTCTGAACGCCCCAAACGTAGGTGCTCCCCTCGAACAGCAGGCGGCGGTGCTCGATGTCCGCTCGGGCGGCGCCAGTCGCGGCGAGCCCGGCCGCCAGCATGTTGAAGTACTTGCGCGAGCCGGCGTGCGTCCGGACGAGTTGACGGAAGGCGGCAAAGGCGGCGCGCGTCTCGGCGATGGCTTCGGCGGGCGCGGCCCGCCGCTGGGCGGCACAGAGGAAGACCCGCATTCCGGTGGGGCCGGGCAGGAAGCGGACCGAGGCGAAAAGGTCGGGGGTTTCCAGGCAACGGCCGACGTTCCAGGCGAGCTTGGGATCCAGCCCGAGCTCCGACGCGAGGTCGTTGGGGCGGCGAAACGTGAAGCCGGGCACGCCGGCGACCACGGCGGCCAGCGCGTTGCGAAGCCGCCGGATGATGACTTCCGCGGTGGCGGGGAAATCGGCGGGCGGCGGAGCCCTGACGGCCGGGTTCATGCCGAGACATTAACGCACGCGCGGTCGGTTTTCAACCATCAATACAAGTCATTGTATGGATTATGTCTAACACGAGTAAGTATGCTGATATTGCAATGGATTTTGCAATGCAGTACGATGGCCGCAGCCATTGGTCGTGTGGGCCGGCGAGGGCGGCCCGCACAGGCGGGCGGAGCGCCGACGGGGCGTTTCGCGCGAGGCGGGGGCAGGGACGACGGAACCTGGAGGACGGAACATGCGAAGATTCGGCTTGGCGACGGTGCTGATCCTGGCGGCCTCGTTGGCGCCCGGGCAGACGTGGGTCGAAGACGGCGACGCGCCCGACCTGCTTACCGGCCAGATCACGGTGGGCCCCGGCGTGCTGACGACCATTTCCGGCACGCTGACCAGCGGCAGCGACGTGGACCTGTATGCGATTCAGATCGACGATCCGGCCGGGTTCTCCGCGAAGACTTGCGGACTGACGAGCATCGATAGCTGCCTGTACCTGTTCGACGAGAACGGGAACGGCGTCTCGATGTCCGAGGACGGGTGCGGCGCGGCGTCGTGGATCACGTCGCAGTTCGTGACCGCGCCCGGCCGGTACTACCTCGCGATGTCGGCGTACGACTACGACCCGCGAAACGCCGGCGGGCTGGAGATCTGGAACGACACCCCGTGGGGCACCGAACGTGCGCCGGACGGGCCCGGCGCGCCGGGTCCGTTGGCGAGCTGGGCCGGCAGCGCGGGCGGCAGCGGGGCCTACAGCATCGCACTGACGGGCGCGTCGTTCGCCCAGCAGGGGCCGCCGCCGCCGACCGGGGCCTGCTGCTACGGTGAAGCGCAGTGCGTGGTTGTGACCGTCAGCGGTTGCGCGTCGCTGGGTGGCGCGTACTACGGCGACAACACGAGCTGCACGCCGAACCCGTGCCCGCCGCCGCTGACCGGGGCGTGCTGTTTCGCGACGGCGGGGTGCTTGGAGTTGACGGCGGCCCGGTGCGCGGCGGCCGGCGGCACGTACCAGGGCGACGGAAGCCCATGCTGGCCGAACCCGTGCGTGGCGGGCCCGCCGGGCGGGGGGTGGAGCGACAACTTCGACAGCTACGCGGACGGCACCTATCTGTACAACGTCGGCGGCTGGACCGGCTGGGACAACGACCCGGCGGCGGCGGGCACGGTCACCAGCGCGCGGTACCGGTCGGCGCCGCACTCGATCGTGGTGAACGACACGGCCGACGCGATCCATCCGTTCACTAACTTCGACGGCGGACGCTGGACGATCCGGGCGTGGCAGTACATCCCGAGCGGGCTGTCGGGCGCGACCTACTTCATCGTGAACAGTTACTACCAGCACAATGGGCCGTATTTCTGGACGGTGGAACTGCACTTCGACCCGGCGACGGGGCGCGTGAAGGATGCGCTGCGCGATCCGAGCGGCACGAGCACGCTGCCGATCCTTTACGACCAGTGGGTGGAGATCCGTATCGAGGTGGACTTCACCACGACCCTCGGCACGGTGCACGAATATTACAACGATCAGCTCCTGTACACCGGCGACTGGATCGTCGGCGCGGTCGGGCAGCTTCAGATCGGCAACATCGACCTGTACGCGCCGCACGCGACGCCCGTTTATTACGACGACCTGTCGGTGGTTCCCGCCACGACGCCCCCGCCGACCGGACCGCAGCGCCCGCTGTTCACGGGCGTGCAGTACGGCAGCCTGCCGACGCGGACGACGAACCTGGCGGGCTTCCCGAACGTCACGTGGCAGGACGGCTTCGTGTTGGCCATCAACGGGGCGGCCGGCCGGCCGGACGGGGCGGTGTACATGTGCGGTGAGGACTTCAGCCACTCGCCGCTTTACCTGGCGCCGCTCGAGGGCCCGCCGGTGCTGCTGTGCAATACGGAACGGGACCTGCACGCGCTGGCGTACGGACGCGGGCGGCTGTTCGGCTACTCCAACTGGTCCAGCCCGCGGGGCATCTACGAGATCAACCCCCTCACGGGCGCGATGACGCTGCTGGTCGCGACCGACCCGTTCCTGTTCTTCGCGCTGGACTACAACGCGGCCGACGGGAAGCTGTACGGCTACACCGAGTACGGGACGCCCAGGGGGCTGAAGTCGATCGACATCGACACGGGCGTGATCACCCACGTGGCCGGCTCGGTGCCGTCCAGCAACTCGGCGGCGCGGGGGCTGGCGTGCGGGTACAACAAGGTCTACGCGCTGACGGTCTACGGCGCGGAGAACCCGATGTTCGTCTATGATCTGGCCCAGGGACCGGGCGGCACCTGGACGCCGATGACGCACCCGTACCCGGAGAGCAACTCGACGAACGCGGCCGCGTGGGCCCCGGGCCCGGTGCCGGGCGATCTGAACTGCGACGGCCGGGTCGACCTCGATGACATCGATGCTTTCGTGCTGGCGCTGAGCGGCGCCGCGGCGTACAACGCGGTGCACGTCGATTGCTACTGGCGGAACGCGGACTGCAACCTCGACGGTGCCGTGAACTTCGATGACATCGATCCGTTCGTGGCGCTGATCGGGTCGCGGTAGTTTCTTCCGTGCGGGCGTGAGACGCCGGCCGGGGATCGCCGCACGGTGGTCCTCGGCCGGCCGTGTTTCGGGACGAGCGACGCGAGGGATGGGCCATGATGACCGGGCGAGGGATGCGGGGCGGCCTCTGGATCGGGCTGGTGGTGCTGGCGGCCGGAACGGTGTCACGCGCGCCGGGGGCGGAGGCCGTGGCGTGGCGCGCGGGGTCGGCCGTGGTGCCGGCGCTGGACGTCGAGTCGGTGGCCGCGGCGTGGACGGCCGCGCAGGCCGGGCGGCCGCACGTGGTGCTCCAGTTCGACCGGGCGCGCAGCGCGGCGGAGCGGGCGGAACTGGCGGGCCGCGGCGTCCGCCTGCTGCGGGCGCTCGGGGGCGGCACGTACTTCGCGAGGCTGGACACGCGGACGCTGGACGCGTCGGGGCTGGCGGGGCTGCCGGGGCTGGTCGGGGTTGTTCGGCCGGCGCCGGCGTGGAAACTGCACCCCGCGCTGGCCGCGGGCGACGCGCCGGAGTGGGCGGTCGTGGAGCGGCCGGCGGCCGGACCGCGCCGCATCGCCGCGTACGTGGTGTTCCACGCGGACGTCGAGCTGAGCGTCGGGCGTGGGGCGGTCGCGGCGTGTGGTGCGACGGTGCAGGCCGAGCTGCGGACGGTCAACGGCCTGGTCGTGGAGTTGCCGGAAACGGCCGTGGCGGCTTTGGCCGCGTTGGATGCGGTGCAGTGGATCGAGCCGCCGCTGCCGCTGCTGACGCCGACGAACGACGGCAACCGGGCGCGGACACAGGCGGACGCGGTGCAGGCGCCGCCGTACGACCTGACCGGCGCGGGGGTGACGGTGCTGGTGTATGACGGCGGGACGGCGCGCGCGACGCACGTGGACTTCCAGGGGCGGCTGAGCGCGCTGGACAACTCGGGGATGAGCCTGCACGCGACGCACGTGGCGGGCACGATCGGCGGGGCCGGCGTGGCCGCCCCGCTGTATCGCGGCATGGCGCCGGGCGTGACGCTGCTGTCGTACGGGCTTCAAGGGGCCGGGTCGAGCGGGCCGCTGTACACGAACCCGGGCGACTTGGAGACGGACTTTGCGGACGCGATTCACCTCGGCGGGGCGGTGCTGGCCAACGCTTCGCTGGGCAGCAACGTGGAGGCGAACGGGTTCGACTGTGCGTGGCAGGGCGACTACGGCGTGACGGACGCTCTGATCGACGGGATCGTCCGCGGTGCGCTCGGGACGCCGTTCCGCGTGGTCTGGGCCGGGGGCAACGAGCGCTACGGCACGCGCTGCAACGTCGAGGGCTACGACGCGTACTACAGCATCGCGCCGCCCGCGGGCGCCAAGAACCATCTGACCGTCGGCGCGGTGAACTCCAACGACGACTCGATGACGACCTTCAGCAGCTGGGGCCCGACGGACGACGGCCGGATCAAGCCGGACGTCTGCGCGCCGGGCTGCCAGAGCGACGGCGACTTCGGCGTAACCTCGTGCAGCTCGATGAGCGATACGGCCTACGCCACCTTGTGCGGGACGTCGATGGCGGCCCCGACCGTCTGCGGGCTGGCGGCGCTGGTGCTCGAGGACTTCATGCGCCAGTTCCCCGGGCAGCCGCTGCCGCGCAACGCCCTCATCCGGGCGCTTTTCGCACACACGGCCGTGGATCTCGGGAATCCGGGGCCGGACTACCAGTTCGGCTACGGCTCGGTGCGCGTGCAGGCCGCGGTGGATCTGCTCCGCAGCGGTGCGTTCGCGGAGGCGGCCGTGGATCAGGGCGGCCGGTACGTGCGGACGGTCACGGTCGCACCGGGGACGCCGGAGCTGCGGACGACGCTGGCGTGGGACGACGTGCCGGCCGTACCGAACGCGGCCGTGACGCTCGTGAACGATCTTGACCTGGAGGTCACGGGGCCGGATGGCACGCGGTACTACCCGTGGACGCTCGACCCGCTGAACCCGGCGGCGCCGGCGGTGCGGACGCAGGCGGATCGGCGCAACAACATCGAGCAGGTGGTCGTGGCCGAGCCCGCCGCGGGGGAGTGGACGATCGCGGTGGTCGGCACGAGCGTGCCGGACGGCCCGCAGCCGTTCGCGCTGGTGGGGGCGGGGGCGACGAACGTGACGACCGTCATCACTCTGCCCGAGGGGCTGCCGGAGGTGGTGGCGCCGGGCGCGCCGTGGGACCTTGCTGTGCGGATCAAGGTTTTCGGGCAGAGCATCGTGCCGGGGACCGCGCAGCTCCGGTACCGCGTGGACGGCGGGGCCTTCGCGCCGCTGCCGCTGACGGAGCTTGGTGACGGGCTGTACCGCGTGACGCTTCCACCGCGCCGCTGCGGGGAGGTGCCGAGCTATTACGTGAGCGTGGCGACGACGGCGCAGGGCGTGGTGACGCTGCCGGCCGGCGCACCGGTTGAGACGTTCACGCACGCGGTCGGCGCGTGGACCGTGCTGCTGGCGGATGACTTCGAGGAGCCGCGCGGCTGGACCGTGTTCGCGGGAGCGATCAGCGGCAACTGGGAGCGGGCGGATCCGCAGCGCGTGGTGAGCGGTACGGTCGTCACGCAGCCGGAGGACGATCACACGCCCGATCCGGGCCATCTGTGCTACGTGACCGGAGCGCTGGCGGGCGTGCAGCCGTCGCAGTTCGACGTGGACGGCGGTCCCTCGCACCTGATCTCGCCGGTCATCGATCTGGCGGGGCGCGATGCGGTCGTGAGCTACTGGCGCTGGTACCACATGAGCATCAACCTCGACGACAGCCTGGTGGTCGCGATCACCGCGGACGGCGTGCAGTGGACGACGGTCGAGGAAGTGCGGCGCAGCGCGAGCGAGTGGGTCTTCGCACGCTGGCGGGTGAGCGACTACATCACGCCGACCGCGACCGTGCAGGTCCGCTTCACGGTGAATGACACGGACCCGGGCTCGCTGATCGAGGCGTTGGTCGATGATTTCGTGATCGAGCACGTCACCTGCACGCCGCCGTCGATCCGGGGCGATCTCAACTGCGACGGGCGCGTCGATTTCGATGACATCGACGCGTTCGTGCTGGCGCTGGGCGGGGCGGAGGGGTACTACGCCCAGTACCCGGGCTGCGAGCACCTCCACGCGGACCTGGACTGCGACGGCGCGGTCGATTTCGACGACATCGACCCGTTCGTGGCGTGTCTCGCGGGCGCGTGCGGGTGTCCGTGAGAAGGTGGGATTGGGAGTGTTCGGTGGTCCTCCACCCCGTGCCGACCGTGGTGCGGTGCGGCGACGGGGTGGGGCACCCTCGGGGCTCGGGGGCGCACCCGCAGGCTGCGCGGGGTGCGCCGCTCCGCGGGCTAATCCAAACGCGGACTACCGCCGGCGGAGCGCCAGCAGGCCCACGGCCAGCAGGGCCAGGCCCGCCGGCTCGGGGATGATCGTCAGCGAGGCGTTGTCGACCCACGCACCGCCGCCGCCCGCGCCGCCCTGGTTCACGCCGCCGAGGCGGATGACGATCGGGAGGCCGATCTCCGGCCCGCTCGCACCGGTCGTGTACGTCACGCCGGCCATCGGGCCCCAGGCGCCACCCGCGTTGCGGCCCGGAGCGACGTTGAGGGCGCCGGCCAGCAGCACGAAGTTGTTTGCCACGCTCGTGCCGCCGGAAAGGTAACCGATCTCGTACGGGATGGTCACGTCACTGCCGCCGCCACCGATCGCCCACGTCGAGAACGTGTAGATGGTGTTCGGCGCGAAGACGTCCGTCGTCACCTGCCCGAGCATCTGGTTCAGGTCGACGCTGTAGAACCCGAAGTTCAGGCCGAGCGTGCCGTTGTTCGGCGCGGCGAACGTGGCGTGGTCCGCCCACCCGCCGCCGAGCCCGACCTGCCAATCCTTGCAGCTCGAGAACTTCGGCCCGGGCTGATCCTCGAAATCCGCGTTCAGAACGGCCGCGCTCGCGGACAACGGCAGCGCGAGCAATAGAGCGGTGATCATGAAACGTCGCATGGCTCTCTCTCCTCGGGTTGGGAACGCGGGGCTCTCCTCCGATGCCCTAGACAACACAACACTGCCGACCATACCGGTTCATTGTACCGCCCGCCGGGGATGGCGCGCCGTCCCGAAGGCGAATTACCTTCAGCCGTTATCGGACACCGCCGGGCGCGCAAGCGAGCGGCCGCGGACGGGTTACGCACGTCCGCAGCCGCCGTGTTCCCCCGTTACGGATTGGGGGCGTTTCAGCGGCGCCGCCACCGCATGCCGGCCAGCCCGGCCAGGATCAGCGGCAGGGCGGTGAGCGAGCCGGCGCCACACAGGCCGATCGGCGCCGGGCTGGGCGTGCCGCCGGAGCTGTCCGGTCGCACGACCAGGTTGCCGGGGGTGCCGGTGATGACCTGGCCGGTGAAGCCGCCGGAGGTGCCGCCGGTGGGGCCGTTGGCGCCGTCGGGCGTGCCGTCGCCGTCGTTGTCGACAAGGGTGGCGGGATCCACGAGGATGGGGTTGAGCAGGAAGGCGCGGGTTTCGGCGCTGGCGGAGCCGACGGTGCCCCAGCCGACGATGACGCCGTCCTCGTTGATGTCACGGGCCTCGGTGAGCGTGATGCGCGGCAACTGGACTTCGCCGTTTTCGCCGATCACGTAAATCAAATTGTTCAGGTCTTTCATCTGGCCGCCCTCATAGATGAAGGCGCGGCGCTCGAAGTTGTCGTTTTCGGCCCAGCCGACCACGACGCCCTGGTCGTTGATGCCCGAGGCGGCGGAGAAGCCCTTGGTCGGGTTGGAGCGAAGGGTGCCGAGGTCGCGCATGCTGCCGCTCTGCCAGAGGAAGGCGCGCGTGTAGTGCTCGCCGGCGGAGTTGGTGTAGTCGGACTCGCCGACGACGTGGCCGAGCGAGTTGATGGCGCGGCCCCAGCTGTTCGGTCCGCCGAGGGTGCCGAGGTCGAGCATGAGGGTGTTGTAGCCGCCGCCGTCGATGAACCAGAGGTCCGGCTCGCCGTCGCTGTTCGTGTCCTGGGGCGTGACGAGGAAGGCGTGGTAGGCCGCCTGGCCGCCGGGCGTCCGCGTGTACGACCAGCCGGTGACCTGACCGAACACGTTGACGGCGGTGGCGCTGCTGACCGGGTCGGCGTCGGGCGCGAGCGTGCCGAGATCGATCATCAGGTCGTTGACGCCGTCGCCGGGGTTGCCGCTGGGCCCGACGGGGGGCAGCACGTCGACGTAGAACTGCCCGTTGCGGGGCGCGACCAGGAAGGCGTGAATGACGCCGTCGGCGCGGTCGGCCCAGCCGACGATGTGGTTGTTGTTGCTGATGTTGGTGGCGACGCTGTCGGGGGCGGGGCCGTTCGGGCTGCCGGGGCAGGGATCGCCGAACGAGCGCAGGTTCGTCAGCGCGTCGCCCGGAAACGGGGTCGCGATGTCGGTCTGCACGGCGGCCCGCACGACGTACGCCTGCGTCAGCAGCAGGATGTCGTCGCCGCACTTCTTCTGCACGCGGGCCGTGCCCACGACCTGCCCGGCGTTCGAGACGCCATAGGCGATGCTGTAGTTCTGGTCGAACATCGGGTACGGGTGCAGCAGCTCGAAGTGGACCATGCCGTGCAGGTCGGTCACGACCCGCCCGACCCAGTGCGCCGAGTGGACGGCATTCCCGCGGCCGACCAGTCCGACCACGTGGCCGGTGTCGTTGACCGCGTAAGCGCGACTGGGCGTGCCGTCGCTCGAGTTCAGCTCGACGAGGCGGTACATCTTGACGAGCTGGGCCTGCGCGGCGCCGGCGAGGGCCGCGACGAGCAGCAGGCCGACCAGCCCGCGAGACGAACGGAGGACGCTGGTTCTCATGGTTGCACACTCCGTGGCCGCCGGCCGGCGGCGGCCTGCTGCGGGGTCGGCCCCGGGCGCCACCCCGTCCCGCGCGGCGGACCGCGTCAGGGAATCAGTTCGTTCCGTACCCACATCAGGCGGTCATTCAGGTTGTCTTCGGCGTCGACCACGGCGAGCAGGTCGAGGTCGCCGTCGCCGTCGAGGTCTCCGTAGCCGATGAGGCCCACGTTACCGGGCGGATTGAAGGTCGTGATGACGCGCGCCGTCCAGGTCGTGGTCGGATCGGCCGGGGACTCGAAGGCTCGCAGCGCGCCGCCGCTGCCGCCGACAATCAGCTCGAGCACGCCGTCGGCGTCCACGTCGAGCGCCTTGACGTCGAGCGGCTCGAAGCTCTCGAAGGTGGCGATGGGCGTGCTGAACCAGTCGTACGTGCGTTTCGGTCCGGTCGACGGCTGCACGAACAGGACCATCTGCTTCTGCTCGGGGCTGGTCGCCACCACGTCAAGCCGGCCGTCGCCGGTCAGGTCGGCGACTTCGAGGCCGAACCCGCGGCGGATGCTGCCGATGCGGTATTGCGTCCACGGCACGGACGGGTCGACCCGCCCGGGTCCGCCCGGGTTCTCGAACCAGGCGACCTGCACGTTCACGTCGTCGCGGGCCAGCGACACGAGGTCGAGGTCGCCGTCGCCGTCGAGGTCGGCGGCGAACAGGCCGGCCGCCCCCTCGCGGTCCGACATCGCGTGGCGCTCGTGCTGGCTCACGATCGTGGCGGTCCAGCCCTCGCCCGTCCGGGCGTTGCCGGGGTTGAACAGCACCTGGATCGAGCCGGCGATGATGGCGAGGGGCTCGACGTTCTTGCCCGGCGCCGGTTCGAGGTTCATCCGCAGGCGGCGCGACGCGGCGACGTCGTTGCGACCGTCGTTGTCGAAGTCCGCGATGACGACCCGCGTGTAGCCCTGCTCGACCGTGATCTCGTAGTTGTCGAGGTTCACGAGCGGGCCCAGGTTCTGCTGCACGATGGCGAACTGCTCGTCGGGCGAGAGCGTGTCCGTGCTGCCCGCCAGCAGCTCGAGCGCGCCGCGGTCGTGGCCCCACTCGCTGAGCACGTGCGTGCGGGACGGGGCCGACGGATGCCGCAGGTAGATGAGGCCGTCCTGCGACGCGCCGATCAGGTCGAGGTTGCCGTCGCCGTCGATGTCGCCGACGGCCACATCGGCCAGGTTCTTCCAGGCGTTCTCGCCGCCGTCGAGCGTGAGGTTGACGAAGCCCACCCGCCCCGCGCCGCCCTGGCTGAGGAGAATCTGGATGACGCCCCGCGTCCCGCCGTACGCGACGACCGGATCAACCTGACCGTCGCGGTTGAAGTCCACGCCGATCCGCGCCCGGCTCATGTCGTTGACGTGGAAGGTCGCCGTCGTGACGGCCACCCCGTCAACGAACGTCCGGGCGGTGAGCAGCACGCCGGAGAAGGCGCCGCCGCCGCGCGAAAACGTGCTGCCCGCGCCGCCGCCGGTGCCGCCGAGCCAGGTCGGACGGTACTCCGGGGCACAGGCCGCGGCCGCGACGAGGACGACACCGCCGGCGAGCGCGCCGGCGCGGCGAGGCGAGGGGAGGCAGGCCATGAGCGCGGCTCCAATACGGTCCGGGGCCGACGAAGCGGCCGCTGGTACGTCGAGTCCACTTATCGGGTCGGCTATTTGGGGCGGCGGCTTGATTGCAGCGCGGCGTCCCGGGCGACGGACGCCGCGAGCCCGCGCAGGCAGTCGTGGTGCCCCAGCGGGCAGCGGCGGGCGTAGCAGGGGGCGCACGGGAGCGCGCGTGACACCACTTGCGCGTCCGCGGCGTAGGGGCCGGTCCGGGCCGGATTGGTGGGTCCGAAAACGGCGACGATCGGCGTACCCAGCGCGGCCGCGATGTGCATCGGTCCGGAATCGCAGCAGATCACCTGCTGCGCCAGCGCGAGAACCGCCGCCAGCGCGCGCACGTCCGTTTGACCGCACAGATCGACCACGGGCGCGTGGACTGCGCGGACGATCGCGGCGGCCAGGGGCCGTTCGTCCGGGCCGCCGAGCAGCACGACCGGCGGCCGGCCGGCGGCGTGGAGGGCGTCGATCAGCTCCGCGAACTTCTCCGCCGGCCACTGCTTGCTGGGCCAGCGCGCGCCCGGGACGACGGCCGTGAACGCGGGGAGCGGGCCGCCGGCGGCCGTCGTGATCCGTGCGCGGGCGTGGTCGAGCTCCTCCGGCCGGAGGCCGAGCGGAAACTCCGGCCTGTCGAGCCGCAGGCCCGCGGCTCGGGCCAAGGCGACGTTTTTCTCGACGGCGTGCGTATCGCCGGCGGGTGTGACGACGCGGCGGGTGTAGAACGCCCAGGCCAGCTCGCGGGCGGCGCGGAAGCCGACGCGCTGCCGCGCACCGGTGGCCCACGCGAGGAACCCGCTGCGCGCGAGGCCCTGGAGATCGAGGACCAGGTCGAAGCGGCGGCGGCGGAGGTCGCGCACGAACCGGACAAACTCCGCCAGGATGCGGGGGTTTTGCAGCATGCGCCCGTAGCGGCGGCGGTCGAACTCGATCACCTCGTCCAGCAGGGGGTGGCGGGCCAGGAGGGGCGCGATCGACGTGCCGACGAGCCACGCCAGGTAGGCCCGGGGGTACGTCGCCCGAGCGGCCGCGAGCACCGGCAGCGCGTGGACGACGTCGCCGAGCGAGCTGGGCTTGATGATCAGGATGCGCTGCGGTTCAGGGGCCGCCGGCCGCGGACCGTCCATGGCTGCAGAGGATAGCAGGCGCCGGCGGGGCGGGGGAGGGGCGGGGGCGCGGCTTTCGGGGGGCGCGCGGGGCGACTACACTGGCGGCATGTTCGATGCGCTTTCCAGCAAGCTCGGCGAGGTGTTTCAGAGTCTCCGCGGCCGCGGCAAGATCAGCGAGTCGAACGTGCGCGACGCGCTGCGGCAGGTGCGCACGGCGCTGCTCGAAGCGGACGTGAACGTGGAGGTGGCGCGGGAGTTCTGCGACGCCTGCCTGGAGAAGGCCCTCGGGATGAAGGTGATCGAGACCCTGCGTCCCGAGCAGGTCATGATCAAGGTGGTGCACGACGAGCTCGTGCGGCTGATGGGGCCGATTGAGACGCGGATCCCGTTCGTGGCGACGCCGCCGACGATCCTGCTGATGGCGGGGCTCCAGGGCTCGGGCAAGACGACGACCTGCGCGAAGCTGGCGCGGTACTGCATGCAGCGGGGCAAGAAGCCGCTGCTGGTGGCGGCGGACCTGAAGCGTCCGGCGGCCATCGACCAGCTCGAGGTGCTGGGCAAGCAGCTCGAAGTGCCGGTCTACACGGAGCGCGACCACCAGAACCCGGTGAAGGTGTGCCGCAACGCGGTGAGCGCGGCGCGGAAACTGGACCGGGACGTGGTGATCCTGGACACGGCCGGCCGGCTGGCGATCGACGACGAGCTGATGACGGAGATCTCGCAGGTGGCGCAGGCGACGAGCCCGCACCAGATCTACCTCGTGCTCGACGCGATGACCGGCCAGGACGCGGTGCACACGGCGAAGGCCTTCGACGAGCGGCTGGAGCTGGACGGGGCGATCCTGACGAAGTTCGACTCGGACACGCGCGGCGGGGCGGCGTTGTCGGTGAAGTCGGTGACGGGCAAGCCGATCAAGTTCATCGGCGTGGGGGAGAAGCTCGACGCGCTGGAGGAGTTTCACCCGGAGCGGATCGCGGGGCGGATTCTGGGCATGGGCGACGTCGTGTCGTTGGTGGAGAAGGCGCAGCAGACTTTCGACGCCGAGCAGGTGGCCAAGGCCCAGGAGAAGATGGCCAAGGGGGCCATGGGCTTAGACGATTTCCTCACGCAGCTCGAGAGCATGCGGAAGATGGGGCCGATGAAGTCGCTGCTGAAGATGATCCCCGGGGTGGGCAGCGCGATCGGCGAACTCGATTTGCCGGAGGAGGAGCTGGACCGCATCCGCGGGATTGTCCACGCCATGACGCCCAAGGAGCGGGCCAACCCGGACATCATCGAGGCGTCCCGGCGCCGGCGGATCGCGCGGGGGGCGGGGGTCGAGCCGCAGGACGTGAGCGGGCTGGTCAAGCAGTTCGTGCAGATGCGCGGCGTGATGAAGATGATGGCGGGGCAGGGCCTCGTGGGCCGAATGAAGATGATGCAGCAGCTCGGCCAGGCCGGGCTGATGGACGGGGCCGTGCCGAAGCTGAAGAAGGGCACGACCAAGTACAACCCGCGCCGCGACGACAAGAAGAAGCGCCGCCGGCGACGGTAGCGGACGCCGGCGTCACGCGCCGGCGCGCGGCAGCTCGTCGATCTTGGCCGCCAGGACGAAGTCGCTCTCGGTGAGGCCGTCCGCCTTGTGCGTGAAGATCTGCACCTCCACCCGGCCCCAGGCCAGCCCCAGATCGGGGTGATGGCCCTCCTGTTCCGCCAGCGCGCCGATCCGGTTGACAAACGCCAGCGCCGTGACGAAATCCGGAAACGCGTAGCGCTTGCGGAGGTGGTGGTCGCCCTCCACCTCCCAGCCGCTCAACTGCTTCAGCAGGGGTTCGTACTCGTCCCGCCGCAGAGCGGCCATCCCACCCCGGCAGGGCACGCACGGCTTCCGCGCCAAATCACTCACGCCCGTCTCCCTTCCCGCGCTGCGCCGGTGACCGGCCGCGGGTGCGATTATTGTCGAATGCCCTCGACGCTCACCGTGATCCGCACCTCGTCGCCCAGCCCTGGCAGCAGCGCCGTCATGCCGAAATCGCTGCGCTTGATCGTGAACGTCGTCTCGAAGCCGGTGCGAAACTCGCCGCGCATGCCCGGGCCGCTGCCGGTCCGTTCGATCTTCACGTCGAGCGGCTTCGTCACGCCGCGGAACGTCAGCTCGCCGGACACGTCCAGCGCATTCTCGCCGGCCGGCTTCACCGACTTGCTCCGGAACGTCATCTCCGGGTACTTCTCGACATCGAACAGCTCCGGCGAACGCACGTGCTTGTCGCGGTCGGCGTTATTCGTGTCCACGCTGGCCGTCTTGATCGTCACCTCGAACCGGCTCTTTTCCGGCGCGGCCTCGTCAAGCGTGAACGAGCCGGACATTTCGTTGAAGCGTCCGTAGAAGTTTGCCACGTTCAGGTGCTTGATCCGGAATACGTTGGACGAGTGCACCGGGTCCAGCTTGTACGTGCCGCTCGCCGACGGCGGCGCGGCCGGCGGCGGGTCTTGTGCCGCCGCCGTCGTCAGACCCGCCAGCAGTACCAGACCGACTCCGCTCGACATCCCGATGCGTCGCATGTGCGCTCCCTTCGTGCCGGGTCCGTCCGCGCGGCCGGCCGTCGGCGGCGGCGGCGTCGCCCCGACGCCGCGCCCGCAACGCGGCATTATAGCGCGGTTACTCGCCCCGCCGCGGCGAGTCGGCGGCCGGCTCGGCCGCGAGGCGCTCCAGCAGCTCCGCGCGCCGCGGGGTGTCGGGGGCGAGCGCGAGCACGCGCCGGTAGGCGCGCTGCGCGGCCGGCTGCGCGGCGCGGGTCCACTCCGCGTCGCCGACCGCCAACCACAGGGCGGCGTCATCGGGGGCGTGCTCGAGCGCCCGGTACAGCCATTGCAGGTGCAGCGTTTCGTCGCCCGCGCGCGCGTAGTGGTCGGCCACGGCGCGGCAGCCCTCGGCCAGCACGGCGGCGCGCTGCCCGGGGCTCCGCTCGGCTCGCCGCCGCACGGCCCGCAGGTACTCGTCGACGGCTTCGGCCCGCAGGGCCGCGTCGGCGTACTCTCTCAGGGCCTCGTCGTCCCCCTGCGCGAGGATCGCCGCGGCCCGCATGCGCAGGACGGCCCAGGCGACCTCCGACCGGCCGAGGCGCTGCCAGATGCGCGCGTGAAGCACGTGCGCCGCGGGCTCGTCGAAGCCGTCGTCCAGCGCCCGGCGGAGTTGATACAGCGCCGAGGCCGGCGGGCAGCAGAGAAACCGGTCGGTGCCGGGGCGCTCCTCGACGACCAGCAGGCGGCCGACGAACTGTCCGGGACGCCCCCCCGGAACCGTGCGCACCTCCGCGGCCCCGAGCAGCGCGCCCATCGCGAAGTGCGCCCGCGCCGCCCGCCACTCGAACTCCGGCCGATCGGCGAGCGGTCCGGCCGCCGCGATGCGCTGGAGCGCGACGGCGTAGAGCCCGGCTTCGAGGGCTGCGTCGATCCAGGCCAGTTGCACCGCCGACTCGCCGGGGCTTCGCGCGACCGCGCGGCGGAGAACGTCTTCGGCGGACCGGCCGGCCGCCCGGCACGCGGCCGCGTAGAGCGCGACGCCCTCGGCCGGCAGCTCGTCGGCGCGGGGGGTCAGGAGGTCGACGGCGGCCGCCGCCTGGCCGTCCGCGAGGAGCGTCCGGGCGCGGGCCACGAGCGGGGGCTCGCCGGGGGCGGAGGTCGTCGCAGGCGGCTCTGCCCACGCGGCTCCGACGGCCAGAACGGCCAGGAGCGGCCCGAGTGTGCTTGAAGAAGATGGTCGGGTTCGCATAACCTAAGCGTCGCGGGCGGGATGCGCAACGACCGTCGCGTCCCACGGCATTTTCGCACGCAGGGCACCGCGCGGCAATCGGCATGGATGAGCATTCACTGGAGCGGCTGGATTTTGTCAGGGTGCGCGAGTTGCTGGCTGGGTACGCCCTGTCGGGGCTGGGCCGGTCGCTCGCGAGCGTCGTACACCCGGTCACGCGGGCGGCGCTCGTGCGGCGCTGGCTGGCGCAGGTGACGGAGCTCCGCACGCTGAAGGAGGAGCGGGGCCTGCCGCCCTTCGGCGGGATCAGCGACATCCGCGATCTGCTGCCGCGCTGTGCGCCGCCGCTGCGCGTGACCGTGGAGGACGTCGCCCGAATCGGCGACACGCTGGGCGGCACGCACAACGTCGCCGAATACCTGCGCGGGCTGTCGCCCGAGAAGTTTCCCGAGCTCGCGCACCTGGCGGGGCGCGTCGGCGACTTCCGCACGATCGCGGACCGCATCCGGAGCGTCATCGACGAGCGCGGCCGCGTGCGCGACGACGCCAGCCCGAAGCTGCGGCAGATCCGCGCGGCGATCGGCGAGGCGGAGAGCGCGATCGGCGAGACGATCGACAAGCTGCTGCACGACGGCAACGTGCGGCGCTACCTGCAATATCCGAACCACACGTTTCACGGCGACCGGATCGTGCTGCCGCTGCGGACGGAGTACCGCGGGCGCGTCCCCGGCATCGTGCATCGCACGTCGGACAGCGGCGCGACGATGTACGTGGAACCGGCCGAGATCGTCGAGCTCAACAACCGCATCTCCAACCTGCGGAGCGAGGAGCAGGAGGAGATCGGGCGGCTGCTGTGGGAGCTCGCGCACGAGATTCACCTCAATGCGGAGGCGATCCGCCACACGCTCGATACGCTGGCGGTGCTCGACCTGATCACGGCCAAGCTGCGCTTCGCGCTCGACTTCGAGCTGCGCTGTCCGGAAATCAGCGACGACGCGGTGCTTCGCGTGCGGCAGGCCCGGCACCCGCTGCTGGTGGACCTGGCGCGCCGCCGCCAGGCCGCGGGCGAGCCGCCGTTCGAGGTCGTGCCGATCGACTACCGCCTCGGCGAGGACTTTCAGCTCCTGATCGTCACGGGGCCGAACACGGGCGGCAAGACGGTCATGCTCAAGACGGTCGGGCTGCTCAGCCTGATGGTGCAGGCCGGGTTGCCGGTGCCGGCGGACGAGGGCAGCGTCTTCGGGCTGTTCAGCCACGTGCTCATCGACGTGGGCGATGAACAGAGCATGCAGCAGTCGCTCAGTACGTTCAGCGGACACCTGACCCGCCTGCTCGACATGCTGCGTCACGCCGGCCCGCGGGCGCTCATGCTGATCGACGAGCTGGGCGCCGGGACCGACCCGGACGAGGGCGCCGCGCTCGGCCGGGCGCTGCTCGACGAGCTCCTGCGCCTGCACTGCCGCGCGATCGTGACGACGCACCTCGGGGCGCTGAAGTCGTACGCCCTCGTGCACGAGGGCGCGGAGAACGCCTGCGTCGAGTTCGATATCGAGACGCTGCGGCCAACTTACCACGTCCGCATCGGCGAAGCCGGCCAGAGCAACGCCATCGACGTTGCCGCCCGCCTGGGCCTGCCCAAGCGGATGATCGCGGCCGCGCGGCGGTCGCTGTCGCCGCGGGCCCGCGCCTTGCAGGCGGCGCTGAACGACACGCGCCGCGTGAAGCGCGCCGCCGAGGACGCCCGGCGCGACGCCGAGACCGCGCGCCTGGCCGCCGACCGGGCGCAGAGCGCGGCCCACGAGGCCCGCGCGCACCTGGAGCGGCAGCAGCAGGATTTTCACCGGTGGGTGCAGCGCGTGGTCCATCTCCAGCCGGGCGACGCCGTCCGCGTGCGGAACTTCGACCGCGACGGGAAGATCGTGCGGATGCGGCTCGACCAGCACCGCGCCGAGGTCGACGTGGGGGCGTTCGCCGTCGAGGTGCCCCTCGGGGACATCCTCCCGCCCGAGACGCCCCCGCCGCCGCCCCGCAACCCGCCGCCTACCGCCGTCGCCCCGACCGAGCTCGGCCGGCGCGCCCGCCGCCGGGCGCGGCAGCACGCGGCCCGGCAGGGTGGTGCCTTCGCCGGCGGCCGGGCCGAGGCGCACGGCCCACCGGAGCGCGGCGACACGCCGGGGGCGGGCCTCGGCGGCGGACCGGGCTCGCAGGGGCGCGGGGGTCCGCCGGGATCCCGCCCCGAAGGACCGCGCGGCGGCGTGCCCACCGGTCGACCGGATCGCCCGCGCGGGGAGCGGCCGGGCGGCGGGGCCGGCGAGCGCCACGGCGCGGGGCCGGGCGGCCCGCGGCCGGCGGGGCCGCGGAGCGGCGGACCGGGCGCGCCGACGCCGCGTCCCGAGCCGAGGCTTGTGCCGCTCAGCGACGCGCAGGCGGCAGCGCTTCAGCCGCTCGAGGCGGTTTACGTCAAGCGCTTCCACCGCGAAGGGCGCGTGGTGCGTGTGAAGGCGGCCAAACAGGTCGTCGTGGTGAGCGTGGGATTGCTCGAGGTCGAGGTGCCGTATAGCGGACTGGCGCGAGTCGCGCCGCCCGAGCCGCCGAAGCGATCCGCGGCCGGTGCGACCGGCAGTCCTGCGGCTGCGGGTTCCGGGGCTGGAGCGACGGCCGGGCCGGTCGCGGCGGGGAGCGCGGTCACCGACGCGTCGGCGACGGCTGCCGAGGGCGGCGAGGCGTCCGCCGGACGGACAGGCGAAGGCCCGGCGGCAGCGGAAGGGGCGGAGCCGATCGACACGACCGAGGCACAGGCGGCTCCATCACCCGAGGCACCATCGACCGAACCCGACGGGCGGATCATTGCGTCGGTCACAGATGCCCCGCCCTCGGCGGACAGTGACGTGACCGGGGCGGCGCCGACCTGAGGTCGCCGCTGTCGACGTGGTTTACGCGAAGTACAGCCGCGACGAGTAGTACACGCGGCCCAGCCGGGTCACCGCCCAATACCAGGAGCGCGTGCCCGGGTACGTGACAGTCACATCGATCACGCCGGCCTCCGAGGTCAGCACGCGGTAGTGCTTGCCGTTCACGACGGTCTCAAGCACGGTGCCCACGCCGAAGCTCACGCTCGTCGGCGCCAGCGTCGTCAGGCCGCCGCCCGGCCCGTCCGCCAGCCAGAGCTCGAGCAGGCTGTGCGTGCCGATCGGCGTCGTGACCGTCAGGCGGATCGTGTCCGAGACCTCCGGCAGCACTGCCAGGCCGATGTTCGCAGCCCAGTCGGGCGCCAGCCGGTCGGCCAGCTCGCGGATGAAGGCCGCGTGGCCGCGCAGGGCGTCGTCGCTGCGCGTGAGGGGCGCGCGGAGCTGGGCGAGCGCGGTGGCGATCTGGAGCGCGCTGGTCTCGATCCGCTGCGAGCTGAACGGGCCGCGGGCGAGGTCCGGTCCGAAGAACTCCGTGTGCCGCTGATTCATGCGTGCCTCCTGCGCGGGCGCGGGGGGAGCGCCCGCACGGGAAGGGTGTCGCACGGGCGAGCGGCGCGGGCGGCCGGTGTGCGCGTGCGTTGGCGTTGGGCGGGAATTGGCGGGGGAAGCGCGTCCCCCGCGCCGCGCGGGGCGCGACCAGCGGGTTGGGCCCCGGGCTGCGGGACGGCCGACGGGCGGCCGGCGGGGTCCCGCGGCCCGGGGCGGCGCCGCGTTCAGTTGGGCGCGGCGGCGCGGGCTAGCCGCCGAGGAGCGCCACGAAGGCCTCGATGTCGTCGAAGTCCACGAATCCGTCGCCGTTGCAGTCGTTGCTCAGGTAGGGGCAATCCGGGTACTGGGCGGCGTAAGCCGCCTCGCCCGACAGCCCGAGCACGAAGGCGTCGATGTCGTCGAAGTTCACCGCACCGTCGCAGTTGGTGTCGCCCGGCGTGACAGGCGGGCGCGGCTCGCTGCCCGCGGCGTGATTCTGGCGGACCTGGAACGGCGTGAGGGCGGCGCTGTAGAGCGCGACGAGCCGGTACTCGCCGAGCCAGGGCGTGCCAGAGGGGAACTCGCTGCCCAGTCCGACGCGGTACGACGGCGTCCAAGTACTGAAATCGCCGCCGACGAAGCCGGTCGCCACGGACACGCCGTCCACGTAGATGCGCGTCTCACCCAGGGCGGTGCGGGTGCAGACGACGTGCTGCAACCCGGTGGTCGCGACGCCCGCGGGGGTCGCGGTGGCCGGCAGGCCGTTGCCGTTCGTGGTCGTCGCCCGCAGGCGGAACTCGAACGCGTCGCCGGGGCCGCCGCCGGGGCCCTGGCCGAGCGTGAAGTTGCGGGCGGTCGAGCTGCCCGAGAGCGTCACGATGCGGGCGGGGCCCGTCTGGCTCGCCGCGGCGGGCACGATCCAGGCCTCGACGGTCAGCTCGCCGGACGCCAGGCAGGCCGTAATCAGCTTGTCGGCCGGCAAGTTGCCGGAAACGAGCACCGGCGCCGCGAGGCGCAGGCCGCCGGGCGTCCACTGGACTGCGGCGGGGGTGCGGATGACGAGGTTGTAGGGGGTCCCGACGCCCGACACGTCGCGCACGAGCGTGCCGGCCCCTTCCTCGAAGTCGTAGAGCAGTTGCAGGCCCGCGGTGACGCGCTGGCCGGAGAAGTAGCCGAACTCGGCCTGCGTGTCGGGCAGTACCTCGTTCGGCGGAACGTCGGTGTCACGGACATGGTTGACCGTCAGCGTGTAGGGCACGTCGGTCGTCAGCGCGGACGTCGCGAGCGTGACGGTGCGCTGGTCCGCGGCGAGGGTCGCGCCGGTCACGCTGACGCCGCCGCTGACGGCGTAGTTTGCGGGATCCTGGGCCGAGGCGGGGTCGAGGTCCTTGGAGAAGACGACCCGCACGCGGAACCGCGACGGGGCCGTGACCGCGGCCAGCCGGGGTAGGTTCTCGCACGCGTCGCCGATGCCGTTGCCGTTGAGATCGGCCTGATCGGGGTTGAAAACGGTCTTGCAGTTGTCGACGGCGTCGTTCCAGCCGTCGCCGTCCGTATCGGCCGAGGTCGGGCTGGTGCCGTAGATGTGGACCTCGTCGCCGTCGGTGAGCGTGTCGCCGTCGGTGTCGGGGTTGAGCGGGTTGGTACCGTAGACCAGCACTTCGTCGCCGTCGTTCAGACCGTCGTCGTCGGTGTCGGGGTCGGTCGGCACGGTGCGGTTCTGGAACTCGAGCAGGGTGGTCAACCCGTCCTGGTCGTCGTCTTCCGGTCCGCTGCGCGACAAGTTGCCGAAGTAGAGATACTCCCAGCCGTCGGCGAGCCCGTCGCCGTCGTTGTCCGTCGAGGGGCCGGGCAAGGCCAGCGTGTAGTACGCGTTCTGCTGGTTGCCTTTGAAGTACTCGATGTTGAAGCTGCTGGCCTCGACGAAGCGGTACCAGACCTGCGGGCCGTCCTGAATCCGCAGAATGATGACGCCGTTGGCCCGGCCCCAGCTGTGCTCGATCGTTCCGTCGTTGTCGAACGGGCAGCGGCCGAGGTTCACCGTGCCGTTCGTGTCGGCGGTGAAGTTGAGGTCCGCCACGTTGTCGTACTGCTTGCCGTACCAGCTCTGGCCGTCGCCCTGGGCCTGGTAGACCTTGACGTTGACGTTCGGCCGCGGCCAGCCCTGGGGGTCGGTGAATCGGAAGAAGTTGTTCTGGGGGAGCTCCTGCAGGAATTCGCCGATGTTGCAGGGCGCGTTCATGTTGCCGCAGCGGGCCCGCTGGCCGCCGATGCGGTTGAGCATCGCGGCCTCATAGGGCGACCAGCGGAAGCCGTACGGCCCCGTCATGACGCCGCCGCTGATGTTGTAGTAGACGGCGCCCCACGCCTCGAAGGGCATCAGGGGGGTGCCGGCGACGGGCGCGCCGTTCTCAAGGATCTGCACGGCGTTACCGTGCACGTCGAAGCCGTAGGAGTCGATCAGGTAGCGGGCGTGCCCGAGCTCGTGAATCACGCCCGTCTCGATGAAGAACGGGTTTCCGAGGTTCAACGACGTGTGGTCGTCGTAGTACGTGCTGTTCGCGTCGTCGTAGGCGACGAAGCCCCACTGGAGATCCACGGTCTTGTCCGAGCTGTCCGGGTTGTTCGTGGGTAGGCCGCCGTTGACCGGCAACTGGCCGTCGGGCACCACGATGATGCGGTCGATGCGCACGCGGTCCACGCAGCCGTTCGGCGTGACGTCCCAGATGGCCGTCTCGTACAGCTCGTTCTGCTTGGCCATCTGCGCCTGGATCCAGTCCTCCCACGAGTTGCGGCCGATGCCGAGCTGATGCTGATACAGATGGAAGTACCGCCAGGTCGTCTCCTCCACCCAGAACGCCGCGCTGAGGGCGTCGGTGAAGTCGCGGCGGCGGTTGTTCAGCTCCGAGCGTTCCGGAATCTGCCCGGCGGGGTCGACCATGAGTTCCACGGTGTGCCGTCCCGGCTGCCACACCCACTGGAGGGTCACCTTCCGCAGGCCGGTCGGCGGCGGATTCGGGAAGGCGTCGGGATTCTTCGGGTAGTTGTTGGGGTTGCGCAGCGCGCTATCGCTGGTCGGGTTCGGGTAGCCCGCGTAGTCGAACGTGAACGGGGGCCGGAGCGGCTCGAAGTTCGTAATCGTGCCGCTCGCGACCACCTGCCCGTTGATGCGCCAGAGGTACTGCACAGTGGGGACAGTGGGCGTGGCGGCATCGCCCCAGCAACGGATGAAGCCGTGAAACGTGACCGTCTCGCCGGGGTCCGGCCACTTCTTGGTGGCGTCGTAGTTGTACTTTGGCGTGCGCTCGATGTGGGTCACGTCAAAATCGACGGTCTGGGCAGCGGCGGCGGCGACGCCGGCGAGCATGACGAGGGAGGCGAACCGGCGAACGCGGCGTGGGCGGGGCGAACAAAGCGGCATGGGCTGTTTCCTCCAGCGTGTTTGGCTCGGGCGGATGAAGCGCTTCACTCAACAGTATACCAACGGGGCCGTTGTTTTTCGACTGTCCCTGACGCATCGGCCCGCGGCTCGGCGCGATCCGACTCCCCGATTCGCGGTGGTTGAGCGGTTCCGCGCCGGCCTATCGGACCCCCGCCCCGCGATGCGGCGCGGAAGGGCGGGACCGGCCCAGAATGTGGCGTTGGCCGGCCGGAAAGGGGCCGGTACGCCGTTCCGCGTTTTGGCCGGGACCGGGGCCGCCGCGCGGCCGGTGGCAGTGCGGCTCAGGGCGGGGCGGGAAGCGATCAGTTGACTTTCGACCGTTTCCGGGTAGCGTTTACCGGGTGGAGTAAGAACTCCACTTGGGTGCGTTGCGCGCGGGCGCAGCGCAGGCACACCGAATGGTCGGGCCGCCATTCCTGCCCGAGCCACGGCTCCGGCTCCATTGAGCGAACCGTTTCCGCGAGTTGCGCGGGCGGTCAAGTTTCGCGCCGCAGCCGGCTCATCCGTTACCGGGAGTGCCGCCATGCCTGACACGCCCCTGGCTCCATCGCCCGAGCCCCCGCCGATCCGCAGCGTGTGGATCCTCGGGGCCCGGATCACCTGGATTCTGGTCGGCCCGCTCCTGGCCGCGGCCGTGGTGTACGCCATCATCGTCAACGGCCGCGGTTGGCTCACCGGCTGGGACGCGCTCTTCGCCGGGCTCGTGGCCCTGATGGTGGTGGGCCGCTGGGCCGAGTTCCGCTCCGGCGCGGCGACGACCGCGACCGGGGAGCCCGCCACCGTCGAGCACACGCGGCGCTACACGCGCGTGCTGGTGCCGGCCGCGGTGGGTGTGTGGGTGGCGGCCAACGTGCTCGGGAACCACGTGCTGGCCTGAGCGACCGCTCCGGCAGAGCGGTGTGTGCGATCGTTTCGCGTCGGCCCGCGACCCGGCGGTCCCGGCGTGCCGCGTGCCGCGGCTTCGGCACCTGGTCCGGGAGAGATGATGACGACACCGAAGACCGAGTTCTACGAGGTGGCGGTTCGCGCCGGGTTCTACGGCGTGGACCGCAGCGGCCTGACCGGCAAGAAAGACAACGTCCGGAAGTTCTGGGAGGACATGTCGATCAAGCTGTGGCTGCGGCCGCTGCTGGCGGCGCGGGTTGCCGCGCGCCGTCCCGTGCGCGTCGTGGACCTCGGTTGCGGGAGCGGTGAGGGTCTGGAGCTGCTCACGCACATCCCGGTGGAGCCGGCCGAGCGGAGCGAGCACGAGTTCCTGATGGCGACGGAGGACCTGGAGTATGTGGGGCTCGACCTGTCGCCCGGGATGATCGAGCAGGGCGCGCGGAACTACGCGGGTCTGCCGAACGTCCGCTTCGTGCAGGCCGACCTGGGGCACGGATTCCCGCTGGCGCAGGAGCCGCCGTTTCACCTTTACTTCTCGTCGTACGGCTCGCTCTCACACATTTCGGCGGACGCGCTGCGGCGGCTCGTGACGGAAATCGTGCGGCACGCCGACGACGGGGCGTTGCTCGTGTTCGACCTGCTGGGCCGGTATTCCCCCGAGTGGCCCGCGTACTGGACCGCCGACAACCGCCGCATGCTGCCGTACAACATGGCGTACCTGCTGCCGCCCGAGCAGCGGACGCCCGAGCAGATCGAATGGTTCACGAACACGTTCTGGACGGCGGCCGAGTTGCGGGAGACTTGTGCCGCGGTGGCGGCAGAGACGGGCCGCGGGCTGGCGTTCGAGGTCCTCGCGGACCGGTCGATCTTCGTCGGCCGACACTTCGACACCGGGCTGTTCAACGGTCGTCCGCGGTCGTTGCGGCACCAGGTGAACCGGCTGCTGGACCACGGCTACCGCGGGCAGCTTGACGCCCTGCGCGTCGACCTGGAGTCTCCGGCGCTGCCGGCTGCGGCCTGCCCGGCGCCGGCGGCGCGCCTGACGGAATACGCGCGGCAGTGGAACGCCGTGATCCGGCACGTGGATGCGCTCATGAACCAGCGCGACGACGAGGTGCGCTTCCTGATCGAGTCCAGCCCGCCGGGCCTGGCGGACGACCTGAAGATGCTGGCGTGGCTGTGCCGGAATGGCCCGCGTTTTCCGGTGGCGGACTTCTGGGCCAGCGTGGTCGGCCCGCAGGTCGCGATGGTCCTCCGCAACCTGGAAATGGGTTTGCCGGATGCGGTGGGCTGCGGGCACGCGCTGTTCGGCGTCGTGCGCATCGGAGGCGCGGCGGACGGCGGGACGCCGGCGTCGGTATGATGTCCGCCGCGGCTTCGGGAGTCGCGGCGTGATCAAGTACCTGGGTTCCAAGCGCCTGCTGGTGGGATCGATTCTGCGCGTGGTGCGGGCCCTGCCGGACGTGCGCACGGTGGTGGACCTGTTCTCCGGCACGGCGCGGGTCGGGCATGCGCTCAAGCGGCAGGGCTACCGGGTCCGGGCCAACGACCACAACGCGTACGCGGCCACGCTGGCGCGCTGCTACGTCCAAGCCGACCGCGAGGATGTGCAGGCGGATGCGACCCGCCTCATCCGCGAACTCAACGCGCTGCCGGGACGCCCGGGGTTCTTCACGGAGACGTACTGCCTCCGGTCGCGCTTCTTCCATCCGCGCAACGGCGAGCGGATTGATGCGATCCGGGCGGCCATCGCCGCGAAGGGCCTCAACCCGGAGCTCGAGGCGGTTCTGCTGGTCGCGCTGATGGAGGCGGCCGACCGGGTGGATTCGACCACGGGGGTGCAGATGGCCTACCTGAAGGAGTGGGCCCCGCGGGCGCTGCGCCCGCTGGAACTGCGGCTGCCGGATGTGCTCCCGCGCGGGCCGCACGGCCGGTGCGAAGCGCACGAGCGCGACGCGCTGGCCGCGGCGGCGGTGCTGGCCGGCGACGTCGTGTACCTGGACCCGCCCTACAACCAGCACTCGTACCTCGGGAACTACCACGTGTGGGAGACGCTGGTGCGCTGGGACCGGCCGGAGGTATACGGGGTGGCGTGCAAGCGAATGGACTGCCGCACGCGGCGCAGCGTGTTCAACTCGCGCACGCGGTGTGTTGACGCGCTGCGCGGCGTCGTGGCGGCCGCGCAGGCCCGCACGCTGCTCGTGTCGTTCAGCGACGAAGGCTACGTGTCGCGCGCGGCGATGGAAGCACTGCTCGCGACGCGCGGGACGGTGTTGACGCTGGCGCACGACTACAAGCGCTATGTCGGCGCGCAGATCGGCATCTACAACCCCCGCGGCGAGAAGGTCGGGCGCGTGAGCCACCTGCGCAACACGGAGTTTCTGTACGTCGTCACCGATGCGGACACGGCGGCGCGGCTGGCGCCGCTGCTGTCGGGGGCGGACAGCCGACCGGCCGCGCTCAGCGCCGAGCCGGCCGAGGCCGGCGGGTGAGTCGCGGGAATACGCCGGCCGGGCCGCGCGCCGGCGTTACTCCGGCCGCCAGCCCCCGGCCGCGGGCTTGGGGTCGAGCCAGGTCAGGTGGTAGTCGGGGTCTTCGAGCCGGAGGGCTTCGGCGGTGAGCCGCCACGGGTCGTAGCAGTCGGCCATGACGGCCAGCTCGCTGGTGCGCTGCGTGCCAATGGACTGCTCGTAGGTCCCCGGGTGCGGGCCGTGGGTGACGCCGGCGGGGTGCAGGCTGATCGACTCGCTGTCGATCCCCCGGCGGGACGTGAAGTTCCCGGCGACGTAAAACAGGATCTCGTCCATATCGACACTGGCGTGCGCGTAGGGGCACGGAATCGCCTGGGGGTGGTAGTCGACGATGCGCGGCACGAACGAGCAGATCACGAAGCGCGTCCCCGCGAAGGTCGTGTGGATCGTCGGCGGCAGATGCACCAGCCCCGTCTTGGGCTGGTAGTCGTGGATGTTGAACGTCACGGGGTAGACCGCGCCGTCCCAGCCCGCGATGTCGAGCGGAAAGTGCTCGAACGTGTGCCGCGTCAGGGCTCCGCCGCGCTTCATCACGACGGCGAAGGGCGGCGGGCCGTGCGCCGCGGCGTCGTACGCGACGAGCTCGGTCGGCAAGCCGAAGTCGCGGTGCGAGTACGGAGCGTAGTCGGAGAGCTGGCCCCACGCGTTGCGATACTCGGACGGGATCTTGATCTCCGGCCGGCCTTCGAAGCACAGCAGCGTGGCACCCGGCGGGGTGACGGTGAGACGGTAGAAGGTGCCCTTCGGCACGAGAACGTAGTCGTGCTCGCGGAACGGCAGGCGGCCGAAGACGGATTCGAGCACCCCGCCGCCGGACTTGACGAACCACAGCTCGTCGCCGTCGCCGTTGCAGAAGAACGTGCGCGTGTTCTCCACCGGCTTCGCAACGCCCACATCGAGCGACGCGCTGATGAGCAGTGTCCGGCGCCCCGTGAGGTAGTCGCCGGCGGGAGGCAGGTTCTGGGTCCGGATGTGGCGGCGGCGCAGCGGCTGCTCGGCCGCCGGCTCGACCGGCGCGAAGCCGGGCAGCGTGATCGATTCCACGCCGGACTCCTGCATGGGGGGAAGTCGGTGGTAGAGAATCGAGTACGGCCCGTGAAAGCCCTCCCGGGTGATCATCTGCTCCATGAGCAGGCGGCCACCCGCTTCGCGGAGGGCGGTGTGCGGCTTGCGGGGGAAATCTCCGAGGGCGTGACGGTGCAGCATGGCGGCCTCCGGCTCGGCTGGGTGCCCGAGTGCGGGATTATACGACCTGTCGGGAAACGAACGGAGGCGCTCGAAGTGGGACGCCCGTCCGGCCGATAGCAGGTGCGGAGGATTGTGCTTGAATCTGGCCGAGCTGCGGCAAGTGCGGGCCCGCGACGGATTGCGCGCGGCGCGACTGGCGACGGTCGTGTCGGGCGTGGGCCTGTTCGTCTGGGGTCTCGTCCCGGCGGTGTGGGCGCGCCTGCAAGGTGAGGAGGTCAGCGCGACGGCGACGCTGGCGACCGGGGGACCGATGTTCGTCATCGCCGGGTTGTTCCTCCTGCTTGCCGCGTTCATGGGGCGGCGCAACTGGCCGTTGTGGGCCGCACTCCTGCTGGCCGTCGCGCTGGTGGCGCTGCCGGTGCTGACCGCCTGGGCGGCGCAGGCTTTCAGCCAGATGGCGTTCTTCCCGCTGTTCCTCGCCACGCTCACCGCGTTCACGTGTGGCGGCGCGCTCGTCGTTCGGCAGGCCCGCTAAGCGCAGGGCGCGCGACTCGGGGTTCCCTTGTCACCATCTATGGGACAGGCGCGCTTTCGGGGCGCGGCGCGTGCAGAACCCCATGCGCCCGGTCGATATGCCCAGCAGGGACCGCCGGTATGACCCGCGCGGCCAGACCCGGAGCCGACGGAGCGAGCGCCCCATGACCAGCGACAGCAACGCCTGGAGGCGAGTGCCTCTGCGGACGGCGGCCCCGGTGTCCCACACCATCAAAACGTCCGAAGGAGGTTGCATGTCGGCCACGCACGCGAAGTTCGAGCTGCAAGATCTGGGATCCGCCGGCCTGGTGCTCCGCTGCCAGGGCGGGCTGTCGTGGGAGGACCGCGACCTGCTCGCCGCGCAGATCGAGCAGCACATCCAGTATCGGCCGGGCCTCACCGGCGTGGTGTTCGACCTGGCCGGACTGGAGTTCATCAACTCGGCGGGGTTGGGGGCCCTGTTCCAGGTGAACCGGCGGCTGCGCGACCACGGCGCGCGGCTCGCCTTCGCGAGCGTGCCGCCGATGATCGTGCGGATGTTCCGGGCCGTGGGCCTGAACCGCTTGTGCGGCGTGGCGGAGACCGTCGAGCAGGCCGCCGCCTGGCTCCAGGAACAGCAGCAGGCCGATCGTGTCTCGGGCCGGGCGCAAACGGCCTGAGAACGGCGGCGCGACCACGCTCCAAACCCGCGAACCCACCCGGGAGGACGACATGCCGACGACCCTGACGCCTCCGCGGCCGGCAGCGGCCGCGACGACTGTGACCGAGCCCGGCCGCCTGTTCAACGCCGAGGACTTCGCCGTTGCCGAGCTCGAGCCCTCGGCGATCTGGGACCGGATCATCACGGTCGCCGTCCGCGAGCAGGCGAGCGACGTACACCTGACCTGCCAGGCGACAGGCGTGCACGTCGCGGTCCGGGTGGACGGCCGACTGTGCCCGCAGGGCGTATTGCCCACGGACCTCGGGCAGCGGTTGAGCAACCACGTCAAGGTGCTCGCGCGCCTCGACCTGGGCGAGCGCCGCCGGCCGCAAGACGGCCACGCGGGGCTCGAGCTGGACGGCCGCCCCATCGACCTGCGCATCTCGATCCTGCCGACCAACCACGGCGAGGCGGTCGCGGTGCGGATCTTCGACCGCGAGGCCGGGCTGCTGGAACTCGAGCAACTGGGCTTCACGCCCTCGCAACTGGGTGAGGTTCGGAACCTGATCGAGTCGCCCGCGGGGCTGGTGCTCGTGAGCGGCGCGACGGGGGCCGGGAAGACGACGACGCTCTACGCGTTGCTCCAGCGGCTGGCGTCCGACGACCGCAAGATCGTGACGGTCGAGAACCCGGTCGAGTACGACCTGCCGAAGATCGACCAGTCGCAGGTGAACGCGAAGCTGGGGCTCGACTTCGCGACGCTGCTCCGCAGCGTGCTGCGGCAGGATCCAAACGTCATCATGATCGGCGAGGTCCGCGACGCGGAGACGGCGGACGCGGTCGTGCGGGCGGCGAACTCCGGCCGCCTCGTGTTCGCGACGACGCACGCCGTGCATTCGGCGGCGGCGATCGAGAGCCTGATCGCGCTCGGGGCGCACCCGCATTTCGTGGCGCGCTCGTTCCGCGGCGCGATCGCGCAGACGCTCGTGCGGCGGCTCTGCCCGTACTGCACCGTGCCGCTGGCAGAGACGGACGACGCCGCCGTGCTCGACGACATCCGCCGCTGGCTCGGGCCCGGCGAGCGACCGGTCCTGTCGATGGGACGCGGCTGCCCGCACTGTCGGCACACGGGCTATCGCGGCCGCACCGGCGTGTTCGAGGTCCTGACGGCCACCGAGCCCCTGCGCGGCATGATCAGCCGCGGGGCGCCGTCGCGGGCGGTGTACGAGGCGGCGGCCGCGGACGGGATGATGACGATCGCGCAGGCCGCCAAGCTGGCGGCGCTGCGAGGACTCACGACGATCGAGGAGCTGATGCAGGGCGTTTCGGAAATCTGGACCGGAACGCTCTAGCGGGCGGAGCGCGGAGGTGCGCACCGCGGGCCCGCGTGCGACAATGACCGCATGTGGATCGCGATCGCGGAACTGCCCGGTGTGCGCCTGGGTCGCTGGGAAGCCGTGCGGGTCGGCATCGACTTTTCGTGTGTTCCAGGAGGGCAAGACGGGGGTCCATATTTTATCGGTCGTTCGGCGACTTTTGCAGCGTCTGCGCTTCGCGGGACGCGTTGGGGGGCAGGTTTAGATGAGCGGAAGCAACCACTCCCGAAACGGACGGGAGCGTGAAACATTTTGGTTGACCTCGCGGGCGGCCACGGCTTATGATGCGCTCATCGGAGAGAGGCTGAGAGAGGAACGAGGAGTATCGGGGGCTCGAGCCGTATCTGCCGACCGGTCTTGTTCGTAATGCACGCGGTGTGAGTTGCGTGCCCATTGCGGATGGAGAGAGGTTGCGGGGTGCGCGGCGGACCGCGCACGTTCGGCGGGGCGAGGCGTCTTCTGAGGAGGAGACATCGATGAAGAGACTCTTGGAGATGGTGGCAGTGGCGGCGCTGGCTTCGACGGCGCTGGCCGGGTTCACGCTGACCGGGCTCAGCGGTAACTCGGCCGGTCCGGCGGGCTCGGCTCTGAACACCGTGATCACGTACGTGTACGCTGGTCCGGAGTTCGACGTTGGGAACTTCATTTTCGAAGGCGATCTGACCCAGGGTGCGAGTGGGAACTACGCCAGCGAGGCGCGGTTCAAGATCACGAACCCGGCGGGGCAGGTGGGCTTCACGCCGGCGCTGACGTCGGTGACGAGCTACACGGGCACGATCCATGTCGGGCCGACGACGATCACCGGCGCGGGCGCGGTGTTCACGGGCACGACGATCGGGACGTGGACGTTCGAGATGTACGAGTCGTACGACGACGGCGGCCCGACGGTGATCGACCAGTCGTGGTCGAACCTGTCGATTCAGGTCCAGGACTACGTGCCGGTTCCGCCGCCGGGCGGCGTCATCGACCTCGGCACGCTGACGGGTCCGCTGACCGTCAGCGCGAACCTCGCCGCGGCGCAGATCATCTGGTACAAGTTCACGATTGGTGCGGACGCGGTGAACCCGGGCACGTTCCTCGACATCGACACCGAGGGCTCGATCCTCGCGGCGTCGAACGACACGGAAATCGGTCTTTACAAGGCGAACGGCCAGAAGCGCGCGGAAGATGACGACGACGGCAGCGGGCTGCTGAGCCAGCTCACGTTCGGCGACGTGGGTCCGCGTCCGGCGGTCGGCAACGGCCTGGCCTACAACGGCCGCGACGGCACGCTGCTGGCCGGCACGTACTACCTGGCGGTGGGCGGTTACAACAGTGTGTTCGGCGACGGCTTCGCGGCGACGTCGACCTCGACGAACACCGGCACGGTCGTCGTGAACTTCAATACGAACATCCCGGAGCCGGCGACGCTCGTGCTGCTGGCGCTGGGTGCCCTGCTGCGTCGCCGCTAGACCGGCTGCGTGGCACGAATGTGAAAGACGCAGCCTGGGGATTCGACGGTGCGAACCGACGAATCCCCGCCGCGTTGAAGCAAGGTGCGAAGAACTCGGACGCTGCGGGTCGCGATGGGCGCGACTCGGGCGATTGCGAGCGAGTGGCGAGTTGAGAGATGGGTGCTGCGTGAGCGGCACGCCGCGCGGCTGCATGTGCGACGGACGCGGCGAGAGGAATGTGAGGAGGTATTTCATGAAGGGTCTTTTGACTGTGGTGGCCGCCGTGCTGGCGGCCGGTGTGGCCTTCGGGCAGTTTACGGCGACCAATCCGGGGCCGATCAACTCGGCCGCGCCGTACGGCAACGCGAACAACGGCTCGTTCACGTTCACGTATGCCGGGCCGGACTTCACGCCCAACGCGCTGAACTTCAGCGGCGATCTGACCAGCACCGGCGCGGGCTCGTATCCGAGCGAGGCCCGCTGGCGGGTGACGAACCCGGCCGCGCAGTTCGCGAACTTCCAGCCTACGACGCAGTCGGGCACCTGGGTGGGCACGCTGCCCATCTCGGCGACGTTCCCCGGCCTGTCGGCTACGTACACCGGCACGTCGGTCGGCACGTGGACGTTCGCGGCGTGGGAGAGCTTTGATGACGGTGGCCCGACCACCGTGGACGCGATCTGGACGAACCTGTCGTTCGGGTTCACTGCGGCGGCCGGCTGGTCGTACACCAACTACTTCTCGGAGGCGGCGTTCCTCGCGGCCATTCAGCCGAACTTCTACCTCGAGGACTACAGCACGTACACGTACGGCAGCCCGCTGAACGGCTCGCAGACCAGCCAGGCCTACGGCCCGACGAACGGCTACGCGTACACCGTGACGAACGCGAACGGGCTCTGGTCGAACCTGAGCGCGCTCTCGACCAACAGCGCCCACACGGCGAACGTTGTGACGTTCGACCCGAACTACAACCCCGTCACGGCGATCGGCGGCAACTTCACTGCCACCGACATCAACGGCAACATCATTCCGGGCACCGTCACGATCACCGACGCGAACGGCGCGACTTGGACGCTGACCGGCCAGACCGGCAACAGCTTCTTCGGGTTCACGTCGACCGTGCCGATCGTGTCGGTTGCGTTCAACTGCCCGAACCTGAATGACGGCGTCAACCGCTGGGTCCAGATGGACCACTTCTACGTCGGCCAGATCATTCCGGAGCCGGCGTCGCTGCTGCTGATCGGGCTGGCGGGCCTGATGCTCCGCCGCCGCTAGTCGGCTGATCCGCGCGTGACCCGTGGGTCACGACGTGGCGAAACACGGGACGGGAGGTCGTCGGGAGACGGCCTCCCGTTCTGCTTTCGGGCGTCGGGCCGCGGGTGGGCGAATCGGCCCGCGCGGGGCCGCGTCGCGCTCACTGGGGCTTGTCGCGACACGGCCTGTTCTGCTGGTACAGCGCCTGCCGCTGCTGGTATTTCTGGGCGGCCTCGCCGTCGTCGGCTTCGCGCGCGAGGCGGATGGCTCGCCCGATGGTCTTGAGCGCCTCCTCGAAGTCGCCCGCTTCGGCGTAAGCCGCGGCGAGCGTGTCGAGGTAGGCGTGGTTGCGGAAGGACGCGGCCTTGCACGCCTGCTCGGCGAGCTGGACCGCCCGCCGCCCGTCGCGGACGTTGTCGGTCGGGCACGTCGCCAGCAGCCAGG
This sequence comes from uncultured Phycisphaerae bacterium, assembly GCA_937928595.1. Taxonomy (GTDB): domain Bacteria; phylum Planctomycetota; class Phycisphaerae; order UBA1845; family Fen-1342; genus CALGJV01. The sequence goes on along the minus strand of CALGJV010000008.1, from coordinate 81,426 downwards.
CGAGCCCGTTGACCAACTCCATCTCGTTCGGGTTGGCCTTGATGCCCTCGTCGATGAGGGTCACCGCCCCCGCGTAGTCCGCCTTGCCGAGCAGGACGCCGACCAGCGCCATCCGGGGCGGCATGTAGTTCGGTGCGGCGGCCAGCGCCTGGCGCCAGGCCCGCTCGGCCGCGTCCATCGCGCCCTTGCCGCGATGGGCCAGCCCGAGCGTGTGCCACGCGGGGGCGAACTGCGGCGCGAGCTGCGTGGCGCGCTGGAGCGCGGCAATCGCGTCGTCGTAGCGTTCGAGCCGAATGAACAGGTCGCCGACACCGCCGTGCAGCCGCGGATTGTCCGGCGCCGCGGCCAGCGCCTTCTGCAAGGCGACCGCAACGTCCGCGCCGCGACCCTGGGGGGCCAGCAGGCGGGCGAAGCGGTCGAGCGTCTCCAGGTCCGTCGGCCGCTGCTCGAGCGACGCCCGCAACAGGCGCTCCGCCTCCTCCTTGTCGCCCTTGAGCATCAGGACTTCACCGAGATTTGAACGGACGACCGCAAAGGCGGGGATCAGATCCGGCGGGGCCTGCGGTTCGACCTTGAGGGCAGCGCGGAACTGCTCCTCCGCCTCACTGAGGCGGTTCTGTCGGAGGCGCACCCAGCCGAGCGTGTTGCGGGCGTTCACGCCGGTCGCATCCAGGTCGACGGCCTGGAGCAGCAGGTCGTCGGCGCGGTCGGCCCGGCCTTGCTGGGCGAACGTCAGTGCCTCATTGAGCAGGATCTGCACGTCCAGCCCCTTGCGCCGGATGCCGAACTCGATCGGGTCACCGACGACGACCAGCGTCGTGTCGGTGCCGCCGATCTGCCGGTGCCAGGCGGCCTCTTCTTTCTTCCCCTCGGCCTCCAGCACGCCCGCCAGCGCGGCGTGGGCGGGGGTGTAATCGGGCAGCAGCTCGAGCGACTGGCGGTAGTACTCGGCGGCCTCGGCCGGGCGTCCCTCCCGGGCCGCCACGAGTCCGAGCCCGTACGGCGGGACTGGGTTGCGGGGCTCGAGCTCGGCGGCCGACTGGAAGAGGGCCCGGGCCGCCGCGGGGTCCTTTTCCAGCTTCAGCGCCCCGAGGCGCAGGGCGGCCGGCGAGCACCGCGGCTCAAGTTTGAGCGTCTGTTCGTAGGCCGGGATGGCGGCCGCCGGGTCGTTGCGGAGCTCCTGCGTCCGACCGATGCAGTACCACCACTCCCACTGGTCCGGACGCAGCTCGCTGTTGCGGCGGAAGCACGCGAGTGCGGCGTCCAGCAGTCCGTGTGTGAAGCACAGCGCGCCGAGCTCGCCGATTTTCTCCGGATCATCCGGGTTGGCGCGCGCGGCCTGCCGCGCGGCGCCGATCTTGATCTCGAGCTTCGGGAACAGCTTGGTCGCGTCGATCTCGGGGATCGGGGTCCTTGCCGGCGCGGTCCCGGTCGGCGCGGCACCGCCGGCGGCCGGTTGGGTGTCCGGGCTGCGGCCGGAGCTGTCCGGCTTGTTGCAGGCCGTCGGCAGGAGCAGCGTCGAACAAGACGCGAGGACGATCAGGCACACCGAGGGGATCGGTCGTTTCATGGCCGTTGTCCGTCACGAGTCCCGAAGCGCCGCCGTGCTGCGGCCGCGCCGCACCAGCATACCCTCGCGTATCGCTCGCGGACAGGCACGAGCCGGATCAGGCCCAGCCGCAGCGTCGGCGGACGACCCACTCCGCCGCGAGCAGGGTGGTCAGCCAGCCGAGCAGACCCCAGGGGTCGGACGCAACCCACTCCGTCCGCACGGTTCGCTCCAGCCGGCGGCGGCGGTCCGCGCGCGTCAGGTCGCGCAGCACCTCCGGCAGCCGCTCTACGGGTCGATACGAGCCGCCGACGGCACGGGTGCCGTTGGCCGCGGCGGCGAGCATCGCGAGATCCGCGGTCGGGGGTTGGAACTCCGGCGACACCGCGACGACTTCGAAGCGGGTGGCGGCGGTGAGCTCGTCGGCGGGCGCCGCACCGGCGGCGGACAACGGGACGGTGAACCGCAGCTCGTAGGTACCGGCCGGCAGGGGCTCGCCGCGCAGGGGCAGCTCGGCGATCCAGGCGTTGCCATCGGGCCGAAGCGGCACGTCCGTGTCCAACTCGGTACCCGGAGTTCTGAGATTGAGCCGTGGCGGGAGGCCGCGGTCAGGCACGTCCGTCTCCGGCGGGGCCGACAGGCCGGCCCGGATCCGCACGCGCCGCCGTCCGCCGGTCAGGGCCGCGGAGGTGTAGCGGGGCTGGTCGGTCACGAGCCACGCCGTGGGACGCCGATTCGCGAGCCACGCGGCCGCCTGCCGCCAGAACCGCGTGTGGAGTTCGTGCCCCGCGTCGGATGCCAGCGCCCACGGCCAGAGCTCTTCCCACGCGGCCGCCATCACGCGCCCCCGGCCGAGATCTTGCGCGAGCAGGAGCGGACGGTTGTGCTCATCCGCGGCGAGAACGACCGCCGCGGGCTTTGGGGAGCCGAACAGCGGCGCGGCGGTCAGCGGCGGCAGCTCCGGCCAGGGTTCGGGCGCGGTTTCCGGCGTCGGGCCGGTGAAAAGCGGATGCCGCCGGCCGGCGGTCGTGGGGGTGACCCGCACGAGGTTCGGGGAGAGGCGCCGCTCGCGGGGCGGCTCGGCCGGCAACAGGGTTGCGAGCGGGGCCGAACGCGGATTTTGGCCGCCAAGCAGGTCACGACCGCCGGCGAGAAAGACCCCCACGCCGCGCTGGGTGACGGCGTCGAGCAGGTCGGCGTAATCCGCGAAGGTCAGGTCGTCCGTCGGGCGGCCGAGGACCACGACGTCGGCGCTGGCGCAGGCGGCCGTGAGGCGCTCGGCTCCGGGCGTGCCGAGGAGGCGGCGCTCGGCCTCGAAGTCGGCTTCCGCCGGCAGCGCCCGCAGCGCGAACGCGAAATCGGGTGACGGACTGCGCTCGACGAACACGACGCGGGCGCGCTCGACGACGACCTCGACGAGGGCGCTGGCGGTCACGGAGTCGTCGTCCACGCTGACGCGGGCGGAAAGACGGTGCACGCCGGGCCCGGGCGGGTCGACGGTCAGGACGGCGGCCAGCGGCGCGGGGTCCGTGGGCAAGGTGACGTCGTTCGTGGCCGCGAGGGCGTCGTCCCAGATCAGGGTGATGTTCGCGGTGCGGCCGGGGTAGCCGCTGACGCGGGCGTTCACCGTGACGCGCAGCTTGTCGCGCAGGCCGATGCGGGCGGGAACGGCGAGCGGCGAAACGTCAATCAGGGGCTGACTGCCGGGCGCGGGCCCGACCCCCAGGGCGTGGAGTGGGGTGCCCAGCGCGGCGAGGGCCTCCGCGGCCGCCGGAAGGGCCGCCGGGTCCGCGACGTTGTCGGCGCCGTCGGACACGACGAGAACCGCTACCGGCGGCTGCCCGCTGCCGGAGCGCAGCGTCGCGGCGGTCCGCAGCGTATCAGCCAGCGGCGTGAGGGGGGCCGTGGGCGTAATCAGCCAATCGTCCGCGGAGGCCGTGGCGGCGTTGCCGACGACGAGCACCCGCACGTCGTAGAGCTCGTGCAATCGCGCCCGCAGGGGGGCGGCGGCCGCGAAGGCCGCATTGGCGCGGTCGGCCCGGCTCCGGCCGGCGGCGGCCGGGAGGGCTTCGTCGGTCAGCCCCATGGACTCCGACTGGTCGAGCAGGACGACGAGCAGGGGGCGATCCCACTCGGTCACGGTGCGGTCGCACGCCGGTCGGCCGACGAGGAAGAGGACGCACAACCAGGCGAGCGTGCGAAGCGTGATGACCGCCTTGCGGGCGGTGCGCGCGTCGGCGTGCGTGGGCTGGGCGGAGCCGGTCGGCACGACGGCGGCATCGCGCTCGGCGCGGGCCCGCGCGAGAGCCGCGCCGGCTGCGAAGCCGAGCGCGAGCAGGAACAGGTGAGCGCGGCCCTGCGGCGCCGTGCCAAGCAGTATCGCCAGCGCTGCCAGGCCGGCGGGCAGTCCGTAGCGGCGGGCGGCCGGGCGCGACGGGGCCCGGGCAAGCACGGCAGCCAGCAACCACGCGGCCGCGACGGCGAGACCGACGAGGCCGGGCTGCGTGAGCGTCAGGCCGCTCACGCGCGGGCTCCGGGCGTGGCGGAACCGGGGTCCGCGCGCAACCGCAGGCGGACGTCCGTCGGCCGCGGCGGCTCAGGCGGGTGACGCGCCATTTTGGACAAAGTCCTTTGCGGGGCTCTTGACCACCAGCACGGGGCAGGGCGCGTGCTGCACGACGCGGTCGGCCGTGCTGCCGATGAGCACCCGGCGGAGGCCGCTGCGGCCGTGCGTGGCCACGACGATGAGGTCGATGCCGTGCTGCTCGGCGTAGGTGCAGATGCTGGACCAGGGGTGGCCGAAGCAAAGCTCGCTGACGAGCGGGAGGCCGGGAAACTGCTCGGCCACGGTGCGGGCAAGCGTCCGGCGGCACGTTTCGACGAGCTCGGGGTCGGAGTAGGCGATGGGGATGTCCGTCGCGACGACCGCGGACAGCTCGGGCGTGAGCGGCGGCGCGAGCACGTGGATCACGTGCAGTTCAGCGCCGAACAGCTCGCGCAGCGCCCGGGCGTAGCGGGCGCCGTGCAGCGCGAGGGCGGAGAAGTCGGTGGGCCAGAGAATGCGTTGGGCCTGGACTCGCATGACGCACCTCCACGACGAAGTCGTCGCCCGCCCCGGGGGCCTGGGAATTGTACCGCGCCGGACGGAGGGCGGCGCGAAAAGCGGCCCGGGGTCCGGGCGTCAGGCGTCCGGCTCGATGCACGTGCCACTGCGCCCGGCGAGGGCGTCGGCCATGTGCTCGATGTCGCAGATGATCACGCGGGCGTCCCCCCGGCGGCAGTCGCGCAGGAACTCGATCGCGGCCTCGATCTTGGGGCCCATGCTGCCCGGCGGGAATTGCCCCTCGGCCAGATAGCGCGCCGCCTCCGAGGCGGTCAGGTGGTCGAGGGCCCGTTGCCGCGGCGTGCCGTAGTCGAGGCAGACGCGTTCGACGCCGGTGACGATCAGGAAGGTGGGGGCGTCGAGCGTGCGGCCGAGCAGCGCGCCGGTGCGGTCCTTGTCGATCACGGCCTCGACGCCGTGGAGCTGCCCCTCGGCGTCGCGGGCGACCGGGATCCCGCCGCCGCCGCCCGCGACGAGCAGGTCGCCGGAGTCGACCAGGCGCCGGATCAGCTCGAGTTCAACGACCGCCCGCGGGGCCGGCGACGCGACCACGCGGCGGTAGCCGTGCTGCGGGACATAGATCATCTCCCAGCCGTGCTCGCGCTTGAGCTCCTCGGCCTTGTCCTTGCGGTAGAAGCTGCCGATCGGCTTCGTGGGCTTCTGGAAGGCCGGGTCCTGGCGATCGACCTCGACGCTCGTGATGAGCGCCCAGACTTTACGGTCGATCCCGCGCCGCAGCAGGGCGTTGGTGAAGCACTGGGCGATCATGAACCCCATGCCGCCCTGGGTGTGCGCGCCGCAAATGTGCAGCGGAAGGCGGTACAGTTCCTTGGCGGCCAGCTCCACGCGGCGCAGCACGTTGCCGACCTGCGGCCCGTTGCCGTGCGTGACGAGCATCTGGTAACCGTCGGCCACCAGCTCGGCCAGATAGTTGCAGGTGTAGCTGGTGTTCTCGAACTGCTGCGGGACGTTGCCTTCCTGGCCGGGGCGCGAGATCGCGTTGCCTCCGAGGGCGACGACGATGAACTCCTTGCGGTATGTCAGGCTACTGCTCACGGCTTAAATATCGGTCGTTGTTCCCCGTCGGGTGAGTCTTACGCCGCGGGCGGGGTGCGCGCCGCGGCCAAGGCGTCCTCCAGCCGCAGACGCTCTTCGTACAGCGCCCGCCCGATGACGACGCCCGCCAGCCCCATCGCCGCCAGCTGGCGGATGTCGTCGGCGTCGCTGACGCCGCCCGCGGCGATGACGGGCACGCGCGCGGCGCTGCGCAGCTCCTGCACGGCGCGCAGGTTCGGGCCGAGCAGCAGGCCGTCGTGGCCGATATCGGTGTACACGATGGTCACGGGCCAGTCGTGCAACGCCCGGGCCACATCCGTCGCGAGACGCTCGGTGTCGCGCGTCCAGCCGTGGACCGCGAGCTTGCCGACGCGCGCGTCGAGCCCGAGCGCGAGACGACCGGCGTAATCCGGCCGGTGCGCGATCCGTTCGAACCAGGCCCAGTCCTCCAGCGCGCGGGTGCCGACGATGACACGCGCGGCGCCGGCCGCCAGGGCGGCGTCGATCGCGGCTTCGTCGCGCACGCCGCCGCCGAACTGCACCTGGAGGCCGGTCTGCGTGGCGAGGGCGCGCAGCGTCGCGAGGTTCTCGATGCGGCCGTTGCGCGCGCCGTCCAGATCGACGACGTGCAGCCAGCGGGCGCCGGCCGCCCGGAAGCGACCGGCGACCTCGACGGCGTCACGGTCGTACTCGATGACGCGGTCGTAGCGGCCCTGAATCATGCGGACGCAGCGCGTGCCGAGCAGGTCGATGGCGGGCAGCACTTCCATATCGCTCCGCTCCCGGGACCGCGCGGCGCGATCCCTCAAAAGGCACGGGACGTGCCCGCCGCGCGGTGAGCACGTCCCGAGGTTGCCGGTCGAGCGCGAGGCGCTCCGGGGTCCGCACCGCGTCTACTTGGGCGGCACAACCTCGGACTCCGTCGCACCGCCTGACGTCGGATTCGACTCGCGCGGCGGAACGACGATGATCTCCACGCGGCGGTTCTGTTGCTTGCCGGCGCGCGTGGCGTTCGTCGCCACCGGGAACCACTCGCCCTGGCCGCCGGCGATCATGCGCTCCGGCGCGATGCCCAGCTTCTGGAGCTCGCGGAAGACGGTCATGCCGCGGTTGACGCTCAGGTCGAGGTTGTCGGCCCACAGATCCTTCGTCCGCTTGATCGGGTCCGTGTCCGTGTGTCCGACGACCAGCACGAACTTGTCGGGGTAGTTCTGCTGAATCGTGCTGACCACCTGCTGGAGCGCCGCCCGTGCCGCCGGCCGCAGCGTGGCCTTGCCCGAGTCAAACAGAAAGTCGGTGCTCAGCGACGTCCACGTGTACGGGCCCGAGGTGACCCAGCCCTCCGGCGCCTTCGAGCGCTCGCCCTGGAGCATACGCACCTGCTCCGCGAGCGCATTGGCCTGGCGCCGCGCCTCGTCGCGTTCCGTAATGGCCCGGGCAAGCCGTGCGCGCAGGTCTTCATTCTCCCGCTGGAGCTCCGCCACCCGCTCGTTGAGCGCCTGAATCTGCAGATCCTTCGGGTCCGCCTGGCACCCGGCGAGCATCAGCACGCCGAGCAGCCCGACGGCGCCGCTCGACAACCGCCGCGCCACTGTCATCGTGATCTCCTTTTCACCTTTCGCGCCGAGGCCACCCTGCCTCAGTAACTTGCCTCGCTGCCCGGCCGGACACAGCCGCGCCCGTCCGACCTTTGCGGCAGGATAGGACGCCCGGCCCCCCGATGCAAGCCGCCGCCCCGACCGGCCGACGGATTCGCCGTCGCCGCGGCCCGGCGTCGCGCTCCCCGCTGCGGACGCGCGCCTCGTCCACCGCGGCGACCGTTGACGGCGGGCGCCCCGCGCGCTAGTCTGCTTTCCGAGACCGGCCGCCACGTCGGCGCTGCGCCGAGGTCGTGCGCGCGGGGTGCGGCCGCCCGCAGGAACCGCCCATGAAGTCCTTCCGCCTGTATCTCGGGACGCTGCTGGCGATGATGCTGACGGCCGGTTCGGTCGGCGCTGCGGACGGCGATTACCTGCCGGCCGGTGCGCTGTACGACGCCGGGCTGATGAAGTACTGGCAGCTCGCGTTGCCGCTCGACCGGGGGCAGTATGTGCGGGACGTGCATCTCGTGGACGACGCGTTGTACGTGGCGACGCAGGACGGCTACGTGCATGCGCTGGATGCGTACACGGGCGTGCTGCGCTGGCTGCAACCGGTCACGCGGTCGGGGTACAACGTGCGGCGCCCCGCGCACATCGGCGACACGGTCATATTCGTCACGCCGGTGGACATTCAGACGTATGACCGCCGGACCGGCGACGGACTGTCGCGGCACGACCTGCGGTACCCGCCCGGCTCCGCGCTCGTGAGTGATGGTCAGCACCTGTTCGTCGGCGGCCTCGACCGGCGGCTGTACTGCCTGGCGCTGCCGCACATGTTCTACGCGTGGCGCTCGATCACGAACGGCCCCATCACATCGACGCCGGCGCTGCACGGCGACAACGTGTACGTGGCGACGGAGGCCGGGGGCGTGTACGCCTGCACGCGGGCTGACAAGCGGCTCGTGTGGGAGACGAGCGTGTTCGGCCCGGTGAGCGCCGACCTGGTGGCCACGGACGACGGCGTTTACGTCGCGAGCCGCGACCAGTCGCTGTACCTGCTGTTCCACGAGACCGGCGAGGTGCGCTGGCGGGCCCGGTTCTCCGGCCGATTGCTCGAGCCGCCGGTGGTCACGCCGGACGTGGTGTACCAGTACTGCGCGGACGACGGCCTGGTCGCGGTGGAGAACGCCGTGGTGGGCGTGGAGGAGCGGCTGCGGTGGCGACTCCGCGAGGGTCGGCAGGCTCTGACGGTTCACGAAGGCACCGTGTTCGTGCTCTCGCGGAACGAAGAACTGCTGGCGGTGCGGAAGGCCGGCGGCGACGTCGCGGTCCGCATCCCGGCGCGGGGCTTCACGCTGGGCGTGCCGGCCGTGGCGACCAACACGGTGTTTCTCGTGTCGCCGGACGGGCGGATCTTTTGCGCCCGCCCGCGGAACCTGCCGCCGTTGAGGCCGGAGGACATCGTCAACGCGCTGCGTCCGCCGGGAGCGCCGGTCGAGCCGACGACGCAACCGGCCGTCGCGGCGCAGCGCGCGACGGGGGCGGAGTCCGCGGGCGACCCGCTGAAGAGCGACCGGCGCGGCGCGGCGGTGGGCGGGCGGAGCAAGGTCTCGCGCGGGTTCGGGGCCGGCGGCGAGTCGGAATAGCGGATGCGGCCGGTGCCGCCGAGTGGGACGACTGCGGGTCGCCGGGTGGCGGCCCGCTTTGCTTTGGCGAGGGTGTTGACATGGGCGAAGCGGTGCGGATGCGGCGGGCGCTGATCAGTGTGTACGACAAGACGGGGGTGGTGGAGTTCGCCCGGGCGCTGCATGCGGAGTTCGGCTTCGAAATCCTGTCCACGGGGGGCACGGCGACGGCGCTGCAGAGTGCCGGCCTGCCGGTCACGCCGGTCGAGCAGGTGACCGGGTTCCCGGAGCTGATGGACGGACGCGTCAAGACGCTGCATCCGCGCATTCACGCGGCGCTTTTGGCCGACCGTGACAACCCGGAGCACATGCGGCAGCTCGCCGCGCAAGGAATCGCGCCGATCGACGTGGTGGTCGTGAACCTGTATCCGTTCGAGCGGACGGTGGCCGACCCGAAATGCGCGTTCGAGCGGGCGATCGAGATGATCGACATCGGCGGGCCGTGCCTGCTGCGGGCCGCGGCGAAGAACCACCGGCACGTGCTGGTCGAATGTCGGCCGGTGCAGCACAGCGACCTGCTGCATTACCTGCGTGATCCGGGCAATCCGCGGTTCGAGAACTACCGCGCAGAGCGGGCGCTCGCGGTCTACCGGCTGACCGCGGACTACGACGGCAAGGTGGCGAGCTGGCTGAGCCGCGACGAGGCGGGCGTGCCGCAGGTGCGGTTCCTGGAGCTGCACGCGGCGGGCGGCGCGCCCCTGCGCTACGCGGAGAACCCGCACCAGGCGGGCGAAGTGCGGCGGCTGGGCGGGGCGGCCGGCGCCGCGCCGGGCGTGGTCGCACGTGAAGTCGCGGTGGATCTCGCGGGCCCGCGGATGTCGTTCAACAATTACCTCGACGCCAGCGCGGCGTTTGAGCTTTGCGCCGAGCTCGCGCGCGCGGGGGCGGCCGGGTGGCGGCGGCCGATGGCGGGCGGGGCGGGCGGGGGGTTCTCCGCGGGCTCGGGGCCGAAGCGCGCCGAAACCGCCCGGTCCGCGGCAGACTTCACGGGGCACCGGGCGGAGGCGGAGGCGTGCGCGCGGGTCGTGTGCTTCATCAAGCACACGAACGCCTGCGGCGTCGGCCTGGTGACGGCCGCGGACGGGACGCCGGCGGCGGGCCGGGCGGCGGCCGCCGAGGCGTACCGCCGCGCCTACCTGGGCGATCCGAACGCAGCGCTGGGCGGCATTCTGGCGGTCAACTTCGACGTCGATGTCGAGTTCGCGGCGCTGGTGCTCGAGACGTACGCCCGTTTCGGCAAACCGCTGAAGGACGCCGGCGCGCCGCACGCGCCCGGCGGCTTCTTCGTGGAGGTGTGGCTCGCGCCGCGCTTCACGTCCGACGCATGTGCGCTCATTCGCGGGACATACTCGGCGGCCGCCGCGGCCCCGGAGGCCGGAGAGGCCGGACCCGCGTCGCCGACGGCGCTGCCGGGCGGCGTGCCGCAGAAGGACTGGGGCCGCCGGGTGCGACTGCTGGCCGTCGGCGACCTGGCGGCGGCGCCCGACCCCGCGGCGCTGCTGTACCGCAGCATCGCGGGCGGCGTGCTGGTTCAGTCGCCCGACCTGGTCGGACTGGACGAGGAGCAGTGGCGGGTCGTGACGGCGCGGGCCCCGACGCCCGCGGAACTCGCCGACCTGCGGCTGGCCTGGCTGGTCTGCAAGCACACCAAGAGCAACGCGATCACGCTCTGCCGCGACGGGATGCTGCTGGGCAACGGCGCGGGGCAGATGAGCCGCGTGATGAGCTGCCGGATCGCCACGTGGCTGGCGCGGGAAAACGGCCACGGGGAGCGGCTGGCGGGTGCGGTCGCCGCGTCGGACGCGTTCTTCCCGTTCCGCGACGGGCCGGAGATTCTCCTCGATGCCGGCATCACGGCCCTCATCCAGCCGGGCGGCAGCAAGCGCGACGAGGACACGATTCGGGCGTGCGACGCGCGCGGCGCGGCGCTGATCTTCACGGGGACGCGGCATTTCCGGCACTGAGGCGGGCGCGTGCAGCGCCGGCGGTGGGGCCGGGCCTCAGGGCGCGGGCGGCGTCGGATCGGACCGCCCCGGCAGGCGCTCCAGCTCCTCGGGCGGCAGAGCCGCGAGCTCCTCGGGCGTGAGTTCGCGGTCCAGCGTGTAGTCGCCCTTCAGCCAGCGGCCGAGGTCCACCCAGCGGCAGCGCGACGAGCAGAAGGGGTAGAGCGCCGGCAGGGCGCCGGTGTACTCGGTTTCGCGGCCACACGTCGCGCAGGCGTAGCGGGGCATGGCCTCGGGTCGCTCCATCGGTTCGGGGCGGGGACGCCGGCCGGCACGGCCGGGCGCTACAGCATTTCCTTCATGTACTGCTCGAGCTTCTGCTTGGCCTCGCGCTCGATCTGGCGGACGCGTTCGCGCGTCAGGCCGACTTCCTCGCCAATTTGCTTGAGCGTCATGCGCTTGCCGCGGCGGTCCTGGAGGCCGTAGCGGAGCTTGAGCACGAGCGCCTCGCGCTCGTTGATGCGGTCGAGCAGGCGGCGGACGAACTCGGCGTCGGACTGGTTGAAGACGGCGTCGAAGGGGGCCGGCGTGCGGGTGTCCTCCAGAGCGTCGCTCAGCAGGACGTCGCCGTCGGGGGAAGCGCTGCCCTGCACGCGGGAGCGGCAGGCTTGGATGGCCTGGCCGATGGCCTTGGCCTTGCGCTGCGTGTAGCGGCGGAAGTGCGGGCTCTTGCGGTGCTCGGCGATTTCCTCCGGGGTGGGCTCGCGGTTGAGCTGGGCCGTGAGCTCCTTCTTCGCGCGGCGAATCGCCATCTGCTCGCAGATCTCGGCGGTCGTGGGCGGACGGTCGAGGCGGGCCTCGAGCTCGCGCTGCGCCAGGCGCATTTCGCCGATCTGCTCGATGAGATAGCTGGGAATGTGGATCATCTGCGCCGAGTTTTGCACGGCGCGGCGGATGGCCTGGTCGATCCAGTAACCCGCGTAGGTGCTGAAGCGGGAACCGACGTCGGGGTCGTACCGGTCGACGGCATTCATCAGGCCGAGGTTGCCCTCGTTGACGAGATCCTCCAGCGGCAGGCCGCGGTTGCGGAAGTTCTTCGCGACGGCAACGACGAGACGCAGGTTGGCCTGGATCATACGGTCGCGGGCCTCGGCGGCGTCGCGCTGGACGCGCTCGTATTCCTGGGGCGTGATGGTCCCGGCGAGGAACCGGGCTTCCGCGGCGCTCTTGGCCCGAATTCGCAACGCCAGCTCACGCTCCTCCTCCGCCGTCAGCAGCGCATACTTCTTGATCTGCTTCAGGTAGTCGCCAAGAGCCGTGTCGAGTCGCGAGGGCATGCGTTTTTCGGCCGTGCGGAGCAAGGGAGCGCGTCCTTTCGGCGAGTGATCGGGCGTCCCCGCGGCGGGGGCTCACCGCTCGTATCGACGCGACGCGCAACCGGATTCACCAGCAAAGCATCTTAGCCGTGCGGCCCGGCGCGGGCTACACATTATCAGCCGGGCAGCCCCGCGCGCGGCACCGACGGCGGTCGCCCCGGCGTTACGGGGCACACCGGCACGTGCGCCGAGCGCAACAGACGCGCGACGAGCTCCAGCGGCAGACCGACCACGTTCGACGGACTGCCGGCCACGCGCGCCACGAGGCGGTCGCCCACGTCCTGGAGCCCGTACGCGCCCGCCTTGCCCCGCCAGTCGCCGCTCGCGAGGTACGCCTCGCGCACGGTCGCGTCGTCGTGCATCCAGACCCGCGTCGTGTCGCTGCCGCCGAGCCGCTCCGCCCGCAAGCCCAGGCGCACGAGACATACGCCGGTGATGACCCGGCTTTCGCAGCGGGCCTGAAGCTCCAGCATTTCCCGGGCCTCGGACTCTGTGGCGGCCTTGCCGAGCATGCGTCCTTCACAAACCACGATGGTGTCGGCGCCAAGAACCCAGCGGTCCGCGTGCTGCTCGGCCACCGCGCGGGCCTTGAAGTACGCGAGGGCCTGCGTCCAGGCCTCGGGCGCGACGGCCGGGGGCTTGCGGTCCAGTTCCGCGAACGGGCTGGGCACGACGTCGAACGCGACGCCAAGCTGCGCGAGCAGCTCCCGCCGACGCGGACTCGCCGAGGCCAGGATGATGCGGTTTGAGGTCACTTCCAGCCCTTCCACAGCGCCCGGACACCACTATTAGACGCGTGCCGGCGCGGCCGGTCAAAGGAAATCGTGTCGGAAGCGGTGTAGACTGCCGCCTGCGGTGCCTTTCGGCGGTTTCTGCTGCCGACTGGACACGCGCGCAGGCGAGGTCGGCGATGGCGGACGGCGAGTTTACCTATCGGACCGCGGCGGAAGAGACGTGGCGGCTGTTCCGCATCATGGCGGAGTTCGTGGACGCGATCGATGTCATGGCGCACGTGGGGCCGGCGGTGTCGATCTTCGGGTCGGCGCGCACGCCGCCCGGCAGCCCGTACTACGAGCAGGCGGAGTACTGCGCGCGACGGCTGGTGGAGCGCAACTTCGCGGTAATCACCGGCGGAGGGCCGGGCATCATGGCGGCCGCGAACAAGGGGGCGGCGGACGCGGGCGGCAAGAGCGTGGGGCTCAACATCGCGCTGCCGCTGGAGCAGGTGCCCAACGGGTTCCAGAACATCGCCCTTGATTTTCACTACTTCTTCGTGCGGAAGGTGATGTTCATGAAGTACGCCGTGGGGACGGTGTGCTTCCCCGGCGGGTTCGGCACGCTCGACGAGTTTTTCGAGGCGATGACGTTGCTCCAGACGCAGAAATCGCCGCCGATGGGCGTGGCGCTGGTCGGGACCGCGTTCTGGGGGCCGCTGGTGGGCTGGCTGCGCGAGACCGTGCTGGGCCAGTTCGGGAACATCTCCCCGCCGGACCTGGAGCTGTTCAAGCTGACGGACGACGCGGACGAGGCGGTGGAGCACATTTGCGGCGCGTACGTCCGGTGCGCGGAGCAGACCGGGGCCCCGCCCGCACTCACCGGGCACCCGCCGCCGCCCCCCCAGCGGCTCACCTTCGAGGGGCTGCGGTACGGCGTGCCGCCCGGGCAGACGCGACCCCACGGGCCCTAGGAATCAGGGCTTCTTCGGCGGGGCGGCGTCGCGGCGGGCTTCCGGCTGGCGGTCGCGGATTTCCCGAAGCAACGCGGCGATCTCCGTCAGCTTCTGGTTCGTGACACGCTGCTGCTGGATCATCTCGTTGCGCTGCGCGCCGCTGTCGGGAACCTGTGCCAGCGCCGGTCGCGGGGTCCAGAGCGCCTGAAAGGCCGCCTGAGCCGCGAGCGTCAGGACGACCCCGACCAGCAGCGGCCCGGCCCAGTTCGATGTGAAACGATTCGTCAGCATGGGCTGTCTCCGTCACGGCCGCAGCGCATCGTCGCCGAAAGGCCGCGTCAGGGGTAGGCCGCCGGTGTCGGGCCGCAGGGCGGGTCTCCCCGCCCGCCCCGGCGCGCAGCCCGACCGCGGATTGCGGTCGGGGGTGGATGCCGGGGCTAGTCCGGCAGCGGGAACGGTTGGCCGGCGGGCATGCGCGGCGCGCCGGGCTGGGGCGGCGGCGCGGCAGACTTGAGGTATGCATCGAGACCGCGGAGCAGCTTCTCCCGGTCCTCCGCGCCGAGGCGGAAAATGCGCTGTTCCGAGACGAGTGCCGCGGTCGTCTCGCCTCCGGCGTCCGGCGCCGCGATCTTGAGCGTCGGCTCCGTGCCATCCGAAAGTTTGAACGAGACGGTATAGGGAGCAGACGCGAGGCCGGCCTGCGCGAGATCCCCACCGCGGTAAGCGATGAACTCGGCCGCCTGAAGGCTCGCGAGCAGCCGCGGCAACTCCTGCGCCTTCGCCTGGTCCAGCTCGAGGTACGGCTCCGGGGCGTACTTCCAGATCGTGCCGTCCCGAACGAGTTCGAGGTTCAGGTCCGGGCCCGTGACCGTGATTGTCACGATCCGGTCGGCATCGGCCGTCAGGACGCGGGGCGCGATCAGCTCGCCGGCGAGCGTGCGGTATACGGTTTCGTCCAGTTCGAACACGAACGGTTCATCGTCGCGCTGGGCGTACGTCGTGCTGCCGACGCGGGCGACACGCAGCGTGTGCGTCTGCGTCGTCGTCGGGGCGGCGGGCACGGCGGCCGGCGTGTCCGCCGCCGGCGTTTCCGGCGGGGCCGCCACGTCGAACGTGAGCGTCAGGGCGGGCTGCGCCAGGCCGAACTTCGCGTCGTCGGCGCGGCCGACGACCTTCGCGGCGCGCAGGTACGCCAGGTCGGCGAGCAGCACGGGGATGCGCTCAGTCGCCAGCGGCGCGTCGGGGGGGAACTCGAGCGTCCAGCTACTCTCGCCGCGGACGGCCGCGCGCCGCATCTCGCCGCGCTGGACGGCTACGCGCTGGATTTGGTCGGGCGTGAAACGGAAGATTTCGCGCGAGCGCAGCGCGAGGGGGGTCGTGACGAGCTTCTCGACCTGGGCCTGGGTCGTCACGATCACCGTCGGGTCGCCGTCGCGCTGCACGTAGACGTTGCGTCCGCTGCGGGTCTCGTTGCCGATCCGCAAGGTCATGGGGGCCAGCGTCCCGGCGGCGGTGACGGTCAGGGCCGCGCGGGGCGTCGCGAGGCCGTGCCTGTCCGGGTCGGCCGGTTCGGCGCTGTAGTCCACCGCCCGCAGTCCCTCGAGCGCATCCAGGATTTCCGTAATCGCCGTGACATCGACCTCGCCGAGGTCGCCCGCGACCGCCTGCCACCGGCCATCGACTTTCTCTACGGCGGCGGCCTGCTCGCCCGCGGCGATCTCGAGCCGGGTGACCGCGGCGGCCTTCACGGGAACGATGCGCGGGTCGCGCAGACCGGTCAGGGTCGGCACGAGGTCGTTGACGCTCGCGGCGGTGACGGTGACGACCCACGGTTGATCCGCCAGGCGCGCGAAGCGCTGCTCACCCTTGAGACCGGCGGTCCCACCGACGACGAGCCCGAACGTGCGCTGCACCGGCTGCGTTTCCGCGGGGGCCTCGGGGTCCGGTTGCGTGCCGGCGGGCGCGGGCGGCTTGGTCTCGGTCGTGACCGTGAACGTGAGGAACGCCGGGTCGAACTCGTATCCGCCCGCAGCGTCGCTGTCGGCGACGAACGTGTCGGCCCGCAGATTCGCGAGGCGTGTCAGGAGGGTGCGGACCCGTTCGCGGTCGGCCGGCGCGCGCACCGGGCTGTTGAGGACCCATTCGTTGTCCGCGCCGCGCGTGAGGTCGTAGGTCTGGCCGCCGTGACGGATCACGGCCGCCACCACGTCGTCCGCGCGGAACGAGGCCAAGCGCTTGGACCGGTAGTCGCCCGGGTCCTTCTTGATTACCTGGGCGAGGTCGCGCTGCCCGACGTGAATCGTCTTGTTCCCCGCGAGGCGGACGTACGTGTCGGTGGACATCACGGCTTTCTTGCCGATCTCGACTCGCACCGGCGTGCCGCCGTCGGTGGTGAGCGCGACGGTGGCGGTCGGCGGCTCCAGGCCGACGTCGGCGGCCGTTGGCTGGCCGGCCGTACCGGGCTCGAACTGCGTGACGGCCGGCAAGTCGGTGAGCGCCCGCACGACGGCCATGATCTGCATGCCCTCGGCCGGGACGCTCAGCGGCGCGACCATGTTCCACTCGGCCGGGGCGAAGCTGGGGGCGCCGGGGGCCGCCGGCACGCGCTCGAAGACGAGGGCGGGCTGGCCGGGGTGCTCGATCTCCACGCGCGTGACCTTCTCGGGGTCGACGGGCGGATCGAGCACCTTCTTCTGCGGCTCGGGTGTGGTCTGCGCGGGGGTCTTGCCGGCGGGTTCCCTGGAAGCGTGCGGCGCGAACAGCCAGATGAGGCCGGCCGCGACGAGCAGGGCGATCAGGATGCCGGTTGTCTTCAGGTTCATCGTCTACCTCCGGCGGAAGAGCCAGACGCCGCCGCCGATGACGAGGGCCAGGGCGGGCCAGATGCCGACCATGAAGATGCGCCAGAAGCGCAGCCAGGCGTCGTCCTGGAGCCGGCTGAGGCGCGGCACGTCGCTGCCCCGGACGCCGACGGAGATGCGGCTGGCGTCGTTGGTGATCCAGTGCAGGGCGTTGAGGAACAGGTCCGCGTTGGCGGGGTAGAGCTCCACCGCCGCGAGCGCGCTGCCGACGAGCATGAGCGTACGGGCCGCGAGCAGGTCGTCCGAGGCGAAACCGACGCTGCCGAAAGCCACCAGCCGCCGGCCCTGGCCGTCGACGGCGGCCAGCGCGATGGGGAAAGGCGGCGCCACGTCGTCCGCCATGCGTTGCGTGCCCTGGCGGCTGCGGAGGTCCTCCTGGAGCCGCATGACGTCCTTCACGGCCCAGACGTCGTTGCTGGGCTTGACCTCGATCAGCGGAAAATGCTGCACGCCCGCGGGCAGCGAGGTCACAGGCTTGAGCGGGCAGACGCGCTCGAAGCCGCCCGGCGTGGATTGGAGCGGGCGCGTGATTTCGTGGTCGGTCAGGCGCGCGCGGCCGGTGTCGAGCAGCAGCGTGTTGCGCGGCGGGAAGTAGAGGTTCCCGTCCGGCGTCGGCAGGAAGTGCAGCGTGACGAAATCCGTCAGGGGGTCGATCCCCCAGGTGTTCCGCAGGTAGTCGGCGAAGGCGTAAGGCGTCGGGGGCGCGAAGGGGCCGGGCGGTTCGGACCAGCCGGTCAGGAAGATCGTACCGGCGGCCTGAGCGATCGCGTCCGTGATGAGCTTCACGTCCTCGGGCGTGATGCTCTGGGGCGGCACCGGCCGGCGGGGGTCCGGCTGGGGCGGCGGCGCCGGCGGGAAGACGACATAGACGGTTCGGGTCGCGCCCTCCACGGTGGGCGACGTTTTCTCGGTCTGGACGTCCCAGTCCTCGGTCAGGAAGTTCTGCTTGCCCAGCAGCTCGTTGAGCTGGCCGTAGGGCGCCCGGGGGAGCTGCCGCATGTTCAGGTTGACGTTGGAGAAGTCGGGCGTGATGGGCGAGGGCCCGCCGTATCGCGTGAAAACGACGGCGGTCTTGTCCTTCTGCGTGAGCTTGAGGATCGCGGAGGAGAGCGCCTGCTCGCCGGCGAACTCGCGTTGGTCGCCGTCGGGCGGCAGCGGCGCGTTCGCGTCCATGCGGAACGGCCAGACGTCCTGGTAGGACAGGACCTCGGCGCGCTCCGCCGTCTCGACCAGCACGACCGGCGCGGTGGCCCAGCGGCTGAGCGTGTCGCCCAGCTCCTCGAGCTTGAGGCGCTTGAGGTCCTTCGTACGGTCGAGCCAGGCGTTGGCATCGGGCAGGACGCCCTGGTAGCCCGCGTCGAACCGCTGCGCCACCGCGAGCGTCTCGGCGTCGACCCCGCGCTCGGGACGGGCGGCGTCCTTGGCCCAGTCACTGAACACCTTCACATAGGACGTGAAGGCCTGCACGAAGCTGCGGGCGGATTCGACCGCACGGCCGTAGGCCGGCAGGTCGCCCGACAGGGCCGCCTGCACGTCCTCCTCGGTCGCCGCGGCCGTGCGCAGCAGGCGTTCGACCTCGCGGCTGATGTCGGACAACGGGGTGCCGCGCTGGTCGGGCCGCGCCTGCAACTCGCGCTTGAGTTCGTCCTGCTGGGCGGTGAGCGTCTCGCGCAGCCGGTCGGCCAGCGTCTTGAAGTCCGCCAGCGCGGTCTGGTGCGCCTGGGCCTCGTCCGTGTAAGCCTTCAGGCTCTTGAGGCGCTCGACCACGGCCCGGATGCGGCCGGTATCGGCCATCGGGTCGACGAGCTCGGCCGTCACTTTGCCGCCGCCGCCCGCCTCGTACAGGGCGAGCAGGTCGCGCATCATGTTCTGGCGCTTCTGGGCCAGCGTGTCATACTTGCTCAGCACCGTGTACAGCGCCGTCACGCGGACCGGCTGGTCGAGGCTCTTGAGGAGCTGCCGCGTGCGCGGGGTGAGGCTGTTGGTGCCGGAGCGGGTGAGGTCGAGCTGGCCCTTGAACCAGCCCTGGGCGAAATACACGGCCGCCACGACGACGAGGACCGCGATCACGATCTGCAGGCCGACGTTGGTGCCGTAGAAGACCCGCCGCCGCGCCACGCTGGTTGTTCCGGTTACCGCCATCGCCGCGACTCCACGACCTTGACCGTCAGGAACACGAACAACGCCGTAGCGGCCACGAAGAACGTGATGCCGTCTGTCGTGATCAGGCCCTTGCTGAAGTCATCGAAGCGCCCGATCACGTTGACCTGCTGGAACACCTGTCGCCAGACGCCCTCGACCTGCCGCACGACGAAGAACGCCAGGCAGGCGAACAGCAGCAGCGGCACCCACCCGAGAATCCAGGCCACGACCTGGTTGGCCGTCAGGCTGCTGGCGAAGACGCTGAACGCGGAGAACAGCGCCCCGATCAGCACGAGGCCCAGGTAGGTTGCGGCCGTCGCGCCCCAGTCGGGGTTGCCGTAGACGCCCATGAGCACGACGTACAGCAGCGTGGTGGCCAGCATGATCAGGTAGAACACCAGCGCCGCCAGGTACTTGCCCAGGACCATCTGGAAGTCGCTCACCGGAGCGGTCATCAGCGACTCGATCGTGCCGCTGCGGTACTCCTCGCTAAGCATCCGCATGCTGATGGCCGGGACGATCACCGTGAGGATCCACGGCGTCCAGAAGAAGACCTCCCGCAGCGTCGCGGGCTTGCCCGGGGCGAACGTGTCGGTCCACCACACGCTGACGCCGGTGATCAACAGGAACCCGGCGATGACGATGTAGCCGATCGGCGAGCAGAACAGGGCCAGCAGCTCGCGCTGCATCACGGCCTGGATGTTGCGCATACGCACCTCCACCCAATCGCACCCATCGCAGCGTCGTCAGTCCCGCGCGGCCGGGCCGTCGTGCGCGCGGGCCCCGGCGACGATCTTCACGAAAAAGTCCTCGAGCGACGCGACCTCGCGCCGCAACTCGCGCAGCGGCCATTGCTGCGCCACCGCCAGCTGGAACACGTCCTCCCGCACGTCGCGTCGCGCCGCGACCGTCAGCCGGCACCAGCCGTCGTGGGTCGCGGCCTGCACGTCCGTCACGCCGCCGAGCTTGCGGACGTGGTCGGCCACGGCCGCCTGCGGCCCGCGGACCTCGACGATCAGGTTGGTCTCGCCGGTGATTCGCTCGCGGAGCTCCTCCGGCGTGCCCTGCGCGACGAGCTTGCCGTTGTGGATGATGATGATTCGCTGGCAGGTGGCCTCGACCTCCGGCAGGATGTGGCTCGAGAGAATGACGGTGTGGTCGGCGGCCAGAGCGCGGATCAGCGAGCGGGTCTCGCGGATCTGCGTCGGGTCGAGGCCGACCGTCGGCTCGTCGAGCACGAGCACCTTGGGATTGTGCAGCAGCGCATCGGCCAGCCCGACGCGCTGCCGATAGCCCTTGGAAAGCTGCCCGATGGGGCGGTCGATCACGTCGCGGAGCCAGCACTTGTTCGTCACGCGAGCGATCGCGGCTTCGCGGGCGGCGCGGTCGAGGCCGCGGAGCTTGCCGCGGAAACGGAGGTACTCGCGGACACGCATCTCGTGGTAGAGCGGAACCGATTCCGGCAGGTACCCCACCGCCGACCGGACCTGCATCGATTCCGTCAGCACGTCGTGACCGGCGACCTTGGCCGAACCTGAAGTGGCGGGCATGTAGCAGGTGAGGATCCGGAGGGTCGTGGTCTTGCCGGCGCCGTTGGGGCCGAGAAAGCCGACGATCTCCCCGGCTTGCACGTCGAAGGAGATGTCGTCGACCGCCGCCCGGTTGCCGTAGTACTTGGAGAGGTTGCGGACTTCGATCACGGTCGTCCTCCCGCCGTCGGTCCCGGGGGGCCCGCGGGCCTGCCCCCAGAGCCTTCCGGTGCAAAGGCCGCGATTCTATGAGCCGCGCGGGGGGTGTCAAGAACGCCCGCGCCGCCCGTCCGGGCCGCCGCCGGCGGCCGAAATCGGGTTTTTCCGGCGCAGTACGGCGGCCGGGGCCGGCGGTTCGCGCGAGCGGTGGGTGTTGCCGCCGGCGCTGGAGTAGTTCCCGCTGAGAGGCGGTGGGACGACGTTGCGTACCCGAATCGGGAGGCGTGGTCCGGGAGAGGTTTCAGCGGCGGCAACGGCGGTATGCTTTCCTCGCGGAGCGGCGGGGTCTAAACTAGGTCTGAGCCGCTGGGTTCCCCGACGGAGTCCCGTCCATGACGTCATTGTCGCGCGTCGTCCGACCGTGCGCGCCTTTGTGGCGCGCTCTGGCCGCTCTTGCGGCTCTTGTGGCCGCCGTCGCCGCCGTGAGCTCCCCGATTGGGGTGGTTGACGCGGCGGCGGGGCACCGGACCGACCCGGCCGGGGGGCGGCCGACGGCGGAGGCCGCGTCCCGCCCCGCGTCTGCCCCGGCAGCGCAGGCGGCGGGCGGCTTCGATCCGGAGCTGTATCTCGAGCACGTGAAATACCTTGCGAGCGACGGGCTGGGGGGGCGCGAGGTGGGCTCGGCGGGGATCGAAGCGGCGGCGGAGTACATCGCGCGGAAGTTCGAGAGCTATGGACTGCGGCCCGGCGGCGTTGACGGCACGTACTTTCAGCCGTTCGATGTGCGGCGGGGCAAGCAACTGACCGACAGCGAGGCGTCGCTCGTCGTCGAGGGGCTGGACGAGGCGTGGACCGTCCGCAAGGACTGGATTCCGCTGCCGTATACGCTGCCGCAGGGGGCCGAGGCGCCGCTGGCGTTCGCCGGCTACGGCATCGACGCGCCTGAGTTCGAGTGGAACGATTACCAGGGGTTCGACGCGACCGGGAAGGCGCTCCTGATTTTCCGGTATGAGCCGGCATCGGGCGGGCCGGACGCGCGCTTCGGCGGGAAGACGCCGTCGCGACACGCCATGTTCCGCCGCAAGGCCCGCACCGCGGCCCGTGCCGGCGCGCAGTGCCTGCTGATCGTCGATCCGCCGCTCCGCAAGGGCGATGACACGCTGTTTCCGTGGCAGCCCGAGGCGACCGACCAGACGTTCGAGATCCCGATGATCCACGTGTCCCGCGCGCTGGCCGATGCGCTCGTGCGGAAGGGCGGGCTGCCGCCGCTGGCGGAACTCCAGCGCAAGCTGGACGACGAGCGCAAGCCGCTGTCGGCGGATCTCAGGGATCTCACGCTCAAGCTCAAGCTCGGCGTCGCCCCCCACAAGATCGCCACCCGCAACGTCGTCGGGCTGCTGCCCGGCGACGGCAGCACCGACGAGACGATCGTCGTCGGCGGGCATTACGACCACCTGGGCACGCGTCCTGCGTCGCAGATCGGCGGCGACCCGATCGTCTACAACGGGGCGGACGACAACGCCTCGGGCACCGCCGGGGTGCTGGAGCTGGCCCGCGTGCTCGGCGCGGCCCGCGGGCTGCGGCGCAACATCGTCTTCATCGCGTTCAGCGCCGAGGAAATGGGCCTGCTCGGCAGCACGCACTGGGTCGAGAATCCGACCGTCCCGCTCGACACCGTCCGGGCGATGTTCAACTTCGACATGATCGGGCGACTGGAGGGCAAGCAACTGACGCTGTACGGCCGCAACACGGCCGAGGAGTTCGCCGCGCTGCTGGACGAGGCGGCGACCGGCGCGGGGGTGGAGTTCCGCGTGGCCCGCGGCGTGCCGGGCATGAGCGATCATGCGCCGTTCCACCGGGAGCACATCCCGGTCCTGTTCGCGTTCACGGGCGTACACAAACAGTACCACCAGCCGGAGGACGACTGGGAGCGGATCGACGCGCCGGGCGCGGTGCGCGTGCTCGAAATGTTCGCCGCGATCATCCGCAGCGTCGCGAACATGACCAGCGGTCCGACGTTCTCGTCGGCGGCCGCGGAGGAGCCGATCGACATGCCGGACAAGAAGCCGGGCGTCGAGGAGGCGCAGCCGGAAGGTCCGCCGGACGGCAGTCCGGGCGAGCCGCCGTCGGGAGAGCCGGCGACGCGGCCGGCGGGCGAGCCGGAGTCCCGTCCGAGCGACGACGCCGAACCGCGCCGCCCGTCGCGTCCGAACGTCCGTTTCGGGATCGTGCCGGACATGGCCGGCGGCGCGGAGCCGGGCGTGATCGTGCAAGGTGTGATGGAAGGCAGTCCGGCCATGGGGGCGGGCATGCGGGAGGGCGACCGCATCGTGCGGATCGGCGAGCACCGCATCGCCGACATCTACGGCTACATGGACGCGCTCAAGCACTTCAGCGCGGGCGATGTCGTCGACGTCGTGGTCGTGCGCAACAGGGCCGAGGTGACGCTGAAGGTCACACTCCAGGCGGCGGGGCCGCGCCGCTCGTTGGAGTAGCCGCGCAAGTCGGCAGCGCCGCGACGCACGCGCACTCCGCCGGGTCCGCGGCCGGGGCGAACTCCGGCACGCCGCAGGCGACCGCCAGGGCGCGGAGCTGCACGCGCCGCAGCGCGTCGCCCGCGAGGTCGGCCATGCGGCCGAAGATGTACGCGCGGCAGACCTGGACGTGGTAGAGCGGCTGACCGCCGGCGCCGGCGGCGCGGACGAGGTCGCGTTGCTGGCGGAGCCAGGAGAGGGAGCGGCGAAACCACTTGGCGGCTTCGTCGGGGGTCATGAGTTCCTGGGCGATGGCGAGCATGGGAAGCCTCCCCGCGGCCCGTTTCCGTCGGGCCGATGCTAGGAAGGTAGCCGCGCGGCGGGCGGCTGTCAAGGTATTCTAGAAAAGATCGGCCGGCGGGCCGCAGTGTCCGGGGATGGAGTTGTGAGGACTGCACAGCTTGCGCGGACGCATGGCGTTCGGCCCGGCGGACGGTATCATCCTCGCCGCGGCGCGCGGTTGCGGAGGCTCGGGCGGCCGCCTAGACTCAGGTCGAAAAATGGAACGCGATTGGTCCCATTTGACGTTCGCGGCGACGGAGTTCACCAACGTCGCCGTCCTGCTCGCGGTGTCGATCGGCATCGCCGCGGCGATCCTCGTGCTGACCCACCTGCTGGGTCCACGCCACCGCGGTCCGGTGAAGGAAGGCACGTATGAGTCGGGCATGGAGCCGATCGGCGACACGCGCCGGCGGTTCAACGTGCGGTTCTACTTGGTGGCCGTCCTGTTCCTGTTGTGCGACGTCGAGTTGGTCTTTCTGTACCCGTGGGCGTTGCTGTTCCCGCGGGCGGCGGGCGGGGCGGACGCGGCCCACGCGGCGTGGGCGCAGGGGCTGGCGGACGCCGGCTATGGGCCCTTGTACCTGCTGGGTGCGGGCGGGGCGTTTCTAGTGCTGCTGCTGCTCGGGCTCGTTTATGAGTGGCGGCGCGGGGTGTTCCGATGGACCTGAGACACAGAATCGAGATCGGCAGCGGCCAGCCGGGCGGCGAGGTCGCCCTGACGCGGCTGGACTACGTGGTCGACGCGGTCAAGAAGCACGGGCTCAACTGGGTGCGCCGCAACAGCTTGTGGCCGATGCCGTTCGCGACGGCGTGCTGCGGCATCGAGCTCATGGCGACCGGCGCGAGCCGCTACGACATCGCCCGTTTCGGGGCGGAAGCGATGCGGTTCACGCCGCGGCAGTGCGACCTGCTGCTGTGCGCCGGGCGCGTCGTGATGAAGATGATGCCGGTGCTCCAGAAGATCTATCTCCAGATGACGGAGCCCAAGTGGGTCGTCTCGATGGGCGCGTGCGCTTCCACCGGCGGCGTGTTCGATACCTATGCGGTCGTCCAGGGAATCGACCAGTTCCTTCCGGTGGATGTGTATGTGCCGGGCTGTCCGCCGCGGCCGGAGACGCTGCTTGAGGGCATCATGCTGATCCAGCAGATCGTGACCGAACACGGGGTGAAGGGCGCGCGGGCGCGTGGTCGCGGGCTGGGGCTGGTGGCGCAGCCGCCGCGGCAGGCGGTCGAGCTGGGGGCGGGGTTCGGACTGGGCGGAGCCGGGTCGGGCGGCGGAGACGGCGGCAGGCATGGCCACGAGTGACGCAATCCGAGCGCTCCAAGAGCGCTTCCCGGAGCTGAATCTGGAACCGCGGCCGCTCGTGACGTACGCGGACGGGCGGGCGTCGGATCAGCTCTGGGTGCGCGTGCCGGCGCAGCGGCTGGTGGAGGTGTGCCGCTTTCTGCGGGACGATCCGCGGACGCGGTTCGAGCAGCTTTGCGATCTGACCTGCATCGACTATCTGAATTTTCCGGGCGCGGCGGACCGTTTCGGCGTGATCTACGCGCTCCTGAGTCTGACGCACAACCACCGGCTGTGGCTGAAGGTTTTCGTGAACGATCCGGACCCGACGGTCCCGTCGGTGACGGGGCTGTGGCGCGGGGCCGAGTGGCCGGAGCGCGAGGTGTACGACATGTTCGGGATCCGCTTCACGGGTCATCCGGACCTGCGGCGGATTCTGATGCCGCAGAACTTCACGGCGTACCCGCTGCGGAAGGACTACCCGCTGACGGGCCGCGGGGAGCGCGAGGACTTCGAGGTGGTGACGCGCGACAGCGCGTGAGCGGTTGGTCCGGGGACGTTTGGCCGAGGCGCAGCGATGCCTGTTTCGTACGACCTGATGAAGCCGACGACGCTCGAGCGGGAGGAGGGCTACGACGACCGCTGGACGCTCAATTTCGGCCCGCAGCACCCGGCGACGCACACGACGCTGCGGCTGGTGCTGGAGCTGGACGGCGAGCGGATTGTGGACGTCACGCCGGATATCGGGTTCCTGCACAGCGGCTTCGAGAAGCTGGGCGAGCACCTCGACTACAACCAGTATGTGGTGGTCGTCGAACGGATGAATTATGTTTCGCCGATCAACAACGATCTGTCGTGGCACGCGGCGGTCGAGAAGTTGTTCGGCATCGAGCTGACGCCGCGCTGCAAGGTCATCCGCACGATCCTGGCGGAACTGGGCCGGATCCAGGACCACTTGTTGAACGTGGGGTGCTCGGGGCTCGATTTGGGCGGCTTCACCGCGTTCCTGTATGGGTTCAACGAGCGCGAACTGATTTACGACCTGATCGAGCAGATCAGCGGCTCGCGGTTTCATCCGAGCTTCACGCGGGTCGGCGGCCTGGCACAGGACGTGCCGCCGGGCTGGACCGAGCGGGTGCTCGACTTCGTGCGGAACCGGGTGCCGCCGGCGCTGCGCGACGTGGAGACGTTGCTGCTGCGCAACCGGATCTTCATCGAGCGGACGAAGGGAATCGGGGTGATCAGTCGTGAAGACGCGATCAACTGGTCGCTCACGGGCCCCGTGGCGCGGGCCAGCGGCGTGCGGCGCGACCTGCGGAAGGACGAGCCGTACCTGTGCTACGCGGACAACTGGGACGGCCGCGGCGCTCCGGCGGTGCAGTTCAAGGTGCCGATCGCGACCGGCGGCGACGTGTACGCGCGTTTCCTGGTGCGGCTCGAGGAGATCCGGCAGTCCTGCGCGATCATCGAGCAGGCCGTGCGGATGCTCCCCGAGGGCCCGATCAACGCGGCCCCCGAGGCGAACGTGACGCTGCCCAACAAGAAGGAGATCTACTTCTCGATCGAGGGGCTGATCCACCACTTCGAGAAGGTCATGACGAACCGCGGGCACCGGCCGCCGATCGGCGAGGCGTACGCGGCGACCGAGACGGCCAACGGCGAGCAGGGCTTCTACGTCGCCAGCGACGGCGGCAGGACGCCGTACCGGGCGCGGTGCCGGCCGCCGAGTTTCATCAACTACCAGGTGTTCCCGCAGCTTCTGCGCGGGCACCAGATCAGCGACGTGCCGGCGGTGCTGAACAGTCTGAACATCATCGCGGCGGAGCTGGACCGGTAAGGCGGCCGCCGCGGCGGCGGAGGCGGATGTGGCCTGGCGAACGATCGATCGCAAGACGGTGACGGAGGAGCAGCGCGGGCCGGCGCTGAGCGCGGCGGCGCTGGAAAAGATCCGCACGTTCTTTCCGCGGTACCCGACGAAGCGCGCGGTGCTGCTGCCGGCGCTGCACATTGCGCAGGACGAGCTGGGGTACGTATCGCTGCGGGCGATGGAGCAGATCGCGGCCGAGCTGGAGCTGACGCCCGCGGCGGTGCTGGATGTGGTGACGTTTTACACGCACTTCTGGACGCACCCGAAGGGACGGCGGACGATCGTGCTGTGCCGGTCGCTGACGTGCGAGCTGATGGGCGGCAAGGCGGTACTGGAGGCGCTCGAGCGAAAGCTCGGCATCCGCGACCACGGCACCACGCCGGACGGGGAGTGGTCGCTGATGACGGAGGAATGCCTGGCGGCGTGCGACCACGCCCCGTGCATGCTCATCAACGAGCGGATGCACCGCAACGTGCGGGTCGAGGACCTGGATCGCATTCTGGCGGATCCGGAGTGCGATCGGGTGCCCATGGCGCGGAGCGACTTGTACGACGCGCCGCGCGCGGTGCGGCCGCGCGACTGACGAGGACACTGCCGACGGCGGAGTGCCGGACGGCGAGGCTGTAGCGTCGGACCTCCGTGTCCGACGCGACCGGGCCCTTGGGCCCAGTCCGGTACTTGTGGCGGCGGAGCGAGCGGATGGACCGGGACGGAGCGATACGGCGAGCCGCGGTGCGAGCCGGACAATCGCGCCCGGCGACGTTTGGGCGCGGGCGGGCCGTGCGGCTCGCGGACGACGTGTACGCCGGTGATCGGCCGATTCACGTGACGCTGTGCGCGCAGCGCGCAGCGCCGTTTCGGGATCCGACGGTGGCCCGGATGGTATGCGACGCCGTGGAAACTTGCGCGCGGCAACTGGACTACGAGCTCGCCGGCTATTGCCTCATGCCGGACCACGTGCACGTGGTGGTGTCACCGGCGTGCTCGGAGACGGCTCTCGCGGTGTTTCTGCGGCGGCTCAAGAGCTACACGACGAACCGGTATCAGCGGCTGGTCGGGCCGGCTCGACTGTGGCGGCATTCGGCGCGCGACCGTGTGAAGCGGCCGCGCGAGGATTTGCGGGAGCTCGTCGCGTACGTGGCCAACAACCCCGTGCGGCGCGGGCTGATCCAGCGGTGGCAGGATTGGCCGTATACGAAGGTTTTCGTGGATGTATGACAATCTGGCGAACGCCGGGCCGCGGGCCCGGCAGCGTCGGACGCGGAGGTCCGACGCGACAGGCGCGCCGGCGGTTTCCGGTGTCGGGCGGAGGTCCGACGCGACAGGCGCAGCGACAGTTGTCGGTGATCGTGTTTCGTGGCCGGCCTTGAGAATCCGGCAATACGGATGGCACACGCATGGCTTTTGAGCGCGTATTGATGCGGAACGTCGGCGTGTCGGGGAGCACGTCGCTCGAAGTGTACCGCCGGTCGGGCGGCTACGAGGGGGCGGCCCGCGCGCTGCGCATGAAACCCGACGAGCTGGTCGAGCTGGTCAAGAGCGCCAACCTCCGTGGCCGGGGCGGGGCGGGCTTCCCGGCGGGCGTGAAGTGGTCGTTCCTGCCGAAGGATCGCCAGGTCACGTACCTGTGCGTCAACGCGGACGAGTCGGAACCGCCGACGTTCTGCAACCGCGTGCTGATCGACCACGATCCGCACATGCTGCTGGAGGGCATCCTGATCGCGGGCTACGCGACGCGCACGACGGTCGCCTACATCTACATGCGGGGCGAGTTCACCGAGCAGTTCCACACCCTCCAGCGGGCGCTGGATGAGGCGTACGCGGCCGGGTACTTCGGGAAGAACATCCTCGGCAGCGGGTACGACCTGGAGTGCTACGTGCACCGCGGCGCGGGGGCGTACGTGTGCGGCGAGGAGACGGGCCTGATCGAGAGCCTCGAGGGCAAGCGGGGCTGGCCGCGGATCAAGCCGCCGTTCCCGGCGGTCGAGGGTGCGTTCCACCAGCCGACGGTGGTCAACAACGTCGAGACGCTGGCGTGCCTGCCGCACATCCTGACGCGCGGGCTGGAATGGTGGCATTCGGTGGGCACGCCGAACTCGAAGGGCCCCAAGATGTTCTGCATCAGCGGCCCGGTGAATCGGCCGGGCTGCTACGAAGCGCCGCTGGGGATCAGCTGCCGCGAACTGATCTACAGTCCGGACTTCGGCGGCGGGATGCGGAACGGCGAGAAGGTCAAGGCCGTGTTTCCGGGGGGGCTGTCGATGGGCGTGCTGCGGGGCGACGTGTTTCCGCAGCGGCCGGCGGGCAGCCCGATCGACGTCACGCAGGACTACGACGAGCTGGACTGCCTGCTGGATTTCGACGACCCGCGGAACTATGACCTGCTCGGGCTGGGCACCGCCGCGGCCGTGGTGGTGCCGGAAAGCGCGGACATCCGGGACGTGCTGGTGAACGTCGCGCGGTTCTACGCGATGGAGTCCTGCGGCCAGTGCACGCAGTGCCGCGAGGGCACGGCCTGGATGTACAAGATCGCGCAGCGCATCCGGGCGGGCGCCGGCCGCCCGGTCGATCTCGATCTGATCGTCGAAGTGACGAAGAACATGGGGATGATGCCGGGGCTGAGCATTTGCGGTCTGCCGGACGGGGCGGCGTGGCCGCTGCGGACGCTCGTGCAGAAGTTCCGGCGGGAGTTCGAGCGGCACATCGCGGCCCAGGACCCGGACGCGCCGCGGCGGCGGATCGTGCGGACGAATCCGGCGGCGTATACGCTGCCGGTGCTCCAGGGCCGGGCGGAGGTGATGCCCGGCGGGACGTTCTACGAGCCGGAAAACCACCCGGAACTCGAGTTGCGGGCGTAAGGTACGGGCGATGCCGAAGATCATCATCGACGGACGCGAGATCGAGTGCCGGCCGGGCATCCCGGTGTTGCAGGCCGCGCTCGAGGCGGGGTTCGACATCCCGCACTACTGCTACCACCCCGGCCTGAAGATCGTCGCCAGCTGCCGCCTGTGCCTGATGGAAATGAAGATGCCGCACCCCAAGACGCAGGAGCCGGTCTGGGCGCCGAAGCTCGTGCCCTCCTGCCAGACGCCCGTGAAGGACGGGCTCGAGGTGCGGTTCAACTCGGACGCCGTCCGGCAGAACCAGAAGCACGTGATGGAGTACTACCTGCTCAATCACCCACTGGACTGCCCGGTGTGCGACAAGGCCGGCGAATGCTACCTCCAGGACTACACGGAGCAGTTCGGGCCGGCCGCCTCGCGGATGGTCGAGGAGAAGACGAAGAACCCCAAGAAGGACATCGGGCCGCACACGCTGCTGTACCAGGACCGCTGCGTGCTCTGCTCCCGCTGCGTGCGCTTCACGGAGGAGATCAGCGGCACCGGCGAGCTGACCGTCGTGAACCGCGGCAACCGCGGCGAAATCGACGTTTTCCCCGGGCGGCCGCTGGACAACCCGCTCCAGGGCAACGTCGTCGACCTCTGCCCGGTCGGGGCGCTGCTCGACAAGGACTTCCTGTTCAAGCAGCGCGTCTGGCTGCTGCGGTCCACGAAGTCCGTGAGCCCGGCCGACAGCCGCGGGGCGACGATCTGGATCGACCACAACGATGGGCGCATCCACCGCATCCGGCCGCGCTTCAATGAGAAGGTCAACGAGTGGTGGATCAGCGACGAGGCCCGCTTCGGCTGGAAGTACGTTCATGCCGAAAACCGGCTGCGGGCCCCCAGCGGCCGCGGGCGCGGCCCGGCAGACCCGGCCCGGCCGTTGGCGGGGCGCGTTCCGCTGGCGTGGGAGGCCGTGCCGGCGCGCGTGCGCGTTATCCTGGGTGAGGCGGCCGCACGCGGCGGCGGGGCGGGTGTGGCGGCGGTCCTCAGCCCGATGATGAGCTGCGAGGAAGCGTGGTTACTGGCGTCGCTGGTGCGCGGCATGGCGCCGGCGGCGACGCTCGTACCGGGCTTCGTGCCCGTGGTGGGGCAGGACCAGACGTTTCCCAAGGGCTTCGTCATCAAGGCCGAGAAGTGCCCGAACCTTCGGGGGATCGAGACGATCCTGGCGCATGTCGGCGGCCCGCAGGCGACGTGGAACGAGTTTCTCGGGCGGGCGGCCGAGGGGGCGTTCGACGCGGCCTATGTGGTCGGCGGCTACCCCGACGCGAGCTGGGTGACGCCCGCCGTGGCCGCGGCCCTGGCGCGGATCGACGGGTGCATCCTGCACGACCTGTTCCCGTCGGCCGCGGCGGCGACGGCGGAGCTGCTGTTGCCCGCGGCGAGCTGGGCCGAGCGGGAGGGGACGTTCATGAACTGCGACGGGCTGGTGCAGGCGTTCGAGCGGGCTATTCCGCCGCTGGAGGGCGTGAAGGCCGACGGGCAGGTGCTGCACGAGCTCGGCGGCCGGCCGGGCCTGTTCCGGGCAGAGGCGGTCCGCGCCGAAGCGGCGGCCGCGGTGCCCGCGCTGGGGGCGGTTTTCGTGCCGCGGGACTTGCCGCCGCACGCGCACTGACGGATTCTGCTGGAGCTGGAGCGAAACAGGACAGAGCGAGTCAGCCGCGATGATGGACCCGACCGTTGCCCGCATCGAACGCCTGCTGCGGAATCCGCTCGTGCTGGTCACGGCGGCCGCGGCCCTCACGGCGCCGGTGGTGCTGCTGGCGTGGCTGCTGTGGCCGTGGTACGGCGGGTTCGTGCAGGGGCTGCTGGCGGACGCGTTCTGGTTCCCGCTGCTGTTCATGCTGTTCGTGCTGGTGATGATCCTGAACGCGACGGCGCTGTGCATTCTCGCGGAGCGGAAGATCGCGGGTTTCACGCAGGACCGGCGTGGGCCGAACCGCGTGGGTTTCTGGGGCCTGCTGCAACCGCTCGCCGACGGGCTGAAGTTCCTGTTCAAGGAGGACATCATCCCGGCCAACGTGGATCGGGCGTTGTTTCTGCTGGCGCCGTGCCTGGCGCTCGTGCCCGCGTTGATCGGT
Organism: uncultured Phycisphaerae bacterium; assembly: GCA_937928595.1. Classification (GTDB taxonomy): domain Bacteria; phylum Planctomycetota; class Phycisphaerae; order UBA1845; family Fen-1342; genus CALGJV01. Next base: position 49,840 of record CALGJV010000008.1, on the reverse strand, counting down.
TTTGCGATCATTCCGTGGGCCGGGGAGGTGCGCTGGCCGTGGATGCCTGCGGACGCGCCGGCGGTGAGCACGCAGGCGGCCAGCTTGGACGTCGGGTTCCTGTACCTGCTGGCGGTGGGGTCGCTGGGCGTGTACGGCGTGGTGCTGGCGGGCTACGCGAGCAACAACAAATACTCGTTCTACGGCGGGATACGGGCCACGGCCCAGATGATCAGCTACGAGCTGCCGATGGGCCTGGCGCTGTTGTGCCTCCTCATGACGGCCGGGTCGCTGCGGCCGGAGGAGATCGTGGCGCAGCAGGCGGACAGCGGGCTGTGGTACGTGTTCCTGCATCCGCTGGCGTTCCTGCTGCTGCTGACGAGCTCCTTCGCGGAGACGAACCGCGCGCCGTTCGACCTGGCGGAAGCCGAGCAGGAGCTGGTGGGCGGGTTTCACACCGAGTACAGCTCGATGAAGTTCGCGATGTTCTTCCTGGCCGAATACGCCCACATGATCACGGGCAGTGCGCTGATGGTGGCGCTGTTCTTCGGCGGCTGGCACTTCTGGGGGCTGCCGGGCGCGGCCGACACGTCGTGGGTGGCGATGCTCCTGCGGCTGGCGGTGTTCGTGGGCAAGGTCGTGCTGTTCATCGGGCTGTTCATGATGATCCGCTGGACGATCCCGCGCTTCCGGTTCGACCAGCTCATGCGGATCGCGTGGCTCGGCATGCTGCCGGCGGGCGTGGTGCTGCTGGCGGGGACGGCCGTGCTGACCGCGTTCGGGCTGGAGCGCAACGTGTGGGCGTGCCTGGCGCTGAACGTCGCGGTGCTGGCGGGTATGCTGGTGTACGTCGGGCGGTCGCGGCGGCCGGTGACGGGCCGGCAGCCCGATCTGCCGGCCGTGTCGGTCGGAGCGGTGTAACGGCGGGCGCGAGCCGGTGAGGGTGTGCGAATGCGTGACGAGGACGTGCTGCTGATCCAGGAGCCGGAGCTGACCGCGGCCGAGCGGCTGTACCTGCCGCAGATCTTCGACGGCCTGCGGACGACGCTGCGGCACGTGTTCAGCCTGAAGCGGCGGGCGCAGGTGGTTTGCGAGTACCCGGAGGTCAAGCGCGAAGAGACGGGGGCGATGCGCACGACGAACTACCGGGGCGTGCACCGGCTGAACAAGGACCCGGACGGGCGGGTGGCGTGCGTGGCCTGCTTCATGTGCAGCACGGCCTGCCCGGCCCACTGCATCCATATCGAGGCGGGCGAGTCGCCGTGGCCGGACCGCGAAAAGTACCCCGTGCGGTTCGACATCGACGAGCTGCGGTGCATCTACTGCGGCATGTGCGAGGAGGCGTGCCCGGTGGATGCGATCGAGCTGACGCCGCATTACGAGCTGGTCGGCCGGACGCGTCAGGAAATGATCTTCGACAAGGCCAAGCTGTTGCAGGTCTACGAGGAGACCAAGACGGTCAAGCCGCGGCGGAACCCGCCGATCACGGATTACGGGCTGACCGGCGGGCAAAGCCGGGACGTGGCCGAGCCGAACGTGGAGCGGAAGATCTGAGGCGCGCGGCGCTGTCGCCCCGGATCGCCGTCGGTCGCGAGCGTGTGCGAGAGACGTCCGTTGCCGCACTGTGCGGACGGGCCGCCCGCGGCAGCGAGCGTGGGCCGTGCGGTGCTGGCATCCGGCGGTCCGATGCGGTAAATACTAGGGTCTGCCGCACCGGGTCGGTCGGCGGCGAGTGGAAGGCCGAGCACGGATGGAAAACCTGCTGATCGCGCTGCTGGTGCTCGGTGCGCTGGGCTTGTTCCTGGCGCTGCCGGGCGGCCGCGCGCACCTGGCGCGATTCGCGCCGGTCCCGCTGGCCGGGGCCGGCGGCGTGCTCGCGGCGGTGGTGCTGCGGGCGGCGCTGAGCGAGCCGCAGCGGGCGTGGTTCGCGGGTCTGGCGCTGGTAGCGCTCGCGGCGGCCGTGCGCGTAGTGACGCACCGTCGGCCGGTCTACAGCGCGCTGTACTTCGTGCTGCTCATCCTCGCGGTGACGGGTCTGCTCGTGCTGCTGGAGGCCAAGTTCCTGGCGGCGGCGCTGGTGATCGTCTACGCCGGGGCCATCCTCGTGACGTACGTCTTCGTCATCATGCTGGCGCAACAAGCCACCGCGGCGTCGTACGACGTCCGCGCCCGCGAGCCGTTCTGGGGCTGCCTGGCCGGGTTCCTGCTGCTCGCGATCGTGGGCATGCAGCTGCTGTCGGGCGGCGCGGCAACGGCGGCGGGGCCCGCGGCCGTCGGCACGGTCGCGGAGGTCGGGACGCGGCTGCTGACGCACTACGCCGTCGCCGTGCAGGTCGGCGGGCTGCTGCTGCTGGCGGCGATGGTGGGGGCCATCGCGATCGCGCGGCGCAAGCCCGCGGCGGACGGCGACGGTGGGGAGTCGGCGGCATGAGCGGGCGGCGCCTGAACGGCGGGCACCCGGCGGCCGGCCCGGCCACCACCGGGGGTGCGGCATGCTGATCGCCTATCTCCTCGTGGGCGCCGCGCTGTTCACGCTGGGCCTGATCGGCTTCGTCACCCGCCGCAACCTCATCATCATTTTCCTGTGCACCGAGATGATGTTCCAGGGGATCATCCTGAACCTCGTCGCGCTGGGCCGATACCCGCTCGCTTCGGCGGCGGCCGGGCCGCTCGACGGTCAGGTGTTCGCCCTGTTTCTGATTGCCGTCGCGGCCGCGGAGGCCGCGCTGGGACTGACGCTGGTCGTGCTGCTGTACCGCTACGGGCGCTCGCTGGACGCGGGCACCCTGACGACGTTGCGGGACCCGTAGCACGGCGGTTCGCGACCGACAGGCGCGTAACAGGGACACGCAGTTGCCGCTGGCCGAAGCGCAAGCTCTCGCGATCCTGAGCCCGGGCGTGTACGCCACGCTGCCGCTCTGGCCGCTCGTCGGCGCCGTCGTGGTCGGCCTGATGATCGCGGGCCGGGCGAAGGCGGAGCGGGCGTTCTGGCCGGTGGTGCTGGGCGTCGCGGTGTCGGCGGCGCTGGGGGTGACGCTCTTCGTCGATCTGGGCCGCCCGGTGTGGTCGGCGGAGGGGCACGGGCCCGGGGGCGGCGGCGCGGGGCATGCGGCGCCGGCCGCGAGCGGTCTGACGTACACGCTCTTCAACTGGATGAGCTTCGGGGCCGACGAGAGCCTGGCGCCCGCCACCAACCGCTGGATCGCGGTGAACTTTTTCTTCGACGGCCTGACGGGGATCATGCTGCTGTTCGTTACAGCCGTCTCGCTGATGGTCGTGATCTACGCCATCGGCTACATGCGCGACCACCACGGGCATCCGGAGCGCGGCTACGAGCGGTTCTTCGCGTTCCTCGGGCTGTTCGTGTTCGCGATGGTCATGCTCGTGCTGGCCGGCAACTTCGTGCTGCTGTATCTGGGGTGGGAGCTGGTCGGCCTGTGCAGCTACCTGCTGATCGGGTTCTACTACGGCAAGCCGGAGGCGGCGGCCGCGGCGAAGAAGGCCTTCATCGTCAACCGGATCGGCGACCTGGGCTTCGCGCTCGGCATCTTCGCGCTGTACCAGTTCCTGCGGGGGCACGTGCAGCCGGGCGAGAACCCGCTCGATTACGCCGTGGTGTTCAAGTACGCGCACGCCCTGGCGACCACGGGCGCCGGGCTGTGGGGGCTGACCCAGGCCGACGTGGCGAGCCTGCTGCTGCTGTGCGGGGCCGTGGGCAAGAGCGCCCAGTTCCCGCTGTACGTGTGGCTCCCGGACGCGATGGAGGGCCCGACGCCCGTGTCGGCCCTGATCCACGCGGCCACGATGGTCACCGCCGGCATCTACATGGTCGCCCGCTGCACGCCGCTGTTCGGCGCGTCGCCGGCGGCGCTGGACGTGATCCTCGTGCTGGGCCTGGTCGGCGCGCTGCTGACCGCGACGATGGCCATGGCCCAGTACGACCTGAAGCGCATCCTCGCGTACTCGACCATCAGCCAGCTCGCCTTCATGTTCGTGGCGCTGGGGTGCCGCGCGCCGCACGCGGGCGTGTTCCACGTCTTCACGCATGCGTGGTTCAAGGCCCTGCTGTTCCTGACGGCCGGCAGCGTCATGCACGCCATGGGCGGCGTGATCGACGTGCGGAAGTTCAGCGGGTTGCGAACCGTGCTGCCGACGACGTACCGCCAGATGCTGATCGGCTGCCTGGCCCTGGCGGGCTTTCCGCTGCTGGCGGGTTTCTGGAGCAAGGACGAGATCATCCACGCCGCGTTCGAGCGGCATCCGGTCGTCGGCGGGCTGCTGCTGGTCACGGCGGCCCTGACGGCGTACTACACCTTCCGCATGTTCTTCCTGTGCTTCCACGGGCCGCAGCGGCTGCCGCCCGAGGCTGGCGCGCATCCGCACGATGCGCCGCCGGTCATGACGCGGCCGCTGTGGGTGCTGGCGCTGGGCGCGATCTTCACGGGCTACCTCGGCGTGCAGGTCGGCGCGGGCGGCCAGTTCCTCGGTGTCTTCACGCCGCACTACGTGTTCCACGACTACCTCGGGCAGAGCACGCTCGGCGCGGCGAAGGCCGCCGCGGGCGGCGAGTGGCTGATGTACGTCTCGGCCGCGGTGGCGCTCGGCGGGATCGCGCTGGCCTGGGCGCGATACGGCCGGGCGCCGGCGGAGGACCCGGACGCGCGGCTGCTCGGCGGGCTGTGGCGCCTGTGGCACCACAAGTACTGGGTGGATGAGCTGTACGACCGCGTGTTCGTCCGGCCGCTGCGGGGCCTGGGGCATGTGTTCTTCGGCACGGACCGGTACGGCGTCGACGGCCTCGTGTGGCTGGTCTCGGCGGTGCCGCGCGGCGCGGCCTTCGCGTTGTCGTTCCTGCAACGCGGGGCGTTGCAGGGGTATGCGCTCGGCATGGCCGCCGGCGTGGCGTTGCTGCTGTTGATCTGGACGTGGCTGGACTAGTCGGCCGCGGAGGACCCGGTTGGAGTCGATCCTGCTCAACGTGCTGATCTTCCTGCCGCTGGGGGCGGCGGGGGTGATCGCCGCGCTGCCGGAGCGGCACGCGCGGCAGGCCGGGTCGCTGGCGCTGGTGATCGGCCTGATCACGCTGGCGGCGTCGCTGGGGCTGGCGGCGCGGCTGCCGGCGGCGCTGGCGGCGGACGGACCGGACGCACAGGTGGGGCAGGTCCAGCGTGACTGGATCACCGTGGGCGGCGTTGCGCTGCGGTATCACGTCGGGCTCGACGCGGTCAGCCTGCCGCTGGTCGTGCTGACAGGCGTCCTGGTCCCGCTCTCGGTGGCGTGCAGCTTCACGGCCATTCGCGCGCGGATCCGGGAATATTACGCGTGGCTGATGGCGCTGGCGGCGGCGATGTTCGGCGTCTACGCCGCCCGCGACGTGCTCCTGTTCTACATCTTCTTTGAGTTCACGCTCGTGCCGCTCTACTTCCTGATCGGGATCTGGGGCGGATCCGAGCGGCGGTACGCGGCCAACAAGTTTTTCCTGTTCACGTTCGTCGGCAGCGTGCTGACGTTCGCCGGTCTCCTCTATCTGGCGCTGCGGGCCGCGGAGATCGACGGGCGGAGCGTGATCGACTTCGACCTCGTGCGGCTCTCGACGCTCCGGCTGGGGCCCGGCGGGCTGACGGCCGCGGAGCAGTCGGTGCTGTTCCTGGCGCTGTTCGCCGGCTTCGCGATCAAGGTGCCGCTCTTCCCGCTGCACACCTGGCTGCCGCTGGCGCACACGGAGGCTCCGACGGCGGGCAGCGTGCTGCTGGCGGGGGTGCTGCTGAAGCTCGGCACGTACGGGTTCCTGCGGCTGAGCCTGCCGATCGTGCCGGAAGGGGCGGTGGCGTGGGCGGGGCCGATGGCGGTCCTGGCGGTGGCGGGCATCATCTACGGCGCGCTGTGCTGCTGGGTGCAGCGCGACGTCAAGAAGCTCGTGGCGTATTCGTCGGTTTCGCACCTGGGCTTCTGCATGCTCGGCATGTTCAGCCTGCTGCCGATCGGGCTGTCGGGCTCCGTGCTGTACATGGTCAACCACGGGATCAGCACCGGCGCGCTGTTCCTGCTGGTCGGCATGCTCTACGAGCGGTACCACACGCGCGACCTGGACCAGATCGGCGGGCTGGCCCGGCGCATGCCCGTGTTCGCGTTCTTCTTCGTCTTGTTCGTGCTCTCGAGCATCGGCCTGCCCGGGTTGAATGGCTTCGTCAGCGAGTTCACGGTCCTCCTGGCGGCCTTCAACTCCCCGCGGCTCGGCCCCTGGTACGGCGCGCTCGGTGCGACGGGCATCCTGCTGGGGGCGATCTACATGCTCTACGCGACCGGCAAGGTGCTCTTCGGGCCGGTCAAGGAGCCGGTGGGCACGCCCGACCTGTCCGGCGGCCTGACCCCCGACCTCACCCGGCGCGAGATCGCGATCCTGACGCCGCTGGCGGTCCTGGCCGTCGTGCTCGGCGTCTATCCGCGGCTGATTACCGACCCGCTCGACCCAGCGCTCAAGTCGCAGATCCTGGCCCGGCTGGAACAGGCCGCCGCGGCCCGGCCGGTGGTTGCCGCGCAGATGGGCCCGGCCCCGCGACCGGAGGCGATCTTCGGCGAGAAGGACCGCCCGCGTGTCGCGGCTCCGCGGCCGAAGCCGCAGGTCGTGCCCGTGGCCCAGCGCGGAGGGCCGCTGCGATGACGCCGCCGATCGCCCTCACGGCACTGTTGCCCGAGATCATCCTGGCGGTGGGCGCCTGCGCCGTACTCCTGCTTGGTCTGACGCCCGGGGGGCGGCGGCTCGCTCCGTGGGTCACGCTGGCGGTGCTGATCGGGTCGGCGGCCGTCGTGCTGACCCAGCGAAGCCTGACGGCCGGCGGCAGCGGCCTGCTCTACGGTTCGCTGGCGTACTTCATCCGCATCGCCGCGCTCGAGCTCGGCGTGCTGATCACGCTCGTGAATTGGTCGCAGGCGGCCGCGCACGAGCGGGGCGAGTTCCTGTCGCTGCTGTTGCTGTCGCTCACGGGGCTGCTGCTGGTCGGGGCGGCCAACGACCTGGTGATGCTGTTCCTGGCGCTCGAGCTGACCAGCATCCCGACCTACATCCTCATCGTCATGGGCCGCACGGGCGCCCGCGGGGCTGAGAGCGGCACGAAATACTTCTATCTCGGGGCGCTGGCAGCCGCGATCATCGCCTACGGCTTCAGCTTCCTGTACGGCGTGGCCGGCACGGCCTCGCTGACGGCGGCCGTCTCGGCCGTGAGCGCGGCGCTTCAGCAGCCGGGCACGCTGGCCTACGGGTTGGCGATGACCGGCGTCGTGCTGACGATCGGCGGGTTACTGTTCAAGCTCGCGGCGGCGCCGCTGCACTTCTACATCGCGGACGTTTACCAGGGGGCGCCGAGCCCGGTGGCGGGGCTGCTGGGTTTCGTGCCGAAGCTGGCGGGGCTGGCGGCGCTGTTCCGGATCGTGCTGCTGACGGGGCACTGGAGCGCGGGCGTCGGCCCGGTCTTCGGCCTGCTGTGGATCGTCGCGGTCGCGAGCATGACCGTGGGCAACGTGCTGGCGCTGCGGCAGGTCAGCATCAAGCGCCTGCTGGCGTACTCGGGCGTGGCGCACGCGGGGTACATGCTCGTGGGCGTGCTGGCCGGCCCGCTGGCGCTGTCGGCCGAGAGCGGCGCGTCCGGCCTGCTGGGCAACGGTGTCGCGAGCGTGCTGTACTACGTCGTGGTGTACGGCATCGCGAACCTCGGCGCGTTCGCGGTTCTGGGGATGCTGCGGACGCGGACCGGCGGCGAGGTCGAGACGCTGCGCGACGTCGCCGGGCTGCTGCGGCGCGAGCCGGCGGCGGCGCTGCTGCTGGCGCTGGCGATGTTCACGTTGATGGGGCTCCCGCCGACGCCGGGCTTCTGGGGCAAGCTCGGGCTGTTCGGCAGCGCGCTGGCCGCGGCGCGCGTCACGCCGATCGCGGAGCACGGGCCGTGGCTGATCGCGCTGGTCATCATCGCCGTGCTCAACTCGGCGCTGGCGGCGGCGTACTACCTCCGCGTCATCGCGGCCGTTCTGCTCTACGAAAACGACCGTCCGGCCGAGTCGGCCGGCGGCGAAGCGCCGCAGGTGGGGGCGCTGCTGTGCGGGTTCCTGCTGGTGATCTTCGCGTTCGTGCCCTCGGGATTGCTTGGGAGCGGCCTGTCGGCCACGGCTGAACTGAGCGACGCGACGCTGGCGGCGACGCCCGTCCACGCGGCCGACCGGACGCCGACTCGCGCCGCGCCGGCGGAGTCCGCTCGGCCGCGGGTGTTCCCGCGGGCCGACGGCGAGGCGCTGGCGGTGCCGGTGGGGCGGCCGGCGCTCGAGTAGCCGACCACGGTCGGCCGGGGCGGGCGGGGCTCAATAGAAGAGGATGATCGCGCTCGTTGGGACGTCGTCCGGCCGGCTCCACATGATCCGCCCGAACTTGTCGAGGTAGACCGGGGCGCGATCGCGGACGCGCTGGGCGTCGCGCTCCAGCCAGAAGGCGGACCATTCGAGCGCGTACTCGAACTGCGCCGTGTCGCGCTGGAGATCCCGTTCGATGTACGGCGGCACCTGGGCGAGGTTGGGCGGCCGGCGTTTCTCGGACTCGGCGAGCGAGTTCACGGCCCAGTTCAGGGCGGCGGCCCGCTTGTCCCGGCGCTGCTCGGCCACGCGCTGGTATTCCGCCTGCCGGCAGCCGTTGAGGAGGGCCATGCCGACGAACAGCACCGCGGCCAGCCGGCGGCCGGCGTGCCGATGGTGGCAGCTTATCGGAGGCACGTGGATCATCATCGCGCACGATATGATAACCGGGCCTGCCACCGGGAGTTGCACGGGGACGCGGGTCGAAGTGTCGGGAGCGGTTGCACCAATGCAAGCGCGGGGGTATCCTTTAGTGAAGCAGGCGTGCTCCATTTCTCCTGCTGTTGGTGCCAGAGTTGACGAGGAGGAGTTGGCCCTGCCGTCGGTGGCCCGCAAGCCACTGCGGAGGGCTCTTTTGAGTTTCCGGAGGTGGGAAGAAGCGGCGGGGACGGGGTTGGGTGGCCGTGGCCACCCAACCCCCGCTGCTTACTGGGGCGGGGAACGCGGGGGCCCGGCTATCCGAGCAGCGTCAGGATCTGCGTCACCGTGCGCGCTGTCGCGCCGCGGCGGCTGACAATCGCCGCCCGTCCCGCCGCCCCCATCTTCTCGCGCCGTTCCGGGTGTCGGAGCAGGTCGGACACCGCGTTCGGGAGCGCGTCGGGGCCGGTGATTTGGCGGCAGCCGCCCTCGGCCACCAGCAGGCTCACGGCCTCGGCGAAGTTCTCCGTGTAGGGTCCGACGATCAGCGGTCGGGCCAGCCCCGCCGCCTCCATCACGTCCGAGCCGCCCATCGGTACGAGGGACCGGCCGACGAAGACCACGGTGGCCAGCGCGTAGAACTTGCGGAGCTCCCCAAGGGTGTCGCCGAGGAACACGGGGGGCGGCTCGGTCACGCCCGGCGGGACGGTCGGCTGCCCGGTGCTCCGGCGCAGGCAGGCGAAACCGCGCTGCACGATCAGCGCGGCGACCTCGTCGAAGCGCTCCGGCTTCCGCGGGATGAGCGCGAGTTGCAGGTCCGGAGTCTGCTCGCGCAGCCTGGTATAGGCGTCGAGGATCAGCGCCTCTTCGCCCGGGCCGGTGCTGCCGCAGACCCACAGCGGCCGGCTTGGGTCGATGCCCATGTCGGCGGCGAGCTGCTCCTGCCCCGGGATGTGGTCGGCGACGTCCGCCGCATCGTACTTGAGCGAGCCGGTGACCGTGACGCGGTCCGCCGGGACGCCGAGCGCGATGAAGCGCTCTGCATACGTGTCATCCTGGGCGCCCACCCAGGCGATTTGCCGGAACATCCGCCGCGCAAACGGCCGCACGAGCGGGTGGTTGAAGCGGCGCACGCTGCGGTCGGCCGTGACGCGGCCGTTGGCGATCAGGACCGGTATGCCGCGTTCGGCGGCGACCTCGATGAGGTTCGGCCAGACCTCGAGCTCCATGAGCACGATCACGGACGGCCGGACGCGGTCGAGCGCCGCGCGGTGGGCGAACGAGAAGTCGAGGGGGAACCGGAACGTGATGAGGCGGGGATAGAGCGTGCGGGTGCGCTCGAGGCCGGTGCGGGTCGTGCTGCTGAGGACGACGACGGTGTCGGGGGAGCGTTGCCGCAGCTCCTCGACGAGCGTGCGGGTCGCGTTGACCTCGCCCAGCGAGACGGCGTGGATCCAGACGCAACTGGCCGACACCGGCCGCGACGGCACGCGCCCGAAGTACTCCCGCAGCGGGACGTCGGACCGCCCGCGGGTCCGGCGGCGGTACAGGAGGTAGGGCCAGCCGAGCCCAACCGCGAGGAGGTACAGGAGGTCATACACCCGGGACATCATGCGCGCGGCCTTCGGGACGCGGCGGCGCGCCGGCCGGCGGCTTTTCCGCCGTGCCGAGCGGCCGTAGAATCCGGCACCGCGTCCGCGGTGGAGAGTGAGTCGATGCCAGTGTGTGCGAAGCGCGCCAAACCGCTCGCGATGATAACGCTTCTGGCGCTGGGCGTCGCGGCCCGCGCCCAGGCGCCGGCGACCGCGCCCGCCGTGCCGCCGGCGGCGCCTGCGGCCGGCGCCCCGGCCACCGCGCCGGCGACGGCCCCGGCGCTCGACCCGGAGGTGGACCGGATCCTGACGACGCTCGAGCAGCGGGACGTGCGGGATCTGCGGGCCCGGCTGACCTGGCAACAGCGGTACGTCCTGAGCGAAGAGGACGACACGCTGACCAAGCGGGGGGAGATCTGGTACCGTAAGGGGACGCCGACCGCCCGCTTCCTGATTCACTTCCGCGAGAAGATCGTCGGCGGCCGCAAGGACGCGCTCGACGAGCGGCACCTGTTCGACGGCTGCTGGTACACGGAGCTGCAATCGACGACGAAGACGCTGATCCGGCGCGAGATCCGCAAGCCGGACGATCCGTCGGATCCGTACAAGGTGGGGCAGGGGGCGTTTCCTCTGCCGTTCGGGCAGAAGAAGGACGACATTCTGCGCGAGTTCGCGGTCGCCCGCGTGGGGGCCGCCGAGGGCGATCCGCCCGACACGGACCACCTGCGGTTGACGCCGCGGGAAGGGACGGAGACCGGGCGGACGTACAAGGAGCTGGACTTCTGGGTAGCCCGCGGCGGGACGATCGCGGGGCTGCCCGTGAAGGTGCAGGTGGCGAAGAAAGACGGCACGGGCAAGGTCAATTCGCTGATCACGATCCGGTTCGAGGACGCCCAGCTCGACACGGGGTTCAGTGCCGGCGTGTTCGAGTTGAAGCCGCCGCCGGGTTACGAGACGTTCGAGGAGCCGCTGGAGCGCGAGGCGCCGGCGCCGCCCGGGGCGCTGCCGCGGAAATGACCCGCTGCCTCGTCGGCCGGGCACGAAGGACGACCGCACGATGAGCATTCTCGTTGACGGGCAGACGCGTGTGATCTGCCAGGGCATCACGGGCAAGGCGGGCGCGTTTCACACCGCCCAGTGCCTCGAGTACGGCACCCGGATCGTGGGCGGCTGTACGCCGGGCAAGGGCGGGACGAAGTCCGCGCACGGCCTGCCGGTCTTCGACACGGTCCACGAGGCCGTGGCGGCGGTCGGTGCCGACGTCAGCATGATCTTCGTGCCGGCGGCCGCGGCGGCCGAGGCGGCGATGGAGGCGGCCGACGCCGGCATCCGGCTGGTCGTGCTGATCACGGAGGGCATTCCGACGCTGGACATGGTGCGGGCGCGGAAGTTCCTCGACGACCGCGGCACGAAGCTGATCGGGCCGAACTGCCCGGGCATCATCACGCCGGGGGCGTGCAAGATCGGGATCATGCCGGGGTACATCCACAAGCCGCCGGCGGCGGGGACGAAGAACGTCGGCATCATCTCGCGGAGCGGGACGCTGACGTACGAGGCGGTCTGGCAGTGCTCGTCGCGCGGTTACGCCCAGACGACTTGCGTCGGCATCGGCGGCGACCCGGTCAAGGGCCTGAACTTCATCGAGCTGCTGGACCTGTTCGAGGCCGACCCGGACACGCACGCGATCCTGATGATCGGCGAGATCGGCGGGACGGACGAGGAGCAGGCGGCCGCGCACATCCGGCAGCACGTCCGCAAGCCGGTCATCGCGTTCATTGCGGGGCAGACGGCCCCGCCCGGCAAGCGGATGGGACACGCCGGCGCGATCATCTCGGGCGGCGAGGGCACGGCCCAGTCGAAGATCGCCGCGCTGCGGGCGGCGGGCATCACCGTGAGCGACAGCCCGGCGACGCTGGGCGAGGCCGTCGCGCGGGTGCTGGGTTGAGGGACCGCCACGCGTGACACATTCCGACAAGTGCCGACAGACGCACCGGCCGCGGGGGGCGGTGATAATCACGGTTGACGTCCGGTGCCGCCGCGGGGCGGCGTCGGCTCCGGACTGAGCAAGGAGAGCGCGTGTCGGACGCCCTGGTACTCGAAGGCGTGACCAAGCGGTACGGGCAGTTCACCGCCGTCGATGACTTCAGCCTGCGTCTGCCCGCGGGGGAGGTGCTGGGCTTCCTCGGTCCGAACGGCGCGGGCAAGACCACCACGATCCGGATGGTGATGAGCATCATCTATCCCGACGCGGGGCGGATCCGCGTGCTCGACCACCCGAACGCCGCGGAGGTCAAGGACCGGATCGGCTACCTGCCCGAGGAGCGCGGCCTGTACCGCAAGATGACGGTCGGCGACACGCTGCGCTATTTCGGCCAGCTCAAGGGGTTGCGCGGGCGGGCGCTGCGGGAGCGTATCGACGCGAGCCTGGAGCGCGTCGGCCTTCAGGACTGGCGGCGGAAGCGCGTCGAGGCGCTGTCCAAGGGCATGTCGCAGAAGCTCCAGTTCATCTGCGCCGTGCTGCACCGCCCCGAGCTGGTGATCCTCGACGAGCCGTTCTCGGGGCTCGATCCGCTGAACGCGGGGCTGCTCGAGCGGCTGGTCGTCGAGCTGCGCAAGAGCGGTTCGACGGTCGTGTTCTCCACGCACCAGATGAACCAGGCGGAGCGCCTCTGCGACCGGATCGTGCTGATCAACCAGGGCCGGCGGGTGATCGAGGGCCGCGTCAACGACGTGCGGGCCCGCTTCGCCGGCCGCATCGTGCTGATCGACGGCGACGGCGACCTGGCGCCGCTGGCACGCGTGCCCGGCGTCGTCGACGCCCACATCACGTCCGGCCACGCCCGGCTCGAGCTGGTGGACGGCACGCCGCCGAATGCGGTGCTCGAGACGGCGCTGCGGCACGCCCGCATCGCGCGGTTCGAGCTCCAGCGTCCCGGGCTACAGGAGATCTTCGTGAAGCTCGTCGGCGGAGATGCCGCACCGGCCGAGCCGGTGGTCAGCGGGGAGGCCGCGCGTGAATAAGATCGTCGCCATCGCGCTGCGGGAGTTCCTGGCCACGGTCCGCACGAAGGCGTTCATCCTGAGCGTGGTGCTCCTGCCGGGCATCATGATCGGCGGCATGCTCGGCATGGAGAAGGCGCAGCAGTTCGCCCGCAGCGAGCGCATGCCGCCGCGCGTGCTGGCGGTGGTGGACGAGACCGGCGCGCTGCGGGCCGACCTCGAGGCGCAGGTCGAGCGCGCCAACGCCGAGCGGCCCAACCAGCCGTTCCGGCTGGAGTGGCTGCCGCCGGGGTCGGCCGACATGGCCGCGCTGGTGAGTCGGGTCCGCAGCGGCGAGCTGTACGGCTACATTCTGGTCGGCCCTGAAGCGGTGGAGGGCGCGGGCGGCTTCACGCTCGGCCGCAAGGACAACCAGCTCCAGGCGGGGCGCGCGATCGAGGAGATGGTCCGCGAGGCGATCTACGCGGTGCGGTTCCGCGTGGCCGGTGTGGACCCGGCCCGCGTCGCGGAGCTGCGGCTGCGGCCAGTGCCCGTGACGGAGCTGGACGGCAACACCGGCGGCCCGGTGACCAGCAACGAGTTCGCCCGGGTGCTGACGCCGTTCATCTTCATGTTCGTGCTGTTCATGGGCACGTTCGGCATCGCGCAGGGTTTGCTGACGACGGTGATCGAGGAAAAGGGCTCGCGCATCGTGGAAGTGCTGCTGTCGGCCGTCAGTCCGACGCAGCTCATGGCCGGCAAGATCGTCGGGATGGCCGCGGTGGGGTTTCTGCTGCTGGGCGTGTGGGGCGGGGTGGGCATCGCGGGGGCCCGGTCGTATCAGATCACGGACATCGTGACGGGCTACCGGCTGGCGCTGGCCTTCGCGTATTTCGTGCCGGGCTTCCTGCTGATGGCGGCGCTGCTGGCCGCGATCGGCTCGGCCTGCAACGAGCTCAAGGAAGCCCAAAGCATGGTCTTCCCGCTCTCGCTGATCACGGTCATCCCGATGGTCTTCTGGTTCTACCTGGCGGAGCACCCGGCGTCGGTGCTGAGCGTCGGCCTGAGCTTCGTTCCGCCGATTACGCCCTTCGTGATGGTGCTGCGCGTCTGCGCCGACCCCGACACGCCGGTCTGGCAGATCGGCGGCAGCCTGGCGCTGCTGTGGGCCAGCGTGTTCGTGGCGATGTGGGCCGCGGGCAAGGTCTTCCGCGTCGGCGTGCTCATGTACGGCAAGCCGCCGTCGCTGGTCGAGCTCGCGCGCTGGGTTCGCTACACCTGAGCCGCGGCCGGCCTCACGGCGCCGGGATGCGCCGCGCCGTCCGGATCAGGATGTCCTGCTTGGGCACGTCCTGGAAACCTTGGCGCGTCTCCGTCGGCACGGCGGCGATGCGGTCCACCACGTCCATCCCCTCGAGCACCCGGCCGAACACCGTGTAGCCGGCGTTGGTATCGGTGTGATCGAGCTGCGTGTTGTCGGCCAGGTTGAAATAGAACTGCGACGTGGCCGAGTCGGGAGCGCTGGTGCGGGCCATCGCGATGGTGCCGCGCGTGTTCTTCAAACCGTTGTCGGCCTCGCTCTTGATCGGGTCGCGGGTGTTTTTCTGGTTGAGGCCGGGGGTGAACCCGCCGCCCTGGACGACGAAGCCCGGGATGACGCGGTGGAAGATCGTGCCGTCGTAGAAGTTGTCGTCCACGTAGCGGAGGAAGTTCTGCACCGTCTTCGGCGCCTTCGTCTCGTTCAGCTCCACGACGATGTCGCCGAACGACGTCGAGAGCCGCACGCGCGGCCCGACCGTGCTGGGGCTCAGGATTCGCACTTCCACCCGGTCCTCCGCCGTCCGCTTGTTGATGTCCGTCACGGTCAGCGCGAATTCGAGCAGGTTCGCGCCCTCGTCGTCCTCGCTGAGGCCCCGGATCGGCGGCACCGTGAACGTGGCTCGGGCCGTCTCGGCGTTGGTCAGCGTCACGGGCGTACCGGCCGTTTGCCGCCATGAATAGGTCGCGATGCGCCCCGAGCTGCGCGACCCGTCCAGTGTCACGACGTCGCCCGGCAGCACCTCCTTGTCGCCGCCCGCATCCGCGGTCGGGCCGCTCGGCGAGCCGCCGCCGCCAGCGGGCTGGGCCGGGCGCCGGCCGGGGGTCCAGTTCGGGTCGGCCGCCACGGTCACACGGGCCGTCGCCCGCCCCACGGCGCCGGCGGGGTCGGAGGTCGTCACCATGAACTCGAGCGTCTGCTCAACTTCGACCGACGGTGCCACGAAGCTCGCCGACGCGCGATCGTGGTCGACGATCGTCACGCCCGCGCCGAGCGTCTGCACCCAGGCGAACTGAGCGGCGGCGCTGTCGGCCGTTGCCTCGAGCGACACGGCCTGGCCGACCTCGGCCCGCCCGACGCTCGCGGTGGCGGTCGTCGGGATCGTACCCCGGTCGGGCCACGACCCGTCGTCCGGCTCGGTGGGGATCAGGGGACAGCCGAAGGGCAGCAGAGGCGCGACGGCCAGCACAACGGAAGCGAGGGCGATGAAGCGGACCACGTCTCGGACCTCCCAAGGGCCGATAATCCCGGCGCACGGCACCGCCGGGCGGAGCATCGACATTCTATTCTACCATCGGAGGAAAGCGGCCGCACGCCGCACCTGTTCGGCGGACCGGCGCTGCTCAGCCTCCGCGTGCTGCGGTGGCGATGACTTCCGGGCGGGGCAGTTTGTCATGGGTGAAACACGGGCACTGCGCCCCCGCCCCTCGTGACCGGGGACGGTCGGCCGAGCGAGTTGCGCTGCGCCCGCCGGGTCGGCCGCGCGGGACTCCCCGGATGCCCGGGGCCCGTCACTGCTGATTGAGGAGAAGGCGCTCCGCCTGTCGACGCGGCCTGGGACCGCGCGCGTTGCCGGCTGAGCGAGACGGCCGGGCGACGCAGATCGTTTCCGCGCGGGTGTGCCGACGGGTCCGGGCGGACCCGGGTGAAGAGGAATCCGTCATGTCCCGAATCGTAGCACTCCTGGTCCTGGGGTGCGCGCTGGTGGAGGTCGCGCAGGCGCGCATCGAGTTTTACTGCTCGCGGGCGTCCGCGTTCGACGCGCTCGTGGATCCGCACAAGTTCAACGGCGCGGAGATGGGTTTCCTGCCGTACTTCAACGGCGTGGGCGGCTGGCCGACGACGCTGATGGAATCGACGTTCGGCAGCGAGACGATCTACGTGTGGGGCCGGTTCATGGACGAGCGGCCGAGCACGAAGATCTTTTTTGCAGACCTGCGGGCCCGCGCGGCGGGTTTCCTCGTGGACCCGTTCGCGCGTCACGGCGCTCTTGATCCGATCACGGTCAGTCGCGTGTACCCGCACCGGTGCACCCCACCGGCGGGTCAGCCGTGGCGGCGATGGGACAACCCGCTCCCGGTCGACCTGCACACGGAAAACGCTACGTGGGCGTTGGCGATTACCGCCGACGGCGTCCGATTCGGCCCGCGGGGGCAGCCGAACCGCGACCTGTACGACCCCGCGACCGGCGCCTTCCTGCACGGGGCTGTGCGAATGACCGGCGAGTGGTCCGCGCTGGGAACGCTGCGCCTCGGGCTGGGCCTGGGCCTGGCGGCGCGGGACGACGTTCACACCATGCCGGAGTGACTGTATTGGTTGGAGGTGCGGCTCAACGGCTCTCTGCTGGAACCGGAGTTGTACGCGCCGGAGACGGAGCGGCCGCCGACGTACGAAGCCGTTGCGATCTGGGTGACTCCGGAGCCGGCGACGCTCGCGCTTCTGACAGTGGCGGCGGCGGGAGGGCGGGCTCCCCGCGCGGCGCGCCCGCGGATAAACTGCGGCGCATGCGAAAGAACTACATCCTGGATGCGAACATTCTCATCCATGATCCGCACTCGATTTTCCATTTCGCCGACAACACGGTCATCATCCCCGTCGGCGTGATCAGCGAGCTGGACCGTTTCAAGAAGGAGCCCACCGACCGGGGTTACAACGCCCGCACCGTTGTCCGGCTGCTCGACGGACTTCGCGAGGGCGGCCACAGCCTTGCCAACGGCGTGCCGCTGACCGGCGGCGGGCGCCTGGTCGTGTATTGCGAGCCGTCGCAGGTCCTGTCGGCCAGCCACCTGCCCGCCGACACGGAGATCCTGCACGTCGCCCACCGCATCCGTCAGGCCGAACCCGACACGCCGGTCGTGATCGTCACCAAGGACATCAACCTGCGCATTCGGGCGGACGCGGCCGGCTTGCGGGCCGAGGACTACGAGAGCGACCACGTGCTCCTCAACGAGCTCGAGAAGCCCCCCGCGGAGCTCGTCCTGGTCGACGGACAGCTCGAACAGTTCAAGCAGAGCGGGCGCTTGCCGCTGACCGGGAACGCCTTGCAGCCGAACGAGTACCTGCTGCTGCGGCCGCCGAACGGCGCGCGGGGCACGGCGCTGGCCCGCGTGGATGCGGAGGGGCGGCACCTGGTCGCTCTGCGGGCGCCGGAGCGCGGGCTGTGGGGCGTGCAGGCGCGGAACAAAGAGCAGTACTACGCGATCGATGCCTTGCTGGACGAGCACCTGACGCTGGTGTCGCTGCTGGGCAAGGCGGGGACGGGCAAGACGCTGCTGGCGCTGGCGGCGGCGCTGCACTTGACGCTCAAGCGGCGGCAGTTTCGCGGGGTGCTGGTGTGCCGGCCGGTCGTGCCGGTGGGGCGCGACATTGGTTTCCTGCCGGGCGACGTGGAGCGCAAGCTCATGCCGTGGATGAAGCCGATCGTGGACACGGTCGAGTTCCTGCTGGACACGGGCGGCGCGATGAAGGGCCACGCCGACGTGATGGGGCTAATGCGCTCGGGGCTGATCGAGATCCAGCCGCTGACGTACATCCGCGGGCGCAGCATCGCCAAGCGGTTCGTGGTCATCGACGAGGCCCAGAACCTGACGCCGCTCGAGGTCAAGACGGTGATCACGCGGATGGGGTCGGACGCGAAAGTGGTGCTGACGGGCGATCCGTGGCAGATCGACAATCCGTACGTCGACCGCAACAGCAACGGCTTCATCTACCTGATCAACCGCTTCCGCGGGCAGCCGATGGCGGCGCACGTCGAGCTGCGCAAGGGCGAGCGGAGCACGCTCGCGGAGCTGGCGGCGAACCTGCTATAGCGGCCCCCGGAAGAGAACGTACGACGCGGGGGTCGGACGCTACACACGCGCCCGCACGCGGGCGTGGGCGGCGCGGATGATCTCGAGCGCGCGGTCCACGTATTTCGCCGTCGTCCGCAGGTTGCCGATGCTCATGCGCAGGACGTAGCGCCCGTTCAGGCGCGTGTGCGAGAGGAAGATCGCGCCGTCGGCGTTGATCTCCGCCAGGAACCGCTCGTTGAACGCATCCTGCGCCTCCGGCGGGCCGTCCACCACCGCGCGGAAACACACCGTCGCGAACGGCACCGGCGCGACCAGCTCGAGCCCCGGCTCGGCCGCGAGCCACTCGGCCACGCGGCGGGCCTGGGCGCAGTGGAAGCGGATGCGCTCCTGAAGGCCGCGGACGCCGAACGCCCGCAGGACCATCCACAGCTTGAGGGCGCGGAAGCGGCGGCCGAGCTGGACGCCGTAATCCATGAGGTTCGTGACGTTCGATTCGGTGGTGGTGAGGTAATCGGGGATGATCGCGAACGCGCGGCGTAGCAGGGCCGGATCGCGGACGAGCAGCATCGAGCAGTCCACCGGGACGAACAGCCACTTGTGCGGGTTGGTGACGATCGAGTCGGCGTGTTCGAGACCGGCGAAGACGGGGCGGTACTCCGGGCAGATCGCCGCGGCCAGGGCGTACGCGCCGTCCACGTGCAGCCAGAGGTTCTCGCGCTGCGCGACGGCGGCGAGGGGCCGGAGCGGGTCGACGGACGTCGTCGAAGTCGTGCCCGCGGTGGCGACGATGGCGATCGGCCGGCGACCGGCGGCCTTGTCGGCGGCGAGCGCGGCCTCGAGCGCGGCGAGGTCGAGGCGGAAGGCTTCGTCGCTGCGGATGCGGCGGAGGTTGTCGAGACCCAGGCCGAGCGTCACCATCGCCTTGTCGATGGACGAGTGCGCCTGGTCGCTGCAATAGACCGTCAGCGCGGGCAGGTCCGGGCGGCCGGCGAGGCCGCGGCGACGGATCTCGAGATCGGTCTGTCGCTCGCGGGCGGCGGCCAGCGCGAGCAGCGAGCTGATCGAGGCGGTGTCGTTGATGTGGCCGCGGAACTCGGGCGGCAGCCCGAGCATCTGGCGGTACCAGTCGCAGGCGAGCTCCTCGAGCTCGGTCGGGGCCGGCCCGGTTCGCCAGAGCATGGCGTTGACGTTGAGCGCGCCGGCCAGGGCCTCGCCCAGAATGCCCGGCCCGGAGCCGGTGACCGGGAAATAGGCCATGAATCCCGGGTGGTTCCAGTGCGTGGCGTTCGGCTCGATGAGGGCCTTGTAGTCCGCGAGGATGCGGTCGAGCGGCTCGGGCTCGGCCGGCGGCGCGGACGCGAGCTGCCGGCGGACGTCGCCCGGCTGAATGCGGGGCTGCACGGGGTAGTCGTGCACCTGTTCGAGGTAGTCGGCGATCAGGTCCGCGACCGCGTGCATCGCGCGGCGGAACTCGGCGGGGGGCAGATCGCCGGGGTGCGGGTCCGCGGACGGTGCCGCGGGGCGAATCGTCGGTCCAGGCTTCGTGTGCAACGCAGAACTCCCGGCCCGGCGGTGCGGCGCGTCCGCTCAGGCCACCAGCGCCGCGGAAACGTCCGTCGCGAGCGTGCCGCGGATCACCTCGCACCCCCCGGCCGTGATGATGATAACGTCCTCGATGCGGATGCCGAATTCTCCGGGGATGTAGACGCCCGGCTCGACGGTGCAGACCATGCCGGGCCGCAGCGGCTCGGCGTTGCCGCCCACGAGGTAGGGGGGCTCATGGCCCTCGAGGCCGAGGCCGTGGCCGAGGCGATGCACGAAATGCCGCCCGAAGCCGGCGTCCGAAATGACCTGCCGCGCGACGGCGTCGAGCCGGCTGCACGGCACGCCCGGCCGGGCCGCCGCGATCGCCGCGGCCTGGGCCGCCCGCACGGCCCGGTACGCGGCCTTGGCTCGGGCGGGCGGCTCGCCGACGGCGAACGTGCGGGTCAGGTCGTTGCAGTACCCCTGCCAGTTGACCACGCTGTCCACGACGACCGTGTCGCCGGGGACGATCTTGCGGGCGCCGGTGGGGCTGTGCGGAACGGCGGCGTTGGGCCCCGACTGCACCAGCGGCACGACGCGGAGACCCTCCGGCGCGAAACGCGCCGTGACGGCGTCGCACAACTCCTGCTCGCTGAGCCCCGGCCGCAGCAGTTCGCCGACGACCGCGAAGGCCCGCTCGCCCCGGCGATGGGCGGCCCGCAGTAGGTCGAGTTCGGCCGGCGACTTGATGATGCGCACCTCGCGCAGGAGGGCTTCGGCGTTGCGGACGGGGCGCGGCGCGACCGTCGCCGCGAGGCGCTCGACGCAGTCGATCCACGTGCGTCCGTCCACGCCCAGCGGGCCGCGGGCGGCGCCGGCGTCGGCGAGGGCCCGGGCGAGGGCGGCGTAGGGGTCCTCGTGCTCGTCCCACGTCGCGACGCGCGTCCAATTGGTGATCGGGTCGAGCGCGGGGCGCTCGAAGGCGGGGCACACGGCCACGGCGGCGCCGTCGCGCGTGACCGCGCCGCAGAGGAGGCGGTCGGAGGACGACCACGCCGTGCCCAGGAACGCCCGCATGTTGGACGGATCGAAGACGACGATGGCGGCCAGGTCGGTGGGCCGCAGCAGGTCGGCCAGTCGGGCGAGGTGTTCGCGGACGAGCGGCGCCGGGATGGCGACGGCGCTCATTTGAGCGGCTCCAGCGTGAGCGCGGCCACATACGCCTGGGCGGCCGCGAGCACGCGGGCGGTGACGTCGGCGAGCGGGCCGGTGAGCCGCGCGCCGGCGCTGGCCCGGTGACCGCCGCCGCCGAACTGCATCGCGAGCTCGAGGACGGACACGCCGCGCTCGCCGCGGAAGTTCATGCGAACCCGGCCGGGGTCGCCCTCGGAGAACAGGATCGCGACGGCGATGCCCTCGATGGAGCGCGGCACCTCGACCTGCGCGTCGATGTCGGCGGCCCGACAGCCGGTGTGCGTGATCTCGTCGTAGGAGAGCGTGCTCCAGGCCAGCCGGCCGTCGGCGCTGACCTGCGTGTTGGCGTAGACGCGGGCCAGCAGCTCGAACTCGCCGCGGCTGAGACTGCGGTGCATGCGCTCGCAGACCTCGGCGACGGCGGCGCCGGCGGCCGCCAGCTCGTGACCGACGCGCAAGGCGTGCGGCGTCGTGTTGGACAGCGCGAACCCCTGCGTGTCGGTGTGCAGCCCGGCGTACAGCAGCGTGGCGATCGTGGGGGTGATCGTACAGCCCAGGGCCCGCAGCAGCGCGTACACGAGCTCCGAGGTGCTGCTGGCCTGCGGCACGATCCAGTTGCAGCGGCCGAACTGCGTGTTGCTGGCGTGGTGGTCGATGTTGACGACCGGGATCTTCGTGAGCACCGCCAGATGCTCCTCGCCGCTGAGCCGCTTCTCCTTGGCGGTGTCGAGCGCGACGATGAGGTCGCACTGTTGGACGTCGGCCACGGTCGCCGGGCGGAGCCCGCCGCAGCGGACGAGATACGAGAGTTGCCGCGACACCGAGCCCTCGGGCAGCACGAGGTGCGCCCGGATGCCCAGGGTCGGCAGGGCCAGCCACAGCGCGCCCATCGACACGATCGCATCCGCGTCGGGCGTCACGTGGCTGAGCAGCGCGACCTCGCGCGCGCTGCGCAGCGCGGCCACGATTTCGGGCGGTACGACGGCGGGATCCACGGGCGGGGCGGTCGTCACGCTCATGCGCCTTTCCGCAGCGCTTCGATCAGGATGTCGGCGATCTCCGGCCGGGTGAACTCGACCGGCGGACGCTCGCCGCGGGCCAGCAGCTCGCGGACGGCCGTGCCCGAGAGGGAGACGCGCTCCGCGGGGGTGCTGGCGGTGGTCTTGTCGGTCGCCATGGCCCCGCTCCGGCGGCACCAGAAGCTGTTCTCGAACTTGAGCGGCACGATGCCGAGCGCCTGCGGATCGACTTCGTCGAAGATCCGCTGGGCGTCGTACGTGCCGTAGTACGAGCCGACGCCGGCGTGGTCGCGGCCGACGATGAAGTGCGTGCAGCCGTAGTTCTTGCGCATCAGCGCGTGGTGGATCGCCTCCCGCGGGCCGGCGTAGCGCATGGCCGCCGGCAGCACCGACAGGAAGGTGTTCTTCGGGCTGTAGTAGCCCGCGAGCAGCACCTGGTAACAGCGCATCCGCACGTCGGGGGGGATGTCGCCTTTCTGGGTCTGACCGACCAGGGGGTGGATCAGCAGTCCGTCGCAGATCTCAAGCGCGCACTTGGTGATGTACTCGTGGGCGCGGTGGATCGGGTTCCGCGTCTGGAAGGCGACGACGGTCCGCCAGCCGCGCTCGGCGAAGGCGGCGCGGGTCTGGGCCGGCGTCAGGCGGTGCTCGGCGAACGGCGGGTCGTACCGCGGCATGACGACCTGGAGCGGGCCGCCGAGGCAGACCGGCCCCTGGGCCAGCGTGACGGCGACGCCGGGGTGGGCAGCGTCGGTCGTGCGGTAGACTCGTTCGCACTCCAGTTGCTTTTCGTGGGGGTACTTCTCGCGGACGGTCAGCACCGCCAGCAGTCGGTCGGCGTCGTCCGTCAGGGCGACGGGCTGGCCGGGCTGGATCCGCGCCGCCGTCGCCGCGTCCACGGTGCAGGTGACGGGCACGCTCCACGGCAGGCCGTCGGCGAGCTGCATGCGCTCGCAAACGCTGTGGTAGTCGGCGGCGTTCATGAAACCCGTGAGGGGGCTGAGGCCGCCGACGGCCAGCAGCTCGAGGTCGCACTGCTCGCGCTCGCCGAGGTGGACGGCGACCAGGCCGGGGGCCTGTTGCCGCAGGGCGGCGGCGCGCGGGGCGTCGACGACGAGGTTGACGAGGCGTCCGCCGTGCGGCGGGATCGGTCCGATCGGGTTCATCCGTCTCTCCGGACCCGGCGGCGGCCCCCGGGAGCCCGCCGGATCAGTCGCAAGCACCGGATGATAGCGGGTCGGGCGGTCGTGGAAAACGCCGCGCCCGCCAAAGCCGGCGGCGGGTCGGGCGAAGCCGGGCGGGGGCCCGTCTTTCATCGCACGGGCCGGGCCGCTACCCTACGCGGCCATGACGCTGCTACTCGATCGGGACGAGCTGCACGAGACGCTCGAGAAACTGGCCCGGGCGATCGCCGGGGCGGCGCCGCGCGACGTGCCGGTGGCGGTGGTCGGCATCCGGCGGCGGGGCGAGACGCTGGCCCGGCGGCTGCTGCCGCTGCTGGAGCGGGCGGGGCTGAAGGCCGCGCACTACGGGGTGCTCGACATCACGCTGTACCGCGACGACCTGACGACGATCGGCCCGAACGCGATCCTGCGCGGGACGGAGATCGACTTCGACCTCACGGACACGTGGGTCGTGCTGGTCGACGACGTGCTGTACACGGGGCGTTCGGTGCGGGCGGCGCTGGACGCGCTGATGGACCTGGGGCGGCCGCGGGCGATCCGCCTGGCGGTGCTGGTGGACCGCGGGCTGCGCGAGCTGCCGATTCAGCCGGATTTCGTGGGGCTGCGGACCGATACGGAGCCGCATCACATCGTGAAGGTCAAGCTGACGGAAGTGGACGGCCAGGACGAGGTGGAGCTCTATGACCGCCGGGATTGAGAGGCCCGTCTGGACCCGCAAGCACCTCCTGACGATCAACGAGCTTAGCCGCGAAGAGATCCTGTTCCTGCTGGACACGGCCGAGAGTTTCAAGGAAGTCTCGACCCGCAGCGTGAAGAAGGTGCCGGCGCTGCGCGGCCGCGTCGTCGTGCTCATGTTTTTCGAGGACAGCACGCGGACGCGCATGAGCTTCGAGCTGGCGGCGCAGCGGCTCTCGGCGGACGCGATCGACTTCGCGGAGAAGGTCTCGTCGACCAAGAAGGGCGAGACGCTGCTCGACACGGCCCGCAACATCGAGGCGATGGGCGTGGACATCATGGTGCTGCGGCACCCGGCGGCCGGCGCGGCCGAGCACCTGGCGCGGGCGGTGAATTGCTGCGTGGTGAACGCCGGCGACGGGCAACACGCGCACCCGACGCAGGCCCTGCTGGACCTGTTCACGATCCGGGAGCACAAGGGGCGGATCGAGGGGCTGAACGTCGCGATCGTCGGCGACATCCTGCACTCGCGCGTGGCGCGCTCCGATATCCGCGGGCTGCAGAAGCTGGGGGCGCGGGTCACGCTGGTCGGGCCGCCGACGCTCGTGTCGCGCGATTTCGAGGCGATGGGGGCCCGCGTTACGCATGATTTCGAGAGCATCCTGCCGGAGATGGACGTGATCAGCATGCTCCGCATCCAGAAGGAGCGGATGACGGCCAGCGGGTTCCCGTCGGTGCGCGAGTACGTGCACTTCTACGGCATGAACCGCGAGCGGCTGCGGCGCTGCCGGCCGGACGTGCTGATCATGCATCCCGGCCCGGTGAACCGCGGGATCGAGCTGGCGGCCGACGTGGCCGACGGGCCGAGTTCGAGCATTCTGCGCCAGGTCACGAACGGGCTGGCGGTGCGGATGGCGGTGCTGTTCCTGTGCCAGCAGGCGGCGGCGGGGGGGGAGCACGCGCCGTAGCCCGCAGCGGCGCGCGGCGAATAGCGAATGGCGAGTGGCGCGTTGCGGATGGCACGCCGGGCAGGCTGCGGCGCGTCTTCTGGAACCTTGTGAATTCGTTACGTTCGGGGCTGCCCGGCTGCCGCTCGGGCTTGGACGGCGGGCCGTACCTTCCCGCGCGAGCGCGGACGAGCGCCGCGCGTCGCGGGGGGTGTGGCCGACGGGCCTCACGCTTTCGCGCGGGCGCGCCTCCGCGGCCGGGTGGATGAAGCGTCCGCCGCCCGCTACGATACGCCCCGCCCGGGGCACCGGCTGGGCCGGTGCAGTGCGTCGGTCGGACAACGGGTCAGGACCGGAAGGTAGCAGCCCACCCGGCACGGCCCACGTGCAGCGCAAACCTGGTTGGGCCCCGGGCGTTTGTCCCGCCGCGGAAGTGCGGCGACCCGAGAAGCCGAATCCGCCATGGCTTATACCGTTCTCGCCCGCAAGTACCGCAGCCGGACGTTCACCGAGGTGGTCGGACAGGAGCCGATCGCGACGACGCTGGTGAACGCGATCCAGGCCGGCCGCATCCACCACGGCTACCTGTTCACCGGAACGCGCGGCGTCGGCAAGACCAGCATGGCCCGGATCCTGGCCAAGGCGCTCAACTGCCGGGCCTACCACGCGCCGACGCCGACCCCCTGCGGCGAATGCGAGCTGTGCCGGGCGGTCGCGGAGGGGGAGGATATCGACGTTCTCGAGATCGACGCGGCCAGCAACACCGGCGTCGACAACATCCGCGAGCTGCGCAGCAACGCGACGCTGCGCCCCGCGCGGGCCCGCTTCAAGGTCTACATCATCGACGAGGTCCACATGCTCTCGACCGGCGCGTTCAACGCGCTGCTCAAGACGCTCGAGGAGCCGCCGGACCACGTCAAGTTCATCCTCGCCACCACCGAGATCCAGAAGGTGCCGGCCACGATCCGCAGCCGGTGCCAGTGCTTCAACTTCCGCAACATCAGCGCCGCCGACATCACCCGCCGGCTGGCTGAGATCGTGCAGGCCGAGGGGGCGGCGGCCGACGAGGCCGTTCTCCAGCGCGTGGCCCGCCTCGCGGCCGGCTCGATGCGCGACGCGCTGAGCATTCTCGACCAGCTCCTGGCGGTGTCCACGACGCGGCTGACGCCGGAGATTCTGGACGAGCTGTTGCCGCCGACGCAGGACGAGCGCATCGTGACGCTGCTCCAGCACGCGGCCCGCGGCGATGCGCCGGCGGTGCTGACCGAGCTGGACGGGCTGCTGGGGGCGGGTCGGGGGCTTGACAGCTTCGTGGGCGACGCGGTCGAGGTCGTGCGGATGCTCATGCTCGTCCGGACGTGCGGGCCCGACGCGCCGATGGTGGACATCCCCGCGGGTCGGCGCGAGGAGTACGTGGCACTTGCCCAGGCGTTTGAGCTGTCGCACTACGTGCAGATGATCGGGATGCTCGAGGAGCTGCGGCGGCACGTGCGCTCCAGCAGCGCCGGCCGGGCGCTGGCCGAGGCCGTGCTGGTCCGCTTCGCCCGCATGAAGGAGTGGGCTTCGATCGAGCAACTGCTCGCCCAGCTCCCGTCCGAGGAGGCCGGGGGCGAAAAAAAAAAGCCCGCCGCGGATTCGGTAGCGGCGGTTGAACCCCCGCGGCCCGCGGCCGCGACCGTCCCGCGCGGCCCGGCCGGGCCGCCCGTCGGCGCCGGCGCTCCACCGCGGAGCCGATCGCCCGCGCGACCGGAGCGAGGCCGGCCGCCGGCCGCCGTGGGGGTACCACCGGCACAGGCCGGACGGCCGCCGTTGACGACACGGAGTGAGCCGCCCGCACCCCCGGGGGCGGTGCCGGTCGAGCCCGATGAAGCCGAGTCGGCGGTCGAGGTCCCGAGCGACTGGCATCCGGCCGACGAGGAAGTCGGCCATGACGTGCCGGGAAGCGCGACGCCCCCGCATCCGGCGGGTGTGTCGAGCGAGACGCGGCGGCGGGTCGAGCAGGACCCGGTCGTGCGAAAAGCGCTCGAGCTCTTCAACGGCATCATCGTCGATGTGCGCGCGGCCCCACCGTCGCCCGCCGAGCGTTAGGTTGCGGCCGGTCGGGCCGCCCGCGGACCGGTGAAGGCGGACGGGCGGGCCGAAGCGAGAGAACAGCGCAGGAGTACGGGCATGTTCGGCAATCTGGGACAGATCGCGGGTCTGCTGAAGAACTTTGGGGCGATCAAACAGAACATGGAGCAGATGAACGCGCGGCTCCAGGCGGCCCGAATGGTCGGCGAGGCCGGCGGCGGGCAGGTGCGGGCGACCGTCGACGGCCGCGGTGAGCTGCTGAGCGTGAAGCTCGAGCCGGCGCTGGTGCAGGGGGGCGACGTGGAGCTGATCGAGGACCTGGTTTGCGCCGCCGTGCGGGACGCGGTGGCCCGCAGCCGGGAAGCGTTGCAGAAGGAGATGCAGGCCGCCACCGGCGGATTGAACCTGCCGGGCATGGGTGACTTGCTGGGCGGCGGCGGCGCCTGAGGGGAGCCGGCGGCGCCGCGCGACGGGCCGGGCGTTTCCGGGCGGGCCGCTGACCGCCGCATTCCGCGGGCGCGTCGCACGGCGTGCCGCACCGGCGAGGTGCTTTATGGACGCCGCCGTGAGCCGCAAGCTCCTGCGCAGCGTGCTGCTGGTTTCCCTGGTGCTGTTCGTCGGCACGCTGCTGACCATCGCGGCCGTGATTGCGCTGGAGGGCCCGCGGGGGAGTCTGATCGAGGAGTTGTTGCTCACGGCCCTTGCGCTGGCGTTCGCGGCTCCGATCATGTCGGGTTCGCTCTTCGCGTTTTCGCGGCGGCGCGGCCGGATCGCGGCGACCTGCGGTGTGGTGCTCGCACTGGCCATGCTTGGGCTTACGCCGATGCTGATCTGGGGCCGGCCGACCTATCCGGTGAGCGAGGTGTGCGAGTACTGGTGCTTTTGGGCGATGACTTGGGCTGCGGCGGCCGGGGCCCCGGCACTCCTGGCGGTGGCGTGTCTGCCGCCCAACCTGCGTTTCGTGCAGTACCTCGCGCGGGGGGTGGTGCTGGCGCTGGCGCTCGGGATCACCGCGGCCTTCTCCGATGAGTATCGATTCCTGCCGTTTGTGTTCGGCGCACACGGGATCGAGACGTTCCTCATCGTGGGCAGCATCCTGACCGGCTGCCTGCTGCTGAGCGTTCCGCTGCTGCACTGGTTCAACGCGCTGCGCGAGCGCGCGGCCGTGACGACGGCTGTGCGGCTCTGGCTGCGCTGCCCGCGCTGCGGCCGCGAACAGGAACTGGCGGCCGGCGGCGGGACATGCGTGCAGTGCCGGCTGCGGCTACGGATCGAGATCGAAGAGGAGCGCTGCCCTGCGTGCGGATATCTGCTCTATCGGCTAACCTCGTCGAACTGTCCCGAGTGCGGCGCACCGATCCTCGCGTACACGGGGGCGGACTTCCGCGCGCCAGGAGGGTCGTGATGGCGCACGAGGAGTGCGGACTTGTTCCGCCATCCGAATCTGATACGATGATCGGTTGTGGGCCCGCGGCGGCGGGCGTGTGAGGATCGGGTTAGAAACGCACGGTGGCGTGCCCGAGTGGTCTAAGGGAGCGGATTGCAAATCCGTTTTTCATGGGTTCGAATCCCATCGCCACCTTTTCCTTCCGCTTTGCTCCCTGTGCCGCAAGTCTCGTAGCTCGCGTCCTTTAGCGGTTCGTCTATGCCTTCACTTCGGCCCTCGGGGGCGCGGTGCGACCCGGGGGAAGGGAGCGCCCCGCCGGCACGGAGCGCCGGGACGGGGCGGACGAAGCGGTTGAGATCGGCCGAGAGCGTGCGGGAGGCTCAGGAGCCGATCAGGGCGACGAACGCGTCGATGTCGTCGAAGTTGACGGTGCCGTCGCCGTTGCAATCGGCCGTCAGCCAGTCGCAGTTGGGGAACTGGGCGTCGTATCCGGCCTGTCCGCTCAGTGACAGCACGAACGGGTCGATGTCGTCGAAGTTCACGACGCCGTCGCAGTTCGTGTCGCCCGGCCGGAAGACGGGCGGCTTCCAGGTGGCCACGGAGCGCGGGGCGATGCCGGCCGTCGAGACGATCGGGCCGTTCTGCGTGAACGAGCCGTCCGGGTTGACGGTGAACGAGTAGATGCCCATCAGGCCGTCGAGCGCGGTCGAGTTGTCGGTGACGAACATGAGGTTGTCGAGGGTGGCCACGTCGCCGAGCGTGCCTTGCAACCCCACGTCGAACATCGCGCCCGTGGGCGTCAAGGCGCCCGTGAGAGGGTCGATCGCGGCGGACCGCACGGTGGCGTCGGTGCCGTGCCCGACCAGGAGATACGCGCCGTCGGGCGCGCAGATCACGTTCGAGGGCGAGTTGCCGAAGGCCGCGACCGGGAAACCGGGCAGGGGCGTCAGCGTCCCGTCCGCGGCGATCGACCAGCCGCCCACGACCTGCGTGATGCCCCCGGCGGCGTACAGCTTCGTGCCATCCGGCGTGATCGCCAGCTCGAGTGCGTAGTTCGACCCGGTCGGTTCGGTGTCGATCAGCGTGAAGGTGTTGTTCGGCTCGATGCGGTATGCGCGTACGGCGCGGGCCGAGCCGGTGTCGTTCGCGTAGACGTACGGCCCGGCCGGGTGCTTGACCACATACGCATTGAACGTGCCGGCGTATTCGGTGTCCCGCTCGATCAGGCTCGGTCCGGCCGGAACCCACTCGTACAGCACGATCGCCCCTGTGTCCGTGCGCGTGGCCACCAGCAGCGAATCCGTGATCCACGTCAGGTCCATGGGGGTTCCAGGAACGCTGAACGCCGCGGTCTGGGTGATGCTGCCGTCCGCAGCGACCGTGAAGATCGTGATCTGCTCGTGCGGGTCGTTGGTGGAGGCATGGCCGGTGGCCAGGTAGCGGCCGCTCGGCGACAACGACACCTCGTACGGATTGCAGCCGGGGCAGGGCACGGTCGTGTTCGGCCGCGTGCCGGTGACGACGCGGTTGATGACCGACAGCGTACCGTCGGGAGCGATCGCCATCGCGGTGACGCTGCCCTCAAGGTTGCCGTTGTTCACGACGAAGAGCGTGCGGCTGTCGGCCTGTCCCGTTGCCACCGGGGCCGCGGCCAGGGCGAGGAGGACCCCGGCGAGAGAAGCGAGACGAGTGTGCGGACGAAGCATCGGACCACCTCCTTGAATCGTTTCAGCGCGGGCGGGGACGGCCCCCGGTCCCGCTCCTACTCCTATCGTAAACGCGGGTGCGGCCGGTTCCCAAGCGAAAAGTGCGGACGGGCCGAACGTCACCCGCCGGAAAGCGCCGCCACGAGCGCGTCGATGTCGTCGAAATCGACTGAGCCGCTGTTGTCGCAGTCGGCGTTATCCCAACGGCAGAACGGGTATGCGGCTTCGTAGGCCGCCTGACCGCCGAGTGCGACGACGAAGGGGTCGATGTCGTCGAAATCGACGCGACCGTCGCAGTTGGCGTCGCCGCGCAGCTCCGCGCAGCCGGTGGCATAGACGCGAATGTCGTCGATATTCCAGCCGCAGTAGACCCAGCCGCTGTCGGTCGGTCCCATCGACCATCGGAGATAGACGGTCGGCTGGTTGTCGGCGACCGCGGAGATGTCGAAGTCCTGGTAGACCCACTGCCGGTCGGCCACCTCGGCGGTGTTCTGCCAGAGCGTCGTCCAGTTCACGCCGTCGCGGCTGACGCGGACCGCGGCCCGGTCGTACGGCGGCTGCTCGACTCCGAGCCACCGCCAGAACGAGAGCCGCAGGCCCCATTGCCCGCGGCAATCGTACGGGATGCTGGTGAGATTGCGCTCGGGCATGTTGTTCGTGTAATCGCCCGCGAGGTTGTAGCCGTAGACGAACGCACCGGTGTAGCCGCTTCGCGGATCCTTGCCGCCGTGCTGGCCTCCGCCGCCCAGTGGAATACCCCAGGCCCAGAGCCCCTCCGTTGTCCAGCCGGGATTGGTGTCCAGAGGCTCGTAGATACCCGTGGTGCCGCTGACCATGGCCGCGGTGTAGACGGTCGCCGGCGCGTCGGGCGGCTGGGTCTGCGTCTGCCCGTCCACGTCGACGGCGAAGTAGAACTCCGGCTGCGCGCCGCAGTGCGTGGGCGGAAGGACGGCACAGAACAGGGCGCCCGCCACGTGCTCAAGCGGGCGGGCGACGAAGGCCTCCCCCGGGTGATAGCGGACGTACACGCGGGCGGTGGCCGGGTCCGGCTCGGCCACCCCCGAGGTGACGGCGACGGGGATCGGCGTGGCGGCGCCCACCACGAGCCGGCTGGGCACGCCCTCCGGGAAGCGAATCTGCGTCGCGCGGACCTCCGGGCGGTTCGCCAGGTACAACAACGTGGGCAGGATCTCGAGGTTCGTGGGCCGGATCTGGTCCGGCGGCAGCAGGAAACCGTAGGTCCCGGTGTCCCGGAGCTCGAACGTGAACGAGAACACGTCGCGGACGCCGTAGGTCCAGTCGATCGAGCCGCCACTGACGGGGTAGATGGTCGTGTTGGCCGGCCCGGCGGTGTAGTTCTTACCGGAGACGCCCAGGATGAGCTGTCGCATCGCGTCGCCGGCCGCGGCGTAGGCGGCCTGGTCGGGGCAGGGAGCGGGCGTCCAGCCCCACGGCCAGAGGATGAGCTGGGAGTAGCTGTGGATGTCGTTCATCGCCCGCACGTTGGGGCGGTCGAGGAACAGGTCGCGCAGGGCCCGCGTCTCGGGCTCGGAGAACGGCACGGGGCCGCGGTAGGTGTTGGCGCCGGGCGTCCCGCTGCTGCCGTCGCCGCCCCATTCGTGGCCCCAGTTGCGGTTGATGTCTACGCCGAACGTGCCGTCCCCGTTGTCGCGCCGGTTCTTGCGCCACAGCCGCTCGGTTTCCCAACTGTAGATGTAGCCGTCGGGGTTGGCCACCGGGACGAGCAGGAACTCGACGTGGTTGACGAGGTCCGTGACGACCGGGTCCAGCCCGTAGTTCGCGAGCAGGTGCGTCGCCAGGTACGGGATGATCGTGCTGGTGATCCACTCGCGCGCGTGGACGGTCCCCCAGTAGAACACGCCGGGCCGCAGCGGCGTCTGGGCCGGGGCGGCGATTCGAATCCCCCAGATGATCCGGTCCTCGACGGTCGTGCCGAGCGGGAAGAGCTGCGCCAGTTCAGGGTAGGTCGTCACGAGCTGGTCAAGGTGGGCGACGATCTCGTCGTACGGGTGGTAAGCGTCGAACCAGTCGCGCGGCTGGGGGGCGTGCTGTTGGTCAACGAGCGCCTGCACGTCGGCGATCCGGACGGAGCTCCGCAGGCCGAAGGCCTCCATGGCGGCGCGCTGTTCGGGCGTCACCAGGACATCGACCGGGCCGACGGCCGGTCGGTCGGTCCAGAAATCCACGTCCAGCGCTTCCAGCAGCGCGAGCTCGGATGCGTCCGTAACCTCGACTCGCAGAACCTGGCAGCCGTCGTAACGGCGGGGCGCGTCCGCGGCCAGCGCCACGGAACTGAGTGCCAGCACCCCCGCGACGACCAGCCGGACAAACCACAGCGGCATAAGACACCTCCGGAGAGCGGGCGCGCGTGCCCGCCGGACACGCATCGTACCCAGTTTCGCGCCCGCCCGCGTGCTCCGCACTGTGACACATGCCCGCCGCGGCCGGAACCGGGCGGGCATGTGGATCGTCCCGCGGCGTCAGCCCGGGCGACGCGGCCGTGGCGGGCCACGCCGCGCCGCACCGAGCCCCAGCACGCGCTGTTCGTTACCGCCGGCGGAGGACCAGCACGCCCAAGGCCGCGAGCAGCAACGACGCCGGCTCCGGCACGGCAATGCGGATGATCGCCTGGATCGAGTCCGCAGCGCCGATCGTCTGGAGGTCCACGTCGAGGTAGACGTAGCCGTCCTCGGCCAGGTCGAGGCCGGGGCCGACGATGCCGCTGGCGTTGAAGTCGATCAGCTTGTAATCCGAGGTCGCGTCACCGTTGATGTCGATCTCGTCGCCGAGGCTCAGCAGCCGGATCGAGTTCTCCAGCGTCGGGCCGCTCCCGAAGAAGAGGTGTTCCTGGGCGGTGGTGCCGCTGCCCCAGCCCCAGATCTGCACGACCTCATCCAGGTTGTTGATGCTGACCGCCCGCACCGCCGCGCCGCCGGCCAGCGTCACGCCGTCGACGGTCTGCCCCTCGCGGACCTTGATGACGCTGTTGTACGCCACGAACGCGTCCGTGGCGGGAGCGCCGTTGGTGTCACCCGAGAAGACGTAGTTGCCGGCGTTGTTTACGCCGACCAGGTCGAAGTTTTCCCAGTTGTCGCCCTGGCCCGTCGGATCGCCCTCGACGGCCACGAAAGCGCCGTCCAGGTACACGTGCTCATTGGGCGTCACGTTCATGTCCAGCACGTGAATGTGGTGCTGGCCGTTGTTGGAGATCCAGAAGCTGAAGTTGGAGGCCGTCGTACGGATCGTCTTGCCGTTGATCACGTCGCCGCCGCCCAGCACCCGCGTGATCGTGGCCGGATTGGTCGGGTCCGTGGCCTTGAACAGGTGCCGGTTGGTCGAGGTCGAGCTGCCCTGTGTGGCCGTCGAGCCGCCGATCCAGTACGCCGTGCCATCGGGCAGCATCGCGGGCCGGCTGTTGAAGGTGCTGTACAGCCCGGGCAGCGGCGGAATGGGATCGCCCCGCTGGAGCAGCGTACCGCCGTGCGTGTGCACCGCGTCGTTGCCGTTGACCGAGGGGCTATAGATGAACCCGCCGGTGTTGCTCACACCCATCGAGCTCTCGCCGCCAGTCAGCACGTCCGGCAGCGCGCTGTTCGAGTAGAACACCGGGCCGGTGTTCCACCAGATCATCCGCTGGCTGTCCGCCAGCGCGGCGACGAAGCCGACCTTGCCGTTACCGTCCGTAAACGGCGCGTTGAGCGAGCTGACCGTCGAACCGCCGTACGCGTCCCCCTGCTTGATGACGAGGTACGCCGGGACCGGCGGGACCGCCTGCGCGGCAGCCGCCACCAGGCCGACCGCGAGCGCGGCAAACCACATTGACTGTCTGCGAGCCATGAACTCCTCCTCGGTGTTGAGACCCTAGAGCCGTGCCCGGCGCGCACCGCCGACCGGGCGCCAACTGTGGGGTGGGCTCCGCTTCGGCCACGACCTTTGCACCGGGCCGTCGGCCGCGGCGTCGCCGTCTAATCCGCGGCGGCGCCCTTCCTTCTCCCAACGGAAATGTTATCAGGTCGTGGCCTTCGCCACAAGGAAAAAGACCGCTGCGCGGGGCTGATCCGTCCGGCTTTGCCCGGTGGACGCTGAGCGAATAGTCTGTCGCCACCGGCCGAGCGGGCGTTTCAGAGTTGCACCCCTGCCGGCCGGCGCGGGAGCACACGCATGGAGCCGGTCGGCGTGGGGGTCGTGGGCTGCGGCAACATCAGCGCGGTCTACCTGCGGAACCTCGCGCGTTTCGCGGACACGCGGGTCGTTGCGTGCGCGGACCAGGTGCCCGAGCGGGCCGCGGCGGCGGCCGAGCGGCACGGCGTCGCAGCGGCGCCCGACGTGGCGGCACTGCTTGCGGACCCCGCGGTCGAACTGGTCGTGAACCTGACGGTCCCGCGTGCCCACGCAGCGGTGACGGCGGCCGCGCTCACCGCTGGAAAGCCGGTGTACTGCGAGAAGCCGCTGGCGGTGGAGCGTGCCGACGGGCGGCGGCTGCTGGAGATGGCGGCGGAGCAGGATTTGCGTGTCGGTGCCGCACCGGACACTTTCCTCGGCGCGGGCTACCAGACGGCCAGGGCGCTGCTCGATGAGGGCGCGATCGGCGCGCCCGTGGCGGCGACGGCGTTCATGATGTGCCACGGGCACGAGCACTGGCACCCGGCGCCGGAGTTCTATTACGAGCGCGGCGGCGGCCCGCTGCTGGACATGGGGCCGTACTACCTGACCGCCCTGGTGAGCCTGCTTGGGCCGGTGCGGCGGGTGTGCGCCGCCGCGCGGGTGACGTTCCCGGAGCGCACGATCACGAGCGACCCGGCGCGCGTGCGGCGCGTGCGGGTGGACACGCCGACGCATGTCGCGGGCGTGCTCGAGTTCGCGGCCGGCGCGGTGGCGACGCTGGTGACGAGCTTCGACGTCTGGCACGCGAACGTACCGCTGCTGGAGCTGTACGGCACGGAGGGCTCGCTGGCGCTGCCCGACCCGAACGGGTTCGGCGGGCCGGTGCGGCGCCGCGGGGCGCGCGCCGCGGAGTGGACCGACGTGCCGCTGCGCGGGCCGTATGTCGAGAACAGCCGGGGGCTCGGCGCGGCGGACCTGGCCCGCGCGCTGCGGACCGGCCGCCCGCACCGCGCGTCCGGGGCGCTGGCGTTCCACGTGCTGGACGTGATGCTGGGGCTGCTCGAATCGGCGGAGGC
This sequence comes from uncultured Phycisphaerae bacterium, assembly GCA_937928595.1. Lineage (GTDB taxonomy): Bacteria > Planctomycetota > Phycisphaerae > UBA1845 > Fen-1342 > CALGJV01. The sequence goes on along the minus strand of CALGJV010000008.1, from coordinate 14,520 downwards.
CGGGCGGCATGTCACGGTGGCGAGCACGTGCGAGCGCCCGGCGCCGCTGCGCACCGATCAGCCGTGGGGAGTGCTGGACGAATAGGGGCGCGGCGCGCGCCGCGCGTCAGTTCTGCGCGACGAGCGCCAGGTCGAGCTTGCGGAGGCTCCGCTCGACGAGGCTCGCATCCCGCGCGTCCGGCAGGCGGTGAAGGTAAAGGGCGAGGTGGTTGCGCGCGCCGCGGACATCGCCCTGGCGCCAACAGACGGCGGCGAGTTCACGGAGGTGCCGCCCGTTGGCCGGCTGGACCGCGGCCAGGCGCCGCAAAGTGCTGGCCAGCCGCGGCCAGTCCTCCGCGGCGAGGTAGATGTTACGGAGGTTGCGCAGCAGGCGGACAAGCACGCCGCGCGTGCTCACGCGGCGCAGGTGCCGCGCGCTCAGTTCGACCGCGCCCTGGAAGCGCTCGGCGACCAGCAGGCGGCAATCGTCGACGGAGCGCGCGACACCCGCGTGGAAGGGGTCGGCCAGCACGAAACGCTCCGGATCATCGAGCCGTACGAGGAAGTGCCCGGGCAGGCCGACGCCCGCGGCGGGCCACTTCAGGCGGCGCGCGACTTCGAGCCACACGACGGCCAGGCTGATCGGGATTCCGACCCGCGTGTCGAGCACGCGATTGAGGTAGCTGTTCTCCGGCGCGTAGTAGTCGCGCGCGTTGCCGGACAGACCGAACTCACCGACCAGCACGTCCCGCAGCGCTTCGTAGCGCAGCGTGGCCGCGAGTCCGGGCCGGCGCTGCATGACCGCCGCCGACATCTCGTCGAGGAGACGCAGGTAGCGGGGTACGTCGATCTTCGGGTAAACATCGCGGGCCAGATGGAGCGCGGCACAATCGAGTCGGATATGCTGAGTGTCGAGCTCCATTAGTAGATCGAATGGGTGTCGGCTCATGTCCCTCACCAGGCCCGACGTGGGCTTCCCGCTCCTCCGCCCGTGCCCGTCGATGATAGCACGCGCGCCCGCGTCGCTGCCAGTTGAAAAATGCGCGGCGCCGTTATCAGGACACGCAAACCTTGCGCACGACCGCGGCGTGTGGTCGCGCCGCGCGCAGGCCCGCCGTCGAGCGCTAGAATGCGCGGGATGCCGGCCGATCCGCCGCCGTCGCCGCGCCGCCCCCGCCGGGTCGTGCTCGCCATCGGCTGCACTCTGCTCGTCTGTCTGCTCGCGCTGCTGTGCCGCGGCCCGCTGGGGCCGCGTTATTGGGCATGGCAACTCGCGCACTCGGACGCCGACGCGGCGCGCGGGCACTGGCTCGCGCTGCTGGTCGAGGCCGGCCGTGACGCGCGCTGGGCGGCGGACGCGCTGCGCGACCATCGGCGCGCCGACGTGCGGCAGTACGGCGTGCTCGTGGCGCAGACCGTGCCCGCGGAGTGGGCGACCGACATGCTGTTCGACGCCCTGTGCGATCCGGATGACGGTGTGCGACACCTCGCGGCCGTCGCGCTGAGCGCCCGCGGCGACGAGGTGGTCCAACCGCTGTGGCGGATCTGGCTGAAGCAGGAGGGCGCGCCGGCGATCGCGGCCTGCGAGGCGCTGGCACGCCGGGGAACACCGGTCGCGGTGGCGGCGCTGGAGCGCATGAGTGGAGTCGCACGCGCGCCGGAACTCGCGGCGGCGCTGGTGGATGCGCTCGACTGGATCGGCATGCTGGACTGCGTGCCGCCTTTCCTGCGCTATCTGGACGACGACCGGCCGTGCGGGGGGCCGACGTTCCGCGATCGCGCGGCGGGCGAAGCGGTCGATGTGCTGCGGGCCCGCGGATTTGCGGACGTGGGTGCCGCGCCGGCAGATGGCGCATCAGCTCCCGCGACCGTGGCCGAGCGGGCCGCGGTTACTCTGGGCCGGATAACCGGCCTGCGGCCGGCTTTTTCGTCCACGGATGGGCCGGAAACAAGGGCCGCGGCGCGCGCCGTTTGGAGCGAATGGCGCCGACAGGCGACGAGGTCTGTCGAGGGCCGCTGAAACGGCGCGGGGTCTCGCCCGGAGGGGCTATACTGGCGGAGGCGAGGCTTGATCGTCGTCGATGTCTCTTCCGGAGCTGACATGAATCGCATCACCCGATTGCTCCTGGCCCTCACCCTGTTCGCAACCGGGGCGGCTGTCCGCGCCCAGCCGGTCGCGCCCGTGCGGGTGTGCGCCGAGTGGGAACCCGCGCTGGGCACGCTGATCAGCTGGCCGCTCGGGCTGCCGCAAGCGCTGGTGGTCGAGCTGGCCCGCGATGATCGCCTGTACGTGCTGGTCCGCAGCGCGGCGCACGAGGACCAGGCCCGCGCGACGCTGACGTCATGGGGGCTGGATCCGGCACGCGTGGAATACATCCGCTGCAACGTCGGCAGCGTCTGGCCGCGCGACTGGGGCCCGCACCAGATCTTCGACGGCAACGGGACGTGGGGGATCGTGGACCCGGTCTTCCGCGGCTATCCGTGGGTGAACACGCCGTGCGTGCCGATCACGTCGCCGGGCGGCTACACCGGCGACGACACCGTGCCGACGAGCGTGGCCGCGTACTTCGGCGCGCCGGTGTACGCGCTGAACGCGTACCTGACCGGCGGCAACTTCCTGGTGGACGGCCGCGGGGCCGCGTTCTCGACCTGCGCGATGATCGGGGAGAACCAGCAGCTCTGGACGCCGGCCCAGTTCTACGCGCTGGCGCAGCAGTACGCGGGCATCGACACGTACCGCGTGCTGAACAACACCGAGAACAACGGCATCCAGCACATCGACTGCTGGTTCAAGCTCCTCGACGAGGAGACGCTGCTGGTCAAGCGTGCTCCACCCTGGCACGAGGAGTACGCGCGGATCGAGGCCAATGTGGCGACGCTCGCGGGCCTGACCGGCAGCTACGGCCGCCCGTACCGCATCCTGCGGATCGACTGTCCGCCATACAACAACAACGGGCGGATCGCCAACTACACGAACGCCCTGATTCTCAACCGCCGCGTGTTCGTGCCGCTGTTCGACATTCCGGCCGATGCGGCGGCGCTGGCCACGTACCGCGCCGCGCTGCCGGGCTACGAGGTCACCGGCTTCGACTACGCGAACTGGTACTACTACGACGCGCTCCACTGTCGCACGCGGGCCGTGTTCGACCGCCACATGCTGCATCTGACGCACCGCCGGCTGGAGGCCGAAGTCGCCCCGGCGGCCCAGGTTCCGCTGACCGCGACGATCCGGGCCCACAGCGGGGCGGCGCTGCTGCCCGATGCGCTGCGCGTCTGGTGGCGGGCGGCCGGCACGACCGCGTGGAACAGCGCGCCGCTGGTCGCGACGGAGACGCCGCACGAGTTCGCCGGGGCGATTCCGGGGCCGCCGCCGGGCACGACCGTCGAGTACTACCTCGCGGCGGCCGATGCGTCGGGACGGGCCGAGACGCTGCCGCGCACGGCCCCGGTCGGGACGTACCGCTTCACCGTGCGGGACACGGGATTGCGCGTGGCGGTGCCGGCGCCGCCGCGGGTCGTCCCGCCGTGGTCGCCGACCACGTTCAACGTGACGATCGACCCGGGCGACGAGGTGCTCGTGCCGGGGACGGCGCGGCTGCATTACCGCTTCCGGGGCGGCGCGTTCGAGTCGGCGCCGCTCGTGCCGCTGGGCGGCACGACGTACGCCGCGACGCTGCCGCGCATGCTGTGCGGCGACAGCCCCGAATACTACGTCGCGGCCGAGGGAACGCGCACCGGGCTGAAGACCGCACCGGCCGGCGGCGCCGCGGCGCCGCTGGCGGCGTCCGTCGGCACGCTCGTACCGGAAACGTTGCTCGAACAGCGCTTCGAAAGCGGCCTGCCCGCGGGCTGGACGACCACGGGCCTGTGGCACGTGAGCACGGCCTGCGGCGTGGCGCCCGCGTGCGACGGCGTGAGGTGGGCGTACTACGGCCGGGACAGCGGCTGCAACTATTCCACCGGCGCGCGGACGCGCGGGACGCTGACGGCGGCCCCGCTGGCGCTGCCCACGGTGCCCGTCGGCGGGCGGATCCTGCTGACGTACTGCTCGCTGCTCCAGACGGAGAACGCGTGGGGCTACGACCTGGCGGGTATGTACGTGAACGGCGGCCTGAGCGACACGCCGGCGGAGAGCGCGACGTGGCAGACCCGGTCGGTGGACCTGACGGCGTGGGCCGGGCAGACGGTCGTGCTCGACTGGCGGTTCGACAGCATCGACGAGAACTACAACACGACCCGCGGTTGGCTGGTCGATGCCGTGCGGGTGACGCGCGAGGCGCCGAGCTGCGTTTTCGTGCCGCCGTTCACGCCGGGCGACACGGATTGCAGCGGCGCGGTGGACTTCGACGACATCGACCCGTTCGTGGCTGCCCTGAGCGGGCGCGCGGGCTACGAGGCCGAGTATCCCGGGTGCTACTGGGAGAGCGCCGACTGCGACGGCGACCGCGACGTGGACTTCGATGACATCGATGCGTTCGTGGCGCTGATCGGCGGGTGAGGAAGAAGGCACGAAGCCACGCAGGCACGGAGGCACGAAGGAAGGGATCGAGGGGCTGAGGGATTGAGGGATTGAGGGAAGAGGGATTGAGGGTTTCAGTTCGGGCGGTTGCGGTCCGAGCCTGTCTGGCGGCCGCGGAGAGAAATCAAGAAAGCGAGAGATCAAGAAAGCGAGAGACCAAGAGAGCAAGACAGCAAGAGAGCAAGGGAGGAAGAGCGCGAGACGGGCCTTCGGGATGCGGCTCGCCTCTCGATACTTGTCATCCGTTACTCGCTACTCGTCACTCGCTACTTACCTCTCGATCCTTTTCACTCGCTGCTCGCCGCTTGTCACTCGCCACTCGCTACTCAACCCTGGCCCCCCGCGCCGGAGCGGCCGCGGGGTCAGGTCACCGTGTGGGCCGGAGCCGGCCAGTCGTCGCGGATCTTCTGCTGACTGACCGCGCCCTCGTTGTTGCAGGTCAGCAGGATCGTGTCGTCCTTGATGCGCGCCTGGAGGTGGACGGGGCGGCGCCAGAGCAGTTGCAGGTTCTTCAGGCACTCGTGGGCGTACTTCAGATCGAGGTCCACGCCCAGGTGCTTGTGTGCCAGGTACAGCTCGCCGCGGTTGGCGTAGTTGCCGTCCACGATGTAGATGTACGGCTGACCGTGGTTGGTCAGCATGAACAGCAGGGTCTGCTTGATCGTGCGGAAGTCGCGGTCGACGACGACCATCCGGCCGGTCGCGGGGTCGTAGCGGTAGTGGTAGAGCTGGTAGCGGTCGACGAACTCCGGTGTCAGGAACTCGTCGATGAAGGTGACGTCGTTGTGGACGCGGCGCACTTCGAAGACCTTGGCCAGCCCCTGGCCGAGCCCGGTGTCCCAGGCGCGCCGCCGCTCGATGGACTCGCACTCCTCGTAGTCCTTGCCGAAACGGCCGCGGTTCCAGCGGTCCTCGATGTCGCGGAACAGCTCCACGCCGATCTTGTAGGGGTTCAGCCGACCGGGGGCCGACGCGAGCGTGCCGGAGTGGTGGTCGGCGTAGGTGATCAGCTCGTCGTCGCGCAGGTGGAAGCGCGTCATCATGCGGGAGTGCCAGAAAGTGGCCCAGCCCTCGTTCATGATCTTGGTCTGGCCCTGCGGGGCAAAGTAGTACGCCTCGTCGCGAACGATGTCGAGCAGGTCCGCCTGCCAGTCCTCCAGCGGGGCGTGCCGCAGCAGAAAGAGGAGGACATCCCGCTCAGGCTGGGCCGGGAAGGCGTGCCGTTTCTCCTCGGCGGCCTTCCGTTCCCGTTCCCGCTCGGCCGCCAGCCGCTCCGGCGGGTTGATGTAGCGCTCCATGTAGGGCTTGGCGGGGAAGCGGGTGACGAACTCCTCGGCGCGCGACCGCAGCGACGGGGTCCGCGGGCGGCGCGGCTCCTGGGCGCGCTTCATGAACGGCAGGTAGGGGTCGATGAGGTTCTCGAGTGACAGGCACACGTCGAGGAAGCGCTCGACCGGCTCGTAGCCCTCGCGGTCGACGTGCCGGTGGACCCGCGTGGCGTGATTGGCCATGCCGTCCATCATCTTGCGGTTGGTGCGGCTGAACCACACGTTGTTCTTGAAGAAGTCGCAGTGCGCGTAGACGTGGGCCATGACGGTCTTCTGGTCCACGAGCTCGTTGTCGGACAGAAGGTAGGCGTAGCACGGGTCGTTGTTGATCACCATCTCGTAGATCTTGCCGAGCCCGTACGCGTGCGTCTTGCGGAGCCGCTCGTACTCCATGCCGAAGCGCCAGTGGGGGTAGCGCTGCGGGAAGCCGCCGTAGGCGGCGATCTGGTTCATCTGCTCGAAGTCGACCAGCTCGAAGACGGTCTCGAAGAAGTCGAGCCCCTGCTCGCGCGCGACGCGCTCGATGACGCGGCGGTGGGCTTCCAGCTCCGGCGGAAACGTCTTCAGCACGACAGCCTCCTGGGCGGCGTTCTCATTTTATCGGCGTTCCGGCGGGGCGGCGCGTAACGCCCCCCCGGCCCGGTCGGCCGCCGCGGCGCGGCCCAACTTGCCTTTTGCCGCGGCCGTCCGGAGAATGCAGCGCGGCGGGCGGGTCCGCCGGCGGCGGCCCGGTCCCGCGAGGAGTCGGCATGGCACGACGTCGGAAGAAGCTGGGCGAGATCCTGGTCGGTTGGAACCTGGTCACGCCGGAGGCGCTGACCGAGGCCATCGCGTACGCGGCCAAGCACGGCAAGCGTGTGGGCGAGGCCCTGGTGGAGCTCGAGCTGGCCAGCGAGGACGACGTCACCAAGGCCCTGGCGGTGCAGTTCGACCTGGAGTACGTCGACCTCGATAAGAACGTGCAGGTGCCGGCCGCGCTGAACCTCGTCCCCGAGAAGGTGATCAAGGACGAGAAGGTCCTCCCGATGAAGAAGGAGGGCAACCGCCTGAAGATCATCCTTTCCGACCCGCTGGACCTCGAGCTCCAGGACAAGCTCCGCTTCCTGCTGGGGCTAGAGCTCGACCTGGCGCTGGCCCCGCGCAGCAAGATCCAGCGCTTCATCGACACGTTCCTCGGCGGCGTCGATACGAGCATGGACGAGGCCATCTCGGAGATCGACCGCGACACGGACCTGCTCGCCAAAGAGCAGGAAGCCTTCAAGAAGGCCAAGGAGGCCCGCGAGGGCGACGCCCCGGTCATCAAGCTCATCAACCTGATGATCGACGAGGCGGTTCGGCAGCGGGCCTCGGATATCCACGTCGAGCCGATGGCCGACCGCGTTCGCGTCCGGTACCGCATCGACGGCGTGTGCATCGAACGCGACAACATCCCCAAGAGCATGCAGGGCGCGGTGATCGCCCGCCTCAAGATCATGGCCGGCATCGACATCGCTGAGAAGCGCCTACCGCAGGACGGCCGCATCAAGAAGAAGGTCGGCAATTCCCAGATCGATTTCCGCGTCAGCTCGCTGCCGGCCTATCACGGCGAGAGCGTCGTGCTGCGTATTCTGCGGCCGGACTCGGTCAAGATCGGCATCACCGGACTCGGGTTCGAGGAGGACGACTACGAGCGCTTCCAGCGCATCATCCGCCAGCCGAACGGCATCTTCCTGGTCACGGGGCCGACCGGCTCGGGCAAGACCACGACGCTCTACGCGGCCCTGCAGGAGCTGAACCGCCCGGACCGCAAGATCATCACGGCCGAGGACCCGGTGGAGTACAACTTCACCGGCATGAACCAGTGCCAGGTGAAGGAGGAGATCGGGCTGACGTTCGCCCGGATCCTCCGCGCCATGCTGCGGCAGGCGCCGAACATCATCCTGGTGGGCGAGATCCGCGATCGCGAGGTCGGCGAGGTGGCCATCCAGGCGGCCCTCACCGGCCACCTCGTGTTCAGCACGCTGCACACGAACGACGCGCCCAGCGCCATCACGCGTCTGATCGACATGGGCATCAAGCCGTTCCTGGTCGCGTCCTCGATTCAGGCGATCATGGCGCAGCGCCTGGTGCGCGTCATCTGCAATGAATGCAAGCAGGTCGACCCGGCGCCCGACCGCTTCACGCTGCGCCTGCTGGGCATCACGGACGAGGACCTGGCCGGCCGGCATATCATGATCGGCAAGGGCTGCAACCGCTGCAGCAACACGGGCTACCGCGGCCGCCAGGGACTGTTCGAGATGCTCGAGATGAACAACGAGCTGCGGGACTTGGCGTTCTCGCGGGCGCCCACGAACCAGCTCCGCCGCGCGGCCCGCGCCGGCGGCATGCGGAGCCTGCTGGAGGACGGCAAGCTCAAGATTCTGCGCGGCGTGACGACCCCGCTCGAGGTCGCCCGCATCGCCCAGATGGAAGGTATCCTGACCGAGGATTGAGGCCCGCGGTGGCCGCGGCCGGCCACCCCTGAGGATTCGTCGTGGCGACCGTACACATCGACCGCTTGCTCGAGACGTGCATCCGCGTTGGCGCGTCCGATATTCACCTGCACGTCGGCCGTCCGCCGGTGCTCCGCGTGGACGGCCGGCTGCGCTCGCTGGAGACCAAGTCCCTCGAGCCGGACGACACGACCGCACTGATGAAATCGGTGACGCCCGAGCGCAACCAGCAGGAGCTGCAGGAGGAAGGCGGCACGGACTACGGCTTTGCCTTCGGCGACGCCGGCCGCTTCCGCGTCTCGGTCTTCCGCCAGAAGGGCAACATCTCGATGGTGCTGCGCCTGATTCCCTCGAAGATCCTGACCTTCGAGGAGATCGGGCTGCCGCCGATCGTGAAGGCCCTGTGCCGCCGGCCGCGCGGTCTGTTCCTGGTCACCGGGCCGACCGGTTCGGGCAAGACCACCACGCTGGCCACGATGCTGGACTACATCAACCGGCAGGTCGGCGACCGGCACATCATCACGGTGGAGGACCCGATCGAGTACTACCACACGCACCAGAAGTGCGTGGTCACGCAGCGCGAGGTGGGTGTCGATGTGCCGAGCTTTGCCGAGGCGCTGCGGCGCAGCCTGCGCATGGACCCCGACGTGGTGCTGGTTGGCGAAATGCGCGACCTCGAAACGATGGAAGCCGCCATCCGCGCCGCGGAGACCGGCCACCTCGTGTTCGCCACCCTGCACACCACGGGCGCCCAGGGCACGATCAACCGCATCATCGACGCCTTCCCCGTGAACCAGCAGGAGCAGATTCGCGTGCAGCTCAGCACGAACCTGCTGGCCGTGCTGTCGCAGGCCCTGCTGCCCAAGCAGGGCACCGGCGGCCGCGTCGCCGCGTACGAGTTCCTCGTGGTCACGCCGGCCGTGAGCAACCTCATCCGCGAGAACAAGACGTTCCGTATCGACTCGGCCATCCAGACCGGCAAGAAGTACGGCATGCAGCTCCTCGACGACCACCTCTGGACGCTCTACGACAACGGCATCTGCGCGGCCGACGAGTGTGTCGAGCGCTCCCGCAATCCGTCCGACCTCCAATCCAAGATCGAGGCGAAACTGCGCGGCACGACCGCCGGCGGCATGCTCGGCCGCAAGAGCTACGAGGACCAGATCCTCGAGAAGGAATCGCAGGGTTAGTCGCCCATGGGGATGTGCGCGACGCCGGCCCCCGCCGGTCCTGGGCGAATGCGAGACATCCGGCGGGAGCACTCCGGGCTGTCACCGGCACGTCCGCCGCGGGGGTCGGACGCCGCGCGCGGCGCCGGCAGCCAAATCTCGGCGGGCTGCCCAGGCTCCCGGCCCCCGCAGCGGGGGCCCCGGGGGCCGGGCCGCCGGCCCCCCTGTCGCTCGGGCCCCGGCTGGCCGTAGAATCCGCGACCACGCGCCGGCACCGTCCGCGCGGCGCGACCTGTACGGGAGCGACTCCATGGCCGGCGTCGAGACGCAGGTCCAGCAGCAGGTCAGTGCCTTCCGCGACGACTTTCAGCGGCTGCGCACCGAGATCGGCAAGATGATCGTCGGACACCCGGACGTCGTCGAGGGCGTGCTGGTGTGCCTGTTCGCGAGCGGCCACGCGCTGCTCGAGGGCGTGCCCGGCCTCGGCAAGACGCTGCTCATCCGCACGCTGGCCCAGGCGCTCCAGCTCGACTTCAACCGCATCCAGTTCACGCCCGACCTGATGCCGGCTGACATCATCGGCACGAACATCATCACGGAGGACCCGCAGACCGGGCGGCGCGGCTTCCAGTTCCAGCGCGGGCCGATCTTCGCCCAGATGGTGCTGGCCGACGAGATCAACCGCGCCACGCCCAAGACGCAGTCGGCGCTGCTGGAGGCCATGCAGGAGCACGCGATCACAAGCGGCGGGACGCGCTACCCGCTGACGGAGCCGTTCTTCGTGATGGCCACGCAGAACCCGATCGAGCAGGAAGGCACGTACCCGCTGCCCGAGGCCCAGCTCGACCGGTTTTTCTTCAAGCTGATCGTCGGCTACTCGGACCGCGCGGAGCTCACGACGATCATCGAGCGCACGACCAGCGGGTACCAGCCGGACGTCCGGCCGGTGCTGGACGGCGCCCGCATCGTCGCGGGGCAGGACCTGGTCCGCCGGATCGTCATCGCTCCGCACGTGCAGGACTATGCGGTTCGCCTGGTGCTCGCGACGCATCCGAACGGCGCCTTCGCGACACCCACCGTGAACAAGTACGTCCGCTGGGGCAGCAGCCCGCGCGGCGCCCAGGCCATCACCCTGGCCGCCAAGATCTACGCCCTCCTCGACGGCCGCTACAACGTCAGCTTCGACGACGTGCGCAAGGCGGCCCTGCCGGCGCTGCGGCACCGGCTGCTGCTGAACTTCGAGGGCGAGGCCGAGGGGCTCAGCACGGACTTCGTGCTCAACGACCTCCTCGGCCTTGTGCCGACCGCGGCCGACAAGGCGGCGTAGCGCGGGGCCTCAGCGCGGCGGCGGCCCGGCGCGCGCCCGGCCGGCCGGACGCGGACGAACGGGAGCGGCGAATAGTGAGTGACGAATAACGAGTAGCGAGTAGCGAATGAAAAGCATCGAGAGGCGAGCCGTATCCCGAACGCCCGTCTCGCTCTCTGGCGGCCTGCTCCCCAAAATCTGATCCAGGTGTTATGAGAGGGCCATCTGAACAACCCCGAACTGTTGCAGTGAGTCTGAGTCATGGTGTGTTTTGGTCAATGCGCGGGTGATCGGGGACCGCGGGGTCGTCTGGCTGGGCCGGCGCGTCGCTCGTTCGCTCGCATTCGGGTCTGCCTCGCGCGTCCTTTCGACCTGACCTGCCCCCGGTTTATGTACCAGTCGCAATGAGAGTCGGGTCCTCGATTCTCGATTCCGGCACCCCTTTCCGCGGAGGGGAAGAAGCCGGGGTCCAAGGGCAGAGCCCCTGGCGGGGTTTGGGGCGGAGCCCCAAGAGACGCGGCGAACGCCGCCGGCGTCCGGTAACGCAACGCCGAGTGCGGCCGGCGCTGGTTGTAATCGCGGCACCAGCTTTCGCCCAGGGCCTTGGCCTCGCGCAGGTCAGCGAACAGCTCGGCGTTGAGCAACTCGTCGCGGAGCTTGCCGTAAAAGCTCTCGGCATAACCGTTCTCCCACGGCGTGCCAGGTTCGATGTAGAGCGTGCCGACCTGGGCAACCTCCAGGTAATCACGCAGCGCCCGGGCGATGAACTCCGGCCCGTTGTCGCTGCGGATGAAGCGCGGCACGCCGCGCACCAGGAACACGTAGCGCAGCACGTCGATCACGTCCGCGGCCGTCAGGCTCCGCTCCACCTCCAACGTCAGACATTCGACCGAGGTGGCCTGCTGGGCGAATGCGCGGCGGAAGTTCTACGACGCCCGCAACAGCGACCCGGCGGTCGGCAACCAGGCCCTGGCGCACATCCGGCTGCTCTATGACGTCGAGAGCGTCGAGAGGCAGGCGCAGCAGGAAGCCGAGCAAGCGGCGCAGGCGGAGCGCGCCCACGACAACGAGACGCCTGATCGACGCTTGCCCGAGTTGCTCGTTGAGAATCGCCTTCGTCTACGGCGGGAGCAAGCCCTGCCGCGTCTCGTGGAGTTCCGGGCCTGGCTGGAATCCCAGCAGGCCGAGCGCGGCGGAGCGGTGCTGCCCAAGAGCCCGCTGGGGCAGGCGATCGGGTACGCGCTGAATCAGTGGCAGGCGCTGTGCGTCTACACCACCGACGGCCGGCTGGCGATCGACAACAACGCCGCCGAGAACGCGCTGCGCCGCGTGGCGGTCGGCCGCAAAAACTGGCTCTTCTGTGGGTCCGACAACGGCGGGGTCACGGCCGCGACCCTGTTCAGTCTGATCGCCACCTGCCAGCGGCATCAGGTCGAGCCGTGGGCGTATCCACGCGACGTGCTCACCCGCATCGCCGCCACCCCCGTCAGCCAGCTCAACACGCTCCTGCCCGACCGCTGGCAACCCATCACCGCAGACTGACCCCACGCAATCGCACCGGACCCGCACAAGCGACCGCTGCGCACGGCCGATCACCGGGCTCCGCGCTCAACTCCGAACAACGGGGTTCACCGGACGCTTACGAAGTAAGCCGCAGCGCGCCGCCCGGCGGACCCACGCTCCATGATGCGGCGAAGCGAACACTCGTGCTCCGCAGCGCGCCGCGCCAATTCCTTGCGCCACCAATAAAACGCCGTCTCCGTCACCCGCTGTTCGCGGCACCCGCTCCGCACCGACTGCCCACTCTCGGCCGGCCGAGCCAGCCGCCGCCACACCTCCTCCTTCCGCAAATCCCGCGCTGCAACCTTCGCCATGCGCCACGCCTCCTCTCGGGGGGCATGGTGCCTCAACGTGCCCCCGAACTGAAGACGGGATTCGCCGTACGGTTACGTCCGCCCGGTCCGCCGGGCTTAGGCGAAACAGGCCGACGGCCTCCGCGTACTGCCGGCGGGCCGCCGCCGTCGAACGCCGGCCGCGCCGCCCGCCCCCGCGTCTCCGGCTCGCTTCATCCCCTCGTCCCGCGGCCGGGTGGCGGCCGCGACGCCCCCGCGCGCACTCACTCGCCTTCCGTCCCGGCCGGCTCCTCCGGCAGCGGCCACCGGACGTGCTCCGCCGTCGCCAGCAGCCCGTCGAACCCGGGAATGACCGAGCCGGCGAGCTCCCGGACCTGCGCCAGCAGTTCTCCGACACGCTCGCGCCGCGCGGACTCCCGCCCGTGCGCCAGCCATGACTGGTTGCGCGCCTGAAGCAGATTGGCCAGCTCGCCCCGCGCGCCCTCCCACGACCGATCCTCCCCCGCGTAGCGCCGGTGGAACTCGGCCCCGAGCGGGTCGCCCCGCGCCTCCAGCAGCCGGTAGGCGTTCTGGAGACCGACCTTGATCTCCGGCACGTCCTCCTTGCGGCACAGCACCGCCCGCAGCCCCTCCGGTATCCGCTCCACCGGCACCTTGCCCGTGTTGGCGATCCCGTGGTCCCGCGCCAGCTTCCATTGCGCCAGATACTCGATCGCCCGGTAGCACCGCGCCACCCCGTCGTCATACTGCCCCTGCCGCAGGCGCCGCTGCGCGTTCGCCGCCAGGTCCGCCACCCGCTCCGCCGGCCACTCGTCCCGCTTGTCGCCGGCGCACTTCACCAGGAACCGCCGCTGCTCCTCCAGTTTCTCGCCCCACGGCGCCTCCGCGGCCGGCAGCCAGTGGTTCCACCCGCTCAGGTCATGCGCCGCCCCGGACCAGTCGAACCGCTCCCACTTCCAGTGCGCGTCCGCGACCTTGCAGATCGCGCGTGCCAGGTTCTTCAGCTCCCCGTCCGGCAGCCCTTCCGGTCGCCGTGCATACCGCCGCGCCAGCTCCCGCGCCGCGTGGTAGTCCCCCGCGTTGAACAGCCGCCGCGCCAGCCGCAGGTCCTCGTCCGCCGTCACCAGGTCCGGCGTCAGGCGGAACGTCCTCATCGGCCCGCCCCCCACGGCCCGCCCGGTCTCGTCCCGCTCCCCGACCACGTAACTCACGCTCCCCACCCGCTGCGCGACGGCCGCCGCGAACAGCGCCGCCGACATGGGCTTGGTGCCCGAGGTGAAGTCGGCCATCAGCTCGGCCGTCGGGTGCCGCTCCGCCAGCTCCGCCAGAATCCGCCGATACGCGCCGAACAGCGCCTGCACGTCGTCCACCGCGGCGACCGTGCGGTGTTCCACGATCACGCCGTTGTCGGCCAGGAGGGCCCGCACCTCCGGCAGCGTCTCTTCTTCCGTCTTCTCCGAGGTAAGGCAGACGAGCCGGTCGGCGCGGTGCTCGCGCGTGGAGAGCGCGATCGCGCCGGCCACGTCCTTGCGGTCGCGGCCGGTGCCGACGGTGGCGACCAGAATGCGCATGCGAAACCTCCAGGGCCGGCGGCCGGCTTGCCCGCCGACTCCGGCCGCGCGGTGGGCAATCTACCGCGGCGCTGACGCCCGCTCAACCCGTGGAAGAACCTCCGGCGCGGGCGACACGTGCTGCCCGCCGGGTCCACTCCACGGAGCCGGCCCCCCTACGTGTCACGTGCTGCACGTCTGACACGTGCAACAGGTGCCACACGGGTTTCCTGCGCGCTCCCCCCAGAGCGTCGCCGCCCCAACGTGTCACATGCTTCACGTGTGACACCTGTGGCACGCATTCACGGTCTCAATCCCTTCTTCATCAGGGGTGGGGTTCACAGG
>CALGJV010000007.1 GCA_937928595.1 uncultured Phycisphaerae bacterium | reverse complement strand
ATCAGGCACTTCACATACAGCTTCACCGGCCAGTGCGGCCGGCCGCCCCGCGAAGGCTCCCCGCCGCGCGCACGCTCACGCACCGTCGACGGAAACACGTCGGCCACGCTGCGGGCCAGATCGTCCCACGGGATCAGCCGCGCGCACTTGTCCAGAAAAGCCATCGTCCGCGGCCCGGCAAGGTCGGCCGCCACGCCATCCACCAACGTTGGGTGAGAAGGTGTGCGTTCCACGAGAAGAAGTATGCCACAAACTCAATCAAAAGGCGCGCGGGAATCGGGGATTTTCAGAGGCCCCGTAACTCTTTGCCTGGAAAAGAGAAAGCCGTTCAGTTTTCTCACTGAACGGCTTCCTGTTCGAACAAGTCGGAGTGACAGGATTTGAACCTGCGACCTCTTGGTCCCGAACCAAGCGCTCTAGCCAGGCTGAGCTACACTCCGGTCGATCCCCTCGCGGGGAGCCGTCATCGTAGCATGGCCGGCGGCAAACGCAAGGCGGCCGGGCGGGCTCCCGGGGCGACCGGGGGCCGGGAAAAGGGTCGCGGGCAGGTCACGCGGAGCCAATCGCCTGCGGGGGGCGACGGGCGACGCCGCCCGGCGGCGCCCGGCGCGGCTACTTGTCCTCGCCCTCGGGCTCGGGCTCGGGCTCCGGCGCGAGCGTGCGTGTGTCCAGGCCGCGCGTGTCCACCGCGAGCACGCGCGTCAGGAACGCCAGCTCGTCGCCGACCTCCTCGATGATCTTCTGTGTCGGCTTGCCGGCGCCGTGCCCGGCCCGCGTCTCGATGCGGATCAGCACGGGGTTGGCGCAGCCCTGCGCGGCCTGGAGGGCCGCGATGAACTTGAAGCTGTGCAGCGGCACGACGCGGTCGTCGTGGTCGGCGGTCGTCACCAGCGTCGCGGGATAGCACGTCCCCGGCTTGAGATTGTGCAGCGGGCTGTACTTGTAGAGGGTCTGGAAGAACTCCGGATCGTCGGGCGAGCCGTAGTCCGACGTCCAGGCCCACCCGATCGTGAACTTGTGGAACCGGAGCATGTCCAGCACCCCCACGCCCGGCAGCGCCGCGCCGAACAGGTCCGGCCGCTGCGTGAGGCACGCCCCGACCAGCAACCCGCCGTTGCTGGCGCCCTCGATCGCCAGCTTCTTCGAGGTCGTGTACCGGTTCGCGATGAGCCACTCGGCCGCGGCGATGAAGTCATCGAAGCAGTTCTGCTTGCGGTGCAGGCGGCCCGCGTCGTGCCACTCCTTGCCGTACTCCCCGCCGCCGCGGATGTTCGCCACGGCGTAGACGCCGCCCAGCTCCATCCATACCAGCCGGGCGACCGAGAAGTGCGGCGTCATCGCGGCGTTGAACCCGCCGTAGCCGTACAGCAGCGTCGGGTTGTTCCCGTCCAGCGCCAGACCCTTGCGGTGCGTGAGGAACATCGGCACCCGCGTGCCGTCCTTGCTGGTGTAGAACACCTGCCGCGTCTCGTACTCGTCCGGGTTGAAGTCCACCTTCGGCCGGCGGAAGACCGTGGACTGGCCGGTCCGGAAGTCGTAGCGGTAGATCGTCGATGGTGAGTTGAAACCGACGTAGTTGTAGAACGTCTCCGTGTCGCGGCGCTTGCCGCCGAAGCCGCCCGCGGTGCCGAGCCCCGGCAGCGGCAGCTCGCGCAGCGGCTCGCCGTTCAGCTTGAACAGCCGCACCACCGTGTGCGCGTCCTTCAGGTACGTCGCGACGAACGTGTCGGCCACGACGCTGACCCCCTGAAGCGTCTCCTCCGCCTGCGGAATGAGTTCCTTCCAGTTCGCCCGCTCGGGCTGCCGCGTGTCGATCGCGATGACCCGCCCGCGCGGCGCGTCGCGGTCCGTGAAGAACCAGAACACCGGCCCGTCGTTATTGATCAGCAGGTACTGCGCGTCGAACTCGTCCAGCAGCGGCGTGATCGGCGCGTCGGGCGCCTGGAGGTCCTGGTAGTACACCCGGTTCTTGCGCTCGGTGCCCTGCGTGATCGTGATGATCAGGTACCGGCCGTCCTCCGTCACGTCGCCCGAGAAGCCCCATTCCTTCTGGTCCGGCCGGTGGTAAACCAGTCGGTCCTCGCTCTGCGGCGTGCCGAGCTTGTGGAAGTAAAGCTTCTGGAAGTAGTTCACGTCGGACAGCTTCGCGTCCTGCGGCTCATCGAAGCGCGAGTAGTAGAAGCCCTGGCCGTCCTGGGTCCATGACGCCCCCGAGAACTTGATCCACTTCAGGTGATCCGCCAGGTCCTGTCCCGTGTCGATGTCCCGCACCTTGAACTCGACCCAGTCCGAGCCCGCCGACGCGAGCGCGTACACCATCCGGCGGCCGTCCTCGCGCACGTACAGCCCGGCCAGCGCGACGGTCCCGTCGGGCGAGAGCGTGTTCGGATCGATCAGCACGCGCGGGGCGGCGTCGAGCGCGTCCGCCACATAGACCACCCCCTGCGGCTGGAGCCCGTCGTTGCGGCTGAAGAAGTAGCGGCCGCCCTCCTGGAACGGGATGCCGTACCGCTCGAAGTTCCACAGGTGCGTCAGGCGGCGGTGGATCTTCCGCCGGGCGGAAATCTGCTCCAGATACCCGAACGTCACAGAGTTCTGCGCCTGCACCCACGCGGCCGTCTCGGCCGAGTCGAGGTCCTCGAGCCAGCGGTACGGGTCGGCCACCTTCACGCCGTGCAGCTCGTCCACCTGGTCAATCGTGCGGGTTTTCGGGTAGATGAGCGGCGGATCGGCGGCGAGCAAGGGCGCAACGAAGGCGATTGCGAACGGAACAGCGACGGGGCGGGACAGGCGCGTCATGCGTGTTCTCCGAAACGGCGGCCGCCGAGCGGCGGGGCTCGGCCGGCCGGAACCGGATGCCGGATGATACGCGGGATGCCCCGCGCGCCAGAAGGGCGCGAAGGAGCGGCCCGGCGCGGCTTGTACGACGCGCGGGGCCGCGCCCGCCCCTGCGGGCGACCCCGTGGAGCTGCGGGGGACCGACGGGGCGGCTGTCAGGAGCGCGCCGGGTAGATCAGGTACTTCTGGCGCAGCTTCAGGAACTCGTCGAGCTGGTGCTGCCAGAGCGGCGTGTAGCGTGTCGGACCGCTGGAGCGACGCACTTCCTCCAGCACGGCCTGGTTGAACAGCAGGTTGTCAACCTTCTCCTGATCGAAGGCGTCGCCGAACAGCGCCTCGAGCTCGCGCGCGATCGAAAGGCCGGTCTCGAGCGGGTCGAAGCGTGTCCGGTCGATCAACAGCACCTGCACGCCGCCGCAGCGCTGGCCCTTGAACTTGCTGTCCGTCGGCGTGAACTCGAACGGCACGAAGCGCACGCCCGCCAGGCCGAGCCCGTTCAGGCGCGCGGCCAGCCGGCGCCCGTCGATCCACGGCGCGCCGCAGCGCTCGAACGGCGTGTCCGTCCCGCGGCCGACCGAGACGGCGCAGGCCTCGAGCAGCCCGATGGCGGGATAGAGCGTGGCCTGCGTCAGCGAGCGCATGTTCGGCGACGGGTTGACCCACGGCAGGCCGGTCTCGTCGAACCACATGTCGCGCTTCCAGCCCTCCATCTCGACAATGACGAGTTCGCAGCCGATCCCACGTTCGGCGTTGAAGAGCCGCGCGAGTTCGCCGACGGTCATGCCGTGCACCAGCGGCACGGGGTGGTAGGCCGTGAACTGGCCGTCGCGGTCGCTGGGCGGCCCGAAGACGCGCGTCCCGGTGATCGGGTTCGGGCGGTCGAGCACGACGACCCGCAGGCGGTGCTTGGCGGCCTCCTCCATCGCGTACCCGAGCGTCGCCAGATACGTGTAGAACCGCGTGCCGATGTCCTGGATGTCGAAGACCAGCGTGTCGAGGCCGGCCAGCATCTCCGGCGTCGGGCGCTTGGTCTGGCCGTACAGGCTGTACACCTTCAAACCGCTGAGCGGGTCGGTCGTGTCCGCCACGTGCTCGTCCAACTCGCCCTTCAGCCCGTGCTCCGGGCTGAACAGGACTTTCAGCTCGACGCCCGGCGCGTTCTTGAGCAACTCGATGGTCGACCGGCCGTGGCGGTCGATGCCGGTGTGGTTCGTAATGAGCCCGACCTTGCGGCCCTGGAGCGGCCGGAAGCCGTCGCGCGCGAGGACATCGATGCCGCTGAGGACCACGTCCATGGGGTCTTCGGCCGCGGCCGGTGCGACCGCGAGCCCCGTGCAACAGGCGAGGAGGGCGTACCGCCAAAGGGCGGAACCGCGCTGCCGCCGCCCCGACGAACCCGAAAAACGCATGCCATTCTCCGATAAAGCCGCTTCGTCAGCGGGAACGTTAGGCCGAAACGGGCCGGCCGACCAGTGGGCCCCGACCGGACCGACGCCGCGCACCCGAGTCGGCCAGAGCCGAATAGAATCTTCACCAAATCCTCATGGGACGGCTTTCTAGTTCCGCTGCGGAGGAAGGGCCGTGCTGCGCATCGCCTACGGTGTCTTCGGTTACGGTCGCGGGCACGCAACGCGGGCGGCCGCCGTGCTGCCCGACCTGATGGCCCGGCACGAGGTCCGGCTGTTCGCCGGCGGCGACGCCTACGACCAGCTCTCGCCGGAATACCCGGTGACGCGCATCCCGACGCTGGGCTATGTCTACGGCCGCGGCGGGCGCCTGTCGCCCTGGCGCACGGCGCGGCGCAACGCGTGGTATGTGCTCGACCTGCTGCTGCGGGGCCCGGCGTTCGAGGGGGTCTGCGAATCGGTCGCGGACTTCCGCCCGGACGTCATCATTTCCGACGCCGAGCCGTGGATGCATCGCGTCGGCCGGCGGCTCGGCATCCCGCGCATTGGCTTCGACCACTTCGGCATTCTCGTGTATTGCCGGCCGCCGATTCCGCTGGGCGACCGCATCCGCGGCCGGCGCGACGTCCTGGTGTACCGCTGGCTGATGGGCCGGCCGGAGCGCGTGCTGGTGTCGAGCTTCTACCGCGCCCGCCCGCGCACCCGCGGCGTGCGGGTGATCCCGCCGCTGCTGCGCGATGAGGTCCTGCGGCAGCGTCCCGTCCACGGCGACTACCTGCTGGTGTACTTCAACAAAGGCGCGCACCAGTTCACCCCGGCGGTCGAGTCCGTCCTGCGCACCATCGGTCTGCCGGCCCGCGTGTACGGCACAGGGCGGCAGGGCGTGGACGGCCTGCTGGACTTCCGGCCGCTCTCGAACCTGCCGTTCGTCGAAGATCTCGCCGGTTGCCGCGCGGTCATCAGCACGGCCGGCAACCAGCTCGTCGGTGAGGCGGTCTACCTGGGCAAACCGATGCTCGTGCTGCCCGAGCACGCGGTCGAGCAGCGGCTGAACGGGGCCATGCTGGCCCGCCTGGGGCTGGGACAGTGCGTGCGGGCGGACCGGTTCAGCGTGGCCACGGTGCAGGCGTTTCTCGCCCGCGAAAGCGACTTCCGCGCCCGGCTGGCCCGCCGGCAGCGCGACGGTCGCCGCGCCGCCGTGGCGACGCTGGAGGAGTTCCTGCTCGAGCTGGCCGGGCGGCGGGCCGCCGAGACCCCGTCGGCGGTCGCGACGTGAGGCTGGGACGCTGGCTCCGGGCCGTCTGGCGCAACCGGCGCGGGTCCGTGCCCCGGCCGGCGTGGTGCACCTACCTCGTCACCTACCGCTGCAACGCCCGCTGCGGGATGTGCGACTCCTGGCAGCAGCCGCCGCAGGACGAGCTGACGCCCGCCCAGGCCGCGGCGATCTTCCGCCAGCTCCGGCCGCTCGACGTCGTCCGCATCACCGGCGGCGAGCCGTTCCTGCGCCGGGACCTGAGCGAACTCGTGCAGGCGATCGATGCCGCAGCCCGGCCGCGCGTGCTGCACATCACGACCAACGGCTCCCTTCCGAAACGCGTCCAGCAACTGATCGCCGACTTCCGCGCGCCGCGCCGGCTGCGGTTCATGGTCTCGTTCGACGGGCTGGCGGCCGAGCACGACCGCAACCGCGGACCGGCCGTCACGTTCGCGCGGGCCCTGGAAACGACCCGCCTGCTCGTGGCCGCGCGCCGCGCCCGGGGCATCGAGGTCTCGGCCAACCACACCGTCATTTCCGCCCAGTCGCTGGCGGACCACGACGGCCTGCGCCGCGAACTGGCCGCGTTCGGCGTCGAGGTGCACGCCGTGCTGGCGTACGCCGACTCGGCCATGTACGGCCTGACGCTGCACGGCCGCCCGGCCGAGCACCTGGTCCCGCCGCGCGGCTATCCGCTGCATCCGGCCATTCCGCTTGCGGCCGCCACCGATTTCGTCGCCCGCGAGCTGCGGCAGGTCCGCCGCTACCGCAGTCCGCTGCTCCGCTGGGGGAAGGCGTACTACCTCCGCGGGCTGCTCGACCGGCTGCGCAACGTCGAGTCGCCGCGGCCGCGCCCGCCGTGCGTCGCGCTGCGCAGCCACATCCGGCTCCTGCCGGACGGGCGGGTCCCGGTGTGCCAGTTCAACACCTCCGTCGTCGGCGACCTCCGCAGCGACACGCTGGCCGCGGTGTGGCACAATGAGCACACCGCCGCGGCGCGGACCTGGGTCGATCGCTGCCCCGGTTGCTGGGCCGAGTGCGAAGTCGTGCCGAACGCGCTCTACAGCGGCGACATCCTGCGCGGTTGAGGAACGGTGTCATGTCCAGGACCGGCTGGCTGCGAAGCGTTTCGACCGTGACGGCGTTCGCGCTCGCGTCCGGCGCGGGGCCGGCCTCGCAACCGGCCGGCTGCGACCCCCTGCCGCGCCCCGTGTGCGAACTGCGCGACGAGCGCATCACCGAGGCGTCGGGCCTGGCCGCCAGCCGCCGCCACCCCGGCCTCTATTACGTGCACAACGACTCCGGCGACAGCGCCCGGGTCTTCCTGATCGATCGCACCGGCCGCACGCGGCTGACGATCACGCTCGCCGGTGTCACGGCGGTCGATTTCGAGGACATCGCGCTGGCGCCCGGGGCCGCGCCCGGCACGTTCGACGTCTGCGTGGCCGACTGCGGCGACAACCACGCCCGCCGCAGCGAGATCGCGATCTACCGCTTCCCGGAGCCCGACCTGCCGGCCGAGCCCGGCACGATCGCCGTCACGCCGACCGCGCTGCGCTGGCGTTACGCCGATGGACCGGCCGACGTCGAAGCGCTGGCCGTCCACCCGCAGACCGGCGATGCCTGGCTGTTGACGAAGCGGAGCGACGCCCGCACGTTCGTGTACAAGGCGGCCGCTCCGTGGACGACGCCCGCGACGCTGCCGCGGGTGGCCGCGGTGGACCTGCCCGCCCCGACCGGCCTGCCCGGCATGGTGACGGCCGCCGACATCGCGCCCGACGGCCGGCGGCTGGCGGTGCGCACGTACGCGGGCGGAGCGGAATGGCGGCTGCCGGAGGATGTGCCCGTTCACGCGTTCGAGCGGATCTTCGAACGCCGGCCGGCGCCGCTCGTGCTGGCGGCGGAGACGCAGGGCGAGGCCCTCGGGTACACGGCGGACGGCCGCGGCCTGCTGACCGTGAGCGAGGGGCTGCACCCAACGCTCTTCGAGGTCGCGCGGCCGGCGGGGTCGCAGCCAACGACCGCCACGGCGCCGGCCGAGCCACGCGACCGCTGAAGCCGCGCGCGTGCGGCACGGCTCAAGAGCAGTGGCACTGTCGTATCCGATCCGGCGGGGGCTCCACTCCGGCGCTGTGGCACGGGGCGGAAGAGCTCGGGCGCGGGGACCCGCGCGGCGCTTGTCGGGCCCCACGCCCGGCGCGCCGCTCAGTCAATGAAGTCGATCTCGCCGGCGTCGGGCACCAGACCGGCGGCGGCCCCCTCCGCCAGCAGCCGCCGCACGGCCGCCCGGCCCCGCTCGCCGTAGTCGAGCGTCCACTCGTTCACGTACATGCCGACGAAGCGGTCGGCCAGCGGCTCATCGAGTCCGCGGCCGAACTGGAGCGCGTAGCGGACGGCCGCCGCGCGGTGCTCCAGGCCGTAGCGGATGCTGGCGCGAATGATCCGGGTGAGCGCGGCGCCGTGCTCCGGGCCGAGGTCGCGGCGCAGCGCGTTGCCGCCCAGCGGCAGCGGCAGGCCCGTCCGCTGCTGCCACCACACCCCGAGCTCCAGCACGAGCTTGAGCCCGGCCCGCTCGTACGTGAGCTGCCCCTCGTGGATGAGCAGCCCGGCGTCCACGCGGCCGGCCGCAACCTCCTCGGGGATCCGGTCGAACAGCGTGACCCGCGGCGTGAACGCGTCTTTGCCGAGCGCCAGTTGCAGGACGAGATACGCGGTCGTCATCCGCCCCGGCACCGCGATCGTCGCGCCGCGGAGCTGCTCGAGCCGCAACGGCCGGCGGGCCACGACCATCGGCCCGTAGTTGTCGCCCATGCTGCTGCCGCAGGCCGTCAGCACGTAGCGGTCGCGGACGTAGGGGTACGCGTGGACGCTGATGGCGGTGACTTCGTATTCTCCCCGCAAGGCGCGTTCGTTGAGCGTCTGGATGTCGTCGAGGATGTGCTCGAAGCGATACGGCCCGGGATCGACGGCGCCGCAGGCCAGACCGTAGAACATGAACGCGTCGTCGGGATCGGGGCTGTGCGCGAGGCGGATTCGCATGCGGCGGTCTCAGGGGCCGGGCGCGGCACCCGCCGCGCGCCGCAGACTCTAGGGCGAGGGCCGCGGGCTTTCCACCCCGTTCTCCCGCGGGCGGCGGGCGCTACAATGCCGCCGCGCACAAGGAGTGCCGTATGCCCGACGTGCGGATCGAAGGCGGCGTCATCCGGGTGGGCGCGCAGCGCGTGCCGTTGATCGCGGGAGAGGTGCACTACTGGCGGCTCAACCCCGCCCGCTGGCCGCACGTGCTGGCCGCGGCGCGGCGGCTGGGGCTGCGCATGCTCGCGACGTACGTGCCGTGGGAATACCACGAACTCGCGCCGGGGCGGTTCGACTTCCACGGCACCTCCGAGCCGCCCCGCGACCTCGTCGGGTTCCTCGAGCTGCTTCAGCACGAGGGCTTCTGGATCTTCATCCGGCCGGGGCCGTACATCTACGCGGAGTGGCCCAACGCCGGCGTCCCCGACCGCGTCGTCACGCTGCCGCGTCTGGGCGCGGCGTACCGCCGGGAAGCCGCCGTGTGGATGCGGGCCGTGACGGACGTGCTCCGCCCGTACCTCGCGACCCGCGGCGGGCGGATCGTGCTGTGGCAGCCCGACAACGAGATGGACCTCTTCTCGCACTGGTTCGAGGACCCCTGCGGGCTGAGCGGACGGCAGGCGGGCTTCTTCCAGGAGTTCCTGCGGTCGGCCTACGGCGACGTCGCCGCCCTCAACGCGGCCTGGGGCACCGCCTGCGCCCGCCTCGAAGACGCCCAGCCGCTGGCCGAGCGACCCAACGCGTTCGACGCGGGCGCGCTGACCCGCCACAAGGACTACTGGCGGTTCCAGCACTGGGGGACGGCTGAGGCGTTGCGCTGGCACGCGGACGAGTATCGCGCGCTGGGCGTCGACGTGCCGCTGGTGGCGAACTTCTACCCCGGCGGCGATGTACAGAACTGGCGGGAGGTGGCGAAGGTCGTTGATCTCTGCGGGATCGACTGGTACCCGCAAAACGAGTTCGGGGCCGGGCCCGGCCCGGCACCGACCGGCGGCGAGCACCGCCGCTTCCTCGACACGTGCCGCTACCAGCGGGCGTTCTCGCCGCTCCCGCACCTGGCGGAGTTCGAATGCGGCGTGTGGCACGGTTTTCACGACTACGTCGGCGTCCTGACCCCCAACCACTACCGCCTGACCGCGTTCTCGGCGCTGCTGGCCGGCGTCCAGGGCTTCAATTGGTACATGCTGGCCGAGCGCGACAACTGGTACTACTGCCCGATCAACGCCCGCGGCGACCCGCGCCCCGAGCTCGCCGAGGTCTTCATGGGCATCCACCGCGTCGTGCAGGCGTGCGATCCGCCGACGCTGACGAAGCTCACGCAGACCGCGGTTGTGCTCGAGCCCGTGCACATCGGCACCGACCGCATCATGGCCGACAACCCCGTGCTCGACGCGCTGTACGCGGCGGACATCGACCACGAGATCTACGACCCCGAACTCGGCGCGCGGTCCGCGGGTCTGATGCTGTACGCCTCGGCCGACTGGCTCCCGCGGGCCGCGCAGGAGCGCCTCGTGCACTGGATCGCGGACGGCGGCACCCTGGTCGTCTTCCAAGGCCGTTTCCCACAGCGCGACGAGCACTTCCGCCCGTACAACGGCCTCGGCGTGGCGCCCCCGGACCGAATCCTGTCCCGCTTGGGCAAGCAGGTGTCGGTCGCGATCGGTGCACACGCAGGCATCGCCGAGGGAGCAGTCTGGGTTTGGGACGACCCACCCGGGACACCGCTGGTCGGCACGCAGGTCGCCGGCCGACAGCAGGCGGTCGAGAACGCGGACAAGTGGATGACGAGTTGTATCGGCCGCCAATGGCCCTGCGGGTATGTGGAGCCGCGCGGCTGCGGGCGGCTGGTCGTGTTGGGGCTGCCGCCGTCTCCCTCGTTGCTGCGGGCGCTGCACCGGGGGCTGGGCTTTCCGCTGTACGCGCAAGCCGAGCTGAGCGGCGTGCAGACGGCGGTCTTCGAGCGGGCCGGCGAGTATTTCTTGTTCGCGGTCAACATGAACAACGCGGACGTGCGAACGCGCGTCGCGCTCGACGGAGTGCCAGTCGGCACGGGGCTAGTCGTACTGGATCTCTGGACTGAGCAGCGTGAGTCCCAGGCGGCGGACGCACTCACGATCCTGGTTCCGCGGCGGAGCGGGGGTGCGTGGTGTGTCCGCAGCGCCTGAATCGTTTCATCACACAAAAGATTGTGGTCGCTCCGGGTGACGCAGCACAGGGGGATGTGCTCGCGTAAAATAGCACATTTTTTGTACAGATTTGCTTTGACGATCGGGCGCGCGCACGGTATATTTCAGTGGCTGGAGGGAGAAGGAGCACCCGCCCGCCGGTTGCCATCCGGTGCTCGCCAGGCCGCGAGTGCCCGGTGCTTTAGCGGTCCGGCGAATCCCAGCCGTGTCATAAGTCGGGATCGGGTCCCAGCCGACGCGTCGAATGCGTCGGGCCGGGACGCAGCACGGACGTTGCGCGCCGGCGGCTTGTTCGGGAAGTATCGGAGTTTGGGTTCGGACGCGTTCTGAGCGTGTCCCCCGATGGCCGGGAATTGCCATATTTCTTTGGAGGAGTCGTGTTATGAAGCTTGGAGCCAGACGCGCGGTTTGGGTTGCGGCGGTGTCGGCCGGGTGGCTGGCGTCAACCGCCGGCGCGGGGACGTTCTACCCGGCGCTTGGTGCCGCTACGACGCTTGCGGCGGGCGATCGGTCGCTGGGCAGTCTGTCGTTCGGCGGCAGTGCGACGGTGTTGACGGGGGCGGACTTTCTGCGGTTCAACGACGGGTGGCTCTATCGTGAGCAACCGGGCGTGGCGCTGTTCGGGTGGAACGACCCGCAGCCGCGGGATATGAGCACGTCCGGCCACGTGTACAGCTTCAATCCGGACCGGGCCGACACCGCCTCGGCGTTCGCGGGCGAGGCCGGCGGCGCGGCGACGCTCGCCGAGGTTTTCGGCCCGGGGCCCGGCGGCGAGAAGAACATGAGCTGGATCCTCGACGGCGAAGAGGTCGCGAGCCGGTACTACGTCGATCTACTGCTCGGCGGGGGCCTCCAGATCAACGACGACGGTGATGCGACCACGGTCGAGGTGGCGCTGCTCGAGCGCGGCGGCAACAGCGACATGAACGTCTACGGGATTCTCGGGTACGACCCGCTGGGCAACGCGATTCTCACACCGGTCCTGTTCGTCAGCCGCACGCAGATGGGCCCGGGGCTGTGGACGCTGGACACGCTCGAGATCGGCGGCGCGCAGCCGGTCACCGGCGTCGGCCTGAGCGTCGGCGCCGATTGGCAGAACGTGATCGGCATCCGCGTCGAGAGCGCGGGCACGAGCTTCGGCGGCCCGGACCTTGTGGCCGTCGGCGTCGTGCCCGAGCCGGGTGCGCTGACGCTGTTGGCGCTGGGTCTGCTGGCGCTCCGCCGCCGGTAGACACCGCGCCGCCCAGCGTGGCGATCATCACGATCGGCCGCCGAGCCGCCCGCACGGCGCTCGGCGGCCGATGTGTTTCCCGCCCGTGCAGGGCCGGTGGGGACCGCGGCTACTCCCGCAGCGGCGGCTGCAACGGTCCGCGGACCACGCCGCCCGGCCGCAGGACTTGCCGCCGACCGCTCGTCACGATGGCGACCGGTCCGCCGCCGCGGGTCCGGAAGCGCAGCTCGTAGCCCGCGGCGGTCACGTCGAGCCGCAGGCGCCGGCCCTGGTAGCAGAACGGGAGGCGCAGTCGCCGCCAGCCGGGCGGCAGCGTCGGCTCGACGACGAGTTGCTCTTCCTGGAATTGCAAACCGCCGAACCCGAACAGCAATGCACAGATCGCGCCGCCCAGCGCCGCCCCGTGCAGGCCCCGGTCGCTGTCGCCGCGCCAGTTCCGCAGGTCCATGTTCACCGCTTCGGTGAAGAACCGCACCACGGTCCGCAGCAGCCCGATCCGGGCGGCCACCGCGGCGTGCGTGCCGGCCGAGAGCGACGTGTTGTGCTGGGTGCGCGGCAGGTAGTAGTCCCAGTTGGCCAGCATCTCGGCGCGCGTGTGCCGGCCGCGAAGCAGGTAGAGCAGCATGATGACGTCGGCCTGTTTGACGACCTGCGTCCGCTCGGCGTGGACGGGGTTCGCGAACCGCTCCTGCGCGGTGGCGGGGTCGATGAAGCGGAGCCGCTCGAAGCCGTCGAACTGCCGGTACCAGCCGGTCGCCCGGTCGCGCGGGATGTAGAGCCGCCGGCCGACGCGCCGGACCGCCGCCAGCTCGGCCGCGCTCAGCTCCAGCCGGCGGAGAAGTTCGCGGGCCGCGGCCGGGCGGGTCTGGCGCAGCCGCGCGAGCGTGTCCAGCGCGCGGGCGATGTTCCACTGCGCCAACACGTTGATGTAGGCGGAGTTGTCGACGTGCTCGTGACACTCGTCCGGGCCGCAGACGTTGTGGATCTCGTAGCGCCGGCGGCGCGGTACGTAGACCGCCCGCGAGGCCCAGAACCGCGCGGTTTCCAGCAGAATCTCAACGCCACGCGCGAGCAGCCAGTCCTCGTCCCCCGTGGCGAGGTAGTAATCCCAGGCCGCGTACGCCACGCCGCAGACCGAGTGGATCTCGTATTTCCAGCACGTGATCGGCATGCGGCGGCCGTCGCTCCGCAGCCAGAAGCGCGGTGTGACCTCCGTGCCGTCGTCCGCGCTCTCCCACGGGTACCACGCCCCGCGGTAGCCCCAGCGGCGGGCGTTGCGGCGGGCGCCGTCGAGCGTGTAGTGGCGGTAATTGACGAGATTGCGGCCCAGCTCCGGTGCCAGTGCGGTGATCGCCGGCGCCATGAACAGGTCCGTGTCCCAGAACACGTGCCCGCGATAGCCCTCGGCCGACAGCGGCTTGGCCGCAAGACTGACCGTGTCGTCCTCCGACGCCGCATGACTCAGGAGCTGCGCCACGGTGTAGCGCGTCGCGGTCTGAAGCGCCGGGTCGCCGTCCAGGACGAGATCGGCGTCCCGCCAGAAGGCCCGCCAGGCCGCGACATGGTCGGCCAGGGCCGCGTCGAAGCCGTGCTCCGCCGCTCCCGCCGCGACCGCGGCCGCGACGTCGGCAAAGTCGGGACCGCCGTCGCGCGAGGTCGCGAAGCCCACGTACTTGACCAGCGTGAGCGTCTGCCCGGCGCGCAACCGTCGGCGGACCGTCCAGGTGGCGCCGGCTGCGTCGGTCCGCGGCGCCACCGGTTCGTCGTCGCAATGTGCGACCGCATGCCGGGCGATGCGGTAGCCGCCGTCCCGGGTGCGCGAGATGGTCGTGCAGCCGGGGCCGTGACGCGTGGTGCGGTGGCCGGCCAGCAGGTACTCGCCGCGGGTGCGGACGCGCGCGGTCACCGTGGCGCGGCAGAAGACATCGACCGTGCCGCGCAGGCCGCGGACGACGTACCGCTGGAGCGCGAGGCGCGGGTGCGCGCGGCTCGCGAAGTGCGTGGTCTCGATCTCCAGCGCCACGCGCGGCGTCGGCGCCCAAGTCAGCGTGCGCGCCACGCAACCGCGACGAAGATCGAAGCGGCGCGCGTACGCGGTGACGTCGGTGCCCCGCGGGCTCAACGTGCGGCCGGCAGCCCGCACGCTCACGCCGAGCCAGTGGTCGCAAGTGACGAGCGTTCGAAAGCCGAGGCGGTCGTCGGTGTAGATGCCGGCGATGGGCGTACCGGGCAAGCCGCCGTCGGCGTCCTCGGGATGGGTTCCGCGAACTGCGATGTACCCGTTCGAGAGCGAAAAGACCGTGGCTTCGTGCCCGGCGCTTGCGATGCTGGAGCGCTCCCACAAAACGAACCAAGTTGGCTCAGGCGCCATTTCGGGACCGGTGGAGGTTCTTTCGGCGTGTACCTTCCGACTTTTTGATCGTCTCGAAGCCCGCGTTTTATAGGACATTCTAAGTTTCTCCCGGTTCCACGCGGCGATCAGCGTCGACCGGGCATTGTGAACATAAACTTATTTTTCGCAAGTACTAAGGCGCGGTTCGGCCGAGTGCCAAGGGCTGCGCGGCGGCTTTTTTGCTCGGCCAGACTGGAAAGGCGGGAATTGCGGTGCTTATAGTTTCACGGAGTCCAGAGTTTCTGCTCTTCACGGGAGCCGAAGGGCGGGAACGAAGCAATGGACGCTTATGACTGTTGAAGGACCGGCTTGGCCAAGCTGGTCCTTCTTCTTTGGCTTCGTTCCAGGGGGCGCGCTTGAGCCGAACCGGGACGGCTGCACGGTGGTGCGGCAAAAAAAGACGTGTTTTGGTGGACTGGGGGACGGAAGCGGGCCTAGAACCTGACAACTCCTCCTCCTGAGGGTCGCACAGGACCCTCCTATGAACTCCTCCTAAGAGGGCCCGCTAAGAGCGGGCCCTTTTTGTTGAGTGGGCGGCGGCGCGGCGCAAGCCCACGATTTTGGGGCATTTCTCCCGGTGCGGGTGGAAAAGAAGGCGCGGCGCGGCCTAGCGTTTATGGGGAAGCGGGTTCGGCTTCGCTCGCATCCGACCGGTGTTGCCAGTAGTTGCAGGTCGGTCGTAAAAAGCGGACGAGGCGTGTCGTCAGGACACACCTCGCCGCAAGATGCACCACCCGGCTCCCCACTGGGGTGGTGCTGCGCCGGCGGAAGGGCACCTGTCGCCGATAGGTTGCCCTCCGCCACTTTTTTTCGCCGATCGGGCGCACGGCTCGGGAGCGATTTTTCCCTCACAATAGCCCAACTTGGTGATGCTATCACGGTCCCCACGTGAGAGAAAGGGCCGCCGCACCTTTTCGGACGGCGACTCAGGGGACGGGCACGCGGTCGAGCACGCACCGCACGATGTCGTCGCTGGTCTTCTCTTCCGCCTCCGCCTCGTAGCTCACGATCACGCGGTGCCGCAGCACGTCCGGGGCAATGTCCTTGACATCCTGCGGCGTCACGTAGCCCCGTCCGGCCAAGAACGCCATCGCCCGGGCCCCCCGGGCCAGGTAGATGGTCGCCCGCGGGGACGCGCCGTACTCGATCCACGCCCCGATCTCGAGCCCCGCCGCCGCCGGGGTCCGCGTGGCCTGCACGAGCGTAACGATGTAATCCTTTACTTTGTCGTCGATGTAGATCTCGTCCAGTACCTGGCGGGCGGCGAGGAGCTCCGCCGGCTCGAGCACTTCGCTCACCTGCGGTGTCCCGCGCTGCGGGGCCATGCGGTCGAGAATCTGCCGCTCTTCATCCGCCGTCGGGTAGTCGACCAGCAGCTTGAGCATGAACCGGTCGACCTGCGCTTCGGGCAGCGGGTACGTGCCCTCCTGCTCGATCGGGTTCTGCGTCGCGAGGACCATGAACGGCGTCGGGACGGGGTGCGTCTCGGTGCCGATCGTGACGTGCCGCTCCTGCATGACCTCCAGCAGGGCGCTCTGCACCTTGGCCGGGGCGCGGTTCACCTCGTCGGCCAGGATGATGTTCGCGAAGACCGGTCCCTTGCGCAGCTCGAACGTCCCGTCCCGGGCCTGGAAGATCATCGTCCCGAGAATGTCCGCGGGCAGGAGGTCCGGCGTGAACTGGATGCGCTTGAAGAGCAGCCGGATCGTGCGGGCCAGGCACGCGACCGCGGTCGTCTTCGCGAGGCCCGGCACGCCCTCGAGCAGAATGTGACCGTCGGCCAGCAAGCCCGCAAGCATCTTCCGCAGCAGGGCCTCCTGCCCCACGATCACGCGCCGCAGCTCGCTCAGCACCCGCTCGAAATGCCGCCCGTGCTCCCGCACGAGTTCGCCGACCTGCCGGATGTCGCCGTGCGTGACGCCCATAGACACTCTCCGCACCGCCGCAGCGGCCCCGAGGCGCTATTCCTTCGCGGGCAGCGGCCCGGCCAGCAACTCGAAGTCCTCCAGCGGGGCGCGATCGCCCGCCGCGATCAGCTCGCAGTTCACGCGCACCTGGGGCATCTCCGTCGTGATGAACCGGCGGGCCACACGCTGCTTGCGGGCCCGCAGCGCCGCCCGCTGATCCGCGCTGAGTCCGCTGGCGGGCCCCGGAGCGGCGTCGCCCGGCGCCCGTCCGCTCGGGAAGCCCAGCCCGCCGACCTTCGACACGCGCAGTCCCGCGGCCTGCTGGAGCAGCAGGTGGCCGATGTAGACCGCGGCGGCGGCGTCCACGAGGCGGCGCCCGGCGAGGTCCAGGTAGTCGCCGGCCTGGCTCTTCACGAACGCGATCGCGCTGAGCACCTGCATGCGGCCCTCGACGAGCTTCTCGCGCAGCGCCGCCAGGTCGGGGTCGGTGTAGACCAGTTCCTCGAACTCGGCCACGCGGCGCTCGAACGCGCCGGAGCACACGCCGCGGACGGCGGCGACGATCTGGAGCTGACTGGTGCCCTCATAGATCGTGGTGATACGGGCGTCGCGCAGATAGCGCTCGGCGGGGTAGTCGGTCATGTAGCCCGAGCCGCCGAGCACCTGAAGCGCCGTGTCGGCCACGCGGATGCACATCTCGGAGGCGTAGTACTTGCTCATGGGCGTCAGCAGCCCGTTCAGACGCTTGAGCGTACGGGCCAGCTCCTTGCGGACCTTGAGCTCGTCCTTGTCTTCCGGCGGGTCGCACTCGAGGACCCAGGTGTTGTTGTTCTCCAAGTCGCAGACGCGGCTCGTCTCGTAGGTCAGCGCGCGAGCCGCTTCGACCTGGATCTTCATGTCGGTGATCATCTCGGCCACCGCCGGGAGCCGCTCGATCGGTCCGCCGAACTGCTTGCGGGAGTGGGCGTACTCGCGGGCGAGGCGATAGGCCGCCTCGGCGATGCCGAGCGACTGGGCCGCGATGCCGACGCGGGCCCCGTTCATGAGCGCCATGACGTAGGTGATCAGGCCGCGCTGCCGCTGGCCGATCAGCCGGGCCGGGGCGTCGTCGTAAACGAGCTCGCAGGTCGGCGAGCCGTGGATGCCGAGCTTGTGCTCGAGGTGCCGCACGCGGATGCGCGGACCGCGCTCCGACAGGTACAGCGACAGCCCGCGGCCGTCGGCGATGTCCGCCTCGCTGCGGGCGAGCGTGAGCAGAACCTCGCCGCAGCCGTTGGTGATGAAGCGCTTGACGCCGCGCAGGTACCACCGGCCGTCGGGATCCTGGACGGCGCGCAGCCGGACGGCCTGGAGGTCGCTGCCGGCGTCGGGCTCGGTCAGGACCATCGCGCCGGTGACCTCGCCCCGGGCGAAGCGCGGCAGGTACTCCTGCTTGAGCTCCTCGTCGGCGAAGGCGTTGATCGTCTCGGCGATGCCCTGGAGGCCGAAGATGTTCATCAGCGACGCGTCGGCGCGGCTGACGATCTCGATGGCCATGCTGTAGACGAGGTTCGGGCAGTTCAGGCCCTCGTAGCGGCGCGGCAGCGTGAAGCCCATCAGGTCGGCCTGGGCGAGGCGGCGCAGGTTGTCCGCGACGAGCGGATGAAGCGTGACGGTGCCGTCCTCGTTCAGGGTGTTGCCCTCGGCATCCACCCGTTCGGCCCGCGGGGCGATGATCCGGCCGGCGAGGTCGCCGGTGATCTCGAGGATGCGGCGGTAGTTGTCGAGCGCGTCGGCCTCGTCGACGGGCGCGTAGCCCACCCCGGCGCGGGCGTCGGCGAAGTCGCGCTCCTGCACCCGAGCCAGCTCGCCGAGGTCCAGGTGGTCGAAGAGGAATCGGATGTCGTCATTGTCCGTGAAGAAGTTGGGCATACACAGCTCTCGCAGCCTTTACCGTTTCCGGCCGTCGTCGCTCCCGGGCCCCGGCTCCTTCTGCCTCACTCCTTCGGCCGCTCCTTGATCGCCTTGATCATCAACGGGATGACCTGGTTGAGGTCGCCGACGATGCCGTAGTGCGCGACGCCGAAGATGGGCGCTTCGCGATCCCAGTTGACCGCCACGATCTTGGCCGATTCTTCCATGCCCGCGCGGTGCTGGATCGCGCCGCTGATGCCGCAGGCCACGTACAGCGCCGGGCGGACGGTCGTGCCGGTCTGCCCGATCTGGTGTTCCTTGCCGATGAAACCGCCGTCCACGGCCGCCCGGCTCGCGCCGACCGCCCCGCCGATCGCGCCGGCCAGGTCATGGATCAGCTTGAAGTTCGCCTTGCTGCCCACGCCGCCGCCGCCGGCCACGATCGTGCGGGCCCCCTTGAGGTTGACCTTGCGGGGTTCGCGGTGCCGCTCGACCAGCCGCACCGCGAAATCGGCCTCCTCGAACGTCACCGGGGCTGCGACGATCTCGCCCTTGCGCTGCATGTTCGGCTCGCGCAGCGGCATGACGCCCTCGCGCACGGTCGCCATCTGCGGCCAGCGCTGGGGGTTGATGATCGTCGCGATGATGTTGCCGCCGAACGCCGGGCGGATCTGGAGCAGCAGGTTCCGGTGCGTGGTCTTCGCGGCCGGGTCGTCCACGTCGGCCACGTCCAGGTCGGTGCAGTCGGCGGTCAGGCCGCAGCGCAGCGCCGAGGCCACCCGCGGGGCCAGATCGCGCCCGAGCGGGGTCGCCCCGAACAGGACGATCTGCGGCCGGTGCTGCTCGACGAGCGTGCACAGCGCGCGGGCGTAGGGCTGCGTCTGGTAGTGCTCGAGGCGGCGGTCCTGCACGAGGTACACGCGGTCGGCCCCGTGCGGGATGAGGCGGTAGCCCAGCTCGCGCACGTTCCAGCCGGGCAGAACGGCGCCGACCTGCACACCGAGCCGGTCGGCCAGCTCGCGGGCCTTGCCGCACAACTCGAGCGCGATGTCGTGCAGCGCGCCGTCCTCCTGCTCCGCGAAGACCCACACTTCGCCGTTGCGGTTCACCGGGATCATTTCCACTCCAGCACGAACCAACCGGAACGCGAAACGTCCGGGCGACGCCGGCGCCCGCCGCGCGTCCCCGACGCGACGCGCGGCGTTTGCGCGGTGCGCCGCCGCTCAACCCAGCGTGTGGTCCACCACGAGCTCGCGGATCAGCCGGCGGATGCCCTCCTCCGTCGGCGGGATCTCCGTGTACCCGCTCTTGGTCAGCACGATCGACTGCACGCGGTGGACCTTCGTCGGCGAGCCGGCCAGGCCGCACC
Organism: uncultured Phycisphaerae bacterium; assembly: GCA_937928595.1. Lineage (GTDB taxonomy): Bacteria > Planctomycetota > Phycisphaerae > UBA1845 > Fen-1342 > CALGJV01. The sequence continues at coordinate 114,375 of CALGJV010000007.1, read as the reverse complement.
ACGCCGGATCCGCCCGGATGTCATCGAGGCTCCACTGCTCCAGCATCAGCCCGCGGGCCCGCAGCGCCTCGGCGCGGCGCTCCACCTCGGCCTCCAGCTCCGTCCCGGCCGCACTCGGCCGCTCCGCCTTCACCTCGGCTTCGAGCTCGGCCCGCACGCGGGCGCGCTTGTACTGCATGACGCGCCGCGCGGCCGGCGGGCGGGGCTCGCCGGCGGCGTCCAGCACGGTGATCAGCACGGGCAGGCGCACGTCCACGATTTCCCAGCCGTTGCCGACGTTGCGGCGCAGGCGGGCGGTGCGGTCGCGGAGGTCGATGAACTGCTGCAGATAGGTCACTTGCGGGAAGCCGAGCTTCTCCGCGAGCTGCGGCCCCACCTGGGCGGTGTCGCCGTCGATGGCCTGACGGCCGCAGAATACGAAGTCCACGGACCCCAGGGTTCGCACGGCCCGGCTCAGGATGTAGCTGGTCGCGAGCGTGTCGCTGGCGGCGGCGCGGCGGTCCGTCACCAGCACGGCCCGGTCGGCGCCGCGAAAGAGGCAGTCGCGCAGCACGTCGGCGGCCTTGGGCGGGCCCATGGTGAGCGCGGTGACCGTGCCGCCGAAGCGCTCGCGGACTTCGAGGGCGACCTCGAGCGCGTGCAGGTCCTCGGGGTTGAAGATCGTCGGCAGGGCGGCGCGGTTGACCGTGCCGTCGGCCTTCATGGCCTCGCCGGTGATGTGCGCGGTGTCCGGCACCTGCTTGACGCAGACCACGCTGTGGTAAGACACGCTCGAAACTCCGCTCTCTCAGCCAGCAACGGGGATGAATGAGGCACCGTACCGGCCGCCGCCGGGAGCGTCAAGAACGACCGGCCCCGCGCGGGGAGCGTGCTCCGTGGGTCCCCGAGGCGGCCGTCCCCCCCCGCCAGTGCCGGGCGCCGGCGGTCGGGTTGGAAACCCGCGTCGCCCGGGGGCGGCGCTTCGCCCGCTAGTCCAGCACCGGCGTCGAGGCGTGCAGAGGTTCCGGCCGGGGGCCGGTCGGCGGCGCTGCCGGTCGTCCACCCGTCAGAACCACGCGGCGATCCGCGGGACGGACCGGCGACCGAGCGCCGCGCGGCCGCGAGCCCCAGCCCATCAGGAACAGGCCGACGGCGTACAGGAGCAGGAACAGCCCGCCGAAGAGGCCGTCGATCGGGAGGAACGCGTACCACTGCGCGAGGCACACGCCGGCCAGGACCAGTTCGGCGATCCAGAGGTTGGACCGGAGGCTGGTGTACACGGCCGGTCGCGTCCGCCGCCCGGTGCTTCCGGACTTCGGCGTGCGCACGAACTCACCGCCCCGCTGGACGAGGCCCGCCAGGACGGCGGTGGCGTTGTTCAGGCACAGCCCCAGTCCGAGGAGGATGAGCTTGATGATCCGCAGCGGTCCGGGGATGCCGCCGCCAATCGTGTGGCGGGCGTAGATGTAGGCGACGCAGGGCGCCAGCGCCGCGAGCAGAAACACCCCCGAAATCCACTGAAGCCATTCGGGCCAGGTCTGCTCCGACAGAACCAGCGGCAGCCAACGCCCGCACAGCGCCACCAGCACCATCGGGATCGAGATCGCGTACTGTGTCAGGTGGATGCAGGCCTGGGCCTTCTGGGCCCAGGTGAGGTTCGAGCGCCACAGGTGCGGCAGGACCTTGCGGGCCGTCTGGATGGTCCCGGTCGCCCAGCGCCGCTGCTGGGTCTTGAGCGCGTTGACGTCGCTGGGAATCTCGGCCGGACAGGCCTCGTCGAGGCAGTAGATCATCTTCCAGCCGGCCAACTGCGCCCGGTACGAGAGGTCGAGGTCTTCGGTGATCGTGTCGCCGCTCCAGCCGCCGACGCGCGGATCCTCGATGGCGGCCTTCCGCCAGATGCCGCCGGTGCCGTTGAAGTTCATCAGCAGGCCGTTCCAGTTGCGGGCCGGCTGCTCAATGGCGAAGTGCAGGTCCAGACCGAGTGAGAGGGCCTCCGTCACCCACGTTTCGTCCGCGTTCAGGTGCGCCCAGCGGCCCTGGACGACGCAGGCGTCCGGGCGGGTCGCGATCAGCGGGATGAGCCGCCGCAGGAACTGCGGCTCGGGCACGAAATCAGCATCGAAGATGGCCACGAACTCGCCCCGGGCGGTCTGGAGGCCGTGCGCCAGCGCGCCCGCCTTGTAGTGCGTCCGCTCGGGCCGCCGGACCACGCGGACGTCGTAGCCGCGAGCGCGCAGCTCCGACACCACCTGGTCCACCTCCGCACGGGTGCCGTCGGTGCTGTCGTCCAGCACCTGCACCTCGTGCCGACCGGCGGGGTAGTCCATCCGCGCCGCCGCCTCGATCACGCGCCGCGCCACGGACAGCTCGTTGTAAAGCGGAATCTGGGTGGTCACCAGCGGCCAGGCGTCCTCCGGCGTCTCGCGCTGGTAGCGCTCGATCACCGCCCGTTGGGCGGCCGGCACGGCCCCGCGCCGCCGATGGGCAAGCAGCATGAGCATGTACAGGTGGAAACCGTACAGGCTCGGCAGCGCGACGAGGAAAAAAAACAAAATCAGGCAGAAGATATCGATGGCCAGATGCAACGGAAGCCGCCTCGCTCGCGTCCTGGACTGCCAAAAACGGCCGTCGCCGTCGCGAAACCCGCGCCAGGTGCGCGAGAAGGTAGAACTGGCGGCCGCAAAAGTCAACAAGGCGGGCCACGGTCGCAGGGGTTATCAGACACTGGAGGCCGAGCCGCCATGCCCACGCGCTTCGCGGCCGTGCCGCGCGAATGATCGGTCGCCCGCGGGCCCCCGGGTCCGAAAGGGAATCGGCAGGCGGGCACCGGCCGGGGCCCCCGCCCTCGACCGAGTTGTACTCAACTGCCCGGCCCCCTCGCCGATACCTCCAGCAAGGCTGTGGGTCTCCGCCCGACCGGGCGGACAGCCGCTTGGAGGGTCCGAGTGACGGCGAGCTCGGATCCTCTCTTTTTTTCGCGCCGGGGCCGGCCGCTACGGCTTGTCCGGCCCCTTGGCGGGCGCTGACTCCGCGGGCGCCGGCTTGTCCTTGGGTTTCAGCTCCGCCGACATCGTCGACCGGGCGGCCTCGGCGCGCTGCTTACCGGTGGGGATCTTGTCGAGCTTGTCCTTGAGCTGGTTGAAGTAGCGGTCGAGCGGCTGCGTCAGCCGGCGGTACTCGGCGCTGATCTTCTCGCGGTCCTCTTCGGTCTTGACCTTGGCCAGCCGCTCGTGGAGGTCGTTGATCTTCGCGAGGCTCTTGCTCAGGTACTTGTCGCGCGTCTCCTGGAGCGCGTGGCAGATCTTCCAGGCCTGCCCCTGCTGCGCCTCGTCGAGCTTGTAGCGCTTGATGAAGTTCGTCGTGTATGCCTCGTAGTCGTCCTTGTTGTCGGTCTTGGCCGGGGCCGCCGCCGGCCGGGGCGCATCGGGTTTGGCGCCCGGCGTCTCCGGCCCTCCGCCGGCGGGCGGCGGCGTGGCCGCTTCCGCGCCGATGGCCTGCCGGCGGGCCTCGTTCATTTTCTGCTCGAGCTCCCGATCCCGTTTGCGCTGGTTCTGCCGGAAGGCGTCGCTCCGCGGCCACTCCGTTTCCCAGTCGTAGTTGCCCGCGCTCCACTCGCCCAGGCGCTTGTGCATGTACCCCATCGCCATGCCGTACGCCGCCAGTTCGCCGTCGAGCTGCGTCTGCTGCTCGTCGGTCATGTACGTCCGCATCTCCTCGGTGGTTTCCTTCACCAGCTCGTCGAACTGCTGGAGCAGCGGCAGCGCCCGCTGCGACCAGGCGGCCATCTCCTCCGCGGTCGGCGGGTCGGCCGCGAACATCGTCTCGGTCCACTGGTTGGCGAGCGCGATCAGCTCGGCCCGGTTGTCCTTGAGCCATTGGGGAAAGCGGGACTTGAGGGAGTCGCGCGTATTGAGGAGCTGCTCCTCGTCGAACTTGTACTGCTTCCCCAGGTCGTCCGCGATCCGGTCGATCATCAGGTCGATGATCCGATCGTTGAACAGGAAGACTTCCTCGCCGCCGCGGCCCGGACCGCGCCCTTCGCGCGGCTGAGCCAGGGCCGTCCCGGCGGCCAGCAGAACAGACATCAACATCCACGAGCGAGTGGTCGCGCGCATGAGCCCAGACCTCCACCGGGGCGGAGCGGCCGCTCTCGGGCGCCGGCCGCCGCCCCCTCCGCATCGACAATTGATGATACGCGGCGGCGGTGTCCAGTGCCGCCCGACCGGATTCGACGCGGCCGCACAAGTTCATACAGCGGTGCCCCACCGGCGGTGGCTCCCGCGGCCGCCCGCGGCCCGGCGGCTGGGAAAAGCCGCCGGGCGGGGCCAGAATACCGCCGATGGTTCGCGTCCTGTCCGTGCGCGTGCTGCTGATCGACGACGACCCCGACGTCTGCCGCCGGGTGGGCGGCTGGCTGCGCGCCGACGCGCTCGACGTGGTGACGTTCCCCGAACCCGCTGCGGCCCTCGCGCACGTGGCGCGGGCGCCGTGCCGCGTGGGGCTGGTGGACCTGCGTCTGGCCGATCGCGACGGCGCCGAGGTCATCGCCGAGCTGCGGCAGGTCGCGCCGGAGATGCGCCTCATCGCGCTGGCCGCTTTTCCGGACGTGCCGCAGGTCGTCGCGGCCATGCGGGCGGGCGCCGTGGACCTGTTGGAGAAACCCATCCGCGAGCCGGCGCTGCGCGAAGCGCTGCACCGACAGCTCGCGGTGCTGGGGGCCGCCGTGCGCAACGAGGACGAATACAACCGCCGACTGGGGGCTCGCGTCCGTGCCGCCCGGGTGCAGGCGCAGCGCACACTCCAGCAGGTGGCGGCGCAGTGCGGCCTCACCGCGGCGCAGGTCTCACAGATCGAACTGGGCAAGACCGCGACGTCGACGTGGACGCTCGCGCGCCTCTGCGCCGCGCTGGACACGACGCCCGACCGGATCCTGGCCGACCTATAGCCCCCGCGGAGCCCCATGATCCCGCCCCGCACACGCCTGGCCGTCCCGCTCACGTCGGCCCAGCCGCCGCCGGCGGCCCAGATGGCGGCCGCGGCCGCCGGCGGCGCCGACCTCGTGGAGCTGCGGGTGGACTGCATCGGCGACGTGCCCGCGGTCGAGGCGGCGCTGCGCGCCCCGCGGGTGCTGCCCGTCCTGCTGACCGTGCGCTCGAAGTCCGAAGGCGGCGCGTGGACCGGTGAGGAGCGCGCGCGCATCGGCCTGCTGCTCCGGCTGGCGGCGCTCGCGCCGGACTATGTGGACGTGGAGGCCGCGACCTGGCGGGCCGCGGAGCCCGTGCGCCGGTGGGCCGCGGCGCGGGCGGGCGGAGTCCCGCGACTCATCATCTCGCAGCATGATCTGGAAGACACGCCGGCGGATGTCGCGGCCGCGCTGCGCACGCTGCGCGAGATCCCGGCGGACGTGCACAAGGCGGTGTTCACGGCGCGCGACGCGACCGACGCACTGCGCGTGGCGGCGGCGCTGGCGCGGGCTCCGCATCCCGAGCGGCTGATCGCGCTGGCGATGGGCGAGGCCGGACTGGTGACGCGCGTCCTGGCCCGCAAGTTCAACGCGTTTCTGACGTTCGCGAGCCTCGCGGAGGGACGCGCGTCCGCGCCGGGGCAACCAACGCTATCGGACCTTCGCACGCTGCTCCGCTGGGACGCCGTGGGCCCCGACACGCCGTTGTTCGGCGTGGCCGGCTGGCCGGTGCGTCATTCGCTCAGCCCCCGCATCCACAACGCGGCGCTCGCGGCGACCGGGCGGGCGGGGGTGTACGTGCCGCTGCCGGTCGGACCGGACGCCGAGCGCTGGCAGGCGTTCATGGCGGCGGCCCGGGACGCGGCGCTGGACGTGCGGGGGCTGAGCGTCACGCTGCCGCACAAAGAGCACGCGCACGCCTGGCTGGCGGGCGGGGCGGGCATCCTCAGCCCCACGGCCGCCCGGTGCCGGGCGGTGAACACGCTGACGCACGATCCCGCCGCGGCGACGTGGTGCGGCGACAACACCGACGCGCAGGGTGTGCGGGCAGCGCTCGACGCGGCCGTGCCGGGCGGCGTCGCGGGGCTGCGTGGGCGGACGGCGAGCGTGCTCGGCGCCGGCGGCGTGGCGCGCGCCGTCGTCGCCGTGCTGGTGGACCTCGGCTGCCGCGTGACCGTGTTCAACCGCACCGCGGCCCGCGCGGCGGAGCTGGCGCGCGAGTTCGGCTGCGAAGCGCGACCGTGGGAGGCGCGCCGGACGCTCGCGGACGTGCTGGTCAACTGCACCTCGGTCGGACTGTGGCCGGACATCGATACCACGCCGCTCGCCGATGAGGACGTGCCGCGTGACGCGGTCGTCATGGACACGATTTATCGGCCGCGCGAAACCCGCCTGTTGCGCGTCGCTCGGGCACGCGGATGCATCGTCGTTGACGGCCTCGAGATGTTCATTCAGCAGGCCGCGGCGCAGTTCGAGCAATGGCATGGGACAGCCGCGCCGCGCGCGGCGATGCGGGCGGCGGTCGCCGACCGATAAGCGCGGGTTCAGCGGTTCGCGCGGCGCACGTCCGGTCACCGCCGACGGAAGATCGCCCAGGCTGTCCCGGGGACGGCAGCGGCTCGCTTCCCAGCTTTCGGTTTCGCGCGCCGCCGGGTGCGGGCGTTGGCCGGGCGGGGGCTGGCACGCGTGCGGGGGACGCCTCAAGGCGCTGCCACCCCGGGAGACCCAACGGGCGGATTGCCCGGGGCGATGGGCCGCGGCGGGGCGTCGCCCGTGTTGTGTCCGGCGAGCGCGTTTGTCGCGGACCCCACCCGATAAACGGCGTGGTGGCCCGACTGTGCCGGCATTTCGCGCGGATTTTATGTAGTTTGCCTCTTTTTACTTGCTTCCCAAACGGACGTTTCTGACATTTCAGGTGTACGCGGTTTCGGCTCCTGGTCGAGGCCGCAGCGCGACCGGCGACCGCCGGTCCGGGGCATGCCCAAGAGGCATCCAGACGGGTTCAACCGAGGGCAGGGCGTGGGCCGCGGGCCCGGTCTGTCCGGAGCGGAATGCATACGGAGTCGCAGCGGGACGCAGGGAAGCGGGAAATGCACCGGCGGCCGCAGGTCGCCAAGTTTCGCAGAGAAGGAAAGGAACGGTCATGAAGGCTCTGGTTTCGCGAATGAAGGCGTTCCTCGTCAATGAGGACGGTCCGACCGCGACCGAATACGCGGTGATGCTGGCGCTGATTATCGTCATCTGCCTGGTGGCGATCGGCGTCCTGGGCCGCACGGTGAACGGCATCTTCCAGGATGTGAACAACAACCTGGCGGCGCAGCAGGCCGGCGGCTGATCCGCGGCAGCGCGGGGTCTCGAAGACGAAGGCGATTGGCGGCGGGACCGCGGCTGGCGGGACCGCCGCCTGTCTTTCTCGCCTGACCCCCCGGAACGTCCGATGTTACGTGGGGATCGTGGTCCGCGGGTGTAGCAGGGACCGCGAAAAAAACGCGCGACAGCGAGGTTGAGGCGATGAACTTCGGGTACTGGGAAATCACGCTGGTCGCCCTGATTCCGGGCATTCTCTATGCCTCGTGGATCGACTACGCGCAGCGCCGCGTGCCGAACTGGCTCAACGCGCTGCTGGCCGTGGCCGGCCTGACCGCACAGGGCGCGTACTTCGGCTGGTTCCAGTACGGAGTCGGCGGAGTCGGTTGGGGCCTGCTGGGGCTGCTGGTCGGGTTCGGCGTACTGATCGTCCCGTGGCTCATGCACGGCATGGGCGCGGGCGACGTGAAGCTGATGGCGGCGATCGGCTGCTGGCTCGGCCCGTGGCTGACGCTGGTGAGCTTCGCGGTGGGCGCCGTGCTCGGCGGCCTGGCGGCGATCGTGATGATCTACACGACGGGCCGCACGGTCCACGCCCTGACCAATCTCCAGACGATCATGACCAAGATGCGGCGCTTCGAGACCGCCTTCGGCGAGTTCGGCGGCGCGCGCACCTTCGGAGATACGAGCCAGCTGCTGCCGTACGGCGTGCCGCTCACGGCGGGCACGATCGGCGTGCTGCTGACCTACTACTGCGGAGGGTGGCTCTCGTGATTCGCAGGCAGGGAAAGCGCGGCGGTGCGGGACGGCGCGGAGCCGCCGCGGTCGAGCTGGCCGCGGTGACGCCGTTTCTGCTGATGATGCTGCTGGGCATCATCGAGTTCGGCTGGATGTTCACGGTGCGGCAGGGCCTGGTGACGGCCGCGCGCGAAGGCGCGCGCGTCGCATCGCTGCCGGGCTCGACGGAGGCGGAGGTCGAGGAGCGCGTGCGGACCTACCTCAACCCGCTGGGGCTCACGTCCTATCTGTTCGAGCTGACGCGGGCGACGCCCGAGAACGGCCAGGCCGAAACGGTGCGGGTGTCCGTGCCGTACGCCCAGGTGACGTTGATCGGCGGGTTCTTCACCAACACGGAATTCAACCTGGAAGCGACGTGCTCGATGAGAAAAGAAGCGGTGGACTAGCGCGATGGGCGGACGCGGGCCCGGCCCGACCCGGCCGGCCCGCGGACGTCTTGCCGTTTTTCGTGGCCCGGAACGAGGATGACGCATGAATGCCAAGGCCCTGGTTCCTCTGATCGCCGGTCTGGGCATCGGTGGACTCGCGCTCAAGATGGGGTTGGACACGCTCAAGCGGGCCCAGGGGACGCCCCGCGCCGCCACGGCGGTCGAGGTGTGGGTGCCCACCGAGAACATCCCCCGCGGGACCGAGGTGCTTGAGGAGAAGCTGCGCGTCCAGCGGTACCCGGCGGAGATGCTGCCGACCGGAGTCGTGCGGGAGAAGAAGCAGATCGTCGGCCGGGTTGTCGACCTCGACGCGGTCGCCGGGCTGCCGATTCTGGAGACGATGCTCCTGCCGCCGGGCGAACGCGTGCGCGTGGTGCCCAAGCCCGGGTTCCGCGCCGTGGCCGTCAAGGTGGACGAGAGCTCGGGCGTAGACGGGCACCTCGAACCGGGGTGCTATGTGGATGTGAGCGCCACGGTCCGCGTGCGCCGCAACAACCGCACCGAGCTCGCGGCCCGCACGATTCTCGAGAATGTCGAGGTCCTCGCGGTGGGCCCGCGGATCACGCCGCAGACCGGCAAGGCGTCGGACGAAAAGGACAAGAATTCCAGCCGCAACACCGTCCGGGCGGTCACGCTCAGCGTGCGGCCCGAGGACGTGCAGAAGCTGCTGCTGGCGGAGCAGGAAGGCAAGCTCAAGCTGAGCTTGCGCAATGACGGCGAGCCCGCCCCCCCGGCGGAGCCCGAGGTCATGCCCACGGCGGCCGTGCGGCAGACGGCGGAGCAGTTGGCCGCCGTCGGCCACTGGCTCCAGATGCTGGTCGAGAACGCCGGACGGCGCACTCGTACGTCGACCGCGCCGCCGCCGAAACCGCCCTGGAAAGTCCGGGTGGGCAAGGGCGACAAGTTTTCGGAAGTCCTGTTCGAAAATCAGTGGTCGCGCGAGCGGCTCGCGGGGGCCCCGCAGCCGCCGAAGCCGCCGCTGCCCGGCGCCGCGAACGAGCCGGCCGCGCCGCCGGTTCCCGAGCCCCAGACGGAAGTCGAACCCGAGCCCCAGGAGTCCCTCGGATGACCCCACAGACCTTACTCGCCGTTGCCGCGTCGCGCCGTCGTCGGCCCCTGTGGGCCGTGGCGGCCGGCATCCTGGTACACAGTCTCGCTCCCCGAGCGGGAGCGCAGGCGCCCACCACGGCGCCCGCGGATGTGCAGTTCACGGTCACGAAGGCCTCGGTGCGCGGCCCGCTCATCAGCGTGCCGAAGGACCAGGGCGTGCTGGTGGACTTCACCGTGCCGCTGCGCGAGGTGCGGGTGGCCAACGCCGAAATCGCGGACGTCGACGTGACCGCGCCGCAACAGCTTCTGCTGACCGGCAAGACGTGCGGCACCACGCAGTTGCTGGCCGTCGTGGACGGCGGGCAGCAGCGGGTCTTCACGGTCGTGGTCGACCCGGACCTCGAGCGGTTGCAGGCCAGCATCCGCGCCACGGTCCCGCGGGCCAAGGTGGAGGCCCAGGCGCTGCTTGACTCGGTCGTGCTGACCGGGACGGTGCCGGATCTCGAGTCCGCGGACCGCATTCTTCAGGTGACCGGCATCTACTCGGGCAAGATCGTCAACCACATGCGCGTCGCGGGCACGCAGCAGGTGCTCCTGCGCGTGACGGTGGCCGAGGTGAACCGCACGGCCACACGGCAGCTCGGCTTTAACGGCTGGCTGGCGGGGGACAACGTGCGTGACATGTTCACGTTGAGCAACATCGGCCAGATCAACCCGTCGAACATCGGCGCGGTGGGCGGAGCGCTGGCCAACCAGAGGATTCCGTTCGCGGTGAACGAGGACGGCATCCCGGTCGGGCCGGCCCCGACGCTGAGCTTCGGGTTCCCGCGGGTGCAGATGCAGGTGTTCATCCAGGCGCTGCGGGAGAACGGGCTGCTGAACGTTCTGGCGGAGCCCAACCTGGTCACGCTGAGCGGGCAGGAAGCGACGTTTTTGGCCGGCGGCGAGTTCCCGATCCCGGTCGCCCAGCGCGACTCGGTGACGGTCGAGTTTCGCGAGTTCGGCGTGCGGCTGCACTTCACGCCGACCGTGCTGAGCGACAACGCCATCCGGCTGAAAGTCGCGCCCGAGGTGAGCGAGCCGGACTACTCGTCGGCCGTGCAGATCGCCGGCTACTCGGTGCCGGGGCTCATCCAGCGCCGCGTCGAAACGGTCGTGGAGCTGGGGCCCGGCCAGACCTTCGCGATCGGCGGGTTGCTCAGTGAACGGACCCGCGCGACCAGCCAGAAGATCCCGGCCCTGGGCGACATCCCGGTGCTCGGTTCGCTGTTCAGCTCCGTGCGCTACCAGTCGAGCGAGACCGAACTCGTGATCCTCGTGACCCCCGAAATGGTGGCGGCGCTCGATCCGGGCCAGGTCGCGGCCGTCCCGGGCGGGCGGCACGTGCCCCCGAACGACTGGGAGCTGTTCGCGCTGGGGCAGCTCGAAGGACAACCGCGACCGGCCGCTCCGGCGGGCCCGGCCGCCCCGGCGTCGGCGGACGGTGCCGGATCAACGATGACTTTGCGTTTGCGCGGTCCGGTCGGACCGGCCGGCGCCGATGAGGGAGTCTGAGAAGCGGAGATGATGGTGCGGCGACACATGTCGGATCCCGCGCGCGGTGCGCGGCGTTCGGGCTGCGGCCCGGCGCGCGACACGCGCGGGGGGTCCGGCCGGTCCCGGCGCCCCGGTGCGCCTCTGGAGGACCTCGGACGGCTTCCGGATGGAGTCGTTTCGCTGAAGCTGTGCAACGGAAGAGGTGTTCCGGAGGTGTGAGATGAAGGCGTATGGGCGTGTGTTTCGAGGGCGGCGCTACACGCGACGGGCCGCCGTCGCGGTCCAGGTGGCCGTGATGTCCACCCTGATCCTCGGGTTCGGGGCCCTGGCGGTGGACGTGGGCGCTATTTACACGGTGCAGACCGAGCTCCAGGCGGCGGCAGATTCGGCCGCGCTGGCGGCGGCCGGGGCGCTGATGGGGGAGGGCGGCCTCAATCCGGATACCGCGGCGCGCGCGGCGGCAGCCAACTACGCCGCGCGGAACCGCGTGCGGAACGCGTCGCCGTTGCTGGCGGCGTCGGACGTGGAGTTCGGCCGCGCGGTGCTCGATCCGACGACCAACCGCTTCACGTTTGAGCCGTCGGCGACGGCGTTCGACGCCGTGCGGGTGACCGTCCGGCGGACGGCGGACTCGCCGAACGGCGCGGTGCCGCTGTGGTTCGCGAACATCTTCGGGATTCGCGAGACCGAGCTGCGCGCGCGGGCGGCGGCCGTGCTGCTGCCGCGCGACATCGCGCTGGTGATCGACCTGTCGGGCTCGATGGACTACGACAGCCAGTTGCGGTTCTACAACCGCAGTGACGGCGGCTTCAGCAACCTGCGCGACATCTGGGCGGCTCTGGACGGCCCCGTGCCGTCCCGACCGTACATGCCCGGCTCGGAGCTCGAGACGGAGTACGCGGACGACCTTGGCCCGACCTACGGTTGGATGACCTACTGGGGCGATCCGCTGCTGCCGGGCAGTTACACGGCCGCGGCGGACCCCGGGCTGTGGTACATCCGCAAGTCGCAGAACACGAACGTGACGCAGATCAACACGCTGCTGGTGGCGGCCGGCTACAACGCGGCCGAGCGGGCGGCGCTGGTGTCGGGCAGTCTGGACAGCACGACGACGCACTGGCGGAACCGGTGCGGCGTGCTGCTGGGGCTGGCGACGTGGAACAGCGGGAAGGCGGGCGGGCGGCCCGGCGGCAACGGCGACAACAAACTCGACGATTTCGAGGTCGTGTGGGTCCCGCTGCCGCCGTACCGGGTCGGCTGGCACTGGCGGCATTACATCGATTACGTGCAGGCGGGCACGTCGCACTCGGCCTTCCGGTATCGCTACGGGCTGAAGACGTACACGGATTTTCTGCTCGACGCGCAGCGGAGTTTCAACCAGACGAACATTCTGTGGGCCACGCCGGAAGAGCCGCTGCAGGCCGTGAAGGATGCCGTCCAGACGCTGGTCACGACGATCGACGAGCTCGACAGTCTGGATCATCTGTCGCTCGAGGTGTTCGCGACCGGCTCGAAGCACGAATTAGACCTGACCGACAACCTTCAGGCCGTGGCGGACCTGCTCTACCAGCGCCAGGCTGCGCATTACGACGCGACGACGAACATCGGCGGCGGACTGGCGCGGGCCATCAACGAGTTGACCTCGGCGCGGGCACGCCCGGCGGCGCGCAAGGTCATTCTGCTGATGTCGGACGGCGTGCCGAACGTGGACGAGAGCGGCACTTACGTGGGCGACGGGGCCCCCGGCGCGATCGGCTACGCCCTGGCCAAGGCGCAGGCGGCGGCCGACCTCGGGATGCGCATCTACACGGTGAGCGTGGGTGTGCAGGCCGACCGGCCGCTGATGCAGGAAATCGCGACGATCGGCGGCGGGCAGGAGTTCTTCGCCGGCGGCAGCCCGGAAGAGTACACGGCGCAGCTCGCGATGATTTTCCGCACGCTCGGCGGGCGACGCCCCGTGGCGCTCATCGAGTAGGCGACGGCAGCTACGCTCCAGGGCGCGGGCGGCGGGTCCGTCCGCACCCCGCGGCGGGCGGCAGGGCCCCGGACCTGGGAGACCGGCAGCAGTGGGTCCGATCGTGCGCGTGATCATCGTCAACACGGACGAGGAGGCGTCCGCGGATCTGCGCGCGCTGCTGCTCAGTGTTCCGGGGGTCAAAATCGTGGCCGAGGTCGACGAGCCGGCGCTGCTGGCGCAGGCGCTCCAGCAGTTCCCGGCCGAGGTGCTGCTGGTGCACCTCGATCCGACGCCCGCGGCGATCATGGAGGTCGCGGCGCCGCTGATCGCGGAGCGCAAGGACAGCCTCGTCACGATCGGCATGACCGAGGACCGCGACGCGGAACTGGTCATGCAGGCCATGCGGGCCGGGATGCGCGAATTCCTCTGGAAGCCGTTCCCCCCGGAGCGGCTGACCGAGCTGCTCGGCAAGGTCGGGCAGGAAGTGCCGTCCGGGAGCCGCCGCGTCGGCCGGCTGATCCCGGTCGTCGGCGCGTGCGGCGGCGTGGGCGCGACCACCATCGCGACCAATCTGGCGGTCGAGCTGGCGCAGCTGCCCGGCCCGGGGGCGGAGCGCGCCCGCGTGGCCGTCGTCGATTTGGATTTCCGGTTCGGCCAGGTCGCGATGTTCCTCGACGCCCAGGCCACGTACACGATCGCCGAGCTGTGCGACACGCCCGAGCACATCGAGCCCCAGATGATCGAGCGCGTGGTCGTGAAGCACCCCACCGGCGTGCACGTCCTCGCGCACCCGGACGACATGGAGCAGGCTGGCCGGATCAGCGCCGCTCACACCGCCGGCGTCCTGGCGGCCCTGCTCGAGCACTACGACTACGTCGTCGTCGACGGCCCGGTCCGCTTTGACGGTTCGGCCCGAGCGGTCTTCGACATGGCCGACGTGTACCTGGTCGTGCTGCAACTGCTCGTGCCGGCCGTCCGCAACGCGGACCGGCTGATCCACGAGCTCGGCCGCAACGGCTACAACCTCGAGCAGGTGCGGCTGGTGTGCAACCGCTTCAACCGCGACTCGGGGTTCCTCGAGCAGGCGGACGTCGAGGCCACCCTGCGCCGCCCGCTCAACTGGATCGTGCCCGAAGACTGGAAGACCGCCAGCAGCGCCGTGAACGTCGGGGCGCCGCTGGTCACGTACGCGCCGAAGTCCAAGCTGCGCGCGGCCCTCCAGCAGATGGCCGCCGCGCTGGCGGCCGTCGCGCCGCCGGAAGAAGCCGGCGGACCCGAGAAACGCAACGGTGACGGCCGCAAGAGCCTGCTGTCGTCGCTGTTCGCGGCCCGCAGCACCTGAGCGGCCCGGAGGCACCGGCGGCCGCGGACCGTGAGGAGTCCGAGATGGGTTTGTTCACGCAGAAACCGAGCCCCCCGCCCCCGCGGGCCGACGCGCCGCGCCCCGCCCCGCCCGAAGCCTCGGCCGTGCCCGCGCCGCCGGTGCGTCCATCGGCCGGCGTGCCGGGCAAGCCGCCGCCGCCCGCGAAAGCGGGTCCGCCGCCGGCCGCCGTCAAGGCCAAGCCGGACAAGCTGGTCGACGAGCGCACGACCCGGATGAACGAGCTGAAGTCGGAGATCCACCGCAAGCTCGTGGACCAGCTCGACCTGACGAAGCTGTCGCGGGACGCGACGGAGGAGGTCCGGGAACAGGTGCGGCAGATCATCCTCGCGCTGTGCGAGGAGGCCGACGCCCTGCTCAACTACGCCGAGCGCCAGAGGCTCGCCCAGGAGATTCTGGACGAGACCTTCGGGCTGGGGCCGCTCGAGACGCTCCTGGCGGACCCGGGCATTTCGGACATCCTGATCAACGGCCCGCACCAGGTGTACGTGGAGAAGAACGGACGGCTGATCCTGTCGGACGTCAAGTTCAAGGACAACGCGCACCTGCTGCACGTGATCGACAAGATCGTCTCGCCGCTGGGGCGGCGCTGCGACGAGGTGTGCCCGATGGTGGACGCGCGGCTCAAGGACGGCAGCCGCGTGAACGCCATCATCCCGCCGCTGGCGATCGACGGGCCGTCGATGTCGATCCGCCGCTTCGGCGCCGATCCGATCACGTGGGACGACTACATCCGCTTCAAGTCCACGGCGCCGGAGATCGTGGAGTTTCTCAAGGCCTGCGTGCACGCCGGCCTGAACATCCTGATCGTGGGCGGCACGGGCTCGGGCAAGACCACCCTGCTCAACAACCTCTCGAGCTTCATCCCGGACGACGAGCGCATCGTGACCATCGAGGACGCGGCCGAGCTCCAGCTCCGCCAGCCGCACGTGGTCCGGCTCGAGACCCGCCCGGCGAACATCGAGGGCAAGGGCCGCATCACGATCCGCGACCTGCTGATCAACGCCCTGCGCATGCGGCCCGACCGGATCGTGGTCGGCGAGTGCCGCGGCGGCGAGACGCTGGACATGCTTCAGGCCATGAACACGGGCCACGAGGGCTCGATGACCACCATCCACGCGAACAGCACCCGCGACGCGGTGCAGCGCGTCGAAACCATGGTCATGATGTCGGGCTTCGAGCTGCCCACCAAGGCCATCCGCCAGCAGTTCGCCTCGGCCATCAACCTGATCGTCCAGGCGGCGCGCCTGACCGGCGGGCCGCGCAAGATCGTGTCGGTCACCGAGGTGCAGGGCATGGAGGGGGACGTCGTCACCATGCAGGACCTGTTCAAGTTCGAGCAGGACGGCGTCAATGCCAACGGCCGGGCGTTCGGCCGCATCGTATCGACGGGCGTGCGGCCGAGTTTCGTCGACCGGCTGCTGGCGTCCGGCGCCGTGCTCGACCCCCAGTGGTTCGTGGCGCGGGACCTGGTCATTGACGATTGATGCGAGGTAGTCTGCCATGCTCGCCACCAGCACCGCCGCCGCGTCCGGAGCGCTGCTGATCGCCCTGCCGCTGCTCGGGTCGATCCTGCTCGCCTACGGCGTCTACAACGTCGTGTTCGACCTGCGCAAGGGCGACCGGCAACGGATCAAGGAACGCCTCCGCGGCGACGGCCCGCGCCGCGCCGAGGCCCGCGAGACGCTGACGCTCGACGACTTCCGCAAGCAGACCCGCGCGGCCACCGGCCTGCTGGCCCGCTGGTTCACGCGGTTCAGCTTCACGAGCCACTTCCAGCGCACGCTCGAACAGGCCAACCTCGCCTGGTCCGCCCCCCAGACGCTCGTCAACCTGACCGCCGTCGCCACCGTGCTGCTGGCGGTGCTGCTTCTGCTGGGCGTCGGCCCCATCGCGGCCGTGGCGGCGGCCCTGGCCACGTTCGTGGTGCCGATCCTGTACTTCTACCGGCGGCGCAAGAAGCGGCTGGCCCGGCTCGTCGGTCAGCTGCCGGACGTGTTCGAGCTGCTCAGCCAGGCGCTGCGCGCCGGGCATTCGCTGGCCAGCGCCATGCAGCTCATCTCGCGGGAGGTGCCCGATCCGGCGGGGACCGAGTTCGCCCGCGTATTCCACGAGCAGAACCTCGGTCTGAAGATCGACGACGCCCTCCGCAACCTGGCCGAGCGCGTCGACCTGCTCGACGTGCGGCTGTTCGTGACGGCCGTGCTGATCCAGCGCCAGGTCGGCGGCGACCTGGCCGAGGTGCTCGATAAGATCGGCGCGCTGATTCGCGAGCGCATCGAGCTGCACGGAATGGTGCAGGTGCTGACGGCGGAAGGCCGGCTCTCGGGCTACGTGCTGCTGGCGCTGCCGCTGATCTGCCTGCTGGCCATGCAGGGGCTCAACCCGGACTACGGCAAGACGCTGTTCACCGACCCGATGGGCAAGATGCTGCTCACGGTCGCCGGCGTCATGCAACTGATGGGCTGGGCCATGATCAAGAAGATCGTGAACATCAAGGTGTGAGGCGCCCCGCCGCGCCCGTTCGGGAGTCCGCCATGCCCGCGAATCCGACCTTGCTCGCCCTGCTCGGCGTGTTGGCCCTCGCGCTGATCGGCTACGGCCTGTGGCCCCGCAAGCGCGACGACCGCGAGGCCGTCCGCCGCCGGCTCGGCGGCCAACGCGGCGTCGACCAGGTCGCCGAGATCCGCGCCCAGGCCCGGGCCTCGGCCGCGTCCGAGTTCGTCAACCGCAACAAGCAGCTCCTGCGCCGCATCACCCTCCCCGCCAGCGACGAGGAGCAGACCAACATCAAGCAGCGCCTGGCCACCGCCGGCTTCCGCCAGCCCCAGGCCCAGACGATGTTCCTCGCCAGCAAGTCGATCTGCGCCGTGGTCGGCATCCTCCTCGCCGTGGCCGGCGGCTTCGCGCTCCAGGCCGGCGTGCTCACGATCCTCGGCGCCGCGGCCGGCGGAGCCGGCCTCGGGCTCATGCTGCCCAACATCTGGTTGTCGACCTCGATCAGCGCGCGTCAGCAGAAGCTGCGCCATGCCCTCCCGGACAGCCTCGACCTGCTGGTCGTCTCGGTCGAGGCCGGGCTGGGCCTCGATGCCGCGCTCAAGCGCGTCGGCGACGAGATGGCCCCCGTCCACCCGGAACTCGCCGAGGAGCTCCAGATCGCCACCCTGGAGACCCAGATGGGGCTCCCGCGGGGCGAGGCCCTCGGCAACATGGCCCGCCGGACCGGCCTGGACGAGGTCCGCGGCCTCGTCTCGGTCATCACGCAGGCCGAGAAGTTCGGCACGAGCGTCGCCCGGGCGCTGCGCAATCAGGCCCAGGCCATGCGGACGCGCCGCCGACAGAAGGCCGAGGAGCAGGCCCAGAAGACCGCCGTCAAGCTCCTGGTCCCGCTGATCATGTTCATCTTCCCGGCCCTGTTCGCCGTGCTGGGCGGCCCGGCCGTCATCAACACGCTGCGGGCGCTCAAGGAGAACCCCTCGCTCGGCCGGTAAGCACCGGCGTCCATCGGTCACGGGCCGCCCCCCGCGCGGTTATAATCGCCCAGAGCGTCCGCGAGGGCGCCCATCGTTGGGAGACGTCTCGTGAACCGCCACTGCTTCCGACTCGCCATCGTCGTCACGGCCGGACTCGCGGGGGGCGCGGCCGCCCAAGCCCCGGCACCACGCCTCGTCCTGTCTCAGCCATCCTGGAACTTCGGCGAGGTGTGGCACGGCGAGAAGCCGTCGCTCCGGCTCACGCTCCGCAACGCCGGCGAGGCCGAGCTGGTGCTCAGCGAGGTCAGGTCCACGTGCGGCTGCACCGTGGCCCAGCCGGACCGGATGCGGATCCCGCCGGGCGAGTCCACGAATATCCCGGTCGTGTTCGACACCAACGGCAAGCAGGGCGAAGTCGGGTCCAAGGTCATCATCAAGAGCAACGACCCCGCCCGCGCCGAGGTCCAGTTCGACATCAAGGGCCACGTGAAGCGGACGCTGTTCACCAGGCCGATCGGCGGCCTGGTCCTGCGGTCCCTGGAACAGAAGCCGGGCCTGACGGGCCGGTGCCGGCTCGAGAACCAGCTCAGTCAGCCGCTCCAGCTCGAGGTGCTCTCGAAGGACGCCGCGTTCCTCGACGTGGAGCTGGTGGAGACGGCCCCGGGCCTCACATGGGACCTCGTCGGGCGCACGAACCGCGCCCTGTCGCCGGGCACGTACCGAGGGAACATCGTCTTGCGGACCAGTTCGCCGCGCGATCCCAACGTGACGGTCCCCTTCCAGGTGGTCATCCTCGGCCTCGTGGAAGCCCAACCGCCGGCGATCTACCTCAAGCCCGACGACCCGAGGACGTCCGACAAGCCGGATAGCCGGACCGTAACGCTGCGGTACTACGGCGAGGCGAAGTTCGAGATCACGGGGGCCACCTGCGCGCACCCCGACGTCAAGTTCAAACTGAACCCGTCGCAGCCGCCCACCGGCGGCATGGCCGAACTCGATCCGCGACCGACGTACTACACATATGCGGTGGTCGAACTGCCGCCGGCAAAGTCCCTGCCCAAGGAGGGACTGACGCTCGAGTTCCAGACGAATGACCCGCAAGTTCCTGTCGTAAAAGTGCTTGTGACAAGCGACCTGGCCGAGTTTCAGCGGCGTATCCACGGGCTGCCCGGGCCGGGGACGGATGGAGACGGGGGTCGTTGAGAACAAGGCGGGGGCTCAGGAGTAATGAGCATGGCGCGGCGGACAGTCAGCGTTGTGCGCGCAACACTCTTCTCGGCAATGCTTTGCATAAGCGCCGGCGCTCAGCCGATCGAGCTTCCGCCGCCGGAGGTCGTTCCTCCGCCTCCTCCGAAGCCGACTCTCGTACCACGGATTGATGTGAGCGCGCACGAGTGGAACTTCGGCGAGGTCTGGCAGGGTCAGCCGCTCGAGTTCGAGGTGACCATCCGGAACCTCGGTGACGAAATGCTGACGCTGGACGTCAAGACTTCCTGCGGTTGCACGGTCACCAGCAAGCCGCGCTCGCCGTTGGAGCCGGGTGGCCAGGACCGCATGAAGATCGGGTACGACAGTCGAACCAAGCTCGGCAAGGCGAATCAGACCGTCACCATTACCTGCAACGACCCGGTGACGCCGGTGGTCGGTATCGCGATCAGGGGGAACGTGTCGCCGCTCTACAAGCTCACACCCGATGGCGGTATCGCGTTCGGACAGCTTTTCCAGCGGTCGAATGAGACCCGCAGGGTGGAACTGACGAGCCTGTACGAGGAGCCGCTCCTGCTGAAGCTGAAGCCACAGCAGGAGTTCGGCCCGTACGCCATCGAGCTCAAGGAGCTGGAGGCGGGACGCCGCTACGAGGTGACGGCGACCACGCGGCCGCCGCTCAAGGTCGGCGCGTTGCAGGTGCCGGTCCTGCTGGAAACCAACCTGAGCCTGCTGCCTGAGATTCGCGTGAACGTCTACGGATTCGTGCAGCCGCCCGTGACCGTGCAGCCGGCCACCTTGCGGCTGCCGAAGAACTCGGTGCTCGACATCCGGCGCGTCGTGAAGATCAGCTACGCGCCGGACGAGCCCATCGAGATCAAGGCCGTGCGCAGCAACGTCGAGTCGATCCACGCTGAACTGCGACCCGCACCGGCGGGCACGACCCAGGCGACCCGCCCCCAGTACGACATCGTGGTCACGTTGCCCCCGGGCGACCGAATCCCGGACGGCGCGACGCCGCGGATCGAAATCGAGACGACCTCGCGCGACCCGCAGTACCAGACCCTGGTCATCCCAATTCAGATCGTCACGCCCGTGCCGGCCACGGCACCGGCCTCAACCGGCGGCCCCGGCGGGCCCCACACTACCGGACCGAACGTGGGCGAGTCGACACCGGAAGAGTGATGGGCGTAGCGTAACGCGCATCCGCGGGGTGTTCCCGGCCGTGCCGACCGAGTTATGTGCCCCGGGCACGTGCAGGAGCGTTCCTGAGGCAGCGGCGGAACGTTCGCAAATTATTGCTAATAATCGATTAATGGAAATTAATTTGCGCGAACTAAAGTCAAGCCCAAAGTTCTTCAGTTGACACTTGCCCACGCTCCCGCCAAACGGTATACTTCACCCGGCTCCCCAGAATGCCGTGTCCGACGATGACTGGCTCCCCCTGTCGGACGGTCGGCCCATACTTGACTTTGTGTCGCGGGCATGCTGCGCCTCGGCGCGGTCTGACCCGACGTATGCGGCGCATGGCAGCGGCCGTGCTCCGCACTCTGGCGCGACCGGATGGGAGAAGCGATGCTTCCGAGCCAGTCCAACGAAGCAGCGGCGAAGGCGTGCGAATTCGATCCGCGGGGCAAGCTCCCGCCTGCCACGCTCCTGCGTGCGCTGAGTCCCGAGGATCAGAAGATTCTTCGGAACCTGCTCAGCGACGTCGTGGAGTACATCCCGAACGACCTGTTTGACCACCCCGACGTGCAGGCCCAGCTCTTCGACCGGCCCGCGCCGGCGAAAGACGACAGCGGCGTGTACCAGCTCGACCCGCCCGCGGCCGGCGTGAGCGACCCTGAGATCCGCATGTTCCTGCGGCTCAACTACTGCCGCAAGCGGGTTGTGGACCTGCTTCAGGCACGCGGGGTCACGCGCCTGTCGGCCGCGGACGTCCAGGAACTGCTGCTGTGGGAGCGGGCGGCACTCGACGCCCGCAGCGAAATCGTCCGTGAAAACATGCCGCTGGTGCTGGCGATGGCCAAGCGCACCCGGATCGTCGGCATCGACCTGACGGACCTCATCAGCGAGGGCAACCTGGCCCTGCTGCGGGCGGTCTTCAAGTTCGACGTCGCGCGCGGCTACAAGTTCAGCACGTACGCCTGCCGGGCGATTCTGAAGAGCTTCTCGAGGGTCGCAACCAGGTCCGCGCGTCATCGCGGCCACTTTCCGACGGAGTTCGACCCGACGATGGAGAAGGGGGACACCGGAAACGAGCGTCGGACCTCGCTCGAGGCCGACTGCCTGGGAGAGTTGAGGAGCATCATGGAGAGGAACGCTGCCCAACTGACCGACGTGGAGCAGGCGGTCATTCGCGCCCGCTTCGCGCTCGACGATACCGCCCCGGCGCTCGAGCGGCGTGCGAAGACGCTCGAGCAGGTCGGTGAGATGATCGGCGTCACCAAGGAACGGGTGCGTCAGATTCAGAACAAGGCGTTGCTGAAGCTCCGTTCCGCCCTGGAGAACGCCGTCCTCACGAGTTGATCCCCTCGGGGCCGCCATTCCTTTGTTACCGGCAGTTCCCCGTTTGGTCTGCAACTTCTCCGATTCCGGGCGCGGGCAGTGCGTTCGCACTGCGACGTGCCCGCCTGGTTATTAGGGGAACCCGGTATCGCAATCGCGCACGGTGCCGCTCGGAACGTACGAACGCGGTTTGACCCCCGTTTTTCGGCGGCCTAGCATCCAATGCGAGGATGGCTAGCCTCGCCCCTGAGCGGCCACTCTCCATGACCCTGCGGCCGCACGTTGTCCGCACAGCCCGCCCCGGCCTCCACCGAGAGCGGATACGGTCTAGCTGGAGTATCGCCGCGTGGTGTCAGATGCGACGGTTGAACGGGTGCTGCGATCCGTCGCACCGGCGGTATCCGTAGACCGCGAGCAGGTCGCGGCCTTGCTGGACAATCCACCGCGGCCGGACCAGATCCTCGCGATGTTGGCGGACGCTTCGCCGCTCGCGGCCCGCGCGGCCGTTGTGTACCTGGGGGTCTGCGGGACGATGCAGGACGTGCCGGTGCTGGCGTTGTGCCTGCGGCACCGGGACGAGGGGGTGGCGCGGCTCGCGGAACACTGCCTCTGGAGCCTCTGGATGCAGGCGGGGTCGGAAGAGGGCAACCAGTCCCTCGCCGAGGCGGTCGCGGCGCTCCGCGACAACCGGGCGGTCTACGCCGTGTCCGCCCTGGAGCGTCTGACCCGCGCGGAGCCCGAGTTCGCCGAGGCGTGGTTCCAGCTCGGGGTCGCCCGCGCCCTGCTCGACCAGCCGGATATGGCCGCTCGGGCCTACCGCCGGGCGCTTCAGCACAATCCCTACCACTTCGCCGCGGCCGCGGCGCTGGGGCACGCCGAGGTCGAACTGGGCAAACTGCCGGCCGCGCTGCAGAATTACCGGCGCGCGGTGCAGATTCACCCGCGTCTGGAAGGCGTCCAGGAACTGATCGACGAACTCGCACCCCGCGTGCGGCCGCGCTCGGACGCCGGCTGAGCCGCCGCCGGACGGCAAACCGTGGCGCGCGTCCTACTGTATGGCGGGTCGTTCGATCCCATTCATCACGGGCACCTGATCGTCGCGCGTCACGCCGCCGAGGTTCTCGGTGTGCCGCGCGTGGTGCTGCTCCCCAGCGCCGCACCGCCCCACAAGCGCACACAGCGGCTGGCGGCGGCGGCGGATCGCCTCGCGATGTGCCGGGCCGCGACGGCCGACGATCCGCAGTTCGAGGTCAGCGACTGGGAGCTCTCGCAGCCGGGGCCCAACTACACGATCCGCACGGTGGAGCACTTCCGGGCGACGGGCGGGCCCGGCACCGAAGTGTGCTGGCTGATAGGCATGGACAGCCTGGTCGAGCTGGGCACCTGGTACCGGGCGGCCGAGCTGGTCGACGCCTGCACGATCGTGACGGTGGCCCGGCCGGGCAGCACGGCACCGCCGGCGGAGGCGTTGGCGGCGCAGTTCTCGCCGGAGCAGATCGCGCGGCTGCTGGCGAATGTCCTCCCGAGTCCCTCGCTTGACATCGCGGCGCGCGAGATTCGGGCGCGGGTGCGGCGCGGCCAGAGCGTCCGGTACCTCGTACCGGAAGCGGTGCGGGCGTATATCGCGGCGCGCGGGCTGTATCGCGCCGACTGACGACGGCGCGCATGCTTTACGGGCCGCGGGCCGCGGCTACAATGCAGTCCCGTTTGCGGTCCGGCATTCCGCGCCGGCGATGGGTCGAATCGCCGGCGTGCGCCCAGTGTCGAGGTCCCTATGAAGATCGCCGTTCCGAAAGAGACGCGGCCGGGCGAGAGCCGCGTGGCTCTCGTACCGGAATCGTGCAAGAAGCTCGCGCAGGCGGGCTACGAGGTGCTGGTCGAGGCGGGGGCCGGCACGGCGGCCGGGTTTCCCGATGCGGCCTACGCCGAGGCCGGCGCGCGGCTGGTGCCGGAGGCGGCCGCCCTGTTGAGCGAGGGCGACTTCGTGCTGAAGGTGACGGCGCCGCAGGTCGCGCCGCGCGATGAGGTGACGCCGCTGCGACGGGGCGCGCTGCTGCTGGCCAGCCTGATGCCGACGCGCCATCTCGACACGGTGCGGGCGCTGGCCGCGCAAGGCGTCACGGCGTTCTCGACCGACGCCATTCCGCGGACGACGCGGGCCCAGGCGATGGACACGCTCTCGTCGATGGCCAACATCATCGGCTACAAGGGCGCGCTGCTCGGTGCGCTCGAGCTCGGCAAATACTTCCCCATGTTCATGACCGCGGCGGGCACGGTGTTTCCGGCGAACGTGTTCGTGATCGGGGCCGGCGTGGCCGGCCTCCAGGCGATCGCCACCGCCCGCCGGCTCGGGGCGAAGATCGCCGCGACGGACGTGCGCCCGGAGGTCAAGGAGCAGATCGAGAGCGTCGGCGGGCGCTACGTCGGCATCGAGCTCAAGCAGAGCGCGGCCGCCGGGGGCGGCTACGCGAAGGAGCTGTCGGACGAGGACAAGGCCCGCCAGCGCGAATTGCTGGCCGAGCAGTGCGCCCAGTCGGACGTCGTGATCACCACGGCGCTGATCGGCGGCGTGTTCGCGCCGAAGCTCATTTCGGCCGAGATCGTCGGGCGCATGAAGCCCGGCGCGGTGATCGTCGATCTGGCGGCCGACGGCGGCGGCAACTGCGAGCTGTCGCAGCCCGGTCGGACCATCGTGACGGACCACGGCGTGAAGATCGTCGCGCCGCTGAACCTGCCCGCGACGATGCCGACGCACGCGAGCCTGCTCTTCTCGCGGAACCTGACGAACTTCGTGACGACGTTCACGAAGGACAAGACGTTCCAACTCGACCTGAACGACGACATTCAGAAGGGGGCGTTGATCACGCACAACGGCGAGGTCGTCCACGAGCCGACTCGGACGGCCCTGGCGACCGCCGCCGCGTAGAGGACCGCCGCGACGCCGCCGGATCCGCGGCGCCGCCAGGAGAACTCGGGCGATGCTGATGCGCTTACGTCTCGGGCTCTGTGGGCTGATCGCGAGCTTGGCCGCGGCCGCACTCGCCACCGCCCAGGACACCCCGCCGCCGCCGGAGACGGCTCCGGCCGAGCCGCCGGCCGTCGTCACGCCGCCACCGGCCGCGACGTCGGCCCCCCAGATGTCGCCGACGCGTCCGGCCTTGCCGCCCCGGGCGGCGGCGGGGACGACGCCGGCCGCCACCCCCGCGCCCGGCGCGAAGCCGCCCGCGCCGGCGACCGGTCCCGCGCCAAAGGCGTCCGACGGGCACGCGGGCAGCGAACACGTCCCGCTCGACTACATGTCGATGGTGTTCGTCTTCATGCTGGCCACGTTCATCGGGATCGGCGTGATCCGCCGCGTCTCGCGGCTGCTGCACACGCCGCTGATGTCGCTGACGAACGCGATCTCGGCGATCGCGGTGGTCGGGGCGATCCTCGTGGCGGGCATGGAGCCGACCGGCGCGGACCGCCAGTACCCCGTCTGGATCCGGACGCTCGGCGCGATCGCCGTGTTCGCCTCGATGACGAACATCATCAGCGGGTTCCTCATCACCGACCGCATGCTCAAGATGTTCAAGACGAAGCAGGGGGGCCCGGCATGACGCGCTACTCGATCGAGCTCGCCTACCTCGTCGCGACGGCGCTGTTCATCCTGTCGCTGCACTGGATGAGCGACCCGAAGAGTGCCCGCCGGGGCGTGTTCGCCGGCGTGGCGGCGATGCTGCTCGGCGTGGCGGCGACCTGGGCCAAGCCGCAGATCCTGCACCACTGGTGGATCACCGTGCCGATCCTCATCGCCATCGTGCCCGGCGTCTGGCTGTCGCTCGTGCCGCTCACGGCCGTCCCGCAGCGGACGGCGCTGTCGCACGCGTTCGGCGGCCTGGCCGCCGGCCTGGTCGGCACGGCCAAGTACTTCTACTGGCTTGGGCACGAGCCCGAGATGCTGACCGCCTTCCGCATGACGGCGATCATCGCGGAGATCATCCTCGGCTACCTGACGTTCACGGGCAGCATCGTCGCGGCGGGCAAACTCCAGGAAGTGAAGTGGATTCCGCAGCGGCCGTGGACGTACAAGGGCCAGAACTTCGTGAATCTCGGCGCGTTCGCGTTGGCGCTTCTGCTGGGGGTGATTCTGGTCCTGCGCCCGGACATGCGGATCCTCTCACCGGTGCTCTTCGTCGCCATCATCCTGCTCGCGCTCAACTTCGGCTGGATGCTGGTGATGCCGATCGGCGGCGCGGACATGCCGACGGTGATCAGCATCCTGAACAGCTACGCGGGCCTGTCGGCGGTGGCGATGGGCTTCGTGCTCGACAACAAGCTGCTCATCACGGCCGGCGCGCTGGACGGCTCGAGCGGTCTGATCCTGTCGATCATCATGTGCAAGGCGATGAACCGCTCGTTCACGAACGTGCTGTTCGGCGCGTTCGGGCAGGTGCAGGCGGCCCAGGCGGGCGGCGAGCAGAAACTCTACAAGGCCGAGACGATCGAAGGCGCGGCCCAGGTTCTCGAACAGGCCAGCCTGGTGGTGGTCGTGCCGGGCTACGGCATGGCCGTCGCGCAGGCCCAGCACAAGGTGCGGGAGCTGTACGACCTGCTCAAGAAGCGCGGCATCACGGTGAAGTTCGCGATTCACCCGGTGGCGGGCCGCATGCCGGGGCACATGAACGTGCTGCTGGCGGAGGCCGAGATTCCGTACGACGACCTGGTGGAGATGGACGCGATCAACGGCGACATGCCGCAGTGCGACGTGTGCCTGGTCGTGGGGGCCAACGACGTCGTGAACCCGGCCGCCCGCACCGACAAAACCAGCCCGATCTACGGCATGCCGATCATCGACGCGGACAAGGCCCGGACGGTGTTCGCGATCAAGCGCAGCAAGAACCCCGGTTTCGCGGGCATCGACAACGAGCTGTACTTCCTCGACAAGACGTTCATGCTTTTCGGCGACGCCAAGGCCGTGATCGGCGACCTCGCCAAGCAGCTCGGCGGCGGCGGCCTGCACTGAGGCCGCCGGGGTCGTCAGAACAGGTTCCACCGGTTCAACGCGACCCCGAGCGGCAGGCCGACGAACTCGACCGCTACCGCGTACAGCCCCAGGCCCGCCGGCACCACCAGCAGGGCGGCGACCGCGCTGCGGAGCCGCGGCTGCCGCGCGGTGCGCCAGCGCGCGTACATGCAGCACGCCGGCCCGGCCAGCCACAGTCCGAGCTGCGACCAGCCGATCAGCGCGTCGAGGCTGCCTTCCCACAGTGTCGGCGCGAAGCGCCACTGCGCGGTCGGCGCGGCGCCGGGCGTGCCGATGAAGTGCCAGTCGAGTTGCAGCCACAAATCGCGGAACGTCAGCAGCGGCGGACCGGTGTAGATCTCGGGGACCATGACCGCGCAGGTGTAGCCGCCGACGATCAGCCAGAAACGCAGCGCGCGGAGCGGCTGCGACCAGCCGGGCACGTCCAGCAGGCTCAGCGCGAGAGCCTGCACCGGCAGGTACGCGGCGGCCGTCACCATCCAAACGACGTAAACGTCCGGCGCCCAGTCGAACAACAGCGAGAGGGCCGTCGCCGCCAGGCAAAGCGCGGCGAACCCCAGCGCGCTGCGCAGGCGGGCGCGCCGCACCACCTGCCGCGCGAACACCCACGGCGCGAAGAGCACCGTGAGGGCGGTCCAGAGGAACGCCGGGACGCGGTGCCGGCCGCGGGCCCGCTCGAAGGCGATCGTCGGCGTCGGGTCGGCCGCGCGCCGGACGTCCTCCCAGTCGAAGACCGTGCCGCACTCGGGGCAGCGCGGCTGCGCCAGGCCTGTGAGGTTGTAGCGGCACCGCGGGCAGCGCAGGCCGGTGTCGGCGACAGGCGCAGAGAGCGGGGCGGGCGCACCATCGGTCATGGCGGGCAACACGATAGCCGGACGCGGCCGCGGGCCGCCACCGCCCGCCGGCGCCGCCGCTCGGGGTCGGCGCGCGCGGTCCCGGGGGCCGGCCGGCCCGCGGCCGGCGGTCCGCCGCGCTTTTTCAGTGCGCAGAGAAACGGGCGACCCACGGGTCGCCCGTTCACGAGGCCGGAGTGCGAGCGTTCTGCGATGCCCGTCGTCCGGGCGTGCTTAGCCGCGGCGGCGGATCAGCAGCGTGCCGAGGCCGAGCAGCAGCGCGGCGGCCGGCTCCGGAACGATGCCGGGGACGCGGAAGATGAGGAACTCATCATGGTTCCAGCCGCCGAACGGCGCCGGATAGCCGGACCCGGTGTACGTGCCGGCGTCGTGCCAGATCCACTGCGCGTTGCCGGGAATGCCCGGGAGGTTGTGCGTCCACGGGCCCGGGTGACTCGCGTTGGTCCAGCCGGGCAGCGTGCTCGGCGCGATCCACAGGTTGTTGGCCGTCGCGTACGCGATCGCGGCGTCCACCTGCGTCTGGGTGGGTTGCAGCATGTACGGCCACGGATTCGGCCAGGCCGGGTCGATCTGCGACAGGTAGGCGCCGGCCGGGAAGACTTCCCACACCTGGTCGCCGGTCGAGATGGACTGCCCCGTGGTCACGTTCACGAAGTGGCCGAGGAAGCCCTGGGCGACCGCGTGGTCCGAGGCCGTCACCACGTACAGGTAGTCGGTCGGCGCCCGACCGTAGGCGTTCCAGGTTTCAACCGTGAACCAGTTGTTGTCGCCGCCGGCGTGGAACGTCGTCGTGGTGGGGGTGCCGAAGTAGATGTCGTACTGATTGTCCACCGTGATCGTCATCACCCAATCATCGGCCAGTGCGGCCGGGGTCAGACTGAGCACGCCGATCGTTGCCAGAACCAGAATCCGACGCATGAGTTTCTCCTCCTCAAGAGCAGAGCAACTGGGCGGTGCCCGGGCCAGAACCGCTGACCCGCCGAAAGCACCCGACGAACCAAACACCGGGCCGCCGCAGACGCCACCTCCGCGATACGCTGCCCGCCGACCGCAGCGCCGCACCGGCCGGCTTCAGCGTAAGCCTGTCCGCCAGACCGGCTTGCGCTGCCGTCCCGTCGCGGCGCCGCCGTTCGGGGTGACCGAACCCCGGAACCGGATCATCACCTGCGCGCCCGTGGCCCGGGAGCGGGCGGAGCACGCCTGTGCCGAAAGAACCCGGGCCTTCGCTCCGGGCGTCGAGCGGCGCTTCAAGACCTCGTGAGATTCATCCGCGAAGGGCACACCTGCCTACGGCCCTCGCTCCCTCCTAGCGCGGCTTCGGGCGGGTTCTGACACGCTTTTTTCTTTTTTCGATGGCATGTCCCGTTCGGCGAGGTGGCTGGGCGGACCGCAAACCGCGGAGCGGCTGGGGAAAACCGCCGGGACCGCGGTCCGACACCGCCATCACGTGCGTGCGCGCCCCCTCTGCTGAAAAGGCTCCCGGTACGGGGAGCGGCCAGCGTACGAGCAAGCATCGCCGGCCGCCCGCGCGGCGTCAAACTCGGATGCGGCTCTACTGCGGCGGCCCCCCGCGCACGCGAGGCATCGGCGGCCGTGCGGCCGCCCGGTTTCGTCGATCGGTCGTGAAGGAGCGAGGCCGCCGGGCGGTGACCCGGCGGCCCCGGTTTTCCCCTCCCCTCCTTGGATCCAGAGCAGCCGCGGCACGGTGGCCAGCGGCGAGTCCCGAAAGACGACCGGTCCTAGCCGCGCCGTCGCCAGCCGGTCAGGACCAACGCGGCGAGGGCAAAGAGTGCCAGCCCGCCCGGCTCCGGGATGATCCCGAACGTGAAACCGTGCCACGACTCGTAGACGGGCACAGTCCAACTGATGGAGCTGACCGTCCCCTGGAACTGAATAACGCCGTGACCTTCCTGACCCTCGAGGACGTTGCCGGGCAGCTCGGTCAGTGTGCCGGGCCCGAAGTAACCGGTGCCGTAGCTCAACACGTCGAAGGGCGTGTCGAAGTTGTACGTGACCGGGAAGTTCGCCCGACCCAGGCTGAGAATCGCCATCACGGGGTCCGTGACCGGGGACGAGAACGTAATCGTGTTCACCAGCGTCGACCCACCCTCCAGCGCGATGATTTCGCTGCGCCAGGGCGGGTTGCTGACGACGCTGCTCAGGTACGGCGCACTCGGAATCCAGTAGTTCGTGCCGGCATTGGTCTGCGCGAAGAGGATCTCGCCGCTGTAGCTCACGGAAACGGTCGTCGAGCCGAGCGTCGCCACGCCCGACGCCGAACCCGGGGTTCCGTTGGTCGCACTCAGCCAGTCGACCCACGCGACCGTGCCGGCCTGCCCGGCCGCCGCGCCGGCCAACAGGGCGAGCGTCAGCGCAACACTTTTCGAATAACGCATTCGCTTTACTCCTTCTACTCCGAGGAAAATACGAGCGAGGGCCTACCTCGATGTTTCTTTCTTGTAACACGACGGGCTCATGCTCCGCAAGCAGAAGGGCTCTTCCAAACCAAAGATTCACGATGGCGCTCGCGATGCAACCTCTCGCGCGACAAGCGGTTATTTCTTGCGATCCTGTCCAGACCCCGGCGCTGCGGCGGCTGATAACGGCGTGTCAGGAACGCGTGCCGGGGCGTGTTCTTTTTCAGCTTGTGACCTGGTGACCTCGTTGCGACGCCGCGTCCCTCGCGACCGCCCGGGCTCGAACATCCAACCCGGCCGCTCCGGCCGCTGCGCCCCTCGCGCACGGGCCCGCCTGCTCACGTTCCCGTTCGCTCACCCGTTTGCCTGCCCGCCCGCTCAACCGGCGCGCGTCGAAAGCCCCCTCAGCCGCCGACATGCACCAGCACATGCCGCGTGCGGCCGCGGCGTCGGTGCTCCCACACGTAGACCCCCTGCCAAGTGCCGAGCCCCAGCCGCCCACCCACGACGGGGATCGACAGCGACGCGGCCGTCAGCGCCGCCCGGACGTGCGCGGGCATGTCGTCCGGGCCCTCGGCGTCGTGGCGATAGACCGGGTCGCCGTCGGGCACCAGCCGATCCAGCCAGGCCTCCAGGTCCTGCCGGACCGTCGAGTCGGCGTTCTCCTGGATCACCAGGCTCGCCGACGTGTGCTGGATCAGCAGCGTGCAGAGCCCCTCGGCCAGGCCGGCCTTTCGCACGCACGCGGCCACCGCGGCCGTGATCTCGTGCAGGCCCCGCCCGCGCGTCATGATGTCGAGGCGCTCGATCACGGTGCGCTCTTCGTGCGGCCGTCAGGGAGCGACCGGAGCCGTGGTGCCGACGAGAAAATCGACCACCAGCGGCAGGTGGTCATATTCCGCGCCCTCGTCGTCCTGGCACACGTCGAGCGGCTCCAGTCCGGCGGCCGCCAGCTCGTCCGGGGTCATCTTGGTCGTGTTCAGCACGAAGGACTTGACGGGATGCAGCACACTGTCGGTGTAAAGGATGAAATCGAGCCGGCCCGGCGGCCATTGCTGCGTGTCATCGCGCCAGGTCCAGTCTTCGACCCCGGTCAGGTTGTGCCGCGGGCGCAGGTCCGATAGCGGCGTGTCGTCCCAGTCGGGGACGGCGTCGGGGCCGTACCGCTCCTCGTCGAGAATGTCGCCGGTCAGCAGCGTCTCCAGCGGCCGGGGGCCGCCGACCAGGTTCAGGTCGCCGACCACGGCGATCGGCGTGCGGTCCGGCAGGTCGATCTCGCCGCCGGCGGTCCGGGCGTCGCGGAGCCACGCGACGATCGCATCCGCCTGCTGCTGCCGCAGCGGGTCGTTCTTTTCGCCGTCGCAGCACTTGAAGTGGTTGTTCAGTACGTACAGATCGACGGGAAACCGGTCGTCCGGCAGATCGATCAGCGCGATGGCCAGGTCGCGTTCGCCCGCCGGCACGAGCTTGTCGCGGGTGAGTTTCAGCGGGAAGCGCGCCGCGATGACGTTCGACTGCCCCTGATAGGCGTGCCACGTCCGCCCCCCGGGCAGCGGCAGCACGACGTTCAGCACCGCCGCGACCTCGTCGGCCCGCCGCTTCCGCACGCCGGCCTTGCCACGGTCGTTGGGGTGGATGCCGATCTCCTGGAGCGCGACGACGTCGGGGTCAACCGCCCGCAGCACCCGCGCGAAACGCTGCGCGTGCCGCGGATCGACGTCCATGAAGATGCTGTTCCACTTGATGTTGTAGTTCAGCAGCCGCAGCGCCGCCGGATCCTCGCGATCGAGGAACGTGCCCGTCGGCCGCTTCAGCGGCGGCAGCGGCGGCGGCGTGATCGCCACCGGCTCGGACGCCGCGGGCTGCGTGGCCGGCCCGGCCGGCTGCGTACTCGCCGCCGCCACGGCGGCCGCCGGGGTGGTTGCCGCCTTCGGCGGCGTCGGCGGGGCCTGCTCGCAGCCGACACCCAGCCACGGCCCGATGGCAGCCAGAGCCAGCAGACCGCCACACGCCGTGAACCGCACTCGCTTCGACGCGATCATGGTTGCTCCTCGGGGAGGCCCGCACGGACGGGCGGACCGGCGCCCGTAGAATACCGTCATGCCCGAACTGCCAGAAGTCGAGACGATCGTCCGGGCGGTGCGGCCGCGGCTCTTCGGGCGGACGATCGTGGCGTTCGACTCGCGCTGGCCGAAGAACGTCGAGCCGGGACTGTCGGCGGTGCGGCGGGCGGTGGTCGGGCGGCGGGTGGCGGCGGTCGCGCGGCGGGGCAAGTACGTCGTGCTCGGGTTCGACGACGGAGCCGCGCTGCTCGTCCACCTGCGGATGAGCGGGCGGCTGGAGTGGGCCGCCGATCACGCCCCGGAGCCGCCGCACGTGCGGGCCACCTGGGACCTCGACGACGGGGGGCGGCTGCTGCTGTGCGATGCGCGGAAGTTCGGCCGCGTCATGCACACGCGTGACCTGGCGGCCGCGACGGCCGACCTCGGCCCGGAGCCGCTGGCGCGCGGCTTCACGCCGGACGTGCTGGGCGGGCTGCTGCGGGCGCGGCGGCGGCAGCTCAAGCCGCTGCTGCTCGATCAGCGCGTCATCGCGGGGCTCGGCAACATCTACACCGACGAAGCGCTGCACCGCGCGGGGCTGCACCCGCTCACGCCTTCGGACCGGCTGCGGGCGGCCGACGTCGCGCGCCTGCACGCGGCCATCCGCGCGGTGCTCCGCGAAGCCATCCGCTGCCACGGCACCTCGCTCGACTGGATCTACCCCGGCGGATGGATGCAGCGGCGGCTGCGGGTCTACGGCCGGACCGGGGAGCCGTGCCGGACGTGCGGGACGCCCATTGTGGGCCTGCGCGTCGGGCAGCGCGGCACGCACGTCTGCCCGCGGTGCCAGCCTCGCCGGCGGTGAGGGGCGGCTGGCCGCCGCAGCGCCGCCCCGTACAATGCCCGGCATGACAGCGACCTTCCAAGACGCCACCGTATCGATCGCCTTGATTCTGAAGGACGACCTGCCGTACGACCGCGCGGCGTGGGAGGCGGGGCTCCGCTCCGCGCTCGGGCAGGACCACCCGCCGCTCGAAGTGCTGGTGGTCGACGGGCGCGGGCCGGGCGCGAAGCTGGACCTGCCGGCCGACGTCGACGCCGCGCGGGTCCGCCACCTGCCGGGGGCGTACGCCTCGCGCGCGGCGATGTACAACGCGGCGCTGAAGGCCGCCCGCGGCGATCTGTTCCTCGCGGTGCACAACGACGCCGCGGCCGTCACGCTGCGCCAGTCCGCCGTCCAGACCCTGGTCATGGCGGCCCTGCGGACGGTGCCGCACGCCCAGACCCCGCCGGTCGGGATGGTCTACGCGGACTACGAGCGGATCGACGCCCAGGGCAACCGCCGGGACATCCACCTGCTCGACTGGCACGCCGGCCGCCTGCGGGACACGACCGACTTCGGCGCGGTGCTGCTCTACCGTACGGCCGCACTGCGTGAGCTGGGCGGCTGGGACGAGGCGTACACGGCGGCGGACCTGTACGACCTGCGGTTGCGCATCAGCGAGCGGTGGGGGCTCGCCCACATCGCCAACCGCTACGCGGGCGCGCTCTACACCGTCGCCGCGCCCGCGGCGGCGCACAACGTCTTCGCGTACCTGCTCGCCGGCAAGGCCACCCAGCTCGAGATGGAGCGGGCCTGCACCGCGCACCTGCGGCGCATCGGGGCCTATCTCGCCCCCGGCGCCCACGTGCGGCAGGTGACGTACACCGCGGCCGAGGAGGCCCGCTTCCGGGACTGCCTCGCCTCGGTCATCACGCCGGTCAACCAGCGACCGCAGTTCATCGGCCGGGCCATCGAGAGCGTGCAGGCCCAGACCGAACAGCGGGTGGAGATGATCGTCGTGGTCAACGGCGGTCCGGCCGATCCGACCGCGGCGGAAGTCCACCGCTACATGCCCGGCGGCGACCGGTACCGCGCCGACCGGCCGCCGGTGCGGCTGCTCGTGGTGGACATCAACAACCTCGGGCTGTGCTTCAACTACGGTCTCCAGCACGCCCGCGGCAAGTACTACGTCCAGCTCGATTCGGACGACCGGCTCAAGCCGGACGCGATCGAGAAGATCCTCCGGGTCTACGCCGCGGACCCCACCGTCGGCATGGTCGTCGGTTCGTACGAGGTCTGGACGCTCGACGAGCAGACCGGACGGCTCCACCGCAACGAGGAAATCCCCGTCGTCACGCACGACGAGTGGACGGCCGACAACGGCCGCAACAACCTGCTGCGGATCAATGGGGCCGGCGCACCGCGCAGCGCGCACATCAAGGTCATCGCCGACGCCGGCTGGTTCGGCGTGAACGACACGCCGCAGAGCCGCAACTACGGCGAGGACTACGACCTCGTGCTGCGCATCAGCGAGCGCTACATGATCGGCCGCGTGTGGGACCCCATCTACGAGGTCATCCGCCACTCGGGCGGCACGGACCACTCGATCGACGCGGCCACGATCGAGCGCAACGACAACGCCAAGGACACCATGCGGCTCGAGGCGCTGCACCGCCGCCGGGCGCTCAACGGAGCGCATTGACGGTGCCGGCCGCGATCTTTGGGGGCCTGCGTCGGAGGTCGGCGGGCTGCTGCCGGCGCCGGTGGTTCTGCCCGCGGGTGTGCCGAAAAGCCCGATAAGTCATCATTTCGCGGAGCGGGGCGCGACGCCGCGCAAGCCGGCCGCCGGCGCCGGCCGATACTCGTCGTAGTAGGGCCGCGGTCGCGGGCCGCGGCGTCGGCGGGATTGTGGCGATGCCACTGGACCTTTACGACACCGGGCTGGCGGGGGGCGACGACAGCGGCGCCGCGCGCGGCTGGCCTTACATCTCGATCCTCTTCGAGTGCTGCCAGGTCTACGCGCGGATCTATCGCCGGCCGGACGACGACCGGTACCGGGGACGCTGTCCGAAATGCCTGCGCCCCCTCGAGTTGCGAGTCGGTCCAGACGGCACACCGGCGCGGATGTTCCGGGCGCGGTAAGCGCACGGGGGCATGGCGCCCGCGACCGGCACACGAATGTGCGAATCGGGAGCGCGGGCGGCGTTTCGGGGCGCGCGGGCATTTCGCCCGCAATCACGCACGGCGTACCGCCCGCAGTCGGGGGGTCGGGACCACGAGGCCGCAAGCGGGGGTATCATCGAGGGCACGGGAACCTGAGCGTGTGACACGCGACCGACGCCGCGTCGCAGCGGCCGACGCCCGTGTCAGCCGTGTCCGCACACCCAAGGCGGGCGACCCCCCGTCGGCCGCTACTTCTCGTCGCCGAAGAAGCCGGCGCCGGTGCCGTCACCCGCGGGCTTTGCCGGCGTCGCGGTCAGCCCGATGTGGTCTCGGAACGGCACCAGCGGCTGAACATACGGCGACAGCTCGCGCTTGTCTACCGCTTTCTGGATCAGCTCCGCCGTCTTGCTCAGGTGCGTGGACGCATTCGCGGGGTCCAGCCGGGCGGTCAAATGATAGGCCGCCGCCAGCGCCGCTTGTGAAACCCACGCCGTCGCGGCCGGGTCGGTGCTCAGCTTCTCGTAGATCCCGCGGGCCTTCTCGAGCGCGTCGAGCCCGGCCGGGCGGGCCGTCTCCACGATCGTCATGAGCGGTGCGGGGTCGAACGCCCGCGCGAACGCGCTGTTCATCTCGGCCAGAAGCCGCATGTCGGCCATGATCTGCTGGCAGGCGTCCACGCGCTGGGCCTGAATCCGGGCCGCGAGCACCAGGGCCGCGGCCTCGGCGCTTTGCGCATACTGCGCCAGGTACGGCGCCTGCGTGATCGCCTTCAGCCGGGCGTTGCGGCCCTCGGGGTCCCGCTCGCTCTTGGCCGTGCGGGCCGCGCGGATGAACGCCTCCACCGCGGTGTGAGACTGCCGGTACGAACGGGCCGCGGCCTCGGCGCTCTGCAGCGCCCGCCCTGCGAGCTCCTCGGCCTGCTTGGCCAGCGCGATCACGGCCTCGGCCGCGGTCTTTTGCTCGGCGGCGAGTTCGTCGACACGCTTCTGGTAGCGCTCGGCCTCGGCCTGCGCCTGCCGCCCCATTTCCGTCACCGTCTTCATGCGGTCTTCGAGGGACAGGTGCGCGCCCTCGAGCCGCCGGGCCCGTTCCTCGGCCGTGGCCAGCTTGCGCTGCAACTCCTCGACGCCGACGACGGTCTCGCCGCCCGCGAGCTCGGCCGTGGCGAGATCATCGCCCGTGAACGTCGCGCCCCGCAGCCCTCCGTAACGGAGTTCCTGCTCCGCCTGCTGGAGTTCACTGAGCCGCGCGGTCAGCGCCAGGTAACGCTGCCGGTAGGCCTCGAACGAGGCATCGTCGCCCGCCCGGAAGCCCTGCTCCTCGACCTGGAGCAGCTCGGCCCGGGCGTCGGCCAAGGCGCGCTCCGCCTCCGCGAGCTGCTGCTCCGCCGCGCGGGTCCGGGCGGTGAGCGCCGCCAGGTCATCCTGGGCCTGCGTGCGCAGCGCAGCCAGCTCCTCGACGTCGGCTTTGAGCCGCGCCAGGACCGGCGCCACATCGAGCCCCCGGTAGTGGTCCAGAAAGCCGCGGGCCCGCAGCCAGTCATCCGCCAGCCCCAGCAAGCGGGCCGCCGCCCGGACCTGCTGTGTTCGCACCGCGACGGCATCCGTGTAAAGAGCCGTCGCCTGCACGTACTGGGCCATGCCCTGCACCTGGGCCACGCCCAGCGCCGTCGCGTCGATCCCCACGGCCGCCGCCGCCTCACGAATGGCCGTGCCCAGCAGCGCCTCGTGATCCTGCATCGTCTTGAACAGGTCGGCCGCGACGGACCGCACTTCCGCCGGGCCTTCCTTGAGCCGGTCCTCATCCAGGTGCCGCCGCAGGCGCGTCAGCGTCGTGTCCACCTGCGCCAGCTTGTGCTGCGCGGTCGTGGCCTCCGCGACCGCGCGGGCCGCGGTCTTCGCGTCGCTGCTCCGCAACTGCGGAGCGAAGACGCCCGCCGCCAGGATGATCACGGCGAGAACCACGCCGACGACGTACGGAGCTTTCACGACCGACCTCCGGGGTGCGAAACAACCCACCGCGGACCGGCGCCACGCGTCACGCCGGCCGGCGACAGACCGTTCCCGCGACGAGGTTTAACCGCCGTCGAAACCGGTGTCAAATCAGGGGCGCTCAGCCGGACGCCGCGGGCTGCGTCGCGGCCGCGGGCGCCGGCTCGTCCGCCGCAGGGCGGGGCCGACGCAGGACCTCGCGGGCCAGGTCCACCCAGCGATCCCCGCCGGTCACGCCCGCCAGCCGGCCTTCGGCGTCAGCCACGAACACGGTCGGAATCCGCAGGATGCCCCAGGCGCGCACGAACGCGTGGCCCCAGCCCAGCCCGTCGTGATACTGCGGCCAATCGATGTCCAGGTCGCGGGCGGCCGCGGCCAGGGCGGCCCGGCTTTCGTCCAGATTGACGCCCAGGACCCGAAACTGCGGGTTGTCGCGGCGGAAGCGCTCCACCGCCTGCACACAGCGGCGGGCCCCGTCGTCGAACCCGGCCCAGACGACCACGAGCACGGGGCGGCCACGGCCGGCGCTGGTGTCGATGTCGCGGCCGTCGGTGTCGGTGAACCGCAGGGTGAACGGGCGGCCGACGGCGTCCTCCCGTCGCAGGCGGGCCGCGAGCTCGTCGGCAATTCTGTGCTGCGGGAAGTGCTCCTGGGCGTAGGCGGCCAGCCCGCGGAGGGCATCGACGTCCCCGCGGAGCTGGGCTTCGTCGAAGAGCACGTGCGTGAGGCGCGGGCTGTAGCGGCTGTCCGGGTAGAGCCGGAGGTACTCGCGGATGCCGGCCAGCAGGTCGGCGTCCGGGCCGCGGATGTCCGCGGGCGTTGGTTGCGTGGCGGAGGCGGTCGGCGGCGGGCTGTCATAACGGCGACAGATGAGCTCCCAGTAAGCCGCCTCGTGCAGCGCGGCGCGGTTCGGCGGATTCTGACGGAGCTCGGCAATCCGCTGCCGCAGCTCGTCGGGTGGGCGGCTCTGGAGCGTGGCCAGCTCGAAGAGCGTGTCGAGCTCGAGCGCGATGGCCTCGTCGCGATGGCGGCCGCCCGGGTAGATCGTCAGGTAGGAACGGAGGGCGGCCCGGCGGGCGGCGGCGCGCGAGAGGGCGTGGTCGAACCAGTTGGCGAACGGTTGCGTGGCCGGGCCGGGGTCGCGCAGCGCCACGATGGTCGCCCACAAGCGGCCCTCCGCGTCGCGCTCGGGCGCCGGCGCGGTCTGGGCCTCGGCCGGCGCGGCCAGCAGCACCGCGAGCACCAGCGTCGCGGGCAGACCGCGGCGAAGCGGAGCAAATGACATGCGGCTGGTTCGCGGGGGCATCAGATGAAGGTCCAGTCGCCGACGCGCAGCACGATCAGGTACAACATGAGGTTCGTCGCCCCGTGCAACAGCACGAGACACAGGAGGCTGCGCGTTCGGTAGAACACGAGGTTGAAGACCATCCAGCACAGGATGCTCACGCCCCAGTTGCCGGGGTGCTGGAGCATCGAAAGCAGGGATGTCCCGAGGAACGACGCCCAGGTGAAGGTGCCCAGCGGCACACGCTCGAAGTGGTGCCAGTCGATCAGCGCCCGCAGCAGGAACCCGCGCCAGAAGAGCTCCTCGACCACGGGCACGGCCGTGCAGGCCACGATCAGCCGGAGCGTCCAGGTCGTCCACAGGAGGTCGTCCGCACCGAGCCCGGTGCGGAAGTCGGTGGTTTCGCCGCCGCCGGGGTAGAACGGCAGCCAGCGAGGCAGGCCGAGTTGGTCGCTCAGGTACTGCCCGGCGACCCAGCCCCACGCTACCACCGCCCCGCCGAGGATCGCGACGGGCCAGTACGGCGCGCCCCACGGCGGCAGGTGGCGGCGGAAGACCCAGACGGCAGCCAGCGACGCGACGCCCCGGAGCGCGATGACGACCGGCTGCCAGACCGCCGGCACCACGCCGGCCAGGCCCAGCAGCACGAGGTAGATCAGGAACGGGGTCATCAACACGACGTCGGGGCGCGCGGCGCCAAGGCGATCGAGAGCGCCCGGTCGCGGTCGTTCGGAACCCAGTGTCGCGCTGCCTGTCATGCGGCCCCTGTCCGGGCGTCAGCACGTCCCCCGACGGGGGGACTATACCCGCGCGCCTGGTCGGTTGACGACCCGCCGCGGCCGGCTACCCTAGCCGTATGGCTGAGAACCCGCACCCAAGCGCCGTGGACACCGACCCGCTCGAAACGGCCGAATGGCTGGCCTCGCTGGAGGCCGTGCACCACCACAGCGGCGCCCGCCGCGTTCAGTACCTGATGTCCGAGCTGCACCGCTGGGCGCTCCGGCGGCAGGTCCCGGTGCCGTACGCGGCCAACACGCCGTACATCAACACGATCCCGCGTTCCGAGCAGCCGCCCTATCCGGGCGACCGGGCCCTGGAGCGGCGCATCAAGAGCTTTGTGCGCTGGAACGCGATGGCGACGGTGGTCCGCGCGAACCGACAATCGGAGGGCATCGGCGGGCACATCTCCACGTACGCGTCGGTGGCCACGTGTCTGGAGGTGTGCTTCAACCACTTCTTCCGGGCCAAGACGGAGAGCTCGTCGGGCGACCATGTGTACTTTCAGGGGCACGCCGCGCCCGGCATCTACGCCCGGGCGTATCTCGAGGGTCGGATCGACGAGTCGCATCTGCACAACTTCCGGCGGGAGCTGGCGGCCGGCGGCGGCTTGTCGTCCTACCCGCACCCGTGGCTGATGCCGGACTTCTGGGAGTTCCCGACCGTCTCGATGGGCCTCGGGCCGCTGAACTCCATCTACCAGGCCCGCTTCAACCGCTACATCGAGGACCGCGGCCTGCTGCGCACCAGCGGCTCGCGCGTCTGGGCCTTCCTCGGCGACGGCGAGATGGACGAGCCCGAGAGTCTCGGGGCCATCACGCTGGCCGGCCGCGAGCAGCTCGACAACCTCACCTGGATCATCAACTGCAACCTCCAGCGGCTCGACGGGCCGGTGCGCGGCAACGGCAACATCATCCAGGAGCTGGAGGCGGCGTTCCGCGGGGCGGGCTGGAACGTCATCAAGGTCATCTGGGGCGGCGACTGGGATCCGCTCTTCGCGGCCGACACGGAGGGGCTGCTGATCGAGCACATGGCGCAGATCGTCGACGGCCAGTGGCAGCGCTTCACGGTCGAGTCGGGCGCGTACGCGCGCGAGCACTTCTTCGGGCGCGACCCGCGCCTCCTACAGCTTGTGGACCGGTTCACCGACGAGCAGCTCCGCAACCTGCGCCTGGGCGGCCACGACCCGGAGAAGGTCTACGCGGCCTGCGCGCGGGCGACGCAGCACGTGGGACAACCGACCGTCATCCTGATGCGGACGATCAAGGGCTACGGGCTGGGCGAGGCCGGCGAGGGCCGCAATATCACGCATCAGCAGAAGAAACTCAACGAGCAGGAGCTGCGCGCGTTCCGCGACCGGTTCGAGATCCCCATCAGCGATCGGGAAATCGCCGACGCGCCGTTCTGCCGGTTCGCGCCGGACACGCCGGAGTACAAGTACCTTCAGGAGCGCCGGGCCGCTCTGGGCGGCTACGTCCCGCGGCGGCTGGTTCGGGCGCAGCCGCTGGCGCCGCCGCCGCCGGAGCTGTTCGCCGAATTCAGCGAGGGCAGCGGCGACCGCAAGGTCGCCACCACCATGGCGGTGGTCCGCATGCTGGCGCGGCTGATGGCCGACGAGCGGCTCGGCAAGCTCATCGTGCCGATCGTGCCGGACGAGGCCCGCACGTTCGGCATGGAGGCGCTGTTCCGCTCCTACGGCATCTACGCCCACACGGGGCAGCTCTACGAGCCGGTCGACGCCCACCTGCTGATGCGCTATGAAGAGCGCAAGAACGGGCAGATCCTCGAGGAAGGCATCACCGAGGCCGGCTCCATGGCCTCGTTCATCGCGGCCGGCAGCGCCTACGCCACCCACGGCCTGAACACGATCCCGTTTTTCCTCTTCTATTCGATGTTCGGCTTCCAGCGCGTCGGCGACAGCATCTGGCTGGCGGGCGACATGCGCTGCCGCGGCTTCCTCATCGGGGCGACCGCCGGCCGCACGACCCTCAACGGTGAAGGTCTCCAGCACCAGGACGGTCACAGCCTGCTGCACGCCAGCACGGTGCCCAACTGCATCGCGTACGACGCGGCCTACGCCTACGAGCTGGCGCTCATCATCCGCGACGGCATCCGCCGCATGTACGAGCAGGGCGAGTCGGTCTTCTACTACCTGACGGTCTACAACGAGACCTACCCGATGCCGCCACAGCCGCGGGGTGTCGAGGAAGGCGTGCTGCGCGGCCTGTACAAGGTCAGCGCCGCCCCGCGCCCCGGCAAGCTGCCGCGGGTCCACTTGTTCGGCAGCGGACCGCTGTTGCGCGACGCGCTGCGGGCGCAGGAGCTCCTCCGCGAGCGGTTCAAGGTCGCTGCCAACGTCTGGAGCGCCACCAGCTACAACGAACTTTACCGCGATGCGCTCGCTTGCGAGCGCTGGAACCGGCTGCACCCGCAGGCCGCAGCGCGGGTGCCGTACTTCGTGCGCGCCCTCGGCTGCGAAACGTGGCCGATCGTCACCACGTCGGACTACATCACCGCCGTCGCCCTCCGTCTCGCCCCGTGGGCCCCGGCCGGCCTGACGGCGCTGGGCACCGACGGTTTCGGCCGGAGCGAAACCCGCGCCGCCCTCCGCCGGCATTTCGGCACGGACGCGGAGCACGTGGCCTACGCGGCGCTGGTCGCGCTCGCCCGCCAGGGCAAGTACGACGCCGGCGACTTGCCCGCGGCACTGAAAGAGCTTCAGCTCGACCCGGACGCGGTCGATCCCGCCTTGGCCTGATCCGCCCTCCGCGGCGTATCATGCGCGGAACGCGGCCGCCGGCCGCGTCTCCCCGGAGTCGCCGCATGCACACCCCGCGCCTCGCCGACCTGCCCGTCACCGCTTTTCTCGAGCGCCTGGCCGCCACGACGCCCACGCCCGGCGGGGGCAGCGTCGCCGCGCTGGCCGGCGCCCTAGCCGCATCCCTCGGTCGCATGGTCTGCGGCTACACGCTCGGCAAGCCGCGCTTCGCGGCGGTCGCGCCGCAGGTGCAGGCGCTGGCCGACCGCTTCGTGCGGGCGGCGCGCGCGCTCACGGCCCTGCTGGACGAAGACGCGGCGGCGTACGAGGTGCTGAGCGCCGCGCTGAAGCTCGACCAGGCGAACCCCGAGCGTCCGGCACGCGTGGCCGCTGCGGCCCGGCTGGCTGCGAGTGTGCCGCTCGAAACGGCCGCGCTCAGTCGCGCCGTGCGCGGGGCTGCGGAAGAGCTGGTGCGACTGGGGAATCCGTTGCTGCGGTCGGACGCGGAAGCGGCCGCCCATCTGGCCGACGCGGCCCTGGCGGCGGCGGCGGCGAACGTGCGGGCAAATCTGCCGTTGCTGGAAGCTTCGGACGCGGCGGAGTTTACGGCGCAACTGGACGGACTCACGTCGCGGGCGGGCCCGCCGGCGCCCCCTTGATGCGCGGACCGGGGCACCCGTATACTTCCGCAGACTTGCCGATCCTGGGTCTTGGCAAAGGAGCAGTGCCTATGTCGCGCGCGCAGCGTCGGAAATGGTTGGCGGCTCTGGTCGTGTGTGGGGCGGGCACCGCCCTCCAGGCGCTGCCGACCGGTTGCAACCAGTACATGGCGAGCACGGCCCTGGCGGCGTTCGACTTCTGTGCCGTCTTCAACTGCACCGGCGGCACGTACTTTGACCTGTGCGCGCCGTTCTCGATCCTGATCGACTGCCCGACGAATACGACCACCCCGACCCCGTGACCCGACCCGCGAGGTAATCATGAGTCGACGTCGTACCCTCAGTCTGATTGCTGCCGCCGCGGGTGGGCTGTGCTTCCAGCTCGGCTGCCCGATCAGCGGCGGTTGGAACTTCATCGCG
This sequence comes from uncultured Phycisphaerae bacterium, assembly GCA_937928595.1. Taxonomy (GTDB): domain Bacteria; phylum Planctomycetota; class Phycisphaerae; order UBA1845; family Fen-1342; genus CALGJV01. The sequence goes on along the minus strand of CALGJV010000007.1, from coordinate 71,571 downwards.
AACCTGAACCCCTGCGGCACGATCCTCAACTGCGACCCGGTCACATACGAGTTCATTCGGTCGGGCTATCGCGGGCCCGGTGCGGATCCGGGCGTCGACCTGGCCTGCACGTATCCGCCGTACTGTCCGGACGATCCGTTCGTCTCGAGCACGCCGACCGGACAGTAGTAGTACCGCCACTCCCGGGGCCGGACGTCTCCGCGGAATGCTCCGATGGACGTCGCGCTCTTCGTGACGTGCCTCACCGACACGTTTTTTCCGCGCGTCGGCCTGGCGGTCGTGCGCGTCCTGCGGCACTTCGGCTGCCGCGTCCGCTTTCCCTCCGGACAGACCTGCTGCGGCCAGCCCGCCTACAACAGCGGCTTCCACGCCGAGGCCGCCGCGCTTATCCGACGGATGACCACGCTGTTCGCGGGCTACGACCATGTCGTGACGCCCTCCGCCTCCTGCGCGACGATGGTCAAGCGGCACGGCCCCGAGCTGCTCGCGGCGGATCCGGCCGCGCATGCCGCCGCGCTCGACCTGGCGGCCCGCACGCATGAGTTCACGACGTTTCTGCGGGACGTGCTGCACGTGGACGTCGCGGCGCACCTGCGGCTGAGCGAACCCGCGACGTACCACTACCCCTGTCACGCCCGGGCCGAGTACGACCTCGCGGACCTGCGCGGCTGGCTCACCACCACCGCCGCGCCGGCCGAGCCTGCGCACCCCGACCTCTGCTGCGGCTTCGGCGGGCTCTTCGCGGTGGACCTGCCCGAGGTGAGCACGGCCATGCTGAGCGATAAGCTCGACAGCCTCGCGGCGTCGGGCGCGCGCCTCGTCATCAGCAACGAAGGAGCCTGCACGCTGCAACTGGAGGGCGGCGCGCACCGCCGCGGCCTGCCGCTGCGCTTCCGGCACATCGCCGAGTTGTTGGCGGAATCGCTCGGCCTGCTCCCGGCGGAGGCCGGGGCGTGAGCGTGGCGGACTTCCGCGAGCAGCTCGCCGCCGGCACCCGGGCGGCGCGCGTGGTCGCGGCCGTGCACCAGGCCACCTGGCGCAAGGTCGCGCAGCGCGAGGCGGCGCTGGCCGCGCTGCCCCACGCCGGGGCGCTGCGCGACCGGGCCGCGCAGATCCGGGCGCACGTCGTGGCCCATCTGCCGGACTACCTCGAACAGTTCGTCGCGCAGGCCACGGCCCGCGGCGCGCAGGTGCACTTCGCGCCCGACGCCGACGCGGCCGTCCGTCTCATCACCGCGCTGGCCGTGCAGCGCGGGCTGCGCCTCGCCGTCAAGGGCAAGAGCATGACGAGCGAGGAGATCCACCTGAACGCCGCGCTGGAGCGGGCGGGACTGCGCGTCGTCGAGACCGACCTCGGCGAGTTCATCGTGCAGCTCGACCGCGACCGGCCCAGCCACATCATCACGCCGATCATCCACAAGGACCGCCGCCAGGTGGCGGAAGCGCTGGTCCGCGAGCTGGGCTGCCGCTACACGGAAGACCCGACCGAGCTGAGCCTCATCGCCCGCCGGCACCTCCGCGAAATCTTCCGCCGCTGCGACCTCGGCATCACCGGCGTCAACTTCGCCGTCGCCGAGACCGGCACGCTTGTCCTCTGCACGAACGAGGGCAACGGCCGCATGTGCGTGTCGCGCCCGCGGGTGCATGTCGCGCTGCTCGGCATCGAGAAGATCATCCCGCGCCTGGTCGACCTGCCCGTGCTGCTCAAGCTGATCGCGCGCTCCAGCACCGGGCAGGCGCTGGGGGCGTACACCACGCTGATCACCGGCCCGAAGCGCCCGGACGATTCGGATGGACCCGCCGAGCTGCACATCGTGCTGCTCGACAACGGCCGCAGCACCATCCTCGCCGGGCCGCACCGTGAAGTTCTCCGCTGCATCCGCTGCGGCGCGTGCCTGAACGCCTGCCCCGTGTACCGCAACGTCGGCGGCCATGCCTACGCGAGCGTCTATCCCGGCCCGATCGGCAGCGTGCTCTCGCCGCTGCTCGACGGGCCGTCGCACGCCGACCTGCCGCGCGCCTCGAGCCTGTGCGGCGCCTGCCTCGAAGCCTGCCCGGTGAAGATCGACATCCCGCACCTGCTGGTCGCGCTGCGGGCCGAGCACCGGGCCCGCCGGCCGCTGTCCAGGCGGATCGGCCTGCGCCTGTGGGCCTGGGCCATGCAACGACCGTGGCTGTACCGGCTGGGGCAGCGCGTGCTGCGCCGCATCGTGCGCGACGACGGCGACGGCTTCGCCCGCCACGGCCCCGGCCCGCTCGGCCTCTGGACCGCCGGCCGCGACCTGCGCCGCCCGCCCGCGCGGAGCTTCCGGGAGCTGTGGCACACGGAGCTGCGCGATGAACGCTGATTCGCGGCCACCCGCGCCGCCCGCCACGTTCGACGCGCTGCTGGCCCGGCTGCGGGCGGCCGCGCCGCGCGCGGCCGGCGGCGACGCCCGGGGTGCTGCGCCCGGTGAACGCGCGGTGTCCGCGGACTCCCCCGACGCGCCGCTGCCCGGCGATCACCTCGACCTCCGCGCCGTGCCGCCGGACGCCGACCGCGTCGCCGTCTTCACCGCGGCCGCGACGGCCGTGGGTGTGACGGTCCACCGCGCGGCGCGGCAGGCCTGGGTGCCCGTCGTGCTGGCAGTGCTGGAGAAACTCGGCGCCCGGCGGATTCTGCTGGAGGCGGCCGACCACACTGCGTTTCGCGCGGCCGAGGCCGAGGCGCTGGCCGCGGCTCTGCGGGCAGCCGGGCGCGAGCCCCTGGTGCGGCCGGATGACGACACGCTGTTCGACGGGGTGGACGCCGCCGTGGCAGGAGTGACGGCGGCGCTCGCGGAAACGGGCACGCTGGTGACGGCGACGGGGCCGCAGACCGCGCGCGGCACGTCGCTGGTGCCGCCGGCGCTCGTGGCGCTGGTGGACCCGGCGCAGATCGTGGGCGACCTGCTGGAGTACTTCGCCGACCCGCGGCTCGGGGCGACACTGCCGGCGAATGTGAACCTCATCACGGGCCCCAGCAAGACGGCGGACATTGAAGGCGTGCTCGTGACGGGCGTCCACGGCCCTGGGCACGTGCACTGCGTGCTGTGCTGAGGGCTGCCGATGCAGGTCCGCGGGGGGGGCACTGTTGGCCCGGGCGCTTCCTCTGCATGTTGCGTCGAGGGGAACGCGGGCGTCCCGCCCGTAGAGTCCGACTCCGGGCGGAGCGCGCGCGGGCGTCGCAACCGTGCCGCGTCCCAAGCGGGTACCACCAGATCGCGGTAGCGGCCGGCCCCCGTCGGCCAAGGTGTACCGGCTGCTCACGTCAGCCCCGGTGTACCGGCCGCCGTCGCCAACGCTTCGCGTTCGAATACGAGGGGGGCTCGGGCGGTCCGTGTGGCACCGGCCAATGGCCGACGCAGGTGCAATGGGGCGCCCCAGCCCTCATCACGGCGTCCCCATCTTGTAGCGGCACGCTCGGGGGTGGGAGACGGATGCGGTCTTCACCGCGTCCCTACGGGACGCACCGCGGCGCCGCGTCGTTCGGACCCAGCACTCCGTGCTGGGCTACGGTCATGCCGTCCCTGCGGGACGCATGGGGGCCGGGTGCCACTGCGCGGGTGCCACTGCTCTTGAGCAGTGTCTTGGGCAGCGCGGCGGATCAAGCAGATTCGCGGTCGCGCTCGCCGGCGCTTCGCGTTCGGACGGACGGCCGACGGGGGCATCGGCCGCTACAGGGTCCGCCGCAGACGCAACCCCAAATTCTCAGTCCTTTAGTCCCTCAATCCCTCGCCCGTGGCGTCTGGCTCCCGCTCGGCCTCGGACGGCCGCGGAGCTTTCCTCCCGCCGCCCCCGGGCGCTACGCCTTCAACTTCGTCCGCAGCACGTTCAGAAGCTGCTGGTTGTCGATCGGCTTCTGGAACACGCCCGCCAGTCCCAGCTCCGTGAAGTCCACGTTCACGCTCAGGTTGTCGCCCACCGAGCTGAGCATGTAGACCGGCCGCGTGTTGCCCGCCGCCTTCAGGTTGCGGACCAGGCTGGTGCCCGCGTCGACCTCCTCCATCATCAGGTCCACGATGATGAGGTCGGGCGCCGTCTCGTGATAGCGCTTCAGCCCCTGCTCCGCGCTGCGCGCCTCCACCATCACGTATCCGTTCTTCTCGAGCACCAGCCGCAGCGCGTCGAGCAGGTCCTGGTCGTCGTCGACACAGAGGATCACGAACTTTCCGTCTTTCATCGGTCCGTCCCGCTGCCTGCGGCGGCCGCAACCGGCCGGTCGGCCGGCGCGGCGTCCGCGCCCAAGGTTCGATTCCGCAACATCGGCTCCAGCGCCGCCAGGGCCGCGGCCAGGTTCCGGCCGGCCGCCGGCGACAGCCCCTCGCCGAACTCGTCAAACTCGTAGCCGCGAACGGCCAGCACATAGCCGGCCGGATCGGCGTTAAACAGCAGCGCCGCCAGCGCCAGCACGTCCTCCGGTGCGGCACTGTGCGAGCTGAAGCCGACGCCGCCCGTCCGGCGCGCCGCCGCGACCTCCGTCGACCGCCCCAGCGCCCGCAGCGCCCACGGCTCCGGCCCGGCACAGGCCGCATCCACGAACAGCACGACGTCGTGCTGCGCGGCGGCGGCCGCATCCTCGACCGTGAGCTGGTAATCGCTGCTCACGGTCACGCCGGGCACCTGCCAGCGCTCGACCGCGGCGGCGCACGCCGGGCCCAGACCGTCGTCCCGGCGGCCGGGGTTGCCATAGGCGAGCACGAGCACGCGGGCGGGCGTCATGGCGTCCTCTAGCCGCGGCTGCGGCGGTCGAGCCGCGTGCCGTCGGCGGCCAGGAGCTCGACCTCGAGCGGCATCCTGCCGAGCGCGTGCGTCGCGCACGACAGGCACGGGTCGTACGCCCGGATCGCGACCTCGATGCGGTTCAGCAGCCCCTCGGTGAGCTGCCGGCCGCTGAGGTGGTCCTGCGCGACCTTCTGCACGGCGCGGTTCATCGGTTCGTTGTTGTTGGTCGTGGAGACGATCAGGTTCGCCCGGACGATCTGGTCGTCCTTGTTCACGACGTAGTGGTGGAAAAGCGTGCCGCGCGGGGCCTCGATCAGGCCGACGGTCTCCTCGCGCCGCGGGCCGCGGACCACGAGATCCGTGCCCTGGAGGTCGCGGTCGTGCAGCAGCGCGTGGATTTTCTCCATGCTGTGCAGCAGCTCGATCATCCGGGCCCAGTGATAGGCCATCGAGATGTTGTTCGGCTTGCCCTGCGTGACCGCCATGAACTCCTGGCGGGCGGCTTCGGCCTCGGGCGTGTCGATGCGGTCGGCCGTGTTCAGGCGCGCCAGCGGCCCGACGCGATACCAGCCCCTCTCCGGCCCGAGCGACTTGATGAACGGGAACTTCATGTACGACCACGGCCGGACTTCCTCGGCGATGTAGTCGAGGTAGCGCTGGTAGTCCACGTGGTCGAAGATCTTCTCGCCGGTCGCGGTGATCGCCCGCAGGCCGCCGTGGTAGAGATCCAGCTCGCCGCTCGCGCCGATCAGCGACAGGTGGTTGGACTCGAACGAGCCGAAGTCCCGCAGCTCGTCGAGGTGGGCCAGCGTGTAGTCCTTCGCGAGCTTGAGCGCCCCGCGCGCCCACGTGAGCATCTGCTCGGCGTCCTTGAGCAGGAAGTCGCGCTCCGCGATCGACAGGTTCTTGTTCACGCCGCCGGGGATCGCCCCGGTGCCGTGGATCTTCTTGCCGGCCGTACGGAGGATGATCTCCTGACCGTACTTCCGCATCATCACGCCCTGGACCGCCAGGTCCGGGTACTTCGCCGCCACGCCGATCACGTTGCGGATGGCGACGTCGGCGTCGAAGCCAAACAGCAGGTCGGGCGAAACCAGGTGGAAGAAGTGCAGCGCGTGCGACTGGAAGAACTGCCCGTAGTGCATCAGCCGCCGCATCTTCTCGGCGGTGGGCGTCAGCTGCTCGCCGCCGACGATGCGGTCCATGGCCTTCGCGGCCGCGAGGTGGTGGCTCACCGGGCAGATGCCGCACAGGCGCTGCACGAGCACCGGCACCTCCCAGAACGGGCGCCCCTGGATGAAGCGCTCGAACCCGCGGAACTCGACGATGTGCAACCGCGCCTGGTGAACCTTGTTCTGCTCGTCCAGCAGGAGCGTGACCTTGCCGTGGCCCTCGACGCGGGTCACGGGTTCGATCACGACGCGCTTCAGACCGTTCGATGTACTGGCGACCACGGCGATCTCTCCGGTCTCGGCCGGCCGCAGCCCGGCGGGGCGGCCGGCGGGGCGTCGAAACTCAGTCGTACTTGAGCAGCCCGTAGGGCAACTGCACCGGCTGGTTGCCGAGCAGCGCGGTCAGCGCGGCCCAGAGCGTATCGGCCGGCGGCGGGCAGCCCGGCAGGAAGTAGTCGATTTTCACGACTTCCTGGATCGGGTAGACGCGGTTCAGCAGGAGCGGCAGCTCGGGATCGTCCGGGATGCGGCCGCTGGGGTTGTAGACGGTCGGGCCGTTGCGGTAGGCCTCGTCGTAGCATTCCTGGAGCGGGATGTTGTTGCGCAGGGCGGGGATGCCGCCCATCGTGGCGCAGTCGCCGACCGCGATGAGGATGTCGCAGTGCGCGCGGAAATCGCGCAGCACGCGGACGTTCTCCTCGTTGCAGCAGCCGCCCTCGATCAGGCCGACGGCGCAGCGCCCGGTGAACTCCTTGATGTCGTCCACGGGCGACTTGTCGAAATCGACCAGCTCGACCAGCTTCAGGATCCGATCGTCGATGTCCAGCAGCGACATGTGGCAGCCGAAGCAGCCCGCCAGCGATGTCGTCGCGACCTTGGGCTTTCCGTTCTGGCTCATGGCACTTCCTTCCGCGGGACTCTCACCGGCCGCCGGCCGGGGCGGCCTCGATGTCGCTGCCGATCGGCTGCTGGTCGTACTGCCGCTGCCCGACCGGCACGGCGTAGCCCACGCGCTTCTTCAGGATGGCGCCGACCGGGCACACCTCGACGGCCTTGTCCGCGACTTTCAGATCGGTCTCCGCCAGCCGCGCGGCGGCGTTCACCGCGATGCGCTTGTGCGGTCCGCGGCCCACGAAATCGAACACGTGCTTGCCGTCCACGTCGCGCGAGGCCCGCACGCAGCGCCCGCACAGAATGCATCGGTTGCGGTCGAGCAGCACGTCCGGATGCGACGCGTCCACGTCGCGCTGCGGGAACAGGTACGGGTACTTCGGCGCGGTGATGCCGAAGCGGTACGCCAGCGCCTGCAGCTCGCAGTTGCCGCTCTTCTCGCAGAACATGCAGAAGTGGTTGCCCTCGACGAACAGCATCTCGATGATGTTCCGCCGCAGGGCCGTCACCTTCTCCGTGTTGTTCTCGACGACCACGCCCGGCGCCACCGGCTGCGTGCACGCCGCCTGGGGTCGGCCGTTGACCAGCACCGTGCAGACGCGACAGCTCCCGTGCGGCACCAGTCCCTTGCACCAGCACAAGCGCGGGATGTACACGCCCGCCTGCTGAGCCGCCTCCAGGATCGTCTGCCCCGGCTGAGCCGGAATCTCCTTGCCGTCGATCGTGAACTCGACAGTCGCACTCATCGCGGGTTTCCTTGTGACGCGCGGGTCCGCGGCCGGAACCGCCTCAAGCGTGCGCGTGCTCCGACTTACGGCCGACGAGCGCCTCGGCCGCTCCCACGGCCGCCGCCAGATCGAACGCCGGCACCAGGCCGTTGGTCCGCTTGCGCACCAGCGCGTTGTACGTAACGCGGAAGTTCTTAAGCGTGGTCAGGACCGGGTTGGCCGAGGTCTGGCCCAGGCCGCAGCGGCTCATGGTCTTGACCGTCTGGGCCAGGTCCTGCAGATAGTCGAGGTCGGCCGACTCGCCCTGGCCGGCGTTGATGCGGTGCAGGCGCTCCTTGAGCAGCACGTTCCCGACGCGGCAGGGCGTGCAGTAGCCGCAGCTTTCCTCGATGAAGAAGTCGAGGAACGACTCGGCGATCTCGAGCACGTTGCGGTCCGGGCCGAAAACCATGATCGAGCCGCCGGTCGCGAGGTCGTCGTAGCAGATCGTGCGGTCGAACTCCTCGCGCGCGACCATCTGCCCGCTGGCCCCGCCGACCTGCACGGCGAGCGCGTCCTCGCCGCCCGCCAGCGCCAGGACCTCGCTGAGCTTGATGCCGAAGGGCACCTCGAAGACGCCCGGACTGCGGCAGTCGCCCGAGATGCTGAGCACCTTCGTGCCGGGACTGCCCTGCGAGCCGAGCTCGCAGAACGTCGCGGGACCTTCCTCCAGGATCTTGGTCACGCAGGCCAGCGTCTCGACGTTGTTGACGACGGTCGGCCGCCCGAACAGGCCCTTCTGGGCCGGGAACGGCGGACGGTTCTTCGGGTCGCCCCGCAGCCCCTCGCAGGAACTCAGCAGCGCCGTCTCCTCACCGCAGACGTACGCCCCGGCCCCCATCTGAATGCGGATGTCGAAGCTGAAGTCGCTGCGCCCGCAGATCTGCTGCCCGAGCAGCCCGTCGGCCCGCCGCCGGGCGAGCACGTCTTCAAGGTACTTGCGCAGGTAGGCGTACTCGCCCCGCAGATAAAGCACGCCCTCCGCGGCGCCGATCGCGTACCCGGCGATGGTCATGCCCGCGAACACGCGGTCCGGCAGCTCCGTCAGGATCACGCGGTCCTTGAACGTGCCCGGCTCGCCCTCATCCGCGTTGCAGACCACGTACTTCGGCTCACCCGCGGCGGCCCGCGCGAACTCCCACTTCATGCCGGTCGGGAAGCCCGCCCCGCCGCGCCCGCGCAGCCGGGCGGTCTTGACCGCGCGGATCACCTCGGCCGGCGTAATCGCCAACGCCTTGCGGATCGCCTCGCCGCGAACCATCGGGCTGAAGATCACCGGGCCGCGCCGGCGGATGTTGTTGTTCACCATGGCGCGCACCAGCGGATGCGCGTTGTTCCCGTCGCCCAGTCGCGTCACCAGCCGCGCGGGGTCGCCGTGCTTGCGCAGCTCGCGGACAATCCGCCGCGCCGCGTCCGACGAGAGCTCCGTCACCACGACGTCGTTCACCAGCGCCGCCGGCCCCTGGTCGCACATTCCGATGCACGGCACGTGCTGGAGCGTGATCGCGCCGTCCGGCGTCGTCTGGCCGAACCGGATGCCCAGCTCGGCCTCGAACGCGGCCGCGACCTCGTCCGCGCCCAGCATCCGGTCCAGGTAGTCGTTGCAGAGGCGAATGACGATCCGGCCCTGCGGCCGATGCGACAGGAACGCGTAGAAAGAAACCATGCTCTCGACCTCGACGCGGTGGATCCCGAGTTCGCGGGCGAGCGCGGCCGCGGTGTCGCCGCCGATGTACCCCAGCCGCTCCTGTAGCGTGCGGACGATGTCCATCAGCCGCGTCCGGTCGCGCCCGCAGGCGGCGCACACCTCGCGGGTCGTCGCTTCGAGACTGGCGCTCATGCCGTTCCTCGCTGACAGCCGTCGGTCATCCGACGTGAGCCGGAGCCGGGCGACCCCGGCGCACCGCCCGGTTCCGAAATCGGCCTTGCAACCCGCGTGCCGCGCGGCGGCGACTCAGGCGCTCCGTTGCGCTTGCAACCATGCCAGCCACGGGTCGAGCCCCTGGCCCGTTCGTGCCGCGACCTCGAAGACCGGCGCACGCGAGTTAATTCGTGATATATCCTCATATACGCGTTCCCGCCGGTAGCCGTCAAGGACACCGAGCAGGTCGACCTTCGTCAGCAGAATCGCGTCCGCCACCTGGAACAGCGTCGGGTACTTGGCCACCTTGTCGTCCCCCTCCGTCACGCTCACCAGCACCACCCGCCGGTGCTCGCCGAGGTCGAACCCGGCCGGACAGACCATGTTCCCAACGTTCTCGATAAAAAGGTACCGTACACCGTCCAGCGCGAGGCTGTCGAGGCCCGCCGTCACCTGCGGCGCCGTCAGGTGGCAACCGGTTCCGGTGTTGATCTGCGTCACCAGCGGCGTCGCGGACCCCAGCCTTTCCGCATCCCGCGTCGTCTGAAGATCCCCCACCAGCACCGCGCAACGCTCGGGCGCCAAGCGGGGGATCGTTCGTTCCAGGAGCAGCGTCTTACCGCTTCCGGGAGCGCTCATCACGTTGACCGCGAGCACGCCGGCCGCGCTCAGCCGGCGACGGTTTTCCGCCGCCACCGCATCGTTCGCCTTCAGCACGCTCTCGACGACGTTGATCTTCATGCCGCGGTCTCGCCTGCGGTCACCAGCCCCACGCTCTGCAACACAACATCCCGCCCGGCCGTGACTTCCGCGTCGGCGCGGCCGCAGCTTGGGCACGCGTAGTCGTCAATCCCCGGCGCGAACTCGCGTCCGCACGCCCGACAATGGGCCGCCACCGGCTCCGGCACGATTCGCAGCTCGGCTCCGTGGGCGACCGTCTCGCGCACCAGCGCTTCGAACGCGAAGCGCAACGACTCCGGTTCGACCTGCTGGAGCACGCCGCACCGCACCTCGACGCTGGTGACACCCGTCGCGCGGTGCTCCGCCGCGATCCGCAGGAGCTGGTCAACCAGCGCTGTCGCCAAGGTGAACTCGTGCATTCTCGCGCCTCAGCGCGCGGGGCGCGGGCCCCGCCGTCGCTAGCAAATCCGCGGCAAGTCCTCGCCGTATGGCCGCTGCACGATCCGCCGCCCGCCGGCACGCGTGAGCAGTTCGACCAGCGGCGGCTGTGAAGCCGTCACGCGGCCGACGACCGCCGCGCCCCGGCCCAACGGGTGGCTGCGGCAGGCCGCCAGGACCCGCTCCACATCCGCCGCCGCGACCACCAGCACGCACTTGCCCTCGTTCGCCACCGCGAGCGGATCGAGGCCGAGCATCTCGGCCGCGTGCCGCGCGGTCGGCGACAACGGGACCGCATGTTCGTCGATCTCGACGCTTTGCCCACAGCCGGCCGCGATGTCTGCCAACACGCCCGCCACGCCGCCGCGTGTCGCGTCCCGCACGAACCGCACGACGGCGCCGGTTGCGAACACTGCGGCGAGCAAGCCGCTCAGCGGCGCGACATCGCTGCGGAGCGTTGACTCGAACTCGAGCCCCGCCCGCACGGACAGGATCGCCAGTCCGTGCTCCGCGAGCGGCCCGGTCACCAGCACCGCGTCACCCGGCTCGATCCGCGCGACGTCCAGGTGCAAGCCGGGCCGCCGCCGCCCGACGCCCGCGGTGTTGATGAACATCTGCGCCGCCGCCTCGCTGCCGGCGGTTCGACGTTCGATGACCTTTGTGTCGCCACTGGCGATTGCGATGCCGGCCTCGCGGGCCGTCGCCGCTACGCTGTCCAGCACACGGTCCAGTACCGCCAGCGGAAGCCCCTCCTCGAGGATCAGACCCAGACTGAGCGCGACCGGCTCGGCCCCCATGACCGCGAGGTCGTTGACCGTGCCCGCCACGGCGAGCCGGCCGATGTCGCCGCCCGGAAACTCCAGCGGCGTCACGACATACGAGTCGGTCGTGAATACGACCGCGTCGCCGCTCCACGGCACGACCGCTCCGTCGGTCAGCCCCGCCAGCCACGGGTTGTCGAGCCGCGGAACGATGTGCTCCCGGATCAGGCGGCCCATCAGCTCGCCCCCGCCGCCGTGGGCCAGCACGACGTGGTCATGCGTCGCTCGCGGCTGCGTCATGTTCCCCGCTCCGCGAGCCCCCGCCCGTATTTGTACCAGGCCGCGCACGTCCCCTCGCTGCTCACCATGCACGGACCAATCGGCGTCAGCGGCGTGCACGCCCGGCCGAACGCCGCGCAGTCCGCCGGCAGCACGCGGCCGGTGATGACCTCGCCGCAGCGGCACGCGGGGTGGTCCTCGTCCTCGCCCAGGTGCACGTCGAAACGCTCCAGCGCGTCGAACCGGCGATAGGCCGGCCCGAGCTCCAGCCCGCTCCGCGGAATGACGCCCAGCGCCCGCCACGGCGTATCCGCCACGACGCACACGCGCTCCAGCAAGTCCAGCGCCACGCGGTTGCCCTCATCCCGCACGACGGCCGAGTAGGCGTTCTCGACCGCCGCCCGCCCGCTCGCGATCTGCCGCACCAGCGCGACCAGCCCCCGCAGGATCGAATCCGGCTCGAAACCCGCCACGACGACCGGCCGGCGGTAACGTTCCGCGATCGGTCGGTACGCCCCCGCCCCGATGATCACGCTGACATGCCCCGGCGCGAGGAAGCCGTCCAGCGGCACGTCGCCGGCGTCGAGCAGCGCGGCCATGGCCGGCACGACCAGCTTGTGACACATCAGGGCGCTGAAATTATCTAACTCGAGACGCTCGGCGGCAAGCACCGTGGCGGCGGTCGCCGGCGCGGTGGTCTCGAAGCCGACGCCCAGAAAGACGACCTGCTGTCGCGGGTTGTCACGGGCCATCTCAAGCGCGCTGCGCGCGGAATTCACAACGCGCACCTGTGCGCCGGCGGCCCGTTGGCGCTCGAGGCTGCCCCGCCGCCCCGGCACGCGAACCATGTCGCCGTACGTCGCGATGAGCACGCCCGGGCGGGCCGCCAGCTCCAGCGCGGCGTCGATGTGCCGCTGTGCGGTCACGCACACCGGGCAACCGGGGCCGCTGACGAGCCGCAGGTTCTCCGGCAGGAGCGGCCGCAGCCCGTTGCGGAAGATCGAGACCGTGTGTGTCCCACACACCTCCATGATCTGGACGGGACGGCCGACCGCCCGGCACGCGGCCGCCAGCTCGGCGCGCAGCTCGTCAACGAACCGGCTCATGCGGTTTTGCCTGCCGTGTCAGGTCTCCGGAGCACCGGCGGGAGGCTCCTGTCCCGCCGCGGCCGTCACATCGTCACCCAGCGCGAGGCGGAGGTAGTCCCACGTCTCAAGTGCTTCCCGTTCATCAAGTTGCGAGATCGCGAAGCCCGCGTGGATGAGTACCCAGTCCCCCGGGCTCACCTCCGGCGTCAGGACCGTGCTGATGCGGAGCCGGTTGCCCTGGAGATCAACGGTGGCCTCGTCCCCCGACCGCGTGAGCACTCTCCCGGGTACCGCCAGACACATCTTTGAGGTCTCCATCGTCCGCCTGCCCGCTGCGTCCTCGGGCGGGGCATGTTTCAGTCCTGCAACCGGCGGACCGGCAGCGACGTGCGCCGGGGAAGCGAGGCTACCGGGTTCGGGCGGCTTGCTGTGAGAAATTTCACACAATCGTTGGTGCGTTTGCCACAGCGCTCGAAGCCGGCGCTCGCGTCGGCTCACGGGGTCCCGACGGGAGTTCGGGTGCGCTCGGACGCCGGCTTGCCGGAGGGTCGGCCGACCGAGTCGCGTGACGGCCGGATGTCGGGGGTGTCGCGATCCTCGTTGAAGTTCACGTGGCGGGCCTCCTCCCAGTAGCGACCGGCGTTGTGCTCGTACGAGGCCCGCATGGCCAACTCGGCCACGAGCCCGAGCATGATCGCGAAGCAGCCGAGGAGGAAGAACATGACGCCCACGAGCGGGGCCTTGCCCCAGAAGGCCTCCCAGGCATTCTGGGCATAGATCGCGCGCCCGATGCCGAACAGCAGGCACAGCGCGCACGCCAACCACGCCCACTGCGTGATCTTTCCGAAAAAGTGCATCGGCTTGGTGCGGTATTTCTGGAGCATCCGCACGAGGATGAGGTCCACCGCCACCTTGAAGATTCGGCTGTAGCCGTACTTGCTCGCGCCGGCGGTGCGGGGATTGTGCCGGACGACGACCTCGCAGATGCGGGCGCCGTGCATGGAGGTGTAGACCGGGATGAAGCGGTGCATCTCCCCGTACAGCCGCGCGTCGCGGATCACTTTCGCTCGGTAGGCCTTCAGCGTGCAGCCGTAGTCGTGCAGCCGGACGCCGGTCACCCGCCCGATCAGCCAGTTCGCAGCCCGCGAGACCTGCGTCCGCAGCCAGGAGTCCTTCCGGTCCTTGCGCCAGCCGCTGACGACGTCGTATCCGCCTTCCTCGAGCACATCGCACAGCCGTTCGATCTCCTCCGGCGGGTTCTGTCCGTCGCCGTCGAGCGGCACGATGATCGCGCCGCGGGCGGCCCAGAAGCCCGCCATCATCGCCGCCGTCTGCCCGTAGTTGCGCGCGAGGTGCATCACGCGCAGTCGCGGTTCGTGGGCCGCCAGCTCGTCGAGCAGCTCGCCCGATCGGTCGCGGCTTCCGTCGTTCACCGCGATCAGCTCGAACGAGCGCCGCTGTCCGGACAGTACCCGCAGGAAGTGCGGAAAGACCGTCGGGATGCTGGCCTCTTCCTGGTAGACCGGGACGACCACGGAGATTTCGGGCGCTGCGGCCATGCGGCAACAACCTCTTCGCCCCGCGCCTCCGCGACAGGGCGGCCCCGAAGACGGCACGGCAACCAGCATTGTAGCGGTTGGCGTCACGCCGCCCCAGCGGCAACCGGCCGCCGTCCCGCCCGGACGGCTTGCGGGCCGGCGCGTCCCGCGACACAGTATGTTCGCCGCCGGCTGCGGCGGCGAGAAGACGCTCCAACCCGTCGTCCGGAGGACCCCCGCCATGGCCGCTTGTGAGGTCGCGATCCTGATGGGCAGCGAATCCGACTGGGACGTGATGCAGCACGCCGCCCGCACGCTCGCCGAGTTCGGCGTCGCGTACGAGGCCCGCGTGCTGTCCGCGCACCGCACTCCCACCGAAACCGCCGAGTACGTCCGCGCGGCCGACGCCGCGGGCACGCGGGTCTTCATCGCGGCGGCCGGCATGGCGGCGCACCTGGCGGGCGCCGTGGCCGCGCAGACCGTCCGGCCCGTGCTGGGTGTGCCGCTGGCGGCGTCGGACCTGAACGGGCTGGACGCGTTGCTGGCGACGGTGCAGATGCCGCCGGGGATCCCGGTCGGCACGCTCGCGATCGGCAAGGCCGGGGCTGTGAACGCGGCGCTGCTGGCTGTGAGCATCCTGGGCAACGAGCGGCCGGCGCTGCGCGAACAACTGGCCAGAGCGCGGCAGCAGAGGGCCCAGAAGATCCTCGCGACGCGTGTGAACCTCTAGCCGCGTCGGCGCCGGTCCGCGGGTTCCCGTCCCGCACGTTCCGCTTACGACGCGACTGCATGCCAGCGGAGAAACGGGGTGAAGGGGTTGCGCCCACGCGTATCGCCGCGGCCGCTGCTTGCGCCGGCCGTCGGCCTCATGGTCGGAGTCGCCTTGTCGGAGGCGGTCGGGCCGATACCGCTTGCCGCCCGTTTGGCGTGTGCGGCGGCGGCCCTCGCGGCCGCGGCCTTGTCGGTCCGGGCGTCGCGCCGGCACGGGACGGCCGGGGGCACGCTCATGGCCGTCGCTCTGACCGCGGTGGCGTTGCTGTGCGGCTTCGTGCGGCAGCAGCACGCGCTCTGGCGCTCGCCGGACGACCTTGCGCTCGCGCTGTCCGACGCACCGCTCCTGACGCGCCTGACGGGCACGGTCGTCAGCACGCCGCTCGAGCGTCCGGCGGAAAAGCACAACCCGTTCCTGCCGTTCGACCCGCCCCCACGCACGGTGTTCGTGCTTGCAGCAGAGGAGCTATGCGCGAACGAGCCCCCGCGCCGCGTGCACGGCGCGCTGCGCGTGGCGGTCGCGGCTCACGGGCTCGGCTTGCGGCTGGGGCAGCGCGTGCAGGTCACTGGCCGCGTGTACGCGCCGCGGGGGCCGCGCAACCCGGGCGAGCCGGACTGGGCGGCGGCGTACCGGCGGCAGGGGTTGGCCGGCGGGCTGACCGTCGAGGGGGCCGGACTGGTGCAGCCGCTTCCGGAGCCGGACCGGCCGCTGCCGCGGCTGGTCGCCCTTCTGCGGGGCTGGGCCCGAACGGCGCTGCTCGAGCCGTTTCCGGCGGACGCCGAGGACACCGCGGCGCAGCTCCTGGACACGATGATCCTCGGCCAGCGCACCGCGGCCGACCGCGCCCTGAACGACGCGTTCCTGCGGGCGGGCGGGCTGCATTTTTTGGCGGTCAGCGGGTTCAACGTCAACCTGCTCGCCGTGGCGACGTGGTGGACGCTGCGGCGGCTTCTGCGGCGCGGTCCGCGGACAGCGGCCCTCGCCGCGCTCGCCACCACGCTGCTCTTTGCACTCGTCACCGAGCCGAACGCGCCGGTGCTGCGGGCCGCGATCGCGGCCGGTGTCACGGCGGTCGCGGCGCTGCTGCGCCGCCGCATGTCGGTCGTGAACGGGCTGGCGCTGGCGGCGCTGGCCATCCTGCTGGTGAACCCGCAGGAGCTCTTTCGCGCCGGCTTCCAACTCTCGTTCGTGCAGGTGCTCGCACTGGTCCTGCTGCTGCCGGGAAGCGGGCGCGCGGCGCGCGGCGCGGCCGCGGACGAGCCGCTCCCGCCCGAGGCGACGACGTTCCGCGAACTGGTCGTCCGCCGAGTGGGCCGCGGGCTCGAGGCCCTCGCGCTCGTCAGCGTCGGTGCGTGGCTCGTCTCCATCCCGCTCGTGCTGTGGCATTTCGGTCGGCTCGCGCCGTGGGGCGCCGTGGGGACGTTCGTACTGACGATCCCCGTAACGCTCGTAACGATCTGCGGCTTCCTCACGCTCGCGCTCGGCTGGGTACCGGTGTTCGGCGCCCTCGTCGGTGCGGTGCTGCGGGCGCTGACCGCCGTGCTGCTCACGCTGGTCGGGTGGTTCACGCACGTGCCGGCCGCGATCATCGAGTGCGCCCTGCCGCCCGCGCCGCTCGTGGCGTTCACCTACGGGGCGCTGCTGACGCTGGCGCTCTTCCGGCAACGGCAGCACGCGGCCGCGGCGTACGCCGAACCAGCGGCCGGTGCGCGCACGCTGCGGCGCACCCGCCGGGTTGCGCTCGCGACGCTCGGCGGATTGGGTTTCGCCTGGGGCGGCTGGGCGCTATGGCCCACGCAGCCGGCGGAGTACCGGCTGGACGTGCTGGCCGTGGGCGACGGCCGCGCGGCCGTGCTGAGTGCGCCCGACGGAGCCGCGGTAATCCTGAACGCAGGCACGAACACGAACTCCGACGCGGGGGAGACGGTCGTCCGCGCCTTGCGAGCGGCCGGAGCGCGCCGCATCGTCGCCTGCGTCACAAGCAGCGGGCGGTACACGGACTTCAGCGGGCTGCCGACGCTGCTGGCCGCGCGGCGCGTCGAACGCTGGCTGGTCGGGCCTGCGTTCCCGCCGCCGGGGCGCGGTCTCGCCCGGCTGTACGAGCGACTGCCGCCGGGCGGCCCGTCGCCGACCGTGCTCGCCGCGGGGGACTCGGCCGCGTGCGGGCCGGTGACGCTCGCGGCGCTCTGGCCGCCGCGCGACGGGCCGCGCGACCAGCCGCTGGTGGTGCGCGCGACGGCCGGCGAACTGCGCATCGTCGCCGCGGGAGCGGTGGATGCCGCGGCCGTGGCGGGGCTGCTGACGGCGGAGCGCGACCGGGGGCTGGATCTGCGTGCCGACGTGCTGCTGCTGCCGCGGCACGGGCGCGCGGATGTCGATGCCGTCGCCGAACTGGTGGCGGCCGTCTCTCCGCGCCTGGTGATTGTCTCCGCGACGGCCGCCCCGTCCGGGCTCGCGCCGCGGGTCGAGGACGTCCTGGGTGCGCCGCAGCGCCTGTGGGTCACCGGCGAGCGCGGCGCCGTCACGATCCGCTGGGCTCCCGGCGGCACGCCGCGGGTCGCGGCGGTGCGCGGCCCCGCGCCGCCGCCGGCCGCTCCCTCCGGTGCCGTAGACGTGAGCGGCGCGACGGCGCGCCCCGTGCACGCCGCGCGGCGGCGCGCCATAATCGCCGCGCCGGTCGCGCGGCGGCGCCGGCGCGCCGCACGCGGCAAGCCCCATGGGAGTGCGACATGACGCGTCTGTTTCTCGGCATCGACATCGGCACCAGCGGCACGAAGGCCCTGCTACTCGATGACCGCGGCCGCGTCCGCGCGACGGCGTCGGCCGATCATACGATCTTCTTCCCGCGGCCGGGCTGGTCGGAGCAGCGGCCGGACGACTGGTGGACGTCCGCGTGCCGCGCGACGCGGCTCGTGCTGAGGAAGGGCCGGGCCTCCGCCGCGGACGTCGGCGGCATCGGCCTGTCCGGGCAGATGCACGGCAGCGTGTTTCTCGATGCCCGGGGCCGCGTGCTGCGGCCGGCGCTGTTGTGGAACGACCAGCGGACGGCGGCCGAATGCGCCGAGATCGAACGCCGGGCCGGCGGCCGCCAGGCGCTGATCCGCCTGGTGCGCAACCCGGCGCTGACCGGGTATCAGGCCCCGAAGATCCTGTGGCTCCGCAATCACGAGCCGAAGCTGTTCGCGCGGCTGCACACGGTGCTGCTGCCGAAGGACTACATCAACTTCCGGCTCACCGGCGAGCGTCGCACGGACGTATCCGACGCATCCGGCACGCTGCTGCTGGATGTGGCCGGACGCCGCTGGTCCACGGAGCTGCTGGGCAAGCTGGACCTCGACCCGGCGTTGCTCCCGTCGGTCGCCGAGTCGCCGGAGGTCATCGGCACCTTGACGGCGGCCGCGGCGCAAGCGCTGGGCTTGCGGGCGGGCGTGCTGGTCGTGGCGGGCGCGGGCGACCAGGCGGCCGCGGCCGTGGGCACGGGCGTCGTGCGGCGGGGCGTCGTCTCGGCGACGATGGGCACGAGCGGCGTGGTGTTCGCCCACAGCGACACGCCCGTGCCGAACGACGCGGGGCTGCTCCAGTCGTTCTGCCACGCCGTGCCGGGGGCGTGGTGCGTGTTCGGCTGCATGTTGTCGGCGGGCGGCAGCCTGCAATGGGCGCGTGAGGTCCTGTACGCGGACCGGCTGGCCGCAGCGAGGACCGACGCCGCCCGCGACACGCTGTACACCGCGATGATCGCCGAGGCCGCGGCGGCGCCGGACGAGGCCGGCGTGCTGTTCCACCCCTACCTGACCGGCGAACGCTGCCCCTACCCGCACCCGCACGCGCGGGCGGCCTGGCTGGGCCTGACCCGCGCGCACGGGCGCGGAACGCTCGTGCGGGCCGTGCTCGAGGGCATCACGCTCGGAATGGGTCGGCAGGTGGAAATGATGCGGTCGCTCGGCGTGCCGATCCGCCAGGTGCGCCTCGCCGGCGGCGGCGCCCGCAACGCGTGGTGGCGGCAGCTCCAGGCCGACGTGTACGGCGTGCCCTGTGTCGTGATGAAATCCGAGGAGGGCTCGGCGCTCGGCGCGGCACTCCTCGCGGCCGTCGGCGCCGGGGCCTTCCGCAGCGTGCCGGCCGCCAGCAACGCGGCGGCGCAGGTGAAGGCGACGCACCGGCCGCGGGCGGCGCGGACGCGGCTCTACCGGGCGCGCGGCGCACGCCTGCAGGAGCTGTACGAGCAACTGGAGCCGCATTACGCCCGGTGGGACCGGTGAGCGCCAACGGCGACCCACAGCACGCTTGGCCGTGGCATGATCCCGACCGGTGGGAACGGTTGCGCCGCGGGGTGGGCTGTCCACTGTGCGGCGCGGCCCCGGCCGATGTCGTCGCGGAACTGCCGGCGTCGCGGGTGCGGGTGCCGGCGGCCGCCTGCGTGCGGGGCTACGCCTGCGTGATTCACCGGGCGCACGTCGTCGAGTGGCACGAGTTGGCCCCGGCGGCGGCCGCGGCGTTTCTGGCCGACGTGAACCGCGTGAGCCGGGCGGTCGCGGCCGCCACCGGCGCCGTGAAGCTCAACCTGCTCAGCCTGGGCAACCTCGTGCCGCATCTGCACGTGC
Source organism: uncultured Phycisphaerae bacterium (assembly GCA_937928595.1). Lineage (GTDB taxonomy): Bacteria > Planctomycetota > Phycisphaerae > UBA1845 > Fen-1342 > CALGJV01. The sequence goes on along the minus strand of CALGJV010000007.1, from coordinate 51,979 downwards.
ATGTGTGCCCGCGGCGGCCGGGCGACCGGTGGGAGGGGCGGGCGCTGGACCCGGGCAGCACGGCCGAGGCGCTCAGCGCGGACGAGCACGCGGCATACGTCGCGGCTTTGCGGCGTGCGATCGACGCGCTGGCGTAGCGGCGCAGGGGTCAGGTCGGGCCGGGCCGTTCGCGGAAAACGGTGGTCGTGAACAGCAGTATCTCGGTGGCCGGGTCGCGCCAGGCGTCGGGCGGCAGCCCCGCTTTCTCCGAGCAGCAGCGCGACAGGAACGCTTCCTTGTCGAGGCCGTGATCGGTGGCGACCTGCGGAAGGAACAGGCCGCGGCGTCCGCCGCCCCGGACGATGATGCCGTGCTTGCCGAGCTCCAGGTCGTCGAGAGAGCGCATGGCGACCGGGGTCGAAAGGATGGAAACCTCGACCTCCAGTGCGCCGAGCTCGTCGGGGGCTATGCGCTGAAAGCGCGGGTCGTGCAGCGCGGCCGAGATCGCCGCCTCCCGCACGGCGTCAGCGCGCGACAGGGACGGATCGAGTGTGCCCATGCAGCCGCGGAGGCGACCGTGCTTGTGGAGGGTCACGAACGCACCCGCGTGCGGCTCATCGGCGACCGTGGGCGGATCGGGTGATGCGGTTCCGCGGACCGCCGCGCAGATCACGGCCCGGGCGTAGCCGGCCCAATCGGGAGCCGCGAACGTGCTGGCAGTGCTCATGTCGCCCGGCCCTTCGCGCGGGGCGCAGCCGCGCGGGCTCAGGACGATTGCTTCTTCTTGATGATCAACAGCACCACAACGATCACGACCAGCGCGCCGATGAACACCCAGTACATCGGGCTGTTGATAAGTTGTCCCATCGTGGCGGTTCCTTAGAGGGTTCTGGAACGAACTGGATCAGACCATCGCCGCGCGCTAGTAAACCGATGCCCCGCGCGTGTGTCAACCGGGTTCCGGTCAAGGCGTGTCCGGTGCGGCGCGACGAGGCTTGGGCTGCGCACTGTGGGCCCCGACGGGGACGCGGCGGGGCCCGGTGACCGGGACGGGCGGCCGCTGCGTGGGTCTGCCGCGCGGGACCCCCGCGAGCGCGGGGAATCAGGTCGCGCGAGTGATGGATATTCGTCACATCAATGTTTCAGGTCAGAATAGTGGCGGAGGCTTGACACACGAGCAAACGGGCGGGCAGAATCCCGTGCGCAGTTCCCTAACGCGGTTCCGGTCGTGAGAAAACCCGATGCGTGGCGGTCCGCAAGGGTACGGTCTCATGGCGATTCGGGCCGATAATGCTCTCATGGCCACAGGAGGTGCACACATGTCAGGACGACTTCGCTGGTTGTGCCCGTTGCTGCTGGTGGGCCTGGCGGTGACCGGCACGGGTGTCGTTCGCGCGGCGGATCCGCCGCCGGTGGACGACGCGGCTCGGCTGCAGGCCCTGCTCGAGGCGCAGCAGCGCCAGATCGAACGATTGGAGGAGCGGCTCGCGGCCGCGGAGCAGGGCGACACCGACCAGGCCCGGGTCGCCGCGATGAAGCAGCAGATCCGCGAGATCCTGAGCGAGCGGGAGTTCCGCGAGAGCCTGATGCCGGCGACGGTGCAGGCGGGCTACGACCGGGGCTTCTACATCCGCAGCACGGACGAGAAGTTCAAGATCGTCTTCGGCGGCTTGTTCCAGTTCCGGTTCACGCACTACGGGACACGCTCGACGAACCGCTACCTGGCGCCGGGCCTCCAGCGGGATGACCGGACCGGGTTCGACTTCGCCCGCATCCGCTTCCAGGTCAGCGGCCACGCGTACGATCCGAACCTGACCTACTTCATGGAGTTCGAGTCCACGCCGGACGGCCCGTCGCGGTACGACACGGGGCTGAAGTACGGCTGGATCAACTACCGCTTCGTGGATGAGTTCCAGTTTCAGGCCGGCATCATGCGGCTGGCGGGCATGCGCTCCAGCTTCGGATCGACCCGCGCGTTCCACACTTTGGACTACACGACGCTCACCGAGGCCGTGTACAGTCTGGGAGACGGTCTGGGGGTGCGGTTCTGGGGCAAGCTGCTGGAAAACCGCGGCGCGTACTACCTCGATATCGTGAACTCGTTCAACAGCCCCGGCACGCGGACGATCACCAACGACGAGGACCTCTACACCAACGGGCACGACAACAACCCGGCGATCGCGCTGCGCACCACCTGGGCGTTGCTCGAGGGAGAGAGCCGGGACAAGCCCGAGGGCGGGAGCACGTTCTGGGCGAACTCCGACAGCGAATACCACACCGCCCCGGCGTGGGAGCTGGGCTTCCACTACGCCTACACCGAGGACCGGCACGACGGCAACCTGCGGATTCCGTACCCGCGCAAGACGTTCTTCGCGCCGGGCGGCTTCGGGCTGACGAGCTCGGACGGCCTCCAGATTCACCAGCTGGGTCTCGACACCGGCTTCAAGTTCATGGGCTTCTCGGCCACGGCCGAGTACGTCTGCCGACTGCTGGACGTGCGCCGGGGCAGCGAGCCGCCGTTCACGCCGCTGTACCAGTTGACCGGCGACGGCTCCAGCAACGTGCAGCACGGCGCCTATCTGGAATGCGGCTACTTCCTGCCGATCCCCGGAATGGAGAAGAAGTTCGAGGTCGTGGCGCGGGTCGAGGGGATCTCGACCAACTCCAGCGGCACCGAGGGCACCTGGGCGTACACCGGCGGCCTGAACTACTACATCGAGGGCCACCGCGTGAAGCTCCAGACGGACCTGACGAAGGTCAGCGAGGTGCCGATCTCGTCGGCGACCCACAGCCTCGCGAACGTGAACGACGATGCCCTGATCTGGCGTACGCAGTTGCAGGTCGCGTTCTAGCCGCGGCCGCAGGCAGGAACACTCAAGGACGAACCCCTACATGGAGGATGCACGGATGAACACGCGTTTCCAGACGCTCCGCCGGGCCCTGGTGCTGCTGGCCCTGGGCGGCTCGACGCTGGCCGTCTTCGGCCCGGTCGGCTTCGGCTGCAACTATGCGCAGTTCGGCGACTACCAGAAGTTCTTCCAGACCATCGGCAACACCTTCATCGAGGATGTCGCCGACCGGGTGAGCCTCGGAACCGACTGGGACAAGTACGTGTCCGAGCCGCTGACCAAGTTCTCCCAGTCGGTCTGGGCCAACTGGCTCGACTGGAACATCCCCGATGACCTGCCGAACAACCCGATCGTGAAGCGGTAGCCCCCGCGCGACCGAGTTCCGCATCCGCCCGGACGGCCCATGGGCGCCGCCCGGGCGGTGCGTTGGAGGGGGGCGGCGGGGCCTACAACTGCGACAGGCGCTTCGGCCCGGCCTGCAGGACCTCGGCGGTCACGCCGCCGGCGAAGAGCTTGAAGTTCTCGATGAAGCGGGCCGCCAGCGCGTCGTACCGCTTCCAGTACTCGTCCCGGTCGGCCCAGCTGTTGGCCGGATCCAGGATCTCGGCCGGCACGTCCGGGCAACTCGTCGGCACGTCGAAACCGAAGAGCTTGTCCGGGCGGAACGGGGCGTCCTTGAGCCGCCCGTCGAGGACGGCGCTGAGCAGGGCGCGCGTGTGGCGGATGCTGATGCGCTTGCCCACACCGAACGACCCCCCGGTCCAGCCGGTGTTCACGAGCCAGCAATTGCACCCGTAGCGGGCCAGTTTCTGCCGCAGCAGGTCCGCGTAGCGGTAGGGGTGGTGGACCATGAACGGCGCGCCGAAGCAGGCGCTGAAGGTGATCTGCGGCTCGATGCCCAGCCCGACTTCGGTGCCGGCGATTTTCGAGGTGTAGCCGCTGATGAAGTGGTACATGGCCTGCGGCGGCGACAGCCGGGCGATCGGCGGCAGCACGCCCGACGCGTCGCAGGTCAGGAAGATCACGTTCTCGGGGTGTGTGCGGGTCATCTTCTCCGGCACGACGTTCGGGATGAAGTCCAGCGGGTAGGAGGCCCGCGTGTTCTCCGTGATCGTGTCGTCGTTCAGGTCGATGTTGCGGGAAGTCGGGTCGTAGACCACGTTCTCGAGGATCGTGCCGAAACGCTGCGTGCAGGCGTAGATCTGCGGCTCGGCCTCGGGCGAAAGGCGGATCACCTTCGCGTAGCAGCCGCCCTCGAAGTTGAACACGCCTTCGTCGCTCCAGCCGTGCTCGTCGTCGCCGATCAAGCGGCGGTGCGGGTCCGCCGAGAGCGTCGTCTTGCCGGTGCCGGAGAGGCCGAAGAACAGGGCCACGTCGCCGCGGGCCCCGACGTTCGCCGAGCAGTGCATCGCCAGCACGCCCTCGTTCGGCAACAGGAAGTTGAGCACCGTGAAGATGCTCTTCTTGATCTCGCCGGCATAGGCCGTGTTGGCGATCAGGCACAGCTTCTGGGCGAAGTTCAGCAGAATGGCCGTCTCGCCGCGCGTGCCGTCCACCCGCGGATCGCAGCGGAACGACGGGGCCGCAAGGAGCGTGAACTCCGGCACGTGCCGGCGGGCCTCGTCGCGGTGCACGATCGGCAGGAACATGTTCCGCGCGAACAGGCTGTGCCAGGCCCGGTCCGTGACGATCCGGATCGGCATTCGGTAGTGCGGGTCGGCGCCGGCGTAGCAGTCCTGCACGAAGACCTCCTCGCCCTGGAGGTAGGCCTGGAGCCGCAGGTACAGCGCGTCGAATTTGTCGGCCGCGAACGGCCGGTTGTGCTCGCCCCACCAGATCCGTTCCTCGGTCGACGGTTCGCGGACGATGTACTTGTCGGCGGCCGAGCGGGCGGTGTGCTCGCCGGTGCGGACGACGAAGGCGCCGCCGTGGACGAGGTGCCCCTCGCCGCGGAAGATCGCCTCCTCGACCAGGGCCGGCGCGGGCAGGTTCCAGTAGGCCCGGTCGAGGTAGGCCAGGCCGTGGTTGGCGAGCTTGAAATCGCTGGCCAGGTCACCGGCTTGCTGGGCGGCGGGGGTGGCGAAGTCGAGGTATTTCATGCGGGGGCTCCACGGGCGCGCGGCGCGTGCTACCAGTCGCGGATCAGCTTGCGGTCGCCGAGGTACAGCTCGTTGGGGGCCTGCGGGTCGAGGGCCCACTTCATGCGCTCCACGCCCTCGGTCACGTCCTTGATCGTGCCGCAGAAGCTGATGCGCAGGTGGCCTTCCAAGCCGAACTCGATGCCCGGCATGACCAGCACGCGCACCTTCTCGAGCAGGAAATGGGCGAGCTTGGCCGAGCTCGCCCCGTACGCGCGGAAGTCGGCGAAGCAGTAGAACGTCCCGTCCGGCTTGCAGACCTTCACGCCCGGGAACGTCTGCAAACGGGCGACGAGCACGTTGCGCGCGTTCTCCAGCGTGACCCGCAGGCTCTCGACGCTCGACTGCACGCCGGCCAGCGCCCCGAGCGCGGCGTGCTGGCAGACGGCCGACGGGCCGGAGGTCTGGTGGCTCTGGATGTTGGTCATGATCTCGATCAGCTTCCGCGGACCGACCGCCCAGCCGATGCGGAAGCCGGTCATGGCGTACTGCTTCGAGACGCCGTTGACGATCACGAGCTTCGAGTCCTCGCCCTTCTTCTTGGCGAACTGGTACGCGCTGATCGGCCGCCGGCCGTCGAAGATCAGCCGGTGGTAGATGTCGTCCATGATCAGCCACAGGTCGCGCTGCTCGCACAGCCGGACGACATCGGCGATGAATTCGGCCGAATACATCGCGCCGCTGGGGTTGTTCGGGCTGTTGATGATGACGGCCCGCGTGTGCGCCCCGATCTTCTGCTCGAGGTCGCCGATCTTCGGGTAGAACGAACCGTCCTCCGGCAGCACCGGCACGCCTACGCCGCCGCAGAGCTTGGCCATCTCCGGGTAGCTCACCCAGTACGGGGCGGGGTACAGCACCTCCTCCTGCGGGTTCAGGATGGCCTGCAGCGCGACCATGATGGCCTGCTTCGCCCCGCCCGAGGCGATCACGTTCGCCGGCTCGACCGAGTGCCCGTAGAACTCCTCCGTGTAGCGGATGATGGCTTTCTTGAGCGCCGGAATGCCGTCGGCCGGCGTGTAGCGGACCTCGCCCGAGTTCAGCAGCGCGGCGCCAGCGATCAGGGCGTCCAGCGGCGGCTTGCTCTTCGGCTCGCCGCCGCCCAGGTGGATCACGGGCTCGCCCTTGGCCCGCAGCAGCGCCGCGGTCTCGTTCAGCTTCAGCGTCGGCGACTGGGCAATGGACTGTCCAATGTGACTGAAGCTCATGGGTGCGCATCCTTCGCCAGCGGGCCGTCGGGCGGCGAGGCCCGTACTGCGGAACAGGCGGTGGAAGCTACCCGGCGGCCCCGTGGGCGTCAACGCAAAGCGCGCCGGCCGGCCCCCGCCGCCACCTCTGCGCCGCAACCCCGGCGCGGCTTCACGCGCGCCCGCGGCGCGGACCTCAACGCCGCTCGCCGTCGTCGCGACCCGAGTCCGACGCCGGGCCCAGCCCGATCTCCACCGCGTCCCCCGCGCGACCCCCCAGCGCCTCGGCCGCGCGGGCCTGGTTCCGCGCGATCTCCACATACCGCGATGCGTTTGCCAGCACCACGCCCTCGCCCACCGGTACGTCGGCGTAGGTCCGACCGACGCGCGCTACGAGCGTGCGGCCGTGGCAGCGCACGACCAGCCGCCCGTCCGGCGGCGTCAGTCCGAGCCAGTCGGCCGGGATGTTCGTCAGCAGGTTGCCGTACCGGTCCACGTGCACGACCGCTCCGCACAGGCCGCGCTCGTCGTGCGTTGCCTCCGGCAGGTTGAGATGCACCCACGTCGCGACCGGCGGGCCGACCCGCTCCGGCCGCACGCCGCGGCTCAGGTGGCCGGCGACGGGGCCGAACAGGTCGCGGCCGTGGAACGTGCTGGAGGCCGCCCCGGCCCGCACGACGTGCGGGTTCTCGATCCGCCAGACGCCGCGGGCGCCCCCGTCACGGCAGATGAGCGGGTCGAGCAAGCCGTTGTCGGGCCCGACGAGCAGGAGCCCGCGGCGGGTCTGGACGACGATGGGGGCCCGGGCCGTTCCGACGCCGGGGTCCACGATAGCGACCAGGACGGTCCCCGGCGGGAACTCGCCACCGGCCTCCGCCAGTACGAACGCGCCCTGCGCGATGTTGTACGGCTCGATCTCGTGCGTGATCGGCACGAGGCGAGCGTGCGGATTCGCCCCGAGCACCGCGGCCGACAGCACGCCGACGTAATGATCCTGCGTTCCGTAGTCGGTCAGAAGTGCAACGGTGCCGGTCGGGCCGGAACGGCACCCGGCGACAAGCAGGGCCAGCATTAACGGAAACGCCAAGCGGGGGGGATGCATGCGCGGGCACTCCGCGGCCACCACGGCCGGCGGGCATTATACGGTCCCCTCGGGAGGGCGCATGTCGTACTGATTCGGTCCTGTTACGGTCTGATCAACCCGAAACGGTGTTGGTAAGAACATCGAAATGACCTATTGAAGGGCGGCACGGTGGGCGTTACTTTGTTGCAACAAGAAGGCGTCGCCCCGCGGCATGGTCTGGACGGGCGGCCCGGGATGCAAGTCGTTCGTGTTCAAGAACGCAACACGACAGGTTTCGGTAGTGCGGAGCGGCGAACGCGGGTGCCCGCGATCGGCGCCGTAGCCGCCATGGAGGCCAGGGTCATGCGAGCACGTCTGAGCAGGATACTGCTGACGGTCCTCGGTGCGGGTATGCTGGGGGTGGCGTTGGGCGGGTGCCCGTGGCTCCAGCCGGCGCCGCCGCCGCCCGGCGGCGACGGGGGCGGCGGGGGCGGCACCGTGCTGACGCCGGACGACACGTTCCCCAAGAGCATTCACGGCGCGCGGCCGGGCAAGGCGACGTTCTACATGGCGGAAGACGGATTTTACACCATCACCGGCGTGCCGATTTCGCAGCTCGGGTGCGGTAAGTGTCATGCGGCCAAGTACCCTGACGGCACCTCCGTGGACAAGGCGACGTACACGCCCGGCTGCCGGGACTGCCACGCGGACCCGAGCAAGCCCGGCGCCACGGCGGTGACGGACTCAGTCTGCCTGGGCTGCCACGGCCGGCAGAACGCCGAGCAGAGGCTGTTCAACGACGTGCACAAGGCGCTCGGGCTGCGGTGCGTCAACTGCCACCCGCAGTCGGAGATGCACGGCGACGGCAACGAGTACAAGTCGTTCCTCGACCCGGGCGAGCCGGACGTCCGATGCGAGGACTGCCACAAGACCGGCGGCGTCGCCCGCGCGCCGGAGGCCAACGCCTACCACACGGTGCACGGCAGCAAGCTCGACTGCTCGGCGTGCCACGTCAAATCGGTCAGCTCCTGCTACAGCTGTCACTTCGAGACCGAGGTGGTGCAGGACGTGAAGCGCTTCTTCGGGCAGGGGCCGCGCACCGGCTTCAAGCTGCTCCTGAACTACAACGGAAAGGTGCGCACGGGCACGTTCCAGACGCTCACGTACCAGGGCAAGACCTTCCTGACGGTGGCCCCGTTCTTCGGGCACAGCATCACCAAGGCCGACATCGAATGCAGTGATTGCCACCTCTTCGCCGGCCAGGGCAACCCGAAGCTGGTCGAACTGCGCGACACCGGCAAGATCACCGTCACGAGCTGGGATCCGACCAAGAGCGGCACCGCCCGGCTCGTGGGCCCGACCGGCGTGATCCCGGTGCCCGAGAACTGGAAGACCGCGCTGGAGTTCGCGTTCCTGACCTACAACGCCGACCCCAGCACTCCCGTTAACGCCACCGGCGATCTGCCGTACTGGGACCTCCTGAAGACCACGACGGACGGGGGCCACATGCCTTACGGCTCCCCGCTCACAACCCAGCAGATCAACAAGATGCTCTACACGATCGAGTAGCGCTCCGACCCGCACGCACGCGGTGCGCGGCGGCCTTCGCCGGGGCCGCCCGCGCCGCGTGCTTTTTCGCGGGGTCGCCGCCCTATTGATGCCGGGCCAGCAGGATCAGATCCGGGCTCGTCCGCGCCTCGTACACCGACCGGGCCCAGTCCCCGAAAACAGCCAACTCCAGGGGCGCGGGGCCCGCGGCCGCCCGCACCGCCGCCTCCAGCTCGTCCCGCGTGATCCCGAGGAGCGGTGTGTTGTGCGTCGCTGCAGCGATCGGTTGCGGACCCGCGTCCGGGGTGTCCGCCGTACCCTCCGCAGGGAGCCGCATCTCCACGAAACTCATGTACGCTCGTCCGCCGGCCCGATGGATCCCCTTCAGCAGCACGCGTGTGCCGCCGGAACTCGCCAACCGCACGCATTTCTGCCAGGTCACCGGCCCTTCGTCGAGCCGCCACAGGTTCAGCAGGTGCAGCACGAGCGCGCCCCCCGGACGCACCGCGCCATACAGCGCCGCGACGGCCGTCCGCAGCGTGCCGGTGTCGGGTACGAGCGCCAGCGAGTTGCCGGTGCACAGAACCACGTCGAAAGGCGGGGGTGGGGGCGGCTCCGTGAACGAGCGCACGGTCCAGCGGAGGCCCGGCGGCGCGCCGTGGGCGGACCGGGCGTGGGCGATCATGGCGGGCTCGAGGTCCGCCCCCTCGACCGCCAGTCCCCACGCGTGAAACCGCGCCGCGTGCCGGCCGGTGCCGCAGGCCGCATCGAGCACGCGGCGCGCCCCGACCCCGGCGAACAGCTCCCGCCAGAACGGCTCCTCGGCGGCGAGGCGCCGGGGCCAGTCGATGAGCGCGTCGTAAGTCGGTGGATCGAGTTCGAACGGGCGCTTCATGCTTGGAGTGTAGCTCGGTGCGGGTCGGCGTGCTGGCCGCAAGCGACCGATAGGACCACAATACGCGCGGCGCGCGGCGCGGACGAGGTCATGATCGAAGTCGAGGGCCTGACCAAGGTCTTTCCGAACCCGGACGGCACCGAGAAGGTGGCCGTCGACCACGTCTCGTTCGCGGTGCGCCCGGGCGAGATCTACGGCCTGCTCGGGCCGAACGGGGCGGGCAAGACGACGACGCTGCGGATGGTGAGCGGCCTGCTGCGGCCGACGGCCGGGCGCGTGCGGATTCACGGGGAGGACGTGACGGACCGACCGGAGGCGGTCAAACGGCACATCGGGTACCTGACGGCGAACACGGGGCTGTACGCGCGCCTGTCGCCGCGCGAGGTGCTGGAGTACTTCGCGACGCTGTACGGGCTGTCGCCGGAAGCGGCGCGGCAGCGGATCGCGCAACTGGTGGACTGGCTGGGGATGCGCGATTTCCTGCGGCTGCGGTGCGGGGCGCTGTCGACCGGGCAGAAGCAGCGGACGAGCATCGCCCGCGCGCTGATCGCCGATCCGCCGGTGCTGATCCTGGACGAGCCGACGCTGGGCCTGGACGTGCTCAGCAACCGGCTGATCCTGGACTTCATCCGGGTGCAGGCGGCGGCGGGCAAGGCCGTGCTGCTGTCCACGCATGCGTTGGACGAGATCGAGAAGCTGTGCCGCCGCGTCGGGCTGATCCACAACGGGCGGCTGATCGCCGAAGGCGAGCTGGCGGAGCTGAAGCGGCAGACGGGCCGCGAGCGGCTCAGCGAAGCGTTTCTCGACCTGGTCGGGGCGACGCAGACAACGCTCGGCGCGCCGCTGGACTACGCCGCCGGCGCGGGGGGCCCCGCATGAGCCGGCTGGCGCGCATCAACACGATCTGGCGCAAGGAGCTGATCGACACGCTTCGCGACCGGCGCACGCTGATCGCGATGGTGCTCGTGCCGATGGTGCTCTATCCGGCGATGATCCTGGGCTCGCTCCAGGGCTTCGAGCTTCAGGTCAGCCGGCTCAAGCGGGAAATCTACCGCGTGGGCGTGACCGACGAGGCGGCGCGCCACTGGCTCCAGCAGGTCATCGATACCGATCCGGTCCGACGGCCCGGCGCCGCCGGTCTGTCGGCGGAGGAGCTGATCGAGAAGGATGTACGCGGCGAGCTGCCGGCCGAGTCCCAGCCCGCCGCTCCGACGGACCGCTCGCCCACCGAGACGGCGCGCTCCGACGTGCGCGAGCATCCGCCCGAGTACGAGATCGAGGTCGTGCCGGACGCGCGCATGCTCGCCGAGTGGGTGCTGACCGGCCGCCTGCACGTCGGGTTTCTCGTCGCCGGGCCGCTGCCGACGGCGCGGGACACGGCCACGGCTTCGATCACCCTGCTGACCGACCCGACCGAAATCCGCAGCCAGATGGCGGTGGCCGGCCTCGACGGCATCCTCGAGCGCGCCGGACGCGACCTCGTGCAGCAGCGACTGGCGCGGCTGGAGCTGGCGCCGGGGCTGGTGCGGCCGCTGGAGCTGCGGCAGGAGACGGTGGCGACGCCGGAGAAGGTCGGCGGCTCGATTCTGGGACAGATCGTGCCGCTGATCCTGATCATCATGACGATCACGGGCGCGATTTACCCGGCGATCGACCTGACGGCGGGCGAGCGCGAACGCGGCACGCTCGAAACGCTGATGGCGGCGCCGGTGCCGACGGTGGACCTGATCGCGGGCAAGTTCGTCGTGGTCGCGCTGATCGGCATGCTCAGCGCGCTGCTCAACCTGTTGTCGATCGGCGGCACGGTGTACCTGGGCGGACTCGGCGCGGTGTTCGGTGCGGGGGGCCAGGTCGTGATCCCGTTGCGTGCGCTGCCCTGGGTGCTGCTGGTGCTGATTCCACTGGCGATCATGTTTTCGGCCGCGCTGCTGGCGGTGTGCAGCTTCGCCCGCAGCTTCAAGGAGGCCCAGAACTACGTGATGCCGGTCATGATCGCGGCCCTGATCCCCGCGGTCATCGGCGTTCTGCCGGGCATGCGGCTCGAGGGGCCGCTCGTCGTCATGCCCGTCACCAACATCGTCCTGCTGACGCGCGACCTGTTCACCGGCCGCTTCGAGCTGGTCGCCCTGCTCTGGGTGCTCGTCTCGACCACGTTGTACGCCGGGGCCGCGGTGGCCGTGGCCGCCAAGCTCTTCGGGCAGGAAGCGGTGCTTTTCGCCGACAGCGGCTCGATCCGCACGCTCTTCCAGCGGCGGTTCTTCAAGCCGTCCGACCAGCCGACAACAGCGCAGGCGTTCCTGCTGCTGGCGGTCGCGTTTTCCGCGAATTTCTTCGCCCAGAGCCGGCTGCTCGCCGCCCCCGGCGTGTTCGGGACGTCGAAGTACTGGCTCGGGCTGACCGCCATCCTGCTCGCGGTCTTCGTCGTTCTGCCCGCCGCCGCCGGCCTGTACACCCGCGTGCGGCTCGCGACGGCCTTCAACCTGCGACTCCCGCCGGCCCGCGGCCTGGTCGCGGCGTTGTGCTTCGGCGCCTCCACCTGGATCCTCGCGCAGGCCTGGATGTCGTTCCAGGAGACCTGGCTGCCCATGCCGCCGGAGATACGGGCCGAGTTGACGCGCCTCATGGCCGGGCTGGGCGACGCGCACCCGGCCGTGCTGGTGCTCGTGCTGGCCGCGCTGCCGGCCGTGTGCGAGGAGCTGTTCTTCCGCGGCTACGCGCTCAGCGGGCTGCGGGGTGGGCTGGGGCGGGCCGCGGCCGTGCTGGTGGTGTCGTTCGCGTTCGCGATCAACCATCACAGCGTGCACCGGATGATCGTGACAGGGGCGCTGGGCGCGGCCTTCGCGCTGCTGGTCGTGCAGTACCGGTCGCTGTGGCCGGCGATGCTGGCGCACCTGTTGCACAACGGGCTGTCCGTGCTGGTTGCCGAGGGCGGGCCGCTGCAGAAGCCGCTGGCGGGCGTCGGATACGCGTTGGATGCCCAGGGATTCCCACCCGGATCGTGGACGGCGGCGGCGGCCGGACTCGCGGTGTTCGGGGTGGTGATGTGCCTGCTGGCCCCGGCGCGACCGGCCGACGCCCCCGCCTTGGCCCCGCCCGGCCCGCGCCACTAGAATCGCCGCCCTTGTGGAGGCCCCGCATCCGTGGCGCAGCGCGCGTTTATCCTCATCGTCTCCGCCGACGAAGCCGCCGGGCAGCGGCTCCGCGAGTTGCTGCGCGACGAGCACGGCCACTCTTGCAGCGTCGTCACGACGCGCGACGCGGCCCTCGACTCGATCCGCGCCCGCCCGCCGGACGTCGTCGTGACCCCGCCGCGGATCGGCGGCGAGGAGGTCGCCGGGGCCCTGGCCGAGCTGCTCGAGGGCCTGGCGCCGGACGCCACGCTGCTCGTGGTCGGCGGCACGACGCTGCCGGTCACCCACCGCAGCGCCGTGGCGGCGCTGCCCGAGACGGAGAACCCCGCCCAGCTCGCGGCCGCGATCAGCGCTTCGGCGGCCGCGGCGGTGGCGCGGCGCGAGGACCGGCTGCTGCGGCAGACGATCGCCGAGCAGCGGTCGGCGACGTTCGAGGGGATCGTGGGGGCGTCGAGCGCGATCCGGCGGATCATCGAGCGGATCCGCAAGGCGGCGACGAACAAGATCACGGTGCTGATTGTCGGCGAGACGGGCACGGGCAAGGACCTCATTGCCAGTGCGATCCACAAGCAGTCGGAGCGCGCCAGCCGTCCGTTCAAGGCCGTGAACTGCGCGGGGCTGAACGAGAACCTGCTGGAGAGCGAGCTGTTCGGGCACGTGCGCGGCGCGTTCACGGGGGCCGTCGCCGACCGCAAGGGCTACTTCGTGGCATCCGACGGCGGAACGCTGTTTCTCGACGAGATCGGCGACATGCCGCTGACGATGCAGCCGAAGCTGCTTCGCGTGCTCGACCACCGCGAGGTCGTGCCGGTCGGCTCGACGGACGTGCGGCGCGTGGACGTCCGCGTGATCGCCGCGACGAACGCGAACCTGATGAAACTCGTCGAGGAGCAGAAGTTCCGGGCCGACCTGTACTACCGCCTGCACCACTTCGTGATCGAGGTGCCGCCGCTGCGCGAGCGCCGCGAGGACATCCCGCTGCTGGCCGACCATTTCCGCCGACGGGCCAACCGCATGCACGGGCTCGGCTGCCCGGGCATCGCCAGTGAGGCGATGGCCTACCTCACCAAGTACTTCTGGCCCGGCAACGTCCGCGAGCTGGCCAGCCTCATCGAGTCGCTGGTCGTCGAGGTCGGCGACCGACAGATCGAGGCCACCGACCTGCCCGAGCGCATCCGCGGCTCGCGCGAGCTCGTGCCGCTCGGCGCGGCCGGCATCGTCGGCCTCACGATGGCGCAGCTCGAACGCCTGGCGATCGAGCGCACGCTCCAGGCCACCGGCGGCAACCGCGAGCAGGCGGCCAAGCTGCTGGGCATCGGAACGCGCACGCTGTACCGCAAGATCAAGGAATACGGGCTGTAGCCCGGTGGAGACCCCCCGCCGCCGGGCGACGGACGTGGCCGCGGTCGGATGCTTCTCCCGGGCGAACCAAGGTCGACCTTTGGAGACGCTTCGCGGATACCTGGTTCAGCGCCTGCAAGCACGCGTGGGCACGCGGTGTTTCACCCTGCTTGCCCCGTGTGAGCCGGAACGGCTCCTCGACGACCCGCGGGTCGCCGCCCGCTTCGCCGAGGATGAGTACATGCCTTACTGGGCGACGCTGTGGCCCGCGGCGCTGGTGCTCGCCGACGCCGTCGCCGACTGGCCGCTCGTTCCCCCCGGCGCTGCGGCCCCCCAAGTCCTCGAACTCGGCTGCGGCCTCGGACTGGTCGGACTGGTCGCCGCCGCGCGGGGCTGCGACGTACTGGTCAGCGATTACGACGACGACGCATTGGCCTTCGCCTGCGCGAGCGCGCGAGAAAACGGGCTGCCCGAGCCGGCCGCGCGCCGTGTCGACTGGCGCCAGACGTACCCCGACCTGCGGCCGGATCGGATCGTCGCGGCCGACGTGCTCTACGAGGCCCGCCACCTGGAGCCCGTCGCGCGCTTCGTGGCCGCGCATCTCGCTCCCGGCGGTGAGGCCCTCGTCAGCGACGCGAACCGCTCGACGGCGGACTGCTTTGCCGCGGTGGCCGCGGCCGCCGGCCTGCGTAGCGTGGTTGAGGCTCGGACCCGGCCGGGGTTGACGGCAGATCGGCCCGCGGCGGGTCGGATCTTCCGGCTGGCGCGGGCGTTCTGAGCCGGCGGGGCGGCCGCCGATGTCGCGGTTTTACAAGAGGTGGTATCCCCGGAAGGGGTGGAACACCGGGGCCGGTACGGCGGGGCCGCGGAGCGTGGCCGTAACCGGTTCGCCGCGTCCGGAGGCGCAAAACCCGCGAGGGGCCACCCGGGGGTCATTTACTTCGCCGGATGCGACGACTATATTACCTTCGGCTGGTTTGACGAATGAGTCAGCGTACGTGATTGCGACAAGTGATGTCCCGCACCGGTCTGCCTCTCTCGCCCATCCTGCCGCAACGCGCCGATTGGTCGGCCGCTTTCCCGCGACCCGAAAGTGAATGATGGGGTCGCCACCGCCCAAAGACACAGGAGATTTCGATGGGCCGGAAGTTGTATGTGGGGAACTTGAGTTACTCTGTCAGCAGCGCGGATCTGGAGCAGCTCTTCGCGCAGCATGGGACGGTGGTGAGCGCGCAGGTGATCGCCGACCGTGAGACGGGCCGCAGCAAGGGCTTCGGCTTCGTGGAGATGGGCTCCGATGATGAGGCGCAGGCCGCCATGGCGGCCCTCAATGGCCAGCAGCACGACGGCCGCGCGCTGAACGTCAACGAGGCCAAGCCGCAGGAGAACCGCGGGCGCGGTGGCTTCGGCGGCGGTGGTGGCGGCGGCCGCGGCGGGCGCGGTGGCTACGGCGGCGGCGGTGGCGGCCGCGGTGGCTACGGCGGCGGCGGCGGTGGCGGCGGCTACGGTGGCGGCGGCGGCCGGCGGTACTAAGCCGACGTCCCGACCTCAGCGAAACAGCACGGGCCGGTGGTTGCGAACGCAGCCGCCGGCCCGTGCGGCTTGTGTGGGGAGGGCGTGACGCGCCCTGCGGCCGCTTAACCGACCCAGGCGCGGAGCGCGGCCCAGACGCCCATGGCCTGCGCCGCCCACACCGCTCCCCCCGCCGCTGCGACGGCGATCGCGAGCTTGATGCGGCCCACCCCGCGCTCGAACGCGCGGGCGTCCGCGGGGCGCAGCGCTAGGCGCTGGATGAACCGCGCGCGCGACGCAATGGAGGAATGCCGCCAGCTGCGGGCCTCGGCGGACATGCCGTTGAGCGCGGCGACGTCGTGCAGCGCGTCGCTGAAAATGTGCGCCGCGGCGGCACACAGCGCGCCCGGCTCCGGCGCCCGGTCGGGTCCCGGCGGGTGCAGCGCGCACGGCTGGTCGCACGGCAGGCCGCTGAGCGTGAGCGCCCGAACGCCGCACACGTCCGCCTGTCGCTCGAACCTCCGCGAGATCCAGCCGAAGACGACCCCCCACTTCACCAGCAGCACCGCACCGAGCGCCGCCAGCGCCCATTCGTAGTGCTGCCGCGGCAGCCCGCGCGCCGCGGCCGAGAACACGGCCACCAGGCAGCCCGACAGCAGCGCAAACAGCAGGTAGTACGGAATGTGCCGCTGCTGCACGTGCCCGGCCTCGTGCCCGAAGACCGCCTCGATCTTGGTGTCGTCGAGCTGCTCGAGCATGCCGTCCGTGATCAACACGTAGCGCAGGCGCGGCACGACGCCCATCACGGCGGCGTTCACCACCATCCCGCCCGAGCGCCACACGAGGATCTCCCGGCAGCGCAGCCGCAGCCGAGCGCACAGCGCCAGCAGCCGGTCGCGCAGCGGGCCGTCCGGCAGGCGCTGCGTCACCCAGATCCGCCGCAGCAGCGCCGGCGCAACCACCGCCACCAGCAGCGCCACCGCCCCAATCAGCAGGTCGCCCGCGTACGGCACCCGCGTCAGCGTCCGCAGCGGCTCCTCGTAGCGGTACACCGTGTCGCGCGCCACCAGGATCAGCGCCATCGGCACCAGAACGAACAGCACCTGGTGCCGCAGGCTGTACAGCAGGTACTGCCTCCGTGTCCACACCGGCCGGAGCGGCTGCCCCCGCAGCAGGTGCAGTTCGAACGCGATCTGCCGCACCGCGCGGTCCGACGGATACAGCGCGCTCCAGATCAGCAGCAGCGCCAGCAGGAACGGCACCAGCGCCGCTAGCCCCGGCACCGCCGGCCACGCCCCGACCACCGGCAGCCCATTACACAGATCCAGCCAGTCCGTGGTCAGCAGCAGCGCGGCCTGCCCGGAGCCGAGCAGGCCCTGGACAAGCGCCGTTCCGCGGCCGAGCGCCGACTGTGCTCGGTTCGGCGCGGCCGCGTACACATCGAACAGCCGCAGGACCCGCCGGTTGAGCAGCCACGCCGCCAGCGCCGGGACGAGCGTGACGGCCGCCGCCACGCCCAGTGTCGCCGCCGGGCCGCGCACCCACGGGTACGGCGGAGCCGTGAAGGTCAGGATGAGCGCCAGGATGCCGACGACGACCACGTGCACGCTACGATATTACGGCATGGCGGGTGAGACCGGCGAGCGAATGCCGATGCGCGTCAAGATCTGCGGTGTCACGAACGTCACCGATGCCCGGGCGGCCGCGGAAGCCGGGGCCGACTTCGTCGGCCTGATCCGGGCCGCCAGCCCGCGGCATGTCAGTCTGGAGACCGCGCGGGCGATCGCGGCCGCCTTGCCGCCGAAGGTCCGGCCCGTCCTGCTGTTCCGCGATGCGGCGGTGAGCGAAATCGTCGCGGTCGTCGAGCGGACGGGTGTGGAGTGGGTGCAGCTCCACGGTCGGGAACCGGTCGCGGACGTGCACCGGCTGGCGGCCCGTCTGCCGGACCTGCGGCTGATCAAGGCCTGGGAAGTGCACAGCGCGGAGTCCGCGGAGCTGGCCGCCTACCTGGCAGAGGCGCGCGCCGCCGACCTGCGGCTGGACGTGCTGATCCTCGACGCACCGAAGGGCGGGCCGCATCCGGGCTTCGCGGCGCTGGCGGCGCTGGCCAAGGCGGTGACGCTGCGGCCGCCGGAAGTCTGGTGCGCGGGCGGACTCACACCGGAGAATGTCGCGGCCGTGTGCGCCGCGGGACTGTTTGACGGTGTCGACGTGGCCAGCGGCGTGGAGCGCACGCCGGGGCGGAAGGACGCCGTTCGCATGGCCCGCTTCGTCGCGGCCGCCCGCGCGGGGCACGGGCTGCGCGACGCCGGCCCCTGACGTGCGCGGGCGCGGCGGGCCGTGTCGCGAGGCCCGGGCCCGCCTGACCGAGCGGCCCGCGCCCGCGTATCATGCCGCGATGCTTGCGCTGGCCTGGGCCAACCTGACGCACCACAAGCTGCGCTCGGTGCTCAGCGCGCTGGCGGTCGGCATCGGCCTGATGCTCATGCTCGTCTCGCGCGGCCTGGCGACCGGTTCGATCAGCGAAGTGAACCAGCGCATGCAGAGCGTCGCGGCCGAGCTGGTCGTGCTGCCGGCGCAGGACAACATCATCTTCACGAGCGGCGCCCCGTTCCGCGGCCTGCATGAACGGCACCTGCGGGCCGTGGCGGACGCCGACGGACCGCTGGCGGCGGCGGTCGTCCCGGTCTTTTTCGGTCAGGTTCGGCTGGGCGGCCAGCAGCAGCGCCTGTTCGGCATCGACCCGGGGCAGCTGGGCGTCTTCCTGGCCGGGCGGCGGGTCGTCGCGGGGCGGCTGTTCGACCGCGCGGTCGGCTTCGCGGCCCGGGTGGACGCCGGCGTCACGCCGCCGCCCGACGGCGACGCGGCCGCGTACGATGCGTTCCTGGCCGATGGACTCGAGCTGGTCATCGACGAGCGGCTCCAGCGCGTCGGGCGGTACGCGGTGGGTGATGCGGTGCAGCTCATGGGCCACGTCTTTCGAATCGTCGGCGTGGTCGAGACGGGCGTGGCCGGCCGCGTGTTGGCGCCGCTTCAGACGCTGCGGCTGCTGACGGTCGCGGGCGAGCCGCACGCCAGCATGTACTTCCTGAAGCTGCGGCCGGGGCTGGACCCGGCGGCGGCGGCCGAGCGCTTCCAGGAGAGCCTGGGCGACACGGCCCGGGTGGAGCTGAAGACCGAGTACGGGCGGCTGCTGCGGGAGAGCTTCGCGTCGGTGAATCTGTATATGACGGCGTCGAGCGGCGTGGCGCTGGCGACCTGCTTCCTGTTCATCCTGCTGACGATGCACACGATGGTGATCGAGCGGACGCGCGAGATCGGCATCCTGAAGGCGCTGGGCGTCACGCGGCTGGGGCTGGTGCGGCTGTCCGTGTGCGAGGCGTTGCTGATTTCGCTGGGCGGCGTCGCGATCGGCGTCGCGCTGGCGCTGGCGGTGCGCGGCCTGCTCGGGGTGCTCGTGCCGCTGCTGACCGTCGAGCTGACGGGCGGGCAACTGCTGGCGGCGCTGGCCGTGGGGGCGGTCGGCGGCACGCTGAGCGCGCTGTACCCGGGTTACCGCGCCGCGCGGCTCGACCCGGCGCTGGCGCTGCTGCACGAATGAAGGCGATGACCGACGAACCGATGATCGACGTCCGCGACCTGCACCACGCCTACACGCACGGCGGCGTGACCGAGCCGGTGCTGCACGGCCTCGACCTGCGCGTGCGCCGCGGCGAGTTCGTCGTCATCATGGGACCGTCCGGCTGCGGCAAGACCACGCTCCTGAACATCCTCGGCCTGATGCTCGCGCCCACCCGGGCCGCGTGCGTCCGCATTGCGGGCCGCGAGACGCTCGGTTGCGGCGACGCCGAGCGCACCCGCCTGCGGCGCGACGCGCTGGGCTTCGTGTTCCAGCGCTTCAACCTGCTGCCCACGATCTCCGTTGCGCGGAACGTCGCGCTGCCGTTGCGGCTGCGCGGCGCGGCGGCCGACGGCGTCGTGCCGGCGCTGCTGGAGCGCATGGGTCTGGCGGCCCACGCCGCCAAGAAGCCGCGGCAGCTGTCGGTCGGTCAGCAGCAGCGCGTCGCCCTGGCCCGCGCCGTCGTGGCCCGCCCGGCCCTTTTGCTCGCCGACGAGCCGACCGGCAACCTCGACTCGACCAACGCCGACGCCGTCCTGACGCTCCTGGCCGGACTGCACGCCGACGGCCAGACCATCGTGATGATCACCCACAACGAGCAGCTCGCGGTCCGCGCCGACCGCGTCCTGCACATGCGCGACGGACGTTTCGTTGACTGATCCCCCGGTCACCCCCGCGACAGACATCGCCCCGCTGCCTTACGCCCCGGCCGCGGCGCGGGACTCGGCTGCGCTCGACCGCGAGCTGCCCGGCACACGGGCCTGGTTCGTCGGCTACGTGCTCTGGATGGCGGCCCTGGCGACGCTGGCCCTCTGGCAGCTCGACCGCTTCGATCACGGTGATCCGCAGGCGCTGCACGGCTGGCTGCTTGCGCTGCTGGCGTTCTACCTGTCGCTGTGCAACGTGTTTCTGCCGCTGCCGACCGCGTGGATCATCCTCCTCGCGGCAGCCCCGGGCTATGCGCTGGTCGAAAGCGGCCCGCTGCGCGTGGCCCTCGTCGCGGTGGTCGGCACGGCCGGCACGGTCATGGCGAACCTGAACGAGTACCACCTGCTGGCGTGGCTGCTGCGCTTCGGGTGGGGGCGGCGCGTGCGAAACACGCGGGTCTACGGCTGGGCGGCCCGCGGGTTCGACCGCGCGCCGTTCCAGCTCCTGACGCTGATCGGCTTCATCCCCATCCCGGTCGACGCCGTCCGCTGGCTCGCGATCCTGCAACGCTACCCGCGGCCGTTGTTCGCGGCGGCGTATGCGCTCGGCCGCGGGCTGCGCTACGCGGTGTTCGCGGGGTGCGCCGTGCTGCTGGAGCTGACGGCCCCGCAGATCGTCATGATCCAGCTCGGACTGGTGGCCGTCGGCGTCGTCGGGCGGCTGGGCTGGGCGTTGGTGCGCCGCGCCGTGCGGCCGGCCGGCGCGGACTGAAACGCCGCACGTCCGCAGAAGCGGGGCGCCACGATTATCGCCCGCGGGGTGCGGGCCGACGGCGAGGGCGGCGGTCGGTTGCGGTCCGCGGCGGCCCTGTGGTATAGTTGCCGGACTGGGAATGGCGCCGGCCGGGCACGGGCACGCCCGGCCCCCCACGGGCAGGCCGCGGGAGCGCGGCGGGCGAAACGCATGGCGGAAAAGGACAAGACGGCAACACCGTCCGGGCCTCCGGAGTTCTCCGAGGCCGACCAGGCGCGCGCCCGCCAGTGGTTCAAGAAGGCCGCCGACTGCCGCGAGAAGCGCGACTACAACTACGCGATCGAGTGCTACATCACGGGGCTCGGGTACTGGCCGGAAGCGGTTGAGGAGGGGCACATGCCGCTGCGGTCGCTCGCGATCCAGCGGCAGCAGGCGGGTGGCAAGAAACCGAGCTTCATGGAGGGGGTGAAGCGCTCGATGAGCGGCAAGGACTTCCGCAAGAACATGTTGAACGCGGAGTACCTGCTGGCGCTCGACCCGCAGCACTACGGGTACGCGGAGGGGGTGCTCCGCAACGCCTGCAAGGCCGGCCTGCTCCAGACGCTCAAATGGGTCGCGCCGCTCGTGTACGACCTGCTCAAGAAGGACAAGAAGCCGGACAAGGGCAAGTTCAAGACCTTCCGCGACACGCTGATCGAAGCCGCCGCGCGGGCCAACGAGTGGGGCCAGGCGCCGCTCGAGACGTGGTTCCTCGACCAGGCCGTGAACTCGCTGGACTACATCCTGATGCGCTCGCCCGGCGACGAGGATCTGCGCAGCGAGCAGCGCGACCTGGCGGGCCGCCTGACGATCGCCCGCGGCAAGTACGAGGATGCCGAGGACTTCCGCGATTCGCTGCGGGACGCCGAAAAGCAGAAGCGGCTGCACGATTCCGACCGCACGCAGCAGGCCGAGGCCAGCGTCGAAGCGCTGATCGCAGCGGCCCGCGAGGAATACGAGGCCAGCCCGGACGCGCCCCAGAAGCTCAGCGCCCTGGTCGACATCCTCGTCAAGACCGAGAAGCCGGTCCACGAGAACGAGGCCCTGCGGCTGCTCCAGGCGCACTACGAGAAGACCCGCAACTACAACCTGAAGGTCCGGGCCGACGACATTCGTCTGCGGCAGCTCACCCGGCAGGCCCGCGAGCTGGCCGAGCGCGCCCGGCGCACGGGCAGCGAAGAAGACAAGCAGCAGCACCGCCTCGCGGTGCTCGAGCAGCGCCAGACCGCGCTCGAGGTCTACCGCGAACGCGTCGCGCAGTACCCCACCGACCTGCGGCTCAAGTTCAAGCTCGGCGCCGCCCTGTTCGAGTCCGGGCAGTACGACGAGGCCATTCCGATCCTCCAGGCCGCCCAGGCCGACCCCCGCAACCGCGTCCGGAGCCGGCTCATGATCGGGCGGGCGTTCTTCGAGCAGGGCAGCCACGCGCAGGCCGCGGAGGTGCTGCGCGAGGCGCTGGAGGCGTACGAGCTGACCGACGACACGAGCAAGGAGCTGCTCTACTGGCTCGGGCGGGCGTACGAGTCCGCCGGCCAGATCGACGACGCGCGGACCGCTTACGGTAAGCTGTTGCGCGAAGATTATAATTACCGCGACGGCGAGGCGCGCAAACGGCTGGATGCTCTCAAGTGACCGTCGCGCACCGCTGATGAGGACTCACGCATGGCCCATTCGCTTTCGGCCAAGAAACGGATCCGGCAGAACGCCAAGCGCCGCGCCCTGAACCGCGCGCGTCGCACGGCCCTGAAGAGCAAGCTGAAGACGAGCAACGAGGCGCTCCAGAAGGGCAGCGTCGAGGACGCGACCAAGGCGGTCAAGCTCGCCGCGCAGCACCTCGATCGCGAGGCCAACCGCGGCACGCTGCACCGGAACGCGGCGGCGCGCCGCAAGAGCCGGCTCCAGAAAAAGCTCAACGCACTCAAGCAGAAGAGCTCGGCGGCGTCGGCCGACCGCTAGTCCGCGGGCGGCGGCGCGTCGCACGCCGGTCGGCACCGCGGTACGCGGCCCGTGTTCAGCGCTGGGAAGGACCCGCTTGTTCAACGCCATCCACGTCACGCACGAGGCGGTCTACAAGGTCGGCGGCATCGGCACGGTGCTGGAAGGCCTCGTCAACGCCCGCGCGTACCGCGACGGCGTCGGGCGCACCGTCCTGGTTTGCCCGCTCTTCTACCCGGAAAACACCCAGCGTCTGGGGCTGGCGGGCATCGTCGAGTACTCCTCCCTGGATCAGGTGTACGGGGGGCCGTATGCGGACGCCTTCCGCCGCGTCGAGCAGGACTTCAACGTCCGGATTGTGTACGGCCGCCGGCCGCTCGAGGACGAGCCGTCGGGCCGGCGCACGATCTGCGAGGTCCTGCTGATCGACCTGCGCGGCATCCACGTGCACCGCGTCAACGCGCTAAAGGGGCTGCTCTGGGAGCATTTCCGCATCCCCTCGGATCGCTACCAGCACATCTGGGAGTTCGAGCAGTACGTGCAGCTCGCGGCGCCGGCCGCGGCCGCGCTGGAAGCGCTGCAGCTCGCGACGGCGGACGCGCCGGCGGTGGTGTTCGCCCACGAGTTCATGGGCGTGCCGACGGCCCTGGCGCTCCAGGTGCTCCACCGCGCCCGCTACCGCACGCTGTTCCACGCGCACGAGACCGCCCCCGTCCGCCGCCTCGTCGAGGCGCACCCCGGCCACGACGTGATGTTCTACAGCGCGCTGGAGCTGGCGCGGCGCGGCAAGCTGTACCTCGAGCAGGTCTTCGGCCCGCAGGACGAGTACTTCAAGCTGCCGCTGGTCGGGGCGACGCATCGCTGCGACGGCGTGCTGGCCGTCGGGCACCACGTGGTCCGCGAGCTCCAGTTCCTCTCGAGCGACTTCGACCACGCCGACATCACTCTGGCGTACAACGGCGTGCCGGTCGCCGCGACCACCCTCGCCGAACGCCGCGCCGCCCGGGCGCGTCTCAACCGCTATTTCGAGACCCTCCTGGGCTGGCAGCCCGACCTGCTGTTTACCCACGTCACGCGCCTGGCGCTGAGCAAGGCGATGTGGCGTGATTTCGACGTGCTCCTGGCGCTCGACCGGCGGCT
The DNA here is from genome assembly GCA_937928595.1 of uncultured Phycisphaerae bacterium. GTDB lineage: Bacteria > Planctomycetota > Phycisphaerae > UBA1845 > Fen-1342 > CALGJV01. The sequence continues at coordinate 28,205 of CALGJV010000007.1, read as the reverse complement.
GGTGGAGCAGGGCCGCACGGCCGTGCTGCTGGTGCTGTCGACGGAGCTGCCGCGCCGGCCCGCGCACGACATCCTGCACATGGAAGAGGCGTGGGACTGGCCGTTGGCGCATCGGGAGGGCGGCCCGGACCTCACCGGCGGCGAGGCCCGCTACTACCAGCTCGTCCAGGCCTTCAACGCGCGGGCCCGCAACATCCGCGCGGTCTACATCAACCAGTTCGGCTTCGACCAGGCCCGCGCCGGCCGCCGCGTGCCCCCCGACGTCGAGTTTCTTGACCTGCGGCGGGCCTCCGACGTCGAGTTCGGCCTCAGCCTCTACGAACCCTTCGGCATCTCGCCGCTCGAGCCGCTCACCTATGGCGGCATCTGCGTGGTCAGCACCAGTTGCGGCTGCGCCGGCTTCGTCCGGCAGGTACTCGGTCCGCGCAAATCGCCCAACGTGCTGCTGGTCGATTATCTCAACGCCGTCGAGCCGCCGCGCACCATCAAGGACGCCCTCGCACTCAACGCCACCGAGCGGCGCGAGGTCGAACGCCGCCTCGCGCCCCAGGTCGCCGACCAGCTCCTCAAGCGCCTGCCCACCGACGAGGCCGCCCAGCAGAAACTGCTGCGCTCCGGCTACGAGCTCGCCAGCCAGATGAGCTGGGACGTCGTGGCCGAACGCTTCGTCTGGCCGGCCATCCGCCGGGCCTGCGGCCGGTGGCGGCTCATCCACGTCGCGTAGCCGGCCCGGCGGGCACGGCGCGCGGTGCGGGGGACCCCCGCGCGAAGTAGTCCACGTTCGGCAGCAGCGCCCCCGCCCGCTGGAGCACGATCTCGCTCAACCCCGCCGCCCGGCACGCGCGTGCCGCACGCTGCGGCCAGGCCGGCTCGGCCGCCACGGCGCGGCGGGCGCCGCCGAGCACGGAGCGGAGCCGTGCGAGCGACGGCGGCACGGGGAAGTCCGAGCCGAACAGCAGCTTGTGGTGCAGCTCCGGCCGGCGGAGCAGCGCCCGCAGGAACCCCGCCTTGCCGAGCGTAACCAGGGCTGATACGTCCGCGTACAGCGGCGCGGCGGCGAACTCGCCGGCCAGGGCCGCGAGCAGGCGGCGGTAGCCGTCGCGGGAGCCCCACGGCGTCACCGGCGTCGCGGCGTGCGCGAGGACCGTGACCGGCATGTCCCCGGTCCGCCGCAACTCGGCCAGCGCGGCCAGCAGCGGCCCGAGCGCGGCCAGCGCCGGACGCTGCGTCGTGAGCGTGAACTCCGGCCCGCAGTGCAGCAGCACCGGCAGGCCGAGCCGCGCGCAGCACGCCAGCGCGCGACGCGTGCGCGGGTCGTCGGGGTCGATGTTGTGGTGCAGCGGCATCCACTTGACCAGGCACGCGCCGCCGGCGAACACCTCCGCCAGGGCCGCCTCCGCATCCTGCCGGTACGGGTGCACCGACGCCCCGAACAGGAAGCGCTGCGGATGCCGCCGGCACAGCCCGCGGATGAAGCTGTTGGACGAGTAGATGTCGCTGCCGAAGTCGGTGCGGCGCCGCGGCAGGGGCGGCACGCGGCCGTCATCGGCGTGCACGGCGTCGAACGCCAGCAGCACGAACCGCTCGATCGGCCCGGGCGCGTGCAGGTGCCGCGCGTACTCCTGCTCCAGCCACGCGTCCAGCGCCGGCCCGGGGGCCGGCAACCGCAACCACCACCGCGCCAGCCGCCAATCCAGCCGCCCCAGGGCCCGGTCCGACACGCACGAGTCGTAATCCGTCGGCCGGGCCCCGGGGCCGGGCGTTCCGCCCGGCTCGAAACTGAACCGCGGCTGGGTCACCGGGGCCCGCCGCGTCAGCGTGTAGTGGCAGTGCACGTCGATCAGCATGTTCCCGGCCTTCCGGCGCGCAACGTGCGCTTCACGCCCGGTCGTCCGACGGCTCCGACGGTCGTTCGGCGGCGCGGGCGCCGGGGACCGACTCGCCACCCGCCCAGCGCTCCAGGTCGTCCGCGAGGTTCAGCGGCGCAGGATGGGCCGCCCGCAGGCGCGTCGGATCCCAGCGTCCGCCGGCCGCCGCGCGACGCAGGAGGATCCACGCAATCAGCAGCGCCGCGATGACGCACCCGCCCAGCCACCAGAGCTGCCGGCCGACATCGCGACCGTCGGCCACGGCCGCGGCGCGCGAGATCTCGCTGGGCCCGGGCGCCACGAGCACCGCGCCGCGCTGCGTGCGTCCGCTCGGCCCGGCGTACTCCCGCGCCAGCACGAAGTAGCCGGTCACGCGGACCGTCGCGCCGACGGGGATGTCGCTCACATCCTGCGTGCAGATCACCGTGATCGTGACCGGCTGATCCGGCCGGTCGAGCTCGAGCTGCGACAGCGTGCCGAGCTCGGGCCGCCCGGACACCGTCCACGGATCCTTGTTCCGCCCCACTCGCCCCTCGACGGTCACCGGGCAGCCGCGCAGCGAGTTCGGCCGTTCGACCAGGTCCCGCCAGTCGTCCACCTCCACAGGCGGCTGGGCAAAGCCCGGGGCCCGCGGGCTGGAGCGCACGAACGCCACGACCGCGTAGAACGCCGGCACGTCGAACCCGATCGCGAAATCCTGCACGGCGGCGAGCGGGGTCCGTACGTCGGCCGGCAGGTCCCAGGCCGGCGCGGAGGCGGGCTGTGCTGCTGCCGGGGTCGGCACGAGCGCGAGGAGCACCAGACCGGCCACGCGGGCCCGCGGCCGCGGCCGCATCAATAGTCCCCGTCGCCTTGCCATGGGTAGCTCGGGGCCGTCGTGGCGGGGGCGGTCTCGGCGGCGGTCTCCTCGCCGGGCGGTTGCAGGTGCGCCGGCGCGAGGGCCATGCGCCACTCGCCGTCCTCGCTCAACACGAGGATCGCGACGCGCCGTGTGCCTTCGCGGCGCTGCGCTCCCTTGGCGGGCGCGGCAAACTCCACGCGGCTCGTCACGACGTACACCGGCCCGGCCACATCGGGCAGCTCGACGGTCCGAATCGACTCCACGGTGAGCGCGCGCAGTGATAGCAGCATCCGCTCGAAGCGGGTCCGGGTCTCCGGGTCGGCGCGGCGGGCCACCAGCCGCCGGTACGCCGCGTAGTCCCCCGCCAGGCAGGTCTCGAGGAACTGCCGCAGGAACCCGGCCGCGTCGGGGTACCGTTGCTCCATTCCGGGCGGAAACTCGTACCGCGGCGCCTCCGTCGGGAGCTGGACGAAGTCGGACCGGTTCACACCGCCCGCGGCGCCGTCGGCCGACCCGGTCGGGCGCGCGGTCAGGTACGGAATCAGGAAGAGCGCCACCAGTACCAGCAGCGCCCCGCCGCCCACCAGTTCCCAACGTCCTCGCCACACGCCGCGCAGCGCTCCGTCGCGTGCCGACCACATCCCCGCCGCGCATGCTACCGCATCGGACCGGCCCCGGCGACGGGCTTGGGCCGGGGCCGGGGCCGCGGTAGAGTCCACGCGCCGCCGCTCCGGGCCGGAGCGGCACGACGTGGAGTTCCCGTCCATGAGCGTGGGACCGTCCGACGCGCTTCTGCCACGACTGCTCATCCTGAACCGCAACTTCGTGCTGCTCTGGGCCGCGTACGGCATCAGCGCTCTGGGCGATCACCTCAGCGAAATGGCCCTGCTGCGCACCGTCGGCGGGCTGGAGCGCCCCGACGTCACCCGCGTGCAGGCCCTGATGACGTTCTGCTTCTTCGCCCCCTTCGTGGTGCTGGGCCCGCTGGCCGGCTGGTGGGCCGACCGGTTCAGCCGCCGCGGCACCATGATCGCCGCCGACCTGGCCCGCGCCGTAGTCATGATCACGCTCCCGTACACCGTGCCGCTGCTGCTCGGCTGGGGCCTGGGCGACTTCGCCGCCACGTTGCCGCTGGCCGCGGCCGGCGCGCTGGCCGCGTTCTTCTCGCCGGCCCGCCAGGCGCTGCTGCCGACGTTGATCCGGTCCGAGCATCTCGTGCGGGCCAATGCCCTCATCAGCGGGCTCGGCACGATCGGCGCGATCCTCAGCGCCATCATCGGCGGCTGGCTGGTGGACCTCCACCACGACGGGAAGCTGCACCTGGAGTGGAACTACCGCCTCGACGCTCTGACCTTCGTGGTCAGCGCGGTGCTCCTGTGGGGCATGGCCATGCACCGCACGCGGGCGGTGCCCCACACGATCACACCGGGCGTCTGGACCCCCGTCCGCGAGGGCTTCGCCTACGTCTTCCAGCACCGCCGCATCCTCCAGATCATTCTCCTCGGCACCGTCTTCTGGGCCGCCGCCGGTGTCGTCATTTCGATCGTCCCGGCCATCGTCCGCGACGTCTTCGGCGGGCAGTACTCCGACGCCGGGATCTACCGCGGGCTCATCGCGGCCGGCATCGCCATCGGCTCGGCCGTGCTGACCGTCCTCGGCAACCGGGCGCGGCTCCAGCCCGTCGTGCTCGTCGGCGTGCTGGGCGGCGCGGCCTGGATGCTCGCGCTGGATGCGGCCGTGTGGTGGAAGCTGGGGCGGCTCTTCACGGGCGTGTGCCTTTTCATGATCGGCGTGCACGGCGCCGGCATCCTCGTGTCGGTCATGGTCGTCATCCAGCGCTTCGTGCCGAACAACCGCCGCGGCCGCGTCTTCGGCGTGGCCGACATGACCACCATGGGCGCGATCGTGGCTTCCACCGGCCTGCTGGGCCTGCCCCACATCCCCCAGCTCGACCGCTACATCCCGCTGCTGATCGGTCTGACCGCGGCCGGGCTCCTGGCGGCGGGCGGCGTGGCCGCCTGGATCTACACGGCCGGCGCGCGGCGGAGGGCCGCGTGAGTACGCCGCGCCGGCCCGGCCCGGCGGTGCCGCCCGACGGCGAGCCGCCTTCGCGGGCCTTGTTTTTCCTCGTGCTGGCGGCCCTCGTTCCGCTGACGGCGCTGGTCGTGCTCGAGCAGTTCGCCGTGCCGCTGGGCTGCCCCGGCCGGTTCGTATACCTCTACTCCCCTTTCGGCGCGCTCCGCCTGGCCGCCGCGCTGCCTGCGCTCGCGTTGGCCGTCCTGCTGGCCTTGGCCGTGCTTCTTTGCTCGGGAACGCGGCGCGGCGCGGTCGGCCTCGTGCTGGCCGCCGTCGCTGCTGCCGGCCTGGCGGTGTGGGCCTACCGGGCCCCGCCGCACCACGTCGGCCAGCACATCCTCAACGCGCACTCCCCGTCGCACGACGGCGCGTTCGCGGTCGAAGCCTGGTCGATCACGGCGGTGCGGCCGTACCTGCGCGAGTTTCCCGCGCGGGCGCAGACCCCACCCGAGCAGATGCGCGGCACGCGCGTGATCAGCAACCCGCCGGGCGCGACGCTGCTGGCCGTCGCCGTCACGCGGCTGCTCGCGGCCGTGCCCGCGTTGCGGGCAGCGGCGCTCGCCGGAATCGAGGACCAAGTTCTGCCGCAGGCGCACGATTCCGTCGCCGTCGGGCTGGTTTACTTCTGGGCACTCACGGCGCTGTGGGCCGCGGCGGCGCCCGTGCTCTACGCGGTCGGACGACAGTTCTGGCCGCCGGCGACCGCGCTGGTTTTCGCGATCGCGGCGTGGGCCGGACCCGCCTCGCTGCTGTTCACGCCCGGCAAGGACCCCGCGCAGCTCCTGACCGTCGCCGTGCCGCTGCTGCTGTGGCTGATCGCCCTGCGCAGCCGCGGACGCGCCGCGTGGACGGCCGCGGCCCTCGCCGGTGCGGCCGCCGTGCTGGGGTGCGTCGCGAGCCTCGTGCATGTGTGGATCGCGGGGATCGTCGTCGCCGCCACGGCGCGGGCGCTGTGGGCGACGGGACGGCGGCATTTCGCCGGCATCGCCCTCGCGGCTGGGGGCGGCGCTGCGGCAACGATCGTGCTGCTGGCGCTGCTGGCCGACGTGAACCTGCCCATGACTCTGGCGTCGGTTGCGCGGGCGCAGGCGCGCGTGACGCGCGGCCCGGACGCGATGCCGCTGGCGTGGCAGGCGCTCGGGATCCCGCTGTTTCTGTTGCTCGCGGGCGCGATTCCCTGGACGGCCGCACTGTGGGCGGCTTCAACCTCCCCTTCCGCCGCATCATCCAAGCCGTCCGCGCCCGGGCCCGATCGCGCGGCGCTCGGGCGCTGGCTGGTCGGCCTGACGGGCGTCGTCCTGCTCGCGACGGTCGGATTCACCAACGTCGAGACGCCGCGCCTGTGGATTCCGTTCATGCCGCTGCTGCTGCTGGGCCTGCTGTTGCAGCCGGCTTGGCTCCAGGCGCCGGGGCCGCGGGCCGCGCGGCTGCTGGTGGTGCTGGTGCTGCTGCACGTGGCGGCGGCCGCGCTCCAATGGTCGCGGCTGGATGTGCGCGAGTCTGAGCACCGGATCTTGCAGGAGCGGTATCTCGGCTGACGGGGTCCGCGCGGCGGTTCGTTGACCACTCGCTCCGACCGCGGTCTAATGCCACTGGTCCAGGATAGCACCGCTGAGAGCAATCGATCCCGCAAGTCTACGACGCCGATTCCGTGCTGATCGTTCCGTCGTCCAAAGGAGCCGGACATGCGTTGGCCGCTGCGCGGTATGCTGCTGATCGTGGGGGTCGCGTTGCTGACGGCCTGTGAGCGGCAGGGCGCGGCGCCGCCCACTGCGCCGCCGGCCGAGGTCGTCGTCAGCGCGCCGTTGACGCGCGAGGTCGTCGATGAGCTCCTCTGCACCGGCTCGACCCAGGCGCTCGACACGACCGAGGTCCGGCCCCGTGTCACCGGTTTCATCGAGGCCGTCAAGTTCCAGCCGCTGGACATCGTGAAACCGGGCCAGGTGCTGTTCGAGATCGACGCCCGCGAGTTCCGGGCCGCCCGCGACCGGGCGCAGGGCGAAGTGACGATGCGGGAAGCGCTGCTGCGACGGGCGACGTTCGAGTTCAACAAGCTCGAGGAGATTCGCGCGACCGGGGCCGTCAGTGAACAGGAATACGCCGACGCAATGGCCAACCGGGACGCCGCCGCGGCCGCGCTGACCTCCGCGCAAGCCGCGCTGGCCAACGCCGCCCTGCAGCTCGAGTGGTGCTCGGTCACGGCGCCGATCGGCGGCCGGATCAGCCGCGATTACTTCCGCAACGGCGACCTCGTGTCGGCGAACCAGACGGTCCTGGCCGAGATCGTTGACGACGGGCGGGTGTACGCGTACTTCAACATCAGCGAACGCGACCTGTTGACGCTACGGGAGCGGGCACGCGCCCAGCGGGTCGGGGGCGTCGCGGCCGCCAACCAGCCCGAGCTGCGCGACTTGAACTGGCGGGTCGAGATCGGCCTTATGACCGAGACAGGCTATCCGCACGTGGGGGTGATCGATTACGCCGCGCCCCAGGTGGATCCGACGACCGGGACGCTCCAGGTCCGCGCGGTTTTCGAGAATGCCAACCGGGTGCTGGTGGCCGGGCTCTTCGTGCGGGTGCGCGTGCCGGTCGGGGCACCGTACACGGCGCTCACGGTCAGCGAGCGTGCGCTCGGCTCGGACCAGGGGCAGCGCTTCCTGCTGGTGGTCAACGACAAGAACGAGGTCGAGCGCCGGCCGGTGCGCGTCGGCGCGCTCCAGGCGGGGCTGCGCGTCATCACGGAGGGTCTCCGGCCCGACGAGCGGGTCATCGTCGAGGGCCTGCAACGCGTGCGGCCGGGGCTGACGGTGAAGCCGGTCGTCGCACCGATGCCGACCGGGCCGGCCGGCGCCACGCCGCCGGGGGTGACGACCAGTTCGGCTCCGGCCGCGGGCCGCTGACGGGAGAACGCCATGCTTTCACGGGTCTTCATCGACCGTCCGATCCTGGCGTCGGTTCCGTCGATCGTGATCACGCTCGCGGGCCTGGCGGCGGTCTTCACGCTGCCGGTCGCGCAGTATCCCGAGATCACGCCACCGACCGTGCAGGTGTCGTGCACGTATCCGGGCGCCAGCGCCGTGGTCCTGGCCGAGACGGTCGCCGCGCCGATCGAGCAGCAGGTCAACGGCGTCGAGAACATGCTGTACATGTCGTCGACTTGCACGAACAACGGCACGTACAACCTCACGGTGACGTTCAAGCTCGGCACGAACCTGGACATGGCCCAGGTGCTGGTTCAGAACCGCGTGTCGCTGGCGATGCCGTCGCTGCCGGATATCGTCAAGCAGACCGGAGTCACGACCAAGAAGAAGTCACCGGCCATCCTGCTGTGCGTCAACCTGTACTCGCCCGACGGTCGCTACGACCAGCTCTACATCAGCAACTACGCGACCATCCAGATCAAGGACGAGCTGGCGCGTCTGCCCGGCGTGGGCGACGTGGCTTACTTCGGCCAGCAGGACTACAGCATGCGGGTCTGGCTGGACCCGGAGAAGCTCCTGGCGCGCGACCTGACGGCCATGGACGTCGTCGCCGCCGTGCGCGAACAGAACGTGCAGGTGGCGGCCGGCCAGATCGGCCAGCCGCCGGTGCCGCCGGGGCAGGATTTCCAGTACACGATGTCGACGCTCGGGCGCCTGACGGAGCCCGAGCAGTTCGGCGAGATCATCGTCAAGACCGGCGCGGCGGGCGAGGTGGTGCGGCTGCGCGACCTGGCCCGCATCGAGCTGGGCGCCAAGAACCAGGACCTGAGCTGCACGCTCGACGGCGGGCCGTCGGTGGGCCTGGCAATCTTCCAGTTGCCCGGCTCGAATGCGCTGGCGACGGCCGATGGCATCCGCGCGAAGATGGAAGACCTCAAGCAGCGCTTTCCGGAAGGGCTCGACTACGCGATCGTGTACGACACGACGCCGTTCATCAACGAGTCGATCCACGCGGTGTTCAAGGCGCTGCGCGACGCGATCATCCTCGTGGCGATCGTGGTGCTCGCGTTTCTCCAGAGCTGGCGCGCGACGCTGATTCCGCTGATCGCCGTGCCGGTGGCCATCGTCGGCACATTCGCGGTGATGGCGCTGATGGGCTTCTCGCTCAACAACATCTCGCTGCTGGGCCTCGTGCTGGCGATCGGCATCGTGGTCGATGACGCGATCGTCGTGGTGGAGGCGGCGGCGCACCACCTCGAGCACGGCCTGAAGCCGCGCGAGGCGGCCTACAAGGCCATGGCGGAGGTGTCCGGCCCGATCATCGCGATCACGCTCGTGCTCGCGTCGGTGTTCATCCCGTGCGCGTTCATCACCGGTATCACCGGGCAGTTCTTCAAGCAGTTCGCGCTGACGATCGCGGTGGCGGTGATCTTCTCGGGCATCAACTCGCTGACACTGAGCCCGGCCCTCTGCGGCGTGCTGCTGCGGGCGCGGGCGGAGCAGCGGGATCCGCTGACGCTGCTGCTCAACGTGACGGTGGGCTGGTTCTTCAAGGCGTTCAACTGGACGTTCCAGGTCGGCACCGCCGGGTACACCCGCGTGGTCGGCGGTTTGTTGCGCGTGAGCGTGCTGGTGCTGCTGGTCTACGGCGGGCTGCTGTACGGGACGGTCTGGGGCTTCACGCGCGTGCCGGGGGGCTTCATCCCGGCCCAGGACAAGGGCTACGGCGTCGTCAACATCCAGCTGCCGGACTCGGCGTCGCTGGAGCGGTCGGCGGCGGCCCTGGCCCGGGTCGACGCCCTCGCGCGGGCGACGCCCGGCGTCAGGCACACCATGGGCATCGCGGGCCAGTCCGTACTGCTGGGTGCGAACGGGTCGAACTTCGCCTCGCTGTACGTCATCTTCGACGAGTTCGAGCACCGCCGCGGCGCGGACCGGTACGTCACCGGCATCCTGCGGAGGATCCAGCAGCGCTGCTACGCGGAGGTGCCGGAGGCGACCGTGGCGGCGTTCGGCGCGCCGCCCGTCGACGGCCTCGGCACCGCCGGCGGCTTCAAGTACATGGTGCAGGACCGCTCGGACGCCGGCCTGACGGCGCTCCAGGAGCAGGCCGACAACCTCGCCGCGCAGGGCCTCCGGACGCCGGGCATTGCCGGCATGCTGAACATGTTCCGGGCGAACACGCCGCAGCTTTACGTCGACCTCGACCGCACCAAGTGCAAGGCACTGGGCGTGCCGATCTCCGACGTGTTCAACACCCTCCAGGTCTTCCTGGGCGGCCAGTACGTCAACGACTTCAACCGCTTCGGCCGCACGTGGCAGGTCAACCTCCAGGCGGACTCGCGGTTCCGCGTGGACGCCTCGGCCGTCGGCCAGCTCCAGGTGCGTAGCGCGCGAGGCGACATGCTCCCGCTCAGCACGCTCGCCCGGATCGAGGAGATCAGCGGACCGGTGATGGTGGTGCGCTACAACATGTACCCGGCCGCCGCCATCAACGGGGCGGCGGCGCCCGGCGTGAGTTCGGGCGACACCGTGCGGATCGTCGACGAGCTGGCGCGGCGCGAGCTGTCGCCGCAGATGGGCGCCGAATGGACCGAGCTGACCCTGCTCCAGATTCTCGCCGGCAACACCGCCATCTTCGCGTTCGGCGGCGCCGTCGTGCTCGTGTTCCTGCTTCTGGCCGCGCAGTACGAAAGCTGGGCCCTGCCGCTCTCCGTGATTCTCGTCGTACCGATGTGCATTCTCTCGTCACTGGTGGGCGTGGCCGCGGCGAAGCTCGATATCAACATCTTCACCCAGATCGGCTTCGTGACGCTGGTCGGCCTGGCGTGCAAGAACGCGATCCTGATCGTCGAGTTCGCCAAGATGAAGCGCGAAGCCGGAGCGGAGCGCCGCGCGGCCACGCTCGAAGCCTGCCGGCTGCGCCTGCGGCCCATCATGATGACGTCCTTCGCGTTCATCCTCGGCGTGGTGCCGCTGGCCATTGCGAAGGGCGCCGGCGCCGAGATGCGCGTCACGCTCGGCATCGCCGTGTTCAGCGGCATGCTCGGCGTCACGGTCTTCGGCATCTTCCTGACGCCGGTGTTCTACTATGTCATCGACTGGCTCGTGGGCGGTCGCAAGCCCGCCCCGGTCGGAGAAGCCCCGCCGGCGGCGCCCGCGGCGACCGGCCCGGCCCGCTGACCCGCCGCGCGCCTCAGGCGTACGCCCGCGCGTACTGCACCGGCGGCGGACAGGCGGCCGTCGCCCCCAGGGCCCGGGCCGCATCCCGCGGCCAGTGCGGATTCCGCAGCGCCGCGCGCCCCAGCAGCACGAGGTCCGCCCGGCCGTTCCGCACGATCTCGTCCGCCTGCATCGGCTCGGTGATCAGCCCCACGGCCGCGGTCGCGATGCCCGCGTCGCGTCGCACGGCCTCGGCCAGCGGCACCTGGAAGCCGGCCCCGGCCGGCACGCGGGCGTGCGGCGTGCCGCCGCCGGAGCTGCAATCGATCAGGTCCACGCCCTCGTCCCGCAGCCGCCGCGCCAGTTCGACGGACTCCTCGAGCGTCCAGCCGCCGTCGTACCAGTCCGTGCACGACAGCCGCACCGCCAGCGGCAACCGCTCCGGCCAGACCCGCCGCACCGCCCGCGTGGTCTCGAGCGTAAAGCGTGTCCGGTTCTCGAAACTCCCTCCGTACGCGTCGGTGCGCCGGTTCGACAGCGGCGAGTGGAAGCTGTGCATCAGGTACCCGTGCGCCGCGTGCAGCTCGAGCCACTCATACCCCGCCGCCAGTGCCCGCCGCGCGGCCGTGACGAACGCGCCCTGGAGCTCCGCCAGCTCCGCCGCCGTCAACTCGTGCGGCGGCGGATCGTCCGGATGGAACGGCACGGGGCTCGGCGCCACGGGCGTCCAGCCGCCCGCGCTCGCCGGCACGCGCCCGCCGCCCTCCCACGGCCGCGCCGTGCTGGCCTTGCGTCCGGCGTGCGCCAACTGAATCGCCGCGACGGCTCCGTGGGACCGCAGGAAGCGGTTGATCCGGGCCAGCGTCTCGACCTGGTCGTCGCACCACAGGCCCGCGTCGCCCGGCGTGATCCGCCCCCGCGGCTCAACCGCCGTGGCCTCGCAGATGATCAGCCCGGCCCCGCCCACGGCGCGGGCCCCGAGATGCACGAGATGCCAGTCGGTCGCCCGCCCGTCTTCGGAGGAATACTGACACATCGGTGATACGCCGATCCGGTTGCGGAGCGTCACCCCCCGCAGCGTAAACGAATCGAACAGGTGCGGCATGGGTCCTCCTGACACGTCGCGCCCGGCGCGACCTTGGTGATGGTAGCGCACCGACCTCCCGGCAGGGCGGGGCGCTTGGCGCGCGTTACGAAGCGGGTCAAGCCACGCGACGCAGCGGCCGACGCCTGCGTCGGCCGTGGCCCCGCGCCTGTAGCGGCCACCCCCCGTGTCGGCCGGGCCGGGCCTGGCGACGGCGGCTGGCACGGCGCGTCGCACGGCATCGGAGCCCGGAGCGCGAGCTCCGGGTTCCGCCCGGGTCAGCGACCGATGGACTCCGGCCTCGCGGCGGGGCTCGGACGGCAACCAGCGCGGCGCGCGGCCGGCCGCCGGCACCGCGCGCCGCGCGGCATCCGAGCCTGGAGCGCAAGCTCCGGGTTTCGTCCGGGTCGGCGACCGATGGACCCCGACCTCGCGGCCGGGGCTCGGACGGCGGCCGTTATGCACGCCGGGGACGACTCTGCGCACCAGTCAGATTCCTCGCCGCGCGCGATCACACGGGTGAAGCCGGTCGGTAAACGAGCATCTCAGCATGATCGCCCGCCGGCGCTTCGTGGTCAGACGGCCGCCCTTGTTCTCTCTTGATCTCTTGCTCTCCTCCCGGTAGCTCCCCCGTCGCTGCTCGGGCTCGAATGGGCGGATGCCCTCCCTCAATCCCGCAACCTCCGTTCACCAACCACCCGCCCCCTGATCCTTCCACCCCTCAGTCCTTGATTCCCGGACCTCTCAGCCCCTCTCGGCCAGCCGCCCGCACCGTGCGCACGTTCCCTCCGGCTCAACTTTCCGCGCGCGTGCGCCCTCACCACTCCCCGCGCTCGCCCCTCCTCGGACCCAGCCACGCCGCCACCCGCCCGCCCGCGCGCACCGTCCGGGCCAGCTCGATGCCCATCGCGCACACATCTGGGGCGTCATCGTGCCGGGCCTTCGGGAACTGGAGAAACTGCCGCTCGGCCTCCGGCGGCAGGTCCGGCGGCAGGCGGAAGACGCCGTTCTCGTAGAACACCGCGCTGGCCTCGATCCGCGCCCGCTTGTTCCCGACCGCCCGCAGCGGCACGATCGGCAGGTACAGGCCGTGGCGGCGGCCGTGGTCGTCCAGCACGTCTTTCAGGGCCGCCTGATACGCGGTCGTCTCGATGCCGACCCGCAGCGGTCGCCAGCGCGCGCACGCGGAGATGATGCGCCGCACCTGCTCGACGATGTTGATGCGCTCCAGCACCAGCTCCCGCGTGTAGATCGTGCCGTCGGCCTCGTCGACGCTCCCGACCCACAGTGCGAAGAAGTCCCCGCCCGACACGCCGGCCGCCGGGTCCACCGCGAGCAGGTTCGTCAGCCGCTGCGGGACCAGCGCGGCCGGGTCGTACGACCGCAGCCACTCCGGCCGGAACACCCGCTGCGCCTCGTCGGCCGGATTGGCCTGGTACTCCTGCTCGAAGGCGAGCGTGCCGATCCGCTCGCGTTCCTCGTCGAGCCGCGCCAGCGGCCAGCGGGCCGGCCACAGCGCGACCCGCTCGAACCGGCCGTCGGGGCGCGGGCGGGCCTCGATGGCGCGGTACACGGCGTAGTCCCAGCGTGGGAAGCGCCGCCGGTCGCGCAGGTTTGCCAGCAACGCGTCGTGGTGCAGCAGCGAGCCGAGCACGACGAGCTGCCCCTCGGGCGCGAGCGCCGGCAGCACGACGCGCTGCAGCCAGGCCTCGAGCTTCCGCCGCCGCGCCGGCGACGCCACCGTGTCGTCCTTCTCGAGGTCGTCGCAGATCACCAGGTCCGGCCGTTGCGGGCCGACGCGCAGCCCGCGGAACGCCGCCCCAGCCCCCTTGGCCTGCACGGTGACGCCCGTGACGGTCGTGAAGACGGTCTCAGCCCACTTGCGCCGTCGCGGGCCCGCCGCCGTGCGCTTTCGCGGCTCCGCGTCGTCGGCCGCGGCCGGCTCGCCGGCGCACAGGTCGCCGTAAACGGCCCGGATCCGCTCGTTGCACTCCAGTTCCTGCCGGATGTCCCGCAGAAACTGCGTCGCCAGCGCCCGCTCGTGGGTGACGAGCACGATGTTGCGGCGGCGCTGCTGGCAGAGGCACCACAGCGGGTACGCGAAGGCGGCGCACGTGCTCTTGGCGTGGCCGCGCGGGGCGATGCGGGCGATCAGGCGAACGGCCGGACTCGCCAGCGCGGCCATGAACTCGCGGTGAAAGTCGCTGGGCGGATCGGTGAAGTAGTGCGGCAGGAAGTGTTGCGCCCAGGCGAGCGGATCGCGGGCGAGTGCGGCGGGCGGAAGGTCGGCAGCGGTGTCGGGCATCCCGGGAGCTACGGGGCTGGTCGGCACAGGGGGCGGGTCAGCCGCCGCGGCTTGTCGCACGAATGCCGCACCTCTTGACGCATCCGCACCGCGCGGGGCGGAAGCGCATGGCGGAAGCCCCCGCCGCGAACCATATCGCACGCTAGGTCGCGTGCATCGCATCGCGCGCCGGTGGGCGGAAGCTGACGCCGGTTGGCGGATACGGCGGCGGGCGGGGCGCGCCGGGCGGAGGCGGAAGCGAATGAGCAGCGGCAGGGGGTTCTGGTGATGGTGGTGGGCCCGGCGTATCGGCCGGCGCGGCGGCGGGCGATAATGGCCCGCGCCGGCGGCGGACGCCGGGCCCGTGGGAGTGGCGACGCCGGATGCTCGGGTTGCACCAGGACGAGATCGATCGGCGGTACATGCGGACCGCGCTGGAGCTGGCGCGTCAGGCGCTGGCCAGCGAGGATGTGCCCGTGGGCGCGCTGGTCGTGCACGAGGGGCGCATCATCGGGCGCGGCTACAACCAGCGGGAGGCCCTGCACGACCCGACGGCGCACGCGGAGATGATCGCGCTGACGGCGGCGGCGGCGCACCTGCGGCAGTGGCGCCTGGACGATTGCACGCTGTACGTGACGCTGGAGCCGTGCGCGATGTGTGCGGGGGCGTTGGTGCTGGCGCGGGTGCGGCGGCTGGTCTACGCGGCGGCGGACCCGAAAGCCGGCGCGTGCGGCTCGCTGTTCACGATCACACAGGACCCGCGGCTCAATCACCACGTGGAGACGGTCGGCGGGGTGCTGGCGGAGCCTGCGGCGGAGCTGCTGCGGGCGTTTTTCCGGGACCGACGGGCACGGGGCGAGAAATGAGCGGGGCGGGGTTGGTGGGCGACGCGGCCCGGGGTACACTCGCTGAATCGGTTCATCCATCCACGCGGCGCGTGCTCGGAGTCGCCCCATGTCGCGTTTATTCCTCACCCTGGTTGCCGTCCGGCTCGTCGCAGCGGTCGCCCCGGCCGCCGACGCCTACTACGTGCCCCAGCGTTTGGCCGACAAGATCCGCTCGTTCGAGTCCACCCCGCTCGACATCGGCGAGGGCAGGCTGGTCTTCGACGCCGATCCGCGGACGCTGATCCGCACGCCCGCGATCAACCCGGCGTTCCTGCGCGTCGAGTTCGACGAGCCGGTCACGTTCGAGCTGGTGCGCGTGATCTTTTCGAACAACGAGCACGAGTGGTCGCTGGCGGCCGCGGACCGCCTCGCGGACCTGACTTCGAAATCCGGGACGTACCGCGTGCTGGTGGCGGACGGGCGGACGCCGGCGACCGGCACGGCGGAGGTCGGGCTCCCCGAGGCGGTGACCGCACGCGCGTTCCAGCTCGACGTGCGGCGGAAGACCGGCGATGACTACGTGCACATCGGCGAGCTCCAGTTCTGCGTGCGGGGGCGAGTCGAGCGCGTGCGGATTCAGCAGGTCATCGACCGGCGGCAGGCCGACGCGCCGGCCGGGCGGCGGGACGTGGACGGGCCCATCCCGAAACTCGTGGACAGCGTGGTGTGGTTGAAGGCGGCGGCCGTGGCGGGCGGGGTGGACATGCCGGCCGACGAGCAGGTCCGCTGGACGCCGCAGAGTCCCGGGCTCGAGCCCTTCGGCGACCAGCCGGGCCTGTTCCTCGTCCGCGCACCGGGTGAGCACAAGCTCGTGGCGCGGTGCGGCGACTTCGAGCAGACAGTCACGATCATCGGCGAGCCGCGGAGCATTCGGAACCGGCGGCCGGACGTGGAGATCTTTTTCATCGAACGTCTGCCGCGGCTCGACTACCCGCCGGCCGATTCGCGCGACCCCCGCGCGGGCTGGCCGGTCGAGGGCAGCACCGTGACTTGGCGGGGACACGTGTACAACTGGGGCGAGCGGCCGGTGCGCGTGCAATACGAGTGGCGGCTCGACGGCGCGGTGGTCGCGCGGGGCGAGACGGAGCTGCCGGTCGGCCCGCCGGGGACGGACGGCGTGCCGCTGGATCTGCGGTGGAAGTGGGAGTTTGCGCGGCATGATCTCGCGCTGACCCTGACGCCGGTGGAGCCGCTCGACGAGGTGAGCACGCTGAACAACACGCTGACGATCCAGACGAACGCGATCACGGTCGGGTTCTGGGTGGAACGCTCGCTCTGGGACTTTCACCATGAACACCAGCACCGGCTGCCGCCGCAGGACGCCAACAGCTTCGCGGGCTGGGCGCAGCGGATGATGCGGCGGTGGAACCTGATGTTCACCGAGGCGGTGTATCCCAACGAATACCCCGAGGGCATCACGGAGCGTGTGCGGCTCGATCGGCTGGTGGTCGTGCCGGACTTCGCCCTGCCGCTGGCGGGCGGCTTGCCTTCGAACAACCCCGACAACCGCGACAAGACGGTCGATCTGGTGTGGGGTATGGAGGCCGTAGATCTGCGCCCC
Source organism: uncultured Phycisphaerae bacterium (assembly GCA_937928595.1). Classification (GTDB taxonomy): domain Bacteria; phylum Planctomycetota; class Phycisphaerae; order UBA1845; family Fen-1342; genus CALGJV01. Next base: position 11,521 of record CALGJV010000007.1, on the reverse strand, counting down.
GACAGCGCGCTGAAGCCGGACCACTGGTGGTCGCCCGAGCGCGCCATTGCAGCGCTGGCCGACGGACGGATCGCCGCCGGCAAAATCGACCCGCCCTTCTGGTGCGGCTACGGCTACATCCACGAGATGGGGCACGCCCGGTACCTCGTCGACGCGTACGGGTTCAACGTGCACACGGGCACGGGCCCCGACCTGACCCGGCGCACGCTCCGTGTCACCGACGGCGAGGGCCCCGTGCTCGGCCGCCACATGCCCCTGGATCAGGACATCCAGCACTGGCAGAAGTACCCCGGCAACATGGCCGGCAGCGAGTGGCGCTACAGCGTCTACGAGGCCATGTGCTGGAACCGGGTCAGCGGCTGGCGGGCCCGCGGCGGGAACTGCAACAGTCCGCCGACGATCGGCGAGTTCCTCCAGGACATCCCGGCCCGGCTGGTGTACGAGTTCACGGGCGACGACGGCCGGCCGCTCGCCGGCGCGACCGTGTCCGGCTATCGCGCCGGCGGAACGGGGAAGGACTGGTATGCGAAGGTCTACGAGGATCCGCCGGCGGTGCAGGCCACGGCCGACGAGCGCGGCCGCGTCGCATTCGACCGCACCTTGTTCGCGGAGGACGGGCGCATCCGGCACACGTTCGGGCACTCGAACGGGGTGGTTCTGCTGCGGGTGACGTACGGGGGGCAGCACTACTTCCTGTTCGAGGAGGTGACGGATGCGAACCTCGCGTACAACCTCGGCCACCGCGACGAGTACGTCTTCGCGCGGCGGATCGCGCTGCGGACCGGTCCGCCGCGGCCGGAGGAGTGGAAGGCCGACCGCCGCTGGGACGCGCCGGGGACGGGTTTCGGGCGGCGCTGAGCCGCGCCGGCCGGACGCCGCGGCTCAGCGATCCAGCGCGGCGAGGTACGGCAGCAGCACCGCGCGGCGCTGCTCGCGGGCTGTGGGCTGCGTCGCGGCCTCGCGGTCGCGCGTCTCGAACAGCCCGGCGTACGAGAACAGGCAGAAGTTTCCGGTCAGCTGGCGGGCGATCTCGATCTGCTGCCGCACGACCTCCGCGGCCTCCTGCGGCGTCTTGCCGGGGTGACGACCGAACCAAGGCCCCGGCACGACCGCGGCCCGCGGCGGCGGCGTGAGCCACGGACCGATGCGCTTCTCGAACTCGGCGGTCGAGTCGGTGTAGTTCATCAGGTACACGGCATCGACGAGCCCCTCCTCGGCCCAGCGTTTCCCATCCTGAAAGTGCTTGAGCGCGTTGGCCGGCACCGAGCCCACCGCTGCGGTGAGCGGCAGTTGCGGCTTGGTGCGTTTCACCATGTCGCGGATCTCGGTCACGAGGCGCGTGACCTGCTCCGTCCGCCAGGCGTTCCACGCCGCCTGGTCGTCGGCCGGCGCCCGGCCGGTCTCCTCCCGGTACAGCGCGAGCGTGGCGGCGTCGTAGGGGTAGTCGATGTCGGACCGGGCCGGCGTGGCGGGCGGCTCGTTCGGGAAGCGGATGTAGTCAAGGTGCAGGCCGTCGATGTCGTAGCTCGCGACGATCTCCTGAAACACGCTGACCAGGTACGCCCGCACCTCCGGCAGGCAGGGGTTCAGGCTGACGTAGAAGTCCGAGAGCGGCTGGCGGTTGCCGTGTTGATCGTACCAGAACCATTCCGGGTGCTTGTGATAAAGCTGCTCCGGGTGGGCGGGCGGTTTCTTGCCGCGCCACGCGGGCATCACGTTGACCCAGGCCTGAAGCCGGAGGTTGCGGGCGTGGGCTTCGCGGCAGGCGTGCGCGAGCGGATCCCAGCCGGGGTCCTGGCCGCCCAGCTCGTCGGCCCACGGCTCGAGGCTCGACTTGTAGAACGCCGTGCCGTTGCCGCGCACCTGGAAGATCACGGTGTTGAAACCGGCGGCCCGGCAGTTCTCCAGGATGCGCGTGACGTCGTCGGCCGAGCGATAGTCGCCGCGCGTCACCCACACGGCCCGGATCGGCGACGGGGTGGCACCGGGCGGGGCCGTTCGGCAGCCGGAGGCGAGCAGAAGGAGCACGGCCCCGCCCAACAGCGCGAGCGCGGTGCCGCGGACGGAGCAGCGGATCGAACGGGAAAGACCGGACATGGGCGTTTCTCCGACAAAACGGGAGTCGGTGCGTGGCCTTATCCGGCGGTCGCCGGGGCCTGTGCGGGAAGCTTGCGACGCGCGAGCAGGTAGCCCCAAACGACCGCCACGAGGCTGCCGAGCGGGGCGTACCACGGCCAGGCGACACACAGCGGCTTGGCCGGATCCAGCGGGTTCGCCCAGTAGCCGTACCGGTTGATCAGCGACATGCCGACCACGCCCGCGAGCAGCACGAGGAACTGCACGGGGGCGGGGAGGACGCGGGGCCCGGCGTCGCGGCCCGCAGGCACAAGCTGCCAGACTAGCCAGCCCGCCAGGAGCGCGACGCCGAAAATCGCGCAGGCCCAATGCGAGGCCGGGTTGTGCCACGCCAGGGCGTACACATAAGCCACCGACAGCGGCGCGGCCCACATGTACCCGCGCCCGTCCACGCCCAGCGGCAGGAAGGCGAGCGCGAAGCACCCCAGCAGCGCCCCGCCGGCATAGCCCGCCGCCGCCAGGGCCAGTTGCAGGATCGACGGTTCGCGGTGGGCGATCGCGTCGGTCAGATACGCGAGCGTGCACAACACGACCCCCCAGAACACGATCAGCGCGCGACTCAGCCGCAGATTCCGGCGGTCTTCGCCCGGGGGCGGGGCGCCGACCGCGTGGCCGCATTCGGAGCAGCGGTCGTGCACCCGGCCGCGTTGGTCGTAGCCGCAGGACGCGCATCGGCCGGCGGCGGCGCGGCGCTCGAGGATGCGCTTGCGGAGCGGCGTATAGAAGGCGCCCATGACGGTCTGGCTGAGGGCGGTCAGGACGCCCATGATCGTCGAGATCGCGGCCGCCAGGGCCGCGGCCATGATGAGACCCCTCAGGCCGACGGGGACGACCTGGCAGATGAAGATCGGAAAGATGCGGTCGCCCTTGGCTTCGTAGAGGGCGAGGGCTTCGCCGGTCAGCGGGTGCGCCTGGTAGTAGGCGTAGAGGCCGACGCCGACGAGCATGACGGTCGCGGTGACGACCTGGCCGAACGCGCTGCCGATGATGGCCTTGCGGGCTTCGCGGGCGTCGCGGCAGCAGAACATGCCCTGCACGAGGAGCTGGTCCGTGCCGTAGGAGAACAGACCGCCCCAGGTGCTGGCGATCACGGCGGTCCAGATGGTGAAGTCCCGGACCGGACTCGGGCTGAAGTCGAAGAAGGTGAACTTGCCCCAGTTCAGCGCCGCGGGGAGTCCTTCGGGGGCGGAGCCGGGCGCGGCGAAGCCGACGCGCAAGATCTCGAGCAGGCCGCCGTCGAGCTTCCAGGCGATGACCCCCAGGGCCACGACGGCGCCGACGAGGAACGTGAGGAACAGCGTCAGGTTGGTCCAGATGACCGTCGTGATTCCGCCGACGAGGGCCCAGCCGATCGCGATGACCGCCAGGATGATGGCGGCCCAGGCGAGTTCGTTCAGCCCGAACCGCGCCACCAGCGCGCCGATCTGGTCGTTCAGGAGCACGATCATGATCTGCACGGTGAGATAGACGCGGGCCGACTGCGCCAGCATCGCCCCAAGCAGAAACAGCCCGCTCGTCATCGTGCGGACGCGCTGCCCGAGCTGGTGCCCCATGTAGTCGTACGGGCTGTAGATCTCGCGGCGGTAGTACTGCGGCACGAGCACGAACCCCACGATGATGCGCGCCAGCAGCGAGCCGAACACCCCGAGCTGGAGGTACGTGAAGTTGCCGCCCGGCTTGAATACCACGTACGGCACGCCGATGAACGTCACCGCGCTGATCTCGGTGGCGATGATGGAGCCGCTCACCGCGTACCACGGCAGCTTGCGGCCGCCGAGGAAGAAATCCCGCAGCGTGGCCTGCTGGCCGGCGAGCTTCGTCCCCAGCAGCGTCGTGAAGGCCAGGAACGCGATCACGACCCCCCAGTCGATCGCCGTGAACTGCGCGCTGACGGTCGCGAGCGGCATTCCCATCCTCCACGCGCCGGGACGACCTCGGCGACGCCGCGCGACGACCGGCGCCGCGCGGCGGATGCTACGGGTGCGGCGGACCGGCCGCCGGCGCCAGCAGCGGCGCCAGATGCCCGCGCGTCGTCGCCAGCAGGCGCTCCGCCTCGGCCCGGTCCACGCCGCGGGCGTGCATGACCAGCGCCGTCTTCACGTGGCCGCCGCTGCGCGTCAGCAGCTCGGCCGCCGCCGACCGCTCCAGCCCCGTGACCGTCATGATCATGCGGGTCCCGCGGTCGACGAGCTTGCGGTTGGCGCGGGTGTTCACGTCGACCATCAGGTTCTCGTAGACCTTGCCGATCCGCACCATCGCGATCGTCGTGACCATGTTCAGCACGAGCTTCGTCGCCGTGCCGGCCTTCAGCCGGGTGCTGCCGGTGATGACTTCGGGGCCGACGAGCACGCGAATCTCGACATCCGCTTCGCTGGCGACGTGCTCCGCCTTCACGCACGCGAAGAAGACCGTTTTGGCGCCGCGCTCCCTCGCCCGCCGCAGCGCCCCGTGCACGTACGGCGTGGTGCCGCCCGTCGTGATCCCGAACACCACGTCGTGCGGTCCGACTTCCTTCTCGTCAATGGCCGCCGCCCCGTCCGACTCGTGATCCTCCGCCCCCTCGACCGCCATCCGCAGCGCGTCCCACCCCCCCGCGATGATGCCCTGCACCATCCGCGGATCCGACAGGAACGTCGGCGGACACTCCGACGCGTCCAGCACCCCCAGCCGCCCGCTCGTGCCCGCCCCGACGTAAATCAGCCGCCCGCCCGCCTCGAACGCCGCCACCACCAGCTCGATCGCCCGGATGATCTGCGGCTTCGCCGCCGCCACCGCCGCCGGAATCGTCGCATCCTCGGCGTTCAGAATGTCCACCGCCTCGGCGATCGAGACGCGATCAATATGCGTCGAGCGGGGGTTGCGCAGCTCGGTGAGGAGGTGTCCGCGATCCTGCATCCGGGAGGCTCCGTACTTCCGGACCCACAAGCCCCCGCGCGGCCCTAGTGTGGCCGATCCGGCGGGCCCGTGCAACAACCCGGGCCGCGACAACTGGGCCGCGGCCGCCGCTCGCGACATAATGCGGGCGGATTGTCAGACGGGCCGGCGGCGGCCGGCCGGAGGTGCGGCGATGCGGCAACGAACGATCGCGGCGTGGCTGTTGGGGGCGTGCGGAGTCGGCGTGCTGCTGGGGTGCCGGGCTCCGGCCGCGGCGCCCGCCCCGGCGCCGACGCCGGACCCGATGGTGGCGGTCAACACGCTGCACGACGCGCCGCGCTGCTACGCGATCATGCGGATCGGCACGCCGCCGTACGTGATCCCGCCCTGGGCGAAGTTTCTGCGCGGCGTGAAGATCTGCCTGGACCCCGGGCACGGCGGCGACGCCCACAAGCGCGGCTTCAAGCGCGGGCCGACGGGCGTGCGGGAGGCGGAGGTGAACCTGCGCGTGGCCCAGTACCTGCACGACCTGCTCCGCGCCGCCGGGGCCGAGGTCCGCCTGACGCGCACCGACGACACCGATGCGACGCTCGCGGCCCGCGCCGCCGTCGCCAACGACTGGGGCGCCGACCTGTTCATCTCTCTGCATCACAACGCCGTGGACAAGCCGCGGACCAACTTCACGACCGTGTGGTATCACCGTGACGTGGACTACCGCCCGGCGAACCTCGACCTCGCCCGCTACCTGTGCGAGGGGCTCTACGACAGTCTGGCCCTGCCGCAGATCACGGACGTCCCGCTCAAGAGCGACCAGCTCATGTACAAGGACGGCTTCGGCGTGCTCCGCGCCGCCCAGGTCACCGCCGCCCTCACGGAAACGTCTTTCTTCACCAACCCCGAGGAGGAGCAGCGTCTCCGCACGCCGGAATGGAACCTGAGGGAGGCCTGGGGCCTGTTTCTCGGCCTGGCCCGCTACGCCGCGGCCGGGTTGCCGCGGGCGCGGCTGGTCGAGCCGGCGGACGGCGTGCTGATCCGCGACCCCGTGACGACGACCGCGCCGCAGGCCGGCACGGGCGCGGACGCGGGCGGGGCCCGTCCGGCGGCGGGCGTGCTCGTGTTCGAGCTCGACGACGGACTGCGCGGCCGCCGGGCCTGGGGCAGCGAGCGCCAGATGATCCTTAGCGACACGATCGTGGTGCGCATCGACGGCTACCGCGTGCCGCACGAGTTCACGAACGAGGGTTACCGGCTGCGCGTGGTGCTGCCGCCGGAAACCACGTTCGGACCGCATCGCGTCGAGGTGCAGTTCATGAACAAGAACAAGAACTCGGTGCTCAACCCGCACTTCCAGTTCGAGTTGCGGCCCGCGACCTGAGAACCTGCCGATCCGCTGCGGCGCCTGTCCGCGCCCCGGCGGAAGCGCGGGAGCCGGCGGGGAGAGGGCAAGAGATCGAGAGAACAAGAGAGCGAGAGATCAAGAGAGCGAGGAAGCAAGAACACGGGGGGAGCGAGACAGCGGGCGATCATGAGAGCCGGAACAGCCGGCCTGTCCGAACGCAAAGCGCGAGCGAGCGCTCATGCCGGCGCGCGTCATACGCCGCGGCCGGGCAATGGACTCTCATAACACCTGGATCAGATTTCGGGGAGCAGGCCAGGGCCGAACTCGCGCTGCACATGGTCCGCCGATTTCAGCGCGACCGCGAGGAGATTCCGCTTGTCGGTGGCGGCGTGGTGCGCCACGGCCGCCTCGTAGAGGTGGCCGACGTTGTAGAGCTCGTGGCTCCAGCGCAGGTTGCTGTAGCGCGTCTTGCCGCTCATCTCCGGCACTTTCTCGCCGTCGGTCGTGCGGGCGGCGTAGAGGTAGCCGTCGGGCTCCTGGGCCGCGGCGAACCTGGCGATGAGCTCGTCGAGGTACTGATCGAGCCGGGGATCGGGGTGCTGGGCCAGCGCGTAGGCCGCGCCCTCGACCACCTTGAACACGTCCGAGTCGTTGAAGGCGTAGCCCTGGTACGGGCCGGGCAGCTTGCCCCCGGCCCGCAGGAAGTTGTCGATGCGGCCGGTCTCCTCGCACTTGCGGAGGCAGTACGGCAGCGTGACGGTGCGGTTGGTTTCGAACCGCGGCTGCCAGAAGGCATCGGTGACGCGGACGGGGGTAAACGGGACGGGCGTGATGGGGTAGTCGCGCGGCGGCGCGGCGAGGGACATGCGCGAAGCTCCGGCAACAAAGAGGGCCAGGAACAGCCCGGCACGGGGGTGTGGCTGCCCGCCCGGTACGAGCAACGACATGAATCTCATTCGACCCTCCATTCCAGTACCCCGCCGGAGAAGTTCGGCTGCAACTGCACCTCCAGCCGCAGGCCGGTCGTCTCCACCGGTTTGAACTGCACGACGTGGAGCTTGTCCGGCGCGCACTCGTACGCGCCCGCGACCAGCTCGACCGGCTGCCACTCGCCCTCGGCCGCCATCTCGCGGGCCTTCACCTGGTACAGCAGCCGCCACGACTGCGGCACGCGGCAGGCGCCCTGCCCGGTGTCGTCGAACCAGTACACCGCGGCCTGCGAGAACTTCCGCGGCCGCTCGTAGCTGTACTGCACCCACTCGAGCGTGCCCTTGTGGTCCCCCCAGGTAAAGCGCGGGATGCTGTGGTCGTTCGAGCTGGACGGGAGCCGGCCGTCCGACAGCGCCGTGATGTTGTCGAAGTAGTGCGACGGCCGGGCCGGCGGCTCGCGGTAGACCCACTCGTGGGCGTCGGGCCCGACGCCGAGCGTGGGCAGCGCCGCCACGCGCAGCCGCGCGCAGCCCATCGGCACCAGCGTCACCGTCTCCTCGGGCTCGTCGGACTTCGCCGGGCTCGGCTGGAGGTTGCCGACCAGGCCGCACAGCGGATCGAGCTTCCAACCGGGGATCTTCCGCGCCCGCGCCTTGAGCGTCACCGGCGCGGCCGCGAGCGTGAAGGGCTGCGCCGTGCCGTCCCACGGCCGCCGCACGACCTCGAACGACCGCTCGGGGGCCGACGGGTCGACCGCCAGCCCGTAGTTCCACGGCGTCGTCGGCAGCACTTCATGGGCGGGCCAGGCGGCGTCGAGCTCCGGGCGCGCCGTGCCCGAGTAGCGGGCGTACTGCTCGCCGATTTCGAGCGAGAAGGTCAGCGGTCCGCGATCGACGGAGATGCTGTCGTCGTTCTTCTCCCAGCGGCGCAGCGTGATCGCCATCGGCAGCCGCAGTTCGACCGTGTCACCCGGCTGCCAGGTGCGCTCGAGCACGAGGTAGCCCGCAGGCGCGTTCGGCCGGTGCGGCATCCCGTTCTGACCGTTGACCTGCACCCGCGGCGCGCGGCACCAGCCGGGCACGCGCAAGTACAGCGCGAACGACGCCGGGCGGGCCGGCGTGATCGTGAACGTGACGGTCTCGTCGAACGGGTACTGCGTGTCCTCGACGATCGTCACCTCGACGCCGTCGGCGACTTGCGCCCGCACCTCGCACGGGGCGTACAGCGCGGCGGCCAGCCCGCCGCCCGCGGTGGCCAGCCAGAGGTGCTCGACGTAGTACGGCCAGGCGTGCGCCACGTTGTGCTGGCAGCAGCGGTAGCCGTGCGGGTTGTACGAGAGCATCTCGCCGCCGTTCTCGATGCCCGGGGCGTGGTTCCGGCGGTCGGCGACCACGAGGTTCGGCGCGGTCAGGTAGCGCAGGGCCTTCAGGTCCGCGGTCATCGACGCCGGCAGCGAGTTGAAGGCCACGTCCTCACAACGGTCGGCCCAACGCGGGTCGCCGTCGATCTTGAGCAGCATCTCGTAGGACAGCATCAGCTCGGCCCACGTGCACGTTTCCGTGCCCTGGCGAGGGCCGGTGTAGCCGGGCCGGCAGTTCTCGTCGGAGCCGTAGCCGCCGCCCGGCACCTGCCCGTACACCCCCCAGACGTCCGCGATGCGGTCCCAGGTCGCCTGGAGGTGCCGCGGATCGCCGGACTGCTGGTAGTACACGGCCGGGCCGCGGAAGGCCTGGGCGATGTTCACGCCGTGCCAGTTCGCGACGCGCTCGGTCCACGGCGCCGTGCGGCGGTGGATCCGGTGCCCGAGCTCGAGCAGCCACGCGTCGCCCGTCCGGTTGTAGAGCCAGTACACGCTGGCGAGGTTGTCGGACCCCCGCTGCTGCTGCCAGAACGGGACGAGGAAGTCGTCCTCCGGCACCGCGAGCTGCCAGCGGAAGTACTTCGTCATGAAGTCGAGCACGCGCCGGTCGCCGCTGAACTCATGGTACGACTGGAGCGCGTTCAGCATGATCATGTGCGGCCACAGGTCCGGCTTGCCGTTCAGGCTCGTCAGGTTGACCCGCGGCCCGAAGTAGCCGTCTTCCCGCTGGGTCGCGAGCGCGCCCTCGATCCAGACGCGCGCTTCCCGGATGATCCGCTCGTCCCCGAGCACGTAGCCGAGGTCACCGAAACCTTTCAGCCAGTAGGGGACTTCCTCCCAGCCGTGCGCGCCTGCGCCGTCGGGCGACAACCAGCCGTTGCCTTCCTTGCGCAAGAACTCGCTCAATTCCGTCAGCCGGCCCGAGAATCCCTCCGCCTCGAGCAGCAGCTGCGTCAGCACCCAGCCCCGCGGCCGGATCGCGCCGATCGGCAGCTTCACCAGCGGGCTCGGCTGGAGCGGCGGCCGGTTGCCGACATACAGCGTGACGGCGGGGGTCGTCGGGGGGCGTTCGACAGCGGTCACGATGTGATCCTCCAGAGCCGGGGCCGCCGGCCGCGCAGCCACGGGCACGGCCGGGTACCGCAGGCCGGGGCGGCCCGGTCGCGACGGCACCGCAGTTGCCGCGACGGGCGGAAGGTCCGGGTGAAAGCGGACATGATACGCGCGAACTCGCGAGGCGTCGACGGTGCGGGGTCCGATCACGGGGGGCGGGCGGCGGCGGGGGCGCGAGGACGCGCGTTTCTCAGGGAGGGGGCCGACGACGGGGCGGGGCGGCTTGACCCACCCCCCGGCGCCCGTATATTCGACGGGCTGGAGCCGGTTCCGGCGGCGTTCCCGCGGTGCGTCGCAGCGAGGCCCGTCCATGGCGGAAGTCGTCCTGACGAACGTCACGAAGATCTACCCCGGCAACGTCAAGGCCGTGGACAACATCAGCCTGACGATCCAGGACCGCGAGTTCGTGGTACTGGTCGGGCCCTCGGGCTGCGGCAAGAGCACGACGCTGCGGATGGTGGCGGGGCTGGAGGACATTTCCGACGGCGAGATCCGGATCGGGGAGCGCGTCGTGAACGGGGTGGCGCCGAAGGACCGCGACATCGCGATGGTCTTTCAGAACTACGCCCTGTACCCGCACATGACGGTGTACAAGAACATGGCGTTCGGGCTGCTGCTGCGACGCCGCTACGGCGCCTGGGACAATCCGCTCGGGTTCCTGTTCGCGCACGGGCTGTGGAGGAAGGCCCGGGCGGAGCGGCAGGAGATCGACCGCCGCGTCCACGAGGCCGCCGACATCCTCGGCATCACGCCGCTCCTCAACCGCCGACCCAAGGCGCTGTCGGGCGGGCAGCGGCAGCGCGTCGCCGTCGGCCGGGCGATCGTCCGCAACCCCAAGGCGTTCCTGTTCGACGAGCCGCTGTCCAATCTCGACGCGAAGCTGCGCATCGGCATGCGGGCCGAGATCAAGCGCCTGCACCGCCGCGTGCAGACCACCACGATCTACGTCACGCACGATCAGGAAGAAGCCATGACGCTCGGCGACCGCGTCGTCGTCATGAAGGACGGTCTGATCCAGCAGTGCGACACGCCCTATGAGGTGTACGAGCGGCCGACCAACCGCTTCGTGGCGGGCTTCGTCGGCACCCCGCCGATGAACTTCTTCGAAGGTCGCCTGCTCCAGGAGGGCGACCGCCTCGTGTTCGACGAGGGCGACAACCGCCTCACGGTCAGCCCGCGGCACCGCGCCGTGCTGGCGGGGCACGTCGGCCGGACGCTCACGCTCGGCGTGCGGCCGGAGATGCTGCATCCGACCGGGGAGGCCCGCACGGACAGTGCGCTGCGCGTGCAGGTCTCGGTGGTGGAGCCGCTGGGGGACCGGACGGACGTGTACGCCGGCACGCCGCGCCACCCGCACATCGTCTGCCGCGTGGATTCGCAGACCCGCGTGCCGGAGAACTCCGCGGCCGTGCTGGCGGTGGACATGGAGCGCGTGCACTTCTTCGAGGCCGGCGAGAACGGCCGCAACCTGACGCGCGGGTGAGCTGCGCCGCGCGGCTCAGGGCCGGCGGGGCGCGGCGGCCGCAAGCCGCCGTGGGGGCGGGATGCCTCAGCCGGGTGCGGGACGGGCGAGCTTCGCCCGGAGATACTGCCCCGTGTAGCTGTCCGGGCAGGCCGCGATGTCCTCGGGCGTGCCCTCGGCCACGATGCGGCCGCCGCCTTCGCCGCCTTCCGGCCCGAGGTCGAGGATCCAGTCCGCGGTCTTGATCACTTCCAGGTTGTGCTCGATCACCACCACGCTGTTGCCGGCCTCGACCAGCGCGTGCAGC
>CALGJV010000006.1 GCA_937928595.1 uncultured Phycisphaerae bacterium | reverse complement strand
GGCGGGGCGCTCGGACGGCGACCGGCGCGGCGCGTTGCGCGGCATCCGAGCCCGGAGCGCGAGCTCCGGGTTCCGTCCGGGCTTCGGCGCGGTTGCGGTCGGTCTGTGCCGCCGCACACAATCCGGACGTGTGCATGAGTGTCAACCCGGATTTGAGGTCGTCACCGCAGTCACCGCCGCTGCCGGCATGGTTGCGCGAGCAGAACGCGCGCGTTCTGGCCTGTGAGCGCTGCCCGCGGCTGCGGGAGCACTGCCGACACGTCGCCGCCGTCCGGCGGAGGGAGTACCGCAACCAGACGTACCACGGCCGGCCGGTGCCGAACTTCGGCGATCCGCGGGGCCGGTTGCTGATCGTCGGCCTCGCGCCCGGCGCGCACGGCGCGAACCGGACGGGGCGGCTGTTCACAGGCGATCGCAGCGGCGATTGGCTGTTCCGTGCTTTGCATAAGGCTGGCTTCGCGAATCAGCCGGAGTCGGCGAGCGTCGCGGACGGCCTGCGCCTGAACGGTGCCCTGATTACCGCCGTCGCCCGCTGCGCACCACCCGACAACCGCCTGACTCCGGCCGAGATCGATGCGTGCGGCGAGTACCTTCGGGAGACTCTCGAGCGGGTCCCGTGGCGCGTGCTGGTCGCCTTGGGCGGGTTGGCTTGGAAACAGGTCGCCCGCTGTCTGAACGTGCGGGTCGCCGGTTTCGCGCATGGGGCGGAGCACGAGCTGCCCAATGGCCGCGTGCTGCTGGCATCCTACCACCCCAGCCAGCAGAACACGTTCACGAAGCGCCTCACCGAGGCGATGTTCGATCGGATCTTCACCCGCGTTCGGGAGCTTCTCGCTGCGGACAGCCGGGCCGCGGGCCGATAGGATGCACGCACCCGCGGAGGACCCGCATGCCGGACGCGCTGCCGTTCTACCTCGTCGACGCGTTCGCCGAGCAGCCCTATCGCGGCAATCCGGCCGGGGTGGTCTTCGATGCGGACGGGCTTTCCGACAGCCAGATGCAGCGGATCGCCGCGGAAATCCGCGCGAGCGAGACCGCGTTTCTGAGCGGCCTGAACAACCTGCACCGGCCGCCGCGCCTCCGCTGGTTCACGCCGACGACCGAAGTCGAGTTCTGCGGCCACGCCACGCTCGCCGCAGCGCACGCGGTGCATGCGTCGGGTTGTGCCGGCGACCTGCGGGCCCGGCCGGACGCGATGCTTCGGTTCGACACGGCGGCCGGCGAGCTGTGCGTGTCGCCGGAGTGGCTGCCGGACCCGCACGACCAACCCTTGTGGTGGTTGAACATGCCGGCGCCGGAGGTCGCTTCCGCCGACGTCAACCCGGTGCGGCTGTTCGAGTTGTTGGGCGGCAGCGACTCCCAACTGGACGATCGCTTTCCGCCGGCGCGGACGCGCGATCGCGACCTTCTCGTTTTCGTGGACAACTGGCAGGGCCTGATGGACTTGCGGCCGCGTTTCGATGATCTGGCCGCCTGGTGCGAACGGCAGCAAGTCCGCGGCGTGTGCGTGGCGACGACGGCCACGCTCTCAGACGCGGTCGCGGTGCACTCGCGGTTCTTCGCGCCGGCATGCGGGGTGAACGAGGATCCGGTGACCGGGAGCGTGCACGGCCCGCTGGCGGCGTATCTGGGCTCGAAGGGAATCGGTGTCGGGCCCGAGGGCAGCGCCGGGTTCGTGTGCGCCCAGGGCGTGCCGGGCGGAAGGACCGGGCTTGTGCGGGCGATCGTGCAGCCGGGGAACCGGGGACCGACGGTACGGATCGGGGGCGCGTGCCACGTCACGATTCAGGGAACGATTCGCGTTCCGCCCGTCCCCGATTGACGCGGTCGCGAACCGGTCCACGGGGCACGCGTACGGTCGAATGAAATCAGGCTCGGCCGGGGCGTTTACGCGCGGCGGCGAGGTGGCCGATAATCCTGATACGGATGCGTCTTGGGTTGGCGCGGAGCCGGCGACCGGCGGAGACGGACGTGGCCGAACGGTCGCGCTCGCGTCGGCTGTGTCGAGCTCTCGGCCGGAGAATCGGATGACCGCACGAGCGATCGTTGTGACGTTGAGCGTTTGCGTGATCGGGGTGGCGTGGTGCGGCGCGCAGGAGGCGCCCCCGCCGACCGGTGCGCCGCCCGCGGGCGAGGCGCGCCCGACGGTGACGCCCGGCCAGGCACTGGAAGTCATCAAGCGGGACCTGGACGCGGGTTTGCTGCTCGAAGACATCCAGCGCCGCACCGCGGCGATTCAGACCGTGCGGGCGATTTTGGAGGGGCAGCCGGAGGACATCGAAGCGAAGTTGCTGGCCGGGGAGCTGCTGATGCTGGCCGGAGGGGAGGACTTCGAGGCGGCCCGGCGGTACTTCCAGCAGGTGCTCCAGAACGAGCCGAAGAATTTCCGCGCGAACCTGGGGATGGGACGCATCTGGCTGGAGACAAACTACTGGCGCCAGGCGGACAATTTCCTCAAGGAGGCCGAGTCGGTCGCCCCCGAGAAGCAAAAGGTCGCGGTGCTGCAACTGCGGGCCCGCGCGTTGCTGGGGGCCGGCAATGCCGAGGAGGCCCGCACGAAGGCCCGGGAAGCCCTGAGGGCCGATGTGGAGAGGACGGCGGACTCGTACCGGACCGTGGCGCTGGTGGCGACCTCGATTGCGCAGCGCGACCCCGCGCAGGCCGAGCCGGCACTCCAGGAAGCGGCTCGATACGTGCAGCGGGCGGCCGAGCTGGCCCAGGAACGGCCGTGGGAACGTGGACGGGTGCGGGAGCTGCTCAGCGCGTATGACCTGCAGATCGCCGCGCTGGCGATCTACTACCAGTCACTGTGCGAACGTGACCTGAAGGGCAATGTGCTGGACCGGGTGAAGCGCGGGAACGAGGCGGCGGCTGCGGGCGCGCTCGCGCAGCGCAGTGAGCGGACGCGGCTGCGGGCGGCGGTCGCTGCGGTGGACGCCGAGCACGATGCACTGCTGATGCTGGAGCGGGCGGTGGAGCTTCAGCCGGAGAGCGTTCCGATTCTCGAGGAGTACGCTGCGGCGCTCGCCCGCGTGCAGGATCGCGAGCGAGCCACGCGCGTCTACGAGCGCATCCGCGAGCTGGATCCGCAGAACGCAGCCGCGACCCAGTATCTGGGGGCGGCGCCGGCCACGCCGTCCGCATCGCAGACCGGCGGCTGAGGCGGGCCCGGCGGCCGTTACGGTTCGCCGGCGTGCTCCAGCAGAAGCAGCGTAACGTCGTCGGCCGGGTTGAGGGATCCGGCGAGGTTGTCAAGCCGGTTGTTCAAGGCGCTGATCAGGTCGCCGGCCGGCTGCGACGCCCACGCCAGCAGGTCGGGGGTGAACCGTGTGACTTCGCCGGATTGGGTCCGCGGGACGAGCAGCAGATCTTCCATTCCATCGGTGTAGAACAGCAGCTTCTCGCCCGGCCGGAGCCGCAGTTCGGTCACCTCGAATTCCGTCGGGACTTCAGGCAGGCCCAGCAGGCTGCCGACACTGGTAACCTCCGAGACTTCTCCGGCGGGCGACAGCCGCAACGGGTAGGGGTGCCCGCCGCGGGCCAGCCGCAGCGTCGCGCTGCGCGTGTCGAGGACGCCGTACGTCGCCGTGACGAAGTGGCAGTTCGGCAGGTGCTGCTGGGTGAGGCACTCGTGCAGGCTCTGCAGCGCGTCGGCCGGCGAGACGATGTGGTACGCCTTGCCGTTTACGCGCTTGGCGACGAGCGCCTGCCGCATGAACATCGTGAGCAGTCCGGCGGCGACGCCGTGTCCCATGGCGTCCGCGATGAACAGGCCGACGTGGTCCTCGTCGATGCGGAACACGTCGTACATGTCGCCGCTGACCCAGGTTGCGGGGCGGTAGATCGTGTGAAACCGAAACGGCCCCGCCGGCGGGAACTCGCGCGGCAGGAAATCGCGCTGGAGCCGGCCGGCTAGGCGCATCTCCTGGTCCAGTTCGTCGAAGTGCCGCGCGAGCTGCTCGCCGAGCCGCGCCAGGTTCTCCATCTCGCGCTGCAAGCGGCGAACGAGCGGTGCGTACCGGGCCAGCGCCCCGACGCGGCCCAGCACTTCCTCGACGCCCGCGTCGGCGGCCACCCAGTCGACCAGCGGGCCGCCGGCCGGTCGCAACTCGTCGCCGGCGCCCCAGACGATGGTGGCCACGTGGGCCCTAACCAGGTCGCGCAGCGCGCGTTCGAGCGCCGGCCGCGCGCCGTTGGGCGATCCATCGAGCGCGATGACGGCGAGATCGAAGCCGTTGAGGGGCGGCGGGTCCGTTCCCAGAACCGGTACGCGCGTGGGTGCGAGCCCACGCTGGCGCAGGCGGCCGTCCAGCTCCGCGCAGCGGTGTGGCGCGGCATCGAAGATCAGCAGGTTTGTGGCGGCGCACATGCGGCGCACGATCCTCCGGGCGGCAGACACACCGGTTCGGGACCAGATGAGGCCGGCCCGCGACCCGGCACGGCGGCGCCGTTGTTGGCTTCGTCCGGATTGCAGGAAGCCTTGACCAGTGGGGGGCGCGGGCCGACGTCAAGCAGCGGCCCGCGAGGTCCGATACCAAGGGGATGCCCCTGTCGTGGTGGCCCGCACTGAGGACCTTCGTCCGCACCGCCCTGCGCGCGCGCAGCCTGCACGCGGCCTGGGCGCTCCAGACCCGGGCCGTCGCGCTGACCGAGGTGCGGCTGCCGGGCTTCCGCGGGACGTTCCGGTTGCGGACCGGGACGAGCGACGCGCATTTCCTGCGGGCGCTGCTGCACGGGGGCGTGCTGCCCGAATACGACCTGCCGCCGGAGATCCGGCCGCGCACGATCCTCGACATCGGCGCGAACATCGGGGGCGTGACGGCCGCGCTGGCGCGACGCTATCCGGCGGCGCGGATCTTCGCGTTTGAGCCGCTGCCCGAGAACTTCGCGCTGTTGCTGCACAACACGTCGCAATTTCCGCTCGTGCGAGCGCTGCCCTACGGTCTCGGGGCCGCGACCGCCCTGCTCACCTACGCCCGGTCGGACAATCCCCGCAACTTCGGCGGCGGCGGCTTCCATGGCGGGCGGCCGCCGGCAGGGCCGGGCGTCGAGAGCCTGCCGGTGCTGGCCGTGCCCGACGCGCTGCTGCGATTCGGGATCGACGCAGTGGACGTGATCAAAATCGATACCGAGGGGGCAGAGCACGACATCCTCACCAGCATCCCGCCCGCCGTGCTCCGCGGGGTGCGGGCGATCGTCGGTGAGCTCCATGGCAAGCCGCAGGATGCGGCGCTGCTTGAATTCCTCGACGCCCGTTTTCAGCTCGTGACGGCCGCGGGGCGCGGCGGCACGTCCTGGTTCCGAGCCGTCCGGTTGCCGTGAGTTCGCCGGCCCGGCGGGGCGGGGCCGGTTTCGACTCTGCGGGTCATCCCACGAAGCGGCGGTCGAGCTGCACCGCCGCCGCGAGCCGGCGCAGGTACTCGCGGCGGGGGATTTCTCGGGCGCCGAAACGCTCGAGATGGGGCGTTGCCCATTGCGTGTCGAGGAGCGTGAAGCCGCGCGCCCGGAGACGCTCCACCAGCGCGACGAGGGCCACCTTGGACGCGTCGGTCACGCGGGTGAACATGGACTCGCCGAAGAAAGCGCCGCCGATGGCAACGCCGTACAGACCGCCCGCCAGCTCGCCCGCGTGCCACGCCTCGACACTGTGGGCCTGCCCCGCCCGGTGCAACGCCCCGTACACCCGGGCGATCTCCGGCGAGATCCACGTGCCCTCCGCGCGGTCGGCGCAGCCGGCGACCACCTCGTCGAACGCGGAGTTGATTCGGACTTCGAATCGGCCGCGGCGGATCGTTTGCCGGAGCGAGCGGGGCGTCCGAAAGGCGTCCAGCGGGAAGATGCAGCGCGGATCTGGGCTGAACCAGGCGATCTCGCCGTCCGGCCCGGCCATCGGGAAGATTCCGACGCGGTACGCCTGAAGAACCAACTCGGGGGTGAGGACGGTACGCGTCACGACGGCAGGTCCGAGTCGGGGAGCTGCGGCGGGAAGTTCGGCCCCGCCGGGCCGAAATGCGCTGGCCAGACGGCCGCAAGCCTCCTATTCTGTGCGGGATGCAATCGCTGCCGACGCACGAGTATCCTCGGACGGCCTCCGAACCGGCCGCCGACTCCGGCTGGCGGGACTGGTTCGACACGCAGCGGGCGGCGGTCGACGACTTGCTTTCAGAACATCTGAAAGCGTTGGCCGCCGCGGCCGCACCGCACAGTCGGCTGGTGGCCGCTGTATCATATTCGGTGCAGGCGGGCGGCAAGCGGCTGCGTCCGATATTGGTGCTCGAGTGTTGCCGGGTCTGTGGCGGTGCGACCGCGGCCGCCGGGCCGGCGGCGCTGGCACTGGAGCTGGTGCACACGTTCTCGCTCGTGCACGACGACCTGCCGGCGATGGATGACGACGATCTGCGGCGCGGACGGCCGACGAACCACAAGGTGTTCGGCGAGGCGCTGGCGATTCTCGCGGGTGATTGGCTCGTCACGCACGCGTTTGGGCTGCTGGCGGCGGCACCGGTTTCGGCCGAGGTTGTGCCGCGTCTGGTGGCGGCGCTGGCCGAGGGGACGGAGGCGATGATCGCGGGGCAGGCCGCGGACATCGAGGGCGAGGACCGCCCGACGGACGGTGAGCTGGTGCGCTATATTCACCGGCACAAGACCGCGGCGCTGATCGAGACGGCCTGCCGACTCGGGGCACTCTGTGCCGGCGGGGAGCGGTCGGAGCAGGACGCGCTGGCGTGCTTCGGCCGCCATCTCGGACTGGCCTTCCAGATCACGGACGACCTGCTTGACGCGGGCGGCGCGGAGGCGCGGCTCGGCAAGCGGGTCGGCAAGGACGCGGCCGCGTCGAAGCAGACCTGGCCGGCGGCCTTTGGCATGCTGGAGAGCGTCGCGCAAGCGGAGCGCGAGGTGGCGGCGGCGGCGGCGGCCCTGGAGCCGTTCGGACCGCGCGCGCAGCGGCTGCGCGAATTGGCGGAGTATGTCCTGCGGCGGGACCACTAGCGGGGGCGGCCTTAGAGGCGGCGGTGTGATGAAGCGGATTCTGGAGACGATCCAATCGCCGGCGGACCTGCGGTCGTTGTCGTTTGCGGAGCTGGCGACGCTCGCCGGCGAGATTCGGCAGCGGATCATCGACGTGGTGAGCCGGTGCGGCGGGCACCTGGCCAGCAATCTCGGGGTCGTTGAGCTGACGCTGGCGCTGCACCGCGTGTTCGACTTCGCGCGGGACCGGCTGCTGTGGGACGTGGGGCACCAGTGCTACGTGCACAAGCTGATCACGGGCCGCAACGCCCGGTTTGATACGCTGCGGCAGGCCGGCGGAGTGAGCGGCTTTCCGAGCACGGCGGAAAGCCCGTACGACCTGTTCGACGTCGGGCATGCCGGGACGGCGATCGCGACGGCGGTGGGGCTGGCGCGAGGGGACGCGGCGCTGGGGCGCGACACGCGGGTCGTGGCGCTGGTGGGCGACGCGAGCATCGTCAACGGGGTGGCTTTCGAGGGGCTCAACCAGGCCGGCGTGCTCAAGCGGCAGTTCCTGGTGGTGCTCAACGACAACTCGATGGGCATCGCGCGCACGCAGGGCGCGCTGGCAACCTACCTGGCGCGGTTCCGGGTCAGCAGCCTGTACGAAGACGTCAAGCACCGGGTCGCGAGCATCCTGCCGCGGGTGCCGCTCGTGGGGCAGGGCGTGTACGACGCGCTCGAGCACCTGAAGGAAGGCATCAAGGCGACCGTCGCGCCCGACCAGATCTTCGAGCAGCTCGGCTTCCTGTACGTCGGTCCCGTGGACGGGCACGACCTGCCGCACCTCGTCGAGATCCTCGAGCTGCTCAAAGACGTGGCGCAGCCGGTGCTGCTGCACGTGCACACCGAGAAGGGCCGCGGCTGCGAGTGGGCCGCGCACGATCCCTGCGCGTTCCACAGCCCCGGCAAGCTGAAGATCGAGGGCGACTCCGTCAGCGAGGAGAAGAGCGAGCGGAAGAGCTGGACCGCGGCGTTCGCGGACGTGGCCATCCGGCTGATGCAGGAGGACGCGCGCGTCTTCGCGCTCACCGCCGCCATGCCCGACGGCACGGGGCTCGCGAAGGTGCGTCAGACGCTGCCGGACCGCGTCCTCGATTGCGGCATCGCCGAAAGCTCGACGGTGGACATCGCCGCCGGCATGGCCAAAGCGGGCCTGCGGCCGCTGGCCTGCATCTACTCGACCTTCCTTCAGCGGGCGTTCGACCAGGTGTTCCAGGAAGCGGTGCTCCAGCGCCTGCCGGTCGGGTTCTGCATCGACCGGGCGGGGCTGGTGGGGGGCGACGGCGCGGTGCACCACGGCTACCTCGACATCGCGTATCTGCGCGGGTTTCAGGGCATGGTGCTGATGGCGCCGGCCGACGAGGCCGAGCTGGAGCAGGCGCTGCGGCTCGGCCTGAAGCTGGACGGGCCCTGGGCGGTCCGCTACCCGCGCGACATGGTGCCGCTGCCGCTGGGGACGGGCGATCCGTTCTACCTCGGCCGCGCCCGCGTCCTGCGGCCCGGGCGCGATGCCACGATCCTCGCGTACGGCACGCCCGCGATCACGGCCCTGGAGGCTGCGAACCGGCTGGCGACCGAGGGCTTCGACATCGGCGTCGTCAACGCCCGGTTCGCCAAGCCGATCGACGAGGACATGGTGACGACGGCGATCACCCGCGGCACGCCGGTCATCACCGTCGAGGACCACTCGCTGGCGGGCGGCTTCGGTAGCGTCGTGCTCGAAACCGCCAACCGCCTCGGATTGCCGACCGACGGCATCATCCGCCTCGGCCTGGCGGTCGAGAAGTTCTACAAGCACGGCTCGCGCGGCGGGCAGTTGGCGGAGGCCGGTATCGACGCCGTCGGTATCGCCGCGACCGTCCGCCGGGCGGTGCAGGCCGCCCGCGTCAGCGGCCCCAGCCGGGCGGCGGGCGCGCCGGTGAGCCGTGAGGACGGCCCGGCTTGAGTTCTTGAGGGACGCCCGCATGGACGCCTTCGTGGCGCAGCACCTGCACGGCGTATCGCGGACCTACGCGATCCTCGTGCCCATGCTGCCGCGTCCGCTGGACGACGCCGTGGGGGTCGCCTACCTGCTGATGCGGGTGGTGGACACGCTCGAGGACGCGACCGAGCTCGCGACGGACGAGCGCCTCCGCCGGCTGCGGCTTCTGGAGGGGGCTCTGGCGGCCGACGAGGGAGCCGCCGACCCGAGTCTGAGCGAGCCGATCGGCGACACGGACGCCGAGCGGGCCCTGATGGCGGTCGTGCCCGAAGTGCTGGCGCGCGTGCGGGCCCTGCCGGCGGCGTACCGCGACCCCGTTGCGCGGTGCGCGGGGGTCATGAGCGCCGGCGTGGCCCGGCTGACGGCCCGCAGCGCGGAGCGCGGCCAGCCGTATCCGGCGATTCGCGACGCGGCCGAGCTGCGCGAGTACTGCTACTACGTCGCGGGGGTCGTGGGCGAGATGCTGTGCGCGATGATGGCCCACTTCCTGCACCTGCCGTCGCTGCTGCGGCTGCGCGACGTGGCGGTGGAGCTCGGCACGGGCCTGCAACTGGTCAACATCCTCAAAGACGCTCTGCGGGACGCCGAGACCGGCCGTCGCTACCTGCCGCTGGCCGAGGGCGGTGCCGTGGCGCACGCGGAGATCTACCGCGCGGTACTCCAGGAAGCGCGGCACAGCCTCCAGAAGGGCATCGACTTCGTGCTGGCGCTGCCGTCCGCGGCCCGCGAGCTACGCTCTTTCTGCGGCTTGCCGATCGTCTGGGGTGCCATGACGCTGGCGAAGGCCGAGACGAACGCGGCGGCCGCGAAGATCGGCCGGGGCGCGGTGCAGGCGTCCATCGAGCTGTTCCGGAAGGTCGCGGGCGACGACGCCGAGCTGCGGCGCTGGCTGCACGGACTGCTGTGGCCGGGCGGACAGCCGGCGGCGGCGTAGCGCAGGCGTGCTCATCCGGTCTTACTCGAGGGCGGCTCAGGAGCCCGCGTTGGCCAGGCACGCCAGGAATGCCTCGATATCGTTGAAGTCGACCGTACCGTCGCCGTTCGGATCGTTCACGCACAGGTACCGGCACGCCACGGGGCCGCCGATCGCGATCCGCCAGGCCTCCTCGCCGCCCAGCGCGGCGACGAACAGATCGACATCATCGATCGTCACGAACCCGTCGCAGTTGGCATCGCCGCGGAGTTGCCCGTCACACGGTGGCACCTCCGCCGAAACGCTGAGCGCGAACTGGTAGCCCTGGGTGCCGTCCTCCGTGCGGAAGACCGGCAAGTCGACCTTGAACTCCTTCGTCGGCGAAAGCGACCAGTGGGTCCCGACTGGCGGCGCGCCCACGACCTCGGTAGGCACGTAGATCAACGTCAGGCGGTACCGCCGGTTGGCCGGGGGCACGTGGATCGTGTTCGGCGCGAGCGCGAACGACATGACATCCTCGGAGTAAATCGGATCGGCCCATACGTGTATGGGCGCGATCGTGATCGCTCCGTCGGGGGCCGGCAACCCGCGCATGTCGGTGCGATAGAAGCCCGTGGGGCCGACCCAGTCGCCTTCGGCCGACTTCACGTGATAGACGCTGGCATAGCCGAGCCCGCCCCAGCTCGTGAGCAGGAAGTCGAACTCCGGGTCGTATCCGTCCGTGGCGCCTGACCAGGCGCCGACCTGCTGCGTCCCTCAGCCGCAGGCGCCGAACGCGAAGAAGAACCCGAAGCTCTGCGTTGCCCGCGCGGCCACCGGCAGGGTCGCCAGTGCCGCCAGCGTCGCCATCATTGCTGCTCGCATACGGCCGCATCCTCCGGGGGCCGGCTGTTTCAAGAATGCACCAGTTCAGCTTAGCCGCCGGCGGCCGGCCAACACAAGCGCGATTTGCCATGCCGCGGGCGCTGCGGCTCAGGGCGCGGTCGGGAGGCTCCGCTACGTCCGTTTCGCCGCCCAGCGGACGGCGTTGTAGAGAACCCGCCGCACGTCCGGGTTGTGGTAGGTAGGGGCCGTTTCGTGGCCGGGGCGGAAATAGAAGACACGGCCGAGACCCTCGCCCTGGCCGATGCCGCGGCCGGGGCCGGACTCGAATGCGGGGTCGATGCCGTCGCCGACGGTCCAGCAAAGGCCCGAGGGGAAGTACTCGCCGCCGGCGGGGAAAAACGACTGGAGTACGACGACGGCCGGCGGCGGCACGTCGAAGGGGCCGCCGTACATCTCCTCGCGCGGGAGCGTGAAATCCCGCACGCCGAGGGCAATCGGGTGCCGCGGGGCGCAGACCCGGATTTCCTCCGGCTGGTCGTCCTCGCGCCAGCCGCCCTTGAGGTGCCCGGTGCAGTTCAGGATTCGTTTGAGCGCCTTGGAGTAATGCGCCGAGTGCAACGCGACGAATCCGAGGCCGTGCTTGTGGACACGCTCGACGACGCGGGCGATGACGGCGTCATCCACGAGGTGGTGGCGGACATGCGCCCACCAGACGAGCACGTCCGTCTCGGCGAGCGTTTCCGCGGCCAGCCCCTGCTCCGGATCGTCGAGGTGGGCGGTCCGCACTTGCACGCCGTCGCGGCCGAACTCGGCCAGCCCCTCCGCGACCGCGCCGCGGATGCCGTGCGGATACACTTCCTTGGGTGCGTGCCCCGGGTTCTCGTCCCAGACCAGTACGCGGATCGGTTTCTCACTCACGGCGGTACTCCTGGATCAGGGCGGCGTCTGCGTACGCCGCACCGTGACAATAGTCTTGTGCGCACGCTCGAGAAACCTGGATCAGGGCGGCGTCTGCGTACGCCGCACCGTGCGGGGGCGGGCCCCGTTCGCTGCGGAAGGCGGGACCAGCGCGGCGAGCTCGAGCCGCACGGTCACGATCTCCCGCGGGCCGGCCGAGATGGTAACCGCCGAACCACGGGCCGTCAGCCGGTCGCTGGAGCGGCCAGGTCGGAGGCCCGACGGGGGACCGGGGAGCAATCGGCGTGGTTGTGCGGCGGGGTCAGGCGAAACGCCGCCGCAGCAGAAGGCCGCTGGTGAGTATCAACAGGCCGGCCGATGGTTCGGGCACGACCTCGTTGAGGTAGTCAGTCAGGACCCGCAGCGTCAACTGTGTGCCGTTCCAGGCCCGCGTCGACGAGAGCTGCCCGCTCACGTGGATGTGCCCAGCGGCCACACACCACGCCGGGTCGTCCGGGTCCGCGTGCAGCGACTGGTACCACAGGCCGTGGTACCCGATGTACTCGGACAGGAACGTCCCGCCGCAGGCTTCGCTGTTGTCGATGTAGGGCCACGGCATGACGGGCGCGACCAGCATCGCGTCCACGATTCGCTGCATCGGCAGGGTCGACGAGCGCGTCGCGTTGGCCGGCAGGCTCGGGTCGGGCGGCACCTGGTCCGGCTGGCGGGGATCGGAGTAATCGTCCGTCCAGTTGTCGCGGTTGCGATTACGGGCCTCAATCTCCCAGTCGCGGTATTGATGCCACTGCGTTCCAGACGTCCAGCTGAACGTGATGATGGCCACGGGCTGAATCTCGGCCGTGATGCGCCACCAGTCGCTGGACGTGTCCTGATAATCGACCTCGAAGTCGCCGGAGCCCTGTTGCCCGACCTGGACCTCGGGGAAAAACGAGTAGATGTTGTAGCCGCGGCCTTCCCAGTTCTCGCCGATCCAGCCCTGCGGGTTCTGGACCGGGTTCGTGCTGAACCGGCGGATCATGTTGTTTGTCGGCGGCCAATAACCCGTCAACAAGATGTTGTTGGTGTGAGCCGCCGCGGCGGCCTCGACGAGCAGGCAGAGCAGGACCAGTCGGCCGAGCCCATGACGCATGTGCAGTTCTCCCACGACGAATTGGTCGCTCTCTCCCCCTATTCTAGGCCCATGAGCCGCGGCGGTTCCACCACGCGCCCGGCGCGCGAGCAGACGGCACGCCGTGCGTACGGGTTTCGCCAGAGGCGTTGAAATGACACCGTGCCCGTCCGCACGGTGAGCAGCACGACGGACAAGGTCAGGCCGGCAAGCGTCCCGGGCGGGTTGTCGCCGGACAGCCACGCCCCAGCCAGGCTGGGTATGGCCGCCGCGCCGAAGCACACGCCGCTCCAGATTGCCAGACGCTTCGGGAGGGACGGTCAGGCGGTCGGTTCGGTCACCATGCGCACAGCGCTGTCCGTCGCGGCCCGCACACCGGCCGCTACTTGCCGACCTTGAGGCGCTGCCGCAGCCGCGCGTCGATGAACGGCTGAATGTCGCCGTTGAGCACGCGCTGCGTGTCGCCGATCGCGAGGTTCGTGCGGTGGTCCTTCACGTGGATGGTGGAGCCGTGCAGGACGTAGCTGCGGATCTGGTTGCCCCAGGCGATGTCGCCCTTTTCGCTGTAGAGCTTGGCGAGCTCGGCGTCCTGCTTGGCCTGTTCCATCTGCTCGAGGCGTGATTGGAGCATCGCCAGCGCCGTACGCTTGTTCTGGGTCTGGCTGCGCTCGTTGACGCACTCGACGACGAGGCCGGTCGGCTTGTGGCGGATGCGGACGGCGGTCGCGACCTTGTTGACGTTTTGCCCGCCGGCCCCGGAGGCGCGGCGGAAGTATTCGATCTCGAGATCGCTCTCGGCGAGTTGGATTTCCGTTTCCTCGACCTCCGGCACGCAGTCCACGCCGACGAAGGACGTTTGCCGCTTGCCCTGCGCGTTGAACGGGCTGATCCGGACGAGGCGGTGGACGCCGACTTCGCACGAGAGATAGCCGTACGCGTAAGGGCCTTCGACGCGCAGCGTCACCGACTGAATGCCGGCCTCGTCGCCGTCGCGGCGATCCACCTCGGTGGCGCGGAAGCCCGCGCGCTCGAAATACATCGCGTACATGCGCAGCAGCATCTCGGCGAAATCGCACGAATCGACGCCGCCGGCGCCGGCCTGGATGCTGAAGAAGCAGTTCTTCGCGTCGTGCTCGCCCGACAGCAGCGTCAGCAGTTCGACCTGGTCGGTCTTCTGCACGAGCCGCTCGAGTTCGCGGTCGACTTCGGTCCGGGCCGCGGCGTCGTTCTGCTCCGCGGCCAGCTCGAGCAACACAACCGCGTCCTCGCTGCGTCGGAGCAGATCCTCGACCGGCTCGACCCGGGCTCGCAGGGCCTTGAGCTCCGCCACCACCTGGCGGGCTTGCTCCGGCACGTCCCAGAAGCCGGGCCGCTCCATCTGCGCGGTCAGCTCGCGGAGCCGCGCGTTTTTCGCGGGCAGGTCAAAGGGAGTCCCGGATCGCGTGGATCCGGGTCGTCAGGTCGTGCAGTGTGCCGGCGGGATCCTCGAACGCCATCCTGGATTCATCCTCGCGTTCCGCGCTACAGCCCCGCCGCCTCGCGCAGCGCGGCCGCCTTGTCCGTCTTCTCCCACAGGAAGTTGGGCAGCTCGCGGCCGAAGTGGCCGTGCCGGGCCGTCTCGCGGTAGATCGGCCGGCGGAGGTTGAGATATTCGATGATCGCGCGCGGCGTAAGGGGGAAATGATCACGGATCAGCTTCGCGATCTTCTCGTCGTCGATCTTGCCCGTGCCCTCGGTGGTCACGAACACGCTCGTCGGCTCGGCCACGCCGATCGCGTACGACACCTGCACCTCGCAGATATCCGCCAGTCCGGCCGCGACGACGTTCTTCGCGATGTGCCGGCACATGTACGTCGCCGACCGGTCCACCTTGGTCGGGTCCTTGCCGGAGAACGCGCCGCCGCCGTGCCGGCCGCGGCCGCCGTAGGTGTCGACGATGATCTTGCGGCCGGTCAGGCCGGTGTCGCCGTGCGGGCCGCCGATCTCGAAGCGGCCGGTGGGGTTCACGTGGATCCGGATGTCGTCGCGCCACCAGGACCCGAGCACGGGGCGGATGATCTCTTCGGTGACGGCCTTGGCGAGCTCGCCCTGGCGGTCGTTCCACATCGGGTGGTGCTGCGTGGACAGCACAACGGTGCTGACGCGGACGGGCTTGCCGCCCTCGTACTCGACCGTGACCTGCGACTTGGCGTCGGGTCGCAGGCCGGGGATGGTCTCCTCGCGGCGGGCGCCGACGTGGTGCTCCATCAGCCGATGGGCGAGCCGGATCGGCAGCGGCATGAGTTCCGGCGTCTCGCGGCAGGCGAAGCCGAACATCATGCCCTGGTCGCCCGCGCCGTCGCGGTCGACCCCCAGCGCGATGTCGGGGGACTGCTTCTTGATCGAGGTGATCACGGCGCACGACTCGTAGTCGAAGGCCATGTCGCCGGAGGTGTAGCCGATCTCCTTGATGACCTCGCGGACGAGGTCGGGGATCTCGACGTACGCCTTGGTCGTGACTTCGCCGGCGAGCACGGCCATGCCGGTCGACACCAGCGTCTCGATGGCCACGCGCGAGTACGGATCCTGCGCGAGCATGGCATCCAGGACGGCGTCGGAAATCTGGTCGGCCACCTTGTCGGGGTGGCCCATGCTCACCGACTCGGAGGTGAACGAATAGCGCGGGGCCTGCGAGTTTGCCAAGGCGGACTCCTTCTTCTACTGTGTTCCGGCGTGGCGGGTGGCCCGTGCCGCCGGGGACAGCGGAGTGTAGTCCGGCGGCCGGGCTCGAACAAGGCGACGGCGGATGACGGCCGGAACCGAGCAGCACGCGCTCGCGCAGGGCACCCGGGCTTCGCTCATCGGGTTGCTGGTCAACTGCCTCTTCGTGGCGGGCAAACTGACGGCCGGGATCCTGGGCCACTCCTACGCGCTGGTCGCCGACGCGATCGAGTCGTCGCTTGACATCTTCGGGTCGTTCGTGGTCTGGCGCGGGCTGCGCATCGCGGCCCGTCCGGCCGACGAGGGGCATCCCTACGGCCACGGCCGGGCGGAGTCCCTGGCCGGGATGATCGTGGCTCTGATGCTGCTCGGCGCCGGCATCGGCATCGCGATCGGCGCGTTGCACGGGCTTCGGGAGCCGCAGCCGGTGCCCGCGCCGTTCACTTTGGTCGTGCTGGTGGCCGTCGTGCTGGTCAAGGAGCTGATGTTCCGGTTCGTGCACGGCGTGGCGGCCACCACGGGCAGCGGCGCCGTGCGCGCCGACGCGTGGCATCATCGCAGCGACGCGCTCACGTCGGCGGCGGCCGCGGTCGGCATCAGCATCGCGCTGATCGGCGGCGAGCGCTACGCGCACGCGGACGAGTGGGCGGCGCTGGTGGCGGCGGGGGCGATCATCTTCAACGCGTACCTGCTCAGCCGCCAACCGCTCGGGGAGTTGATGGATGCGCACCCGGCCGAGGTGACCGAAGCCGCCCGCCGCGTGGCGACAACGGTGCCCGGCGTCGCGGCCGTCGAGAAGGTGCTGGCGCGCAAGAGCGGCTTGCGCTACCTGATCGACATGCACGTCGAAGTGGACCCGCACATGACCGTCCGCGACGCGCACGGCGTCGCGCACGCCGTGAAGGACGCGATTCGCGCGCGGATGCCCCGCGTGCAGGACGTGCTCGTCCACGTCGAGCCGCACGGGGCGTGAGCGCGCGTCACTGTGCTCGCAGTGCCGCCATGACCGCATCGAACAGCGGGCCGTTGGTCGCGACCACGTCCGGGGCCGTGTGCGTGGTGCGCCCCGCCCAGTCCGTGAGCGTGCCGCCCGCCTCGGTCACGACCGGGACGAGCGCCGCCGTGTCCCACAACGCCATCACGGGGTCGAGCACGACCTCGGCCCGGCCCGTCGCCAGCAACGCGTAACCGTATGCGTCCGACCAGCCGCGCACCGCGCGGCACGCGTCGCGCAGGCGCTCGTAGCCTGGGCCGCGCCCGTGCCGGTAGACGAGCTTCGGGTCGGTGACGAGCACGCGGGCCTGCCCCAGCTCACGCACGTCGGAGGTCCGGGCGGGCCGGCCGTTCCACCGGCAGCCCAACCCGACGGCCGCACAGACGGTCTCGTCGAGCGCGGGGAGGTGGATCACGCCCACGACCACGCGACCTTCCCACTCGAGCGCGACCAGCACGGCGTAGAGCGGCACGCCGCTGACGAACGAGACCGTGCCGTCGATCGGGTCCAGGATCCAGCGGGCGGGCGCCCGGCCGGCGGTCTCGCCGTATTCCTCGCCGACGATGCCATGGTCCGGATAAGTCGCCTTGATGCGCTCGCGGAGAAGCTGTTCCGCGGCGCGGTCGGCGATGGTGACCGGCGTTTGGTCGGCCTTGTATTCGGCGGTCGTTCCAGATCTGAAATGGTCGAGCGTCAGGCGGCCGGCGGCCTGGGCGGCGGCGACCGCGAAGTCGAGGTATTCCGCGAGCCTCTCTCTGTCCATGCCGATGCTCCGGAGGGTGCGGGGCCTGGGTGAGTATCCGGCACGGGCCCGGTCGCCGGCCGCGGGCGCCGCGGCGACCACTTGCCCAACCGATGCGTTTATGGGGTATGATAGCGGACGCACGTGTGCTGTGGTGTGTGCAGCGGGGCGGAGCGCTGGGCCGGCGGTGAGTTGCCACCGCCCGGAGAGGTTGCTGCAAAGTGCGGCTCGAGGTCACACCAGATTTGTGTGCCAACAAGTCGAGTATGGCGGCGCCTCCGGAACCTGAACGGGTCGCGGAACACGTCGGGGTTTTTCGACGTACAGGAGGACTGTGTCCATGACGAAGCCGAGAGCTGGTTGGTGCGTCGCCACCGTCGTGCTGACGGTCCTGGTGGCGCTGGTAGTGCCCGCGCAAGCCGAGCGCTGGCTGACAGTTGACGCCGCCGGGGCGACCCTGGTGGACGACGCGGCCGTGGCGCCGGTGGCCGAGCCGGTGCTGACCGTGGACGCCTCGTCGATCGCCGGGCTTGATGTGAGCGCCCGGTTGACCGGCCTGACCCTGCGGACGGTCGAGAACAAGCACGGGTTCTTCACCGAGCTGGCCTGGCCGCTGGCGTCGATCAGCGGGGAGGTCGGCGAGCCCGGGCTGCCCGTGGTGCGGCGGCTCTTCGTCGTGCCGGCCGGCGCCAAGGTGACTGTGGCGGCGGCGCTCGGACCGGCGGTGACGATCGACTCGACGACGCTCGGCCAGAGCCTGTGGCTCCTGCCGGTGCAGCCTCCGATCGAGAAGGTGCCCGGCGCGCGCGAGAACGCGGCTTTCCAATTCAACAAGGCGGCTTACGAGCAGCCCTCGGCCCCGGCCGGCGCGACCGTTCAGCCGCTCGGTATCGTCCGTGGGCAGGAACTGTGGCTGCTCGAAGTGCGGCCGGTCGCGTACGACCCGGCGCATGAGACCGTGACGGTTTACCCGCAGCTGCGGGCGAGCGTGCGTTTCGGCGGGGGGCGGATCGGCACGGCGTACTCGCCGCTGCCCGGTCTTCAGCGGGTGGTGCTGAACCCCGAGCTGCTGCCGGCCGCGCGCGGCACGGGCAACTACCTGATCTGCGTGGCGGACGCGTTCGCGGGCAACATCGCGGCGTTTGCGGCGGCCAAGCAGGCGCAGGGCTACACGGTGACGACGTACACGGTGCCGGCGGGCACGACCAACACGGCGCTCAAGACGTATATCCAGAGCCTGTACGCCGTGCCGGCGACCGCGCCGGATCACATCCTGCTGGTGGGGGACACGAACCTGATTCCGCACTGGGTGGGCGGAGGCAGCGGCTCGCCGGACACGGACCTGACCTACGTGTGCATGGACGGCGCGGCGGACTGGTACCCCGACATCGCGATCGGGCGTTTTCCGGCGCGGACGGCGGCCCAGCTCCAGGCGATGATCGACAAGACGCTGTACTACGAGGGTGGCGTCTGGGCGGATCCGAACTACGTCAAGCGCTCGATGTGGATGGCCTCGGAGGACAATTACACGGTCAGCGAGGGCACGCACAATTGGTGCATTCAGAACTACATGATCCCGAACGAAATCGCTTACGTGAAGCTCTACTGCCACACGTACGGCGCCACGACCCAGCAGGTCCGCGACAACTTCAACGGCGGCCGGTTCTGGGCGGTGTACAGCGGGCACGGGAGCGACACGTCGTGGGCCGACGGTCCCCCGTTCTCCCAGAGCGACGTGAACGGGCTGACGAACGTCAACCTGTATCCGGTGGTCTGGAGCTTCGCGTGCGTGACCGGGCACTACTCCATCGACGAGTGCTTCATGGAGACCTGGGTGCGCGTCGCGAACAAGGGCGCGGCGGTCGCGGTCGGCTCGTCGGTCAACAGCTATTGGACCGAGGATGACATCTTCCAGAAGAAGCTGTTCGACGCGATCTACGACGACAACGACGCCGTCGTGGCGGAGGTCGGGCCGGTGCTGAACGAGACGAAGATGCGCTATCTGGCGCACTTCGGCAACGTCACCAACACGCGGCGCTACTTCGAGATGTACAACATCATGGGCGACCCCGCGCTCAGCTTCCCGGGGAACTGCTCGGAGGCCGGCCAGATCCAGCTCGACAACCCGAAGTACGCGTGCGAGGCCACGGCCACGATCCGCGTGCTGGACTGCGGTCCGAACCTGAATCCGAACGGGGTCGACACGCTTCAGGTGCACGTGTCGTCGAACACGGACCCGGTCGGGCGGTTCCTGACGCTGACGGAAACGAACCCGAACTCGGCCCTGTTCCAGGGTACCGTGACGGTCAGCGCCAGCGGCGCCGCCGGCGCGCTGCCGGTCGCCGAGGGCGACAAGCTGACCGTCATCTACCAGGACGCCGACCACGGCGGCGGCAGCCCCGCCGAGGTCCACACGTCGGCGGACATCGACTGCACCGGCCCGGCCATCAGCAGTGTGCAGGTGACGGACGTGCAGCCGCGGACCGCGCAGATCACGTTCGCGGCCAGTGAGCTGGCGCGCGGCGTGATTCGCTACGGCACGAGCTGCGATGCGCTGACCGGCACCGCGTCCGGCGGCTTCAGCCTGACGCCGGTCGTGGACCTGAGCGGTCTCCAGACCAACACGACGTACTACTTCACGGTCGAGGCCATCGACCAGGCCGGTAACGCGACGCTCGACAACAACGGCGGCAACTGCTACACGTTCGCGACGCCCGTCGTCCCCGACTTCTACACGCAGCTGTTCACCAACGACAACGACCTGGATTACCTGAGCCTCAAGTTCGTGCCGGACGGCTCCGTGGACTTCTACCACGGCTGCGCCGAGCCGATCACGCAGCTCCCGACGGACCCCGCCGGCGGCACGCCGCTGTCGTTCGTCAGCTCGTCGGGCAGCGCGACGACGGATGACGGCTACGCGCTGGTGACGCTCGCGAGCGGACACAGTGTCGCGCTGTATGGCACGACGTATACGTCGTTCTACGTCGGCACGAACGGCTACATCACGTTCGGCAGCTACGACACGGCGTACTCCGAGTCGCTGGCGAACCACTTCAACAAGCCGCGCGTGTCGGCGCTGTTCGACGACCTGAACATCACGAGCCCCGGCACGTGCACGAAGAAGGAGCTCGCCGACCGCGTCGTGATCACGTGGCTCAACGTGACCGAGTACAACGCGAACAACTCGAACACCTTCCAGATCGAACTGTTCTACGACGGTCAGATCACCATCAGCTACCTGGCGATCGCGGCGACGGACGGCCTGGCCGGTCTGTCGCGCGGCACGGGCGTCAGCCCCGATTACTTCCCCAGCGACCTGTCGGCACTGGGCAGCTGCGGGCCCCGGCCGCCGAGCGTCAGCGGCGGCGCCGTGCAGACGGCAGTGAACACGCCGGTGAACATCGTGCTGCCGGCCAGCGATGACGGGCTGCCGGGCGGTCCGCTGACGTACATCGTCACGAGCCTGCCCGCCCACGGCACTCTGTCGGACCCGAACGCGGGCCCGATCGCGGCGGTGCCGTACACGCTGGCCGCGAACGGCAACGTCGTCCGCTACGCGCCGGCCGCGTACTACCAGGGCACCGACGCGTTCCAGTACAAGGCCAACGACGGCGGCACGCCGCCGGAGGGCGGTGACTCGGCGATCGGCACGATCACGATCACGATCGGCGGGCCGCAGCCGGTGCACGTGTTCAACCTGGACACGAACCCCGGCTGGGCGGGGCAGGGTCAGTGGGCGTGGGGCACGCCGACCGGCGGCGGCACGCACAACCTGGACCCGACATCCGGTTATACCGGCACCAAGGTCTACGGGTACAACCTGGCCGGCGACTACCCGAACAACATGACGACGGCCATGTACCTGACGACCACGGCGATCGACTGCTCGCAGCTCACGAGCACGCAACTGCGGTTCTGGCGGTGGCTGGGCATCGAGTCGGCCAGCTACGACCACGCGACCGTCGAGATCTCGAACAACGGGACGTCGTGGACGCCGCTCTGGACGCACACGGGCGCCGCGATCGCCGACACACAGTGGACGCTCCAGACGTTCAACATCGCGGCGGTGGCCGACAACCGGCCGACCGTGTACGTCCGCTGGTCGATGGGCCCGACCGACAGCTCGATCACATACCCGGGCTGGAACATCGATGACATCGAGATCTGGGGCATCGTGCCGATCACGCTGCGCCCGGGCGACCTGGACTGCGACGGCGCGGTGACGTTCGCCGACATCGACCCGTTCGTGGTGGCCCTGAGCGGGCAGGCGGCCTACGAGGCCCAGTTTCCCGACTGCGCCTGGCTCAACGCGGACTGCAACGGCGACGGCGCGGTGGACTTCGACGACATCGACGCGTTCGTCGGGCTGATCGGCAGTTGAGAACCGGAAACGTCTGACGCCGCGGCCCCGCCGTCGCGGTGCCGACATCCCGCGGGCCCCGGGCTTCGCACGAAGCGCGGGGCCCGCGGTGTTGGGGGGCCGGTCGCGGCGACGGCGGTCCGCGGAGCGGGAAAGGAACGATGGGCGGCGCGACCGCTCGCCGGGGAGCGTCGGCGTCTCGTCCGCCGGGTTGCGCGCTCTACAATCCGGGCATGTCACGGCACGGCAAGGTCATCGTGGCTATGTCCGGCGGGGTGGACTCGTCCGTCGCCGCCGCGCTGCTCAAGGAGCAGGGCTACGAGTGCATCGGGGTGTTCATGCGCGTTGGCGCACACCCCGCCGCGGGGGCCCCCCCGGTTCCCGCTGGCGGAGGCACCGACCCTGCCGCGGTGCGGGCGTCCGCACCGGCCGACGACGCGACGGCTGGCGGTTGTGCAACGGCCGACGCGGCCGCGGCCGCCCGCGACGCGGCATCGGGCACCCGCCTCGCCGCTGACGACGAACGACCGGGCCCAGCGCCGACCGACGCCCCCGTCCCGTCCCGGCGGCTCAAGCACGGCTGCTGCTCCTCGGATGACGCGCTCGACGCCCGGGCCGTAGCCGGGCGGCTGGGCATCCCGTTCTACGCGCTCAACTTCGAGGCCGACTTCGACCGCATCATCGCGTACTTCGCCGACGAATACGCCCGCGCCCGCACGCCCAACCCCTGCGTGCAGTGCAACATCCACCTGAAGTTCGGCAAGCTGCTCCGCTACGCCGACGCGCTCGACGCCCCGTACGTCGCGACCGGCCACTACGCCCGCATCGTCACGCGCGCCGGTCAGCCGCGCTTGGCCCGCGCCGCGTACGCCGCCAAGGATCAGTCCTACGTGCTTTTCGGCATCTGCCGCGCGGACCTCGGCCGCTGCCTGTTTCCGATCGGCGACCTGGCGGACAAGGCTGCCGTGCGGCGGCTCGCGGCCGAGCTGGGCCTGCGCGTCCACGCCAAGCCCGACAGCCAGGAAATCTGCTTCGTACCCGACGACGACTACACGGCCGTGGTCCGCGCCCGGCGGCCCGACACGCTGCGACCGGGCGAAATCCGCGCCGCGGACGGGCGCGTGCTCGGGCGGCACGACGGCATCGCGGGGTTCACGATCGGCCAGCGGCGGGGGCTGGGCGTAGCGGCGGGCGAGCCGCTCTACGTGACGCGGCTGGATGTGCTGACGAACACGGTAACGCTCGGGCCGCGCACGGCCCTGGCGGCCCTGGGGCTGGTCGCGGAGGACGTAAACTGGCACACGGACCCGCCGGCCGTGGGCGCGCCGCTGCGGGCCGACGTCAAAATCCGCCACATGCACGTACCCGCCGCCGCCGCACTCCAGCGGGCGGACGACGGCCGGGTGGTCGTGCGGTTCGACGCGCCGCAGTCGGCCGTCACGCCGGGGCAGGCCGCGGTGTTTTACGATGGGGATGGGGTGGTGCTCGGGGGCGGCTGGATCGCTGCGGCGGTGTCGTAGGTGCCCGCTCAGTCGGGGTCGGCGGCGGCGCGGGCGGCTTTGAGCCAGTACAGGCGGGCTTTCTCGACCGCCTGGGCCAGCACCGAGCCGGCCGGGTAGGCTCCACGGGCGTTGCGCTCGCCCGCGGGCACGCCGGTGAGCAAGGTCAGCGCTTCGTGGACCCAGCTCATTGCGTAGACGTGGAACTGCCCGGCGGCGCAGGCGGCGACGACGTCTTCGCGCAGCATGAGGTCGCCGGCGTTGGCCTGCGGGATGATGACGCCCTGCGTACCGGTGAGGCCCAGGTCGCGGCAGACGTCGAAGAAACCCTCGATTTTCTCATTGACCGCGCCGACGGCCTGGACGTGTCCGTGCTGGTCGATGGCGCCGGTCATGGCGAGGTCTTGCCGCAGGGGGATGTCGGTCAGCGCGCTGAGCAGGCAGCAGGCCTCGGCGCCGGAAGCCGAGTCGCCGTCGATCTCGCCGTAGCTCTGCTCGAACGCGACCGAGGCGGAGAAGGCGAGCGGGTGGTCGGTGCGCAGCAGGTGCCGCAGCAGGCCGCCGAGGATGAAGAACGCCTTCGTGTGAATGGAGCCGCTGAGTTCGGCCTCGCGCTCGATGTTGATGACGCCGGCGGTGCCAGGCCCGATCGTCGCGGTGATGCGGCTGGGGAAGCCGTACGTGAGCGGGCCGGCCTGAAGCACCGCCAGCCCGTTGACCTGCCCGACCACCGCGCCGCGCGTGTCGATGCGCAGCGTGCCGTCGGCGACCATCTCGCGGAACCGTCGCGACGGCAGGCTGGCGCGTTCCTTCGTCCGCCGTACGGCCGCCCGCACGTCTTCGGCGCTGACCCGCTGCCGACCGGCCTGGACCGCGACGAACGCAGCCTCGCGGGCGACATCCGCCAGGCGGCCGAAGCGGGCGGTCAGGCGGTCGCGGCGGGCGGCGATGCGGGCGCCGTGCTCACACCAGGCCGCGACCGCGTGGCGGTCGAACGGCGGGAGCTGCTCTTCGCGCACGATGCGCGCCAGGATCGCGGCGTAGTTGTCGAGCGCGGCCGGCGTGCGGGGCAGGTAGGCATCGAAGTCGGCCAGCACCTTGAACAGGTACGGAAAGTCGGGGTCGGCGGCGTCCAGCGCGTAGTACAGGTCGGCGTCGCCGAGCAGCACGACCTTGACGTTGAGCGGGATCTCCTCCGGTCGGAGCGACGGGCCGGCGAACGGGAACAGCAGGTCGGGCGACGAGATCTCGAGCTGCCCGGACCGCAGCGTGCGAACGAGGGCCCGCCAGGCGCCGGGCTCCGTGAGCACGTCCCGGGCCTCGAGGATCAGATAGCCGCCGTCGGCTCGCAGCAGGGACCCGGCGCGGATGCCCAGGTGCGCGGCCCGGCCGTCCTCGCCGGGCCGGGCGTCGTAGTCGATCGTGCCGAGCAGGCTGCGGGCGGTCGGGTTGGGGTCGACCACGACCGGGCAGCCGTCGGGCTTCTGATCCAGCACGACGTTCACGCGGTACAGATCGATGAACTCCTCGGTCTTGTCCAGCGACGACAGGCGGTGCTCGATGACGTCGTCGGCGAGCTCGCCCAGAAACGCGCGGACGCTGGCATCGGGGAAATCGTCCGTGATGCCGCGGATGTAGTCGCCCAGGATCCAGCGGGCGGCGCCGGCCAGCAGGTTCTGCAC
The DNA here is from genome assembly GCA_937928595.1 of uncultured Phycisphaerae bacterium. Classification (GTDB taxonomy): domain Bacteria; phylum Planctomycetota; class Phycisphaerae; order UBA1845; family Fen-1342; genus CALGJV01. The sequence goes on along the minus strand of CALGJV010000006.1, from coordinate 109,784 downwards.
GTCGCGCTCGAGTGTGCGGCGGATGCCGCCGACGCGCTCGCCGATGCCGGCGAGCTGCTGCTCGAACTCGGCGTGCCGGGCGCGGACGGCGGCGTAGGTGGCGTCGTCGATCCGGCCCTGCGCGTGCAACGCGTCGTACTCGTCCGGCGGCACCGGCTTGCCGTCGTGCACGGGATAGATGCTCGTCTGCACGACCGGGCCGGCCGGGATGCGGACCAGGGCCAAGCCGGCCGCCTCGAGCGCCTCCTCGAACGGCCGGACGATCGTCTGGAGCTCCTGCTCGGCCGCCTGCTCGAGCGTGGCGCGGCGGTCCTGGAGCGGCTGGGCGGCCAGAGCGCCGCTGAGGTTCTCGCGGATGAAGTCGATCAGCCGGTCCACCCGCTTGCGGAACTCGGCCCCCCGGCCCGGCGGCAACGTGATCAGTCGGGGACGGTCCGGCTCGCCGAAGTTGTGCACGTAGCAGCAGTCCTTGATGAGCGCGCAGCTCAGCCGTGTTTCCTCGAGCAGGCGCCGCACCAGCGTGGTCCGGCCGGTGCCGACCAGGCCGCGGACGTAGACGTTCTGGCCGGGGGCGTTGGTCTGGAGCCCGAAGCGCAGGGCCTCGAACGCGGCGTCCTGCCCGACCACCGTCCGGGCCGGCTCGACATCGGTGGTCGTCTCGAACGCGAAGCGGGTCGGGTCGCAGCGCCAGCGCAGCGCGGCGGGCGGCAGGGGAGCGGGCGGTGCGGTCGATGGGGCCGTGCGAGGTGCGTCCACGCGAGCCTCCTGGGTGGGGCGTGCCGTGTCGTCCGAAAGCCAGTGTCGCACATCCGCGGGCGGAGGTAAACCGAGCCGCCGTGCATTGCCGTCCACGACGCGTCGCCGGATAATCTCCAGCGGCAAGCGGCCGTCCCGCCCGGCGACGCCGCGAAGCCCTGTCTCCGAGGCCGTTATGCACGACATCACGCCGCACGTCGTCGAGTTGATCAAGTCCGCCTCTACCGACCTGTCGCCGGACGTGGAGCATGCGCTCGCGGCCGCGTGCCGCGCCGAGGCCGAGGGCTCCGCCGCCCGCGGCGCGCTCGAGACGATTCTCGAGAACGTCCGCCTCTCGCGGGAGGCCGGCCGGCCGATCTGCCAGGACACCGGCACGCCGATCTTCCACGTGTGGTACCCGGTCGGCTGGTCGCAGCGCGAGCTGCTGAAGCAGATCCGTGCGGCGGTGCGTGTCGCGACCGAGCGGGCGTACCTGCGGCCGAACGCCGTGGCGGCGCTGTCCGGCAAGAACTCCGGGGACAACACGGGCATCGATTTCCCGACCGTGCACTGCGAGGAATGGGGCCACGACTATGTGCAGATCGGCCTGATGCTCAAGGGCGGCGGGTCGGAGAACTGCGGCTGCCAGTACAGCATTCCGTCGGCCGAGTTCGAGGCGAGCCGCGACTTGCAGGGCGTGCGCAAGGCCGTGCTCGACGCGGCGTGCCGGGCGCAGGGGTTCGGCTGTGCCCCGGGGATTCTCGGTGTCGGCGTGGGCGGCGACCGCGTCACGAGCATGGTCAAGGCTAAGGAGCAGCTCTTCCGCCCGCTGGGCGACACGAATCCGAACGCCGCGCTGGACGCGCTGGAAAAGCAGCTGCACCGCGAGATCAACGAGCTCGGCGTCGGGCCCATGGGGTTTGGCGGCCGCACGACCGTGCTCGGCGTGAAGATCGGCGAGCTGCATCGGCTGCCGGCGTCGTTCTTCGTGTCGATCGCGTACATGTGCTGGGCCGACCGGCGCAAGGTGATGACGATCAAGGACGGCAGCGTCGCCGTGCTGGCCCCGCGTTGACGGCGCGCGGCCGGGTGCGGCGCGTATTCGGGCGGACCATCCGGGCGTCGCGGCGCCCGGTGCGGGAGTGCGTGAGATGGCGGTTCGGTTGACGGTTCCGATCGACGAGAAGAGTGTCCGGGCGCTGCGCATCGGCGACTCGGTCCTGCTGTCGGGCCTGGTCTTCACCGGGCGCGACGCCGCGCACAAGTACATGAAGGAGACGTTCATCGCCGGGTCGTGCCCCGCGAGCGAGCGGGCGGTGTACGAGACGCTCAGGAAGGGCCTCGCGGGCGGTGTCATCTACCACTGCGGGCCGGTCGTGCGCCAGCGGCCGGACGGGAAGTACGAGTTCGTCGCGGCCGGTCCGACGACCAGCATCCGCGAGGAGCCGTACGAGGCGGCCGTCATGGAGCATTTCGGCGTGCGGGCGATCATCGGCAAGGGCGGCATGGGACCGCGGACGCTGGAAGCGTGCCGCAAGCTCGGGGCGGTGTACCTGCACGCGATCGGCGGGGCGGCGACGCTGATCGCGGAGAGCGTCCGGGAGGTCGTGGCTGTTCACAAGCTCGACTTCGGCGTGCCGGAGGCGTTCTGGGAGATCCGTGTGGCGGATCTGCCGTGCGTGGTCACGATGGACAGCCACGGGCAGAGCCTGCACGAGCGGATCGAGGCGGAAAGCCGGCGGAAGCTGGCGGAGCTGCTGGCGCGGTGAAGGCGGCTGCGGCGCGCACGCGGGGCGGCGGCGATTCCAAACACGGGCGGGTTCTGTAGTCGTCGGGCGCCGGGGCCGATGCTACACTGCGCGCGCCGGGTGGAAGTGTGGTCGCGCGGGACGACGGGACCGGCCCGGCGGGAGCGGCGCGGCGATGCCGACAGACTGTGTACGCTGCGGGTCCCGGAACCCGGAAGTGGCGCGGTACTGCCGCCGCTGCGGGCTGGCGCTCCCCGTGGCGGGGCAGGACGCGACCCCCGGACACGCGCCGCACCCGTACTCGCTCGCGCCGCCGGCCGGGTTCCAGCCGGTCGAAGGTGCGCGCGGACTGCACTACGCCTGGACGGGGCCGGGCGGCGCGGCGCCCATGCTGGGCACCGAGGGTTTCGAGCTGCGGGTATTCAACGGGGGCTACTCGCTCGCGGCGGTTGCGCTGCGCGTGACGGGGCGGAACGCGGCGGGGGCGGTCGCGCTGTCCGTCGAGCGGGAGATCGCGGAACTGCCGCGCGGGTCGACCGCGCGCATGGGGATTGCGTCGTGGGAGGTGGGTGAACCGGTGCGTGCGCTGTCACTGGCGCTTGTGAGCGCGGCGTACGGCGACGCGGAAGAGTAACGGCGGGCGGGCGGGCAGCCCGGGCCGGCCGCACAGGAGTGTCCCCATGGTTCCGCTGATTATTCTGGGCGTGTTCGGGTTCATCCTGCTGATCATCATCGCGAACGGCGTGTTCACGGTGCAGCAGCAGTCGCGGGTGGTGGTGGAGCGGTTCGGGCGATTCCACAAGATCTGCAATCCAGGGCTGAACCTGATCATCCCGCTGATCGACCGCAAGGCGGGAACGATCACGCACCGGGTGCGGGAGCTGGAGATCAAGGTCGAGTCGAAGACGAAAGACGACGTGTTCGTCGACCTGCTGATCGCGGTGCAGTTCTACGTGCCCGAGCAGGAAAACGCCGTGAAGCTGGCGTTCTACAAGCTGACGAACCCGCAGCAGCAGATCAGCTCGTACGTGTTCGACACGGTGCGGGCGCTGGTGCCGGACATGCCGGTGGATCACGTGTTCTCGGAGAAGGACCGGATCGCGCTGGCGGTGAAGGAGCGCTTGCAGGACACGATGCAGCAGTTCGGCTACTACATCCTGCAATCCCTCGTGAACGACATCCAGCCGGACCCGACGGTCAAGGCGGCCATGAACAAGGTCAATGCCAGCGCGCGGCTGAAGGAGGCCGCCAAGAACGAGGCCGAGGCCCGGAAGATTCGCGTGATCGCCGAGGCCGAGGCCGAGGCCCGGGCCAAGGAGCTCCAGGGCGTCGGCATCGCCCGCCAGCGGCTGGCGATCGCGAACGGCCTCAAGGAGTCGGTGGCAGCCTGTGCCGAGGCGGGCATTTCGCCGGAGGAAGCGACCAAGATGGTGCTCCTCACGCAGCATTACGACACCGTCACGGCGGTCGGCGCGCACAGCCGTTCGACGATCATGATGGTTCCGTACAGCCCGCAGGGCATGAACCAGGTGGCGGAGCAGATCACGACTGCGCTGCTGACGACGGATGCGGCGAGGCGCGCGGCCGCCGCGGAGAGCACAGCCGCCGCGCCCGATCGCGGCCGGAGCACGTAGCCGCCCGTTGCGGAACCGCGGCGCTGGACTGCCGCGCGTTCGTCCGGACAATGGCGGCATGCACATCTGCCACGTCATCACACGGCTGATCGTGGGCGGCGCGCAGGAAAACACGCTGCTCACCTGCGAGGGCCTGCACGCCCGCGGCCACCGTGTCACGCTCATCAGCGGGCCGACGCGCGGCCCGGAAGGCTCGCTGGTCGAGCGGGCCCGGCAGGGGGGCTACGAGTACATCGAGATTCCGGAACTCATCCGCGCGGTCAACCCGTGGATGGACACGCGGGCCGTGCGCCTGTTGCGGATGGAGTTCGCGCGGCTGCGGCCGGACGTGATTCACACGCACAGCAGTAAGGCCGGGATCGTCGGCCGCTACGCGGCGCGCCGCTTGCGCGGACCGGTGATCGTCCACACGATCCACGGCATGAGCTTCAACCGGACACAGCCGCGGCTCGTGCGGTGGGCCTACGCCGCGTTGGAACGACGCGCGGCGCGGTGGACGCACGCACTGGTCGGAGTGGCCGAGGCGATGCTGCGGCAGAGCCTGACCCACGGCATCGGCCGGCGAGAGCGGATGCACGTCGTGTATTCGGGCATGGACCTGGCGCCGCTCACCCCGGGCCGGTACGACCGGGCGGCGGTGCGCGCGGCGTGGGGCGTGCCGGACGACGCCGTGGTGGTGGGCACGGTGGCGCGGCTGTTTCGCCGCAAGGGCTACGAGCAACTGCTGCCGATCATGTCGGCGGCGGCCGCGCGCGAGCCGCGGTTGCGCTTCGTGTGGATCGGGGACGGCGCGCAGCGGGGGGAGTACGAGGCGGAGCTGGTGCGCCGCGGTTTGCGGGAGCGGACCGCGCTCACCGGGCTTGTGCCGCCGGCTGAGGTGCCGCGGCTGCTGGCGGGCTGCGATATCCTGGCGCACACGTCGCAGTGGGAGGGGCTGCCCCGCGCGGTGGTCCAGGCTCTGCTCATGCAGGTGCCGGCCGTGGCCTTCGACATCGACGGCACGCCGGAGGTGGTGCAGGACGGGCGCACGGGGCGGCTCATCCCGCTGAACGCGCTGGAACCCTTCGCGGATGCGTTGTGCGCGCTCGCCGCCGATCCGGCGCATCGGGCGGCGCTGGGCGCGGCGGGACGGGCGCTGTGCCTCGAGCGGTTCGACGGGCGGCGGATGGTGGACCAGTTGGAGTCGCTTTACGGGCGGCTGGTCGCGGCGCACGGCTGACGCGCGGCTTCAGGCCTCGCCGTTCTGCCCGCGGCGGATAGCCCGCATCAGGCGCTCATAAAGATCATCGGGGTAGGCCACATGCTCCCAGACGATGGGGCGGGCTCGCGGATCCGACGGGGCGATCCGCAGCGTGCCGAGGCGCAGGCGCCGCTGCGCGCCGGTCGCGAAGCGGTCCACGGCGCCGATGCGCCCGAGCGGGCACTCGGCCACCTCCACGCTCAGAACCCCCCGGAAGCACATGACGCGGCGGTTCGTCAGCACGTACACGCGGCTGGCCCATTGCAGCGTCCCGACCGCCAGGCGGACCGCGGCCACGGTGATGAGGAGTTGCAGCACGAGGGCCGACTCCCACGACCACGCGCCCCGGATCGCGATGGTGAGCGCGACGCCGAGCAGGGCGAGCGCGGCCAGCCAGCGGGCCGCGACGAACCCGATGAACCAGAGCGAGGGCTTGACGGAAAACTGGATCAGCTCGTCGCCGTCGAGGGCCAGGCGGGCGGCGGTCGGCGCGGCCACCGGCGCCGCGTCCGCCGCCGGGGCGGCCGGCGTGGCCTCCGACGTGAGGCTCTTCAACCGCGGCACCGGGTCGGTCTCGGTCACGGCATCAGCTCCGGATGCAGCACGCCGACATGCGGGTAGTTCCGGTACAGGTCATTATAGTCAAGTCCGTAGCCGACCACGAACTGATCTTCGACGTCGAAACCGACGAATTCCACCGGCACGTCCGCCGGCGCGCGCGCCGGCTTGCGGAGCAGCACCGCGGTGCGCAGGCTGCGCGGGCGGCGCTCGCGGATCAGGGCCTGCACGCGGCGGAGGGTGCGGCCGCTGTCGAGAATGTCGTCAACGAGCAGCACGTGGCGGCCGCCGACGTCACCCGAGAGCGCGAGCACGGTCTGCGGGTCGCCGGGGGTCGTGCGGGCCCCGGGGTACGTGGAGATCTGTACGAGGGCGATCTTCATTCGCAACGGGAGGCAGCGGATCAGGTCGGCGAGAAAGATGATTGCGCCGGAGAGGATCGGCACGAGCGTCAGGCCGATGTCGTCGCGGGAGTAGACTGCGGCGATGTCCGCGGCCAGGGCGCGGACGCGGCGGTCAATCTGGTCGCGGTGCAGCAGGATGCGGGCGATGTCGGCCTCGAGGGGCTCGGGACTCTGGCCCGGGGGTGGACGGGTACGCATGTCACCGGTTCTCCGGAGCGGCCCCGAGGTGCTGCGGTTGCAGCCGCTCCCGCACATCGTCGCCGAGCCGCGTCGTCCGCAGGGCTTCGAGAAACGCACCGACACTCGCGAGCCGCTGCGCGGCGAGTTGTCGCGTCGACGCATGGTGGAAGCTGTCCGCGAGGCGGACCTCCCAGTAGCGGTATTCTTGCTGCCGCTGCCAGCTGCTGACCAGTTGTTCCAGCGGGCGACCCTCGGCCTGGTACTGGCGGAACTGCCGGAGCACATAGGTGACGCCGAACTCGTCGAGGGCCTCGGATTCCGCGAGGATGCGGGCCTCAAGCAGGTCGGTCCGGCGGTCGTTGCACTGGCGGATGGCCGTGGCCGCCAGGCGGGCGGTCGGCGCGGGCAGCAGGTGCCCGGCCTCGTCGAGCAGCATGGCCGCGCCAAGCTCGCGCTGGAGGTCGTTGGTCGGGCGGGTCAACAGCTGCCAGGGCTGCCACTTGCCCTGGCGGAACTCGGCCGCCCAGCCGGCGTCGTGGAACAGGGCGGCGGCGGCGAGGGCGGCGAGGTCGGCGCGACCGGCTCCCACGTCCGGTAACGCGGCGACCCACTGTGTCAGGTGCATGACCCGTTCGCTGTGCTCCCACAGCCACAAGTCTGAACGGACATCGTCCAAGGGGATCGCCAGCAACTGGCGGGCGAGCGGGATGATGCGTTCCGCTTGCATGCGGGCCACCGCCTTCGTCGCGAACCGGGCGACGGGCCGGACGCCGTCTGCGGCGCTACGGCCGCGGCGGCCGCGGCTCGGCGGCCCGACTGGCTGGGCCAGTGTAGTGTGAGGGGTCGGCGGGCGGCAAGCAAGCGGCGGCGCAGGTCGCATACTCGGACGTAGCGGAGGGCGGGAGGGGGGAAGTTGAAACGAAGCCCGAGGGGACTGTGACCGATGTAAGGGAGGTCAGGTAGCGTGGGCCTGCGACTGCGCGGGCCGCGGGACGGCTCCGTCGGCGGACGGCGGGGCTGGCGGGCCGTCGGGGCGGAAGAAGGGCTGGAGGCGATGGCGAAAGGCGGCGGCGTGGCAGCGGCAGAGACGGACAAAACGCGGGCATCGGCGCAGCGTGTGTTGGACGCCTTGTCGCGCCTGGCGGAGGTCGCGTCTCTGCCGGAAGTGACGACGCGCATCCTCGAAGTGGTGGAGGACCCGTGTGCGACCGCGCGCGACATGCACCAGATCATCAAGTCGGACCCGGCGCTGGCGGCCAAAGTACTGAAGGTTGTGAACTCGGCGTTCTATGGCGTCCCGTCGCAGATCGCGAGCCTCGAGCGGGCGATCGTCATGCTGGGCATCAGCGCGGTGAAGAACATCGCGCTGGCGGCGTCGCTGTCGCGGTTGTTCCGGGCGGAGGCGATTTCGGAGCACTTCGCGGCGCGGGATCTCTGGCGTCATTCGATCTCGGTAGCGGTTGCGGCACGGTTGATCGCGGCTCGGAGCCGACGCGCTTCCACCGATGAAGCGTTTGTGGCTGGACTCGTCCACGACCTGGGCATGATCGCGCTGCGGCAACTCTTTCCGCACAAGACTCGCAGCCTGGTTGACCAGGCCATGAACCACCCGACGCAGTTCGCCGCGCTGGAGCAGGAGCTGGTGGGGATTTCGCACGCGCTCATCGGCGCCGAACTGGCGACGCGGTGGCGCTTCCCGCCGTTGTTGCGTTCGGCCATCGCGCATCACCACCGTCCGGAGCGGGCGCCGACGGAGCACGCCGCCGTGACCCGCGTGATCTACGCCGCGGACGTCGAGTCGTGCCGGGCGCGGTACGGCTTCTGGCTGAGCGCGGGCGGTGTGGACCTCAGCCCCGCGGATCTCGATGCCATCGGGCTGACGGCCGGCCAGATGGAAGCGCTCGTCGCCGAGATGGCGCGGCTCGTGGAAGAAGCGGAGCAGGTCTTTTCGGAGTGACGCGCCCGACGGTGCTGCGACGGCGCGGAGAGGACGAGACATGGCGGCGGTTGCACCGGTCCCGGCGGCGAACAAGACCCTGCCGCCCGAACTCCAGAAGCTCCTGGGACGGGTCAGCGAGATCGGCTCGCTTCCGGAAGTCACCACTCGGATCGTGCAGACGGTCGAGAACCCGAACTCGACCGCGCGCGACGTACACGACGCCGTCCGCCACGATCCGGCCCTGGCGACCAAGCTGCTCAAGGTCGTCAACTCCGCTTTCTACGGCCTGCCGGCGCAGGTGGCGAGCCTCGAGCGCGCGATCCTGATGCTGGGCCTCAGCGCCGTAAAGAACCTCGCGCTGGCCGCATCGCTGTCGGGATTCGTCAAGTCGGGAGCCGTGTGCGATCGTTTCGACGCCCGGGACTTGTGGCGGCACAGCGTCGCGGTCGCGGCCTGCGCGCGGCTGCTGGCCACGCGGACGAAGGTCGTGCCCATCGAGGAGGCTTTCGTCGCCGGTCTCGTGCATGATCTGGGCCTGATCGTCGTACACCAACTCCTGGCGCCCCAGATGCGGACGATCGCGGAGCAGTGCCTGACCACGGCCCAGTCGTACGTCGCCGCGGAAACCGCCGCCCTGGGTGCCGACCACCAGCAGTTCGGCGCGGCCCTGGCGGCACGCTGGAAGTTCCCGCCGCTCCTGCGGCACGCGATCGCCTACCACCACGACCCCGACACGCTCCAGCCGGAGCACCGCAAGGCGGCGGTGTTCGTCAAGATTGCCGACACGCTCTGCTGCCAGGCGCAGTACGGCTACTGGCTGACAGCACACACGCAGGTCGTGACGGCCGAGGATCTGGCCCTGGTGGGGTTGACCGCACCGGTGGTCGAGGAACTGCTCCAGGTCCTCCCGGAACGCGTGGCCGAGACCGAGGCGATCTTCGCCGACCTGTGACGTGCCTTCGCCGCGGCGCTCAGGCTCCGCCCGACAGAAGCGCCACGAAGGGGTCGATGTCGTCGAAGTTCACGGCTCCGTCGCGGTTGATGTCCCCGTGGTGCCAGCGGCAATTGGGGAACGCGGTCTCGTAGGCCGCCTGGCCGGTCAGCGCCAGCACGAACGGGTCGATGTCGTCGAAGTTCACGGCCCCATCGCAGTTCAGGTCACCCGGCGTCAAGTCGATCGCCGCCGCCCACACGGTCCCGGCGACCCGCACGCGCCGGATCGTGACGGTCACCAGGCCGAACGGCGGAATCTCGACCTGCGTCGTCCCCAGGAACACGTTGGTCACGTACACGTACCCATGCCCGTCGGCCAGGAGGCCGATTGCCACATGGGCCCTGACGGCTGGTGGCTGCGGCGGATCAGGGTACACGATGTCGCTGTTGAACGCCTCAACGGGCGGCGGCCCGTAGACGAACTGCGCTCCGACGCGCTGCTCCGGCGGGATCTGGTTCGTCACGTCGAGCGTGTAGTCGAAAAACAGGTACCGCACGGTCACCTCGACCAGCGCGATCTCCCACTGTATCTCGAAGGCATCGGCCGTCGGGTCAACGGCAGTCGCCGAGGTCCAATACGCGTCGTTTCCGGTCGTGCTGAGGTCGAACGGCCAGGTCTCGGCGGCACGGGCGATGTGCGTCGAGAAGGCGAGCGCGACGAGGGTCACGATCGCAGCGGCGCAGCAGTGCTTGGATTTCGGCATGAGAGCTCTCTCCGGTACCGGCTCGGCGGGCCCCTTGCGCAAACGCCCGGCGGCCTCACGATCCGAGCAGCGGCGCCCCACTTTGAGCGTACCGATCCGGCCGCGGTGAGGCAACGCCAACTGGAAAACGCGGACTTGTCGATGACAGGGGTGGCCAGGCGACGGCCGGGCCCGTATATTGGTCGTCGCGAGCGACCCGCCGCGGGGTCGTCCGGCGAGCGCCGGCCACGCGGCCGAGCCGAGAGGTGCAACTCGTGCCCAGGGCACAACTTCGCAACATCTACCAAAGCCTGAAGACGATTCTGATCGGCATGCGGATCACGCTGAAGTACGCGTTCGCCCGGACCGTGACCGTGCAGTATCCGGACCGGCCGCCGACCGTGCAGCCGCGGTTCCGCGGGTTCCACTGGTACGAGATCGAGCGGTGCAGCGCGTGCGGGGCCTGCGCGCGGGCGTGCCCGGTGGACTGCATCTACATCGAGACGTCGGGGCCGCGGAAGGTGGACAAGGCGACCGGCATCTCGCGCGGCGGGGCGATCAAGCGTTGGGCGATCGACTACTCGAAATGCATGTTCTGCGCGCTGTGCACCGATCCGTGCCCGACGGAGTGCATCAAGATGGGGATGGTGCACGATCTTTCGGGGTACGACCGCAAGAGCGCGATCGTCGAGTTCACGGAACTGGCGGCCAAGGGGCTGCGGACACCCGAACCGCTGTGGATGCAGAAGCAGCGAACGCCGGAGTGGGTCCGGAAGCAGCGGGAAGAGAACCGCGAGAAGGCCGCGGCGTGGACCGAGGAGATGCGGAAGGCGCTGACCGAGCAGCCGGTTCCGAAGCCTCCTCCGGCCGCCGCGCCGCCCCCCGCGAGCGCGCCCGCGGCGGCTGCAACGCCGCCGATTTCGCCGCCGGCGGCCCCACCCGCGGAGCCGGAACCGCCGAAGACGGCGTCGTAGCGGAGCGCGACGGCGTGCCGGCCCGAATGGATTGCTTGCCGCGGCGTACGGCCTTATCATCCGCGGGCACATTCTGGCGCGAGCGTCCGGCGCGGGCGTTCGCGGTCCCTGGTGCACGGTTCTGAGGAAACCCCGGTGATGCCCGGACCTGCGTGCATCCTGGCCGAGGGCGGCACGAGCCTGCTGCAAGTGCTCGCCGTGTTCGCCGGCGCCGCGTTCCTGATGGCCTTCGGCGTGCTGGTGTTCGGGCAGCTGGTGCGGCCGCGGGTGCGGCATCCGGACAAGGATGCGGCGTACGAGTGCGGGGAGCAGCCGGTCGGGCCGGGGTGGGTGCAGTTCGACCTCCGGTTCTACGTGGTGGCGCTGGTTTTCCTCGTGTTTGACGTCGAAATTGCGCTCTTTTATCCGTGGGCCGTGGTCTTCGGCGGGGGTACGGCGCCCGGGGCCGCGTGGGAGGCGTTGCAACAGATCCGGGGCGCGGCGCTGTGGGACATGCTGTTCTTCTTCGCGGTGATCGTGGTCGGCTTCATTTACCTCTGGCGGTTCGGCTACCTCGATTGGGTCCGCGTCGTCGGGGGTCGGCTGGACGAAGACAAGGTTGGGGCGACGCGGCAGGCGCCCGCGCCCGGTGCGGCGCGCTAAGACGGACGAGCTTCGCAGGCGAGCGACACAACAGGAAGTGGTGCATGGGCTGGATACAGAATCGCTTCGAGGAGAACCTGGTGATCACGTCGCTCGACTGGGCGCTCAACTGGGCGAAGTCCAACAGCCTCTGGCCGATGACGTTCGGGCTGGCGTGCTGCGCCATCGAGATGATGGCGACCGGGGCGGCCCGATTCGACATCGACCGGTTCGGCGCCGGGGCGTTCCGGGCGACGCCGCGTCAATCGGACCTGATGATCGTCGCGGGCACGGTCACGTACAAGATGACCTCGCGTATCCGCCGCCTGTACAACCAGATGCCCGAACCCAAATACGTGATCGCGATGGGCGCCTGCACGATCGGCGGCGGCCCGTACTTCAAGTACGGCTACCACGTCGTGAAGGGCGTCGACCTGATCGTGCCGGTGGACGTGTACGTTCCCGGCTGCCCGCCGCGGCCGGAGGCGTTGCTCGAGGGGCTGATGCGGCTCCAGGACAAGATTCGCCAGGGGACGATCGCACGCCCGGCACAGCCGGCGTAGTTGTGGAACTCGGACGAGGACGCGTGTGACCGCTCAGGAAGTCGCGGAACTGCTGATCGCCCGGTTCGGCACGGCCGTTGAAGCCGCGCCGGTCGAGATTCACCCCGGTGTCCGCGTGACGCCGGAGGCGTGGCCGGCGGTGGCCCGGTTTCTGCGGGAGGAGCCGCGCTTGAGTTTCAACATGCTCCGCTGCATCAGCGGGCTGGACTTGCACCCGGAGCCGCAGATCGAGCTCGTGTACGACCTGATCGCGATGCGGGCGCCCACCGCGGCGGATGGGCTCTGGTCAAACGGCGGTGAGCTGGCGGTGCGCATACGGGTCGCGCGCGACGGCGGCAGCGTGCCGTCGGTCTGGGACGTGTGGCGGGCCGCGGAGTGGCACGAGCGCGAGGCGTACGACCTGCTGGGGGTGGGCTTCGACGGGCACCCGGACCTGCGGCGGATCCTGTGCCCGGATGACTGGGTGGGGCACCCGCTGCGGAAGGACTACGAGTTCCCGAAGGAGTACCAGGGCATCCCCTCGGCGGCCGCGGCGGCGGAGGGCGAGGGCGGTTGCGGGGCAAGCGGGTGAGCGGCGCAGAGCGGAACCGACAGGGTATGGAAGACAAGCTGCTCCAGGGCCGGCCGGACGTCCTCGTGGAGGTTGACCGCGATCGCGCGGGCGGCGGCCTGCGCACCGAGGAGATGCTCGTCAACATGGGGCCGCAGCATCCGAGCACGCACGGCGTGCTGCGGCTGATGCTGCGGATCGACGGCGAGCTGGTGCTGGAGTGCACGCCGCACATCGGGTACCTGCACCGCTGCGCGGAAAAGATCGGCGAGAACGTCACGCCGGTGCAGTTCATCCCGATCACGGACCGACTGGACTACCTGGCGGCGATGATCAACAACCACGGCTACAGCCTGGCCGTGGAAAAGCTCCTGGGCATGGAAGTGCCCGAGCGGGGGCGGTACATCCGCGTGATCATGTCGGAGCTGAACCGGATCGCGTCGCACCTGGTGTCGTTCGGCGCATACGGGCTCGACATGGGGGCGTTCACGCCGTTCGTGTATGCCTTCCGCGAGCGGGAGTACATTCTCGACCTGTTCGAGCAGGTTTGCGGGGCGCGCCTGACGTACAGCTATCTCAGCATCGGCGGCGCGACGCAGGACCTGCCGGAGGGGTTCCCCGAGCGACTCGCGCAGTTCCTCGATTACTTCGAGCCGAAGATCGCCGAGTACAACAACCTGCTGAGCTTCAACCAGATCTTCGTGAAGCGGACGGCCGGGGTCGGGGTGATTTCCGCGGCGGACGCGATCGCGTGGGGCCTGACGGGGCCGTGCCTGCGGGGCAGCGGCGTGAAGTGGGACCTGCGCAAGTGCGTGCCCTACGACATCTACGACCGGTTCGAGTTCGATATTCCGGTGGGGCTGCCGGGCGGGGTCGGCGGCGCGCCGCGCGAGGCGGTCGTCGGCGACAGTTGGAACCGTTACTACGTCCGCATTCTCGAGATGCAGCAGTCGGTGCGGATCCTGCGGCAGTGCCTCCAGCAGCTTCCGTCCGGCGACTTCCGGGCGAAGGTGCCGCGGGTCCTCAAGCTGCCGGCCAAGGAAACATACCTCGAGGTCGAGGGCGGCCGCGGGCAGGTGGGTTATCTCGTGGTCGGCGACGGCAAAGCCGTTCCGCGGCGGGTGAAGATCCGCGGGCCGTCGTTCTGCAACCTGTCGATCGCCTCGCACGTTTGCCGGAACGTGCTCATCGCGGACATCGCGGCGATCATCGGCAGCATCGACGTCGTCATGGGTGAAGTCGATCGGTAGCGCTGCCGGCGGCGCGGCCGGCGCGGTGCGGCGGGGGCGGGAGTGTGAGACGAGCGGCGCGGCGCCGAGTGTTTTGTGGACCGTTCGATGAACAAGTTCAGTGCAGAGGATGCCCTGCGACCTCGTTTCACCGCGGCCCACAAGGCCCTGGCACTGCGGGGCTTCGTCATCGCGGGCGTGGCGCTGCTGGCGGCGGCGGTGGGCTTCGGGTTCGTGGCCGGGGTGGCCCAGGGGGTGGGGTACGCGGCGGCGGTCGGGGGCGTGGTGCTGGCGGGGCTGACGGGCGCGTGTTGCCTGCTGGCGGCCTTTGTCATCCGTTTCGCGGCGCTGGTGGGGCGGGTGCTGCTGACGCTGGCGCTGCCGATCTTTCTGGGCGGGGTCGTGGGGATTGTGGTCCTCGCGTGGATCCCGGCGCTGCTCTACGAGCGGGTCGACGGCATCAAGGCGGATCACCCGGGCGCGGCCGTCAGCGTGGCGCAGTTCGAAGCGGCACTGACCGGCAACGCGGCGGCTGCGCGCGGCCCGGCGTACCTGGCGGCGCTGGCGCTTTGGCCGCTCCAGTTTCAGCTCACGCGCGACGTGCTCGCGGTGGTGGGGGTGGTCGGGTTCGTGTCGCTCGTCGCGATGTTCGGGATCTGGTGGGAGCGCAAGGTGGCCGGGCGCATGCAGAGCCGACTGGGGCCGATGCGCGTGGGCGGCTGGCACGGCTGGGCGCAGTCGCTGGCCGACGGGCTGAAGCTCCTCCAGAAGGAAGACATCTTCATCGCCGGGGCGGACCGGGCACTGTTCCGGCTGGCGCCGTACGTGGCGTTCATTCCGGCGATGTGCCTGTTCATCGCGCTGCCGTTCAGCGCGGCGTGGGTCGCGCGGGACCTTGAGGTCGGGCTGATCTTCATCTTCGCGATGCTGGGCGTGGGGGTGCTGGGCGTGCTGCTGGCAGGCTGGGCGTCGAACAACAAGTGGAGCATGCTCGGCGCGATGCGCGAGGCCTGCCAGATGATCTCTTACGAGATTCCGCTGGGCTTCGCGCTGCTGGTCCCGATCATGACGCTCGGGACGCTGCGGCTGACGGCCATCGGCGAGGCGCAGTCGGGCGGCTTCCACACCTGGCTGGCGTTCGCGAATCCGTTCACGTTCATCGCGGCGATCGTCTTCTTCGTGGCGACCCTCGCCAGCTGCAAGCGAGCTCCATTCGACCTGCCCGAGGCCGAAAGCGAGCTGGTCGCCGGCTACCTGACCGAATACAGCGGGTTCCGCTGGGCGCTGTTCTTCTTCGCCGAGTATGCCGAGATGTTCGCCGTCGCGGCCCTGGCCAGCGTGCTGTTCTTCGGCGCGTGGTACTCGCCGCTGCCGGCCAGCTGGGGCGCTGCGTGGGCCGACGGGCCGCTGTGGCAGCGGGCCGTTCACGGCGTGCTGTACAGCGGGCCGATCTGGTTCGTGCTCAAGGGTTTCTTCTTCTTCTTCGTGCAGCTCTGGCTGCGCTGGACGTTGCCCCGCATCCGCCTCGACCAGGTGATGTACGCCTGCGTGCAGGTGCTGCTGCCGCTGACGATGGTGGCGCTGCTGGGCAACACGCTCTGGCTGTGGCTCGTGCGGCCGGGGGCGTGGCTGGCGGTCGCGGTGAACCTGATCCTAACGGCGATCGGCGGGCTGACCGTGGTCGCCATGGCGGCGATTGTCCTCTACGGATATCTGAACCGGCGTCGCCTGGTTGGAACGATGGCTGTGGATCCGCTGCCGGGCGGTTGAGCCCGGCGGCTTCGGGACCGGCCGGCGGGCCGGCGCAGAGAGGTCTATGACACGCGGATGGCTCTATCGGCTGCCGCTTCCCGCGCTCCTGGCCGCCTCGGCCCTGGCGGCGGATGGCGCGGCCGCGCCGGCGGCCGACCCCGGCAAGGCCGTGGCGTTTTACCTCGTGGCGGCGGTGACGGTCGGGTCGGCCCTGGGGTGCGCGATCGCGACGAACATCGTGCGGATGGCGATGTGCCTGCTGGGCACGCTGGGTGGCGTGGCGCTGCTGTACTTTCTGATGTCCGCGACTTTCCTCGGCGTCATCCAGCTCATCGTCTACGCCGGCGGCACGCTCATCGTGATCGTGTTCGGCGTCATGCTGACCAGCCGGGCCTACGGCGTGAAGCTGCGGCCGCGCCCGGTCGAGGTGCTGGCCGCGCTGGTCGTCTGCGGCGCGCTGCTGGTCGGGCTGGTGGCGGTGCTGCTGCGGACGGACTGGCCGGCGGCTCCGGCGGGCGGCGCCGCCGAGGGGACGGTGGCGGCGCTGGGCGGTTCCTTGCTGTCGGTGTATCTCGTCCCGTTCGAGCTGGCCAGCGTGCTGCTGCTGGCGGTGATGATCGGCGCGGCCTACCTGGCGCAGCCGGCGCTGCCGACCGCGGGCGACGGAGCCGGACCGGAGGAGTAGCGAGGTGCGCGCAAGGCCGGATGCGGTCCGAGAGGCGTTTCGCTCGGCGGCGCGACGCCGGCCGTCGCGGGGGGACCGCACGCCTCGTCGCGGGCGACGGGTGATCTCATGCTGACGATTGGCCTGACCCATTACCTCGTACTGGCGGCGGCGCTGCTGTGCTGCGGCCTGTACGTGATGACGACCAAACGGAACGCCGTCGGGATCCTGATCGGGGCCGAACTGGTGCTGAACGCCGCGGCGCTGAACCTCGTGGCGTTCGCCCGGTACGGGGCCGGCGGGCTCGACGGGCAGGTGGCGACGCTGTTCGTGATCGTGCTGGCGGCGGCCGAGGCGGCCATCGCGATCGCGATCTTCGTGAACTACTACCGCGTGCTGGCGACGATCGACGCGGACCGCGGCGACACGTTGAAAGGCTGACGCCGCCGCGGGGCGGCGCGGCCTGAGGCTGCTGAGAGACGCATGTCACCGATCGAAACATACCTGGTCACGGGCGTGCTGATCCCGCTGGCGGGCTTCGTGCTGCTCGCGTTCCTGGGCGGCCGCCTGGGCAAGCCGGCGGCCGGCTGGGTGGCGGTGCTGGCCATCGCCGCGAGCTGCGGCCTGTCGGCCAAGGCGCTGTGGGACTGGACGCACCTGGATGCGGCGGGGCGGCTGGCGGCGCGGACGGGCCCGTACGAGTGGGCGCGGCTGGGCGACACGGTACTGACCGTGGGCGTCAACCTCGACAGCCTGACGATCATCATGTTCTTCATGGTGACGCTGATCTCGACGTGCATTTTCGTGTTCAGCGTCGGGTACATGGCGGGGCACAGCGACGAGATCGATCACGTCAGCAAGTACCACCGCTTCTTCACGTACTTGTGCCTGTTCGACTTCAGCATGCTGCTGCTGGTGATCGCCGACAGCCTGCTGCTGTTGTTCATCTCGTGGGAGCTGGTGGGGCTGTGCTCGTACCTGCTGATCGGCTACTACTTCCACAAGAAGAGCGCCAGCACGGCGGCGATGAAGGCGTTCATCACCAACCGCGTGGGCGACCTCGGGTTCATCATCGGGCTGGGGTTGGTGTTCGTCCATCTGCACGACCTTTCGCTGGCCGGGGCGGCGGCGAAGTTCCGCGACGCCTGGGCGGCGGGCAGCCCGCTGTTCGATCCCGCCGCCGGGCTGCTGGGGCTGAGCCCGGCGACGTGGATGGGGATGCTGCTGTTCTGCGGCGCGATCGGCAAGTCGGCCCAGTTCCCGCTGCACGTGTGGTTGCCCGACGCGATGGAGGGTCCGACGCCGGTCAGCGCCCTGATCCACGCGGCCACGATGGTCGCGGCCGGCGTGTACCTGACGGCCCGCATCTTCGTGCTGCTGACGCCGGAAGCGCAGCTCTTCGTGGCGGTAATCGGGTGCATCACGCTGACGCTGGCGGCGCTGGTCGCGATCGTCCAGACGGACATCAAGAAGGTCCTGGCGTACAGCACGATCAGCCAGCTCGGCTACATGATGCTGGGCATGGGCGTGGGGGCGTGGATCGCGGCCCTGTTCCACCTGCTGACGCACGCCTTCTTCAAGGCGCTCATGTTCCTCGGCTCGGGGCAGGTCATCGAGGGCTGCCACCACGAGCAGGACATGCGGAAGATGGGCGGCCTGTGGCGCAAGATGCCGGTCACGTGTGCCACCTTCCTCGTGGGCGTGCTGGCGATCGCCGGCGCGGGCATCCCCGCGGCGCACATCGGCCTGGGCGGCTACTTCAGCAAGGACGAGATCCTCGCGGTGGCCTGGCACCGGGCGTACGGGCGCGAGGATCACGGGGCGGCGCAGTCGCACGGCAGTGTGGCACAGGCCAACGGCCTGTGGAGAATGGGAAAGGGTCCGACCGCTCCGGAAGTCTCCGTGGCCGACATTGACCAGTTCATACCGGCGAGTTGGGCCCAGCCCCCGGGCGAGCACGCGTCCGAGTCGGGCGGCGCCGCACACCACCGGCCAGTGGCCGATGCCACACCGCGGGAGGAGACGCATCCGGGAGCCGCACAGGCCGGGCACGCCCGCGCGCCCGGACCGCGCTGGCTGTGGATCGCGCTCTTCGTCGTGCCCGTGATCATGGCGTACGTCACGCCGTTCTACATGATGCGGGCCTGGTGGCTCACGTTCATGGGCCGGCCGCGTGATCATCACGTATACGACCACGCCCACGAAAGTCCGCTGATGTACCTGCCGCTCGTCGTGCTGGCGATCGGCACGTTCGTCTCGAGCTACTTCCTGTTCCGTCCGCTCGTGGCCGAGGGCGCGGTGCAGATGTCGACCGCGCCGTTCCTCACCATGCTCTACGACGGCGAGGCGGCCACCGCCGAACACGCCCACGGCGTTCCGATCGATCACGCGGCCCACCGGGCCCTCGTGCCAGCGGTCGGGTTCGCGTTCGTCATCGGCTTCGTGCTGGCGATCGCGATTTACGGCCGCGGGCTGGCGCTGGCGACCAAGCTCGCCGCGGCACTGCGGCCGCTGCACACGCTGCTCGAGCACAAGTTCTACTTCGACGAGCTGTACGGCGTGGTGCTGGTGGGCGGTGTGGCTGCGTTGCGGGCGGTGTCGTACGGGTTCGACAAGTACGTTGTGGACGGGCTTGTGAACCTGTCGGGGCTTCTGACCCGGGTGGCGTCGTGGTTCAGCGGCGTGATCCTGGACCAGGGCCTGGTGGACGGACTGGTGAACGGGGTCGGCCGGGTGACGTACGCGCTGGGCGGGCTGGTGCGCCGGCCGCAGGTCGGGCGCGTGCGGAACTACATCCTGTTCGCCGCGGGCAGTGTCGCGGTGGTGGTGCTGTGGGCGGCCTTTGGCCGGGTGAAGTGAGCAAGATCGGGGCGCGGCGGAGACCGCGGCCGGCGCGGATGTGGGCCGGTCGCCGCGGGTCGGGAACCGGACGCCGGCTCCAGCGAGGACGATGGACGTGGAACCTGGCAACCTGTTGAACTGGCTGATCTTCCTGCCGACGATCGGGGCCGTGCTGTGCCTGATCGTCCCGGGCGCGCGGGCGGTCAAGCTGATCGGCGTGATCACGACCGGCGCGACGTTCGTGCTGTCGCTGGGACTGTTCCAGCACTTCGCGTGGTGGGACGCGACGCGGGACGTGTTCGGCAGCGGCTACGGGCAGAAGCTGTACGAAGTCACGAAGGTGACGTGGATTCAGCTCTCCGGCGCCCCGATCGAGTACTTCGTCGGCGTCGACGGCCTGTCGTTCCCGCTGGTCATCCTGACGACGCTGGTCACATTCCTCGCGGCGCTGGCGAGCTGGAACTTCGAGCACTGGAAGGTCAGCCGGGGCATCCGCGGCTACTTCTGCCTGTTCCTGCTGCTCGAGACGGGCATGCTGGGCGTGTTCTGCGCGCTCGACTTCTTCCTGTTCTACATTTTCTGGGAAGTGATGCTCCTGCCGATGTACTTCCTGATCGGCGTGTGGGGCGGCCCGCGGAAGGAGTACGCGGCCATCAAGTTCTTCATCTACACGCTGGCGGGCAGCGTGCTGATGCTGGTCGCGCTGCTGGCGTTCTACTTCTACGCGCCCGCCGGTCATCAGACGTTCGACCTGATCAGGCTCGCGACCGACCCGGCGATTCAGGCGGCGTTCGGGTCGGCGCTGTTCCTGGGTCTGAAGTTCGGCCCGGTGATGTTCGTGCTGCTGTACATCGGGTTCGCGATCAAGGTGCCGGTCTTCCCGTTCCACACGTGGTTGCCGGACGCGCACGTCGAGGCGCCGACGCCGATCTCGATGATCCTGGCGGGCATCCTGCTGAAGATGGGCGCGTACGGCCTGCTCCGCATCAGCTACCCGATCCTGCCGGACGCGGGGACCTGGGCGGCGTGGGGGCTGGCGCTGCTCGGCGTGATCAACATCATCTACGGCGCCTTGTGCGCGATGGCGCAGACCGACTTCAAACGGCTCGTCGCGTACAGCTCGATCAGCCACATGGGTTACGTGCTGCTGGGGCTGGCGATCATGACGCCCGCCGGATTCCAGGGCGCGATGTTCCAGGTCATCGCCCACGGCATCTCCTCACCGATGTGCTTCTTCCTGGTCGGCGTCATCTACGACCGGGCCCACCACCGCGAGATCAACCGCTTCGGCGGCCTGTGGCTGACGATGCCGGTCTACGGGTCGCTGGCGACGCTCGGCTTCTTCGCCTCGCTGGGCCTGCCCGGATTGTGCGGGTTCATCGGCGAGTTCTGGGTGCTGATCGCCACGTTCTCCGCGGAGCAGTGGTCCTGGGCCCAGCCGATGGCGATCCTGGCCGCGACCGGCGTGGTTCTGACCGCCGGCTACATCCTGTGGATGATCCAGCGCGTGTACCTCGGCAAGGCCCGCGAGGAATACAAAAGCTTCCCGGAGGCTACGGCCCGCGAGATCGCGGTGCTGGCCCCGTTCGCGGCGCTGGCGATCGCGCTGGGCATCCTGCCCCAGCAGACGCTGTTCAACTTCATGAACGGTACGCTTCACCAGATCACGAACCTGTTCCCGGCGGCCGGGACCACGGCACTGACCGTGGCCGGGGCGCTGCTGGGGCGCTGACGCCCGGGACCAACGCGAGGACTGCGCGGACGTGCTTACGATGCTCGCTGACGTCAACGCCTGGCTGCCGCCCCTCGGCGACCTCCGGCTCTTCGCCCCGGAGCTCGTGCTGGTGGGCACGATCGCGGCCGTGCTGCTCGTTCCGCTCGTGGCCGGCCGCAATCCGCTGCTGGCCGGGCTGATCGCCATGGCCGGCACCGTGCTGGCTCTGGTGGCGACCGGCGGCCTGGCGCCGCGCGTGGCTGACGGCCCGCAGGGCGCGTTCGCCGCGCCCGGATACGCGGCGGCGCTGCTGGCCGACCGGTTCAGCGTGTTCTTCAAGCTGCTGCTGTTCGCGTTTCTGGTGCTGGTGATCTGGCTGTGGCTGACCGGGGCCGCGTGGCGCGTGACGCGCCCGGTACGTGTCGGGGCGATCGGCGGCCCGGAGTTCTTCGTGCTGCTGCTCACCAGCGCGCTGGGCATGTTGCTGATGGTCGGCTCGCTGAACCTCGTGGTATTGCTCGTGGCGATCGAGACCGCCTCGCTGCCGAGCTATGCCCTGGTCGCCAGCGACCGGCGCTCGCGCATGGGCGCCGAGGCCGCTCTCAAGTACGTCACGTTCGGCGCCGCCTCGGCCGCGATCATGGTCTACGGCATCTCGCTGCTGTTCGGCCGCTTCGGGACGCTCGACCTGGGCGCCATCGCGACGCACCTGGCGGCGCACCCGGGGACGGCCGACACGGCGTTCTGGATCGGGTTGGCGGCGTTCGCGGCCGGCGTCCTGTTCAAGATCGCGGCGGTGCCGATGCACCTGTGGTGCCCCGACGTGTTCGAGGGCGCGCCGGTCGAGATCACGACGTGGCTCAGCGTCGCGAGCAAGGCGGCCGGGCTGGGCCTGCTGCTGCGGGTCGTGACGGTACTGGGGCCGGCGCCGCTCCACGTGGAGGTGGCCACGCCGCTGGCCTGGGGCGTGGGCGTGGTCGCGGCGCTGACCTGCACCGTGGGCAACCTCGCCGCACTCCGCCAGGAAAGCGTGAAGCGTACGCTCGCTTATTCGTCGATCGCGCACGCGGGCTACATGATGATGGCGGCGGCGATTACGCTGTCGCCCACCGCGGGCGGCGGGGGACCCGGCTTCACGGCCGTCGTCGCGTACCTGATGGTGTACGTGGTGATGAACCTGGGCGCGTTCGGCGTCACGGCGCTGGTCGTGTGGCAGACGGGCAGTGACCACCTGTCATCCTTCACGGCTCTCGGGCGGCGGGCGCCGTGGCTGGCCGTCCCGATGGCGGTGTGCCTGTTCTCGCTGGTGGGGCTGCCGCCGCTGGGCGGGTTCACGGCCAAGTGGTACCTGCTGGTCGCGCTGGGCAAGGGCGCGGTCGCCCAGCCGTGGTTGTGGATTCTCGTGGCCGTCGCGGTGATCAACACGGCGCTGAGCCTGTACTACTACGTCCGCATCATCCGCCAGATGTTCCTGGTCGAGAACGACGCGCTGCCGGCCGTGCCCGCGCCGCTGGGCGGCGTGGCGCTGGTGACCGGCTGTGCGATCGTGGTGCTGTTGCTCGGTACGCTGTGGTTCAACCCGCTGGGGGAGCGGGCCACGATCCTGTCGGAACGGCTGTTCGGGCTGGCGACGACGGCGGAGCGGAGTCAGCTGGCCATGGTGGCACCGGCGGCCGACAGCGCGTCGCGCGCGGAGTCGCCGCTGACCGGCGCCGGAGTCTCCGGCTGACGACCGGGGGCGAATCGTTGCCGTGCGGCGGACACCCCGCGCGGCGACTCGCCTTTGGTCGAGCAGAGGCCGGTGCGCACGCCCGGCGTTTGGGTCGGCGGCAGACACGGGGGGCGGACGCGTCTATCCTTCTCCCAGTGGCGCTGCGCCCGGCGGCGCGGGGACCGGGAGACGTGCATGTGGGTCGGCTTACTACGCACCTCAACGCTGGTGCTGAGTGCTTCTGTGTTGCTGGGGTGGGGCTGCGGCTTCGATGTCACGGCGCTGGTGCAAGGTGCGCATCCGGCCGGAGCCGACCCGCGCGATGCCCGCGTCGCGCCGGCGCCCGGCGGGGAGTTCCGATTGGTCGCGCGGCTGGCCCACGTCACGGACGTTCACATCCTCGACGTCGCCTCGCCGGCCCGCTTCACCGGGGCCGACGCATTCGTGCCGCCGGCCTGGAGGCCGCAGGAAGCGTACACCGCTCAGGTGCTCGACGGACTTGTCCGCACGGTCAATCGCATGCACGCGGCCGGCCGCACGATCGACGCGCTCATTCTCACCGGCGACCTCGTTGACAACGCGCAGACCAACGAGCTTGCGTGGTTCGTGGCTGTGATGGACGGCGAGAGGGTGCAGCCGCTGTCGGGACCGGACGATCGTCCGCCCGCGGCGCGGCCGCCGGCGGCACTGGATCCGTTCGCCGCTTTCGCGCCGCAGGGCCTCTACGAGCAGGGCCGCCATGGGCCGCTGCCGTCCATTCCGTGGTATGTGGCCGTCGGGAACCACGACGTGTACGCACTGGGTGTCTTCCCGATCCTGACCGCCGCGGACGGACGCCGGGTTGCACCGCTGCCGCTGCCGCAACGGCCGGGCCTGTGGCTGCCGGTCGTGCTTGATCCGACCGGAGACCGGGCGCACGGCGTGGTCTCGCCCGCGCGGCCCGGACCACCGCCGCTGCTCAGTCGGCCGGTGGCAGTGCCCGCGGATGTGGGCCGGGCGTACGTCACGCGTGGGGATCTCGCCGCAGCGCTGGCCACGACTTGCAGCGGTCCGCCGGGGCACGGCTTGCCGCCGGGCGGGGAGACGGCATGGTACAGCGCGACGCTCGTGCCGGGCGGGCGGCTGATCGTGCTGGACACGACGCGGGCCCGGGGCGTAGTCGCCGGCGCGATTCAGTCTGAGGGTGCGTTGACCCGCGCGCAGCTCGGCTTTCTCCGAGGGGAACTGCGGTCAGCCGAGCAGGCGGGCGAGCTCGCGGTCGTGGCCACGCATCATCCAAGCGACACGCTACGGACGGAGAGCGGCTCGGAGGTCGGTCCGTCCGAGTTCCGTTCGGTGCTACGGTCCTCCCCGGCGGTCGTGCTGCACCTGGCCGGCCACACGCACCGGCACCGAGTGACCGACCGCGGAAACTACCTGGAGATCGAAACCGGCTCATGCATCGACTGGCCGCAGGAAGGTCGGATCGTCGAGATTTGGCGTGACGAACGGGACGGCCGCGTCGCTGTTGCGTACGACGTGTTCTCGCATGTGACGGACGACTGGCCGCCGCTGGGCGATGACCCGCTGCGCGAGCTGCGGGAACACGCCCAGAGGCGGGCTCGCTCGGACAGATAGCCCCACGAGGGGGCACTCAGAGCCGCGGCAGGGGGCGAAAGGGCGGGCTTGTGTGACGTAGGACGGCGTTGCGAGCGCAGTCGTGGGAATTTTATCGGATGGTTAGCTTCATCAAAAAAGGTTGTTATTTTGCGGCGCGCACGGTAATATGCGGCAACGGAGGAGTTGCGGGCTTATTTGACACACGAGCTACGTTGGCTCGCGGGCGAGCGCGCAACATGTGACTTTGGAGGGGTTTGGCAGTCCCCCGAGGAGGAGACCAGATGATGGAGAAGACTTTGCGTCGTATTCTTGTGGGCGCTGTGGCGAGCTTGCTCGCGGCTTCCGCTAGTGCTCAGGTCATCTACAGCGCGGGCTTTGAGAACCCGCCGTTCGCAACGGGTTCGATCATTGGGCAGGACGGCTGGGCCGCGGGTTCGACCAGCGGGACTTCGCAATCGATCGTCGACTCGTTCGCGCGTACCGGCTCGCAGAGCCTGTTCTGGAACAACAGCGTTACGTGGACCAGCTTTTACAGCGTGCGGCATGCCTTCGACGGGCAGGCCGGTGCGATCACCCCGGCCACGCCGCTCGAGATCTCGTCCTGGCTGTACGTGGACGCGACCACCGGTCCGGATCGCCTTTACGGTGTCTACGCGGTAAACAGTGGGACGGGGACGCTGGGCAGCACGGTGCTGGGCATCACGATCAGCGGCGCGGGCGCGGTGCGTGCGGGCAAGAACTGGTCCTCGACCTACAATGCACCGCCGCTGTACACGGACCCGCAGCTGGTGGGCAACTGGGTCAAGGTGGTGCTCTCGTACGACGGGACCGACGGCGGTGCGGCCGTCTACGACAGCGCTGAGAACCTGCTCTGGTCGACCGCGTTCGCGGCCGTGTCGTTGGCGAACGCGAACGGCAGCGGCGTCGGTTCGTGGAACGTGAACCTGGGAAGCGACTATATCACCTCGGCGGCGCGTTTGGGGAAGGGCTACCACGATGACTTCCTGGTGCGCGTGGTGCCCGAGCCGGCTAGCATCCTGCTGGCGGGGCTCGCGCTGCTCGCGCTGCGTCGTCGCTAGACCCTGCACCAGCGCGAAGCTTGATCCGTTCGTTCGCCCTCTCCCACCGCCCGCGGCGGTGAGAGAGGGCGGGCTATTTTGTGCCGCTTCGCGCTGCGCCGCGGAGTGGACTTGCGCGGCACGCGGGGTTCCGCGGCCGCGCGCCGGTGGTGCGCGTGCCCGGCGGGGCTGGACGCGCGGGGAAGCGGCCGGCGGCAGCCGGAACGAGCGTTCTTGGGGGCTTGACACACAAGTTCGGTTTCTGTAAGGTATCGACACTGCGCCGGGCGAGCCGGAGCCCAGGGCCGAAGGGAGAACGCATGGGCAGCAACTTGCCGCCGATTCCGCCGGGATTCCACACGATTACGCCGTCGCTCGTCGGCCGCGATGCCGACGCAGCCATCACGCTTTACAAACACGCTTTCGGGGCCGAGGAGGTCCTGTGCCTCCGGATGCCGAGCGGGGCGGTGATGCACGCCGAGCTGAAGATCGGCGACTCGATCTTCATGCTGGGCGGCGGGTGGCCGGCGCAGGGCATGAAGTCCCCCGTGGCCCAGCACGTGACCGGCGGGCTGCACGTGTACGTGACGGACGTCGACCGCGCGTTTCAGCGGGCGCTGGACGCCGGCTGCTCCGCGCTCATGCCCCCGCAGAACATGTTTTGGGGCGACCGCTTCGCCAAGGTGCTCGACATGCAGGGGCACGTATGGAGCTTGGCGACGCGCATCGAGGACGTCTCGCCCGAAGAGTGCGAGCGCCGCGCGGCGGCGTGGAGGCCGTAGGCGTTTGAAGCGGAACCGTTTGCGGCGGATGGATCATGCAGTCTGGCTGCCGCGCGGCCTGCCGCGCGCCCCGCTTCGTCTTACGCTCACGGGGGTTCACTGCGGGCCGGCGACCCGGCGTGGTCCGGCCGCGTTCGCTGCACCGCCGCACGCCTGATCCTTGCACTGGCGGGCGGGATTGCTAGGCGACATCACGCTCAGGTTGCGCGTGCCGGAACCTGTCGCCTGACGCGCGAATCGGCAGCGGGGTCGCGGGGCTGTGTGGGCTTGCCCCCGCCGTGGCCGTCATCGGCCTCGGGCGGCAAGCTGCGCGGGAACGATCTCCGTCGGCCTCGACACGCCGTTTCCGGCGGCTGTCAAGGGACCAAGGGTGACCGCCTGTTCATAAGGTGGCGGCGCGGTTCGCTAGGGGGCGGACGGGGCCCCCACAACGCTGGCCGGCAACCGTCCCTCGCGCCGGCGCTGAAGGAGTCCGGTGGGGCTCGTCAGTTGTCAGGTGACGCCGCCGCTGCGGACGTCAGTTGACCGTCGGGAACAGGCCGGTGATGTCGAACCCGAGTGTCGGCCCGAGTACGAAGATCAGCAGCATGACGATCAGGTACACCGGGTTGAACAGCGAGTTGAACGTGGACGTGAACATAGCGTCTCCTCGAAGTGAACGACTCCGCCCAAGCGGGCGGCATTATGGACGAGGGTTGGGGTTCGACGCAAGCGTCGCCCTCACGCCGCACCGAGCGGGCCACGCCGTGACCGGTACCGGCAGGGATCGAGGCGCACTCGGCTCCGGACCGTGCGCCGCGGAACCTTGCCGGCGGCCGCGCCGCCGCCGAATCCCTGGTCAGTAGTGCGCCTGGTGATCCGCGGAGGGCGAGACGAACCGATGGGCGAGTGGGCGTTACAGGACTCGAACCTGTGACCTCATCCGTGTGAAGGATGCGCTCTAGCCAACTGAGCTAAACGCCCAACGCGGTCGCAGCCGCCAGTCAGGGAGTATGGCGCGCGGGGCCCCGAGCGGTCAAGAGGCTGACTTCTCGCGCGGCGGGGATCGTCCGATTCACGGCGGCCGGTCCATGGCGTGCGGTTCGGCCGGGCGCGCCCGGCGAGCGGGGCTGAGTGCGGCGGCAGTCGCCGTCGCCGGCCCGCGCCGCGACGCCTTCGGGCAAGGAAGCACACAGCCCCCCTGCGCGCCGGTGCGCCGCGGCGGGGGCTGCGAAGTCGAGGTCGCTGCACCGGCGCTCAGACGCCCTTGCGGGCCGGTTGCTGATTGCCGCGGGCCGTCGTCTGGCTCGAGGCCAGCTCCGTCATGAGCGTCGTTACCTGCTGACGGAGCGACGCGACGCGCTGCGCGAGGGCGCGGACCTGGGCCGGGTTGGCCTGCGGCTGCGAGGCCCGGGCCACGCTCTGCCGCATGGTCTTGTCGAGCGTCTCCTGGCGTGCGGTCGCGCGGGCCATACGCTTGATGTGCTCGGCGAGCTGGGCCTTTACTTCCGCGTCAGTCTTGCGGCCGGCCGCGAGATCCGCCCTGGCGCCGGCCAGCGCCTTGTCGAGCATCTCGCGGCGAACGTCATTCTGGGCCAGCCGTCGGATGCTGCCTTCGAGGGCCTGGCGGGTCCGGGCCATCTCAGTGATGCTCGCCGCCAGCTCCTTGCGCGACGCACTCAGTTCGGCGGTGGCGCTCGCCAACTGGGCGTAAATCTGCTTCTGCTGCGCCGTCTGCGGTTGATTCCGCTGATCCGAAGTGACCTTCTGGTCCTGCCGGGCGCAGCCCCACAGCAGCGCGGCCGACGTCAACACCAGTGCGATCCGTGTCCCAAGACGCATGTGCTCGTCCTCCAGTCAGGCAGGCCGGTGTCCGCGCCGGCCGCCGGGGTTTGGCAGAGTCTCGCTTCTCGCGACAACCGCGGGGCGGTCGGCGCTGAAGCCGTGGAGATGCCCGCGCCGGGTTGCCTGACCCGGGCGGCGACTCACGTTACACTATCGGCATGCACCCCACCGGAATCCTGCTCGACGAACGGTTTCGGCGTCACGCGACCGGTCCCGGACATCCTGAGTCCCCGAACCGGCTGAAGGTCATTGAGGAGGCGCTCGGGGCAACCGGGCTGCTCGAGGAGTGCGTCGCGCTCCCGGCGGCCGTTCCGCCGGACACGCTGTTGCAGTCCGTGCACACGCACGATTACTTGACCCGGCTGGATGCGGCGTGTCGCCAGGGGTATCCATACATCGATGTGCCGGACAGCGCGATCTGCCCGGAGAGCTATGACATCGCGCGGCTGGCGGCGGGGGGGGTCATGGAGGCCGCCCGGCGCGTGGCCCGGGGGGACCTGAGGCGCGCTTTTTGCGCGGTCCGGCCGCCGGGGCACCACGCCGAGGCCGACCGCTCGATGGGCTTCTGCCTGCTGAACAACGTGGCACTGGCGGCCATGGTCCTGAAATCGGAGTTCAAGCTAGATCGGCTGCTGGTGCTGGATTTCGACGTGCACCATTGCAACGGCACGCAGAACACGTTTCTGGCCGACCCGGGGGTGCTGGTGATCAGCCTGCACGGGCATCCGGCCTACCTGTACCCCGGCACGGGCTTCGAGACCGAGACCGGCATCGGGAAGGGTCAGGGGTACACGATGAACATCCCGCTGGACCCGGGTGCGGGCGACGACGATGTTCGCGAGGCGTTCAAGTCGCGCGTCGTCCCGGCGGTGGGACGGTTCGCGCCGCAGATGATCCTCCTCAGCGCCGGCTTCGATGCCCACCGCGATGATCCGCTCGGCAACCTGGCGTACAGCGACGAGATCTTTGTGTGGATGACCGAACTCGTCTGCGAGCTGGCGGAGCGGCACGCGCAGGGCCGCGTGGTCAGCATTCTCGAGGGCGGGTACAACCCGGAGGTGCTGGCGCGCTGCGTGCCGGAGCACGTGCGGACGCTGCGGACGGCGTGAGGGGCCGGGGACAGAAGGCCTGGAGGCACGAAGGGGGCGCTCAGGGGCGCGGGATGATGACGCCGGGTTTCGGCGCCTTGCTCTTCGTTGCGGGGGGCAGGCTCTCCTCGTGCCGGCTGAACCAGACGGTGAGCAGGGTCTGGACCAGAATGCGGATGTCGAGCGCGAGGCTCCAGTTGCGGATGTAGTACACGTCGTGCTGAATGCGCTTCCGCAGTGAGGTCGCCCCGCGCCACCCGCGGATCTGGGCATAGCCGGTCATGCCCGCTTTCATCTTGTGCCGGAGCATGTACTGCGGAATCTGGTGCTTGAACTGCGCGATGAACTCCGGGCGCTCCGGCCGCGGTCCGACGAGCGACATCTCCCCGCGCAGGACGTTGAACAGGTTCGGCAGTTCGTCCAGGCTGGTGCGCCGCAGCCAGGCCCCGATGCGCGTGCGGCGGGGGTCGTCGACCTGCGACCACACGGGTCCGTTGGACTCGGCGTCGGTCCGCATCGTCCGGAACTTGAGCAGGTCGAACTCGCGGCCGTCCAGTCCCATGCGGCGCTGGCGGTACAGCACGGGGCCCGGTGAATCGCGCCGGATCAGCAGCGCGATGACGGCCATCGGCAGCGCCGCCACGAGCAGGAACAGCCCGCCGACGACCAGGTCGAAGGCGCGTTTCAGCAGCGCGTTGGAGCCGTACAGCGGCGACTGCCGTACGGACACGATCGGCACGCCGTCGAGCGTGGTGACCTCCGGACGGAGGGCGATGGCCGGGTTGACGGGCGGCACGATGCGCACGTCGGCGGTCGAGAGGTCGACGGCGGCGAGCACCTCGTCGAGGCGGTGGGCGGCGCGGCGCGGCAGCGCGACGAAGAGCGCGTCGACGGGGTGGTGCTCGACGATGTTCCGCAGGTCGGACAGCGGCCCCAGCACGGGCACGTCGCGCACGGTCGCCTCGGTGTCCGGCGCAACGTCGTCGACGAAGTAGACGACGTGGATGCCGGTCCAGCCGTTGCGGCGCAGCGCGGTCAGCAGGCGCTGCCCGGCCCGCCCGCTGCCGATGATGGCGGCGTACCGGCGGTTCCAGCCGCGCCGCCGCAGGGCGCGGAGCAGCGCCCGCACGCTGAGTCGAAAGATCGTGAAACAGACCGAGCCGACCACCGCGTAGGTGGCGATGAATTTGCGCGAAATCTTGTTGGTCTGGGGCAGGGCGTAGTCGATCAGCACGACCACCACCACGGCGACCACGAACGCCTTGAACGTGGCCCGCAGCTCGCGCCACAGGCTGTCGCTGCGCCGCGGCCGGTACAGCCGCAGCCGCTGGAACACCAGCAGGTGCCCGAGCACGACCAGCGGCAGCATGGGCAGGAACTGGTCGCCGAGCCCCGGGACGCCCTTCGCCTCGTCCACGGGCAGGAGGGCGAAGCGCAGCCAATAACTCGCCAGCCAGGCCGCGGACACGGCGAGCGCGTCGGCCGCGACCAGCAGGGCAAGCGCGAACTGGCTGTGCTGCTTGAGCATGCGCGGCGATTATCGCGCCATCCCGGGCGGCACGAAAGGGTCGGCCGGCGAGGCGCTAGCGGCCGTCGATCTTCTCCATCACCGCGCCGATCAGCGGCCGGAGCGTGGCGGGGGAGAAGTCGAACCGGCAACCGGCGGTCTGGAAGAGCTCCGGCAGCGGGCGTGAGCCGCCGAGCGCGAGGGCGTGGCGGTACTGCGCGACGGCGTCCTCGTAGGCGGCGAGGGAGTTGCGCCAGACCTGGAGCGCGCCGAGCTGGGCGATGCCGTACTCGACGTAGTAGAACGGCACCTCGTAGATGTGCAGTTTCTTCTGCCAGCTCTGCCGGTCGTGGCGCTCGAGCCCGGTCAGGTCGAGCTCCGAGGCGAAGCGGCGCGTGAGCTGCTGCCAGTGGTCTTTCCAGCTCTCCAATCCGGCGTCCACGTGCGTGTAGACGTGGTGCTGAAACGCGTCGATCATCGCCATGAACGGGAAGAACGCCACGATCTTCTCGAAGAAATGCCGGGTGGCGCGGGGCTGTGCCGCGCCGAAGAACTCGTGCGTGAACGGCAGCGCCAGGCACTCCATGCCCATCGACGCCACCTCGGCGAACTCCAGCGGCGCGCTGCGGTACGCCAGCAGCGGCTCCTGCCGACACGCCCAGCTGTGGAATGCGTGCCCGCCTTCGTGCAGCAGCGTGCGGACGTCGGCCTCGGTTCCGACGGCGTTCATGAAAATGAACGGCAGGCGCTGTTCGGCGTAGTTGACCTGGTAGCCGCCGGGAGCCTTGCCCTTGCGGCTGCCCAGGTCGAGCTGCCCGCGCTCCCGCAGCGTGTCGAAGATCCGGCCGAACTCGCGGCCAACCTGGTGGAAGATCCGGCTGCACCCGGCGGCAAGTTGCTCGTCGGTCTCAAACGGGCGCAGGGGCGGCTCGCCGTCCGGATCCACCGCCATGTCCCAGGGCCGCAGCGTCGGCAGCCCCAGCTTCCGTTTCCGTTCGGCGGCCAGCTGGAGCACCGCCGGCACGCAGACGTCGGCGATGGCCTCGTGGAAGGCCAGGCAGTCGGCGGGCGTGTAGTCGAAGCGCTCCATCGCACGGAATGAATACTCGCGGAAATCGCGGCAGCCGGCGTTCTGCGCGATGCGATGGCGCAGTGCGACCATCTTGACGTACAGTTCGTCGAGCGCGGGCGCGTCCTTCAGGAAGCGGTCGGCGGCGAGGTGCCACGTTTCCTCGCGGACCCGGCGGTCGGTCTCCTCGAGATAGCGCGCCATCTGCTGGAGTGTCTGCTCGCGCCCGTCGTACTGGCAGGTCATCGCGGCCGTGAGCGCCTGATACTCGGTCCGCAGCTTGCTGTCCTCGACCAGCAGCGGGATGTTCTCCTCGCGGTAAAGCTCGACCGCGTTCCGCACGCTTCGCAGCAGCACCTCGTAGCGACGGGCCGGCAGCGCGATGTCCTCGGCGAGCGCGACCAGCTTGCGGCGCAGCCGGTCGCGCCAAGGCTCGGCCGCGGGCTGCACGTGCTCGATGAAGTACAGGTAGCGCTCCTGCCGCGCCGGGTCGTCGGTCTGGCACGTCATGGCGGTGTAACGCCGCGTGCCCTCCTCGTCGAAGCAGGCTTCGAGTTCGCTCCCGTCGGCCAGCCAGCGTTCGAGCGCGGCCAGGGAGTCAACCTTCCGTTCCACGAGCTCGCGGTAGTACGGTTCCGCCGTCGCCCAGGTGCCGAAATCGGCATCCGGCGCGACGTATTGGCGCGGAAACTCGACGCCGCCGGCGGCGGCGGGAACGGATGCGTTCATTTCAAACCTCGCAGGGGTTGCGGGCATTCGCTTGTCGGCATTATCGGGATTCGGGCGCATCCGACAAGCCGCTCGCGTCCCCGCCCGCAACCGTTACAGAAAGCGCCGGGTCTTGTAATAGCGGGCCGTCAATATCCGCGGTTACCTTTCAAAGTCATGAGGAGCCACGTGTTCGTTCAACTGATCGTGCCGAATGCGGCTGGGAGACCAATGTTGGCGACGGAGCGAAGAACCGTGCGGCGGGTGGCCCTGCTGGCCGGCTTGAGCCTGAGTGGGCTGGGCGGGCTGGGTTTGGCGGCGTTTCCGCTGCTGTTTCGGTGGTCCTTCCTGGGTGACGCCGGCGCGCTCTGGCTGGCGGCGGCCCTGGTCGTCCTGATGGCGGCGGGCGCCATCCTGACGGTGTTCAGTTTCGTGCCCGAGCGGTAGGACCGGCATCTCCGCGGCCGCCCGCCGTTGGCGGCCGGCACGCCCGAGAGCGAATCTATTCACGACGGCCGTCTCCGGGGGGACGGCCGTCGTTGCTTTCGGGAGACACCGGTTGGTGGCGGGAGGGTCGAACCCGCTGGTCAGAACGGGCAGTCGTCGGCCCCCGTGATCTCGACGCCGAGTTCGAACGACGTGCTCATCGTGCGGCGGACGCGGACGACGCGCCCGCACACGAAGCGCGGATTTCCGCTGGGGTGCGGCAGCAGCGTCTCAACCCATGTGCCCACGGGAGCGTCGATGCTGACGTGCATGGCGAGGCCGCCGACGGACAGGTTGACGGTTTCGCCGACGACGGTTCGCACCTCGCCGGTCGTCGGGTTGATGAGCCGGACGCGGCACGGGACGCGGTAAGGGCGCCGCCGCTCATTGCGGGGTGAGCGGGGCTCGGTCGAGGATGTCCTGCGAGCGGCCAGGGCCGGACCGGCGGGAACGAAGCGCGGATCCACGCAACACCTCCGAAGGGCGGTCACGACGCGCGGGGCGCCCGCTCGGCTTGGCGCCCCGCTGGTGTTATCGACGCAGCGCGGCGGCCGAGTTAATCGGCGGTGTCGAATGTCGCGCGCGGGAGCGCGACGGTCGGCTAGAGGTAGTCTTTGAGCCGGATCTTCAGTTTGCGGCGGGCCTGAAAAACATGCCATTTCACCGCTTCAACCGAGCATCCGAGCATCCGCGCGACTTCTTTCTGGGGGATCTGCTCGATCGAGAACAAGACCAGCGCCGCCCGCTGTTGCTCCGGCAGCTCGGCCAACCCCGCCTCGATCCGTTGGGCGAGCTCGAGCGTGTTCATCGCGGACGACGGACGGTCCCCGCGCCCGGCGTGCGTTCCCTCGGGGTCCGTTTCATCCACGCCGGGAGCGGGCCACTCGCGCTGTCGCTTCAGCCGCGGCCGCCGCGCCCGACGGAAGTTGAGCGCGAGGTTCGTGACGATCCGAAGCAGCCAGGGTCCGAAGCGGTCCCCATCGGCCAGCGTGCGGAGGTTCTGGTAGGCCCGTACGAACGCATCCTGGCTCACCTCCAGCGCGTCGTGTACGTTCCCGACGAGCCGATACGCCACGCACACCGCGCGACGCTGATACCGCTCGATCAACTCGTTGAAGGCCCGGTGTTCACCGGTCCGCGCCCGCTGTACCAGTTCCGCGTCGCCGGGCGGGAGCCGCCGTGCTGCACTGCCGAGCTCCACCTTGCGCCTGCCTTTCCGCATGGTCGTCGCGGCACCGCACTGCCGTCGGCCGGCGGTTGCCGGAAGGCTGGAGCGCGTGCCGCGCCGATCCGCGACCCAGCCGGCGGCTGCGGAAACGTCGGCATCAGCCTTGCGTCTCTCGCCGCCGTTCAATGGACGACGAGCGCCAGCGGGGTATTCAGACGCGCGCGACGTGTCCGAAGGGCTTGGAGCACAGAGAGTTACGGATGCGGAGGGGCCTGGCGCGGTGCGCGCCCGACCGGGCAGAAGATGGGAGACTCATGTCCCATGCAGTACGCTGAGTCGCGGGACGGGGCGTGGCCTTCCGCAGCTCAGGCAGAATGAACGGAGTTTCCGGCGGTCTCGTACGCGCGCCAGACCGCAGTCGTGTGTTCGGCCGGGCGTCCCGCGGCGAGGGGCTACCACGCGGAGGGAAGTCGCCGCGGGACACGGGCCGGCAGCACGGGCGCGCGGTGGGGCCGTTGACCTGCGTTCAATCGGGAGGGAGCTGCGCCAGCTCGGTGCGGGCGGTTTCCGCGACCTTGGACTTCGGATACGTGTCGATGATGCGCTGGTAGTACTTGCGGGCCATCGCGAGGTTGTTGGCCTTCTTCATCTCGCGGGCCAGCCGGAGCCACTCGCCCCCCTTCTTCTCCGCTTCACGGTCCGCGGCCGCGGCCTGCTCCTCCGCGATCTGCTTCATGATCTTCGGGTCGGTCCGCATGTCGCGCGCTCTGGCGTTGGCGGTCTCACCGGTCGGCCGGGCCGCGTATTTCGTGCCGAGCTCGTCGTAGATCGCCAGTGCCTCGGCGTAGCGGCCGTCGGCACGGAGCTTGTCGGCCTCGGCCAGCTTCGCCTTGGCGGCGGTCTCGATGTCGTCGTCCTTCTCGGGCTCGAATTTCTGCTTCAGCCCTTCCTCGATGGCCTGCGCGAGGCCGCCGCCGCGCGCGTTGTCGGAGATGACCTTGCCGTCACGGCCGATGACCACGGCCCGCGGAATCGCGTCGATGCCGTACTTCTTTGCCAGTTTCGCATCCCATTTTTTGCCATCGGCGATATGGTACCAGTCGAGTTTCTCCTTCTCGATGTACTCGCGGCACTTCTGGAGGTCGGAGTCGAGCGAGATGCTGATGATCTCGAAGCCCTGACTGTGGTACTTCTCGTAGTTCTTCTTGACGTTCGGCAATTCGGCCCGGCAGGGGCCGCACCACGTCGCCCAGAAGTCGATCAGCACGACCTTGCCGCGGAAGCTTTCGAGGTCGATGGTCTTGCCCGTGCGGAAATCGGTCTCCTTGAACGGTGGAAAGACTTTTCCCCGCGCAACCGTCTGGCCGGTCGCCGTCGCGGTCAGCCCGACCATCACCCACAACGCCAGCAGACTCGCCCGAACGCCGCTCTGCCTGTGTGCCCCGATCATCGTGCACTCCCTGCTTCGTGCGGTGGACCTGTTCTGCGATTCCGGCGGCCACACCAAGGTCGCTCGGCCATCTCAGTATACCCGGGACCCGCCCAGGGGCACCGCGGGTTCTTCTGTCCACAGGATTCGACAACCGGGCCGGCCCGGTCGCCGACGGCCCCGACCCGGGCTTCGCGCGGGACCCGCTCGCCGGCTGGGATTGCCGCGGAAGCGTTGCTAGGATAGGCCACTCCGCCGGCGCTGCCCGCGCGGCTCCCGGCTACGAGGATCGCGTGCCACCGCTGCTGCCGACGTCCACTCTGCTCATCGGCCCGGCCGAGATGCTCGGGGCATCGTTGGCCACATTGGTTACGCTTTTGCTCGTCGTGTTTTTCCGCCGTCGCCTGCCCGCGGGCGTGCCGGAAGGCGTGTTCATGGCGGCCCTGAGCGGTCTCCTGATCGCCAATCATGCCCTTGGTCGGAACATCGACGCGTCGGATCAGGAATGGCCGCTCGCCATCGCCCTCACCGGCCTCGCGTTCCTGTGGTTCTTCGCGGCGCGGTGGGTCGAGCGCGATGTCCGGGGCGGCTCGCCCGGCCGGTCGCCGCAGCCGCTACGGCGCGTACTGGGTGAGCAGGCCGCGGTCGTGGCCGGCCTCGCGGCGGCGGTCGTGCTGCTTGGACAGCGGAACGGCGGCCGCGGCGGAACGGCGGCCGTGGTGACGGCGCTGGTGCTCGCGGTGCCGGCGTTCTTCGTGGATGCTGCGGGCCGCCCGTGGACGCCGTACCTCGCGGGCGGGGCGCTCCTGGTTGCGGTCGGGTGTGGACTGACGGAGGAGACCCGGGCGGCGTGGGCGCGGCCCGCGGCCGACCTGGCGCTCTACGGGGGCCTGGGCGCCTTCCTGCTGGCGTTGACGGCGGTCTGGCAGCGATGGCGCGCGCGGTGTGCGGTCTGGCTGGCCGAACCCGAGCGGCTCGCCCAGGAGCGCCCCGCGGATGGACGCGCGGCAGCAATGGTGGTCGCCCTGAGCGGGGCCAGCGCGCTCGCGGCCGGGCTCGCCGGGCCCGTCGGCCTCGTACCGTTCGGGCTGGCCGCGGCGGCGCTCGGCACGCTGACCGCCGGGCATCGGCGGGCGTCGGTCGTCGTCGGTGAGTTCGGGTTGCTGCTGACCGGGCTCGTGGTCGTGTATGGAGCAGGGCGGTGGCTGCCTGGCGGGAGCGCTAACGTGGCCCTGGGCGTGGCGCTCGCGGCGCTTTGGATGCTCTGGCTTGCCCGGTTTTGGCAGCAGCAGTTGCACGAGGGGCGTTCGTGGACAACGGCCGGGCGGCTGATCCCGAGCGCGCGGCGCCTCTCGGCGGTATTCGCGGCTGGCGCCGGCGTGTCGGCCGGACTTTGGGCAAGCGGAGGCGCTGTCGGTGAGCCGTGGCCGCTGGTCGTGCTCGCGGCGCTGGCGCTGCTTGGCCTGGGGCTGCTGTCGCTGCGGGACGCCCGAGAGTACGACTCTCCGGCCGGATGCCTGGCGGGGTTGCTGGGGCTGACGGCGTCCGGCGTGCCGGTGGCGGACCTGGTGCGCGCGGGTGGAGTGGAGCTGCCCGTGGGCGTTTGGCTGGCGCTTGTCGCGCTCCTCGTGGCTCTACGGACACCGGCCGGGCGCGACGAGCGGCTGGTTGCGGGCACGCGGAGCGCTTGGGTTGGTGGGGTCCTGCCGGTGGCGGCCGTCTACAGCCTCGCGTGGGTGCCGGACAGCCGCCAGCTGGCGGTCCTGGCGATTGTGGCGGTGGCGTTATTGGCGGCGTGGGGTCTGCGGTGGCGAGCGGAAAGAAGGAGCGTGCCGGCGGGAGTCTCCGGGGTCGAGCAGTGCTGAGCGGGCGGGATTCGCCCTCGGGTGTGCGGTCACGTCGCGACGGCGATGAGCGCCCGACGCCGCTCGCGCGGCCGGCGTCGCGGTTGAGCTTGTTGAGGGGGTGCGGCTACCTATAATGGCCGCCACGGCCGCACCGGGCGCGGACTCGGTCGGCCGGTGCGGCCCGCACCGCAGAGGGAGACGGACATGGCCGACGGGACAGAGCTGCGGTCCATCGCATGGTCGGAGGCCTTTCCGTTCGTGCGTCTGTTTCGCACGCTGGACTTGGCCCTGAACGCGAACCGACTCGTGCTGGCACTGCTGTGCGTGATCGTGATCTACCTGGGCGGCCGGATCTTCGACGCGGCGTGGCTGGCGCTGGACAGCGGCGTGCCGCGCGCCAGCGCCGCAGGGGGGCGGGTGGTCAGCGCGCTGGAGGTATACGCGGCGGGGACGCAGGCTGACTACGGGGCGTGGCAATCGTCGGCCAAAGACGCGCGGGAGAAGCTGGCGGCGGCGGCGCTCGTTGCCGCGGATCGCGCGAAGACGACGGCCGAGGCGCAGGCGCTGCTCGGCGGCCGGTCGCTGGAGCGCGTCCTGCTGACGGCGGAGCATGAGAAGGAAGTAAGAGAGGCGCTGGGCTGGATTCGCGAGCGGGTTAAGCAGCGCGTTGACGCGCTCGGGAAAGCGGAGCTCAGTACCGAGCAGAAGGCGGAGCGCCGCGCGGCGCTGTATGCCGCGGCGGACGTGCTGCGAGTGGCGCTGCACGCGCGCCGCACTGGCCCCGATCTCGTCAGTCGGCGGAACGAGGCCCTCACCGAGCTCTTCAGCGAGGATCCGACCCCGGCCAAGTCGGAGGGCGCGGCGGCGGCCCGGCCGGTCGAGACCGAGCGTGGTACGACCGCGGCCGAGCGGCGGAAGCTCATGCGGCTGCTGGAGACCCGCGCGCGACTGGCGGAATACCGCGCGACGGCTCCACGCGGCCCGTTCATCAGCCTGCTCGACTACGAGGCCCGCTGCTTCGCCGCGGCGGTCCAGGGTGTTTGCACGGGACGGTTCGGATTCGGCGGCGGCGTGGATTCGGCGGAGCCGTCGCTGGCCGGCGGCATCGCGGCTGCGCTGCGCGGCGTGGCGTGGGCGGTGATTCACCGGCCTTGGTTCGCGGCGCTGTACGGGCTGTTCCACTTCGCGGTCTTCGCGCTCTTCGGCGGGGCGATCTGCCGCAGTGCGGCGCTCCACGCGGCGCGCGACCAGCGGGTCGGGCTCGGCGAAGCGCTGCGCTTCGCGAAGGACAAGTTCGGCGGGCTGCTGCTGGCACCGCTGATGCCGGTGCTGCTGTTCGTGGCGGGCGCGCTGCTGCTGGCCGTGGGCGGCTTGATCGGTGCGATTCCGTGGCTGGGCCAGTTGGTCGCGGGGGCGCTCTACTTCCTGGCGCTGCTGGGCGGTCTGGTGCTCGCGCTGCTGTTCCTGGCGACGGTGCTGGGGTTTCACCTGATGTGGCCGACGATCGCGGTGGAGGCGTCGGAGTCGTTCGACGCGCTGACGCGGGCGTACAACTACCTCACGAGCCGCATTTGGCACGTGGCCTTCTACAGCTTCGTCCTGCTGGTACACGGGGCGCTCGCGTTCGTGCTGGCCCGCGTGCTGGCGGCGCTGACGCTCAAGTTCGCGCACACCTTCACCGGCCTGTGCATGAACTGGGGCGGCGCGGCGGAACTCAGCGGGCGGGGCAAGCTTGATGCCATGTGGACCATGCCGGCGTGGGCGGACCTGCCGATCCTGCCGTCGACTGGGGCGACGCCATTCTGGGGCGAGGTGCTCCCGGGGCCGGTCAGCGGCACCGAATGGGTCGGCGGCGTGCTCATCGCGCTGTGGGTGTTCCTCCTCGTCGCGCTCCTCGGCGCCTTCGCCGTCAGCTACTTCTTCTGCGGCAGCACGCAGATGTACTTCCTCCTGCGGCGCGACGTCGACGCGACCGACTTCGAAGAGGTGTACTACGAGGAACCGGCGGACGAGCTGCCGCCGGCGGCGCCGGCGACCTCGGCCCCAGCGGGTGGCGCCGCAGCACCGCCGGCCGAGCCGGCGCCTTCGTCGGACAGCGGGACGACTCCGTAGTCGCCCGTCGCTTTTCCGCCGTTGCGAGCCGCCATGGACCACGACTCCGCATCGCCCTCGGTCGCGAAGGACTTCCAGGCGCTGCGCGAAGCGGGTGAGGCGGGCGGCGCCAGCCTGTCGATCGGCCGCGCCATCGGCCGGGCCCGCGACCGTGTGGCGCGCGGGCTGATTCGCTACGGGGCCACGCCGAACCGCATTACGATCGCCGGGTTCGTGCTGACCTGCGGCGCAGCGTACTGCCTGATGCGGGGGGCTTCGCACCAGGTGTGGTACTTCCGCACCGGCCCCGGGCCGGCGAGCGGGTGGCCGGCGCTGGCCGCGCTGTTTCTGCTCCTCGCCGGCGCGTGCGACATGCTCGACGGCGCGGTGGCCCGCGTGGGGCGGATGGGCACGCGCGCCGGCGCCGTGCTCGACTCGTCGGTCGACCGGTTCAGCGACATGGCGATCTACACGGGGTGCTTCCTGCATTTCGCGCTGCTGCCGACGCCCAGCGTGACCTATCAACTGCTGGCCGTGGTCGCGCTGTGCAACGGCGTGCTCATCAGCTACATCAAGGCTCGGGCCGAGGAGATCATTCCCGACTGCTCCGTGGGCTACTGGCTGCGGGGCGAGCGCTGCGCGGCCATCCTGATCGGCTGCACCTGCGGGCACGTGCCGGCCGTGCTGTGGCAGATGGCGGTGGGGTGCTTCTTCACGGTCTGGCGGCGGCTGACGTACGCGTACGCGGCGGTGGCGGCGCTGGACGCCGGCCGACCGGCCCCGCCGCGCGGGCCCGTGCCGGGCTGGCGCGGGCGTCTCCAGCTCTGGCGACGACCGCGGGGCTCGATCGCGTACGACTTCGTGACCGGTGCGAACATCGCGTACATCGTGGCGGGGCCGGCGCTGTGGCCGGCGCTGTTGGCGGCGGAGTCCTGGGCGGACCCGCTGCGGTGGCTGTGGATGTGACCGGCCGGTCGGGGCCCGGACGGCCGGAAGCCGTGGGGTGACGCGCCGGCCCGCCGGCCGCGTGTACGCGCGGAGCGTGCCGCTGATTATCATCCCGCGCATGGACACGTCCGGCCCCCCGTCCGCTCCGCACGACGCCCTGCGACGCCTCCCGTCGGTCGACCATGTGCTGAACCACCCGACGGTCGCCGGCTTGCCCGGCGACTACCCGCGCGCCGAGGTCGTCGCCGTCGTGCGGGCCGTGCTCGAGGAGCGCCGCCGCCGGCTCCTCGCCGGCGAAGCGGTCGCTTGCGATCCTCCCGCGCTGGCCCTCGACATTCGCCGGTGCCTCCAGGAGCGCAGCCGCCCGCACCTGCGGCGCGTGATTAACGCGACCGGCATCGTGCTGCACACGGGGCTGGGCCGCGCACCGCTGGCCGACGAAGCGCTCGCGGCGATCAGCGAGGCGGCGGCCGGGTACTGCAACCTCGAGCTCGACCTCGCCACCGGGGAGCGCGGCGACCGCTACGACCATGCCCGCGATCTGCTGCGCGAGCTCACCGGCGCCGAAGACGCGCTGGTCGTCAACAACAACGCGGGGGCCACGTACCTCGTGCTCAACACGCTGGCGACCGACCGCGACGTACTCGTGTCGCGCGGCCAGCTCGTCGAGATCGGCGGCCAGTACCGCCTGCCGGACATCATGGCCGCGGCGCGGTGTCGGCTGGTCGAGGTCGGCACGACGAACCGCACCCGGATCGAGGACTACGAGCGTGCCCTGAGCGATCGCACCGCGCTCCTGCTGCACGTTCACCCCAGCAACTACCGGGTGGTCGGCTTCGCCGCAGCGCCGCCCATCGGTGCGCTCGCGGCGCTCGCGCAACGGCACGGCGTGCTGGCCGTCGATGACCTCGGCAGCGGCCTGCTCCACCGCGACCTGCCGTGGCCGGAGAGCCCACCCGCGGCGCCCGTCGGCAATCGCGGCCCACGGCACTGGGACGAGCCGTGCGCCACGGAGAGTCTTGCGGCCGGCGCCGGGCTGGCGCTGTTCAGCGGCGACAAGCTGCTGGGCGGTCCGCAGGCGGGCGTCATCCTCGGTCGCGCGGACCTCGTGGCCGCCGTGCGGCGCAACCCGCTTACCCGCGCGCTGCGTCCCGACAAGCTGACGCTGGCCGCACTGGAGGCGACCCTGCGGCTCTATCGCGATCCGGCCGTCGCCGCTCGGCGGGTGCCGAGCTGGCGTTTGCTGTCGCGGCCGGCGGCGGAGTTGGCGCGCCTGGCGGATGGGCTCGCGCGCGGGCTGCGGGACGCGCTGCCCGAGGCGACGGTCCGGGCGACAGAGGGCGTGAGCGAGGCCGGGGGGGGATCGCTGGCGACAATTCCGTTCGCGACCTGGCTGGTGCAGGTGCGGGTGCCCGACGTCTCCGTGGAACGGCTCGCCGCCGAGCTCCGACAGCGAGAAGTACCGGTCATCGCTCGCCTGCGGGACGACATGCTTGTCCTGGATGTCCGCACGCTCGAGGTCGCGGATATCGAGGTGCTGCCGACCGCGTTGGCCGAGGCCTGGGAGGAGGCGCGGAGCTGACCGGCGGCGCGGGGTCAGCGCCGGCGGCCGCGGAGGTACAGGCCGCGCTCGCACGCGACCACGAAGCACTCCGCATGCCGCTTCAGCGTTTCCCACGAGCGCCGGATCGTCTCCGCCTCCGGCTCCGTGATCACGCCGTCGTTCTCAATGCTGCGGCTGATGTCGGACAGCAGGCGGCCGAAGTTCTCCACCACCCGCTGCGTCGTGCCGAGGAGCTGCTCCTCCGTATCCCCGATTCGCACCTGCGGGTTCGGCACGAAGAACCCGTCGGCGGCCCGGCACAGCCAGTTGACGATCTCCGGGTCGCCGGTGGCGTCGAACAGCCCGCGGCTGCGGTCGAGCGGATTGCGGGCGCCGGACGCGTCGGGGTCTTCCTCGGTGGGCGGCTCCTGGCACCACTTGTAGACGAGGGCCGCGCTCACGTTCAATCTGGCGGCGACGGCCTTGACGCCGACGCGCTCGCACGCTTCCCGCAGCACATCCCACGACTTCACTCGGCACCTCGCTGGCGGATCACCGCCGCCCGAACCCGGACGTGCCGCGGCGGCGCCCCCGCCCGGCCCCGCGGAGCCCGCATTCTCCGAAGCACCGGCGGCCGCGTCAATCGCGGCCGGCGGGCCCGCCCTTGCGGCGGTGCCGGGTTGTCCTAGAATGCGCGCCGTGATGCGAGAGCCATGGGGGCTCGTCGGAGACTTGCACGGCTTATGCCAGCCACACCCAGCGACCAGATCACGATCGTGTCGGGGCTGCCGCGTTCCGGAACGTCGATGATGATGCGGATGCTCGACGCCGGCGGCATCCCGGCGCTCACCGACAACGTCCGCCGGGCCGACGAGGACAACCCGCGCGGCTACTACGAGTTCGAGCCGGTCAAGCAAACCCGGCAGGACCCGTCCTGGCTGGCCCAAGCCCGTGGCAAGGTCGTGAAGATGGTCTATCGGCTGCTGTACGACCTGCCGGCCACGCACACGTACCACGTCGTGTTCATGCGGCGGAACCTCCAGGAGGTCATCAAGTCGCAGGACGTGATGCTGACGCGGAAGGGCCGCAAGACCGGGGACATGAGCCCCGACAAATTGCTCGGGCTGTTCGAGCAGCAGCTCGCGGAGTTCGACGCCTGGGTGGCGCGCCAGCCCCATTTCCGCCTCCTGTACGTCCACTACAACGAGATCATCAAGTCTCCGCGGCCGAGCGTGGAAGCGATCAACCGCTTTCTTGGCGGGGGCCTGAACGAGGCGGCGATGCTCGCCGTCGTCGAACCGGAGCTCTACCGCCAGCGGACCGGCGGGGGTGACTGACCGCCGCGGCGCGGCCCGGAATGTGCCGCGCGGGCGGAATCGCTGCGGGGGCGGGGCCGCCCGCCCCCGGGGGCAGGGGATTCCCCCGTTGCCTTGAACCGGCCCGACACGCGCCTAGCATCACGCACGAAACGAGTGATTGCGGGCCTTGTTCGGGCCCTTTGTGCGGACCAACCACTGGAAGTCACGCGACCGCAAGGAGACCAGGGATGCCCTACGAACTGCCCCCGCTGCCCTACGCGTACGACGCCCTCGAGCCGCACATCGACGCGCGGACGATGGAGATTCATCACACCAAGCACCACCAGGCGTACATCACGAACGCGAACAAGGCGCTCGAAGCCCACCCGGATCTCGCCGGGCAGTCCGTCGAGCAGCTTCTGCGGAACATCAAGGCCGTGCCCGAGGCTATCCGCCAGACGATCATCAACCACGGCGGCGGCCACGCCAACCACGCCCTGTTCTGGACCGTCATGGGTCCGCAGAAGGGCGGCGAGCCGCGCGGCCCGCTGGCGGACGAGATCAAGAAGGTTTGGGGCGCGTTCGACGCGTTCAAGGACGAGTTCACCAAGGCCGCCACGACACGGTTCGGCAGCGGCTGGGCGTGGCTGGGACTCGATGCGACCGGCAAGTTGCACGTGTGCTCGACCGCCAACCAGGATTCGCCGCTCATGCAGGGGCACACGCCGATCCTCGGGCTCGACGTGTGGGAGCACGCGTACTACCTGAAGTACCAGAACCGCCGCCCGGACTACATCGCCGCGTTCTGGAACGTCATCAACTGGGACGCCGTGACCGAGCGCTTCATCGCCGCCCGGCGCTAGCCGCCGGCGATCGGGCATCCTTCGGCGTTCGTGTCGCGGAGACTCACCGGCGGACGCACTGCGCCCCCGCCACGGTCGGTCCGCGCCGGCCGCGCAGCGGCGTGGCGGCGTGGGCCGCGTCC
Source organism: uncultured Phycisphaerae bacterium (assembly GCA_937928595.1). Lineage (GTDB taxonomy): Bacteria > Planctomycetota > Phycisphaerae > UBA1845 > Fen-1342 > CALGJV01. The sequence goes on along the minus strand of CALGJV010000006.1, from coordinate 65,621 downwards.
GGCGGCGGGTTTGGGGGCGCTTGTATCGCCGCCGACGGGATGGTCTACTGTGAGTTTTCCGCCCCCGGGCCGGCTCCGGCGCGGCGGTGGTCCGCGTAGCGGAGAGCGACATGCGTTCCCTGTCGGGCATCAAGCCCACCGGTGACCTCCACCTCGGCAACTACTTCGCCGCCATGAAGCAGCACATCGAGCTGCAGGACGAGTGCGAGGGGTTTTACTTCATCGCCAACTACCACTCGCTCACGACGGTGAAGGATGCGGATTACCTCCGCCAGCTCACGCTCAATGTGGCGCTGGACTACCTGGCGATGGGCCTCGATCCCGCGCGGGCCTGTCTGTTCCGCCAGAGCGACGTGCCGGAGGTCACGGAGCTGAGCTGGATTCTCGGTTGCGTCACCGGCAAGGGCCTCATGGACCGGGCCACCACCTACAAGGACCACGTCGCCAAGGGCATCGTCCCCAACATGGGCGTGTACTGCTACCCGTTGCTCATGGCCGCGGACATCCTGATCTACCGCAGCAACATCGTGCCCGTAGGCAAGGACCAGGTGCAGCACATCGAGTTTACGCAGGACATGGCGGGCTACTTCAACCAGACCTACCGCGAAGTCTTCACGCGGCCGGAGGCCCGGCTGAACGAGACGCCGGTCGTGCCGGGCATCGACGGGCAGAAGATGAGCAAGAGCTACGGCAACTTCATCGAGCTGTTCGGCGACCCGAAGGCCGTCCGCAAGAAGATCATGGCGATCAAGACCGACAGCACGCCCGTCGAGGAGCCGAAGAACCCGGAAACATGCAACGTGTTCGCGCTCCTGAAATTGATGGCGACCCCGGAGGAAACAGCCGCGTGGGCGCAGCGCTACCGCGCCGGCGGGATGGGCTACGGCGAGGCGAAGAAGCGACTGGCGGAACTGTACGAGGAGCGTTTCGGCCCGCGGCGCGAGGCCCGCGCGCGGTGGGCGGCGCGGCCGGACGACGTGGAGGATATACTGCGGACCGGCGCTCGGAAGGCCCGGGCGGTCGCGCAGGCGGTGATGGCGGACGTCCGCGCCGCGTGCGGGATCGTGACGGCGCCGTCACTTTGAGGTGAACCGCAGAGGCGCGGAGGGAGCAGAGGGCGCTGAGAATGTCGGGTCATGCGGTCCGCGAGCTTCCGCCTCACCTGAACGACCTCACCGGTGAGGTCATCGGAGCGGCGATCGAGGTCCGCCGAGTGCTTGGGCCGGGTCTGCTCGAGTCGGCCTACGAGGCAGCGCTGTGCGTGGAGCTCGAACTCCGCCAGGTTCCGTTCGTCCGGCAGCCGATGGTCGCGCTCTTGTATAAGGACCATCCGATCGGAACGGGCCGCATGGACCTGCTCGTGCGCGGCGAACTCATTGTCGAGCTCGAGGCCGTTGAGGCACTGGGTGACGTACACACCGCTCAGGTGCTGAGCTACCGGCGGGCCACCGGGCAACGGCTCGGGCTGCTCATCAACTTCAACGTGACCGTGCTGAAGGACGGCATCCGGCGGATCATATTGAGCTAAGCTCCGCGACCTCGGCGTCCTCTGTGTCTCCGTGGTGGGCTGGTCTTGGACGACTATCGCGTACAACTCGACGTGTTCACCGGGCCGCTCGACCTGCTGCTCTACCTCATCCGCCGCGATGAAATCGATATCCACGACATTCCCATCGCGCACATCACCGAGCAGTACATCGCGCAGGTGCGGTTGCTCGAGCATCTCGACCCGGACGCCGCCAGCGACTTCCTGGTCCTGGCCGCGACGCTCATCGAGCTCAAGTCCCGCGCGCTGCTGCCCGCGCCGCCGGTTACCCTCGGCGACGAGCCCGAGGACCCCCGCGCCCCCCTCGTGCGCCAGCTGCTCGAGTACAAGCGCTTCAAGGACGCCGCCCGCGCCCTCGGCGCCGCCGCCGACGAGCGCGCCCGTCGCTTCGTCCGCCGCCCCGCCAACCTTCCGCCGGAGCTGCGCGGCGTCGAGCTCGAGGAAGCGGAGGTGTGGGATCTGCTCGAGGCCTTCGGCCGCGTCATGGCCAGCATCGGCCGGGGCCCGGGCGTGCACCAGGTCCGCTACGACGACACGCCCATCGAGCTGCACGCCGCCGAGATCATCGCGATTCTCGAGCGCGAAGGGCCCGCGACCTTCCAGGCCCTTTTCGACGGCCCGCCGGACCGCCTGCACGTCGTCGGCCGGTTCCTCGCGCTGCTTGAACTGATTCGCAAGCAGCGCATCCGCGCCGAGCAGGAGGCGGCGTTCGGCACGATCTACCTGTTCTTGCTGGAAGAAGTCCCGGAAGACGAACGGCCGATCGACGAGGCGCCGGACGCACCGGCCGAGTCGGTCGCGGACCTGGACTCGCTGCTGGGCAAGGGCCCGAGCGGCGGCGCTTCCACAGGCTTCGCAACCATTCCTGACCACGCCGGCGCGGAGAGTCCCGCCCGCCCCGCCGACGGCGGGATGTCCGTCTTCGATCGCCTCGCGGCCGGCCTGGTCGACGACTCGCCGTCGCCACCCGGTCCCATGACCCGGAACCCGGAGCCCAAGCCATGTCCCGACCCAGCGAGCGACTCCGTTCGCTCCACCTGACGCTGCCAACTGTCGCGAAGCCCGTGGGGGCCTACGTGCCCGCGCTGCGGCACGGCGACCTGCTTTTTCTCAGCGGCCAGATCCCGCTGCGCGACGGTGAGCTCGCGTGGACCGGCCGCGTGGGCGGGTCGGACGGCCGCACCCTCGAGGAGGCCCAGGCGGCCGCGCGGCAATGCGTGCTCAACGCCGTGGCGGCTGCGGCGGAGGCCGCCGGCGGCGTCGACCGGCTGGCCCGCGTCGTGAAGTTGGTCGTGTACGTGGCCTCGAACCCCGGTTTCACGGACCAGCACAAAGTCGCCAACGGCGCGAGCGAGCTGCTGGCGGAGATCTTCGGCGACGCGGGGCGGCACGCGCGCGCCGCGGTCGGCGTGGCCGAGCTGCCGCTGAACGCGTCCGTGGAGGTCGATGTCACCTTCGCCGTGGCCGGCGATTGAGCGGCGGCCGGGGCCCTGCTACGCGTCGTCCAGCACCTCGATGGGGCCGAACGACTTGCCTTCGAGGAACTCGAGGCTCGCGCCGCCGCCGGTGCTGATGTGCGAGACTTTCTCGGCAAGCCCGGCCTGCTCGATCGCCGCCGCGCTGTCGCCGCCGCCGATGACCGTGGTCGCGCCGCGGGCCGTCGCCTCGGCGAGCAGCTTCGCGACCGCCACCGTGCCGGTGTCGAAGGGTTTGACCTCGAACGCGCCCAGCGGCCCGTTCCAGACGATCGTCCGCGCGGTGCCCAGCACGCGGCCGAACTCGGCCAGCGTCTGCGGCCCGATGTCCAGGCCCAGCAGGTCGGCCGGCACTTCACCCGCGACGACCTGGGTCGCGACACCGGCCTTCAGTTCGGCGGCGGCGATCGTGTCGGTCGGCAGGTGGATCTTGCCGCGGCCCTTCTCGAGCAGCGAGCGGGCGAGGTCGAGCTGGTCGCGCTCACACAGGCTCTTGCCCACGCTCTGGCCCTGCGCCGCCCAGAACGTGAACATCATCGCGCCGCCGATCAGGATGTGGTCGACCTTCGCGAGCAGGTTCTCGATCACCTTGATCTTGTCGCTCACCTTGGCGCCGCCCAGCACGGCGACGAACGGCCGCTGCGGGTTGTTGAGGGCGTCGCCGAGGTACTTCAACTCCTTCTCGACGAGGAAGCCCAGGGCGCGCGTGCCCTTCGGCAGCAGGCCCGGCACGTCGTACATGCTGACGTGTTTGCGATGGCAGGTGCCGAACGCATCGTTGACGTAGAGTTCGCCGAGCCGGGCGAGGCCGTGAGCGAGCTCGACCCGCCGGGCGTCCTGCTCCGGCGTCAGTTTCTTGTCCGGGTTCTTCTTGGCCTTGTCGATGATGTCCTCGCCCTTGTGGAACCGGACGTTTTCGAGCAGCAGCACCTCGCCGTCGCGCAGCGCCGCTACCTGTGCCTCCACCTCGGGCCCGATGACCTTCCCCGCGAACTTCACCGGCTTGCCGAGGAGCTGACTCATCTTCTCGGCCACGGGCTTCAGCGAGAACTTCGCATCCGCCGCCGGGTCCTTGCCCTCCGGCCGGCCGAGGTGGCTGGCCACGATGGCCCGCCCGCCGTGGTCGAGCACGTGCTGGAGTGTGGGGAGAAACATGCGGATGCGGCGGTCGTCGGTCACGCGGCATTCGGCGTCGAGCGGGACGTTGAGATCCGCTCGAATGAAGACCTTCTTGCCGCGGACGTCGAGCTGGCGGACTGTTATTTTCGCCATGGTTGATCTCCGGGACGGCCGGGGCGCGAGGGATCAAGAGCGAACAGCGAGTAGCGCGTCTGCCGCCGGCCGCTGAGGCACGCGCTGCTCGCCGCTCTGAACTCGCCGCTACGCCAATCCGTCCTTCTTCGCCATGTGCTTGATCAGGTCGACCACGCGGCACGAGTACCCGTACTCGTTGTCGTACCAGCTCACCAGCTTGAAGAAGCGGCTGTTGAGCTCGATCGAGGCCTTGTGGTCGTAGATGCTCGAGAGCGGGCAGCCGATGAAGTCGCTGCTGACGACCTCCTCGTCCGTGAAGCCCAGGATGCCCCTCATGCGGCCCTCGGCCGCGGCCTTCACCGCCGCCAGGATCTGGTCCAGCGAGGTTTCCCGGGTGGTGCGCACGGTCAGGTCGACCGCCGAGACGTTCAGCGTCGGCACGCGGAACGCCATACCGGTCAGCTTGCCCTTCAGTTCGGGAATGCACAGCGTCACGGCCTTCGCCGCGCCCGTGCTCGACGGGATGATGTTGTAGCTGGCCGCGCGCCCGCCGCGCCAGTCCTTCTTGCTCGGACCGTCGGCCGTCTTCTGCGTGGCGGTGATGCTGTGCACCGTCGTCATCAGGGCTTCTTCGATCCCGAAGTTGTCGAAGACCACTTTCGTGAGTGGGGCCAGGCAGTTCGTCGTGCAGCTCGCGTTGCTCACAATCGTGTCGGCCGCCGGGTTGAACTTCTCCTCGTTCACCCCCAGCACGAACGTCGGGATGTCCTTGTCCTTCGCCGGAGCGGAGATCACGACGCGCTTCGCGCCGGCGGCCAGATGCTTGCCCGCGTCCGCCCGCGTCGTGAACAGGCCCGTCGACTCGATCACGTAGTCGGCCTGCAGCGCCTTCCACGGTAGCGCGGCCGGGTCCTTCTCGGCCAGGCACCGGACTTCCCGGCCGTCGATGACGATGGCCGACTCGGTCGCCTTGACTTCACCCGCGAAGCGGCCGTGCACGGTGTCGTACTTGAAGAGGTAGGCGAGATTGTCCGGCGGCACGAGGTCGTTCACGCCGACGAACTCGATGTTCTTGTCCTTGAGCCCGGCCCGGACGACGAGCCGCCCGATCCGCCCGAACCCGTTGATCCCGATCCGAATCGCCATGGCACCACTCCTTTGGGTGAACACGCCGGTTACGGGGCGCCGCAAAGTGCGCGCCCGCCCACAAAGCCGCGTAGCTTCCGGGTGCACGCGGCGCCTGTCAAGTTGATGTTATCGTCCAATAAAGCCGATTCAGCGTGTGAAAAAGCCACAAAACCGCACTCGCTCGGATCGCGGCGGTTGCGGCACCGCGCCGCCCGGACTGTCGGTCGGCGACCGAGCCCGGACTCGCACCGCGGACCGACGCCGAGGACCGGCGCCGCGGCGCAAGCTCACAGCCGGCACGCATCAAAGCGTTTCAGCCCCGACCAGCCGTGCGTAGAGTCCTTCGCGACCGCATTTCGCGAACCGCGCGCGCCGAAAAGCACGCCCGCGCGTCGTCGCCAAGTACCGACGAGCAGGGGGCTTGCTCGCCGTGCGCCCAAACGACACGTTTTTCTCCGTCATGTCGACTTGTGACCCGGTATACTCCCGATAGAGGTCTCGGAAGGATTTCTGCGTTGTGCGACCCGGGAGAACTCGTTTGCGCGAACCGATATGCTGAACCCCGGGAGGCCAGGATGACTTGTCCCCGACGGAAGCGCCTCCGAGCGCGTGGCCGGGGCAGCACGGGCCACCCACCTTGCTAGAGGGTTCCAGCAAACCGCTCCCACCGGCAATCGCGGATTCTTTCCGAAACCAGACGACGGGCGGTCGGCCATCCGGCACGAACCGCCCGTTGTTGTTTTACGCTCCCGCATCGTCGGCCGCCGCTGTCGCAAGCCGCACCGCCCGACCGCTGGCATGGCGGCGTCTGGTCGGGCCGGGGTCGGCGCGCGATGATGCCCGCGGATGACGCCGTCGCGCTCCAATCCGCCCGCTTGGGACGCGCAGACCTTGCGCAATCCGCATGCGCAGCCGGACAAGGCCCACCGCGTCGAGGCCATGTTCGACGCCATCGCTCCCACCTACGAACGCGTCAACCGCCTCGCGACGTTCGGCCGCGACGCGGCCTGGCGCCGCGCGACCGTCGCGGCCGCGGCCGTGCGCCCCACGGACGTCGTGCTCGACGTCTGCTGTGGCACGGGCGACATGCTGCGGGCGTTCGCGGCCGGGCGGCCGGCGCCGGCGCGGCTGATCGGCGTGGACTTCGCCGCGGGGATGCTGGCGGCCGGGACGTTCGAGACCGGGGGCGTCCCGGTGCAGGTGCTGCGGGCGGACGCGTTGCGTCTGCCGCTGGCGAGCGCGGCGGTCGATGTCGTGAGCTGCGCCTTCGGTGTGCGGAACTTCGCCGATCTCCAGGCGGGCCTGAACGAGTTGAGCCGGGTGCTGCGGCCCGGGGGGCGGGTGGTCATCCTCGAGTTTGCGCAACCGGCCAACCCGGTGCTGCGCTGGGCGTACGCCGTGTATTGCGATACGGTGCTCCCGTGGCTGGCGACGGTCGTGAGCCGCGACCGCACGGGCGCGTATCGGTACCTGCCGCAATCGATCCGGACGTTCGAGACCACGGCGACGATGGTGCGCCGGCTGGAGGACGCCGGCCTGACGGACGTGCAACTGCGGCGCATGAATTTCGGCGGCGTGGTCCTGTATCGGGCGCTGAAGCCCCCGCCGCCGCGCTGAACGGAGGACATCGACATGCTGCGCAGGATGGTGTGGCTCGCACTGATCGGCGCGTTCGTGGCGGCTGGGTGTGAGCAATCGCCCCCCGGGGCGACGACGCAGCCCGGCAAGAACGGTAGCGCACCGGCTCCGACAACCGCTCCGTCCAGCGAGAGCGCGGGCGGGTTGAAAGAGGAGATCCAGCGGCGCCTGGCCGCGGCGCAGGAAGCGGCCCGGCAGAAGCGTGACGAGTACCGGCAGGTGCTCGAACGCGAACTGGCGCGGCTCGATGAGCAGGTGACCGAGGCTCGCCGGAGGCTCGCGGAGGCGACGGAGGCGGCCCGTCCGGAGCTCGAGCGGCAGCTCAAAGAACTGGAGGAGCGGGCGGCGCGTGGGCGGGCGGCGCTGGGTCGGCTGCTGGAAGCGTCCGGAGCGGCTTGGGAGGAACTGCGACGGGGGTTTGAGGGGGTCATCGCCGACGTGCGCGGCGAGGCCCCGGCCTCGCAGTCTGCGACGAATCCGGCGTCGGCGCCGGCTGCGGTAGCGCCCGGCACGTCCAACGCCGAGCGGTAGCGCTCGCGCCAGCGACTTGCGGCACCCACCACACCTGGGCGATGGGAGGTCTCCGGGAAAACGGGCGACGCGGGCGGATCCATGCCCGCAACGGGACGCCGGTGGGCGACCCCCGGGGGTGGCAACGAAACAACGAAACGGACACGGGGCACGCCGAAGCATACCCCGTGCCGCGTCACAACCGTCCGATTACCCGTCAGGGTCCTGATCCAGTTAGTTCTTGAACAGCTCCTCGCGCACGATCACGACGGGCCACTGCACGCTCACCCAGTTGGACCAGGCCGTGCCGAGCGCTGTGTTGACCGGCGTCTGGATGACGGCCTGCGTATCATCCGGCAGGGGGTCGAGGAGGGCGCCGGTGCCGGCGCTGATCGCGCCGAGGCCGAGCCCCTTCGTGAAGTCCGCCCAGAACGCGTTCGTGCAGCCCGTGCTGCCCGGCATGAACGTCACCGCCAACGTGGTGCTGCCGAGCGCCAGCAGCATGAGGGTCTTCTTCAGATTCATCTTCGTCATTTGGATTCCCTTCGTAGCTGAGGACACCGGGGCGTGCCGCCGCCGGTCCGGTCCATCCTTAGAACGCCAACTGAAGCTGCGTGCGGAAGATCAGGGCGTCGTCGTTCACGTTCGCCAAGCTGGCGTACGAGTCCGTGGTCGGCGACTCGTAGATCTTGGTCACATCCGCCTGGAGCTTCACGCGGTTGCCGTCAATGTAGTAGTTGAAGCCGGCCGCGTACTCCCAAACGCCTTCCGCGCGCTCACCCAGCGCGGCGATTCCGCCGGCACGCGCGACGACTTCGAACTTCTTTTCGAGGCCCGGGATCGGCAGGAAGTAGCCGGCCTGAAGGTACGCGCCCTGCTGAAGCGTCGTCGAATCGTCACCCGACGCGACAAACCAGGGCGACAGCGGAAGGCGATCCGTCGTCGTGCGCCGTGGGTCGACGACGCGGCCGATGTACTCCCCGGTCAGCGAGAAGCCCATCCACTTGAAGGCCGAATCGATCCCGAACTGGTGGAACTGGAGACCGTTCGTCGAGACCAGACCGAAGCCGCCGTCAACGCCGTAGGGGCGGATCCGCGGCAACGGAATCCGCGTCGACTGCGCGTCGAACCGGTCCTCGTTGAACGCATAGTGGAAGCCGACTTCCCAGGCCGGCGTCGAGCGAATGTTGAGGTCACCCTCGTCCGCGAAGTCCTTGCCCGGCTCGTCGCCGAGGATGCGGAACAGCACGCGGGCCAGGATGGCCGGGTTGTTGTCCAGCTCGGCCGGATCCGGGGTGATCACCCGGCCACCGTTCGTGTTGGCGCCCTCGGACGTGCCGTTCACGACGTCGATGTAGTAGTCCATGCGCTTGTCGAGGAGCTGGCCCCACAGCCGCACGCCGACGCCGGTGCCCAGCCCGTACACCGAGTCGACCACGCTCTTGTCGACGAACTGGCGGCCCGCGTCGCTGGTCATTTCGCCGCGGGTCGACGCCAGCGTGAACATACCGGCTCGCACCTGGAACTCATCGGCGAAGCGGTAGTTAACCCAGCCGGCGTTGAGCACAAAGTCATAGTTCGTCGGCGCGTCGGACTTGAGCTCCATCAAGTACGTCAGGTTCGGATCGTATGCGTGCCCGCTGATCGCGAACCGGACGCGCTGGAGGTCGAAGCCCGTCAGATCGTCCCGCTTATAGCCGGGCAGCTGGTACGCGTTCGTCGTCTGGTTGTTGTAGTAAGTCCAGCGGAACTGCAGCAGGCCGTTGAACTGCATCTTGAACTTGTCGTCGCTGCTGCGGATGAAGAACCCGTTGTCATAGCCGGCCTGGAGCGTCGACGGCATCAGGCTCTCGCGGAACTCGCGCTCGCTCAGAATCTCCCGGATCTGAGCCTTCATCTGGGCGACGCGAGCCTGGTCGGCGTCCTGCTGGGCACCCGACAGTTTCAGCTCCGCGATTTCCTGCTGCTGGGCGTCCAGCTGCGCCCGTAGCCGCAGAACCTCCGTCTCGAGATCAGTCTTCTTGCTGGCGTCATCCGCCAGGGCCGCGCTGCCGAGCGGGCACGCCAAGCAGGCTGCCAGAAGCCATCCATGTCTGAATCGCAGCATGATCTTTGGACTCCTTCACTGGTTACGTGAAAAGGCTACCAAACGCTGACGGCCCGTCCAACTTGAACGGACGACTGTTCCTGACACTGGTGTGCGATACGCTTCAACTCAACGAACCGTTTCGGCTGGGCTCCGGCGAAACTCGACACCGCGCCACGCCTGTCGTCGAACCGCTCGCCCAACTCACCGGCCGCAACCCGCGGCCTTCGATGTGCTGCGAGCGGCCACAAGACACGCGCCGTACCCAACCCTCGCAAGGGCAAAGCTATAGCCCCCGGCTCCCTGAGCGTCAAGGGCACGGAGCAACAACTTGACTAAAAAGCGTTTGCGCGGCGCTGCACGCTAAACCGCGCACGGAATTCGCATGTGATTGACGGATTTCCGTCAGCCACCCGAGACGCGATGTCCTCCGCGCTGCCGCGCTACTTGATGCGATGGTTGTCGCCCGCCATATAAGAAGACGCCCCGCACCGTGCCTGTGCGGGGCGTGGTTCACTGCGAGCACGAGCGCCGTGGCGTTTCAGCGTCCAACCGGTCGGCGAGCGCCGCCAAACTGGTCGGGTGCGCTCAGACGGATGGTTGCCGCTTTGCGCCCGCTGCCGGAGTCACTGCGGCTCACCGCCCGCGCGATCCCGCCGAGCTCGGTGCGGCCGGTGGCCTGAGCCGCCGCGGTCGGCCGGGCGCCGCCCGTGCTCGTCGCGCCGCTCACGTCTACCGTTCGCGCCAGGCCGCCTGCCGCGCCGCCGGCGCCCACGCTGGTCGCCACGTCGCCATCCCGATCGATGCTGATGTTGAGCGTGGTGCCAAGCGCCGGCCCACGCTGCGGAGACACGGCCGTGCTGATCGACAGCGACAGCCCGCGCTCGTCCACGCCCACGGCCACCGATCGCGCCGCGTTCACGCGGCCGGAGCGGCTTTCGGTCCGGGAGAAGCCGAGGTCGCCGCGGTAGGAAGCCTGCCCGCCCGCGGCGCCCCGACCGCCGCGCCCGCTGTTGGCCCAGGCCTGCGTCTCCGCGTCGCTCGCGCGGGCCGCCGCGGCAATCATCAGGGTCACCAGGGCCGCCATCGCCAACCGGATCATCGTGTTGAGGCTCATCGGTTTCATGGTCGTCTCCTCGCTGTGATGCACTTCGTACGCTCTATGGACGGATCGCCCGCTCGCTCTATTCACGTCGCGGGGTGACCGTACGCCGACTGTCCGCCTGCGGAAAAGTACGCGCCGCAGCGCAACAAGGCGGCCACCGGCGCGCCAGGTCGGACACGCCGGTGGCCCGTTGCACTCACCTCGCTCAAACCGCGTGCTACCGCACCCGGATTACGACCGCCTCGGATCGGCCGCGGGCGCCGCGCTCGGCGCGGCTTTCGGCCCGGACGACCGCATCGCTACGGCGGAGCTGACCGCTGGCGCTGATCCCGATGCCGTTGGCCTCGGCCCGGGCGTGGTAGCGCGCATCGCTCAGCACGTTGGTGCGGCTGACGGACCAGCCGCCGGTCGTCGACGACTGCGCGTCGCTGTCGCTCACGGCGCGGCCGCCCCACACTCCGCGGCTGACGGCCTGGCTTTCGCTGACCGCCGTGCCGTAACGGCTGAGGGCGGTCGAGGTCGAGCGGCTGTGGGCGGTGCCGTACCAGACACCGTCCGCCCGGGCGTCGCTGTTGCTCACCGCCAGGCCCCCGATGGCCGCCGCGATGCTCTCGCTGTCCGCCACCGCGATGCCGCCCAGCGCCGCCCGCGCATCCGCGGTCGAGTTGCTGAGCGCCACGCCGCGGTCCGCCGTCGCGACCGCCCGGCTGTCGGCGAAACCGCCGCCGGTCCCGATGGCGTCGCTGTTGGCGACCGCACGTCCGCCGCGCGTCGCACCGGCCACGGCCAGCGACCGGCTGCTGCCCGTCGCGGTGGCCGTCGCGGAAGCACTGCCGCCGTTGGTCGCGATCGAGATCGCGGTGGCCTCGCCGGCGAGGGCGGCGGTCGCCAGGAGGGCTCCGAGGCTCAGGGTCACCAGTCGTCGCATGGCTTTCTCCTTGCCCGGCCGGGGCGGCTCAGGGCCGGCTCCGGCAGGTCGCGTCCACCCGGGCGCGGCCTCCTGCGGGCACCGGAACGGACGAGGTGTCGGCCCGCGGTATTCGCGCCCGACCGGGGGGAAATCGAGCGTCCGGGTCGGTATGCTGCGGGCGCGCGAATTTCGCGAGAATGTGTGAATAGCTTGGTACGCTCGTCCGTCGATACGTCGGAACTGCGCCAGATCGACGCCGCGACCCGCGGCGACGCGGCCGCGCGGCATGCGCTGTTCGAGCGGTATCGCGAGGTCGCGTATCGCGTGGCCCTGCGGATCACCGGGCGGCACGAGGACGCCCTGGATGTTGTGCAGGACGGATTTATCCGGGCGTTCGACGGTCTGGCGGAGTTCCAGCGGGAGGCCGGGTTTCAGACCTGGCTCCTGCGGATCGTGTCCAACCGGGCGCTCGACCTGGTCCGGGCGCGACGCGTCCGGCTGGCCGTGCCCTTGGATGCGGACGACGCGGACGGTCGGGCGACAGTGCCCGCGGACGAGCGCTCGCCGCAACCGGACGCCGCCCTCGAACAGAGTGAGCTCGCGGCGCGGCTGCGGGTGGCCATCGAGACCCTGCCGCCGGACCAGCGGGCGGTGTTCGCCCTGTATGCGACCGGCGAGTTGAGCTACGGGCAGATCGCCGAGACGCTCGGGATTCCGATCGGGACGGTCATGAGCCGCCTCTTTCACGCCCGGCGGCGGCTCTACGAGCGGCTACCGGACTTGGCCGCGGAATGGGGCGTCGAGACGCCGCCGCCCAAATAAGACGCGGCGTGTGGCCGTCGGTATTACGGGTTGTGAGTGCATTGGCCGCCGCGGGCGGCCGCACGAGGAGTGAACCATGCAGGGTCCGCCGCGAGAACTCGACGAGCTGTTGCGGGCCCTGACCCGTGGCGATCCGAGCGCGGTTTCGGACGAGGACCTGGCGCGGATCGAGGCTGCGCTCGAGGCGGATCCGGGGCTGACGGCGGCGCTGGCGGCGGAACCCGCCGGCGTTGGAGATCCACTGGTCGCAGCCGTCGGCGGCACGACTCCCACGCCGACCGCGGAGGAGTGGGCCCGCGTGTGGGATAACATCTCCGCGGGGACGGCGGCCGCGATGCGGCCGGCGGTCGCACGTCGGGCGAGCGTTTGGCTGCGGCTGCGCGTGCCGCTGGCGGCCGCGGCGGCTGTGCTGCTGGCGATCGGCACCTGGTGGAACTGGGAGCGGCGGGGCGGCGATGCGTGGGAGATCCGCCTTGCAGCGGACGTGGAAATCGACGACATCGACATGCAGGACAGCACGACGCCCGTGGTGATCCGGCTGCGGCCGGACGGACCGGTGGTGATCTGGGCGTTGGCGGACATGGCCGGGTGAGTTCGCCGGGTGCGGGACTGGTGCGCCTGCGACGGCGCGGCGCACTTCATGCTTGCAGCCCGGGCTGCGGCCCGGCAGGATGCAACGGCCGGCGTGACGTCGGCGAAGCCGGAGGAATGACGATGCGGCACTGGCAGACAGGCTTGGCGGCCGTTCTGGCGATGGCGCTCCTGAGCGCGTCGTTTGGGCAGGCGCAGGACACAAGCAAGCGGAAGACCGACATCCAGGTGCTGGCCATCCGTGCGACCAACAAGAACACGGAGATCTCCCCGGAGCTCAAGGAGATCGCCGACGAGCTCAAGAAGCAGTTCAAGTTCACGGGCTTCAAGCTGGAGAAGCGGGCGACGGGCTCGGCCGGCATCGACGAGGCGTTCAAGACGCCGCTGTTCGAGGGGTGGGAAGCGCGCGTGACGCCGAAGGAGAACGACACCAAGCGGGTGAAGCTCCAGATCGAAATCGCCAAGGGCACGGACAAACCCGACAGTGCGACCGTCACCGTGCCGCTGGGCAAGTTCCAGCTCATGGGCGGGCAGAAGCTCGAGAACGGCGATTCGCTGATCGTCGCGGTGGCCGGCCGGTAGGGCGGCCGGGGGCGGGGCCTTAGCCGCCGGCCGCCGGCGGCGCGGGGGCGGTCTCAGGCGGATTCGTGGCCGGCGGAGGGGCCGGGGCCGAGTCGGTTGGCGCGGGCGCCGGTGGGTGGCCGGGGTCGGCCGGCTGAGACGAAGGCTGATCCGCGGGGGCGAATGCCGTCGTCGGAGGCGGCGCGGGGGCTGGGCCGGGAGCCGCAGGCTGGCTCTCCGGGGGCTGGATCTCGAACGGGAAAAGCGGTGGCGCGCCCGCGCGGAGTTCGAGCGTGAGGGACGCTCGCGGGCCATCCACATCCGGCGCATCGTCGTGGTACACGGCACGCTGCACGATCCTGCCGATGGCGACGACACGCCGCAGAACCTGCACGGGGTCCACGAACGGCAGCGGCACGCGGCGCACGCGCACCACGCGGTCCCGCTCGACGATCAAATCGACCCACCGCGGGTTCTCCCGCGCCACCAGCCCGCGCGTGAACTCCGCAATCGGCTGCGTGGTCGCGAAGCGAAGGCGGTTCACGCCGATGATCTCGTCGCCGGGACGCAGCACGCCGTCGGCCGGCGAGCCGGGCAGCACGGCCCGCACGGTCAGACGGCGGGCCTCGCCGTCGGCGGTCACTTGGGCTCCCAGACGGACCTGCGGGCCGCCCGGCTGGTAGTTTCGCCACCAGTCCTCGCTGAGGGTGGCGGGTGCGACACGCTCCAGGTGCGCGAGCCACAGGCTGCCGAGGTCCGCAAGCGGACCGGAGTGCACGACGATGATCGTGTCGCGTCGGCCGGTTGGGGGCCGCGGTGTACGCTCCAGCGTCGTTTCCAGCGTGGGCGCTGCGCCGCGGCGGGCCGCGACGATCTCGCGCAGCCAGTGCGTGTGCGAGGCGATGATCAGCGCGTCGCCCTCGACCACCCAGGACAGATGCAGCTCGCCGAGCACCGCCCGCGGGCCGTCGCTCAGCAGACCGGTCAGATCGAGCTGTTCCCCGGTCAACTCCCCGACCGGCACGGGCTCGAACGACAGCGTCGGCGGGCGGTTCCCTAGGCGCAGGGCCAACAACTTGTAGAGCGCGACAGTGGAATGCAGCAGCGCGGTCCACTCGCGCGCGGCTGCCGCGGGATCGGTCGTGTTGATCAGCACCGCCAGGGCCGGCGCTGGCGGACCACCGGCGGGACGCCCCGCCGGCAGGACCGTGCCGACCGCCGCGCAGGTGGCCGTGCTCAGCACGTCCGTCAGCGCCCGCAGGGTGCCGACCTTGTTTTGCATCTCCACGGCGACCCGCACGAGATTCTGTTCGGGCAAACTGGCGACCAGCCCGTCGAGGTCGCGGTAGGGCACATGGCCTGCCCATGCGGCGAGCGTGCGCTCCGGCAGCCGCTCGACCAGCGGGCGGAGCGCGGCGATCCGCGCCACGGCGCTGCCGGGGGCGTCGCCCACGACTGTCAGGTGAACGAGGCGGTCCTCGCGGTGCAGCGCGCACAGAACGCTGGTCGAGTTACCCAGCAGCGGAGCCAGCGCGGCGAGCCGCGGCGACGCCAGCGCAAGCGTCGGCAGTCCCGGCCAGGCGGGCGGCGCGATCAGCCGCGCGAACAGCACGCCGGACGGGTCGGCCGGGACGCGCGCCAGCAGCCGGCGATACACGGGATCGTTTGCTAAAGCGGGCGCTGCGTTGGTCTCGAGCTGCGTCAGAAGGCGGTCGAACGTCCGACCGGCCGCATCGTCCGCGAGGAGCAGCAGCGGGCCGAAGCTCGCGACCCGCAGGCTGCTGTGGAGCCGAAAGATCGATGTCTGCCCGGTGGAGGGCAGCGGCCGAACCGGCCAGCGACGCAGCAGTTCGGCCGGGTCGCCCGCGGGCCGGCAGAGCACGACGGCCTCCTCGTCCGGTTGCAGGCCCGTGCCGACCAGCGCGACGCGGCGGCCGAAGAGCGTACGCAGCGCCTCGTCCGGCGGCATCTGGAGCGTTTCCTGCACCTGGCGAGCCCACCGATCGGCGTCCTCGCGGCGTGCCGGTTGTCCGAGAAGCTCGGTGAGTGTCAGCCACGCCTCGGGGTCCAGCAAAGGCAGCAGCAGATCGGGCGCGCTCTCGAGCTCCACGAAAAGCCGCACATCCGCCGGCACATGCACGGCCAGCGAATCCGCTCCGCGGCCGACGGACGCGCAGGCCAGAACGGCGATAAAGGCCAGCGGCAGCCCGGCGCGCGCGCGAACCTGGCCGGCGGGCGGCCACGCGGACAGAGTGCGGCGGGCGGGTTGACTAGATGGAGTGGAGCTCATCCGTCGTGGGCGGCGTCTCCGTCTCCTCCTCCGCGCGGGGCAGGAACGCATCCCACAGCGCCTGCCAGGGATTGGCACCGGCCATCTTGAGGGACTCGCGCGCGACATCGGCCGGGAGGCTGATATTCAGATAGCGGGCAAGGGCGACGAGGTCGGTGGTGAGCTGCGAGCCGGCGTGATGCATCTCCCAAAGGCGGCGCTCGACGCGGTCGACCACCAGTTCGCGGACCGCCCGAAACTCGGGGTTGTTCGCGTATTCGGGTGCGACGCGAGGCGCCGTGGGCACGCGGTCCGCCGAGGGGTTCGACCGCTGCGGCATCCAGTAAAAAACGAAGGCGAGCACGGCCGCCGCTTGGCAAACGGCGCCCGCAACCAGCAGGAGGCGGCGCAGGGGGCGCGGCCGACGAGCCGCCCGCCGCGCGATCTGCGCCATGACACGGTCGGTGAAATCGCCCGGCAGACGGGGTTGGGCGGGGTCTGTCGCGATGAGCGTGCCGACGGACTCGAGCATGGCGAGCGTCTGCTGGCAGCGCCGGCACCGGAGGCGATGGGCGTCGAACTCGAGCCGGAGCGACCCGGCGAGCTGCCCGTCGAGGTAGGCGTCAAACAGTTGTTCGGCCTGTAGGCAGTTCATGGATCCGACTCACGCCGAATGCGTATCGCCGAGGAACTGGAGCGCCATCCAGTCGTCCACCAGCTCGGCGCTGAGCAGCTTGCGCAGCTTGGCCCGCGCCCGATGCAGGTGGCTCTTGACGGTCACGGTCGGCGTATTCAGCACGCGGCCGATCTCCTCGCAGCTCTTGCCTTCGCGGTAGAACAGCAGCACCGCCGAACGCTGCGGCAGCGAGAGCCGTTCGACCGCGCTCCAGATCGTGCGACGCAGGCGGCGGGCCTCCTCCGTGTTGGCCAAGACCTGCGGTGCGTCGGGCTCCGCCCGACCGACGTGCGCGAAGTCCACTTCGCCCGAAAGGGCTTTCCGCTTGCGGACGTGGTTCAGGCACAGGCGGTAGGCGATCGTGAAAAGCCACGTGCTGAACGCGTACTCACCGGAGTAGCTGTCCAGCGACTCATAGGCCCTCACGAATGCGGCCTGGCAGATGTCCTCGGCCTCGTGGTGATGGCGCACCGTCCGCCATACGAAGGCGTACAGCCGCTCCTTGTAGGCGTCCACGAGGGCCCGGTAGGCATCCGCATGCCCGCGCCGCGCCCGCGCGATCAGCTTCTGCTCCTCGTCGCGCGGCATAACCTGGCTCGCGCCATTCGGTTCACCTTCAAGCACGTCGCACCACCTTGTACCGGCCGGCCGGAGCGTAAGTTGCGGCAATCCTCGATAACACCTAAATTTAACGGCGAGATGGCCAAGCGTCCATCCGCGACGCCGCGGATCCAGAACAAGAAAGCCCGATATAACTTCGAGCTCTTGGACGAGCTCGAGGCCGGGATCGTTCTCACCGGCAGCGAGGTGAAAAGCCTGCGCGACGGAAAGGCTTCGCTGGACGAGGCTTATGCGCTGATTCGGGGGGGCGAAATGTTCCTGATCGGGTGCAACATCTCGCCCTATCCGATGGCCGGGTACGCCCAGCACAAGCCCACCCGCGAGCGGAAACTTCTGCTGCACGCCCGCGAGATTCGGAAGTGGGCCGCCAAGGTCACCCAGCGGGGACTCACGATCGTGCCGGTCGCCCTGTACTTCAACGAGCGCGGGAGGATCAAAGTGGCCCTGGCGCTGGCCCGCGGGAAGACGCACGGGGATAAACGTGAGGCCCTGCGCCGGAAGGACGATGCCCGGGAGATGGAGCGGGCGCAGCGGCGGCGGCGGTAGGGGGGGCAAGGCCTATACAAAACGCGCGAGGTTGTAACGCGAAACGCCGCGACACGGGGCTGCTGCGCGGGTATTTTTCAGTAGGTTCGCCCCGGTCGAATGGAGGAGCGTGCGTGTGCCCGGCGTGCGGCGGCCCGCTGATCGTCGTGGAGTTCGAGGGCGTCGAAGTTGACCACTGCTGTGCCTGCCACGGCCTATGGTTCGACGCCGGCGAGCTCGACGTGCTCGTTTCGCTGGGGGGCGGCGATGCCGAGCGGCTCCGGGCGGCGCTGGCGGCGACGCCCACGGAGCGGTCCGGCCGACGGTGCTTGCGGTGCGGCCGCCGCCTCCAAACAGTTGCGGTGGGCGACGCTCCCTCGGTTCAGGTCGAGCGCTGCCGCGTCGGCCACGGGTTCTGGCTCGACGCCGGCGAGCTTGATCGGGTGGCACTGGCCGCCACCGGCGGTGCGGGCACGCCGGAGGGACGGGCGGTGGCGGCTTTTCTGGCGGAGCTGTTCCGATACCGGGTCGGTGACTCGACGAAAGGATGAGCGATGACGTCACTCGGAATCGCGCTGTTGATCGTGCTGGGCCTGGTCGTGGTGATCCTGTTGTGGGTGGTCGGGGTCTACAACGGCCTTGTGCGCTTGCGCAACCAAGTCAAGAACGCCTGGGCCCAGATTGACGTGCAGCTCAAGCGGCGGCACGACCTGATCCCGAACCTCGTGGAGACCGTCAAGGGCTATGCCGGCCACGAACGCGGCACGCTCGAGGCCGTCGTCGCGGCGCGGACGCGGGCCGTGTCGGCGCAGGGCCTCGAACAGCAGGTCAAGGCCGAGGGCGAGCTGTCGCAGGCCCTGGGGCGGCTGCTCATGCTGGTCGAGAGCTACCCGGACCTGAAGGCCAACCAGAACTTCCTGGCGCTCCAGGAGGAGCTGAGTTCCACTGAGAACCGCATCGGCTTCGCGCGGCAACACTACAACGACTCGGTCATGACCTACAACACCCGCATCCAGACGTTTCCCCCGAACGTGATCGCGGGCATGTTCGGGTTCCACGAGCTGCCGTTCTTCGAGGTGGACAGCGCGGCCGAGCGGCGGGCGCCGCAGGTGAAGTTCTAGACCCGGCAGCGGGGGCGGAACCACGGACCCGGGCGCCGGCCGGCGCTCCGCCCCGCGGCGCCGCGAGCAGCGAGCATGTGGGAGGCCATCGAAAGCAACCGGCGCCGGTCGCGCGTGCTGATCGTGCTCATGGGCGTCGTCCTCGTGACGCTCGGCGCGCTGATCGGCGCGACGGTCGGCGCGGCCGTGGGTACGGCCACTCCGGAGCACGAGTACACGTACCCCCCGCGCCGTGCGCCCGTGCCGCGCGGCGTTTCTCCGCCGCAGCAGGGGGTGTTTGCCGCGCTGGCGGCCGATCCCGGCGCGCGGGCCGGGGCCGGTTGGGGTGCGCTCGCGGCCGGCGCGGTCTGCCTGCTGCTGTGGGGGCTGGCGGTCGGCCGCGGCGAGAGCGTGCTGCTCAGCGCCGCGAACGCCCGCCGGATCGAGAAGTCGGACGCGCCGCAGCTCTGGAACGTCGTCGAGGAGATGACGATCGCCGCCGGGCTGCCCCGGATGCCCGCGGTCTACATCATCGACGACGCGGCGCTCAACGCCTTCGCCGTCGGTTATCGGCCGGAGCGCGCGGCCGTTGCGGTCACGTCGGGGCTGCTCAAGCGGCTGGACCGGGACGAGCTCCAGGGCGTTGTCGCGCACGAGATCGGGCATATCCGCAACGCGGACGCGCGCTTCATGACGCTGGCGGCGGTGATGATGGGAACCATCGCGCTGCTGGCCGAGCTGTTCCTGCGCGGGCTGCGGCACGTGGGGCGGGGCCGCCGTTCGTCGTCGCGCGGGGGCGGGCAGGCGGCCGCGATCCTGCTGCTGATCACGATTGTTTTCGCGATCCTGGCGCCGCTGGCGGCGCAGCTCCTGTACTTCTCGTGCTCCCGGCGGCGGGAGTACCTCGCGGACGCCTCCGCCGCGCGGTTCACGCGCTACCCGGCCGCGCTGGCGTCGGCGCTGGAGAAGATCGAACGGCAGGCGCAGCCGGCGGAGATGTACAAGGCCCTGGCCCCCCTGCTCATCGTGAACCCGCTGAGCGGCGGGCTGACCGGGCTGTGGTCCACGCACCCGCCCACGCGCGAGCGCATCCGCATCCTCCGCAGCATGGGCGACGCGGGCTTCGCCGCCTACGAGCGAGCGTATCGGCAGACGACCGGGCGGCGCGCGTGCATCGGAGCGCGCACGCTCGCGGCGGCCGACACGGCTCCGCTGCGCGAACCGCCGCCCCGTCCGGTCGCCGAGGACGCGGCGCAGCGGGCCCGGCAGGTCGGCGAGCTGCTGGACCGCGTGGGCAACTTCGTGGTGATCGGCTGCGCGTGCGGCGTGCGCCTCAAGCTCCCCCCGGGTGATCGTCAGACCCAGGTCACGTGTCCGCGTTGCGGACGGACGCACGCGGTACCGGCGGCCGAAGCGCTGGCCATCCCCGCCGCGGCCGCCGCGGCGGTCGCACCGCGGCAGAAGGCCCCGCCGCCAATGCGCTACCGGCGGCGCGGCGGCGGGTGGGAGTCCTTCAAGTGCGGCTGCGGCAACCCGCTCCAGGTCGGCCCCGCGTTCTCGGCGCCGGCGCTGCGGTGCTCGAAGTGCGGGGCGCGGATCGAGGTGGTTCCGCCCGGCGCGGCGTGACGGCCACGCCGGCCGACGCTCAGAAGCGCTTCAGCAGGGCGAGGCCGGCGGCGCCGGTCTCCGGGTCGGCATAGGGCAGCACCTTCAGGCCGAACACCTCGGGGAACTGCGCCTTCTGATCGCGCGCGATCGACGTGCCGACGATGTAACCGAGCATGCCGCCGAACACGACATCCGAAAAGTCGTGGACGCGCGAGTCGATCCGCTGGTAACCGACCAGCCCGGCCAGCGCGAGCGACGGGATGCCGGCCAGCGGCCCGTAGTACTCGTTGACGACGGCTGCGAACGTGAACGCGCTGGAGGTGTGGCCGCTCGGCCAGGCGTAGCGCTCGCCGTCGGGCGAGCTCGTGTTGGTCGCGACCTTGAGCAGCACGGTCGTCACGCCGTTGACGGCCAGCGCCTCGGTCAGAGCCTTGGCGAACTCGTGCTCGCGGACGCTCTTCGTCAGCGTGCTGCCGAGCCAGATTACGCCCGCGGCCGCGAAGTGCGTACCGGGGTGGCCGAGGATCTGGATCGGCTCGTCCATGTCGCCGAGCTGGCGGTGCCGCCAGGCGCGGTCGGCAACCGTGTCATCGACGCCGGTCTCGCGGATGGCGATGCTCGCGCCGAGCGTGGCGGTGAGCACGATGGCGTTCTCGACGTCCCAGAAGCTCGTCTTGAACCCGCGCCAGAACTCGCGTCGCACCAGTTCCAGCGATTCGCGACCCATCTGGCGCCACGCGTCCTGCCGCCAGTAGCCTTCGGGCGCGACCCAGGGCCCGTCGCGCCGCGGCGCTGCGCCGGGCTGGGTCGCGGGCTGGCTGGCGGGGCGGGTGGCCGGCTCGTCGAGCGCCAGCGCACCGAGCGTCAGCACGGCCTCACCGGCGGTCGGGCGCCCGGCGGGCGTCGCGGCGGCGAGCATGAGCGGCGGGGCGTCGGCGAGGGTCCGGGCCGGCGTCCGGCGGAAGACGACATACGGCTCGCCCGCGTGTTCGGCCCGGGCTTGCAGCGCGTCGCAGCGAGTCTGCGTATACCGCTCGATGGCGCCGCGCACGCCCAGTTCGTCGGTGCCGTGCGCCGGCGTCGTGCAGCCGGCCGGGACGACCGCGAGCGTCAGCAGCGCGGCGGTGCCGAGGAGCGCGAACAATCCGCACGAAGGATGCATCTGTTGCCCGTGATGTCGTCGCAATGTCACGGCCCGTCTCCTTGCCCGGCGGTACACGTCCCACCGCGCTGGGCGGTACTCTACCCGCGACGGCCCGCGTGTGCAGCGGGGCCGCGCTGCCGGCCTGTCAGCGCTCCGCAGAGGTCACCCCGCCGCAGGGCATGGGCGCGCTCGAATGCGTTGGCCTGTTGCGGGACCCTCTGATGCGGGGGGCCGGCGTGACGCGGGGCATCTGGGGCCGTTCGTGGTCAGGTGCGGCGGTTCGTCGGCCGTGAGCATACGCCAGAAAGAAGAGGCCGCGTGCGGACCGTGTAGCCCGCACGCGGCGCTCGCGTCGTGTCCCTCGGGGGTTCGTCCGGGGCCGGGCGGCGAAGCCGCGTCAGCGCCCGAGGTTCTTCTCCTCCGGCACGGAGGGCAGGTCGTACAGGAGCTGGGCGAACTCAGTCCCGCTGATCTGGAGCGTCTCGCCCGTCAGTTCGTACTTGCCGTTGCCGAACACGAGGATGCGGTTCTCGACACCCAGGAGCGGCGTGTCCACGCTGCCGGGGCACTGCGTGCTGCCGACGCCGTCCAGGCGGGCGCGGCCCGCGTTGGTCTGGAGATTCGCCCGCAGGAACAGGTTCCCGTAGACCGGCAGCAGCGACTGCTCCCAGAGCGTGATGCAGCGCGTCGTGCCGGCGAACGAGGTCTCGTTCTGGTTCCAGATCTGCGGCTGCACCTTGGTCTTCACCGGCGGCGCGTGATCCTGCCGCAGGTCCTGCTTCAGCGCGACCAGTGTCAGATCGGTGTTGTGCGTGACCGTGGGGCCGCCCGGGCGGCTGAACGCCTGCGCGTTGGTCGCGAAGAAGTTCAGCAGCAGCCGGTTCGGGCCCATGTCGTACTGGAACGCGTCGAAATCGATCCGACCGGCGATCACCTGCGAATCGCAGCAGACGCCGTTGGCGTCGGCCACGATGCAGTCCTCCGGCTCCTGGCCCTGGTCCACGCACGTCGTCGTGAACGCCCACGCTCCGTACTCCCACGCGGCGCCGCGGGCGTAATCCACGACGGTCGCCACGCCCGTGAGGTGGTTCCAGCGGATCTCGTGGCCGGCGTTGTCCACGACCCACGCGATGATGTAGCCGCGGAGCATGCGGCTGCCGGCCGGACCATCCGGGTCGGGGCGGCCGGGCGGGTTGCCCGGATCGAGGACCGTGAACGGCGAGACGCCCTTCGGGTCACCCGTGCGGACCGACCAGTAGGTCGGCTCGTTGTGCGTGAGACCGATGTTCACGTCGTACCAGTTCCAGCCGGGGTGCGCCCGCTCGCCGCCGGCGGCCGCCAGCGGCTTGTCACCCTGCACGAAGTACATCTGCACGCGCACGTCGGAGTTGGCGTCGTTGCTGAGCTGAATGAACGTGTCCTGCGTGACCTGGCCGGCTGCGTTCCACTTCACCTCCACGCTCGGGAAGAACAGCAAGCTGCCCTTCTGACCGGGCTGACCACGGCCCGGCGGCGCGATGGTGATCGTCGCCCAGCAGGTCGAGGAGTTGCCGCAGTTGTCCGTGGCGGTCCACGTGACGGTCGTCGTCGTACCGTACGGGAAGCCGCACAGCGGCGCGCCGTTGGTGATCTGCACGTCCGTGTCGCAGTTGTCGGTCGCGTAGGCGCTGTTGAGCCAGTCGAGGATGCCGGGCTCGCAGATGTAGCTGCCGTGCTCGAAGTACGTGTCCGGCGGGCAGGTGATCTGCGGCGGCGTCACGTCGACGACGTCGGCGGTCGCCACGCAGGGCTCGGCCGGGTTGCCGCAGCAATCTGTCGCCTGCACCGTCACCCGCACGGTGGCCGGGCAACTGGTGAGTTGCGAGACGAGCACGGTGCCCGTCACCCGAATCTCGCGGTCGTTCACCGCGGTGACCTGGATCTGCGGCGTACCGAGCGTCGCGTTGTTTGTCGGCAGGTCGACGATCACGTTCACGTCCGCGGTGCGGAGGCAGCAGTTGTCCGTGATTTGCGCGGAGAACGGCACGACGAACTCGCAGTTGTCATCCACGGCGCCGCCGGTCGCGCTGCACGTGGTCTGCGGCGGCGTGCTGTCGGTCAGCGTGGCCGTGACGCCGGCCGAACCGACGTTGTCGCAGCAATCCGCGGCGCTCATCCGGATCAGGAGGGACGCCGGGCAGGACGTCAGGTCGCGGACCTCCACCCAACCCGAGAACGAGAAGTAGCCCTCGTCCTCCTGCGTGTACTCGACCTCGTAGTTGCTGACGGTGCCGTTGCCCGGCGGCAGTTCGAACGTGGGCAAGAAATCCACCACCTGAAGGCAGCGGTCGTCGCCGGCCGTTCCGGTGAAATACACGCGAATGGTGCAGTTGCCGTCGGCCGCGGGCACGCCGTCGGCCAGTTGGATGGTCACTTCCGGCGCCTGAGTATCGCCTGTGCAGGCCGCCGCCAGCGCGTCGACCCGGCCGAAACCGGCGTTCAGGTCGTAGCCGGGGGCATCGATGTCGACCGCAGTGTCGTTGAGCACCTGGGCCACTTGCGCCGGCGTCAGCGTCGGCCGCATCTCCAGCAGTAGCGCGGCCACGCCGGCCACATGCGGCGTCGCCGCCGACGTGCCGAAGAAGTTGCAGGTCGTGATCGGCGGGCACGGGGCCGGGCAGGCGAAGCAGCCCGCCCCGGTGACGGTGACGCCGTCCACGCCCGTCCCGTCCGGCTTGTTCCGCGTCAACTGCGCGGGGAAGAAGTGCCGGATCGGCCCGCGGCTGCTGAAGTTCTCGATGGTTGCCGGAGTGCTCCACTGCGCTGCCGCGGCGGCGTACACCTCGGTCTGCCGCGACGCGCCGTTGATGCTGCCGGCGGGCGTGTTGAACTCCTGGAACCGCGAGCCGAAGCCGCGCAGGTCGAAGAACACGGTGGGTGCGCTGCCGCCGCCGACGTAGTCCACCACGATGTCCACGAGCGTACCGCTCGCGGCGTTGACCGTGGCCGTCTCGGCCGGGTCCTGCGTACCGTTCTGCGTGTTGGTCGAGGACGCCAGCACGTTGCCGGCGGTGTCGAGCAGGTACAGGTCGAGGTCCGTGGCGGCCGCCCCGAACGGCTCAGCCCACTGGAGGTAGATCGTCACGCTGCCGCCGCTGCCGACCTGGATCCGCAGGCGCCGGTCGCCGCCGCCGAAGTCGTGCGGGCAGTCGTACGTGTTGGGGCCGATCGTGATGTTGCCGCCCGTGCAGTTGAAGTTGCCCTGATAGTGCTCGAGCGCGCGGTTGCCCGCGGAGCACGTGTAGAAAATGCCGGCCGCGAAGGCCGCCTGCTTGGCCTGCGCGATCGGGCCGTCCTCGAACAGCGGCTCCTGCGGGTGCGGCATGTCGTCGGTAATGACCGTGATGCCCGGAATCGCGGCCAGCGTCGTGATGGCGTTGATCATGCCCGCCGTGCCGCCGCCGCCGCCGCAGAAGGCCAGCGCGGCGTTGGGCGCGAGGTCGTTCACGATCTCGAGCATCGCCGTGCCTTCGTCGCCGCTGCCGGTGCAGCCGCCCGGCACGGTCACCGTCGCGGGCAGGTCGCCCAGCGCCTGCGACGCGGCGAGGTTGGTCACGCCGTCGGAGATCACCCCCACGAGCTGGCCCGCGCCCGACAGCCCCAGGAGCGTGCGGGCGTTGTTCGCGTTGTGCCCGGCGTCGCCTTCACTGTTGACCGAGCCCGTGTCCGTGAACGGCGGATCCACGTGTCGGATGACGCGGACGTCCGGCCGCTTGGCCAGCGTCTGAATCCCCGCGGGCGGCACCCACGCCACGAAGTGGCCGTAGCCGTCGGCGCGGACTTCGAGTTCGCCGCCGAGCGAGCGGAGGTAGAGCGCGTCGAAGAGCCGCTCGTCGTCCACGCGACATTCAATGCGCAGCCGCCCCAACGCGTCGATCTGCACAAATTCGGTGGAGAACGACTCGGGCGGCAGCGGGTGAGTGCTCTTGGCCGCCAGCGCCAGCGCCTGCAAGCGCTCGCGCACCATGGTCGTGATCTTTGTGGCCCAGGGCTCTTCGGTGCGCTTGCGGGCCAGTGCCGCGGCGGGCGATTCCGCCCAGACGACGCCCGGCGGTGGGGCCAGCGCCTCGGCGTCCGCGGTGTCTCCGGCATGCGCCGTGCCGCTCGTCGTCACCAATGGCGCGAGCATCGGCTCGTCCGCGCGGGTGTCACCCGGCGTCGGGGAAAAAGCGGGCTGACCCTGCGCGGGCACCGCGACGGTTAGGAGCGCCATCGCGGCCGGCGCGAGCGGACCACAGATCAGGCGAGCTGTGTATGAAGGGAGTGACCGACGAGCCATGTCCCACCTCCGGTCGGGTCGGTGGCGCGGCGAATCGTCGGCGCGCAACCGCGCGCCGGCACAGACGGCCGTCAGCGGGGCACACGACACGACCGGCTCCGACCGGTCTGGCGAAGGCACGCCGGGGAGAAACTGAAACGTGTGGCTTCGTCTTTCCCGCTGTCCACGAACAACCCTACGTCCGATACTATATCGGTACCGGTACCGGACTTTCAAGGGCTTCGCCCGGAAAAAAGCGTGAAGCGCTGGCGATCATAAATGTTTATTGGGACATGGTTTCAATGCGGAAACGCGGACTCGTCTCCGCGCGCCGTTGGAAATGATGGTCCCGCCGGAGCCGCCCAACGTGTCGCCGACCGGTTCCGGCCGGGTCACGGCTGCGTCTCCTCTTCCTCTTCTTCCGACTGGGAGCCCGTTACCGCGGTGCGCTCGAGGATGGTGTTGAGCTTTCGCCGGACGATAGGCAGCCCGAGCACGTGCGGAATGCGGCGCAGCTCGCGCGTCCCGGTGGCATTGAGGACGATGAGCGTGCCGGACAGCCCCAGCAGCAGCTCGAACACGTCGGGGAAGTCGGAGCGGATCATCTTGGCCCCGCGGCCCAGCGAATCGTCCGACTTGCCGAACGAGTAGTGCTCGAACTCGTTGTGGGTGATGCGCCAGCGGTCGTTGAGCCGGGCCCAGACCAGCATGATGGCGTACGGGACCGAGAGCAGGATGCTGAGCGTGAGGCCGAGGGCGCGGTCGTATTGCAGGTTCAGATCGGCGAACCAGCGGTAGATCTCGCCAAACAGCGTGAAGTGCTTGGCGTCGCGTAGCCACAGCCCCAGCAGCCAGAGCACGCCGACGAGCAGGATCCAGAACGCCGCGTGGTTGCGGTCGATGTCGACGCCGATCGCCAGCAGCACGACCAACGTCGTCCACAGGTAGATCCAGCCGAGCACCTCGAGCCGCCCGGAGGTTGCGCGCGTCGACGCGGCCGCGGGGGCCTCTACCACGCCGGGCGCTGCCGCCGGCGCCGCGTTTACTGCGGGTGCGGCAGCGGGCGCGGGCGGGTACGCCAGCGGCCACAGCGCGTAGCCGAGGAGGATGATCGGCCAGACGAAGAGGAGCTTGGGGTAAGAGACGAACGTGACCTCGTGGACCGGGCGGCGCGAGCGGTCCGGCCCGGTGTCCGGCGGCGGGGGCGTTGGGGCGGGCGGTTGCGACGGCGGCTGTGGTGGGGTGCTCACGCGGAGCTCCTGCGGCGGTGATGGCGGCCGCCGGCGCGGCCGGTGCATTCGCCGGGCCATACTTTACCGCCGCGCGGCGGAACGGTGCAGGCACCCGGCGGCGGCGGGCCCGCGGGCGGGGCGGGGATCGGAGCGGTTCAGAGCGTTGTCTGACGGGGGCCGCCGATCCGCAGGACCTTCTCGAACTCGCTGAGGCCCTCGGCGTCGGTGAGCGGGCCAACGCAACATCCCATGAGGAACTGCCGGATGCGGTCGGCATCGGTCGGAAGCTGCTCGGGCGGCGTGTCGCGCAGGTGCTCGAAGTCCGCCCGCGACCCGATCCGCAGCACCCGGCCGCGGTCGAGCATGATCATGCGGTCGGCGATGCGGAAGGCGGAGTTCATGTCGTGCGTGACGACGACGCTGGTCACGTGGAGCTTGCGGGACAGGTCGATGATCAGCTCGTCGATGGCCGAGGACGTCACGGGGTCGAGTCCGGCGGTGGGCTCGTCATAGAACAGGACGTGGGGGTCGAGGGCCGTGGCCCGGGCCAGGCCGGCGCGTTTCTTCTGTCCGCCGGAGAGTTGCGCCGGGTACTTGTCGCGGTGCGGTAGCATGCGCACTTGCTGAAGCTTGATCGCGACGACGATGTCGATGATGTCCGGGGCGACGTGCGAATGCTCCCGCAGCGGCAGGGCGACGTTCTCGGCCAGCGTCAGCGAGCTGAACAGCGCGCCGGACTGGAAGAGAATCCCGATCCGCTTGCGCAGCGCGTTGGCCTGCGTCTCCGACGCCTGCGTGAGATCGATCGGGCCGAGGCCGGGCAGGTGGTAGCGCACAACCCCTTCGTCCGCCGGGAGCTCGCCGATCAGCGTGTTGAGGAGCGTGGTCTTGCCGCACCCCGAGCCGCCCATGATGACCAGCGTCTCGCCGCGGAACACGTCGAACGTGACGCCGCTGAGGACCGTCGCGAAGCCCTCGCCATCGGGGCGGGGAAAGCGGACGACCAGGTCGCGGACGGAAAGCACGATGTCCGTCACGGCCGCCATGTGGGGGATTCTACCGGGGCCGGGCGGCGGCGCGAGCTACGTGGCCGCCAGCCGCTCGTAGACGTCGACGAGCTGGCGGATCTGCGCGTCCCACGAGAAGTGCTCGCCGGCGACCGCGCTGCACCGGGCGCGGTACGCGTCGCCCTCGGCCGCGAGGCGCTCGCGCAATTGCCGGGCGGCCGCCACGGCCTCGGCGGGGCGGACGGGGAACTCGATGGCCAGGCCGACGCCGTGCCGGGCGGCGAACCCGCTGAAGTCGCCGATGTAGGGCGTCAGGATGACGGGCAAGCCGCACCGCAGGTACTCGGTGAACTTGACCGGCGAGGCCACGCGGTTGGTGAGCGTGTTCTCGCGTAGCAGCAAACCCACGTCGGCCGCCATGAGGTACGAAGCGACTTCCTCGTGGCGAGCGCTGCGCGCTGTCCAGCGCTCCGGCGCGACGCCGGCCAGGCGGAGCTGGTCGACGAGCGGCTCAGCCTCGCGCGACACGATGAGCAGGTGCGCGTCCGGCATGGCGGCCGCGATGGCGGCGAAAGCGGCCGCCAGAGCGTCGGGGCGCTGCCAGTGCGACATCGCACCGCAGTAGCACACCACGAACCGGCCGTCGAGGCCCAGCTCGGCCCGACGCCGGGCCCGCACGGCCGGGTCGAAGTAAAACCGCTGTGTGTCAGCGCAGCAGCCGATGACTGTGCGCGGGATGCCGGGGCGGAAGCGACCGAACTCCTCTAGGTGCGCTGCGAGGACGGTGGAAACGGTGTTGAGCGCGTCGGCGGCGCCGATCGCGGCCCGCAGGGCCTTTGAAGCCACGCGCCGCTGCCACCAGCCGAGCAGGCCGGGGGCTAAGACTTCGTCGGTCGGCGCGCCACGCGCGTCCAGCAGGATACGCAACCGCGGGTCGCGCCGCTTCAGCAGGGCGGCGGCCGCCCCCGCCCCAAAGCCTCGGCAGTGCACGATGATCGGCTGCGGGCCGGTATAACCGGCGGCGTCGAGGGCGGTGCGCAGCCGGCGGGCCCAGTGATGGGCCTCCCACGGCGTCCCCAGCGGCCAGCGGTCCCAAAGGAAAGCCTGCGCTCCGGCGACGGCGTGCTCAACGTTAGCCTTGCGTTCGGCCAGCCGCGGATGGCGGTTGTGGCGCCGGCTGGTCAGCACCAAGAGGGCGCGTCGGACGTGGGGCGCGATGCGGCCGAGGACGGCCAGCGGCACGACCACCTGCGAATCGAGGACGGGCGAGAAGAGGCCGTCCCCGGCGACCGAAATCATCCGCGGGCCGGCCGGTCGCTCGGGCATCAGGTCCACTCCTCTGCCTGGAGGACGAACGTCGTGTCGAAGGGCCCGTCGCCGCGCACATGAGCGACGAGCCGCGGGGCCGGGAGTTTACGCCCGTACGCGGGCGCGTACCAGCCTGCCTCGATGACGGCGGAGGCCGGCTCACCGGCGGTCCACCGAAGCGCGACGGCCTGTTTCCCGGCGACGAAGCGCCACGCCCGGTCCGCGCCCGACAGCCGGACGTCGGGATGTGCCTGGAACTGCCAGGTGAGCGTGTGCGGTCCCGTCAGCAGGAGTCGGTCACGGACGGTCCAACGGCGCGCGCCCGCGTCGTATGTCACGTGACGCTCGTGATCGCCACCGCCGGGGAGCCGGCGGTAGCCGCGGTGCCGGCCGACGAATTGCGCGTGCTGCAGCCCGGCCTCCCAGGTCAGGCAGCGGGGCTCCGCTTCGTCGATGATCGTGAACGGCATCCGGCCCAGCGGAAAGAACCGGCACTGCGGCTCGCCGTCCACGGTCACGGTGTTATGTGCCTGCGAGAGAAGGAAATGGTTTCGCCACTCCGGCCACGGAGTGTAGCAGTACTGCCCGGGGTCAACGAGGATCGGCCGGCCCGCGATCGAGAGCGTCAGGGCGAGCTGGTCGACGTGGCGGTGCGAGCCGGAGGGGCGGTACGTCAGCGGCCCGCAGCGGACGACGAGATGGTCGGCGCCGCAACCGAGCGCGAACAGGCCGCTGTCAGGCAGGGCCCGGCCGGCCGGCCCGTGCGCGGGCGCGGACCGGTTCGGGTACGCCGCTAGGCCGTGGGGCCCCGCGAGCAGGGCGACTTCCGGTGCGGCGGGCACGAGCGCGAGCTCGGGGGCGCCGAGCACGACGGCGCCGATCGAGAGCGCGTAGCGCATGTCCTCGTCGGCCCGCGGAGCGAGCGGAAAGACCCGTCCGCTGTCGTTGTCGCCAATCAGCGGAGCCGGGCCGCACGGGTCGCAGACGACGTCGAGAGCGCGGTAGGCGGCGAGCAGCCGCTGACGGACGACCTCGCCCAAGTCGTAGTGCGCCACGCGGCACGCGTGGTAGCCCAGCGTCGCGAGATCGAGCATAAGGCGGTGGTACGCGGTTGAGCATTCGCGGTTGAAGCCGTCGGGGGCGAACTGAGCGAGGATCTCACGCCGGAGCTCCCGCGCAGCAAAGTGCCCCCACGCGATAGCCGGTCGATATCCGCGCAAAGCGACCGCGATCACGGCCAGGCCGACGATGTCGCTGAAGTAGTGGTTGGTGCGTGGGCCGACCACCCATTCCAGGTTTTCGCGGATGAACCAACCATGCGAAGCCAGCGCCGCCAGCACGCGCTGTTGGAAGTCGCGGTCCCACGTCGCGCCCCAGGCCGCTGCGGCGGCTGTCCAACTGATGGCTCGCAGGGCGACGTCCATCGCACATGCCCAGTTCACGCCGCGGGCGAGCGGATTGGCGGCGTGCCAATGCTCCCAGTGCCGCAGGAAGGCGGCGCCGGCCGCGTCGGGCCGGGTCCAGAGGCCGGCGAAAACGTGCTGAAAGCGGGAGAGCTCCCACGGGACCTTGATGTCGGTGCCTTCCTGCGGCAGGCAGATCGGCACATCGAGATAGAGGCAGTCGGCGGGGAACATCGCTCCGGACTTGAAGTCCTCGTGCCACCGCAGCCCCCCGTCGGCAGCGCTCACGTCGGTCCAGCCGCTGCCGAGGAGATCAAACCGGCCGCCCTCGGCCGCAGCAGCGATCTCACAGGCGGCGGCGTGCTCGGTCGGCCAGCGGCTGGCGGCCTCGGCGAGCCAAGTCCGGTCCGCCGCGCCGGGCCAGAGTTCGGCGCAGGCCGCGGTCGAGCAGGCGGAAGACAAGTCGTGCGGGCGGACGGCGCGGTCGCGGTCGCTCCAGGCGCGCCGGCGGCGGCGGGTGAGAACGCGGCGCCACGCGCGATCCGCCAACTTGAGCGCGAGCTGCCGGGGGCCATCCCGCCGGAGCTTAAGGACCAGCCGCTCGAGGTTCATGGCATGAAGTCGGCCGGGCGCGGGTGGGCGGTTCCAGTGATGGATGGCGGCAGGGGCGGCCCGGCCGGGGTGGCCCCGCCGGCGGCGCCGTGATGCTGATACGTCACAAGCGCGAGGGCCGGGAAGAAGAACACCATGTAGGCGAAAATCTGGTTGCGCGGCTGGCCGGACGTGAACGGCAGATTGGTACAGAGGATCAAGAGCATCACGACCCAGCCCGCACGGCATCCCAGGAAGAACGCGCGATCGAGGTCGGACAGGTGCTGGGCCGTGGAGCGCCGCGCAACCCGCAGTACGGCGATCACGAACACCGTGAAGACCGCGGCCCCGAGCACGCCGGTGTCGAACAACAACCCGACCCAGGTGCTGTGCACGGATTCGAAACCGGTGTCCAGCGTGACCCAGTGATTGGGCCCCAGCCCGAAGATGGGCTGCTGCGCCCACAGGTCCAACGCTTGCGACCAGATGGCGGCACGGTTATGACCGGTCAGCCCCCCGGCCTGAAGCTCCTTCAGCCGATCGAGTGTCAGTTGCACGTCGAGGGTCGTCCGGGTCAGCGCGTCGCGCACGAAGTACACGCCGGCGGCACTGCCAATCAGGACCATCAGGATGATGCCGGGGCGATGGAGCTGGCGCGCGAGCGTGGGCAGCCACCAGAGCACCAGCAGGCCGATCCCGATGAGCGGCCCGCGTGAAGCCCCGAGCCACATGAGCAGGAAGCTGCCGGCGAACAGCCCGAACCAGAACAGACTCTGCACGACCGCGCCGCGCCGCGCCCGCGCGACGCCGAGCCACAGCGCACCGCCGAGCGCGTAGAGCAACGGAATCGCGAAGCTCTGTGTGGCGCCGATGTAGCGCTGCGAAATGTCCGTGTACGACTCGACTTCACCCAGCACCGCGCGCCGGTAGTCGAACACCGCGATCGCGGACAGACCGACGATCAGCCCGTACCAGACCGTGCGGTAGTCCTCCAGCCTTTCGAGCCGGCGCACGAGCACGATCGTTACCAGAAACGGCAGCAGGAAACGGCCGACCCACGCCGTCAGGCACACGGGCAGGTCGCTCGACAGCATGGCCGCCACCAGGCCGGCCAGGACGAACCCCGCCAACGAGAGCTTCACGGACATGGGGACGGGGCGCCGCGGGAGGCCGGCGCTGCCGGGGGTGCCGAGCGCGCCGGCCAGAATCAGCGGCAGAGCGAGCACCATCTCGTACGTGAGCGCCGCGTTCACGTCGCCGATTAGAAAATTCTGCGCGTGAGCCGCTTGCCCGATGGGCAGGTACCCGTAGAAGAGCGCCGCCGCCACCGGAAAGCGGAGCTGCGCGAGGAACAGGATCGCGACGAATGCGACCGGCACGTATACCCACGACACACGGAACGTGAATGTGTAGTCGTACCAGATCCAGCGCGTCGCGAACGAAAATACGACCCCTGCGATGGTCAGCCCACCGACCCATAGTGCGGCCTGGAGCGCGTCGGTGCGAAGCCCTGGGCGTTCGGGCGCGGCGTACTCCAGCGGGGGAAGCGGCGCCCAGGACCCGTACCCCGACATGGGTGACGCCTGCGTCATCGTCTGAGCCCGACCTTCTCGTCCCGGTGGCTCGCGGGCGGTCGCGCGACGAACGCGCGCACGGCCGCTGCACCGGTGACCGGGTTATCTGACCCTTTCGGATCGGCAGCCCGCCGCGGTCCCGCGACCGCGCACACACTGCGCGGCCGTTCGGGGGCGCGGCCCGTCCAGTTCCTCGGCATTGGAACGAACGCGCCAACGGGCGTCAATGGCGGGCCGCCGGCCCGGGCAGCGTCCGGGCGGTCCGCGGGGAGCGGTCCGGCCTGGGGCCGCTAAGGCGAAGCCCCGGGCGCGGCCCTACAATGCGCGACCCGCCCGCGGCGGGCGGCGAGAGAACGCGGAACCTGGTGTCGGAGCGGCCATGAGCGTCGAGAAAGTCGTGATCATCGGGTCGGGGCCGGCCGGCCTGACGGCGGCCATCTACGCGGCGCGGGCGAGCCTGTCGCCGCTGTGCTTCGAGGGGTTCAACGCGGGTGGGCTGATTCCCGGCGGGCAGCTCATGTTTACGACCGAGGTGGAGAACTTCCCAGGCTTCCCGCACGGGGTCATGGGCCCTGAGCTGATGAAGGCGATGCGCGACCAGGGCGAGCGCTGCGGGGCGCGCTACATCCGCGAGGACGTGCAAGCGGTGGACTTCCGGCAGCGGCCGTTCACGGTGAAGAGCGACAGTCGAGCCGTCCAGGCGCATGCGGTGATCATCGCAACGGGGGCGCGGGCGAACTGGCTGAACCTGCCGAACGAGCAGCGGCTGGCGCAGAGCGGCGGCGGCGTGTCCGCGTGTGCGGTGTGCGATGGAGCGCTGCCGATGTTCCGCGGGCAGGACCTGGTCGTCGTCGGGGGCGGAGACTCCGCCATCGAGGAAGGCAGCTATCTGACGAAGTTCGCCAGAAAGGTCTACCTCGTGCACCGTCGGGATCAGCTCCGCGCGAGCAAGGCCATGCAGGACCGGTTTTTCCGTCTGGTCCGAGAGGGCAAGATGGAGCCCGTGTGGGACAGTATCGTGACGGACGTTTTGGGGGAAAAGACCATCAGCGGCGTGCAGCTCCGCGACGTCAAGACCGGCGCCGAGCGCGAGCTGCCCTGCAAGGGTCTCTTTCTCGCGATCGGCCACACGCCCAATACCGACCTGTTCCGAGGCGCGCTGGAAACGGACGACAAGGGCTACCTGAAAACGCGGCCGGGCAGCACGCACACCAGCATCGAAGGGGTTTTCGCGGCCGGCGACGTCGCGGACCACGTGTACCGGCAAGCGGTGACGGCGGCGGGGACGGGCTGCATGGCGGCGTTGGACGCGGAACGCTGGCTGGCCGCGCAAGGGATCGACTGACGCGCGGCGTGCTTAGGTGCCTTGCAGCGCCTGCTCCAGGTCCGCGACGAGGTCGTCGGCGTCCTCGATCCCGACGCTGAGGCGGACCAGGCCATCGGTCAGGCCGATTCGCTCGCGCACGTCACGCGGCACGGACGCGTGCGTCATGCTGGCCGGGTGATTCACGAGCGATTCGACGCCCCCGAGACTCTCGGCGCAGGCGAAAAGACGCGTCCGGCTCATGAAGCGGCGCGCCGCCGCCAGTCCGCCGCGCAGCACGACCGTGACCATCCCGCCCCCGCCGCACATCTGCCGCGCGGCGAGCGCGTGATCGGGGTGAGTCGGCAGGCCGGGGTAGACGACCCGCTCGAACTCCGTCCGCCCGGCCGCCCACTGCGCGATGCGCAGCGCGTTTTCGCAGTGCTGCCGCATCCGCACCGCCAGCGTCTTGATCCCCCGATGCACGAGGAAGCAATCGAAGGGGCCCGGGACGCCGCCGGCCGCGTTCTGGAAGAACCGGATCGGTTCGAGGACCGCCGGCGCGGCCGCGACGACCGCGCCGCCGATTACGTCCGAATGCCCCCCGAGGTATTTCGTCGTGCTGTGCAGGACGAGGTCGGCCCCCAGCGCCAGCGGTCGCTGGAGCGCAGGCGTGGCGAAGGTGTTGTCGACGACCACCACGACGTCGGGCAGACCGGGGGCCAGCGGCGCGCGGTGCGGCGCGAGCGAGCGGGCTTCGTCCCGAACGGCGGCCGCGATGCCGGCGATGTCCAGCAGCCGCAGGAGGGGGTTCGTCGGCGTTTCGAGCCACACCATCCGCGTCGTCGCGTCCACCAGCTCGGCCAGCGCCGCGGGCGACGTGTCGGTCGCGTAGCGGGTGGCCAGACCCCACGGCCGGAACACGCGCTCCAACAGCCGATAGGTGCCGCCGTACAGGTCGCCGTAGGCGACGACCGAGTCGCCCGGGCGGAGCAGGGCCGTAAACACGGCGTTCTCGGCGGCCAGGCCGGACGCGAACGCGGCGCAGCCCGCGCCGCCCTCCAGCGCCGCGAGGCACGCCTCCAGACCCTGACGGGTGGGGTTCTGCGTGCGCGAGTATTCGTAGCCCTTGTGCTCACCCGGCGCAGCCTGCGTGTAAGTGCTGGTGACGTAAATCGGCGGAACGGTCGCGCCCGTCGTCGGATCGGGCGCCTGCCCGATGTGGATCGCCTGCGTCGCGAAGCGCATGGAGCCCTTTCTCACGAGTTGGACGCCCCGTCGGTCGGCGGCCGCGAGCGCCAGAACTCGACCAGGTCGATGCGGGTGATGATACCCGCGATCTGCGTGCCGCGCCGCACGACAACGCCGGTCTGTCCCGACATCAGGAGCCGGTACACCTCGTCCAGCGACGCGGTCGCGGCCAGCTCCGGGAGCGGCCGGGCCATCACGTCCCGCAGCGCCACCCGGCGCGGGTCGCGGCCCTCGTGGAGCAGTCGGGCCAGCGTGACCTCCTGGATCGCACCGACGGCCCGGTCACCGACGACG
This sequence comes from uncultured Phycisphaerae bacterium, assembly GCA_937928595.1. Classification (GTDB taxonomy): domain Bacteria; phylum Planctomycetota; class Phycisphaerae; order UBA1845; family Fen-1342; genus CALGJV01. Next base: position 29,792 of record CALGJV010000006.1, on the reverse strand, counting down.
ATCGGGATCTGCGAGATCGCATGCCGCCGGCACAGCTCGATCGCATCCTGCGCGGTCTGATCCGGGCTGAGGGACAGGAGCGGGCGCGGGCCGAGGCGCTCGAGCAGCTCGGCGACCGTGGTGAGGCTGCGCGGCGTTGTGGGGAAGCCGTTCGCAGCCATCCACCCGTCGTCGTAGAACTTGCTGAGATAGTTGCGTCCGGTATCCGGGAGCATCACAACGATGAGATCATCCGGGGTCAGGCGCTCCGCGTAGCGAAGCGCGGCGGCGGTGGCAGTGCCGGCCGAGCCACCGACGAGGAGCCCCTCGCGCCGCGCCAGCTCCCGGGCCGTCAGAAACGAGTCGCGGTCGGCAACGCGCACCCAGTCATCGACCACCTGGGTGTTGAGCGTGCGGGGCACGTAGTCCTCGCCGATGCCCTCGACCTTCCAGGACTTCGGCGTGTCGCCCGACAACACGGAGCCCTCCGGGTCGGCGGCGACAACGCGCACGCGCGGGTTGCGCTCCTTCAGAAAGCGTCCGACGCCCGAGATCGTGCCCCCGGTGCCGATGCCCGCGACGAAACACGTGACGCGGCCCTCGGTCTGCTCCCAGATCTCGGGCCCCGTCGTGCGGTAGTGCACCTCCGGGTTGGCGAGGTTGCCGAACTGGTCCGGACGCCACGCGTTCGGGATCTCGTTGAGCAGGCGGTTCGCAACGCCGTTGTAGCTCTCGGGCGAGTCGGGCGGCACGTTCGTCGGGACGATCACCGTCTCCGCGCCGTAGGCCCTCAACAGGCGGATCTTCTCGGCGCTCATCTTGTCCGGTAGAACGAAGATGCAGCGATAACCCTTGACCGCCGCCGCCAGCGCCAGCCCGACCCCCGTGTTGCCGGCCGTCGCCTCAATGATGGTCGTGACGCCCGGCCGGATCGCCCCGTCGCGCTCGGCCTGTTCGATCATTGCGCGGCCGATGCGGTCCTTCGTGCTGCCGCCGGGGTTGAAGAACTCGGCCTTGCCGTACACGGGGCACGGGGCTCGCTCCGCGACGCGCCGCAAACGCACGAGGGGCGTCCGACCGATCGTGTCCAGGATCTGCTCGGCGGCCATCCGCATCGCGACACTCGCACTCCGCTGACGCGATTGTAGCTCAGCATAGCGCCGGCGCGAGCGACGGGGCGAAGGGCGTTTCAGTCGACGGGGTCGGGCCGCGGGTGCTGGCGACCCTTGCAAAGCTTGAACTCACCGACCGGGGCCACCTTGCGGTAGCCGAGGTACAGGAGCAGGTCGAGGATCTCGGTGAGGGTCGGGAACGGGCGGTCGTTGACACGCTTGTATTCTTCCACGGCCTTGAGGAAGTCCACCTGCTCCTCGTTCATGTGGCCTTCTTCGGCCGCCCGGCGGTAGTCCGTACGCCGTCGGCCGGGGCCGCGGCGTCGGTCGAGACCCGAGCGCCGGTCGTACCCGCACCGCTGGTCGTCACCGCTGCGTCGCTCCACTTCGGGCGGAGTCCCGGCGGCAGCCGCGGGCGGATCGGCGGGCGGCGGTGCCGGGGGGGGCGGGGGCACGGAGGCAAGGCGGGCCGAAGTCGGAGCGTCCAGGTGCGGCTGAGCCATACCGGCTACATCGGCCCGGGGCCGCACTGGCTGAAGCTCGCTGGGCAAAGTCCCGCCGCAGGGGTTCATAAAAACGAAGTCGGAACGGCGCACCGCAGCAGTTGCGCGCCGTTCCGGCTCCCGAACCCCGCGTGGGCTCCGCCGCCGGGCGAGGCGCGGCCGTAGCCCGGGCGCGACCGCGGCTCAGGGCTCAGACGTCGTCATCGTCGTCGTCGAACTCCTCGAGCTCGTCATCGTCTTCCTCGTCGAGCTCGTCGTCGTCGAAGTCGTCGTCGGTATCGTCGTCAAACTCCTCCTCGTCCTCGTCGAGCTCGTCCTCGTCATCGACTTCGTCATCGAGCTCTTCGTCATCCTCGTCGTCCGCCCGGCGCTTGGCGTCCGACCGCAGCCCGAGCGCCCCGTGCCACTCGAGCTCGTCCGACTTCGACGCATCCCCGACGGGCGGCGCGGCGAACCCGGCATCGGCCGTGTCGCCGTCGCCGTCACCGCTCAGCAGGCCGATTGCCCCGCGGTTCGGCCGCTCCAGCTCGTTCAGCTCCGGTTCCAGGAACATACCCACGCTCCTTGTTCTCAGTAAGCAACCGCGAAACGCGCGGGCTACATAATGGGCCGGCGTACGCCCGTCAAGCCCTCGGAAACACGCGGCCGCGACCCCGGCCGCCAGTCCCGAAAAGTCGCCGCGCGCGTGATCCGATTCCATCTTATAATGGCGCACGAAAAGGCCCGTGAGGGAATCGCATGGCCGGAATCTTCGATCGGTTCTCGCGACACTACGACAAGCAGCAGGAGCGCAAGAAGCGCCAGGCGGCGGTCGTCTCCGAGGATGACGTCCCGCTCCCGGACGCCCCGGTGGAGCAAGCCCGGGCCAGCGACGCGCCGGAGCGGAACAGCCCCTGCCCGTGCGGCTCCGGCAAGAAGTACAAGAAGTGCTGCGGGAAGCAGGCGTGAGCGGTCCCAGGCCGCCTGTCCCCTGGTACGCCGACGGCCTGCGCTTCGCGTGTACTCGCTGCGGCAACTGCTGCGGCGGCGCTCCCGGGTACGTTTGGGTGAACGCCGACGAGCGCCGTAGCATCGCCGCTTTCCTCGGGCAGACCCTCGCCGAGTTCGAGGCGAACCATACGCGCGTGGCCGGCGTGCGCCGCAGCCTCCTCGAGCGACCGAACGGCGACTGCGAGTTTCTCGCCCGGGATCCGTCCGGGCGGGCCGCTTGCCGGATCCACGAGGTCCGCCCGACGCAGTGCCGGACTTGGCCCTTCTGGCAGTCCAATCTCGAGACGCCGGCTGCATGGAAGGCCACGGGGCGTCACTGTCCGGGGCTCAATCAGGGCGTCCACCATCCGCTGCCGGTGATCCAGACGGCGCTGGCAGCGAACGGGACGCTTCCCCTCTGACGGCCAGCGTCAGCCAGCCCACGCCCAGCGCAGACAGCCCGAGCCAGGTCCAGACCGGGTGCGTGGCGACGCCGGTGGTCGGATCATGGCCGGCCCGCAGCAGGAACAGGCTCGCGAGGAGCAGCGCGACGCCCACGCCGCGCCGTCGCACCGAAGAACGCGGCTGGAGCGTGACGAGCGCGAGCGCGGCTACGATGATCAGCTCGCGCAGCAGGGGAAATACGGCCACGCCGAACGACAGGCCGCGACCGAGGTTCGCCAGCAGGCCGAGGTCGAACGCAATCCGCGTACCCTCCGGCGTCGCGACGACGCTCTTGGTGCCTTCTCCCGGGCTCATGAGCTCCTGCGCCGTGTCCGTGGCCGGATCGCGGGCGACGACCCACATGTGCTTCAGGTCGGCCACCAGCCACGCCTGGTAGCCGAGGCGGCGGAGCAGCGATGCCGCGACGACCGCCCGCCCCTCGCAGTCGGCCCGCCGCCGGTCGAGCACTTCGGCCGTCGTCGGCAGGAAGCTCATGACGCCCCACGTTTCCCAGTCGAACGCGTACGGAATGTGCTGGTAGACGATCTGCTCGACGCGCCGGCGCACGACGGCGAGTTCGGGTTGATCCGGCAGAGACGCACGAACCTGAGACTCCAGCGGCGCGAGACGCGGCTCGGTCGGGTCGATGACGGTGTTCGTGTCGGCCATGCGCGCGATCGTGACCGGCAGCAGCCACACACGCGGATAGAGCACCAGCAGCAGCGCGAGCAGGAAGAAACCCGCCTTCAGCGGCCAGCGCCGGCGGCGCGGGAGCCGGTGCAGCGCGTGCCAGGCCCGCACGACTCGTGACATGCCGGGCAGTGTCCCACGGCACCGGCAGGAGCCGCAAGCGGCCGCCTGCGGCGGGGCGGCCCGGTCCGCGCGGCGGACAGGACGGTGAACGTGCCCGTTTTCATCCGCGCTGCGCCGCGGAATAATGCGGCCGGCGCAAGCCGCCGAGGAGTGCCCGCGATGGACGACCCCCGCATCGGCATCGGCTACGACCTGCATCGGCTCGTGCCCGGGCGACCGCTGATTCTCGGCGGCGTGACGATTCCGTACGAGCGCGGCTTGCTCGGTCACAGCGACGCGGACGCGGTGCTGCACGCCCTGTGCGACGCACTGCTCGGCGCACTGGGCGCGGGCGACATCGGCGAGCTGTACCCCGACACGGACCCGGCGTGGCGCGGAGCCGACAGCGCGCGGTTCGTGCGCGACGTGATGGAGCGCGTGCGGGCGGCCGGGCGGCGCGTAGTCAACGCGGATGTCGTCATCCACGCGCAGGTTCCCCGGCTGGGGCCGCACAAGGCGGCGGTTCGGGCGCGGGTCGCGGAGCTGCTGGACGTGGCACCGAACGACGTGGGCGTGAAGGCGACGACGAACGAGGGCCTGGACGCGATCGGGCGGGGCGAGGCGATCGGCTGCTGGGCGGCGGTTCTGCTGGGGCCGGCACGGACGCGCGGCGCGTGACGCGGCGGCTTGGCCGCGGGGCGCGCCCGGCGTACGATGCCCCCGAGCGAGGCCGGGCGGGAGCGCCCGCCCGGGGCGCAGCGCGGCAACGAGGCGCGTGAGACGATGCTGCTGGCGTGGTCCGTCTGGGAAGTGCTGGCGCGCAACTGGGCGATGGTCCTGATTGCGCTGACGATCACCTCGCTGGTGGTCGTGCCGACGCTTGTGATCCTGAAGTACGTGCGCATCTCCCTCAACATCATGCGGACGACCAAGCCGCCGCTGGCCCGTGACCCGCGCGACTACGAGCCGCTCATCGGCGAGCCCGTGTCGTTTCCCGCGTATGACGGCCTGCGGCTTCAGGGGATGCTGATCCGGGCGAATCCGCGCGTGGCGCGCCGCGGACTGATTCTCTTCGCGCACGAGTTCTGCGCCGACATGCACTCCTGCGCGCGCTACTGCCGCCCGCTCCAGGCGGTCGGCTACGACATTCTCACGTTCGACTTCCGCGGGCACGGGCAGTCCGAGTGTCCGCCGGACTACACGCCGCGGCAGTGGGTCACCGACCGCGAGCTCGATGACATGCGCGGGGCGGTCGAGTTCGCCGCCGGCTGGTGCGAGGAGCACGCCTGGCCGGTCGAGTTCGGCGTGTTCGGCATTTCGCGCGGGGCGTGTGCGGCGCTGCTGATCGCCGCGGAGGACCCGCGCATCCGGGTGCTCGTCGCGGACGGCGCTTTCAGCACCGATACGACGATCGAGTACTTCATGAAGCGCTGGGCGTACATCTTCGCGAAGGTGCGGATCGTGTACGAGAACCACCCGCCGGCGTTCTGGCGCTTCCTGCGCTGGTCGATGATGCACTTCGCCCGCCGCGAATTTCGCTGCCGCTTCCCCTCCGTCCGCAAGGCCGTTCGTCGCATGACGCCCCGGCCGATCCTGTTCATCCACGGCGAGAAGGACTCGTACCTGCCCGTCGAGCAGAGCCGCCGGCTGTACGCGCTGGCGGGCCAGCCGAAGCAGCTCTGGGTCGCGCCCGACGCCCGCCACAACCAGGCGGTCATCGTCCACCCGGACCTCTATGCCTTGCTCACGGTGACGTTTTTCGATCGCCACCTCGCGCGCCGGCCCGTGCCGGCGGGCGCGGCCGACTGGCTGCGCGAGGGCGGCTCGCCGCCCGCCGCCGGGCCGGCCGCGGCGCGGGCCGCGGGCTGAGCGGTACCGGCGAAGATGCCTACGCTGCTCGAGCACATGCTGGCCCGCGTCGCGGCGTGGCACGCGCGACGCGTCGCGGCGCGCTTCGACGCGGCGCTGGCCGACGTCGCTGCGGCGCAGCAGCTTGCGTTGCGGCGGGCGCTGGCGGTGGTCGCCGACAGCGAGTTCGCGCGTACTTACGGCCTCGCGCGCGTGCGCACGCCGCGGGACCTGGCCCGGGCGGTGCCGCTCGGGACGTACGCCGACCGCGCGCCGTACCTGCGCCGCGTCTGGACCGGCGACACCACCGCCCTCCTGCACCCCCGCCAGGCGCCGCTGATGTTCGCAAGCAGCAGCGGCACCACGGCCGAGCCCAAACGCATCCCCGTCACGCCGGCGTTCGTGGCCGACTACCGCCGCGGCTGGAACGTATTCGGGCTGCGGATGCTGAGCGACCACCCGGCGGCGTTCCTGCGCGCGATCCTGCAGAGCAGCGGGCGGCATGACAGCGAGCACAGCCCGACGGGGGTGCCGTGCGGGGCGATCACCGGGTTGCTCGCCCGCTCACAGAAGCGCATCGTGCGTCGCTTCTACGTGGGGTCGCCGGACATCGCCCGGATCGACGATGCCACCGCGCGGTACTACACGCTCATGCGCTGCGGCGTGGTGCGAGATGTCGCGTTCGCGATCACGGCAAACCCGGCCACGCTCATCCGGCTCGCCCGCACGGCCGACGAGCACAGCGAGATGCTGATCCGGGACGTGCACGATGGCACGCTTTCGCCCGCGCTGGTGCCGGACGCCGCGCTGCGCGGCGCAATCACCGCGCGGTTGCGACCCGACCCCATTCGGGCGGCGGAACTCGCGCGGCTCCGCCGGATGCACGGGCGCCTACGGCCGCAGGACTATTGGCGGCTCGTGTTCGTGGCGTGCTGGACAGGGGGGAGCCTGGGGCACTACCTGCCGGGCGTGGCGGATTGGTGGGGGCCGGTGCCGGTCCGGGACGTGGGGCTGCTGGCGAGCGAAGGGCGGGTGACGGTCCCGCTGGCCGACGGCGAGCCGGTCGGCGTGCTGGACGTCACAGCGGGCGTGTGGGAGTTTATCCCGGTGGCGTCGGCTGATAAGCCGGCGGCCGAGGCGGTCGGGCCGCGCGAGGTTGAGGCGGGGCGGGAATACGTGGTGGTGTTGTCGAACACCACGGGGCTGATCCGCTATCGACTGGACGATGTCGTACGGGTGCGGGGGTGGGTGGCGCAGGCGCCGCTCCTGGAGTTCTTGTACCGCTGGGGGCGGGTGGCGTCGGTGGCCGGCGAGAAACTGACTGAGAACCAGGCGGCGACGGCCGTGAAGGCTGCCGCCGAGCGGCTGGGCGTGGCCGCGTTTGAGTTCTTGCTGGCCCCGTGGTGGGGCGAACCACCTTTCTACGTCTTAACATGCCGTGGACCGCTGGACGCGGACATCGGGGAAGCGGTCGACGCCGCCCTGGCGGAGCAGAACGAGGAGTACGCGTCCCGCCGCAAGTCTATGCGCCTCGGAGGCTTGCGGATCGTGCCGCTTTCGGGTCCCGAGTGGGCTGACGTGGTAGCGGCGCTGGATGGGAAGCGCCGCGGGCCCGCGGAGCAGTTCAAGCGGCCCCAGTTATTGACGGATCCGAAGGAGGCGGCGGAATTATTGGAGTCCGCAGGAGTGCGCGTGACGGACTGGATGCCAGCGCACACGTCTAATCACAAGCCGAAGTAGAAAAAATTCTTACAGTTCAGATCGCCCTGTGCAGGCGGCTCGAAGCGCGGCTCTGCGGCTGTGCGGCTGCCCGCGCGGCGAAGTTCCCTGACGGAAAACCGACACGTCGGACAGGGCGACGCGCGAAGTTTCCACGATCCGCGGCGTGACGCCTAAGTACGCTGAAAATATCCACGTTATGCATTGACGCCCGAAAAAAGTTAAGATAGATAATCATCAAAGGCGTCACATATGATTCCCAAACTAAAGAACTCAAGTTGGCCAGTTCGATAACACCCTCGTCACCTGTTGAGAGGAGTCGCGGTCGAGCCGGTCGCCGTCCCCGTCGCACCGACTGACCAGCCAGCGCGGTAGTACGCAAAAGCGCAGGAGCCCCGCGTATGCAGACCAAGCCCCGGAAGGACACGCTCGCGGCGCAGTGGCGGGAATATCGCAGAACCAAGTCGGTGGATCTTCGCAATCGGCTCGTCGAGCACTACGTGCCCATCGTCCACAAGCTGGCCGAGATCATGGCCCGCCGACTGTGGCCGCGGGTCTCCGCCGACGAGCTGGCGAGCGCGGGCTACGACGGTCTGATCGCGGCGGTCACGTCTTACGACCCGAAGCGGGGTGTCAAGTTTGAGACCTACTGTCGACAGCGGATCCTGGGCGCGATCCGGGACTGGCAGCGGGAGATCGATCCGCTGGGGCGGTCGGGGCGGAACTTTGAGCGGACGATGAACGCGGCCGAGGAGCGGTTCCAGGCGGAGAACGGGCGGCTGCCGTCGACGCCGGAGCTGGCCCGACGGATGAACCTGTCGGTCTCGCGATTCGTGAAGATGAAGCGGACGGTATCGGCGTCGCACTGCGTACCGCTGGAGTCGCACAACGACCGCAGCGACGAGTCGCGGGCGGCGTCGCTGGTGCCGGTGGACCCGAACCCGGGGCCAACGCACCACACCGAGCGCGAGCTGATCCGCGAGCACATCACGAAGGGGCTGAAGGAACAGGACCGGCTGATCCTGACGCTGTATTACTACGAGCGGCTGACGATGGCGGCGATCGGGCAGGTGCTGGGGGTGAGCGAGTCGCGGGTCTGCCAGCGGCACGCGGAAATCGTCGACCAGCTCCGGGCGCGCTTCGCGAACGCGGCGTGCGACCTGGTGGCGTAGGCGGTGGGGCGGCCCGCGCGTTCGGCAGGCAAGATTCGGCGGGCGAGTTGGACCTTAGTCGGGCCGGCGCGCGGGACTACCGGTGGCCGGCCCGCTTCGTGTTCGGCGGGGCTTCAGGCGCGGCGCGTGCCGCTCGGTTGGGTGCTCACTGCCTGCCGGCGACCGGGTTTACGGCGCTGCGCAGCTGGCCGAGCAGGCGCCACCCCAGGTGTATCAGAATCAGGATGCCCGCTGCGAGCGCACAAAAGGCCATGAGCGACCGGTCGGCCGTGCCGAGCAGAGCAACGCCGAGCGGAACCAGCCAGGACGCCGTCGCGAAGGTTCTGACAGCGCGTTGCAACACGGCGTTTCCCTCGCGTGTCGCGAAAGAGCTCACGTAGCGAAGCGAGCTCACGAAGATACCCGCGCAGAGAAGCAGCAACATCACGCTCGCGCAAAGGGAGGCTTCGAGGTGTATGTCCGCCCCATGAAGCGCGAGCAGCAGGGCGAACGGAGCCCCCCCGTTGCAAGTTCGAAGCAGACGGCGCGAACGCGGCTCGCGGTGGGCGACGAAAGATCGGGGGTAGGGCGCGCCGAACAGCCATGCGCCGCAGAATGCGAAGACGAGGCCGATGAAGACGCCCCCAACGGTCAAAATCCGCGAAAAAAAGACGAACAACCAAGCAAGAGAGTCGTCGGCCGCCGTGCGTGGCTCCGAAAAGAGCCAGGAGTCCGCTGCCTCGACGACGGGGGCCATCGCCGCCCCGAGCGACGCTGTCATGAACCCGAAGCGCAGCAGTCTCACCCCGATACGCAGGCATGCGCGGTACTCCGGCGTCGCGTATTGAAGCGTGAGCGGCGCGATCGAGTACGCGATGGGGTGGGCACACTCCGGGCACAGGGCGTCGGCGCGGAGTGTGCGGAGGTTGTAGCGGCACCGGTCGCACGGGAGGTCGGCGGCCACGCGGCCGTCGGCATCGAGCGGGACGATGGGGTCGGTCGGCACGGGGGGCGGCGGCAGTGGAGCGGCCGGTTCGGGGGCCGCGGGTGTGTTCAGTGCCTCAATCGCCATGGTGGTCCCGGCAGGGTTCACGAGCAGTGTGGCCGGTGGGTTGAGGCAGGGCAAGCACGCGGCGCGCGGTGGAAATCGGGAAACGCTTCTCGGGGGGAGCCACGAGCGCGACGTCCCGGGCAAGTTCTGCGGTTCGCGCGGTCGTTGGGCTGGGAAGCGCCGGTTGCTAGCGGGGCGATCGGGCGGCGGCCTGTGCGGCTTCGTCCGCGAGCGCCTGGCGGAGATTCTCGTGTTTGGGCAGGTCGGCGAAGTCCGTCGACCGCAGTTCGGCCATCACGCGGTCGAGCGTCCAGCCCTGCACGTGCAGTCGGTACATGCCGACGGCCAGGCCCGTGCGGTTGACGCCGGCCGCACAATGGACGAGCGTCGGCGGCGCGGTGGCGTCGGTGAGCAGGGCGCGCAGCCGGTCGCGGGCCTCGGGCGTGCTCTCGCCGTTGCCGCGGAGCGGGACGTTCTCCCAGATGAGGCCGAGGCGCTGGGCCGCGGCGCGTTCGAGAACGCTCTCGGGGGCGTCGGGGTCGAGCAACGAGATGACGCGGCCGATGCCGTGGGCGCGCTGGAGCCGTTCCAATTGCCCGGGCGAGACGCTGCCACAGCGGTAGAGGTGGCCGGTGTCCACGACCGCGAAGCGTTTCGGGTCGCGCGTCGTCTGCCACCAGACGAGCGCGAAGGTGAGGACGCCGAGCGCCGCGAACGTCGCGAGGACGCGCGGCCCGCGGATGCGGGTTCCGGTGCGAGGGGCCACGGCTGTCATGTCGCGTATTGTAGCGCTCGGCAGGCCGCCACAAGACCGGGGCGGGCCGCCGGCGCGAGGTGCCCGGCGCAACGCGGCCGGCGGGCCTACGTCTGCGGTTCGTCGCGGTCGGCGACGTCCTCCGCGGCGCGGGCGGCGGCGGCGTCGGCCGCGCGGCGGGCCTTGTCCTCGCGGAAGACCTTGACCTCGTTGCGGAAGCCCTTCGCCCGGCAGATGGCCTCGACGATTTCGTCGAAGCGGGCCACCTTCTCGTTGTCGAGCCGCAGGCGGGTTTCCTTGCCGCCGGCCCGGTAGTACAGGTCGATCCAGCCCTTCTTGTTGTAGTCGCGCAGGCTGGTCATGTCGGCGAAGGCGATGCGGCGGCCGGCGTAGGTCATGCCCTCGTCGTCAATCACAACGCGGAGCGTGAGGGCCTTGATGAGGCGCAGCACGAAGAACAGGCCGGGGACGGCGCAAATCACGGCCATGATGAACTGCGTGCGAATCTCGCTGCGGGTCTTGTACCAGCTCACCCAATCCTTACTGGAAACGGTGAGGCGGTCGGACTTGCCGCTGACACGGACATACCCCGTGCGGCTGACGAAGTAGTCGTCGCCGGCGATGGTGATGGTGGGCTTCATGCCGAGGCGCTGCTCCACCTCGGCCCGGGTCTTCGGGGCGGTCTTGACGACCCGCTCCCAGTCGGCCAGGTCGGGCACGTCACCCAGTTGATCCCAGCGGACCTGTCCGTTGAAGGTGTTCGGGTCCTGGAGCCGCTTGAGCGCTTCCGCCTGGTTGCGGCCGGGATATCCGACTGCGCCGTCGTATACACAGTAAAGGCCGAAGCCGATGAACAGCAGCGCGCGGGCGAGGTGCCACAGCGCATCCGTCCGGGCGGGTCCGCTTTCGAGTCTCGTGCCTGCCACCCCATGCTCCCATGTCACGGGCCGGAGCGTACCAGACGTGCCGACCGGCCGACCGCGTTCGTCCCAAAGCCGCCGGGCGGCTATTATGACGGCGCAGGCGCTGGTTGTCTGCGGGCCGGCCCGCGGTTTTTCAGCCGGCGCGCCCGGGAGACAGAGCAGGATGACGACGAAACCGAAGCTCCGACCGTGCATCATCATCGTCCGCGACGGATGGGGAGAGAACCCGGATCCGCGCTGGGATCACGCCAACGCGGTGAAGGTGGCCCAGCCGCCGGTTGACGCGATGCTCCGGTCAACGTGGCCGATGACGCTGGTCGCGACGAGCGGGTTCGACGTCGGGCTGCCCGAAGGCACGATGGGCAACAGCGAGGTCGGGCATCAGAACATCGGGGCCGGGCGGATCGTGGACCAGGAATCGGTCCGAATTACCAAGTCGATTCGCGACGGGACGTTCTTCCAGAACGCGGAGCTGGTCGCCGCGGTGCAGAACTGCCTGGCGCGCAACAGCAGCCTGCACCTGTTCGGACTGGCCAGCGACATCGGCGTGCATGCGCTGCTCGAGCACCTGTACGCCTGCGTCGAGCTGGCCGCCCGGCGCGGCCTGCGGCGCGTGTTCGTGCATTGCTTCATGGACGGGCGCGACTCGCCGCCGACCAGCGGCCTGGGCTACGTCCAGGCGATCGAGGCCCGCCTGCGGCAGATCGGCGTCGGACGGATCGCCAGCGTCTGCGGGCGGTACTGGGCGATGGACCGCGACAACCGCTGGGACCGCGTCGCGAAGGCGTATCGGATGCTGGTACACGGCGAGGCCGACGCGGCGCCGAGCGCGGCGGCGGCGATCCAGCGCTACTACGACCATCCGCTCGAGCCGAACATGCAGGGGGACGAGTTCGTCACGCCGACGGTCGTCAGCGAGGACGGCCGCAACCCGGTCGCGACGGTGCGCAGCGGGGACGCGGTGATCTTCTTCAACTTCCGGGGCGACCGCCCGCGGGAGCTGACGAAGGCGTTCATGTACCCGACGTTTCCGTACCGGGAAAAGGACAAGAGCGGACAGGAGGTCCTGATGGGCTTCGACCGGGGGGAGAAGCTGGACCTCTTCTATGTGACGCTGACGGAGTACGAGAAGGGCTTGCCGGTGAAGGTGGCGTTTCCGAAGCCGCCGAAGATGCGGAACATCGCCGGCGAGTACCTGGGAGCGCTGGGCCTGCGTCAGTTCCGCTGTGCGGAGACCGAGAAGTACGCGCACGTGACGTTTTTCTTCAACGATTACCGCGAAGAGCCGTTCCCGGGCGAGGAGCGGCAGCTCGTGCCGTCGCCGAAGGTGGCGACGTACGACCTCCAGCCGGAGATGTCGGCGTACCCCGTGACCGAGCTGATGCTGAAGCGCATCGCGAGCGGTGTGGATGATTTCATCGTGCTGAACTACGCCAACCCGGACATGGTGGGGCACTCGGGCTCGCTGGAGGCCGCCGTGAAGGCCTGCCGGGCGGTCGACGAGTGCGTCGGGAAGGTGTACGACGCGGTGCTGAAGGCCGGGGGTTGCGGCCTGATCACGGCCGACCACGGGAACTTCGAGCAGATGGTGGACCCGGAGACAGGTGGTCCGCACACGGCCCACACGACGTACCCGGTTCCGTTGTACTTGTTCGGCGCACCGTTCAAGGGGGCGAAGCTGCGCGACGGGGGACGGCTGGCGGACATCCTGCCGACGGCGCTCACGCTCATGGGGCTGGATGTGCCGACGGAGATGACCGGCCGGTCGCTGCTGCTTTAGGCGGGGCCGGCCCAACCTGGCGGGGTCCGCCGTGTCAGCTCTGGTGCAGCGCGGGCTGCGCAGGAGCATGAAGATGCATCGGTGGCGGAAGTGGACGGGGCTCGCGGCGCTGGCGGCGGGCGTGTGTCTTCAGACGGTCATCGCGTGTGATCCCGGGGCGTGGTACGCGCCGGGCTACTACGGGCCCGGCTATTACGACACCGGGTACTACTACGAGGAAACTTGGACGTACCCCGGAACGTGCTGCGGGGGCGACGGGTTCGACGTCTGGTTCGACTGGTGGGACTAGAGCGCACCGGCGCCCGTGCGGCGGTTGCCGCGGGCCACGCGACCGCGGGCAGGCGGCACGCGCCGCCGCGGTGGCCGCGCCGGGGGAGTGGCACGGGGCGGGCCGAGTAGCGGACGCCTCATAACCGCCGCGGCGGCCGGGACCGGGTGGATGCGGGTCCGACGCGGCGGGCGGGCGGGTCGTGCGGGCCTGGGCGCCGCGTTCCGCCGTGGTCGCGATTCTCGGGCGCGGCGCGGGGGCCGGAACCGGGCGGCAGCCGTATCAAGCCGCGGGGGGCCGCGCATTTGGACCTCGCGATTTTTCTGCCAGCCGTGCTTGCCTCGCGGCGCGCGCGTTTGGAACGCTTCCCTCGGTTCCATTCGCACGGCTGCAAGGAGAACACGGCATGGCGATGACAGTCAACAACCTCGGGACACTGCACCTTCTGAACATCCTGTCGCGGACAACCATGGCGCAGGAGAACGTGTTCAACCGGATGTCGACCGGCTCGAAGATCAACCGCGGGGCGGATGATCCGGCCGGCATGCTGGCGTTAACAAGCCTCGACTCCGAGTTGCGCGCGGTGAACGCCGGTATCTCGAACAACCAGCGCACGGACAGCATTCTGGGCGTGGCCGACGGCGCGCTCACCGAAGTGAGCAAGCTCCTCGGTGAAGTGCAGCGGCTCGCGTTCGAGAGTGCGAACGACGCGGGTCTGACGGCGGACGAAGTGGCCGCGAACCAGGCCCAGATCGACGACGCTCTGGCGTCGATCGACCGCATCATCGGGTCGACGCAGTTCAACGGCACGAAGCTGCTGGACGGCTCGCTGGCGATCAACGCCGACGTCGCGACGCCCGGCGCCGTGACGGACGTGCGCGTGTACACTCGGCGTCCTGGGCAGAGCGACACGACGCTGAACGTGAGGCTGACGACGGCGGCCTCCGCGGCCGGCGTGAGCGGCGTCGTGCTGGCGGGCGGCCTGGCGCGGGATTCGACGCTGTCGATCCAGGGCAAGCTGGGCACGGCGGTGATCCAGATCGGCAGCGCGGACGCGGTCTCGGCGATCGCGGCCAAGATCAATGCGTCGCGGGCCCAGACCGGCCTGTCGGCCGACGCCGGCGGCGCGAGCGGGTCACTGCGGATCTTCAGCACGTCGCGGGGCGAGCGCGCGTTCGTGCGCACCAAGCTGCTTGACGGCGACAGCGCCCGCGTGCTGAACAGGAGCGACACGGGCGTGGACGCGGTCGTGACGGTCAACGGGCAGGTGACGGGCGTGGACGGCGATCACGTGACCTACACCGGCAACGGCACCAGCCTCTCGTTCAACATCGGCACGCTCGCGGCCGGCTCGTCGGTGAACATCATCGTCCGGGGCGAGAGCGCGGGCGGTCCAAGCGGCGCCACGTTCAACCTCGGTTCGCGGTCCGACACGCGGGCGACACTCGGCTTCGACGGCATGTACACGTACCAGCTCGGCGACGCCGTGAACGGCTACCTGTCGACGATCAAGAGCGGCGGCGCGAACTCGCTGGTCAACGACCCGAGCAAGGCGGCGGACATCGCCCGCACGGCGAGCCAGCAGGTCGCGACACTCCGCGGCCGGATCGGTGGCTTCCAGAAGTTCCAGGTGCAGACCTCGCTCAAGTCGCTCCAGGACACGAAGGAGGGGCTCGAGAAGGTCCGCAGCGTGATCAACGACGTGGACTACGCGGCCGAGACGGCGGAGCTGAACCGCGTGAACGTGCTCATGCAGACGGCTTTGTCGCTGCTGGGCGTGTCGAACCAGCAGACCGGCCAGGTGTTGCAGCTCCTGCGGTAGCGGATCGGATCCGGGGGACCGGGTCCGGACGGCCCGCCTCGGCGGGCGTACCGGGCCCGGCCCGGCACTGAGGCGACCTCCGTCTCGTGGGGACGGGGTCGGGCGGCCTGCGCCGTCCGGCCCCGTGCTGATTTGCGCGGGGGCGCCGGCCGCCCGCACGCGCGCCGCGCCGAGCGTTGCGGTCAGCCGAACAACTCCCGCACCGCCCCGACCGGGTCGCCCGACCGCAGGAGCGTCTCGCCGATGAGCAGCGCGCGGGCGCCGGCGGCGTGCATGCGGCGGACGTCGGCGCGCGTGCGAATGCCGCTCTCGGCGACCAGCGGGAAACGCTTGGGCACGAGCGGCCCGAGGGTTTCCGTGGTGGCGAGGTCCACGCGCTGGGCCTGGAGGTCGCGGTTGTTGATGCCCACCAGGACGCCCACGGGGCGGGCTTCGGGGAGGATCTGGAGGACATCGAGGAGGCGCTCCCGGGCGTGGGCCTCCACGAGAACCGCCAGGTCAAGCCCGCGGGCCAGTTGCAGCAGTTCGCGGAGCGTCGGGGTCGGCAGCGCATCGGCGATCAGCAGCACGGCGTCCGCGCCGAACGCGCGCGACTCATGCACCTGGTATGGGTCAATCAGGAAGTCCTTCCGCAGGACCGGCAGGTCCACCTCGGCCTTGATCTGCTCGATGAACTCCAGCCGCCCGCCGAAGTAGGTCGCGTCGGTGAGGACGCTCAGGGCGTGGGCACCCGCGGCCGCGTACGTCTTCGCGATGGCCACGGGGTCGAACGCGGGGCAGATGACGCCCGCGGAGGGGCTCGCCCGTTTGATTTCCGCGATCAGGTTCGGCCCGTGATTGCGCGGTGACGCGACGGCGCTGTAGAACCCGCGCGTCGGCAGGAAATAGCCCGGCAGCGCCTGGAGCGCCTCGATGGGGCGCGCGTGCCGCGCGGCCGCCACTTCCTGGCGTTTGTTGGCGAGAATCGCATCGAGCACGTTGGCCACGGTCGCCCTCCGCGGCCGGTCGCCCCGGGGCGGATCCGGCCGCTGCCGCTTACACTAGTCGCCGGCATGGACGTCGTACAGGCGGCCGACATCGCGATCACGTCCGCCGGCGTGCTGGTCGTGCTGGGCACGGCGGTGCGGCTGGGCCGTGGCGGGCGTTGGCGGCGGCTGTTGCGTGAGTTGCCGATGCGGCCGGGTGGGCCGGGCTGGGCCGAGCTGCTGGCCGGCCTGGTGCTGTGCGTGCTGCTCCAGAATGTGGGGGTTCTGGCGGCCGTCGGGTCCGCGTCGGATTGGCAGCAGCCGGGCTCGGCGGCGTGGCACGCCGCGCAGGCGGGGCTTCAGGCGGGGAATCTTCTGGCCGCGGGGGCCCTGGGCGTGCTGCTCGCGCGGCGGCCATTCGCGGGCGAGTCCGGGCCGGCGCTGCGGACGGGCGTCACGGTGGCGGTGCTGGGCGTGCTGGCGCTGCTCCCGATGTTGACGGTCCTCTACGAGGGGGGCCGGCTGCTGTATGAGCAGCTGCGCCCCGGGCAGGCGGCGCCGCTGCACGCGATGCTGCAGGCGCTGCACACCAGCGCGTGGGGTGCGGCGGGGCGGTGGCAGATCGCGGTGGGGGCGGTGGTGGTCGCACCGCTGCTGGAGGAGCTGCTTTTTCGCGGGGTGTTGCTCGGGGTGCTGCGGCGGCACGTGCGGAGTGCGGGCACCGCGATCGTGTTGGCGGGCGTGGCATTCGGGCTGATCCATGTCGCCCAGCCGCAGGACGTGGCGCCGCTGGCGGTGATGGGCATTGTGCTCGGATACGTCCGGGTCCGGTGGGGCGCGCTGTGGCCGTGCGTGCTGATCCACATGCTGTTCAACGCGCGGACGATCACTGTGGCGCTGCTGGTGCCGGAGGCGGTGGGGGCGCGGTAGGGGCAACAAGCCGCTCGGTCGGCGGGGACTTGACGAGCCCCGGTGGATTCGTACTCTCTCGGCCTATGGACGACCGAACGCACGCCGCCAAGATCGTCGGGGAAGCACTCACGTTCGACGATGTGCTGCTGGTACCACGCCGCGCGTCGGTGCATCCGCGCGAGCTGGACGTCAGCACGCAGCTCACCCGCCGCATCCGGCTGAAGATCCCGCTGGTCAGCGCTCCGATGGACACGGTGACCGAAAGCACGCTGGCGATCGCGCTGGCGCAGGAGGGCGGCATCGGCATCATCCACCGCAACCTCAGCATCGAGGAGCAGACGCGCGAGGTGCGGAAGGTCAAGCGGTCGGAAAGCGGCGTGATTCTCGACCCCGTGACGCTGCGTCCGGAGGACTCGGTCGCGCGGGCCCGGGAGGTCATGCGGCTCCAGAACGTGAGCGGGATTCCGATTACGCAGGCCGACGGGACGCTCGTGGGCATCCTGACGCGGCGCGACCTGAAGTTCCTCGAGTCGTTCGAGAAGCGCATCGCGGACGTGATGACGAAGAACAACCTCGTCAAGGCGCCGCCGCACACGACGCTCGACGCCGCTGAGGCGCTGCTGAAGCAGGCCAAGGTCGAGAAGCTGCTACTGGTTGACGAGCGGGGCAAGCTGGCCGGCCTGATCACGATGCGCGACATCGAGCGGTCGAAGGAGTTTCCGCAGCGGTGCTCGGACGACCGGGGGCGGCTGCGGGTGGGCGCGGCGATCGGCGTGCATGACTACGAGCGGGCGGCCCAGCTCATCGCCGCCGACGTGGACGTGCTCGTGGTCGACACGGCCCACGGCCATAGCGATGCAGTGATCGAGACGGTGCGCACGCTCCGCAAGCAGACCGGGATCGACATCATCGCCGGGAACGTCGCGACGGGCGATGGGGTGCGGGATTTGGCCGACGCGGGGGCCGATGCGGTCAAGGTCGGGATCGGGCCCGGGGCGATCTGCACGACTCGGGTCGTGGCCGGCGCCGGGATTCCGCAGATCACGGCGATCCTGAGCTGCGTAGGGGCGGCGGACGTGCCGCTGATCGCCGACGGCGGCATCCGCTACAGCGGGGACATCGTGAAGGCGCTGGCGGCGGGGGCCCACAGCGTCATGCTGGGTTCGCTGTTCGCGGGGATGGATGAGTCGCCCGGGCAGCTGGTGCTGTGGAAGGGGCGGCGGTACAAGGAGTACCGCGGGATGGGTTCCGTGGCGGCGATGGCGCGCGGGAGTGCCGAGCGCTATGGACAAGAGGTGGACGTTCCGCAGAAGATGGTGCCGGAGGGCGTCGAAGGACGGGTGCCGTACCGCGGCGGCCTGAGCGAGTATGTGTTCCAGCTCGTGGGCGGCCTGCGGCAGGGCATGGGTTACTGCGGCGTCCGGAACATCGAGGAGCTGCGGCGCGACGCGCGCTTCGTCCGCGTGACCAGCGCGGGAATGGCGGAGTCGCACCCGCACGACATCGTGATCACGAAGGAACCGACGAACTACGCGATCGACTTCCACGCAGACGAGTAGGACGGGCACATGCACACGCGACGAGAGCGGCGATCAGGGAGGCCGGGACGCGGCGGCGCGGGGCTGGTTCTGCTGGTGGGGCTTACCGGCTGCTCGATGTCGATCAACCACTTCCGCGAGACCGGGCCGTCCGCCGAGATGGCCTGGGATTCGCCCACCACGGCCGACGTGAAGACCCGCTTCGAGCCCGGCCCGGCGCGCCACCGCGACTGGGAGGCGACGACCGTCGCGGCCGAGAGCGGGATCGTGCGGCACTGGCCGCTGTACACCGAGGATCCGTTCGAGGACAAAGGCCACGGACGGACGGACGCGACCGACCCGCACAACGTGTACCGCTACGGCTGGGAGGATTTCGTCGCGCTGGCTTATTGCCCCGCGCGTTTCACGCTGAACTGGCTGGCGCTGCCGGTCAGCGCCGTCGTCACGCCGCCGTGGACGATCATGGAGAGCGACGGGTTCCTGAGCCGGCAAGCGCTGGGCTACGACCACGACGCCTCCCGGGCCACCACGGCCGAGCCGGCGCCGCCGCCCGCGGCCGCGACGACCCCGCCTGCGGCGCAGTAGCCGCGCGACGCGGCCACCGATCGCCCCGCCGTGACGGAGCTGCCGCATGTATGCCGCCGTCAACGCGTGGACCTTTCCCAAACTCACGCCGGTCGAGCAGATCGAGGCCGCGCGTGCCGCGGGATTTGAGGGTCTGGAGCTGGTCGTCGGCCCGGAAGACCCGCTCCGTCCCGACACGCCGCCCCGCGAACTGGCGCGCCTGGCCGACCGCGCGGCGGAGCACGGCGTACGCCTGACGAGCCTCGCCACGGCGCAGTTCTGGAACTGCAACTACGCGTCGCCGGAGCCGGCCGTGCGGCAGCAGGCCGAGGACCTGACGCGGCGCCTGCTGGATCTGGCGGCCGCGGCGCGCGTCGGGGCGATCCTCGTGGTGCCGGCGCTGGTCGGCAAGGCGGGCGACGCCCGGCCGAGCGTCCCGTACGCTGACGCGCTGGCGCGGACGCTGGATGCGCTGCAGCGGCTGCGGTTCGACGCCGAGGCGCGCGAGGTCGTCATCGCGCTGGAGAACGTGTGGAATCGGTTCCTGCTGTCGCCGGTGGAGGCGGCGGACCTGCTGGACCGGGTGAACTCGCCGTGCGTGCGGTTCTATTTCGACACCGGCAACGTGCTGGCGTACGGTTATCCGGTGGACTGGGTGAACACGCTGGGGTATCGCATCGCCCGCGTGCATGCGAAAGACTATGACGTGAGCAAGCCCGGGTGGGCCGGTTTCTGCCCGCTGGGGGAGGGCAGCGTGGACTGGCCCGGGACGCTCGCGGCGCTGCGGGCCGCGGGCTACGACGGGCCGCTGACGTACGAGGGCGGCGGCGACCCGGCCGACGCGGCGGCGCGGCTGCGGCGTATCCTCGCGGCGGCGTGACGAGGCGTCCGCGGCGGGATGCACAGAGGGACGCACATGCGATTCGAGCGCGAGATCCTGCGGCAGAAGGTGACGGTGGCCGACGGCGGCTGGTCGACGCAGCTCCAGCTACGCGGCGTTTCGGCGGACGTGCCGGCGGAGACGGCGAACCTGTCGCACCCGGCGGTCGTCGTGGAGCTGGCGCGGGCCTACCTGGAGGCTGGCGCTCGGATCATCACGACCAACACGTTCGCGGCCAACCGGATCAACATGGCGCGGCGCGGGCTGGCCGAGCAGGTGGCGGCGCTGAATCGACGCGGGGCCGAGCTTGCGCGGGAAGCGGTCGGCGGGCGGGACGCGCTGGTGGCCGGTTCGATCGGGCCGAGCGGCAAGATCCTGGCGGTGCGGGAGGCGACGGAGGAACAGCTTACGGAGGTGTTCGGCGAGCAGGCGGTAGCGCTCCAGGAGGGCGGGGCGGACGTGCTGGTGCTGGAGACGTTCTCGGAACTGGCGGAGGTGCTGATCGCATTGCGGGCGGTGAAGGCGGCGACGGGGCTGCCGGTAATCGCGAGCCTGTCGTACGACTCGGGGCCGCAGCGGACGCGCACGATGATGGGGGCGGAGGCCGGGGCGTGCGCCAAGGCGCTGACGGCGGCCGGGGCCGATGCGATCGGCTGCAACTGCGGCAGCGGAATCGGCACGATCCTGCCGGCGGTGGTGGCGCTGCGCACCGCGACCGAGCTGCCGCTGTGGGTCAAGCCGAATGCCGGATTGCCGGAGCTGGAAGACGGGCGGCCGGTCTACCGGCAATCGCCCGAGGAGTTCGCGGCCAGCCTGCCGCCGCTGATTGAGGCCGGGGCGAACCTGATCGGCGGGTGTTGCGGAACCGGGCCGGAACACATTCGGAAGATCGCGGCGACGGTTCAGCGGATCGGATAGGCTGCGGGTGGGAGGGCCGACCCGGCACGACGCCAGACGCGGAGGTCTTGCGCCACAGGCGCGGTAAAAGCCCGCCGGATCCATGGGGCCGGCGCGGCGGACACGGCGGAAGGCTGTCGGGCACGGGGTCGGGCGCTGCGGTTTTTCGACGGGGTGCTACTATGGGGCCAGGTTCGGGGGCCGACGACGGATGGTGACCATGGGTCTGCGCGTCTTCAACACGCTGGGTCGCAAACTCGAGGAGTTCGTGCCGCTGAACCCGCCGCGGGTGGGCATGTACGTGTGCGGGCCGACGGTCTACAGCCACAGCCACCTGGGGCACGCCAAGAGCTACCTCAGCTTCGACGTGATCGTCCGCTGGCTGCGGTGCAGCGGGTATGACGTCTGCTACGTTCAGAACATCACCGACGTCGGGCACATGACCAACAACGACGAGGATGCGGGCGAGGACCCGATCATCCGCGAGGCGCGGCGCCGCGGGCTGCACCCGATGGCTGTCGCCGAGACGTTCATGCGCAGCTTCCTCGACGACATGGACGCTCTGAACGTCGTCCGGCCCGACATCATGCCGCGGGCCACCGGGCACATTCCCGAGCAGATCGAGCTCGCTCAGCAGCTCCTGGCGCGCGGGCATGCCTACGTCGTGAACGGCTCGGTGTACTTCGACGTGACGTCCGACCCCGACTACGGCAAGCTGAGCGGCCGCCGCGTCGCGGATCAGGAGGCGGGAGCGCGCGTGGCCGTGAACGAGGAGAAGCGGCACCCGGCCGACTTCGCGCTGTGGAAGAAGGCCGAGGGCGGCCACATTATGCGTTGGGCCAGTCCGTGGGGCGAGGGCTTCCCTGGCTGGCACCTCGAGTGCTCGGCCATGAGCCAGAAGTATCTCGGCCGGACGTTCGACATCCACGGCGGCGGCCTCGAAAACCAGTTCCCGCACCACGAATGCGAGATCGCCCAGAGCGAATGTGCGACCGGCGCGCCGTTTGTGCGCTACTGGCTGCACAACAACATGTGCACGATCAACGGCCAGAAGATGGGCAAGAGCCTGGGCAACGCCGTGTCGCTCAAGGACATCCTGTACACGGAACGGCCGTTGCACGACCGTGAGGGGCGGCTCCTGATCGCGCGCGCGTTCGAGCCGGTGATCGTGCGGCACTTCGTGCTGACAAGCCACTACCGCGCCCCGCTCGACTTCTCGAACGAGGCGCTCCAGGCGGCCGAGAGCGGCTCGTACAAGCTGCGCGACGCCGCGGGCGAGCTGCTGCGGGCGACGGCCGCAAGGCTCAGGCAGGTCGGCGGGGAGCCCGCGCCGCCGGGGCCGCCGGGGGCGCTGCCCGCGGCCCGGACGGAGGCGGTTCGGACGGCGCTGGCCGAGTACGAGCGCCGGTTCGCGGAGGCGATGAACGACGATTTCAACACGGCGGCCGCGCTGGCCGTGGCGTTCGATTACGCGCGGCAGACCGGGAGCTGGCTGCGGGCGGGGCTGACGGCCGAGGACCTGGTCGCGGCCGATGCGCTGATGCGGCGGTTCGTGCACGACGCGCTTGGATTCCGCTGGCGCGACGCGGTGGGCGGCGGCGACGCGGAGGCGCGTCGGGCCCTGATTCAACTGCTGGTGGACCTGCGGACCGAAGCCCGCAAGGCGAAGAACTTCGCTCTGAGTGATACGATTCGCGACCGACTCGCCGCCCTGGGCATCGAGCTGAAGGACGGCCCGACCGGCACGACGTGGTGAGGGCGGCTACGGCGGGGGCTGATCGCCGCTGCGGCGAACGCGCGTCGCGGAGTACCGCACCTCGTAGATGTCGGAACGCCGCCACAGCCCGCGGAGGGTTTCCCAGATAATGCGCAGATCGGTTGCGAGGGAGACGGTCTCCACGTAGCGGACGTCCCATTCGAGCTTCTCTTCGATCGTCAGGCGCCCGCGCCCCCGGACCTGGGCGAGGCCGGTGAGGCCCGGCCGGACAAGGAGGCGAGCCCGTTGCCGTGGCGTCCATTCCGCCATCTGCTGGAGGTACAGCGGCCGGGGACCGACCAGGGACATCTCCCCGCGGAGCACGTTGATGAGCTGCGGGAGCTCGTCGAGGCTCGTTTCGCGCAGCCAGCGCCCGATCGGCGTGATTCGCGGATCGTCGCCGCTCTGCGGCGAATCGCCGAACGGGTCCACGTCCGCCCGCATGGTCCGAAACTTGTAGAGCTGGAAGGGCCGGCCGTGTTGCCCCGCGCGGGTCTGGCGGAACAGGGCCGGATGGCCGTCGCGCCGCACAAGCCACGCGAGCACCACCAGCAGCGGCAGCAACAGCAGCAGCGCGACCAGCGCCGCGACGCGGTCGCAGCCGTGCTTGACGCGCAGGTAGAGCCGCGACGCCGGGCAGCGGGTTGGCACGAGCGGAGGCGCGTCGGTCATACGGTGCCGCAGTGTATCGGCCGCCCGGTGGTCCGCCATCGGCCGGCGCCGGACGGGCCGTTGACGTCGATAACGCCGCCGGGCCGGCCACTCGTCGTGACCGGCCCGGTGCGGTTTCGCGGAAGAGGATGCACGGGAGAGTTCAGGCTCGGTTCCGTTCGCACTCTCCACTCGATTCTTCCCCCGCGGCCGCGCCGAATCCAGCCGCGTGCGGTGCGGCCCGGAAATCCGCAGCGCGGCGCGCGATCCGCGCCGGCCGGGACCGCCGCCGAGGACAGGAATCGCGTCGGTTGCCCATAATCCGCCCCGGGCGTCCGCTAAGGGCACCGCGCGGCTGCCACGAGGGCCTCAAACAGCCGCAGGTGCGGGCTGCGGTCGATCATGTCCTCCGGGTGCCACTGAACGGCGAGGAGGAAGCGGCCGTCGGCGAAGTCTTCGGACGCTTCGAGGACGCCGTCGTCGGACTCCGCGACGGTCCGCAGTCCGCGTCCGGGCCGCGTGGCGTCGACGGCCTGGTGGTGGCGGCTGTTGGTTTCGAGCTCGGTCGTGCCGACGATGCGCGCGAGGTGCGAATCCGGCGTGATTCGCACGGTGTGGTAAGCCAGCCGCTTCTCGATGGTCCGATGGTGGAGCGCGGGCGTGCGGGGTACATCGTCCACGTGCTGGTGCAGCCGCCCGCCCCGGGCGACGTGCGCGACTTGGCAGCCGAGGCAGATGGCGAGAATCGGGAGGCGCGCGGCGTCGGCCCGGCGGAAGAACGCAAGCTCGAACGCGTCGCGACGGGGGTGCATGACCTCGGTCGTCGGGTGGCGGTCGGCGCCGTAGTGCCGTGGGTCGAGGTCCTCACCCCCGGTGAAGACGAGGCCGGCCAGCGGGGCCAGCAGGTCGTCGAGCACGTTGGGTGTGACGGCAGCGGGGAGGGGCAACGGGTACGGCAGTCCACCGGCCGCGAGCACGGCGTCGGCGTACGCGGCGTTGAGGTACAACCGGTCGCGCGGGGGCACGGTGTCGACGGTCTCGGCGCTGACGGTGATGCCGATGAGCGGACGCATCGCGTCGTCCTGAAAAGCGGGCGTAGCCCTGTCGGCTCCCCCGGGCTCGGCCCGGGACCGCGGGCGGGCGGTTGTTGTCAGGCCACCGCCCGTGGTTATAGTAACGCGCGATTCTGGCGTGGTCCCGGTCGAGCGAGCCGGACGCGAACCCTTCCCCTTACGCGCGGCGGTGCAGAGTGCTGACCAGCGGCAGACCCGGCGGTGGCGAACGCGTAGCGCAGGACACAGTTGGGCGGGCGTCCGGCCGGGCGGGCCGGCGCACCCGGGGCTGGACCCGGTTGGGCGGCGGGATCCTGGTCGGGCTGATGGTGCTGTTCGGCGGGGCGGCCCGCATGCAGGAGCCGCCGCTGACGGACGGGATGCTCATCAAGGCGGTCGAGATTCGCGGCCTCGAGGCGATCGGCGAGCCGTTCATCCGGCGGACGATCAAGACGCGCGAGGGGCAGCCGTTCAACCTGCGGCAGACGGAGGAGGACGTGCGGGAGCTGTTGCGGTCCCGCAAGTTCCTGGCGGCGTTCGCGACGACGCGGGTGGAGGACGGCCAGGTCGTCGTGGTGTTCAACGTGCAGGAGAAACCGACGATCGTGTCGGTCGAACTCGAGGGCAACAAGCGTTTCAAGGACGCGGAGCTGTTCGAACTGACGCCGGCCGCGGGCGAGGTGCTGGACCAGTACGCAATCAACCGCGCCCGGCAGGACATTCTCCAGAAGTACAAGGCCAAGGGCTATTACTACGCGACGGTGGAGCTGGACGAGGATGCGCTGCGGCTGGACCGCCGGGTCGTGTACCGGATCGTGGAAGGCCCGCGCGTGCGGGTGCGCAAGATCCGCTACGAAGGCAACCGCAAGTACGGGCCGCTTCAGCTGGGCGGCAAGATCGAGACCAAGACGTACATCTGGATCTTCCGGACGGGCGAGTTCGACGAAGAGCGGGCGGACCGCGACGCGCTGGCGTTGCAGCGGTTCCACCGGGAGGAGGGCTTCCTCGACGCGCGGGTCGGATACCGGCTGGAGTTCGACGAGGTGAACCGGGCCGACCTGACACTGGTGTTCGTGATCGAGGAAGGCGTGCGGTACCGCGTCCAGGAGGTCATCATCGAGGGGCCCGAGGTGTTCAGCCCCGAGCGCATCCGACAGGAGATGCGGCTGACGCCGGGCGCGTTCCTGCGGGACGAGGTGCTGCAGGCCGACGTCAAACGCGTGCAGGATCTCTACGGGGAGATCGGCTACGTGGCCGCGCGGGTCGAGCCGCGGACGGACTTCCTCGAGGAGCCGGGCGTCGTGCGGCTGCGGCTGACGATCACCGAGGGCGACCGTTCGCGCTTCGGGCGCATCACGATCCGCGGCAACCAGCGGACCAAGGACGAGGTCGTGCGGCGCGAGCTGCGGTTCTATCCGGGCGAGTACTACAACACGGTGGAAGCGCGGCGGGCCGAGCAGCGGTTGCGTGAGACGGGCCTGTTCCGGGCGGAAGGGATCGAGATCGTCCCCCTCGAGGACATCGACGGCGAGCGCGAAGCGCTGGTCAAGGTGACCGAAACGGAAACGACCAACTTCATCGTCGGGGTGGGCGTGAGCACGGACAACGGCGTCATCGGTACGCTCTCGATCGACAACCGCAACTTCGACCTGTTCGACTGGCCGCGGACGCCGGGCGAGTTCTTCCGCGGGCGGGCGTTCAAGGGCGACGGCCAGCGGCTGTTGTTCGAGGCGGAACCGGGTACGGAGGTGAGCCGGTTCCGGATCGCGTTCACCGAGCCGTACCTGTTTGATCGGCGGCTGCGCTACGACACGTCGGTGTACCTGTTCCAGCGCGGGCGCGACGGGTACGACGAGCAGCGGCTGGGGTACACGTTCGGGCTGTCGCGGCGCTTCCGCGGCGGCTTCCTGGATGGCTGGGCGGTGGAAGGCGCGGGCCGGTTCGAAGGGGTCGATATCGACAATGTGGACCCGCTGGCCGCGCGCGACATCCGCAACGCCGAGGGCAGCCACTTCCTGACGGCGGCCAAGTTCGGCCTCGTGCGGGACACGACCGACAGCCGCCTCTTCCCGACCGAGGGATACCGGCTGAACGCGGGGTGGGAGCAGGTCGGCGCGCTCGGCGGAGATCACACGTTCGGGAAGCCGTCGTTGGGCGCGGCGTACTACAAGACGGTGAGCACGGACCTGCTGGATCGCAAGAGCGTGCTCGCGATGCGCGCGGACACGGCGTACATCGTGGCGGACGCACCGGTGTTTGAGCGGTACTACGCGGGCGGGTTCGGCTCGCTGCGCGGATTTCGATTCCGCGGGGTGTCGCCGCGGGGCGGCATCAAGGAGCAGCCGATCGGCGGGAACTGGATCCTGCTGACGGGCGGCGAGTACTCGTTCCCGCTGTACGCCAAGACGTTCCGCGGGGTGACGTTCCTCGACATGGGGACGGTCGAGGAGGATTTCCGGATCACGACCTGGCGGGCGAGTGTGGGGTTCGGTCTGCGGATTCAGGTGGACTTCTTCGGGCCGGCCCCGATCGTGATGGATTTCGGGTTCCCGCTGGCGAAGGATGACAACGACGAGACGCAGGTGTTCAATTTTGCGTTTGGTGCGTCCTTTTGATGAGCTCCACTGTCGCAAATGTGTAAGTTTCTTATTGGCGGATATTTATGATCGCATTCGAAAAGGGGTGCGATTTTCCGGATTTGGCGGATTTTCGGCGCTGGCGGGCTTGACAGCGTCGGCCGACCGGGTACATTACGATGCTCCGACTGGAACGGTGGACCGGGTTCCGCCGGGCCAGGTGCGGCAGGCAACGTGCCGAGGTGTGACGCCCGCATGTTCCGGGCCGCAGCACGGTGAGCTGCTCCGACCGGCGACATTCGGGTCGGCGACCTCGAGCGAAAGGGCTCGTAGCTCAGTTGGTTAGAGCGCGTCCCTGATAAGGACGAGGTCACAAGTTCGAATCTTGTCGGGCCCAGTGCCGTCCGATGATGGGCGGCGGAGTCGCAGGGAGCAGGCCGTGGATGTCGCGTGGTTGCAGTTTCTGGCGGTTGGCGCCTTCCTGGGGCTGATCGTGTGGAAGCTGGTCCGCGGCGGCGGGAGCTGAGGCCCCGGCAAGTGTGGCTAGGCGTGTCCTGGCCGAAGCGGTTTCGGGGCCGTAGCTCAATCGGGAGAGCGCCGCGTTTGCAACGCGGAGGTTGCCGGTTCGATCCCGGTCGGCTCCAGTGAGCGGTCGGGCGGGGGGCGTGAGCCTCCGGGCACCGGTCGGGTGCCTGGAGGCCCGCGGAAGCGGGTGTCGGTCGGCGGCGCGGGTCGCCGGCCGGTGGGTTCTGTGACAAGTTCATAGGTGGACGTACAGGTATCTGCCGGGCTTGAGGAGTCGGCCGGTCGTCGGCGGTCCCGTTGGGGGCCGGCGGCGGCGGTTCCGAACTCCGTTCTCTCTGATTGGAGACTGGTACGATGCTGGCCACAGCCGTTCACAAATGTGGTCAAGCTATTAAGAGTGTATGGTGGATGCCTTGGCGTGCAGAGGCGAAGAAGGACGTTGTAGGCTGCGATAAGCTCCGGGGAGCCGCCAAACAGGCTTTGATCCGGAGATGTCCGAATGGGGCAACCCATTGTCACTGGGCAACCAGATGGCAATACCGGCGGCTGAATGCATAGGCCGTTCGGGGCGAACCCGGGGAACTGAAACATCTCAGTACCCGGAGGAAAGGAAATCAACCGAGACTCCGTCAGTAGCGGCGAGCGAACGCGGACCAGCCCACGGCTTCGAGCCGTACGTCGTCGTGATCCCAGCCGAACGCTCTGGAAAGGGCGACCACAGAGGGTGACAGTCCTGTAGGCGACGGGTGAGCGGCGGCGGTCGAGTAGGTCGGATGTCGTGAAACTCTGACTGAACGTGCGGGGCCCACCCTGCAAGGCTAAGTACTCCTGCACGACCGATAGTGAACAAGTAAGGCGACTGAAAGGTGAAAAGCACCCCTTCTAGGGGAGTCAAAAGTACCTGAAACCATACACTTACAAGCTGTGGAAGGCCGATTGTCTTCGGACACGGCTGACCGCGTACCTTTTGCTTAATGGACCGGCGAGTTGTCGTATGCGGCCAGGTTAAGGGCTTCCGGCCCGCAGCCGTAGCGAAAGCGAGTCTGAACAGGGCGCTCGAGTCGCATGCGACAGACCCGAACCTGCGTGATCTACCCATGGCCAGGTTGAAGGGACGGTAAAACGTCCTGGAGGACCGAAGCCGTTAACGTTGAAAAGTTATGGCATGAGCTGTGGGGAGGAGTAAAAGTCTAATCAAACGCAGAGATATCTGGTTCTCCCCGAAATGTCTTTTGGGACAGCCTCGGACCACTACGTCGCGGGGGTAGAGCTACTGAATGAAACGAAGGGTCTTCCCGACTACTTCCTTCAATCAAACTCCGAATACCGCGACGACTATTCCGGGAGTGAGAGTGTGGGCGCTAACGTTCACGCTCAAAAGGGAAACAACCCGAATCGCCAGCTAAGGCCCCCAAGTCACGCTGAGTGCTTTAAGGAAGTCCGTTTTCCGAGACAGCCAGGATGTTGGCTTAGAAGCAGCCACCATTTAAAAAGTGCGTAATAGCTTACTGGTCGAGAAGATGGGCACCGATAATGATCGGGACTAAGCGTGGCGCCGAAGCTGCGGGCGCGTAAGCGCGGTAGGGGAGCGTACCACAGGAGATACAAGCCATACCGCGAGGAGTGGTGTCGGCCTGTGGTAGTGAGAATGCCGGTATGAGTAACGATAAAGCGGGTGAGAATCCCGCTCGCCGTAAGCCCAAGGTTTCCTGGGGAAGGGAAATCCGCCCAGGGTTAGTCGGACCCTAAGCCGAGGCCGAAAGGCGTAGGCGATGGACAGCCGGTTAATATTCCGGCACTCCGTATGAGGTTGAAGCAACGGGGACGTGACGTGCAGAGCGTGGCGCACTACGAGAATAGAGCGCGAAGGCCGCTTTGTTGCCGAACAGCGTGAGCACGTGACCGAGAAAAGCCGTTGCGGACGAAATGCGGATCCGTACCAAAACTGACACAGGTGGGCGAGGAGAGTATCCTAACGGCGCTCGAGAGAACGGTCCTTAAGGAACTAGGCAATTTGACCCCGTAACTTCGGGAAAAGGGGACCCTCCCTCCTTCGGGAGGAGGGCGCAGAGAATCGGCTCTGGGAACTGTTTATCAAAAACACAGGTCTGTGCTAACTCGTAAAGAGGACGTATACAGACTGACGCCTGCTCGGTGCCGGAAGGTTAAGGAAGTCGGTTAGCCGCAAGGCGAAGCTGGCGACCGAAGCCCCGGTAAACGGCGGCCGTAACTATGACGGTCCTAAGGTAGCGAAGTTCCTTGTCGGGTAAGTTCCGACGTGCATGAACGGCGTAATCACTGGAGCAGTGTCTCAAGGACCGACTCGGTGAAATTGAAGTCGCGGTGAAGATACCGTGTACC
>CALGJV010000005.1 GCA_937928595.1 uncultured Phycisphaerae bacterium | reverse complement strand
AGCCGGCGCGAAGCCGGCGCCACCTGCGCCG
This sequence comes from uncultured Phycisphaerae bacterium, assembly GCA_937928595.1. Classification (GTDB taxonomy): domain Bacteria; phylum Planctomycetota; class Phycisphaerae; order UBA1845; family Fen-1342; genus CALGJV01. The sequence continues at coordinate 2,628 of CALGJV010000005.1, read as the reverse complement.
CCACCATCCACGGGGCGGCCACAGATCCAGGGCAACGAGCGGCAGCTGCGAGATATCCGTTCGGACGCGCTCGCCGCGCTGCACGCCGCCAACCAGCCGCCACGCCTGTTCGCGCGCGCGGGCGGGCTCGCACGCGTCGCGCTCTCACACGAGGAGCACGACGTGGTCATGCCCCACGTGCAGCAGCTCGATCCGGACGCCCTGCGCGGTGAGCTGACCAACGTCGCCGACTGGTTCATGCTGCGGCACGGCAAGGAAGGCGATGCGCTCGTGCCGGAAATGCCGCCGCTGGCCGTCGCACGCGATCTGCTGGCCCAGCCGGCCCACGACCTGCCGCCGCTCCACGGTGTCGTGACGTGCCCCACGTACGCGGCCGACGGCAGCCTGGTCATCGAGGACGGCTACCACGCGGCCAGCGGCCTGTGGCATCACCGGACGCTCACCGACCTGGCCAGCGTGCCGACGTCGCCGGATGCCGCAGCGGTCACAGTGGCACGCGACCGATTGCTTGACGTCCTGGCCGACTTCCCGTTCGTCGACAACGCCAGCCGGGCGAATGCCGTCGCGTTAATGCTGCTGCCGTACGTGCGGCCGCTCATCGCCGGCCCGACACCGCTGCATGCAGTTGACGCCCCCTCACCCGCCACCGGCAAGGACCTGCTCGTCAAAACGGCGCTGCTGCCGGCGCTGGGCTACGAGGTCGGCGCGACGACGGCGGCGAAGGACCCGGACGAGTGGCGCAAGAAGATCACGTCCGCACTGCTGGCGGACACGCCCGCCGTCCTGCTCGGCAACATCGCGCACCGCCTCGACAGCGAGCACCTCGCCGCCGTGCTGACGGACACGCAGTGGCGCGATCGCCAGCTCGGCCAGACGAAGGAGCTGACGCTGCCGAACCGGGCGGTGTGGGCCGCGACCGGCAACAACCTGGCATTCAGCCGCGAGCTGGCCCGCCGCGTCGTGTGGATCAGGCTCGACGCCCGCATGGAGACGCCGGAGTCCCGGCGCGGCTTCCGGCATCCGAATCTGCTCGCCCATGTCCGCGCCCACCGCGTCGAGCTCGTCCACGCCGCCCTCACGCTCGTGCGGGCGTGGCTGGCCGCCGGTCGTCCTGCCGGTCAGCTGACCATGGGCAGCTTCGAGCAGTACGTCGCCGTCATGGGCGGGATCCTTGATGTCGCCGGCGTCCCCGGCTTCCTCGGCAACGCGGACGAGCTGCGCCTGCAGGCAGATGGCGAGACGAACGAATGGCGGGCGTTCGTTCACGCGTGGTGGGAGCGCTGGCACGAGGCGTCCGTCGGCGTCAGCGATCTCGCGCAGCTGCTGTGGGCTGAGGACGGCCAGCGCAGCGATCTGCTGCTCGGCGTCGTCACCAGCGAGCGCGAGCGCGGCGCCGTCACGCAGCTCGGCAAGCGTCTGTCGGCGAAGCGCGACTGCGTGATCGGCGGCTTGCGCATCGTCGTCCACACGCAGACGGACAAGTCCGGCCGCCTCCAGTACCGCCTGACGCCCTCCGAACCGCTCACGGACGGCAGACTTCGGCAGACTTCGGCAGACTTGAAATCCGAAGTATGCCATGAAGTCTGCCAACAGAACTTCTTTGATGACAACGACTTAGGAACCGACGGCAGACATGGCATACTTCTTCCAGACCCCCAGCCCATATACGCGGGCGTGCGTGACGCGCGTCACACACGCGGGCGCGTGCATGAGGCAGACCCGGCGCCGAAGTATGCCAAGTCTGCCTGCGATCCACAAGTGCATGCCAGCACGGCACTTAGCGGCGCAGACTTGGCGGCAGACTTCACGCAGACTTCCCCGTCGGTGCAGCGGAAGTCTGCCGGCTCACCGTCCCACATCCGGCACTACGCCTGGCTCACCCATCCCAACGGCCGTGTGGCACAGACTGTGGCGGCGCTGGCGGCCCCGCACGCGGGGTGGACGCCAAAGGCGTGGCACGACCGCTTGCTCCAGCTGGCCCAGCGCTGTGAGGGGACGCAGCCCACGCGAGCCGCGGAGCTGCGGGAAGCGGCTCTGCTGCTGACGGCCGCGCCTCCGCCCGATCGCGACGCACCCAACCAGGAGCCTGCCGATGTGTGATGCTGCTGTTGACTTCACCGCAATTGCGCTCGCATCGCGTGCGCTACTCGTCACTGGCGCCGACCTCACGCAGGTTGCCAGGCAACTGCCGAGACCGCTGTCCGCGCCGCGCCTGCGCCGTGCGATTCTGGCGGGTGCGCAAACCGAGGCATTCGCCGACGCCGTCATCTCCGCGGTCCCGCCGGCGTTGGCGCCGGCCGTTCGAGAACTGCTGCGCACCTGGCCAGCGGAAGACGCGAACGAGCGGACGCAGCTGCGGCGTTTACGCCGCGCGCTGACCACGGCGGAGCAGATGCAACGCTGCTTCTGCGCCGCGATGGATGCGAGCACGGGAGACCAGCGTTGACCCCCTGGTTGATAGCGCATGGTTCCCCCCCGGCCGAGAACGCCCTCGATGGCCGCGGGAACACGTCGCGTTGGCGACAGAGTTTGTTGCGCGGGACCGACACGCCCACGACGCGCACGGGGGCCAACGTGGGCGACGCGGGCACGGCGGCTGGCAGGTCGGTACGAGGTGGCGGCCCCGCG
>CALGJV010000004.1 GCA_937928595.1 uncultured Phycisphaerae bacterium | reverse complement strand
ACCAGCGTCGCCGCCGCCATGAGCTGGTTCCACGGCGTGTCGCCCGCCTTGCTCTGGAGGAACTGGAGGCCCAGCGCCAGCGTGAACTGGTCCTGGTGCGTCAGGTAGATCAGCGGCCCCACCAGGTCGTTCCAGACCGCCAGGCAGTGGAACAACGCCACCACCGCCAGCGCCGGCCGCGCCAGCGGCAGCATGATCCGCCAGAAGCAGCCCCAGCGCGAGCAGCCGTCCAGCATGGCCGACTCCTCCAGCTCCCGAGGGATGCCGAGGAAGAACTGGCGCAGCAGGAAGATGTTGAACGCGCTGCCGAACCACGCCGGCACCCACAGCGGCGCCAGCGTGCCGATCCACCCCAGATGCTTGAACAGGATGTAGCTCGGCACCATGATGACCGGAAACGGGATCATCATCGTCGCCAGACACAGCGCGAACAGGGCGCCCCGCCCGCGGAACGGCACGCGGGCGAACCCGTACGCCGCGATCGCGTTGGACAGCAACACTCCCGCGAGGCTCAGCACGAGGATGATCAGCGTGTTGCGGGCGTACAGCGGATAGTCGAACGCCGGCGGGCCGAGCGCCGGCTCCCGCGCGCGCCCGTCGACCGGGCCGGACACCGACTGAAACAGCCGGCCGTACGCGCTGAAGTCGAGTCGCGGCGGCCCCTGGCGGAGACTGTCGGGCAGGAGCGTCGGCGGCACGCGCTTGAGCTCCTGCGGCGTCTTGAACGTCGCGCTGACCATGCCGACCAGGGGCAGGACGTACACGGCCGACACGCCGAGCAGCAGCACGTACGTCAGCGTGACGCGGAGGACGTTGCGCACCCGCGGCCCGCGCGGCCGGGACGCTCGCACGGGGCCGCCCGCGGCGGCGCGCGCCGCCCCGGCGGGCGGGCGCGGCTCGGCTTGTCGGGGGCCCGTCGTCACCGGCTCAGGCTCCGCGGTAGTGCACCGTGCGCTTGCCGACCCAGAACACCAGCGCGGTCAGCAGGAGAATGATGAGCAGTTGGATCCACGCCATCGCGCTGGCGTAGCCCATCTTCAGATAGCGGAACGCGTTGTCGAACAGGTACATCGTGTAGAAGTAGGTGCTGCGGCCGGGGCCCTGCTCGCCGCGCATGAGCACGTAGGGCAGGGCGAAGATCTGCCAGGTGCCGATCAGCCCGGTGATGACATTGAACAGGATGACCGGGCTGAGTCCCGGCAGCGTCACGTGCCAGAAGCGCCGCGGGGCCGAGGCCCCGTCGAGCATCGCGGCCTCGTAGAGATCGACCGGGATTTCCTGAAGGCCCGCGAGGTAGATGACGACGGCCGAACCGACCCCCCACAGGCTGATGAGCACCAGCGCCGCCATCGCCCAGTGCGGCGACGAGAGCCACTGCGGCCCGGCCGCCAGCTCGGACAGCCACGTCAGGCGGTGCCCGCCGCTCAGCGCCGCGATCAGGTTGTTCGCGCCGGTCGCCAGCGGCGCCAGCAGACGCAGCACGGCGTTGATCAGCCCGTATTCCGGGTTCAGCAGCCACAGCCACACCAGCGCCGCCCCCACCAGCGGCACGACGGTCGGCACGAACAGGCAGGTGCGAAACAGCCCCTGACCGGGGAGGTTCTGGTTCAGCAGGACGGCCAGCAGGACGGCCAGGACCGTCCCGATCGGAATGGCCAGCGCGGCGAACACCAGCGTGTTGACCAGGACCTTGCCGAACACCGGATCGGTGGCGAGTGTCGCGTAGTTCGCGGCGCCGATGAACACTGGCGGCTGGAGCAGGGGATAGTCGCAGAAGCTGATGTACAGCGACATGCCCATCGGGACGGCGAGGAAGAACAGGAACCCCAGCCACCAGGGGGCCGTCCAGAGCAGGCCCGTGCCGAGCCCGCGGGTGCCGCGCGCGTTGCCCGCCCAGGCCCTCATCGGCCGGCCCTCCGGCGCTGCGCGGCCATCGCCTCGTAGTCCCGCACGATCGCGTCGGCCTTGCGCTGGGCCGCCTCCAGCGCGGCATCGGCCTGATCCGGGTCGCGCAGCACGATGTTGAGCAGCTGCTTCGACTCGTCCATCACGCGCAGCCACATCGGCATCGACGGGTAGCCGAAAACGTCGGGCGAGGCCGCCAGCTCGTCGAACACGCGAATGTGCGGATTCGGGTGGCGGGCGTAGAAGTCCGGCGACGGCGTGCGAAACGGCGACAGCTTGTTGTGCTCGCGGCACAGCTCCTCGAGCACGTCCTGTTGCAGCACGAACGCCAGGAACGTCATGGCCTCGCGCGGATGCCGCGCGCTCGACGGGATCACGAACACGTCGGTGCTGGCGAAGGCGTTGCGCCGCTCGACCGTCACCGACGGAAACGGCGCCACGCCGTAATCCAGGTCGGGGGCGTACTTCGCGATCCAGTTCGACAGCCACGGCCCCTGAAAGACCATCGCGACCTGCCCCGACAGGAACGGGTTCTGCGCGCTCTCGATCGCGCCGGCCGTGCCCTCGAAGCTCAGCATCCGCTCCGGCCCCTGCGCTCGCCGCAGGTCGGCCAGCCAGTGCAGCGCCGCGCGCCCCGCCGCCGTGTCGAGCGTGCAGCGCTGTCCGTCCCACAGGCGGCCGTCGAAGAAGCACGGCCAGACCCACGGCCACCAGCCCAGCATCGCCGTGGAGGGCGTGAACCCGGCCTGCACGATGCGCGTCCCCGTCCCGCCGCCGGGCAGCGGGACCGGCTCGGTCCGCGTCAGGCGCTGCGCGGAGGCGCTCAGCTCCGCGAGCGTGGCGGGCGGCCGGTCCGGGTCGAGCCCGGCTGCGCGGAACAGCGCGCGGTTGTAATACAGCGCGATCGTGTACGGCGTGCTCGGCAGGGCGTAGAGCGTGCCGCGGTAGCGGCCGATCTCGAGCCAGACGGGCCGCAGCGCGTCGAGCGCGATGCCCGCCGCGCGGGCCTCCTCCTCGAGCGGGCGCAGCGCGCCCTGGTCGGCGTACTGCGGTACGACGTAGTCGTACAGCCCCGCCACGTCGGGCGGATCGCCGCCGGCCGTCGCGATCAGCGTCCGCTGCTCGATGTTGCTGACCGCGATGTACTGGACCCAGATGTTCCGCTCGGCCCCGACGGTGCGGTTGAAACGCTCCACCAGGCGGTGCATCACGGCGCCCTCGGCGCCGGTCCACTTCTCCCAGTAGCGCACGACGGTGCGACCGGGCGGTGCGTCGTACTGCCCGCGCGGCCCGAAAAGAATCAGGCCGCCGGCCGGCACGCCCAGCACGAGCGCCAGGATGAGCCCGCGAACGTTCATCCGCACCTCGCACCGACGGGCCCGCGCGGCCGCCCGGTGCCACTGCTCTTGAGCAGTGCCTCTCATACCGCACCACTGCTGTCGAGCGGTGGCCGCCCGCCGCCGCGCGCTAGCGGTCGTTCAGCCGGCCGGTGGCGATGAACTCAGCGTACCACCGCCCGCTGGCCTTGACCGTCCGCTTCAGCGTCGAGCGGTCGCAGTGCACGAGTCCGAACCGCTGGCTGAAGCCCTGCGACCATTCGAGGTTGTCCAGCAGGGACCACACGTAGTAACCGCGCAGGTCGACGCCCGCCGCGCGGGCCCGCGCCGCGGACGCGAAGTGATCGCGCAGGTACGCGATGCGCAACGCGTCGTCCACGTAGCCCGCCGCGTCCGGCGCTTCCTCGAAGGCCGCCCCGTTTTCCGTGACGTAGATCGGCAGCCCACTGTAGCGCCGGTGCAGCCACACGAGCAGGTCGCACAGCCCGTCGGGCACGACGGGCCAGTTCATCGTCGTGTGCGGCCGGTGCCTCTGCGGCACGCTCTCGATCTCCAGCGCGCCGTGACCCGGCGCGTGCCGGATGACATCGCTGAAGTAGTAGTTCAGCGCCAGACAGTCCAGCGAGCCGCGCAGCAGGGCCGCGTCGGCCGGCGTGAACTCCGGCAGCAGCGGCCCCAGCCGCTCCCGCAACACCGCCGGGTAGGCCCCGAAGTGCATCGGATCGGCGAACCAGCCGGCGAAACCCTCCATCGCCCGCTGGGCCGCCGCCCGGTCCGCCGCGTCGTCGCTGGCCGGGTAGCTGTACGTCGTGTTGAGCGCAAAGCTCACGCGGACCGGCGGGGCGGCCGCGCGTACGCGCGCCGCCGCGTACGCATGCCCGCGGATCAGGTTGTGCGCCACGCGGTAGCGGCACAGCCGGTCGCGGATGCCCGGCGCGTGCGTCCCCTCCACGTGGCCCGCCTCCACCACCACCCACGGCTCATTCAGCGTGATCCACAACGGCACGCGGTCCCCCAGCCGCCGCGCCACCAGTTCGGCGTAATCCCCGAACAGTTGCGGCAGGTCCCCGTGCAGCCAGCCCCCCAGCTCCATTTGCAGCGCCGCCGGCAGGTCCCAGTGATACAGCGTCAGGCACGGCACGATCTGCGCGGCCAGCAGCGCGTCCACGAGCCGGTCGTAGAAGTCGAGCCCGGCGGCGTTGGCGGGGCCCCGGCCGGTCGGTTGCACCCGCGGCCACGACACGCTGAAGCGGTACGAGCGCAGCCCCAGCTCCCGCATGAGCGCGACGTCTTCCTGCCAGCGATGGTAATGGTCGCACGCGACATCGCCGGTCTCCCCGCGGAGCGAGCGCCCCGGCGTCGCGAGGAACACGTCCCAGATGCTCGGCCCCTTTCCATCGGCCCGGGGCGCGCCTTCGATCTGAAACGCCGCCGTGGCCGCACCCCAGAGGAAGTCCGACGGAAATGCAATCGCGTTCACCCATCCGCTCCGAAGTCGGCCATCCGGCGGAGCCCGCCGCGGCTGGGGGCGAGCGTCCGCCCGCGCGTGCCTGTCGGCGGCCGCCCGTCGCCATAAGTGCCAACGGAAACTTGTTTTACATAACGGCCAGCGCCGCGAGGCCGTCTGTCGGCGCCAACCGCTGAGCCATCGTAGCGTTCTTTGAAAGCGCTTGCAACGGCACGCCCCGCGCGCTATACCCGCACCTGTCGGCGCACCGGGCGGCGGCCGATGCCGCTCCCCGAGTCGGCCGCCCGCGGGTCTCGGGAGCGCCGGGCCGGGCGCGGTGTCCGCGGGAGCGTGCGAGGACTCTGACCATGCTACGATCGCGACAGGTTCACCGACGGTTCGCTCTGCTGTGCACGGCGGCGCTGCTCAGCCCGGTGGCGGCCGCCGCCCCGGAGACGCTGGACGACTTCGCGACGCTGGGCGCGTGGCAGGTCCTGCCGTCGGACGGCGTGCGGGCGAGCATCGCCCCGGTCGAGGGGCCGTCGGGGCCGGCGCTGCGGCTGACGTTCCACTTCGAGGCGGGGTCGGGCTTCGTCGTCCTGCGCCGCCCGGTGGACCTGCCGCTGCCGAGGAACTACCGGTTCTCCTTTCGGCTGCGCGGCGACGCACCGCCCAACAACCTCGAGTTCAAACTCGTCGATCCGTCCGGCGAGAACGTCTGGTGGGTCAATCAGCGCGCCTACGAGTTCCCGACCGACTGGCGCACCGTGACGCTGCGCGCTCGACGCTTCCAGTTCGCCTGGGGCCCCTCCGGCGGCGCGCCGCTGAGCCGCGTCGGCGCGGTCGAGTTCGCCATTGCCGCGGCCACCGGCGGGCGGGGTACCATCGACATCGACGAACTCACGTTCGAGGCGCTGCCCGAGCCGGTCGCGACCCATCCCGTGCCGCGGATCGCGGTCTCGTCGGGGGCGGCCGCCGAAGCGCTCGCGGGCGACGGCGCCGTGGACTGGACCAGCACCGCCGCCGATCCGGCGCCGACGCTCACGCTCGATCTCGGCGTGCTACGCGAACTCGGCGGACTGGAGCTCAATTGGGGCGATACCTTCGCGACCGACTACGACGTCGCGCTCTCCGCCGACGGGCAGGCGTGGGACGTGGCCGCGCCCATCCGCGGCAGCAACGGCGGACGCGACTGGGTGCCGCTGCCGGAGGCCGAAGCCGCGCAGGTGCGGATCAGCGTCCGCGACCGGAGCGCGGCGGGCGGCGTCGTCCTCCGCCGCTGCGAGCTGCTGCCGCCCGAGTTCGCGCTGTCCGGCAACGCGACCTTCGCCGCCATCGCCCGCGCCGCGCCGCCCGGTCAGTATCCGCGCTACTTCCTCGGCCGGGCGACCCCGTGGACCGTTGTCGGCGTCGCGGCGGATGAGCGCGAGGCGCTCTTCGACGTGACCGGTGCGGCGGAGCCCGCGAAGGGCGGCCCCCGCCTCGAACCGTGGCTCCGCTGCGGCGACCGGCTGCTGGCGTGGGAAGATGCGGCGCTGCAACCGGCGCTGGCCGAGGGCTACCTGCCGATCCCCTCGGTGACCGCCCGGGCCGGCGACCTCGAACTCACGACCACAGCCCTGGCGGACGGCCGGCCGGACGAGTCGGCCCTGCTGCTCCGCTACGAGCTTCGGAATACGGGGGCGGCCGCGCAGGAGGGGGCGTTGTATGTCGCGCTGCGGCCGTTCCAGGTCCTGCCGCCCTGGCAGGAGCTCAACATCACCGGCGGGGTGGCGCGCGTCCGAACCATCGCGACGGACGGCGGCGACGTGCTCGTGAACGGGCAGTTGCGGATTACGTCCTGGACCCGCCCGACCGCCTTCGGCGCGTCCACGTTCGCCGGCGGCGAGATCGGCGAGGCGCTGGCGACCGGCCGCCTGCCCGCCGCGCAGGCGGTCGAGGATCCGTTCGAGCGGGCGTCGGCCGCGTGGCAGTACGACTTCCGCCTCGAGCCCGGCGCGACCCACACGGTTGTTTTCGCGGTGCCGCTGCACGAGGCCGCGCCGCCGCGTCCGGCCGACGACGCGGCCGGGGCCGCCGCGTTCGACGCGGCGCTGGCCCGGGTTGCGGCGGGCTGGCGCGCCGAACTGAACCGCGTCGAGTTGAGTTTGCCGCCCGCGGGGCGGGCGTTCGCGGACACCTTCCGCGCGACACAGGCGTACATCCTCATCAACGCGGACGGACCGGCCATCCAGCCGGGCTCGCGGACATACGAGCGGAGCTGGATCCGTGACGGCGCGCTGACCTCCACCGCTCTGCTCTACACCGGCCACCCCGAGGCGGTCCGGGCGTTCCTGGAGTGGTACAGCCGCTACCAGTACCCGGGCGGCAAGGTGCCGTGCGTCGTGGATCGCCGCGGCCCGGACCCGGTGCCCGAGCACGACAGCACCGGCCAGCTCATCTACGCGCTGCTCAAGTATCACCAGTTCACCGGCGACCGCGCGCTGCTGGAGCGGCACCTGCCGCAGGTCGTGGCGGGGGTGGACTACCTCGAAGCGTTGCGCAACCAGCGGCTGACCCCGGAGCTGCGCGACGGCCCGCCCGAAAAGCGGGTGCTGTACGGTCTGGTGCCGGAATCGATCAGCCACGAGGGCTACTCCGCCAGACCGATGCACTCCTACTGGGACGGTTTCTGGACGCTGCGCGGCCTGCGGGACGCGGCGACGATCGCGGAGGTGCTCGAACGGCCGGAATTTGTTGCGCGCTTCAGCCCCCTGCGCGACGCGTTCCGCACGTCGCTGTACGAGTCCATCGCGCTGGCGATGAAGAACAAGGGCGTGGACTACATCCCCGGCTGCGCGGAGCTCGGCGACTTCGACGCCACCTCGACGGCCGTCGCCGTGTTCCCCTGCGGCGAGGGCGACGCGCTGCCGGAGCCCGCCCGCACGAACACGTTCGACCGCTACTTCAACTTCTTCCGCGACCGCCGCGACGGGCGTCTGACGTGGGAGAACTACACGCCGTACGAAGTGCGCCTCATGAGCACGTTCCTGCGGCTGGGGCAGGCCGAGCGCGCCCACGAGCTGCTGGACTTCTTCCTCGCGGACCAGTCGCCGCCCGAGTGGCGGCAATGGGGCGAGATCGTGTGGCACGACCGCACGGCCGGACGCTTCATCGGCGACCTGCCGCACACCTGGGTCGGTTCCGACTTCCTCAGCGCCGCGCGCAGCTTCTTTCTCTACGAGCGTGAGCGCGACGATGCGCTCGTGCTCGCGGCCGGCGTGCGCCCCGAGTGGCTGGCCGAGCCCGGCGTGCGGCTCGCGCACGCGCCGACTCCGTATGGTCCCGTCAGCTACACGCTGGTCCGGCGCGGCCCGGTCGTGGAGTTCGCGCTCGAGGGACCGATGAAAATGCCCGCCGGAGGGCTTGTCCTCACGCTCTCGTCGCTCGGGGCCGGCCGGCTGGATCGCGTCGAGGTCGGCGGCGCGCCGCACGCGGAATTCGACGGCCAGTCTGTCTTGCTGCGAACTACGCCCGCGCGGGTGGTCGTCCACGTCGTTCCGCAGGAGTAGCCCCACCGGGCCGCCCGTGAAGCCGCGGCCGCTCGGCATTCGCACGATGCGGACCGCACGTCGATGAATCATCGAATGGCCGGCGGACGTAGCGTTATCGGACTGTCCTAACCGAAGGTTTGTCATCCGCACGGTCCGAAACTCACGCAGATCGATGATATGATGGGGGCGTCCCGCGCGGCAGGTCCCGATGCGGCGCGAAGGTGTGTCACGCCGGGGACCGGGTGCCGCGCCCTACCAGAGGTGTGCGCTGCGATGACCCGACGCCCCTGCCTGCTCGCCGCGTTCGTTCTCGTCGTCGGCTTGGCCGCGTCGGCGGCCGCTTCTCTCCGTCAGGACCATGGCTCGGCGGTGTGGACCACCGTGGAACCGGACGCCGAGAGCGCCGTCGTACCGCAGCCGGGCGCGCCGCTCGACGCGCCCCTGCTGCCGTCGGGGACGGTCGTGGATGACATTCGGTGGGACGGCACCGTGCTGGAGCTCGACCTGACGTTGCCCGGCCCGGACGTCCGGCGGCTTTCGCCGCTCGAGATCGAGGAGCTGGCCGCGCAGCTTGCCGCGGCGTTCCGGCCGGCGGGGGACTTCGGCGGCACGCGGATCCGCGTGCGGCTGGGCCCGGATGCGCCCTACGGGTCGCTGGCGCTCATTGGCGTGCCGGATCCGGAGCCGTCGCCGGGCTCCGAGCCCCAGGAGCAGCCGCTGCCGTGGACGCCGCCGCTCCCGGGCGACCGCGGCCCGATCGCCCAGGCCGCCCGTCAGCCGACCGGCGCGCTGTCCGGGGTGGTGGTGTTCACGACCGCGGGGCACGGCTGGACGGCCGGCGCTTCGTCGTGGTACCTCCAGCGCCCCGTGCTGTGGACGATGAACGAGGACTACGGCAACCTCGACATGCTGAACTACTTCGTGCATTACGCGTTCAACGCGGGCGCGACGGTGGTGCCGTTCCGCCCGGTGGGCTGGCAGCCGCTGGAGATCGTGCTGGATAACGACGATCCCGGCGTCACGTTCACCGGCTCGTGGAGCAACGGCTCGAGCAGCAAGTACTACGAGAACGGCGTCACGAACTCCGGCATCGTGTACAAGTGGACGTCGGCCGCGGGCAGCGAGACCGCCACGGCCCGGTACACGCCGAACATCACGGTCACGGACTACTACCCGGTGTACTGCTTCACGATCGCCGGCTCGAACCGCGCGCTCCAGACCTACCGGGTCAAGCACAGCGGCGGGATCTCGGCCGTGACGATCGACCACCGGCAGGTGGGCAGCGGCTGGATCTGGCTCGGCGACTACCACTTCGTCGCCGGCGACGTGAACTACGTAGAGATCACGAACCAGTCCACGACCGGCGGGGCGATCATCGCCGACGCGATCCGCTGGGGCGGCGGCGTGGGTGACATCGTGCGACCGGGGCCGGGGACGGTCAGCGGGTACCCGCGCGACGAGGAGTGCATGCGTTACTGGGCGCAGCGCGAGCTGGGCGACCGCGCCGTCGGCTTCGACTCGACCATCTGGGACGTGCCGGATCTGGACGACGGCAGCGACAACGTCCGCGTGGCCGCCAAGTGGGCCCGCGAGATGAACCAGGAGCCGGCCGGCGGCGTGCTGGTCGAGCGGTGGAAGCGCGTTTACCTCGAGTTTCACACGAACGCGAGCGGCGGCGGCGCCCGCGGGCAGATCTGCCTGATCACGGACCTGGGGGCCACGACCTACCAGACCCAGTTCGCGACGATCCTGTCCGACGAGGTCGACGCCGACATGGTCGCGCGCTCGGCCGAGTTCGAGCACGCCTGGGTGGACCGCTCGGAGCCGACGTACACCAGTTCGTACGGCGCCATCTGCACGCCGGCGAACGGCAACGAGTTTGACGCCACGATCGTCGAGCTCGCGTTCCACGACAACCAGCAGGACGCGGAGCTGCTGCGCGACCCGCGCGTGCGGTCCGCGATGGCCAAGAGCTGCGTCGAGGGCATCATCCGCTTCCTGAACAGCCTGCCGGGGAGCACCGTGCCGCTGGCCTTCCCGCCGGACACGCCGCGCTCCGTGCGCGCCATCGATGCAGGCGGCGGCAACGTCACGCTCGCGTGGCAGGCCCCGCTCACCGGCACCGCCTACGGCGACGCCGCCACGGGCTACGTCATCTACCAGTCCGCCAACGGCTTCGGCTTCGGCGATCCGATCGTGCTGGGCAACGTGACCTCGTACACGCTGACGGGCGTGCCCGTGGGCGTCACCCGCTACTTCCGCATCGCCGCCACCAACGCCGGCGGCGAGTCCATGCCGTCGGAAGTGCTCGCGGTGCGGCGGCCCGCCTCGGGCGTCGCGCGCGTGCTGATCGTCAACGGCTTCGACCGCTTGCGCCGGCAGATCAACCCGCGCCAGACGTTCACGCAGCCCCCCGCCTATGCCGGACGGACGATCGAACGGCAGGTGTGGCGGTTGAGCAACGCCTTCGACTACGTGGTCGAGCACGCCGAAGCGCTGGCGGCCAACAACCTGGGCTTTTCCTCGTGCGTCAACGACGCCGTCGTCGGCTCGCTCGTCAACCTCGGCGACTTCGGCATCGTGGACTGGATCCTCGGCACGGAGAGCAGCGAGGACCAGACGCTCAGCACGACCGAGCAGTCGCGCCTGACGACGTTCCTCAACAACGGCGGCTCGCTGCTGATCAGCGGGTCGGAGCTCGCGTACCACCTCGGCGGCCTGGGCGGCGGCACGGCGTTCCTCCAGGACCGGCTCCAGGTCACCTACGTCGCCGACAACGCCGGCACCTACACCGTCGCCCCCGTCCCCGGCGGCATCTTCGACGGCCTGCCGACGTTCAGTTTCTCGCCCGCCGCCGGGGCCCGCTACGACGTGCGCAGCCCGGACGTGCTGGCGGCGCGCCCCGGCGGGACGGCCTGCCTGAACTATTCCGGCGGCCCGGGCGGCGTCGCCGGCGTGCAGGTCGTCGGCGCGCAGTACAACATCGTCACGCTCGGCTTCCCGTTCGAGACGATCAGCCCGGCCGCCACCCGCGCGGCGGTCATGGGCCGCATCATGAACTTCCTGGCGTCCGCCACTCCGCCGCGCCCGTTCGACTACGACAACGACGGCGATGTCGACATCGCCGACTTCACGATCTTCGCCTTCTGCGGCCGCGGGCCGCAGAAGCCCTACACCACCGGCCACCTGTGCCTCGAGTTCGACGGCGACGGCGACGCGGACGTGGACCTGGCCGACTTCCAGCTTATGCAACTCTATATCAACGCGCCCTGAGGCGCAGCACGGGTGGGACGGAGGCCACGATGCGCCACGGGGTCCGGAGCGGGCCCGACGGTGGTCACGGTGGATGCGCTGAGGTGGATGAACATGACCCGACTTCGACTGGTCGCGGCCCTGGCGGCCGCCGGCTTGGCCGTGAGTGCTGCTGCCCAGGAGTTTGACCCGGGCCTGCGGGACGCACCGTTCCTCCGCGGTTTCTGGGCCGACGCGTTCAACTCGGGCTTCAAGAGCACCGCGCAGATCAACTCGCTGATTTCGCGGGCCGTCACCGGGCGCTACAACGCGATTTTCGTGGAGGTCCTGGCGTACCACGACCGCGGTTCCGGCGGGCACGGCGCGTACTGGAACTCCGCGATCGTGCCGAAAGCGACGGACATCTCCGGCGGGATCGATCCGCTGGCCGTGCTCGTGTCGCAAGCGCATGCCAACGGGCTCGAGGTGCACGCGTGGATTGTGCCGCTGCGCGTCAGCTCGAGCTGGCCGCCCAACGGCAACACGCTGCTGGCGGCGCACCCGGAGTGGCTGATGGTGCCGCAGGCCGCGCTGGGCGGCGGCCCGGCCACGGTGGGCGGCGTCTACGTGCTGGACCCGGGCTCGCCGGACGTGCAGGAGTATCTCGCGAGCATCGTGCGCGAGCTGGTCACGAACTACGCCATCGACGGCATCAACCTCGACTACATCCGCTACACACAAACCGACGCGGGCTACCCGGCCAGCAGCACCTACCCGGGTTCGACCCTTGCCCGCTACCGGGCCCGCACGGGCGCGACGGGCACGCCGCCGGCCAGCGGCAACACGGCCTGGAATGACTGGCGGCGGGAGACGATCAGCGAACTGGTCCGGCGGCTGAGGGCCGAAATCCCGTCGATCGTGAGCAACCCGCGCCAGCCGTTGCGCTTTACGGCCGACCTGATCTGCTTCGGCGGCGCGCCGGCGAACTTCACCAGCTCCGACGCCTACAACCTGCACCAAAACTGGAAACTGTGGCTCGAGGAGGGCTGGCTCGACGCGGGCATGCCGATGAACTACAAGCGCGAGTGGAACAGCGCGGAGGCGGCGATGTACCGGAGCTGGGTGAACGCCGCTCTGAACTGGAGCGGCGCGCGCCACATCTACGCCGGGCAGGCCAACTACCTGAATCCGAAGGCGGCCAGCGTTACACAGCTCACCTACGTCATCAACGCCGGGGCCGAAGGCTCCTGCAACTACTCCTACGTCGGCACCGCCAACGAAGATATGAACGACACCTGGGAAAGCGACTGGACCTGGTACTCGTACGTCGCCGCGAACCTGTTCACCTCTGTCGTCGCCACGCCCGCGATGCCCTGGCGCAGCCCGGCGACCGCGGTCGAGGGCACCGTCTGGGGCCGCGTCACCGACCCCGACACCGGCGCCCCCGTCGACGGCGCGACCGTCACCTGCGGCGGTCGCGTGATCACGACCGATGGCAACGGCTACTACGTCCTCACGCTCGTGCCGGCCGCCCCGGGCGGCACCACCTACACCGTCACCGTGACCGTGCCGGGCTGCACCACCGTCAACGCGACCGGCGTGGTCGTGCTGCCCGGCGACATCGTGCGGCGGGACATCCGCGTCTGCGGCAGCACGCCCATCTTCGGTGACATGGACCTCGACTTCGATGTCGACCGTGCCGACCTGAACTCGTTTCTGTTCTGCCTCCGCGGCCCCGATCTGACGTACGCGGCCGGGCACTTCTGCACGCGCGGCGACAGCGACGGCGACCGCGATGTGGACCTGGCCGACTTCTCCGAGTTCCAGCTCAGCTTCACGGGGCCGTAGGTCCGCCCCAACCAGCCAGTAGCTCCTCCACGGCATCGCGCGACGGCATCGCCGGCTGCGCGCCCCCCCGAGTGCAGGCCAGCGCGCCGGCCGCGTTCGCCCAACACACGGCCTCCGTCAGCCCGCGACCTTCCGCCAGCGCCACCGCGAGAGCCGCGGTGAACGCGTCACCGGCCGCCGTCGTGTCCACGACCCGCACCGGGTGCGCGGGCACCCACCCGCCGCCTTCCGGGCTGCTCGCGAAGGCCCCACGCCCGCCCAGTTTCAGCACGACCGCGCGGGCGCCGCGGGCCCGCAGCTCCTCCGCCAGCCGGGGCGGCTCCGCCCCGGAAGCTCCGCCCATCAGCGTGAGCGCTTCCGACTCGTTCGGCGTCAGCACATCGACCCGATACAGGGCGTTCGGCAGTATCGCCGGCGCTGGGGCCGGATCCAACACCACGCGAACGCCGTGGCTGCGGGCCACGTCGGCCGCGGCGAGGACGGTCTCGAGCGGCAGCTCCAGTTGCAGCGCGCAGACCGCGGCGGCGGCGATAGTCTGCTCCGCGGCGACGACGTCCGCCGGCGTCACGTGCGCGTTGGCGCCCGGTGCGACGCAGATGGCGTTTTCGCCGGTGGGGGTCACGACGATGAGGGCGACGCCCGATGCGACGCCCCGCGTGGTCAGCAGGTGCCCGTCGCGGACACTTGCGGCGCGGAGTTGTTCCCGCAGCGTCGCTCCATAAGGATCATCCCCGACCCGTCCGATCAGCGCGACGTCGGCGCCGAGGCGGGCTGCGGCCACGGCCTGGTTGGCGCCTTTACCGCCGGGGATGGTCTGAAACGTATGGCCCAGGACGGTCTGCCCGGGCCGGGGGATCGCCGGGGCGGTGACCACGAGGTCCATGTTGAGGGAGCCGACGACGGCGACGCGGGCGGTAATCTTTGCGCTCCGAGGCGACCGATAGGGTATCCGAACGGGTTCCGGAGCTGCGACGGCGACGTTGCAGCCTTGCAAGCGCTAATTCTTTGCCTGTGCGCGTTTTGTGAGCTAGATTATAGGATAGAGCGTGCGTGTGCCAATCCTCATCGATGGCAACAATCTGCTCCACCACGCTCGACGTGCCGCCGATGCGTCGGCACCGCTCATGGGGCGGTCGATGCTGTGCGACACGCTCGGGAGCTGGGCCCGGCGGTTCCGCGAGGACGTACACATCGTCTTCGACGGACCGGAGCCCGACGCGCAGCGGGCCCGGCAGATCGGCCACCCCGACCTGCGGGTGACGTTCAGCGGGGCCGGGGTGCCGGCGGACACGGTCATCCAAGCGGTGCTCGAGTCCGACTCGGCGGCCCGGCGGCTCATCGTCGTTTCTTCCGATCGCGCCGTGGCGCGGGCCGCGCGCCGCAGGCGGGCCCGGTCGGCGACGGTAGACGAGTTCTGGAGCCGCGTACAGCGCGACCTGTCGCGGCCCCCGCGGAACGCACCGGAGCCGACCGAGAAGCGTGACGGGTTGTCTCCGGGCGCGACGCGGGAGTGGCTCGAGGAGTTCGGCTTCGAGCGCTGAATCAGGGGCCCCGGCCGGTTGGACCGGGCGCGGGCCGACGCAAGGAGGTTCGTGATGAACAGCAG
Source organism: uncultured Phycisphaerae bacterium (assembly GCA_937928595.1). GTDB lineage: Bacteria > Planctomycetota > Phycisphaerae > UBA1845 > Fen-1342 > CALGJV01. The sequence goes on along the minus strand of CALGJV010000004.1, from coordinate 146,522 downwards.
CGAATCGGCGGTCTCCGCCGCGGCGCCGGCTGGTATCCCGGATGACGGCGCGCGTCTGATGGAGCGGCGCTTTGAGCCGCGCCAGGCCGTCGCGGCCGACCTGTGGATGATCGACCACCACGGCTCGACGGTCCTGCGCTGCCACTGCCTGGAGGCCTCGAGCAACGGGATGCGGCTGCGTGTGCCGCTGGGCTACGGCGTGGCCGAAGGTCAGCGGTACGAGCTGCGCTCGCAACTGCCGGGTGGCCCGGCGAGCGGCGGCTTCGGGCTGATCGGCAGCCGGTGGGCCACGGTGGTGCGCACGGACCTGCGCCTGGGGCAGGGTGACGACCACGTCGATGTCGGCGTTGTGCTGGACGCGCACGATACGCCGACTCCGCCACCCAACTGATCCGCGGCAGCGGGGGGGTACGCGGGGGCGCCGCGCGGAGAGCACGAACAGGCCGGCCGCGCGGCGGCCGGGGGTCACGTCACTTCGGCGCACACCGTCTTGGCATAGTCGGCATCGCCGGCGAAGTCCTCGGGCAGCGGAACCGGCTCGAGCCGCGCGGGGCGGCCCAGTTGCCGCGCGGCGTCGCGGACGACGTCCGCCAGGCGCCGGGCCGGCGTCGCGCGGTGGTTGATCGACAGCAGCAGGTGGCCGTCCGGCGCGACGAGCGGCAGGGCGGCGGCCACAAGCTGCGGCAGGTCACGCTCGATTTGGAAGACGCGCGTCGGGCGGCGGGTGCGCGCGAACGTCGGCGGGTCGAGGATCACGAGATCGAACCGCTGTCCGCGCCGTGCCGCGCGTCGGCAGAACGTCAAGACGTCCTCGCAGACGAAGTGGTGTTCCACCGGCGGCAGCGCATTCGCCGCGAGATTGGCCTGGGCCCGCGCCAGCGCTTTGCGCGATATGTCGAGGGTGTAAACGGCGCGTGCGCCGCCCGCTGCGGCGCAGACGGTGTGTGCCCCGGTGTACGCGAAGGCGTTCAGCACCCGCCGGTCCGCCGCCAGCGCCCGCACCCGCGCACGGTTGGCGCGGTGGTCGAGAAACAGCCCCGTCGCCAGCCCGTCGTACGGGCGCACCAGGTAGGTGAGGCCCGCCTCCCGCACCTGGTATTCGGGGGGCGCCGGCACACCCCACCACGGCGCCGCCGCCCGGTGCGCCGCCTCGAGTTCGACCGGCAGACGCGTGCGGTCCGCGGGGAAGACCTTGCGGTACACGCTTGTAGCGCCGGTCTGCTGCGCGGCCGCGAGGCACAGTTCGCGCGCCGCGGGCTCGGGCAGCGCGTCGCGGCCAGGGTGCAACTGCGCGATCAGCACCGGACCGAAGCGCTCGAGGACCAGCCCGGGCAGGCCGTCGGCCGCGCCGTGCACGAGGCGGGCCACGGTGGTCTGGGGATCGGCCAGCAGGGCCGCCCGGCGGGCGAGTGCCGCGTCGAGCCGCTGCCGCAGGTCCGCCGCCGCCACGATCCGCTCAGGTTCCGGTGACGCGCACCACGTGGTAGTGCTTTTTGCCTTTGCGCAGGATCACGAAGCCGCCGGGCAGCAGGTCGGCCGCCGACAGCACGTAGTCCGGACTTGTGACCGCGACGTTGTTGACCGCGATGCCGCCCGCGGGCACGTCCTGGCGGGCCCGCCCTTTCGAAGGATACAGACCGGCTGCGACGACCAGCGCGAGCACGCCCGCCGCGGGCGTGCCCAGGGCGGCCGCCGGGAGCATCGTCGCGGGCGCCCCGTGGAATGCCTCCTGAAGTTCCAGGGCCGAGAGTTCGCGGTAGTCGGCGTCCTTGCTGAACAGCACGGCGGTGGCGCGCTGCGCGCGGGCGAGGGCCTCGGGCCCGTGGACCAGACGCGTCACTTCCTCGGCGAGCAGGCGCTGCGCGGCGCGCCCGGCCGGGTCCGTCCGCACCTGCTGCTCGGCGTCGCGGACGGTGTCGAGCGGCAGGAACGTGAACATCTTCAGGTAGCGGACGACGTCGGCGTCGTCGGTGTTCAGCCAGAACTGGTAGAACTGGTACGGGCTCGTGCGGGCCGGGTCGAGCCAGACGTTGCCTTCCTCCGACTTGCCGAACTTCTTGCCGTCGCTGCGCGTGACCAGCGGCAGGGTCAGGGCGTAGGCCTCGACGTTGCGCAGCCGGCGGATGAGGTCCGCGCCGGACAGCATGTTGCCCCACTGGTCGCTGCCGCCCATCTGCAACCGGCAGCCGTAGCGATCGTGCAGCGCCAGGAAGTCGTAGGCCTGGAGCAGCATGTACGAGAACTCGGTGTACGACAGCCCGTGGTCGCGCGTTTCCAGCCGGATGCGCACCGAGTCGCGCACGATCATCTGGTTCACCGAGAAGTGCTTGCCGATGTCGCGCAGGAACTCGAGCAGGTTCAGCTCGCAGAGCCATTTGGCGTTGTTGAGCAGCAGCGCGCCGCCGGGCGACAGGTCCAGGAACCGCTCGACCTGCCGCCGGATGCCCGCGACGTTCGCCTCGACCTGCTCCCGCGTCAGCAGCGTGCGCTCCGTCTCCCGGCCGCTCGGATCGCCGATCAGGCCCGTCCCGCCGCCCATCAGCGCGATCGGCCGGTGCCCGGCCCGCTGGAAGCGCGCCAGGTTCACCAGCGGTACGAGGCTGCCGACGTGCAGGCTGTCGGCCGTCGGATCGAAGCCGGTGTACGCCACCGCGGGTCCGCCGCTGAGCAGGTCCGCCAGGGACGGGGCGGACATCTGCTGTACGAGGTCGCGCGCCGCCAGATCTGCGAGAAAATCCGTGAGCATGCGGCCGATTCTACCGGGCCGAGCCCGGAGCGCAAACCGGCGCGGGCCGGCCCGACCGCCGCCGCCGCCGTGCGACCCGCGCGCGTTTCCGTGGGACCGGGAGTCAGGCCAGCTTGAACTTGCCGCGGCCCAGCTTCCGGACGACGCCCTTCATCTCGGCCAGCGCAATGCCGACGCTCTTGGCGAGGGTCTTGTTCTGGGTCTTGTAGCCCAGCTTAATCACGCTGCTGGTGATGTCCCTGACGGCCATGACGTCGCCCCCGCTGAGCGCCTTGCAGATGAACTCCTTCAGCGAGCCGGGGCGGAACTTCTTCGGCCCGGCCGCGGCCCGCGGAGCGCGAGCGGCGGGACGGACCGCGCGCGCCGGAGCCGGGGCACCGCCCATCGCCGCCAGCGCGTCGCGCAGTGCCGCAATCTGGCGTTCCAGCGCATCCCGCTGCTGGATGAGGTCGCGATAGTACCGCTCCACACTGCCGCGGGCCGCCTGCAAGCCGCCCGCCGCGCTGTGCCCCCTACGCTGCTTCCTCGGCATTCGTCCTTCTCCATCGTCCATGTCCGAAGGCGGCCGCCGCCCGCTCCACGGGCAGTCGGTCGCCCCGGAATGGCGCGGGTGTACGCGTGCGCGCCGGCGCTGTCAAGCCGGGTGTCGGAACGCCGGACACGAAGACCAGAAGTCTAGGGTTTGCCCAACCCCCCCCTTCCGCGGCATCCCGGAGTCGCCGCGGCCTGGTCAGAACGTCGTGTCGTCCACCACGGGGGCCGGCGGCGACGGCTCCATCGCCCGCGCCCCGATCAGAGGCAGGATCACGTCGCGCAACTGTTCCGGCCGGAACGGCTTGCGGATGAAGCCCCGCGCGCCGGCCGCCAGGAGCTCCTGGATACGCGGCTCGCTGCCCTCGGTGGATGCGATCACCACCGGGACATCGCGCAGGCGCGCGTCGTCGTGCATCCGCTGCAACAGCCGGATCCCGTTCATCACGGGCATGTTGATGTCCAGCAGCACGACGCTCACCCGGTGGTCGTGCATTTGGGCCAGAGCCTCGATGCCGTTCGCCGCCTCGTACACCTCGCCGATGTCGAGACCACTGATGCGCAGCGTGCGCTTGATCATGCCCCGCATCGTGCCCGAGTCGTCGACAATCAGGATGTTGGCAGGCATGACGTGTTCCTAGTAAGACTCGAACAGGGCCTGAACCGCTCGCAGTTCGGCGATCATGTCCGCTCCGATGAGCTCCAGGTCCGGCTCGGTCAGGTTGTGGCGGGCCAGCACCGCCGGGCAGGCGCGGTACGACAGACCGTCGTCCCCGCCACCGACCCCCATCAACAGACAAACCGCGTCGGCCAGGTGCGTGGCGTCGACCAGCGTCTGCTCGCCGGTGGCCGCCTCCGGGTCGTGGTGATAGCGCACGGCGAGGACGATCGATTCGGGCAGATTCCAGAGCTCGGCCAAGCGGCCGCCCAGCTGGGGATGGGTGAAGCCCAGCACCGCCGCCTCCGCCTCCGCGAACGAGATCTGCTCCTCGGCGACGCGCCGCGCGATTTCCGCGTATTCCCGGGCGACAAACTCGTTGAGCGCGACCTTGCCGATGTCGTGCAGCAGGCCGGCCGTGAACAACAAGCCCAGTTGTGTCAGCCGCATCGGCCGCGCCAGGAGCTGGGCCCCGAGCGCCACGCCGACCGAGTGTCGCCAGAGCGCGCCGGCGGGCAAACCGTAGCCTTCCTGCGGCCGGCTGAGCAGGGCCCGCGTGTGCGCCGCCATCACCAGTTGGAGGATCTTGACGGTTCCCAGCAGGCGCACGGCGTCATCGAGCGACTCCACCTTGCGGACGAGTCCGAAGTAGGCCGAGTTGCACAGCCGCAGGACGTCGGCGGTGATGGCCTGGTCATAGCGGATGGTCTCGACGATCTGAGCCAGCGAGCTGCTGGGGTCGCTGACGATGCCGACCAGGCGCAGCACCGTCGTCGGCAGATGCGACAGGCGGCCGATCCGCGTGACGATGTCATCCAGCAACACGGCGCTCACAGCGGCACCTCCTCGTTGCGCGACTTGAGCGTCACCACCCCGCTGCTCACGTCGAGCTTGAGCGTTCGGCTCAGCGACCCCCCCACGTGCTCGGCCTGGATCATCACGCCATTCTTCCAAAACAACTTGCGCAGCGCCAGGTAGTTGCGCTTGCCGATGTTGAACGTCCCGTTGTCGTCGAGCAGTTGCGACCCGCCGGCCACCTTGACCACCAGCCGCGTCTTGACCGCGCCCAGGTCGTAGGCCGCGCGGAACAGCCGCGGCACGCCGGTGTCGCAGAACATGGCCGGGTTGCTCTTGGCTTTCTCGGGGGCCAACTGCGATTCGGGCAGCATGTAATGCAGCAACCCGCCGACTTTTGCCACAGGGTCGTAAATCGCGACGCCGATGCAGCTGCCCAGCGAGTAGGTGATCAGCGTGGCGGCGGGGTCCCGCGACACCGCCAGATCCGCGATATCCACCACGACGAGCATGCCGGATCCTTGGCCGCCGGACCGAGGGGCGGACCCTGTTACATCGGTCGCCCCCGCACCGGCCTTCATTCCGCCGGGTCCGGCCCCCGGCCCGCCGCCGTCCCACGTCCGAGAACCCGGGCGGGCACCTGCATTCCGGGGCCGGTCCCGTACAATGTGTCCGGCCGACCGCGCGGCGCGGACGGCGGGAGCGCGCCGCGCCGCGGCCCGACCAGGGAGACCGCCATGACAGGAGCGATGCGACGCGGGGCCGGCCGCTGGGCACCGGCCGGTCTGGTCCTGCTGGTGTTCGCGGGGGCGCTCGTCCGGGGCGCGCCCGAAGCGAACGACACGGAGCGGCGCCTCGGCGAACTGGCGGAGCGGCTGAAGCGGCTCGAACAGGCCGTCGGCGTTGCGCGAGCGGACCCGACGAAGCCGACCCTTGACCACCGCGTTACCGTTCTCGAAGACGGCCTCCGCGAGCTGAGCCGCGCCGGCGGACAGACCGGGTGGTCGTCGGTCAGCGACAACCTGCGGGAGCTCCAACGCCTGTTGCGGGACAACACCCAGCGGCAGGACGACCTGGCCCGCCGGCTGACGGCCCTGGAGCGCGGCGTCGGCGGCGGCGACGTGGACCGCCAGTTGCGCGAGCTGCGTTCGCGCCTGGACGATCTCCGCCGCCAGGTGGACGACCTGCGGAGCCGGGTCACGCGGCTCGAGACGCGGCGCTGAACCCTCAAGCGGGCGGCCGACATGGACCCCCCCCGACGGTTGACGGCCTGCGGCCTGGGCAAGCGCTTCGACGGCGTGGAGGTGCTGCGCGACGTCGATCTCGACCTCGCGGCGGGCGAGATCCACGCTCTCGTCGGCGAGAACGGCGCCGGTAAGAGCACGCTGATCAAGATTCTGGCCGGCGTCTACCGCGACCACAGCGGCACCATGACCCTCGACGGGCAGCCCTACGCTCCTCGCAGCCCGCGCGACGCCGAAAATCGCGGCCTGTCCGTCATCCACCAGGAACTGGCCCTCGTCCCCGACCTGTCCGCCGCCGAGAACCTTTTTCTCGGGCGCGAACCGCGCTCGCGCCTCGGCCTTGTCCGCCACCGCGCCTTGCGGTCCGCCGCCGCGGAGATCCTGCGCATGCAGCTCGGCGTCACGCTCGACGTCGCCCGCCCCGTGGCCGAACTGCCGCTGGCGGCGCAGCAGCTCGTCGAGATTGCCAAGGCGCTTACCCGCACAACCCGCGTGCTCATCATGGACGAGCCGACCAGCACGCTGGCCGAGAGCGACACGGACCGGCTGTTCGAGCTCGTGCGCCGCCTGCGCGATCGCGGCTTGGCCGTCCTGTACATCTCGCACAAACTCGAAGAAATCTACGCGCTGGCCGACCGCGTCACCGTGCTCCGCGACGGGCGGCACGTGGGCACGGCCGCGGCCGCCGACCTCCCGCGCGACCGGCTCGTGGAGTGGATGGTCGGCCGCGAACTGACGCAGACTTTCCCGCCGCGCACCGCGTTGCCGGGCGCGGTCCGGCTGCAAGTGGAGCACCTCACCTGTCGCGATCCGGCCAGTGGGCGGCGGCTGGTGGACGACGTGTCCCTGACGGTGCGGTCGGGGGAGATCGTCGGGCTGGCGGGACTGCTGGGTTCCGGGGCCAGCGAGATGCTCGGGGCGATCTTCGGACGCCCGGAAGGCGGGGCCGCCGGCCGGGTGACGGTGGACGGGGAGCCGCTGGAGCCGCGGACGCCGCGCGCCGCTCTGCGCCGGGGCGTGGCGCTGCTGACGAACGATCGAAAAACCAGCGGGTTGGTGCTGTCGATGTCGGTGCTGCACAACATCGGCCTCGCGACCGTGCCGGCGTGCTGCCGCGGCGGCCTCCTGAACCGACGGCGCGAGCGCGCCCAGGCCGCGCCATGGCTGGCGCGGCTGCGCGTGCGGGGGCCGGGGCTGGACGCGCCGGTGACGGCGCTGTCGGGCGGCAACCAGCAGAAGGTCCTGCTGGCCCGCTGGCTGCTCACCGAACCGCGCGTGTTGCTGCTCGACGAGCCCACCCGCGGCATCGACGTGGGCGCGAAGGCCGATATTTACGCGCTGCTGCGCGCCCTCACGGCCGCCGGACTCGGTATTCTGCTCATCACCAGCGAGCTGCCGGAGCTCCTGGCGCTGGCCGACCGCGTGCTGGTCATGCACCGCGGCCGGATCGTGACGGAACTCCGCGGCCCGGATGCCACGCCGCAGCGCGTGGTGCAGGCCGCCATGGGAGGCTAGGACACCCGTGAGAACGCGGACCCGGCTGGGCGGCGTGGCGGTCCTTCTGGCGGTGTGGGGCGCCGCGGCGGCCCAGGCCCCGCAATCGGCGCCGGCCCGGCCGCGGCTGGCGGTGGCCGGCTTCACGCCGGCGGCCGACGGCGACGAGCGCGACGCGTGGATCGCGGTGGCGCTCGAGGAGTTGACGGCCGCGCGTCTGCGGCGCGCCCCGGGACTGATCGTCCTGCCCACGATCCGGCTCGTGCAGGCGCGGGCGGAGCTGACCCCGACGGGCGGCGCCCCGCCGGCCTGGCCGGAGGTCGCGCGGGCCCTCGGCGCGACGCACCTGCTGAGCGGAACGACCCGCGGGACGTCCAGCGCCTGCGCGGCCGGTCTCGAACTGGTCGCGCTGCGCGACGGCGTGCGAACGTCCGCGCACGACGTGCCCCCGGGACGCTTCTTCGCGCTGCTCGACGGCGTCACGCGCGTCGTGCTCGACGAACTGCACCCCGGCGGCGCACGGGCCGTGCCGGAATCGCTGTTCAATCCGCCCAGCCGCTCGGTGGACGCCGTCGAGTCGTTCGCCAAGGCCGTCGCCGCGGCCCGCGCCGAGAACGTACGCGAGGCCGCGCGGCACGCCGCGGAGGCCGTGGACGCCGACGGACGCTTCCGTGCGGCCGCGGCGCTGCTGGCGCAGCTCGAACTGCGCGGCGGGGCCGTGCGGCAGGCCGCGGCCCGCCTGCGCGGGCTGGCCGTGCAGGCCCGCATGGACGACGACCGCATCGACCGGGCCGCCGCCGAGCTCGGGCAGGCCCTGCTGCTGCAACGCGAGGGCGCGTTCGACGCGGCGATGACGCGGGCCGAAACGGCCCTGTCGCTGGCCGACGCGTGCGACGATCCCTATGGCCGGATCGCCGCGCTCAACACGATCTGCGACCTGTACCTCGCCCGCACCCCGCCGCCCGGCGCGGCGCTGACGCCGGAGCGCTTGCGGCGCATGGAGCTCGATGATGTGGCCCGGGCGGCCGAATGGCAGGAGCTGCTCGTCGCCGAACTGGATGCGCTCGGCGACCGGGTGGCGAACCTGCCCGCCACCAACAAGCTCGCACTCGCCTACGAGCGCCTCGGCCGCGTCGACGCCGCGCTGCGCGCGCACGAGCGCACGCTCGCCTTGGCCACCGAGCTGAACTCGCGGCGCCACCAGGCCACGGCCTGGATGTACCTCGGCAACACCTACCGCGGGCAGCAGCGCTGGCGCGAGGCGCTTGACGCGCTGGACAACTGCCTCACGCTCGCCGACGCGGCCGCACGGCCGTCGGTCCAGGTCGTCATCGGCGGCGTGTACCTCGACATGGGCCAGCCGCAGGAGGCCTGCGCGCGGTTCGAAAGCGCTCGTGCGGGTCTGCGGAGGGGCGACGACCTGCCGATGCAGCTCGCGTGCCTGACGCAGCTGGCCCGGGCGTACCGCCAGCTCGGCCGATCGAGCGAGGCGCTCAAGGCGTTGCAGGAGGCGATCGACCTGGCGCACGCGCTCGAGTCGCCGGAGGAGCGGGCGCTCCGCACCGAGCTGGAGAAGTGGCAGCAGGAGGGTGGGGCGCGCTGATGCAGGTTGCCCGGGCGGGCTCAGGCCCCGCCGCCGGCCTGCACCCAGGTCACGGCCTGCCGGACGAGGTCGGCGTTGACCGCGGGCATCTCGAGCGCCGCGAGTTCCGCGGTCGTAACCCAGCGGCACTCGGCGCTGCCCAGCGGCCGGGGTGTGCCTCGCGTCCAGCGGCAGACCACCGGCGCGAGATGAACAATCCGGTCCTCGTACTCGCACGACCGCCCCGCGAGTTCGCACTGCGCCTCGGCCTCGACGCCGCACTCCTCGCGGAGTTCGCGCAACGCCGCGGCCACCGCGGTCTCCCCCGGTCCGCACTTGCCGCCGGGGAACTCCCAAAGCCCCCCCAGGTGAGCGTGGGGCAGTCGGCGGGCGACAAGCCAGCGCGGCCCGTCATGCACCAGTGCGAGAGCCACGTGGTAGATCGGTTTGCTCACGCCTGAGACCTCGTTGTGCTCACCGCTGCGGGCGGCGCGGAAAGCGGGCTGCGCGGGCTCGACCGGGGGCATTGAGAGGGTGCGATCGTGCGCGTTCCCGAACGGCCTCCGGCCGAAATCTGCGAACGTTCTGCAATCGCAAGTCTATTCATATTATGACCTTACCGCAAGACGCAGGGGACAGTCAAATGCGACCCTTTTTGTGGACAGCGCCCGGCGCTTCTGGTATAGTCCATGCCGTCAGCGGTGCACTCCACCGTGAGCGACAGCAACAGACTTTGCGGCTGTTTCAGCCGTGGCGCGCTTCCGGGGCCGACCTTCGTGGTTCGGTTCCGGAAGCTTTTTTTGACTTTGCTTCAACGCGCGCATACCGTCGCCCGCGCACTGTGCAGCGACGTGCCCCGCGCGCGTTCGCGGCGCGGTTGCGGCAGGCCGTGAGGTGCTCCGGAGGCCCGGATGTCGATCGCGAGCGAATGGCAACCGGCATGTTCGGTCGAAGCCCACGTCACATGCGTGACGGCGCTCTGCCGTGAACACGTGCGGATCGAGGCGGCCATCGAGGACTTTCCGCCGTCCACGCCGGGCCAGTTTCTCCAGTTGCTCTGCCAGGACGGGCGTACGGACGCTCTCGACACGGAGCGGGAGTGGCCGGCCGACGCGTTTCCGGAAATCGGGGCGGCCGATTTTCGCGAGCGCCGGCCGTACTTGCGCCGGCCGTTCAGCATCGCGGACCGTTACCGCGCCGCGGACGGCACGACACGGCTGTGCGTGATCTCCCGAACCGTCGGCGTCGGCACCGCGTGGCTGGAGCATCTGCGCGTGGGGGCGGTTCTCAACCTGACCGGTCCGCTCGGCCGGGGCTTTCGCATTCCGCCGGAACCCCGGCCGCTGCTGCTGATCGGCGGCGGCGTGGGGATTCCGCCGCTGTTGTATCTGGCGCGCGAACTGCGCGCCCGCGAGCATCCGGCCGTGTACCTGGTCTTCGGCGCGCTGCGGGCCGACCTGTTGCCCGTCGAGTTGACCGAGGCTCCGGATCCGCACGGCGTACCGCGGCCGTGCGTGGCGCTGCCCGGTGGGGCGGCGTATCCGGTCGCGATCACGACCGACGACGGCAGCGCTGGGCTACGGGGTCGCGTCACCGATACACTGCCGGAACTCGCTGCGCGGCTGGCGGGCGCGGCGCCGCTGGTGCTGGCCTGCGGGCCGGAGGCGATGCTGCGGGCGGTCGCGGCCCAGACGCGGGCGCGCGGTTGGGACTGCCAGCTGTGCATTGAGCGGAACATGGGTTGCGGCATCGGCACCTGCCTGTCGTGCGTGGTCCGCCGGCGGAGCGGACCCGCAGGCGGCTGGCACTGGGCCCTGGCGTGCCGGGACGGGCCGGTCTTCGACCGCGATGAGTTGCCGGATTATGACACGCCCGAGTAGGTCGGCCGCCGCGGGTTTGCTGTGCGGTATAATGTCGGTCAGGGCCGAGGCAGGAGCGATACGGATGTGTCGGACTCTGCTGATCGGCTGCGTGCTCGTCGCCATTCCGGGTTGTCGGAGCGTAGGGGACCGGTTGCTCAGTTTGGGCGGTCCCGCGGGGGATGTGCTGGTCATCGCGGCGGTCATCGAGCCACCGCCGAAGCCGGCGGAGCCTTTCGGTCAGTACCCGCGGTATGAGGCCTTCGAGCGCGCGTACGAGGCGGAGACCGGGCGACCGGCGAGCGTCGAGACCTGCTACCTGTTCCAAGCGCGACTCGGGTTGGAGAGCGGGCGGTACCATGCGGCGCTGCTGAGCCCTGTGCAGTTCGCGCAGCTTTCGGACCGCGACACGTTGCAGGTGCTGGCGGTATCCCGGGACAGCGACGGCCGTGCGTGCCAAGCCGCCGTGCTGGTCGTGCCGGCCGCCGGAGACATCCGCGAGGTTGCGGCGCTGCGCGGGCGGTCGATCGCGTTTGGTCCGCAGAATGACTCTCTGACGCATCATGCGGCGTTGCACCTGCTCGAGCAGAGCGGGCTGGCGAAGGGCGACCTGGCGCTGGAGCTCCTGCCGGTGCCGGGCTCGCTCAAGCACTTGCCGGACGGACGCGCGGTCGCCCAGGCCGTGCTCGCGGGCAATGCCGCCGCCGGTTTCATGACGGAAGGGGAGTGGGAGGCGTTGGCGCCCGACCGCGGGATCGACGCCACCGAAAGCGCGGCAGCCGGGCCGGTGCAGAGCGAGCTGCGTGTCCTGGCCCGCACCGTGGCGTTGCCGCGGCAGCTCGTGGTGGTTCCGAAGCGACTGAGCGCGGCGCGGAGCCGGGAACTGCTGGACTTTTTGCTGGGCGTGGGCCCGCGGCACGCAGGGGCGGTCGCGGCGCAGGGCTGCGGCGGCTACGTCGCGGCGACCGACGAGGTTCTGGCGGGGTGCCGCGCGCTCAGGGTGCGGGAACCGGCGGAACCGCCCCCGTCGCCGGCGGAGGAGTAGCGGGTGCGGCCGCGGTTTTGCGCCAGGTGACGCGGGCGAAGGGCTGCCCGTCGGTTCCGATTTGTTGGAGGGTGAGCTCGTCACCCCGCACGATGACGTGGGTGAAGCTCCAACGGCGGTGTTCGTGCTCGGCGATGTACGGGGGCGGGGTGGGGGAGACGTCGTAGAGCCGTGCGCCGCCCGCGCCGGTGACGACGTAAACCACGCCGATGTCGGGCGCGACGATTTGTCCGGCGCGGAGGGGATGGGTGCGCTGGTAGTTGTGGTCGTGCCCGTTGAACACGACATCGACGCCGGTCTCCTCCAGCACGGGCACCAGCGTCCGCTGCACGCGCTCGTCGGGCTTGTACTTGCCGCCCGTATACGGCGGATGGTGGAACGCGACGAAGCGCCAGCGCGGCCCGCGCGCCGCGAGCACCGCGCGGAGCCACGGCGCGACCTGCTCGCGCAGCACGGCTTCGTCCACGTTCGTATCGACGACCGCCACCCGGGCGGCCGCGTAGTCGAACCAGTAGTTGTGCTCCGGCGTCAGGCCGGGCGGGCCGTTCTCGGGCAGTTCGAAGATGTCGCGATACGCCGCGCCGCCGTTGTCCTTGATGTCGTGGTTGCCAAGGCACGGCCAGAACGTGACGCGGCTCAGCAGTGCGCGGTACGGCGCGAAGAAGCGCGCCTCGTACCCGGACCGCGCGCCGTCGGGATATACGATGTCGCCCGTGTGCAGCAGGAAGTCCGCCGGCGGGGCCGCCTGTAGCATGGCCGCGGCCAGCTCGTACTGCGCCCGCGAGCCCTTCCCGCTGTCGCCGAACACGATGAAGGCCAGCGGTTCGTCGGCGGCGCGGGCCGTCTCGAACAGGAGCGCGGACGTCAGGTCGCGACCGCCCGCACGAATGCGGTACGGATAGCGCTGGCCGGGCGCGAGGCCGGTGAGACGGACGCGGTAGCGATAGCCGTCGGTGGCGGTCCCGGCGGCCGGCGTGAAGTGCTCGGCGCCGTCGGTGAGCACGACGCCGCACTCGACCGGGCGCGTGGTGTACCAGATGAGCGTGACGGCGTCGGGGCCGGTCCTCTGCACGAACGGGCCCTCGCGGATGCGGGCCGGCAGCAGCCACGGCGCGGCGGCGTACAGCGCGGCCGCCACCGCGCCCAGCAGCAGAATCCAGAGCAGGATGGTGCGGGGCCGCGCGGGACCGGTCCGCGGGGCGGCGGCCGGCGAGGGATCCGGGGCTTCCGCCGGCATGCGAACTCCTCAGGTGCGCGGACGGCCCAGCTTCTCGGCGAGGCGTCGGGCGACGTTGGGCGGCACGAGCTGCGCGACGCGGGCGAGGTCGCCCCCGCCCAGTTCGTAGATCTGCTTGATGTACGTGCTGCTGGTTAGAACGTGCTGGTCGTTGGCGAGCATGAAGACCGACTCGACGCCGCCGACCAGCCGGTTGAGCGTGGCGAGCTTGACCTCGTTGCTCAGGTCGGCGAGGTCGCGGATGCCGCGCACGAGCACCTGCCCGCCGCAGTGTCGCACGAAGTCAATGGTCAGGCCGTCGTACGTCGCGGCGCGGACATTGGGCAGGTCCCGGATATGCGGCAGCAGCAGCTCCAGCCGCTCCTGCGGATCGAAGAGCTGCTCCTTCTCCGGGTTCACGCCGATGCCGACCACCAGTTCGTTGAAGAGGCGGGCGGCCCGGCGAATGATGTCGAGGTGGCCGTACGTGACCGGGTCGAACGAACCCTGGTAGACGGCGATGATCTTCTGGTCCGGGTGGCTCATGACGCCGTTCACGGGGTGGTCTGGCGGCGGACCGGACCCGGGGAGTCGGCGGCCCCGCGGCGCGGACAGCTCGCGGGGTGCGTGATCCCGAGGAACCGCTCCCACTCGACGTGGTCCGTGCCGTCGATCCCCTGCACGGCCGCCTCCCGCTGGAGGAACGTCTGGAGCGTCAGCAAGAGATCATCCTGGTCGAGGTCGGTGAAGGAGGTGCAGCCGCCGGTCTGGAGCCGGCAGAAGAGCGCGGTGTAGATGCGTTTGGCCTGTTCCAGGGAAAGGCTCAGCTCGACCCGTCCGCCGCCGGTGGCGCGCAGTTCCATCGCCGGTCCGCTCCTGGGCTGCTGGCGGATATGCTACCGCGGTCAGCGGCGGTTGTCCAACGGGCGCGGCGCCGCGGCTTATTGGGCGGCCGCCGTGCAGGCGGCCGGGTCGAAGACGCGGACGAGCCGGCTGTACTCGATGGCCCGGCGCACGACCTCGTTCATCGATTCGCGGACCACGACCGGGTCGCCATGGATCAGGTGGATGATCGTGTCCGGCGTCTCCTCGATAGAGCGGATTAGTTCCGCGTTCAGGACGAACGGCTGCCCGTTGATGCGCGTGAGTCGGATCATGCCGCTGGCTCCGGTGGGCGGGGGCGCGGGCCCCGCCGGCGCTGCGCTCAGCGCAGCGCCAGCATGAGCTGGTCGAGCATCTCGCTCGAAGTACTGATGACTCGGCTGGCGGCCTGGAACGCCGTGCTCGACGTGATCAGGCCGATGAACTCCCGCGTCAGGTCGACGTTGGACAGCTCGAGCGCTCCGGCCCGGATCGAGCCCGCGCCGAGCACGCCCGCCGTGGTCACCTGGGCCGGTCCGGAGTTCGGGCCGACGCTGAAGAGGTTTTCCGCTTCCGCGACCAGGCCCTGGTCGTTGCGAAACACCGCCAGGGCCACCTGCCCGAGCGTCCGCGTCAGGCCGTTGCTGAAGGTTCCGGTGATCAGGCCGTCGCGCGCGATCGAGTAGGCCGCCAGCACGCCCGGCGGATAGCCGTCCTGCTCGCCCAGCACGACGTTCGAGGACTGCGTCGCCAGACCGGTCAGCCGCTCGAGATCGAGCGTGAAGTTGAGCGGCGAGGCCGCGCCGGTGCCCGTGCGATCCAGCGCGAACTGGTTGCCCGTCGCGCTCACGAACTGGCCGTTCGTGTTGAACGCAACCGTGCCGGTGCCGAGGGCCCGCCGCGCCGACCCCGGCGCGGCGTTCTCCAGGTAGTAACGCCAGACCGGGCCCGTCCCGGCCGCCTGCTCGAGCGTGAACGTGGCGTTGACGGTCACCGGCGCCCCGAGCGAATCGTACACGGTGAACGCCGTGAAGACGCCCGTGCCCTGCGCCGCGGCGGTCTCGACGAAGGAGAACGGCAGCGGAACAACCCCGTTATCGCTCGTGATGTCGTTGCCGCTGATCTGGATCGCGTTCGGCTGGCCGGTGTTGCTGCGGATCAGCAGCGTGCCGTTCTGGACGATCACCCCCGGCTGGCCTGCCAGGTCCGGCCCCGTCTGGATGCCCAGCGTGTCCTGGAGCCACGCCGCGAAATCGCCGAGCGTGGTGCCGTCCGTGCCGACCGTGAACGTCCGCGCCGAGAGCTCGCGCTCGCCCTTGGCCGCGCCGCTCACCGTGATGCGCGTCCCGTTGACGAACAGGGGCACGGCCGGGCGGTCGAGCGCACGCACGTCCGTCAGCGCGGTGGCGGCGGCGGCCTGGTTGCCGCCGCCATCGACGAGCGCCTGGCTGACGGTCAGGTTGCCGGCCGTGGCGACGGTCTCGCCCGCGCTGAGCGCGCCGTCCAGCGCGACGCGCTCCGTCGCGCGGGCGATGATGTTCTGGCCCAGCGGGATCGTCAGGTCCGTGAGCGTGCCGGGAATCAGCGTGAAGTTGCCGTCCACCCCGTAACCCTGCACGCGCAGCCCGCCGCTGGTCGTCAACTGGTTCTCCGCGTTCAGCCCGAACGCGCCGTCGCGCGTGTAGTACGGCCGCCCGTTCGGCGCCCGCACGATGAAGTAGCCCGCGCCCTCGAGCGCGAGGTCGGCCGGCAGCCCCGTCGTCTCGACCGAGCCCTGCCCGGTGGTGCGCTGCGTGCTGCCGACCGCGGCCCCCAGCCCGATCTGCGTCGGGTTGGTACCGCCGCTCGTCGCGCTCGGTCGCGTGCCCATGGTCAGCGTCCGGGCCAGTTGCGTCTGGAACATCGTCCGCGAGCCCTTGAACGCGGTCGTGTTCACGTTCGCGATGTTGTGGCCGATGGTCTCGATGCGGGTCTGGTTGACGTTCAGGCCCGTCATGCCCGTGTACATGGCCGTCGTGAGGCCCATGGAGTGCCCTCAACCGGTCCGGCGGCGCGGGCCGCCGTGGCGTGTCCTAGAGATGAAACAGGCCGTCGAGCGACAGCCACGGCACAAGCCGGCGACGCGCGGTCGCCGGGCCGCCGCTCGCTGCCGTAGCCGGCGGCGTACTCCCGCCGGCGGACTTCTGCGTCGTCGCGCTCTTGGCTGCGCTCTGCCGGGCGGCCTCGGCCGTCTCCGGCGACGTCACGTGGACCACCGCCAGCGCCGGCACGCTCTCGCCGGTGTCGAGCTCGAGGAACGCCGCGCCCTGCCGGTCGAACCGGATGCCCGTCACGACGCCTGACGTCTCGTAGGTGCGACCGTCTTCGCCCGTGAGCTGGGCCGTGACATACCGGCCGATCAGGTCCGACACGCCGGAGGAGCGCTGCTGCGCCGCGAGATCGCTCAGCGTGTCGCCGAGCCGCTTGGACAGCTCGATCGTGCGTACGTTCGAGATCTGCCCGAGCATATCCGCGGTCTTGTTGGGCTGGAGCGGATCCTGCTGCTGCAACTCCGTGATCAGCAGCTTGAAGAAGTCCTCGCTCTGAAGGGCGTCCATGCCCTGTCCGGCCCGTGTGCCGGTCGTGACCGCGGAGGCGGAATTGTTCGCGACGATCTGCATGGCAAACGTCCCGCAACGCCGGACCAGCCGGCGGACACCGCGCGAGCCGCGCTCCGCGCCGCTCTACGCCCACACGTTTACCAGCGACTCCGTCGCCAGTCCGTCTCCGACCGCACCGGCGGCCTCGGCCGCCGTCTCCGCCGCCGCGTCGGTCCGGGCACTGCGGCCGGCTTCCGGCTCACCCCGCGGCGCGGCTTCCTGCCACGCCGTGTGGGCGTCCCCCTGGGCCGACGGGCCGCCCGCCGGCAGGCCGCCCGGACTGTCGAGCGTCCGGACGACGACCCGTTCGAGCTGAAGCCCGGCGGCCTCCAGGTTGCGCCGCAGTGCGTCGAGATGCTGCCGAAGCAAGTCCCGTGCCTCGGGCGACTCCGCCGCCATCTCGACGCTGAGCCGATCGCGCTGCAACTCCAGTCGCAGCCGCAAGCTACCGAGCTCCGGCGGGTCCAGGCGCAGCGTCGTCACCGCGCGCTCCCGCGCGAGTTGGGCCTGGATGACGCGCACGATCCGCGTGAGGTTCGGGTCGGAGTTGCCTTCGTCGTCGGGAATCGGTGTTGCCCCCGCGGCCGGCGCCTTGGGGCGGCTCGCCGCCCGCGGGCCCGGCGCGGGAGCGAGTGTGGCGCTCGCCGCCGGACCCCGTTCGACCCCGCCCGGGCGCGCGGCCGCGGTCGAGGCTGCCGCGCCGACGCCGCGGATCGCGGCCGGAGCCGCCGAGGCTGCGGGGTGGATCGCAGCGACCGACGGCCTCGGAGACGGCGACGGGGGGAGCACCCGCGGCAAGCTGCCCGAGGCAACCGCCGCCCCGCCGGCGGTCCGCGCGTCGGGCGCGGCGGCCGAGGGCGCGGAGACTGCGACGGGCTCGGCGGCGGTGGCCGTCGCGGCGACCGGCCGCGGTGCCGTCGGTATCGCGGCCGTCGCGCGCGGGGCCGGTGCGGATTCGTTCGGGGCGGCGGAGCGCGGGGCCGCACCCGCGAGTGCCTGGCGGAACGCGGCGCGGCGGGCGAGGGCCTGTTCCTGGAACTGCGCGCGGGTGTCCTGCCGCTGGGCCGCGCGGCTGCCGGGGGCCTGCTCGCGCTCGGCCTGCTGGGCGCGGTCGGCGGGAGTGGGCTGGGCGGCCGCTTGCGCGGCGAGGTCTTCGCGTTGGGCGAGGCGGCGGCGTTCGCGGTGCTCGCGTTCGGTCTGGGCGTCGCGCGCGACGGCGGGGCGCAGGGTGCCCAGCAGGAAGGGGGCGAGCCGGACGAGTCGCGCGTCGCGGCTGCCGACGAGGGCCGGCCCGGTCCCCGTCGTCAGGCCGAGGTCGAGCTGCATTGCGGCACCCTCAGGGTGCGGCGCTGCCGCCGGTCGTCCCTGACACGCCGGCTTCGCTCGGGCGTTGAAGTCGGACCCGCTCCAGCAGGTCACTGACGATCTGCAGTTCCTCGGGCGTCTTGAACTGCTCGAGGATGCGCTTGCCGCGGCCCACGTCGAGCGCGGCGAATAGACGAACGGCGTCCGCGGGGTGCTTGCGCCACACGCGCAGCACGTGTTCCTTGGCCTGGCGCGGATTCAGCCCGGACACGTACTCGAGCTCCTTCTCGAAGCCCTCGTCCGGGCCGGTGGGTGCCGGTTTCGGCTTCTGCTGCTCGGCGAGCTCCGCCTTCTGCTGGGCCAGCCGCTCCTGTTCCGTGACGACCTGTTGCAGCGCCTGGTTGAGGAGCTGGCGCTGGGCCTCAAGGTCGGCCTTGGCCCGCTCCAAACGGAGGCTCTCGAGGTGGTCGCGGCGCCGAGCCGCGCGCACTTCCTCCGCGGCTCGCACCCGAGGGCTTGCCGCCCGCGTAGGGTCCGCGGGGGCGCTGGTCGGCGCCGGTCCGGGCGGGATCGCGTCCAGCTCGCCGCGCAGCACCTGCGCCAGGCGCTCGAGCCGCGCCGCGGTCAGCCGGCCGCTGGCGAACAGGTAGCCCGCGAAGCTGCCGACCGTGAGGACCGTGGCCACGGCCAGCGGCGCCACCAGGTTGTAGAGCTTGCCCAGCACGGGTCGGGCGCCTCGCCTGCTCCTAGGACCGCTCAAGACCGTGCAACTGCCGTGCCACCTCGTCGGCGGCGGTTTGGTCCGCCCGGTTGCGGGCCCGGCGGTACTCCGCCCTGCGACGCTCCCGCAGTTTCTCCAGCACACGGGTCTGGGTGCGCGCCTGGCGCAATTCCGCCAGGAGCTGCTGCAACTGCGATTGCAGCGTCGTGCGTTGCGCCGCCCGCAACGTCATGGCCCGCCGCACGTGGCCGATCCAGACCCGTCCGCGTTGCAGAACGAGCGGGTCGATCCGGCCCTGCTGGTCCGCGACGAGCGCCGCCTGCGCGCGGACGATTTCCTCCGCGGCCAGCGCGTCGAGCCGGTCCAGCCGCGCAATTTCGGCGCGCTTCGCGCCGACCCGGCGCCGGGCCTCGCGCTCGCGGGTCTGCCGCACCCGCAGCAGGGTCTGCAACCGGAACTGGAACCGCTTCGCCATCGCTCGTTGCCCCGCTCGGGCGCGACCTCTACGTCCGCGCGGCGGGTGCGCCCGGCGCGCGCCGCGTCACCTGCTGGTACGTCCGGTCGATCAGCGCGGCGAGCTGAAGCAGCGCCGCGCCCGCTTCCTCGAACGTCACGCCCGCGTCGCGGCTCTGCGTGAGGAACGTTTCCAGCGCGCCGCGGGTCTGCACCGCGACGTCGTAGTCCGCGCTCGCTCCGGGCACGTACGCCCCGATGCTCACCAGGTCCTCGATGTCCTGCCACGTCGCCAGGACGCGCCGCACCTTCAGCGCCGCCTGCTGGTGCTCGCGGCTCGTGACGTCCGGCGCGACGCGGCTGATGCTGCCCAGCACGTCGATGGCCGGGTAGTGCCCGCGGTTGGCCAGCGCCCGCGACAGCCAGACGTGGCCGTCGAGGATGCCGCGGGCCGCGTCCGCCAGCGGCTCGTCGATGTCGTCGCCCTCGACCAGCACCGTGTAGATGCCCGTGATGCTGCCCGTCTGCGTGCGCCCCGCCCGCTCCAGCACCTGCGGCAGCAGCGCGAACACGCTCGGCGGGTAGCCCTTGGCCGTCGGCGGCTCGCCCGCCGCCAGCCCGATCTGACGCTGCGCCATCGCCATGCGCGTCAGCGAATCCATCATCAGGAGCACGTCGAGCCCCTGGTCGCGGAAATACTCCGCCACCGCCGTCGCGTGCAGACAGGTCCGGACGCGCAGCGCCGCGGGCTCGTCCGACGTGCACACGATCACCACGCTGCGGGCCAGCCCCGTCGGCCCCAACTGCGTCCGGATGAAGTCGCCCACCTCGCGGCCGCGCTCGCCCACCAGCGTCACGACGTTCACGTCGGCCTGCGTGTGACGGCAGATCATCCCCATCAGCACGCTCTTGCCCACCCCCGTCCCGGCGAAGATCCCCAGCCGCTGCCCGCGCCCGGCCGTCAGCAGCGCGTCCAGCGCCCGCACGCCCAGCCCGAGCGGCGCGTCGATCGGCCGGCGCGCCAGCGCCGGCGGGGCGGCCGCGTACAGCGGGTAGCGCACGTTGAGGCGCGGGGCCGGGCGGCCGTCGAGCGGCCGACCCTGCGCGTCCAGCACGCGGCCGAGCAGGTCGAAACCGACCGGCACGCGCGGCGGTCCCGACAGGCAGGTGACGCGGTCGTCCGGGGCGATGCCGGTGGCGTCGCCGAACACGGACAGCAGCGTTTCGCCCCGGCGCAGGCCGACGACCTCGGCCAGTCGCTCGCCGTCCCGCCGGGTCGTGATCGCGCAGCGGGCGCCCACCGGCACCGGCAGGCCCGCGGCGCTGATGGTCAGACCGCGGACCGCGGCCACGCGGCCTTCCCAGCGCTCGCTGAGCACGCCCCGCACCTCGTCGGCCAGCGCGCTGAACAGGTCCGGCGCGCCAGCGGCGGGGCGGACGTCGACCGGCGGCCTGCTCATGGCGCGTCCTCGCGCGCGGCGTCCACGCACAGGGCGGCGGCAATCCGGTCCAGTTGCTCCGCCACGGTGGCCACGGCCGTGCTGTCGCCGGTGCGCAGCACGCAGCCCCCGCGCGGCACGTCGGGGTCGGGTAGCAGCGCGACGAACTCGGACGGCCGCCCCACGGCCTCCGCGAGGTCGGTCAGGTGGGCCAGGTCGTCCGGATGCACGTGCAGCTCGACGGCGTGGTCGCGGGCGACGGCGTCGAGCAGGGCGCGGGCGTTGGCCCGCGCCACCGGTCCCGGGTCCGCCAGCAGGCGTTTGCAGACGCGCGTCGCGACGGCCAGAGCGAGCCGGATGAGGCCCGCCTCGGCCTGGGCGAGCAGGTTGCGGCGCTCCCGCTCGAACGCGTCGCGGGCGGCCTGGAGCGCGGCCACGGCCTGCGTCACGTCGGCCTGCACGGCCTGGGTCGCAGCGGCGCGGGCCTCGGCGTACGCCTGTTGCCGCCCGGCGGTGCGGCCCTCGGCCAGGCCCGCGGCGTAGCCTTCCTGTCGGCTCCGCTCCGTCAGGGCCTGGGCCCGCCGCTCGGCGTCGGCCGTGAGCGCGCGGGCCCGCTCCTCGGCGGCGGCCAGGATCGCGCGGGCGCGGCGGTCGAGGTCCTCGAACGAGAACGTCCGGGCGTCGGCGGCGGTTTCGCGGCGGATGACAGCGCCCATGCGTCAGGCTCCTCGCGTCCGGCGGGCTAGACGACCAGTTCGCTCTCGCCGCCGCGGCCGGCGATGATGACCTCGCCGGCGTCCTCGAGGCGGCGGACGATGTCGACGATTTTCTGCTGGGCGGCCTCGACGTCGCTGACCCGCACCGGCCCCATGTACTCCATTTCCTCGCGGATGAGCTGCGCGGCGCGCTCGGACATGTTGCTGAAGATCTTGTTCTTGAGCTCGTCGCTGCACGTCTTGAGCGCCAGGGCCAGCTCCTCGTTCTCGACCTCCTTGAGCACGGACTGGATGCCCTTGTCGTTCACCCGGATGATGTCTTCGAACACGAACATGAGGCGGCGGATTTCCTCGACGAGCTGCGGGTCGGACTGCTCCAGACCTTCGAGGATGGCCTTCTCGGTTGCGCGTCCGGCCATGTTGAGGATCTCGGCGACCGCCTTGACCCCGCCGACGCGCTCGAACTGCTCGGCGACCAGACCGGCCAGCCGCTTCTCGAGGCCGCGCTCGACCTCCTTGATCACGTCCGGGCTGGTCTGGTCCATCTTCGCGACGCGCTGGACGACCTCGATCTGCCGCTCGGTCGGCAGCCCCGCGAGGATGTCCGTGGCCATGCTGGGCGGCAGGTGGGAGAGCACCAAGGCGATGGTCTGCGGGTGCTCCTCCTGGAGGAACATGACCAGGTTTTCCTTCTCCGTCTTCTGGAGGAAGCTGAAGGGCTGCTCGTGGACCTGGTGCTCGATGACCGAGATGACGCGGCGGGCCTCGTCCGGGGGCAGCGTCTTCTGGAGCAGGGCCCGGGCCCAGGCCATGCCGCCGGCGTCGATGTACTGCCGGGCCATGAGCAGGTTGTAGAACTCGCGGATCACCGCCTCGCGCACCTCCGGGGCCACCGCGTCGATCGCCGCGATCTCCCGCGAGATCTCCTCGACCCGCTCGCGGTCCAGGTGTTTGAGAATCTGCGCGGCGGTGTCCTGCTGGAGCGCCATCAGCAGCACGGCCGCCTTGCGGAGTCCGTTCAGATCCTCGACCGACTTGAGCTCGGTGCGAAACGTCTGGCGCGCCATGGCCTATGCGGCTCCCTCGTGGTACTGCTCGTTGCGCTGCACCCACTGCTCGACGAGCCCGGCGACGACCTCGGGGTCGGTGCCGACCATCTGGGCCACCTGGTCGAGCATCTTGCGGGTCTGGACCGTGGCCGGATCGACCTCCTGGGCGACCAGCATGCCTTCGGTCGCGGCGGCCTGCTGGACCTGTTCCGCACCGTCGCCCCCGTCGCCTCCGTCCGCGCGGCGCCCGCCGGCGCGCGCCCGGGTGGCGCGCGTCGCGACCACGTCGCTGACGTCCTCCGCCGCCTGCCGGGCCGCCGCGATCGCGTCCTCCGGCAGGCCCAGTTCCAGCCCGAACGAGTCGGCCGAGTCCGACTTCCGCGCCATCCGCAGCATCAGGCCCAGCGACACCAGCGCCAGCAGCCCCAGCGCCGATTGCGGCCCGTAGAGCTTCACCAGCCCCAGCGCTTCGTCCAGCGCCGCGGGCGACGCCCCCGGGGGCGCCACGACCGTGTCGTAGTACCGCGCGATCGCCACGTTCGCCTCGTCCTGCGGCTTGACCAGCTTGGCGATCTGCGCGACCAGCCGCGTGCGCTCCTGCTGGAACACCTGCTCGATCTGCTCCGACGTCGGTGCCTCGCCCTGTGGATTGGCCAGCCGCCACACGCCCTCGAGGTAGCTGTATGAGAGGCTGATCGCGGCCGTAACCTGCTTCACCTCACCGGCCGGCGTCGACTCCGTTTTCACCGCCAGACCCGGCTGGTTCTCGGTCTTGCTGGTTTCGCGCTCCTGGCTCTCCCCGGTGCCGCCTCCGCCGGCCACGATCCCGACGTTCGGCCGCACCCCCGGCTCCTCGAACAGCCGGGTGCGCGTGGTCGATTCCCGCGTGCTTTCCTCCATCACCGGCTGGCCCTTGAGCGGCTGCTCCGTGCGGCCGGTGCGGGTGGTGTTGTCGAGCTCGACCTGCACGCTCACCAGCGCCTTGGGGTCCGGCACCTGCCAGCGGATCTTCTCGACGTAGCGCTGCTCGATCTGCGCCAGGTGCCGCGCGAGCAGCCCGGCCGGGTCGCGCTCGCCCTCCCAGTCCAGCGCCGGCGCGCCGCCGGCGTCGAGGACCTGCACGGCCTGCGGCGACAACCCGGCGACGGCGCCGGCCACGAGCCGGGCGGCGGCGATGGCCAGGGCGCGCGGCACCGGCTCGCCGCTTTTCATGATCAGAGTCACGCTGGCGGATTTCGGGGCCGGGTCGCGCGAGAAGCCGCGCTGGGTGTTGAGGTTCAGGAAAACGCGCGCGTCGCGCACGTTCTGGAACTGGCGGAGCACGGCCTTGAGCTCTTCCTGGAGCGCGTAGGTCCAGCGGCGCTCGTGCTCGGCCTGCGAAATCCACGGGTCGGACTGCTTGACCAGGGCGGCGAAGCCGACGCTCGTGTTGGCCGGCAGCTTGTCCTGCTGGAGCAGCTGTGCGTAGAGGGCCTGCCGGTTGGCCGTGGCCCGCACGTACACGCGGTTGCCGCGCACTTCGCAGGGCTCGTTGATCAGCTCGAGCCCCGACCGAACCTGCGCCAGTTCCTCCGGCTGGAGATCCTGGTCCAGCAGCGGCACCATCTCGGGCCGCGCGGCCCACTGCGCCAGCCAGACCAGCGAGACGGCCACGAGCAGCCCCCCCAGCAGCAGCGCGATCTTCTGCGACGTGTTCACGTCGCGCAACCGCGCGAGGATCTGGCCCGCGACCTTCGCTAGCACTCCCATCCGGGCGACTCCCGGCGGCCTCCGCCGCCTGCAACCCGTGTCCGTCCGGCACCGGCTCCTCCGGTGCGTCGTGGCGGCCGCGCCGCGGCGCAGCCCGGGCCGGGCGCGCGGGCCGACCGCTCAGCGGCGCGGCGGCGGACGGTCCGCCGCTAGACGCGCAACTGGCGCAGCTCGGTGTACGCGTCGACCAGCTTGTTGCGGATCTCCATGAGCAGGCTGAAGGCGACCTCGGCCTTCCGCGCGGTGGTGAAGACGCCCGTCAGGTCGTTGGACTGCCCGGTCAGGAGCTGGTGCACGCCGGCATCGGCCTCGGCCTGCATCCGGCTGACCTGCTCGAGCTGCCGCCGCACCTCGCCGGCGAAGTCGCCGCCCGGAACGGACGGGACCTCCGCGGGCCGGGGCGTCTCCGCCGGCCGGAGCGGTCCGACCGGGGAGAGGGGCGAGAATGAGACCGGCTGCACCATGGGCATCTCCGCGCGCCCGCAGGGGGCCCGCCTCAGGCGAACAGGCGCAGGGCCTGTTGCGCCATCGTCCGCGTCACGTTCAGCATCGCCGCGTTCACCTCGTACGCGCGGCTGGCGGCCAGCGCGTCCACGTACTCCATCGTGATGCTGACGTTCGGGAGTTGAACGTAGCCGGCGGCATCGGCATGGGGGTGCTCGGGGTCGTACTTGGCGCGGAACGGCGACGGGTCCGCGCGCACGGCGTCCACGTGCACGCCGGCGCCGCCGGCGCCGTCCCCGCTCATGAACGTCACGAACCGGCGGCGGTAGGGCCGGATCGTGCCGTCCTCCTGCTGGGTCACCTCCGCGTTCGCCAGGTTGCCGGCGATCACGTCGAGACGCGTGCGCTGCGCGACCAGCGCCGACGCGGTGATGTCGAAAGTGCCGATCATGTGATCCGACCTCGGATGGCCCGCAGGAGCTGCTCGTACTTGCCGCGCAGCAGTCCCGTGGCGAGCTCGTAGTGCAGCGCGTTCTCCGACACGTCCGTCAGCAGCGTCTCCAGCCGCGCGTTCGTCCCGTCGTGGAACAACACGTTCGGCGCCGGCTCGCGGACCGGCCGCACGCGCGGCGCCCCGCCCGGCCCGACCGCAAATTGTGCGTTGTCGCGCAGTTCCAGCGGGTCGGACCGGCCCGGCCGGGCCCGCGCGAGCGCGGCGGCCAGCGACGCCTGGAACGCGCGCGGATCGAGCCGCTGCGTGTGGTAGTCCGGCGTGTCCACGTTGGCGAGGTTCTCGGCCAGCACCCGCTGACGCTGCTCGGCGAACTTGGCCGACAGCTCCAGGGCGTGCGTCGTCCGCGAACCCGTCAACCGGTCGATCCACATCGCGGGGTCCTCGTCGTCACCTTGCGGCGAGCAAGTCGCGTGCCGCGCCCGGGGTCCTAGGCGAACGTGGTCGCCCGGCGCTGCCGCTCCTCGTGGAACGAGCCTTCCTCGCGCCAGCGCTTCAGCTTGAGACCCAGCGTCCGCAGCCCGATGCCCAGCGCCCGGGCCGTCTTCTCACGGTGTCCGCTGAAGCGCTCGAGCGTACGCAGAATCAGGTCGCGCTCCGCGTCGTCCAGGATCGACCCGTCGCGGTACGCCACGCTCGCGGCCGGCGCGCTGGCCACCTTGAGCGGGCCGGTGAGCAGCGGCGCCAGCGTGCCCGGCCCCACCTCGCGCCCGGCCTCCAGCACGCAGACGCGCTCGCACAGGTTCTCGAGCTCGCGCACGTTGCCGGGCCAGCCGTACTCCTGGAGCAGCTTCAGCGCGTCGGGCGTCAGCCTCGGCCGCTCCCGGCCCTCGCGGGCCGTGATCCGCCCGATGAACGAGTCCAGCAGGAGCGGGATGTCCTCGCGCCGGTCGCGGAGCGGCGGCACCTCGATCGGCAGCACGCTCAGCCGGTAGAACAAGTCCTCGCGGAAACGGGCCTTCGCGGCCCATTCGCGCAGATCGCGGTTGGTCGTCGCAATCACGCGCACGTCGACGTGGCGCGTGACGGAGCTGCCGACCCGCTCGAACTCGTGCTCCTGGAGCACCCGCAGAAGCTTGGCCTGGAGCGCCGGCGCGATCTCGGACACCTCGTCCAGCAGCAGCGTCCCGCCGTCCGCCAGCTCGAAGCGCCCTTTGCGCATCCGGTCGGCGCCGGTGAACGCGCCCTTCTCGTGTCCGAACAGCTCGCTTTCGAGCAGCGTCGGCGACAACGCGGCGCAGTTCACGCACAGCAGCGGCTGCTCCGCCCGGGCCGAGGCCGCGTGGATCGCCCGCGCGATCAGCTCCTTGCCCGTGCCGCTCTCGCCCGTGATCAGCACCGTCGCCGAGCTCTGCGCCACGCGCTGGACCTTCTCCAGCACCGGTCGCATCGCCGGCGACTGGCCGATCAATTCGCGGTGGCGGCTGAGATCCTCCACCGTGCGGCGCAGGATCTCGTTGTCGCGCAGCAGCGCGCGCTCGCGCAGCGCCCGCTCGATCACGATCTCGATCTCCTGGGCGTTGAACGGCTTCTGCACGTAGTCGAACGCGCCGAGCTTCATCGCCTCGACGGCCGTCTCGACCGAGGCGTGGGCCGTCATGAGGATCACCGGCACGTCCAGTCCCAGCCGCCGCAGCTCGCGGAGCAGCGCCACGCCGTCGAGCCCCGGCATGCGCAGATCCGTCAGCACCACGTCGAACGGCTGCTGCTTGATCATCGTGAGCGCTTCCTGGGCGCTCTCGTACCCGTAGACCCTATGGTCCTGGGCGGTCAGCGCGGCCGTCAACGAGTCGCGCATCATCGCCTGGTCGTCGATTACGCAGATGCAGGCCATCGTTCCTCCTTGTCTGTCAAGCAGCATTCGGGCAGGGCGTCGCGCGCTCGTCGGCGTCCGGCGACGCCGCCGGCAGCGCCAGCGTGAACACCGCGCCGCCGCTCGGGCGGTTGCCCGCCGACAGCCGGCCGCCGAACGCCTCGATGAGGCGGTGCGCGATCGTCAGCCCGAGTCCCGTGCCGTGTTCCTTGGTTGTGAAGAATGGATCGAAAATCCGGTCCCGCAGGTCGTCCGGCAGCCCCGGCCCCTCGTCGAGCACCTGCACCTCGACGAGCTCCTCCGCCGGGCGGCTCACCGCCACGGTCACCGTCGTGCCGGCCGGCGTGGCTTCGGCGGCGTTGACCACCAGATTCACCAACACGCGCTGGAGCCCGGCCGCGTCGGCCCGCACCGCCGGCGCGGTCTCCGCCCCCTGCATCACCAGCCGCACGCCGTTGCGGTCCAGCGCCGGCCGCACCGCGTCCGCGACGGCCGCGAGCACCGGCCCCAGCGGGCAGGGCGCCAGCCGGCGGTCGCGCGGGGCGAGGGCCAGCGTGTCCTTGACGACCGTGTCGATTGCGGCGATTCCCGCCTCGATCTTCTCGATCAGTTGCAGCGCCGAGCCGAGGTTGGCCGCGCGGCACTGGTTGCGGAGCAGACCGCTGTAGAGCTGAATCGCGCCGAGGGGATTGCGCACCTCGTGCGCGACCCCGGCCGCCAGCTCGCCCAGCGCCGCCAGCCGGCGCCGCAGCTCCAGCTCGCGGTCCTTGCTGGCCAGCTCCTGTCGCAGGCGCGCGATCTCGCCCTGCAGCGCCTCGTGCGTGCGCTGGAGCCGCCCGGCCACGTCCAGGTACTCGCGCAGGACGTCGCCCAGACCGCCGTCCGGTGCGGCCGCCGGAGAAGTCGCCGTTCCCGAGCGCTCACCGGGCATCCCGCCGCTCCTCAACCCGACACGTCCGCCGCCGGCCCGACCGGGGTCCCGGCCTGCCGGGCGTACGCGGTGTTCACCTGCTGCCCGCCGGCCAGCCCGGCGATCTCCGCGGCCACGGCCTGCTTGCGGGCCGCCAGCAGCGCGCCGTCCTCCTGGTCGGTCCGCAGGATCACGCGCAGCAGGCCGTTGATCTCCTGCAACAGCTCCGCGGCCTGCCCCCGCTCTGCTTCGGGCAGCGCCGCGTACGCCGCATCCCAGTTCCGCCGCAGCGGACCCATCTCGGTGTTGAGCCGGGCCAGCTCGTTCACGAGCTGCTGCCGGTCGCGCAGGATCGACAGCAGCAGTTCCGGCCGGTCACCGGTGATCGTGTGCCGCTGCTTCTCGCTCAGCTCGCGCAAGTGCCGGTACAGGTCGCGCTGCCGCGTCAGCAGTGCCACGATCCGGGTTGCATCGGGCGCGTTCGGGGCGATTCCCATGTTCGGCTCCTCAGCCACGCCGCGGACGCTACCGTGCGTCCGCCCGGGCCTCGCGAAACAGGTCCGAGGCCGCGATCGTTGCCAGATACTGCTCCCAACCCTGCCGGTTCACGCCGCCCGCGCGGGCGTAGGCTTCGTCCGGAATGCTGCGCGCCAGCCAGCGCGCCTTCTCGATGGCGCGGGCCGCGTCCACCACGTCCCCCTGCCGCAGGTGGATGCTGGCCATCTGCACCTGCGCCGCCAGGGCCGCCGGCTCCCCCGCGAACCGCGCCGCCGCCTCGCGGTAGCCCGCCAGGGCCGCGGCCAGCGCCTCCGGCTCGTCCAGCGCGAGCAGGCAATCCGCCCGGCTGAACGACGCCAGTTGCGCGTACAGCGTCTGTTCTTCGTCCACCCCGGTCGCCAGCTCGTCCAGCAGCCGCTCGAAGCGCTCGGCCGCCGTTCGCAGCCGGGCCCGGCCCTCCGCCTGCGCTGCGGCGCTGTCCGCCGCGAGCAGCTGCATGCCGCTGGCGCGATAGGCTTCCGCCAGCATGAAACGCGCCCGCAGAATCTCCGGATCGCGCGGATAAAGCTCCAGGAAGCTCTCCAGGCGCCCGATCGCCTCGCCGTAGCGACCCTCCCGACGCAGCAGCTCGCACAGCGCCAGCAGCCCGTCGCGGTACACGACGGCCTCCGGCGACACGTAGTCGTCCTGGAGCAGCGCCTCCAGCTCCGCTTCCGCGTCGGCGTACGAATCGGGGCCGAGCCCCATCAGCAGCCCGCCCCGCAGCACGCGCGCCCGCGCCGCCTCCTCGATCCGCGGGTAGTCCGCGATCAACTGCCGGTAGACCTCGAGAGCCGCGGCACTGTCGCCCGCGGCTTCGCACGCCTGTCCCAGTTGCAGCAGCACCGTCGGCATCCGCGGGTCGCGCGAACGGCCCGCCAGGAAGGCTTCCAGCATTCGCCGCTGATCTTCGGGCCGACCGGCCGCGTCGTAGGCCCCCGCGGCCGCCAGGGTCAGCAGGCCGAACTGCTCCTCGTCGCCGCGCGTCAGCGCTGCCGCCGCTTCCCAGTCGCGGGCGGCCTGCTCGAGCCGCGCGCGCGCCGGCTCGCCGCCCGTGCTACGGGCCGGGAGCTGCCGCGTGAACTCGTTAACGAGACGCCGCACGCAGCTCGCCAGGGTCTGCTCGTACTCGGTCCGCAGGTCGGGCGGCACGTCGCGCGTCTCGGCCAGTCGGGCACGGGCCCGCCGGTAGTCCGCGAGCGCGGGCTCCTCCTGTCCCAGCGCGGTCAGCGCCGCACAGCGTCCCACGAGCAGCGGCAGCCGCAGCTCCGCGTCCGGCCCTCCCTCCAACGCGGCGTCGATCGTGGACAGCGCTTCCTGCGGCCGGTCCTCCGCCAGGTGGATGCGCCCGATCAGCCAGCGGTTGAGCGTCGGCAGGTGCCCGTTCTCGTCCAGGGCCGGCGTCGTGTGCCCCTCGTGCTCCAGCCATTCGTTGACCCAGTCGGCCGCGGGCAGCGCCTCGGCCAGCCGCCCCGCGTAGAACAGCACCAGTGCTTCGAGATAGCGGAGGTAGCCTTTCAGATCGGAGCTGGTCAGCGCGTCGGCGTGCCGGGCGAGCGCGGCCTCCGCGCGCGGCACATCGTGCTCGGCCAGCGCATCCTGCACGATCTGCTGCAAGCCCCACCAGAGCTGCGGCGGCTGCAACGCGGGATCGGACAGCAGTTGGTCGAGCAGACTACGCCGCTCGGCCCGCAGTTCCGGATGTCGCGCCAGGATGCGGACGGCCGACTGCACGACGCTGCGACGCACGTCGGGGTCGAGCGCCTCGGCCAGCATCCCGCGCAGGTCCGCCAGCGCGCCAGCGTCGTCGCCCGCCCACGCCCGCGCCAGGGCCACGCGCAGCGCGGCGCGCGGCTCGCGGGGCACCCCGTCCGCCCACGCCGCCAACTGCTGGGCGATCACGCGCTGGGCCAGTTCCGGCGCCGGCGGATCCGTCGCCCGCGCCAGCTCGAAGCTGATCCGGGCCAGCGCCGCGCGCAGCGCGCCGCGCGACGCCGCGTCGGCCGGTGCTTGCCGGCGCAGCACCTCGTCCAGCGCCTGCGCCGCCACCGTCAGTTCGCCCGCGTCTTCCAGCAGACGCGCGTCGGCCAGCACCGCGGCGCTGTCGACCGGCAGGGCGTCCGGCGCGAGCCGCAGCAGCGCGACGGCGGCGGCCGCCGTCGCCAGGAGCGCCAGCGGCACCTGCCAGCGTCCGGTCAGCAGTTCGGCTGCCTGTCTGAACACTCCGCCGGAGCTCATCCTGTGCGTGTCCTGCTTCCTGCGGGGGCCGGGCGCGGGCGCGCTCTCCGCGCTCGCCGCGGCCTCGCGACGACGCGGGTCCTATCGGAAGGTTGCGGCCCGCCGGCGTATCAGATTTGCGCGGCGGCGCACAAGCCGCCGGCGCAGGTTCGGCTTCAGTCCCGTCCCAGGCGCTTCCGATAGAATCCGCGCCAAGGAGTCCGCGCCGTGGTCGCTTCGCCCCGGATCGACGTGGTGCTCGTCACCGCCGACGCCCCGCTGCGGGCCGCCGTCGAGCGACATCGCCCGCCCCACGCGCAACTGACGTGCCTCGACCCCGCCGAGTGGAGTGTGGCGCAATCGGTCCCGGCCGCGCATCTCTGGCTTGACCTCGATTCCATCCGCGCGCGTCCCCCCGACACACCGGTTCGGCGGGTCTACTTCTACTCGCGCCGTCGGTCCACCCCCGCCGACCTGCCGCCCGGGCTCTTCGTCCGCAAACCCTGTTCCGCCACAGTCTTCCAAGTGCTCTGGGCGGGGACCGGACCCGCCCCGCCCCCCATCGCGCCGCCCGAGGTCGGGTGGCTGCCGGGCTGGCTGCTGCACTTTCACGAGCTCCGGCTGCGCGCGCTGTGTCACAAGCTCGTCCACGACCTGCCGCCGCTGCTGGGCTACGCGACCGCCTCGCTCTACCTACACGATCCCGGGCGCGCCGTGCTCGAACTGGTCGAGTCGACGCACACGCGGCCGCTGGAGGCTCTGGTGCCGCTCGATGACCCGGCGGGCCACCTGATGGTGGACGTGGCGCTGAGCGGGCGCGTGCTCCAGACCACGCAGGCCGCGGCTGAGCGGCGCGGGCGCAGCCTGCCGCCGGCGGACACGGCCCGCTATCCGGATGAAGCGTGCCTGGTTGCGCCGCTGCGGGTGGACGGGCGCCTGGTGGGCGTGCTGAATCTCTGCACGACCTCGGCCGGCGCCACGGTGCCTCCGCCGGCGCTCGAGCCGATCTGCGCGTTTGTGGCCCGCGCCCTGCACTACGCACGGCGGTTCGAGCAGGCCCAGACCGAGGCCCGAGTTGACGCCCTCACGGGCCTGTTCAACCCGCGCTGGCTGATGGAGACGCTGGAGCGCGAAATCCGTCGAGCGGAGCGTTTCGACAGCCCGCTGTCCCTGCTGATGATCGACCTGGACGGCCTCAAGACGGTCAACGACCGCGAGGGGCACGCGGCGGGCGACGCCCTGCTTCAGCACGTCGCGACGCGCATCCGCGGCGTGCTGCGCCAGTTCGACGGCGCGGCGCGCATGGGCGGCGACGAGTTCGTCGTCCTGCTTCCTTCCACCGACCTCGCCGGCGCGCAGCGGGTCGCGCGCCGTTTGCTCGAGTCCGTCCGCGACGGCGACGCCCGCTTCCGCGGCGTCGCGCTGCCCATCACCGCCAGCATCGGCGCCGCCCAGTGGCGGGCGCCGTGGGACGCGCTTCAGCTCATCGAGATGGCCGACCGCGCAATGTACGCCGCCAAGCAGACCGGCCGGAACCGCGTCGTGTCGTACGCGGACGAGACGCCGCCACCGCCCGAGCGCGACCGGCCCGGCGCGGCCCGCGTTGCGCACGACCCGGCGGCGGAACCGCCCCGCTCGACTCCCATCGCCTTGGGGAGCGGCTGAGATGCTCGTGGCGGTCCTCAACAGCAAGGGCGGGGTCGGCAAGTCCACGCTCGCGGCCCACGCCGCGTTGTGGCTCCACGATCGCGGCATTCGCGTGGCCGTCGTCGATGCCGACGCCCAGGCTAGCACATCCGAATGGCTCACCATCGCCGCTCCGCGCATCCGGCTCGAGCGTTGCGACAACGTGGCCGCGCTTCAGGACCGCCTGCCGCGCCTGACCGCCATCCATGCCGTGGTCATCGCCGACGGCCCCGCCGCGCTCAGCCCCGAGACGGCCGTGCTCGCGGCGGCCGCCGACATCGTGCTGCTGCCGATCGGACCGTCCATGATGGACATCTGGGCGTCGTACCGCACCGCGCGGCTGCTGTACCGCCTGCGGCTGCGCGGGCCGCGTGCCGATCGCCCGCGCGTCTGGACCGTGCTCAACCGCGTCCAGCCCCGCACACGTCTGGCCCGCGTGGCGGTCGAGGCGGTGCAGCGCTTCGGCTTCCCGGTCGCGGCCACCCCGCTGCGGCTCCGAACGGCCTACGCGGAGGCGTGCGGGGCCCGCAGCGCGGTCTGGCGGATGGGACCCGCGGCCCGCGATGCCGCGCTGGAAATCGAGCGACTGTTCGAGGAAGTGCTCGCGCCGGTCGTCGCTGCGGAGACGCCCGTCGCCGCCCCGACGTCCGCCGTCACGCGCCCGTTGACAGCGGTCTGGCAAGCCGCCCCGACGAACCCGCCGCCCACACCCGACAAGCGCACGCCCGCGCGGGCCGATCCCGCGGCCGCTCCCGCCGGGTGCCCGGACGGGGGGCCCGGACGGGGGTGGCGTCAGGGCGTGGCGGACGACGGCAGAGCGCGTGGCGGGGCCGCTGTCCGAGCCCCGGCTGCCAAGCCGGGGCCGGGGTGAGATGGGGCCCGGAGCTCGCGCTCCGGGCTCGGACGCCGCCGCGCATAAACGAACCCGGCGGCTGCCAAGCCGCCGGGTTCCGCCCCTGGGTCAGGTAGGAGACACTCGACCTTACACGGGCGTGGGTCGTGCCGGCCGGCAGCGGGTCGCAGCGCCACCGGCCAGCGCCTGGAGGGTCGCTTCAGAAGCCGTTTCCGCCCCCATCCGGGTTGCCGCCGTCCGGGTTGCCGTTGTTGCCGTTCGGGTCTTGCTCGAGCATCTTGCGGAGGTACGCGTTCTCGCGCCGCGTCGCTTCCAGGTCGAAGATCATGTACTTGATGCCCAGCCGCAGGAAATCGATGCTTTCCTGAAGGCTCCGCACGCTCTGCTTGATCTGCTCGTGCCGGTCGCGCGTCTCGGCCGCGAGGGCCTTTAGCCGCTCCCGCTCGCCCTCCGGCAGTGCGTCGATCTCGGCCACCAGTTCCGCCAGCCGCTTCTGGAATTCGGCCTCGTTCATGGCTTCTTTCCTCCAGGGGACACTACCGGGCCGTGGGTCGCATCAGCCGGTGGCGGTCGCTCCGCCGCCTTCCCTTGCTCCGCCACATTCTACGCCCGCCCAAACCGCGCCCGCCCAAGCGCTCCCGGCGTTCCGCCGCCCGGCCGCCCGACACGGCGAGCCGGGCCCACGCCCGCTTCCGCCGCGCATCTTTTATAGGGAAGCGCCTCTCCCGGGGCCCGCGCCCCGCCGGCAATTCGGCGGTCGGCCGGCTGGGTCCCGAGAAATGCTCGCCGCGACGCGGCCGGTTACGATGCGCGGCCGCCGCGCCCCGGACCCAGCGAGATACGCCGATGGCTGAAAGCGAGACGATTCGGACGGCCGTGCCGGCCGACCTGCCCGCCCTGTATGACCTGGCCCGTACCGCCCTGGTGCACGATACGTTCAGCCCCGCGCTGCTGTCCGAGAAGCTATTCGCAGCGCCGCGCACGCCCGAGTTCGACTGGCGCAACTTCGTCGCCGAGCGCGACGGCCGGCCGGTCGGCTTTCTCCAGACGGTTGTGCGGCGGCCGGTGCTGGCGGGCGGCTTGGGCGCACCGAAGGCCTGGGTCGGTCTGTTCGCGGTGGACGCCGCGCACCGCCGGCGGGGCGTGGCGCGTCGGCTGCTGGCCCGCGCCGAGCAAACGTGGCCCGCCGACACGGCCGAGGTCGAGGTGCTCGCCATTCCCGGCAACTACTTCACGCCCGGCCTGGATCCCCGCTACACGACGGCCCTGTGCTTTCTCGAGCGCTGCGGCTTCGAGCGCTTCCGCGACTGCGTGAACCTCGTCGGCGAGCTTGAGCGGCCGTTCGACACGGCCGCCGAGGAGGCGCGGCTGGCCGGCGACGGGATCGTCATCCGCCGCGCGCGGGACGACGACGGCCCGCGGCTGGATGCGTTCTTCGCGGCGAACTTCGGCGCGGACTGGCGGTTCGAGGTGCACCTGGCCCACGCCCAGTCGCCGCCGGGGCTGCACCTCGCGCTGCGGCAGGACCGGATCATCGCGTTCGCGGCGCACTCGGGCCAGAACCGCGAGTGGGGCTTCTTCGGACCGATGGGCACCGCGCCCGAAGCCCGCGGGCACGGGCTCGGCCGCGTGCTGCTGTGGCACTGCTTGAACGACCTGCGGGCGGCCGGCCACCGCACGGCGCTGATCCCGTGGGTCGGGCCGATCTCGTTCTACCACGCGTGGGCGGGCTGCCGCGTGGCGCGCGTCTTCTGGCGTTACCGGCGCACGCTTGCGCCGGCCTGACGGCGCGGCCTCACGGCACCGGGCACCCGCTCGTCAGCTCGCCGCTGAGCCGCTGGCTGCACCACTCCCGGCCGCACATCGAGCAGTACGGCGCGTCGGTCGGCAGGTGCGCAGCGCGCAGCGCCCGGGCGTGCTCGCCGTCGAACGCGAGCGCGAACTGCCGCGGCCAGTCGAGCGCGGCGCGGGCGCGGGCCATGTCGCGGTCCCAGTCGGCGGCGCCCGCCACGCCGCGGGCCACGTCGCCGGCGTGAGCCGCGATGCGGTAGGCGATGCATCCCAGGCGCACGTCGTCCTCGTCGGGCAGGCCGACGTGCTCGCGCGGCGTGACGTAGCACAGCAGCGCCGCCCCGGCCCGCGCGGCCTCGGTCGCGCCGATCGCGCTGGTGATGTGGTCGAATCCGGGAAACACGTCGGTCACGACCGGGCCCAGCACGTAGAACGGCGCGTCGTCGCACAGCCGCCGCTGCGTCTCGATGTTGAACGCCACTTCGTTGAGCGGCACGTGGCCCGGCCCCTCCACCATCACCTGCACGCCCGCGTCGCGGGCCCGGTGCACCAGCTCCCCCAGCTCGCGCAACTCCGCGAGCTGCGCCGGGTCGCCGGCGTCCGCGAGACACCCCGGCCGCAGCCCGTCGCCCAGCGAGTACGTCACGTCGTACGCCCGCAGAATCGCGCTGATGTCGTCGAAGCGCTCGTACAGCGGGTTCTCGCGCCCGTGGTACGTCATCCACCGCGCCAGCAGCGCCCCGCCGCGACTGACGATGCCCTGCGTGCGCCGCCCCAGCAGCGGCAGGTGCGCCCGCCGGATCCCCGCGTGGATCGTGAAGAAGTCCACCCCCTGCTGCGCCTGCCGCTCGATCGTCCGCAGAATCGTGTCGGCGTCGAGCTCCTCGATCGGGCGCTCCACGATCATGCTGTAGATCGGCACCGTCCCCACCGGCACCGGGCTGTGGTCCACGAAGAGCCGGCGGCAGGCGTCCAGGTCACCGCCGGTCGACAGGTCCATCACGGTATCCGCCCCGTACAGCAGCGCCGTCCGGAGCTTCCGCAGCTCGCCCGCGGCGTCGCTCGAGAGCGGCGATGCGCCCAGGTTCGCGTTGATCTTCGTGCTCAGGGCCCGCCCGATGCCGATCGGCTCCAGCCGCCGCGGCGCCCGCTCGCCGGCCGGAGCCGGCGCGTCGAGCCACGCGCGGCGCTCCGCCACCGTCCGGCGGGGCCGCGCCGCGGCCGCCAGCGCCTCCGCCGAAGCCCGCTCCGCCGGCGGACCGGCCGGTGCCTGCCCGCTGCTGCCCGCCAGGTGGCGCACGTTGGCGGGAATGACGATCCGGCCGCGGGCCACGCCGTCGCGGACGAACTCCGGTGCAACCTTCTCGCGGGCGGCGACGATGGCCATTTCAGGCGTGATGCACCCTGCGCGGGCCGCTTCGAGCTGCGTCATGGGCGTACTCCAATCGCGGACTGGTACGAACCCGGCGGAAGGAAGCGGGTCGACGCCCGGAAGACGGGCCCGTCGGCGGGCTGTGCTTCCCTCCGCAGCCGCGACGAAGCCGGCCCCGGCCGGGCAGCGTCCGACGCTGATCAGGTTCGGAGGGTCTCCGCGCCGCGTGCGCGGATCTCAGACCGGTCGCGCCCGGTCACCCCTAGCACCACCGCGCGTTATACGTCGGCCGCCGGCGGCCGGCAACGCCCCCAATCTCGCCCGATTGCGCTGCGCTTCGCCTGATCGCGCGGGTATTAATGAGTCAAGGAGCTCGCGTCGGCCGCGGCCACGCGACCGCCCCGCTCAGCTTGGTAGCGCAACAGATGTCGCTTGTGCTGACAAAGGAACGCCGTCACCGCTTGCGCCCGCCCGCACCGACTCGGCGGGCCGCCGCCGGGGGCGCGACCGCCCGGCCCGAGGTCGCCCGGCCGCAGACCGGGCGGGCCCCCCTCTGGCACGTCATCCTGCTCGACGACGACGATCACACCTACGAGTACGTCATCGAGATGCTCGGACGGCTCTTCGGGTATGACCCGCAGCGCGCCTATGAGATGGCGCGCGAGGTGGACACCACCGGCCGCGTCATCGTCGAGACCACGATCTTCGAGCGAGCCGAGTTCAAGCAGCAGCAGATTCACGCCTACGGACCGGACCCCCGCATCGCCCGCTGCCGCGGCTCGATGACGGCCATCCTCGAGCCGGCCGAGTAAGCGTCGCCGGACGCCCCGCGCCGCCAGTGGCCCCCCACCCGCGCGGCAGTATCATGTCGCCGAACCCACTTGCCGGAGACGCCCATGCCGAGCCCCTGGCGGGTCCGACCGTACGCCCTGGCCCTCACGCTCTGCTGCGGTACGCTGGCCGCCGCGGCTGCCGGCCCGCCGGCCCGCACGCTCGCGCAACTGCTCGCCGACCGCGCTCGCGACCACGGTCTGACGCGCGCCCGGCCCGCGTCGGCCGCCGACCGGCAGCACGTCCGCACGCTTCTCTTGGCCGCCGTGCGGCTCGATCCGCAGTTGGCCGACGCCTGGGCGTGGCTCTACGAGGTCGCACTGCTCGATGCCGACGCCCGCGCCGCGGACCAGGCGCTGGCCGGCCTGCTGAAGGCCGCCCCGCGGCACGAGGGGGCGTTTGAGCGCTGGCTCGACGCCGGCCTGCGCGCGCAGCCCACGGCCGAGCAGCGCGTCCGCTGGCTCGAGGAGCAGGCCGCGGTGGAACGCCCGGCGGCGTTGGCGGCGCAGGTTCAGGAATGGTTGGCCCGGCTCGCTCTCGAGCGGCTGGACCCGGCGACCGCGCGACAGCATGCCGCCCGCGCCTTGACACTTCAGCCCGGCAGCCCGGTGGCCGCGGCACTGCAAGTGGAGACCCTGGCCGACGAAGACCCGCTCGCCGAGCGTGTTGCGTCGCTGCTGCAACTCGTTAGTGCGCGGCCGTTGTCGCTCGCGGCCGTGTGGGACGCGGCCCTGCTGCTCGACGAAGGCGGGTTACGGGAGGAGGCCGGCCGGCTGTACGACTACGGCTTGGCCATGCACGCCGCCGTGCACCCCGCGGCGCCATTTCCCGGCGGGTTCCTGCTCGACGCCGCCCGCAACCAGTTCGCCCGCGGTCAGCTCGAAGCGGCGATCGCGACGGCCGAGCGGGCGGTGCGCACGGCCCCGGCCGAGGCGGCGCAGGCCGCGCTGTTGGAGTACTACCTGTTGCGGCGGGCCGGCCGCGATCTGGAGGCCGTGGAAGTTCAGGGCGCTCTCGCCCGGCGCTTCGCGGCCATCCGCGAGCCCTCCGAACATCCCGTGAGCGAGCTGGCGCAGGCCGCCTGGTACTACGTCACGCTCGACGCGCAACCCGACCGCGCGCTGATGCTCGCGCGGGCCGCGCGCGAGCGGGCCCCTTCGGACCCGTTCGTCCAGCGCGTGCTCGGCTGGGCGCTGGCCGTGAATCTCAAGGCCGACGAGGCCCTCGCCGTTCTCACCCCGCTGGCGAAGCGCGACCCCTTCGCGGCCGTGCAGGTCGTGCGACTTCTGCGGGCGGCGGATGACGCAGCCGGCGCCGAGCGTGTTTTGTCCCAGCTCGAGTACCGTCCGCCCGCGGGCTATGCGGCCGACCTGCTCGCTGAGCTGGAAGCGACGCCAAACGGCAGCCCCCCCGCGGCGCCGGCCGCGGTTGCCACGGCCCTCGCCGCCCCGACAGCTCCCCCCGCAACCCAACCGGCCGATGCATCCCCGCCCGGGCGTCCCGCCCCCGCGGCCGCGCCCCAGGCACCGGGCGCGCTGCCGCCGCCCGCGCCGGTCCGGCCGGCGCAACCGGATCCGGCCGTCGCGGCCGCGTGGGCCCGCTTCGATCCGCGAATTCTGGACTACTACCGGGAGCCGGGGCGGTTTCTCGAAGCGGCGGTCGAGCCGGAGCACCGCAGCCCGGGTCCCGGCGAGCCGTGGTGGCTGGAGTTCCGTCTCACGAACCGTGGACCGACGCCCCTGGCGCTCGGAGCCGACGAGGCGGCCAACCCGGTGTTTCTGGTGTCCGTCACGCTCGAAGGCGAGCGCAAGCGCGAGTACCCGGCCCTGCTGACCGTGACACTCGACGAAGTGCGGGTGCTCCAGCCCGGCCAGACGGTGCGGGTGCGCTGCACGCTCGATGTCGGTCCGCTGCGTGACGTGAGCCGCCGGAGCCCGCAACAGCTCCAGCGGGTCATCGTGAACACCATCCTCGATGCGCAGCGCGGCGCCGACGGCACATGGCGGCCCGGCCCGGTCGGCCAGGTGCCGCGCACGGTATACTTCAACCGCGTGCCCGCGCTGTCGGCGCGCGAGTCGATCAGCAGCCTCGTGGCCGCCCTAGGCGGGGAGAACGAGGACGCCCGCTGGCGGGCCCTCGAGGTGCTGGCCGACCTGCTGGGCGAGCAGCAGCGCGCGGCGCGCCAGCCGCTCGGCTACACGCCGACGTCCATCGCGGCCGAGCGCGTGCAGGCCGCGCTGCGCGACGCGCTGGCCGCCCCGGCGTGGGAGACACGCGCGCGGACGCTCGACGCACTGATGGTCGCCGGGCTCGACCGCACGCTGCTCGACGCGGTGCAGGCCAACGCGACGCACCCCCACTGGCTCGTGCGGCTGCTGGCGCTGCGGGTGCTCGCGCGGCAAGGGCCGACGTTCGTCGACGCAGCCCGCGAGATCGCGCGCACCGACGCCGATGAACTGGTGCGGGCGTTGGCGGCGAGCTACGTCGCGACGTGGGCCGGCGAACAGGACAACCCCTCACCCCCACGTTGAGCCAACCGGGGTCCGGAGCGAAACCCGAACCCAGGCGCGGAGCTCCCGCTCCGGGCTCGGAGACCCTGCGGAGCTCACGTGCCGGTCCCCGTCCGAGCCCCGGCTGCCAAGCCGGGGCCCATTACCCGCCGCCCGCGCCGTAAGACTGGTACGCCAGGTACAGGATCAGTACCAGCGCGACCCCCGCCACCCACAGCGGCCAGGTCGACCCGCCGCCGCCCGCCGCGATCCACTCGCCGCAGTGCGGGCAGCGGTCCGCATCCTCGTACACGTCGGTCCCGCAGTGCGGGCACGCGACAGTCTCCGCCTCGTCGTCGCCAGCGACGAGGTCAATCTCCTGCGGGCCCTCGGGATCGGCGTCCGGGTCGTCCGCGGCCACGTCCGCGTCCTCCGCGGCCTCGGCCTCCGGATCCCATTCGTCGTCAGGGCGGCTGTGGGGCATCAGCGCACGATGGGCAGAATCCGCTTGAAAAGGTCGCCGGCCGAGTCCTGAACCATCCGGAAGATCGCGGCCTCCACGGTCGTGACGATCACACCCGCGTGCCGCATCCGGTCCAGCGCGATCTGGAAATCGAACTCGCGCCGCGAGCCGACCGCGTCCGCCAGCACGATCGGCTGCATCCGCTCCTCGAGCAGGTCCAGCGCCGTCTGCTGCACGCAGACGTGCGTCTCAATCCCGACCAGCAGGACCTGCGGCCGGAGGACCGACGCGATCCGCCGCCGACAGCCGGCGTCCGCGCAGCAGCTGAACGTCGTCTTTTCGACCTTGACCGCGCTGCGGGTCGCCGCCGGCAGCGGGGCCGCCGTCGGCCCCAGGCCCGCCGGGTACTGCTCCGAGATCGTGATCGGCAGCCGCAGCACCTCGGCCGCGCGGATCATCCGCTCCGCCTGCGCCAGCACGCGCTCGTGCCCGTGAATGTGCGGCAGCAGCTTTTCCTGAATATCGACGACCAGCAGCTGGGCGTGCTCGCGGTCGAGACGATCGGGCTCTGGGGCGTTCATGGCTCGTCGCCGGCCGGGTGTGGTCTCCGCCGACGCCCGCGCGCCGGCCGGTCCACGGTGCTAGTTTGGCGGATCGCGGCCGCGGGGGCAAATCGCGCGCGATGGTCCGGTAACGGTGGTTTTTTCGCGGCGCGGGCGGCGGGTAATAGGCCCCGGCTTGGCAGCCGGGGCTCGGACGGCGACCGGCCCGTCAGGTCCGCTCGGACGGCGACCGCGACGCGCGCCCGCGTCGTTCGGAGGGTGATCGGGGCTCGGACGGCGGCGGGCATTTTGCGACGCGTGCCGGGGTGTTTGTGTGGCACCGGCCAACGGCCGACGCAGGTGCAACGGGGCCCCCGAGCCCTCATCACGGGGTCCCCATCCTGTAGCTCGGACCCAGCACTTCGTGCTGGGCTACGGTCATGCCCTCCCTGCGGGACGCATGGGGGCCGGGGGCCCCTGCGCGGGTGCCACTGCTCTCGAGCAGTGTCTTGGGCAACGCAGCGGATTGGGCGAAGTGGAGTGCGCGCTCCCAGGTGTTTCGCGTACGGGTAGACGGCCGACGGGGGCGCCGGCCGGTACAGGGTCCGCCGCAGACGCAACCTCAATCGCTCAGTCCCTCAATCCCTCAATCCCTCGCCTGAGGCGTCTCGCTCCCGCCCGGGCTTCGGGCCGGCCGCCGGGCGTAGAATCCGGCATATGCCGTTCCATGCACCACGCCCGCCGGACCCTGCCGCTCCGGTCCCCGCCGTCTGGGAGTTCGCGGGCCTGATGCTGACCTACCGGTGCAGCGCCCGCTGCGCGTTCTGCTACGTGCACGGCGGCCCCGACGCCGGCGGCGGCGAGATGTCCGTCGCCGGGGCCCTGGCGCTGTGGCGCGGGCTGGACGAGCTGGCCGCGGCGCACGGCCGCACGATGCGCATTCATCTGGCCGGCGGCGAACCCTGTCTCGACTGGCCGCGGCTGCGCGCGATCCTGGCCGGCGCTCGTGCGTCCGGCCTGAGCCCGCTCGAGAAGCTCGAAACCAACGCTTCGTGGGCCGTGGACGACGCGACCACCCGCGCCCGGCTCGCGGAGCTGGCCGCGCTGGGCGTCACGCGGCTGGTCGTCAGCAGCGACGTGTACCACCAGGAGCATGTGCCGTTCGAGCGTGTGCGGCGCTGCGTGACGCTGGCCCGCGAGATCCTCGGTCCCGGCCGCGTCCTCGTCCGCTGGTGGGACTTCTTCCAGCACCCGCAAGAATTGCGGGACGCGCCCGCCGCGGAACGGGCCGCCGCCTGGCGCGCCACGCAGGCCCGCCACCCGGATCGGCTCACCGGCCGCGCAGCCCGCGAGCTCGCGCCGCGGCTGCCCCGGCAGCCGGTCGAAGCGCTGCGCGGCCGGCACTGTGCGGAGGGGGTCCTCGGAAGCCGGCACATTCATGTCGATCCGGGCGGGCACGTGTTCCCGGGGCTGTGCGCGGGAATCGTCCTCGGTCGCGTGGCCCTGCCCGCCGATGCGCCGGAGCCGGGTGCGAAAGGCGTCGCGGCGCTGCCGCGGACCGGCGCTGCCCGCGCGTCGCCCCCGCCACCTCCGGATGCGGTCGCCGACGTGGCCGCGGCGTGGGCGCGCTTCGCGTCCGGCTGGCGTGCGCATCCGGTCGTGGCGGCGGTGGTCGCGGGCGGCAGCTATGCGCTGTACGAGCGCGCACGCGAATATGGCTATATCGCGTCGCCGGAGGGCTACGCCGACAAGTGCCACCTGTGCACGGAAGTGCGGACGTTCCTGCTGGAGCGCGACCTGTGGCCCGAATATGTCGGTCCGCCGGCGGCGTACGGGCGGGCGGACCGGTGAGCGCGGGGACAGGGCGGCGGGAGGTTTCGGGGGAGCGCGGCCGGCGGGGCGTTCATTCGGCCGGCGGCGAGGCCCAGCTCAGCGTCAGCACCGCGGCGTCATCGACTTCCAGCTCCGCCGTGCCGCCGGCCTCGGGACACGGCGCGCTGTGCAGCGCGCGGCCGTCCGCGTCCCGCACAACCAGCGTTCGCCCGACCGGCCCGGCGTACTCGAGCGTCAGCCGCAACCGCGTCGGTCCCAGCACCTCCACGGTGACATCCAGTTCCAGCGCGCGATACCGCAGATTCCGCAGGCCGTACCGCCGCTCGGGCACGCGCAGCGCGGCCGGCAGCGCCGGGCTCAGGTGACAAGCGTCCGCGAACGGGTCGGCCGTCTCGCGGAAGCCGAAGATGGAGCGGATGACGTGCAGCGGGAGCGTCGCACCCCAGCCGTACGCCTCGCCGCCGGGCTCCTGGTCGTTCGACAGCGGCCAGAACTCGTTGGCGACGCCCGGCACGCGATAGCCCAGCGGGTCGCCCGGATCGACGAAGCGCGGGGTGCGAGCGTCGAGCCGGGGGTAGATGCGGTCGGCGATGTCCGCCGTCGCCTCGGCGGCGACCGACCGCAGCCCGGCGGTCCACGCCGCCTCCGTGTACGCGAAGAAGAACGACGGCCACTCGAGCCAGCCGCGCGGATGGGCCCGGAAGTACTCGAACTTCGGCCGCACGGCCGCGATCTGCTCGGGCGTCGCCACGCCGCAGGTGAGCGGCGCGAGCATCATGATGTCCACGTACTCGGGCAGGATGATGGGCCGGCCGGTGCGCCCGTCGAAGTCGCGGAACCAGCCGTCCACGAACATGGTGCGGGTGGCGGCGGTCTTCTGCGCGGCCAGCTCGGCCCAGCGCGGCGCGTCCTCGCGCGCGCCGAGGCGCTCGGCCAGCACGGCCATGAGGTGGAGCGCCTGCGCCATGCTGGCCTCGACATCGACCGTGCGGACCGACTCGGCCAGGCCGCCCTCGGCTTCGGGGAAGCGCCGGGAGCCGTCCTGCCCCGATTCCCAGTCGCACTTGCAGTGGAACCAGCCGTGCTCGTCGGTGCGTTGCGCCAGCCACCAGTCGAGGTAAGCCTTG
This sequence comes from uncultured Phycisphaerae bacterium, assembly GCA_937928595.1. Lineage (GTDB taxonomy): Bacteria > Planctomycetota > Phycisphaerae > UBA1845 > Fen-1342 > CALGJV01. The sequence goes on along the minus strand of CALGJV010000004.1, from coordinate 103,001 downwards.
AGATGGGGGTAGAGCTGCGCCAGCCACTCGTCATCGCCGCTGGCGGCGTACAGCGCCCGCAGGACGATGAATGGGAAGCACCAGCACGGCGCGGTGCCGCAGGCCGAGCCGTCGGCCGCGATCATGTTCACGCTGCCGTCCTCGCGGCAGCAGGGGACGTTCGGCGCGGGTGCGTCGGCGAAGGTGCCCAGCAGGACCTCGCGCGCCAGCTCGGGCAGGGCGTGCCCCAGCGCGAACATGTCCAGCGCGGCCTCGCCCAGCACGACCCGCGGCGAGTGGATCTGCATCGCGTCCCACGGATGCCGGAAAATGCCGACCGGCGGCCGCACGTTCATCCGCAGCGTCTCGAAGTCGTACACCCAACCGCGTTTCCAGGTCTCCGGCCAGTCGCCGGTCAACTGCGGGCAGACCGACCAGAAGGCCTCGTCGGCGTCGAGCTGACGCTCGAGCGCCGTCGCCGCGCCGGTCCGCGCGGCCGCCAGTTCCGCAACGGCGGCCTCCTCGTTGCGGCCGCGGCAAAGCAGGATCAGCGTGGTCGCCCGGCCGCCGCTGGGTACGACCAGCTCGTAGGTGTGCGTGAGGAGGAGCGGGCCGGGCCCCCGGACCGAAGCGCCGTCCACGGACGCGGGGTTGTCACTGCGCAGCCAGCGCTGCCAGGCGACGGGATCGGCGGTGCCGTGGTGGGCGCGACTGGGGGTGGTGGCGCCGAGCGCGAAGTAGTCGCCGTAGGCCCAGATGGCGCTGACGGTCGCGTCGAGTTCGGGGCGGTAACGGGCCCCGATGCCGTCGCTGCCCCACCAGCGCGTCTCCCAGCAGCCGTAGCGGTGCGTGGCGTGCAGCGCGACGACCTGGCCCAGGTCGCTCTCGTTGCACACCTCGGCCTGGCAGGCGAGGGCGTGTTCACCGGCGAGAAAGTACCGCAGGCACACGGCCACATCGCCGCACGTGAAGTCGTAGCTCAGCACATGCTTCGTGTGGTAGCGCGACACGAGGTGGACGCGGGCCGCGGCGAAGTCCTCGGTCGTCAGCAGCCGCAGGCCGCCGCACGTGACACCCAGCTCCAGCCACGAGATGTAGTTGACGTGGTCGCGCGGGCCCGGACCGTAGGCCCCCTTGAACCGCCGCCGCCACCAGCCCAGCCCCAACGGCGGCACCGACCGCAGCACGCCGCTGCGGTTGGTCACCAGCGTGTGGTGCGGGTTGTCGATGTATCCGAACGGAGTGTACTCACCGGGCGGGAAGCTGAGCGGCAGGGGGAGGCCGGTACCGGGGCTCTCGGACATGGCGAAATCCGTGCTCCTGGGGGCAAAGCTCGGATGGTACTGCCCGCATGCCCGCGGCGGTAGGCCGACAAGCGTCAGCGGGCGCACGCGCGCCCGCGCGGAACCGCCGGCCTCACACCCGCCCGAGCCGCTCCAGCACGCCGCGGAGCAGCAGCGGCCAGGCGACCGTCGCGTCGGCGTAGACCTCAGCGTGCCGGCCGCCCTCCTTCTCGCTGACGAACTTGCCCCACGACACGCCTTCGCTGTACGTGCAGCCCGAGAGCCCGCCCCAGTGCACCGGCTCCGGGCAGATGCGGACCGCGTAATGGAAGCGAATGTATTTCCCGTGTCGGCCGTCGGTGCGGCGCTCCAGGATCTCGCCCAGCGGCCCGACCTGCTGCGCCCAGTTCCGCGGCACGCCGCCGCCGATCGTGAAGATCGCCAGCCGTTCCGCCCGCGCGACGCGCTCGTAGTAGTCGTGAAGGTCGCGCAGCAGGTCCACCTGCACGGGCGGCCGCTTGGCCTCCGCCGCCAGCAGGTTGTGCACGTACACGTCGAGCCCGAGCTCGCTGTCCGTGAACGCGGGGATGTACACCGGCACGCCCTTCTCGTGCGCCGACTGGAGGATCCCGCGGCCCGGCACGTGCGTCCGCACGTACTCGCCAATCCGCCAGTTGAGCTCGTGGCTGCCCCAGGCGCGGTCGGTCGGCAGCGCCTCGAGCACGTGCTGCATGATGTCGGCCGCCTCCTCGAGGTTCCGCTCCAGCTCGAGCGTGTCGTACACGCGGCAGTAGCCCGCGTCGTAGAGCTGCTCGTCCGACCAGTGCGGATCGTGGCGGAAGTGCGTGTGCCCGGACTGCTCGATCAGCCCGTGGCACATCAGCGCGCCGGTCGCGACCACCGCGTGCAGCAGCCCCTGGTCGATCATCTCGGTGATCAGCAGCCCCTGCTTCGCGATCGTCATGGCCCCTGAAAACGTCCCCACCACGAAGCACTTCTCGTCGCGCGCCACTTCGCACAGGATGTCCGCCGCCTCGCCCAGGCTGCGGCCGCTGAACGCCGTGCGGCTCATGGCCGCGAGCAGGTCGGACGCGGTCGGGGTCCGGCGGACGTCGATCGGATCGAGCGGTTTGAACTGGTGCGACCAGCCGTCGGCCAGCTCGTCCATGCCGCGGGCGCCGGTCTTGGGAGCGTGTTCGTTCACGGGCGTCTCCTCGGCCCGTAGGCCGGCGGGAATCATAGCGGGGCGCCGCGGGGCGGCCCAGCCGGTGCGGCCGGCGCGGTCTCATTCGCCCCGAGTCGCTGTTGTCGTGCGGGTTACATCCGTTCGAGTACGTCGATTCCGAGCAGCGCGAGCCCGAGCTTGAGCGTGCGGGCCGTCAGGTCGCACAGCCGCATGCGGCTGAGACGGGCGGGCTCATCCGGCGCGTCCAGCACGGCGCAGGTCTCGTAGAACCGCATGAAGTCGGCCGCGAGATCGTAGAGGTACGTGCACAGCGTGTGCGGGGTCAGGTCGGTCGCGACCTTGTCCACCTCCTCGCGCAGGCGCGCGAGGCGCAGGGCGAGGGTCCGCTCGGCCGGCGCGCTCAGGCGCAGCCGCACGTGCGGGGCGTAGACGTCGGGCCGGCCGAAGCGCTCGGCGGCCTTGCGGTAGATCGAGCGGATGCGGGCGTAGGCGTAGAGCAGGTACGGCGCGGTGTTGCCGGTGAGCGCCAGCATCTTGTCCCAGTCGAAGACGTAGTCGGCGTTGCGGTCGTTGCGCAGGTCCGCATACTTGACGGCGGCGACGCCGACGGCGCGGGCGATAGCCGGCGGGTCGAGCTCCGGGTCGGCCTCGGCGCCGGTCTCGCGCTGCCGCAGGACTTCGAGCGCGCGCCGTTCCGCCTCGTCGAGCAGCTCGCGCAGCTTGATCGTGCCGCCGGTGCGCGTCTTGAGCGGCTTGCGGTCGGGCCCCAGTACGCTGCCGAACGTGACGTGATCGACCTGCTGGCCGGTCAGCCACCGGGCCGCCCGGGCGCACGCGAAGAAGTGCTGGAAGTGGAGCTTTTGCCGCGCGTCGGTCACGTAGATGATCCGCTCGGCGCCGACGCCCGTGCGGAACGGCAGGGCGGTGAGGCGGTAGTGAATCGCCGCCAGATCGGTGGTGGCGTAGAGGTACGCGCCGTCCGACTTCTGCACGATCATGCCGAGAATCTCGCCCTCGGCGTTGCGGAACAGCGGCGCCCCCTGCGCGTCGTACAGGTACACGACCAGCGCCCCCTGATCCTCGCGCAACTCCCCGCGCGGCCCGGACGGATCGGACCGCGCGGCCCCCGGCCCCAGCGCCGTGCGCAGCTTCGCGATGATCTCCGGCAGTTGCGGGTTGTAGAAGCTCTCGCCCCGCACGTCCTCCGGCCGTAGCAGCACGCCCAGCCGCTCGTAGATCTCCGTGAACGCCTGCCAGCTCACCGCGCAGATCTGCTCCCAGACGCGCCGTGCGGCCGGGTCGCCGCCTTGCAGCTCCGCGACGGCCCGCCGGGCCTCGGCCGCGAACGTTGCGTCGGCCTGGAAGCGCTCGTTGGCGGCCTTGTAGTCGGCCTCGATCGCCTCGAGCACATCGGCGTGCGTCTGCGGCGTCGGCAGCGGATGCTCGCGATACCAGCGGATCAGCATGCCGAACTGCGTGCCCCAGTCGCCGATGTGATTCTGCCGGACGACGTCGTGCCCCTCGAAAGCCAGCACGCGCGCGAACACGTCGCCGATGATCGTGCTCCGCAGATGCCCGACGTGCATCTGCTTGGCGATGTTCGGCTGCGAGTATTCGACCACGACGCGCTGCGGCCGCTCGACCGGCGGAAGCCCGACGCGGTCGAAGCCGGGCGCCAGCGGCTCGAACGTGACGACGCTGCGGGCCTGCGCGAACAGCCGTCCCGCGTCCGCGGGCTCGGACGCCCCCGGCAGCGAGGGACCCTCGCTCAACGCAGGCACGCGCGTGGGAGTCGCGGCGCTCTGCGGCACCGGGCCCGCGCGTCCGGCGTCCGGCGGCGCGGGAATCTCCCCCAGGTATGCCGCGACGAACTCGTCTCGCAAGCGGATGTTGAGGAACCCCGGCCCGGCGATCTCCAGCGGCGCCGCCATGTCTGCCAGCAGCGGCTCGACGGCCGCCTTGATCCGCTCGGCCACGTCGCGCGGCCGGGTTTTCAGCTCCTTCGCCAGCGACATCGCGGCGTTGCACTGGTAATCGCCGAACTTGGGGGCGCCGGCCGGACGAACGGCCGGGTCGATCGCGGCGGGGTCGCGGCCGGCGACGGCGGCGATGGCGGCCGCGAACCGCTCCGCCAGCAGGTTGAGCAGGCTGTCGTGCTTCATGACGTGCGGAGAATAGCCGTTGAAAGCGGCGCGGGACAGGCGGTCAGCGGCGGCCCGGCGCGCGAGGCCGCGTCCGCCCGCGGCCTGCGCCGTGCCAGTCCGTGGCGCAGCGGCCGGGTCGCCGTCGCGGCGTTCAGGCCGACGCCGCGCTACGCAACGCTCCCTCGCGCGCGCCGCGCGCCCACGTCGTCATCTTCCGCAGCAGCGCGTCCCACCCGCGCCCGGTTCGGGCCGTGACGAAGAGCTCGAACAACGCATCGAGCAGGTGGGCCACGTCCGTGATCTGCTCGAAGCGCTGCTCCCGCAGGGCCTCGCCTGCGAGATCGTCCTCCGGCTCCGGCAGCGTCAGCCCGCTGACCGCCAGCCGCGGCCCATCGAGCGTCAGCCGGTACTCGCCGGCGGGTGCCGCCAGCAGCAGCCCCATGCGCACCGGCTGCTTGCCGACCCGCAGCGCCGCCCGGGCCTCCGGCAGCCCCGCCGGCTGGTCCGCCGCGATCGTGTCCGCCCCCGTCAGCCCGAAGTCGCACTTGAGCCGCAGCACCCGCTCGATCAGCACGCTCACCTCGTCACCGGCGCGGACCTTCAGCGGGCCGTTATCGCTCTCGACCTGGTGCCACAGCCACGTGCAGAACTCCTTGCCGAGGAACCGCAGCTCGCCTTCGGCCGGCTGGATCGCCTCCTCGCCCGCGCCATCCGGCGGATCGACCAGCGCGAACGGGGCCAGGCCCTCCAGCGCCCGAGCCCGACGGGCGGCCTCAAGCACGCGCCCCGCAACCTCGCCCGGACCGGCCGGCTCGAGCCCGGCGCCGAACGTGTCCGACAGATGCACCAGCAACCGCTCCGCGACCGTCGGGCTCACGCTGCCGAGGTACACGGCGCGGTCGGCCAGATCGATCAGCACGGGATAGACCGCCATGCGCCGGTGCGCGCCGGACTTGACGTCTTGCGCGGCCCGTGCGGCCGCGGCCTCGCGAGCTTTGCGCCGCGCGAAGGAAGACAGCGTCGCGTGTCCGTCGGTCTCGCGCGCGGTGTCCTCCTCGAGCTGCCGATAGGCCCGCAGCACCGCCGGCGGCACGCGCAGCGTGTCCACGCGCAGCCCGACGTGCACGAACGAGCCGCACGCGATGTGCGGGCCCGACAGGTCGGAATCCAGCAGATGCGCCGGCCCCACCCAGCCGATCTGCGTGCCGTCCGGCCGCACCGGGCCGCGGCCGAACGCGCGGTGCTGGAGGGCCTTGACGAAGGCGTCGTCGACCTCGGTCGGAAAGGGGCCGGTGAGGAAGAAGCGCTGGTACGAGACGGTGCCGGCTGCGAAACCCACGGGGCAGTCTCCATGTCCGCGCTGCGCCGGATACGGCGGCCGCACGGCGTGCCACCGACGCCGTGGGCCGCCGTTGCAGGCTGTCGCCGGCGGCTCGTGCACCCGGAAGTCGGCGCGCGTCGCAGGCGGCACGCTGCTCAGCGTCCCGGCCCGTGCAGCACCGCCCGTCTAGCCGATGCCTCGGCGAACGTCAAAGGAAGATGCCCGCGCGCGGCTGTCAGTCGTCTGTCAATTGCTGTGCTTTGTGACGATTAGCGCCGTTCTGCCGTGGAGTTGCACGAATTCGGCGCGCGCGAACCGCGCCACGTCCGCCGGGCCGGCCCGCACGCCCACAGCGCCAGTCCCACGGCCGCGGGGAACAGGAAGCACGGCGGCGCGGGCGGCGCGGCGGCCTCGTGAAACGTGCGGATCTCGGGCAGGATCCGCGTCAGGAACGGCAGGTCGCGCGGGGAGAACACCTCCTTCTCACCGGCGGCGACCCACACCTTGCCCGGTTCGCCGGTGGGGTGGTACGCCACGAGGTAGTAGCGCCCCGCGGCCGGCAGCTCGACGTGCTCGTCCACCCAGATCCACGAGCTGGTCGCGGAGAAGGGCTCGTAGAACTCCTCGGGCTGTTCGCGCGTGCTGCTCTCGAATACCAGCGCGCCGAGCCCCTCGGGAACCTCGAACGGCAGCGTTGCGTCGGGCAGCCCCGGTCCGAGCAGCGCCAGCGCCGGACGGTACTCCCGCAGTCGCTCGATCAGCGGCACGCCCAGCTGGACGAGGAGCGTCTGCGGCCGATCGACCTCGAACGTGACCCAGACCCGCGGCGCGGCGGCCGTCAACTCGCTGTAGACCACGCGGGAAACCTGGGGGTCGTCCCACCGGATGGCCGTTTCCGGGCCGGTCGCGGATCCATCGCCCAGCGACGGGAAGTGGGCCTGCGCGGCCGGTGCGGCCAGCAGGAGCAGGCCGCACGCGGCGAGCAGCGCGCCGCGGCGCACGGCAGCGCGGAGCGGGCGGGCGGACTGGGACGTAGGGCCGAATCGGCGGATGGGAACGGAACGGGCGCCACCGGAGAACGTACGGGCGAAAGTGTCCGGCACGGTGAACCTCACGCGTTGTTCAGATGAGCTCGCCCAAGTCGGTTGGATTGTAGCGGCCGACGGGCCGGTGGCGCGAGTGGGGCGATTGACCCGGCGGTCGCGCTCGCCGGCGCTTCGCGTTCGGGTGCCACTGCTCTGGAGCAGTGTCTTGGGCAGCGCGGCGGATCAAGCGGATTCGCGGTCGCGCTCGTTGGCGCCTCGCGTTTGGGTAGACGGCCGACGCGGGCGTCGGCCGCTACGGGCGCGGCGTCGGCCACAACACCTTTGTTACCTTGTCACCTTGTGACTTCGTGAACCTGTGACTTTGTTACCGCGGCCGGCACGGCGCAGCGGGATCTGGGGCGCGTCCTTCGTCACCTTGTCACGTTGTAACTTCGTGACCGGGCGGTGTCCGCGCGCGGCCGTCCGGACGCGGCCGATCGCGCCGCCCGCCGTATAATGTGCGCACAGCTCGACGAGGAGCACCGCATGTCCGCACCGTCCGGCCCCCGCATCGTCCGCGCCCCGCGCGGCACCACGCGGTCCTGCCGCGGCTGGCTTCAGGAAGCCGCGCTCCGCATGCTCATGAACAACCTCGACCCCGACGTCGCCGAGCTGCCCGAGCAGCTCATCGTCTACGGCGGCTGCGGGAAGGCGGCCCGCTCCTGGCCGGATTTCGACCGGATCGTCGCGGCCCTGCGCCGGCTCGAATCCGACGAGACGCTGCTCGTGCAGTCCGGCCGGGCCGTCGGCGTGCTCCAGACGCACCCCGACGCCCCGCGCGTGCTCATCAGCAACGCGATGCTCGTGCCGCGCTGGGCAACGTGGGACGAGTTCCGCCGGCTAGAGGCCCTCGGCCTGACGATGTACGGCCAGATGACGGCCGGCTCGTGGGTCTACATCGGCACGCAGGGCATCCTCCAGGGCACCTACGAGACGTTCGCGGCCTGCGCCCGCAAGCACTTCGGCGGGTCGCTCCGCGGGCGGCTGGTCGTGACCGGGGGCCTGGGGGGCATGGGCGGCGCGCAGCCGCTGGCGGCCACGTTCAACGAGGGCGTGTGCCTCGCGGCGGAGGTGGACCGCACGCGCATCGAGAAGCGCCTGAAAACGCGCTACCTCGACCGGATGTGCACAAACCTCGACGAGGCCGTCGCGGCGGCCCAGGAGGCCCGCGCGGCCGGGCGGCCGCTGTCGATCGGCTGGCTGGGCAACATCGTGGACCTGCTCGCGGAGCTGGTCGCGCGGAACATCACGCCCGACGTGCTGACCGACCAGACGTCCGCGCACGACCCGCTGAACGGCTACGTGCCCGCCGGCCTGCCGTACGAGGCGGCGCTCGAGCTGCGGCGTCGCGACCCGCACGAATACAGCCGCGCCGCACTGCGCACGATGGGCGAGCACGTCGCGCTGATGCTCGCGCTCCAGCGGCGCGGGGCCGTCACGTTCGATTACGGCAACAACCTCCGCGGCCACGCGTGCGAAGCGGTGGCGCGGGGGCTGTACCAGCCGCACGCTGCGCGGAAAAGTGCCGGGGACCGCCCCGGGCTGCCGCCCGAGCCTCCGACAGCCATGGGCACGGCGCCTCGGGCGGCAATGGGTGCGGTCCCGGCAAGCCCCGGGCTGGCGCCCGGGGCTCGGACGGCAATGGGCGTGGCGCGCGGGGAAGCGTCGGATTACGACCCGTTTCGGATTCCCGGCTTCGTGCCCGAGTACATCCGGCCGCTGTTCTGCGAAGGGTCCGGGCCGTTCCGCTGGGCGGCGCTGTCGGGCGACCCGGCCGACCTGGCCGTGACCGACGAGGCGGTGCTGGCGACGTTCCCGCAGGAGGAGCACCTCTGCCGGTGGATCCGCCTCGCCCGGGAGAAGGTCGCGTTTCAGGGGCTGCCGGCCCGGATCTGCTGGCTGAAGTACGGGCAGCGGGCCCGCATGGGGCTGGTGTTCAACCGGCTGGTGCGGGAAGGCCGCGTCTCGGCGCCCATCGTCATCGGCCGCGACCACCTCGACTGCGGCTCGGTCGCCTCGCCGAACCGCGAGACGGAGGGCATGCGCGATGGTTCGGACGCCATCGCGGACTGGCCGATCCTCAACGCGCTGGCCAACACGGCCTGCGGGGCGACGTGGGTGAGCGTGCATCACGGCGGCGGCGTGGGGATCGGTTACAGCCTGCACGCGGGGCAGGTCATCGTGGCGGACGGCACGCCGGAGGCGGACCGGCGCTTGCAGCGGGTGCTGACGGCCGATCCGGCCCTCGGCATCATGCGGCACGCCGACGCGGGTTACGAGCCGGCGCAGGACGTCGCGCGGCGTGCGGGCGTGGACCTCGCGACCGCCCCGTAGCGGCCGCGCTGGTCGCGTCGGACGTCCCTGTCCGGCGTCTGAGCCGGTGCGTACGCGCGGGATGTCCGGCGTCTTCCGGCCCGCCGGCGGTCGCCCCTCCGCTGCTGCGCCCGCGGTGTTCGAGTGCACGGCCGCGGCGCCACCCGGCGGCCGGTTCTCGGCCTCGCGAGGGCACAACGTGCCCCCGCCGCCGAGATTGCCGGAACCGGTCATCTTCCGCACAGGCCGCCAGAAACGTTGAGACCGGTTACCCGGCCCGCACACGGCAACGCCGGTCGCCGGTTGCGTGTCCGAGCGCGGTAAGTGCTCGACCAAAGGCGGGTTGACGGCGCGAGACTGACTGTCGCGGGTTCCGCGGGGGATTTACGCGGCGGATGGAGTGGGCCGAGCGGCGGCGGGGCCGTGCGAGCCTTGGGCGTCGAAGAACTTGCGCCGGGCGTGGGCCCAGCAGGCCACTTCAGCCACCGCGCCCCCGGCACAGATGCGGTTGTAGCCCGCGAAGGCGTCCGCCTGCAGATACCCGCGGTAGCCCTCCAGGAACGACTCCGGCCCGTCGCGCTGACGCGAGTTGGTGTACTCGAACACGACGTCGTCCCGCTCGCCGATGTACACCCGCAGGTACCCACGCCGCGAGCCAACCGGCCTCGCGCTCGGGTCCAGCACCGTGATGGGGGTATCGTCCGTATGAATCTTGCGCGAACTCCGCACACACGGCTTCATCGCCTCCCCGAGCGGGGCCAGCGTCGTGGCGACGTACGCCACCCAGCCGCACAAGGTCGAACGCGGCAGTTCCAGGCCCTACCGCCTGCTGCCGGCGGTAGAGCGGCAACGCGTCGGCGTACTGGCTCGTGATCAGCTGCGCCAGGAAGCCCGGCCCCGGCACGCCCTTGTCCAGCGGCCGCGGCGGCCAGGACCCGACGCTGACGTGCCCCTGACACTGCCGGCCGGCGTCCTGGTAGCGCACGCACCCGACCTCCGCCGGCGGCGCCGTCGGTCGCCCGCAGCCGACGTTTCCACCACGCCAACGTCCCGGCCTGGATCCCCCGCGGCTGACAGAACTCCGCCTGACTCAGACCCCTCTGTTCCCACGCGACCAACAATCGCCGCCAATACGCCGCACGCTCGGACATGCCGCACGTCCGGCGGCCTGCTCGCAAATCTACCGTGCCGACTTCAAGACGTGATTGGTCGAGCGCTCATGCCCTTACTCAATCTCTCGACCCTCAATCGGTCGCGCAATCGCTCACTGGGGACCCCGCGCTGCCCTTCGAGCTCGGCCGGCGTTCGGGCCGCGCTCTCAGCCCGTCGCTTCGCGCACGGCGCCCGACGCGGGCACCGGCCCCGCGTGCTTCCGCGGTCGCCCCCGCCGGCGCGGTTCCGCAGGCGGCGTGTTGGCGTCCGGCGGGCGCGGACCGCCACGCGCGAGCATCCGCAGGGACTGCTTGGCGGTGCGGCGGGGATTCTGGAGCAGCTTCGTCCGCACGTAGCGCTTGCCCTCCTTCGTGCGGTGGTCGCGCGGCGCGAACGGCGTGTCGTTGGGGAGCTTCGGGAAGCCGGGCTTGCGGCCGAGCTCCTCGAACCTGGCGCGGACCTCGTCCACGGAGTACGGGTGGCCGCTGCGGGCGGCCAGCGCGCCCGCGATCACGCGCAGCGCCACCTCGTTGCCGATCAGGTTGTTGAGCGTCACGCCGGTCTCGCGGTAGATCTGGAGCAGGTGGTCGACGTGCAGCGCCGGCCACACGCCGCCCTCCGGGCGCGCCCGGCTTTCGTCCCGCACGGCCGCGAGCCGCCGCCGCGTCTGCTCCGCGTACTCCGGCGACAGGTCGATGCCGATGTAGCGACGCCCGGTGCGCTTGGCCGCCGCCGCGGTCGTGCCACTGCCGACGAACGGGTCGAGCACGAGGTCGCCGGGATTGCTGCTGGCGAGCACGATGCGCTGGAGCAGGGCCTCGGGCATCTGGCACCCGTGGAAACCGGCCCGCTCCCGGAACGTGCCGCAGACGCGCGGGAACTCGTCCCACACGTCGTCCGGCAGCCGGCCGAGCGGACTGGCGCGCAGGTCCTGGTACTCCGTGTGCCGCGCGCTGGGGAACCGCAGCAGCCGGTCGTTGAACGTGAAGCGCTCCGCGTCCTTCACAAAGTAGAAGATGTGCGTGTGCGCCCGGCAGAACTTCGCTTTCGTATTCTGGCCGAACGTGTAGTGCCAGATGATCCAGTTGCGCAGGTGCAGGCCCAGCTCGCGGCCGATGACGCGGATGTCGGCCGCGAACTCGTCGCCGATGGCGATGTAGAACGAACCGGTGGGCTTGAGCACCCGCTGGCAGGCGCGCATCCAGTCGCGCGACCACTCGACGTACTCCTCATCCGGCCGGTCGTCCCTGTACTTGTCGTACACGTAGCCGATGTTGAACGGCGGATCAGCGAAGACGAGGTCGACCGACCCGGCAGGCCAGGTCGCGAGCAACTGGAGCACGTCACCGCAATAGATCGTGTTCGGCTGCATCTTGTTGCCCTTCATGTGGTACTCCCCATTCTCGCGAGCCGCGCGCGCGGGTCAAGACGGACTGCTGTTTTCCAGTTCCGCGAGCACGGACCGGATGCGGTTCCAGTGCGTGCCCTCCCAGAACACGTGACCGCAACTCCCGCAGCGCCAGAAAGTTGTGGCCCACACCAGGCTCCGGGCCGGTACCACGTCGCCGACCTCGGCCCGCGGAACTTCCGCCAGTGCGCCGTTGCACAGCGTGCAACGCGGGAAGCCCGGCCGGATGCCGAGCTCCCGCACGACGCAACGGACCTGGTCCAGCAGCTTGAGCCCGACCGGGAGACGCAGGCCGCGCACTTCGCCGGACGCCAGTGCGCGGCGCTCGAACAGGCGGCCGTCCGACGAGACGACGATGCGGTGCTCGGCCAGCGCGTGCCGGACGAGTTCGCCGTCGTCGATGCCGGGCGTGTAGCTCGCGTCCACGCCGAGCACACGGAGCCAGCGCGCGACGCCGCCGCACATGGCGTCGCACGCGACCCGGAGCCCGCCGGGTACGTCGGGAACCGACATGCGCGCATCGTACCGCACTGCGGGCGCGGCCGATCGATCCGGCACTATCTCGGCCACCGTTCCTCGACCCCCGGCAGCGCCGGGAACGGCGCGTGCGGCTCGAGCTGGTACCAGTAGGCCGTCGAGGCGATGTCGTCCGTCAGCGGCTGGAACTTGCCGTTGGGCCACCAGCCCAGCGCCTGCACGGTCACGCGAATGGCCCGCCGAAAACGGATCGGGTCCATGATGTGCCAGCGATACATCCCGTACTTCGGCACCTGCTTGAGCCCGTGCTTGACGAGCGGCAGCCCCAGGAACGGCGTCGAGAAGGGCTCCTCGCGTTCGTCCGGCCCGTAGAACCCCCACGCGCCGCCGAAGTAGTCCTCGGTCCCCGTGCCGCAGATCGTCGGATACTCGCGGTCGTCGTCGAGGAAGAACTTCAGCTCGCCCTCGCCCCACCATCCGTCCGAGAGCTGCGTCCAGGCCAGGTACGTTCCGACGTAGTGCCCGCGGCCGCTCACGCCGTCGAGGATCACGTGCTCCGGGTGCTCGCGCCGCGTCAGGGAGCGCCGCCACTGCGCGTGCAGGTACGCCGCCTGTTCCGGCACTTCGCGCAGCGCGTACGTGATCTGGTAGAAGAACCCCTGCACCGGCTCGCGGTGCTGGCTTTCTACCGTGATGCGCGCCGACCGCCGAAACGGCATCGGCCAGTACGAGTTGAAGCCGCCCGACGGGTTCACGCAGATCGGCAGAGAGTTCACATTCGTCCGCAGCGCGTGCCCGCACGCGAAGAAATCGCCCAGCGGCACCTCGATCGACGGCGTCTCCTCGCCGTCCCAATAGCACCGCAGCACCACGTCGCGATAAAGCCGCGCCGTGCACGTCATCCAGATGTGCTGGATCACGCCCGGCCCCGGAATGTCCGCCAGCGTTACCGTCTGGCCCGCGGGCAGGTCAATGCACGGCCGCACCTTCCAGCCCCGCCCGAGGCTCGCTGCGGGCCCCTGCCCGCCGGGATCGGCCTGCCCGCCGCCGCCGGGCGCGCCGGTCGGGTTCTCGGCGCAGATCGAGCGCGTCTCGCTGTCGTCCAGCAGCGGAATCTGTCCCAGGCCGGTGGCGAAAAACGACGTCGGCAGGTCCATGCGCGTGCTCCGCGGTCGGGCCCGGCCGCTGCGCCCGCCACACCCGCACCGCGGGGCGTGCCGCGGCGGCGCGGGCGCCGGCCGAGCCGGACACTGTGCGGCCGGCGCGGCGTTTCCGCAAGGGCCGCGCGGCGGCGCCGCTTGGACCGCCGCCGAGCCGGTCGTAGAATGGAACGGCGCACGCAGGAGAGTGTGGTCCATGCCGCTGCCGTTCAAGTCGTTCGACGACATGACGCCGGACGACTATGCGAACATCGGTCTGAAGGTCGGTCTCGAAGTCCATCAGCAGCTCCTGACCCGGCGCAAGTTGTTCTGCCGGTGTCCCGCCGGGCGCTACAGCGACGCCTACGACGCGGTGATCCTGCGGCACATGCGGCCGACGCTGTCGGAGCTGGGGGAGTACGACGGCACCGCCCTGATGGAGAAGAAGACCCGCAAGAACATCTACTACCGCATCCACCACGACACGGTTTGCACGTACGAGTTCGACGACACACCGCCGTTCTTCATCGATGACGAAGCGCTCGACATCGCGCTGGAGATCTGCCTGCTGCTGCGACTGAATCTGGTGAGCGAGCTGCACATCGCCCGCAAGCAGTACCTGGACGGCTCGATCCCCACGGGCTTCCAGCGCACGGGCATCCTGGGCACCGACGGCTGGATCCCGTTCGGCGACCGCCGCATCCGCATCCGGCAGCTCTCCATCGAGGAGGACGCCTGCCGCGAGGTGTCGGACGTCGGGCACGACCGCGTTTACCTGACCGACCGCCTCGGCATGCCGCTGATCGAGACGGTCACCGAGCCCGACATGCGCACGCCCCAGGAGGCGGCCGCGGTCGGGCAAATCCTGCGGCGCCTGGCCCGCAGCACTGGCAAGGTCCGCACGGGCTACGGCGCGGGGCGGCAGGACGTGAACGTCAGCGTCGCCGGCGGACAACGCTGCGAGATCAAGGGCACGCCGCAAATCTGGCGCAACCCGCGCCTGATCTATAACGAGGCCCGTCGGCAGTGTAGCCTGCTGTACATTCGCGGCCTGCTGCACGAACGCGGCGTCCGGCCGGAGACGTTCGCCTGGGCCCACCAGGACGTGACCGCCATCGTCTCCAAGACCGACTACGAACCGCTGCGCGCGGCCATCGCGGCCGGTCAGGTTGTGCGGTGCGTGGTGCTGCGCGGTTTCGCCGGGCTGCTGAACGAGCCGACGCAGGAGCACACAACGTTCGCCAAGGAGTTCTCCGATCGCGTGCGGGTGATCGCCTGCCTGACGCAGCTGCCCAACCTGATCCACTCGGACATGGCGTCCGAGACGCTGGCGGGGCGCGACTGGAAACAGCTCCGTCGCCGCCTGCGGGCGGAGCACGGCGACGCGCTGCTGCTGGTGTGGGGCAACGCGGCGGACACGGAGACCGCCTGCCACGAGATCGCGCTGCGCGCCAAGGAAGCAACGATCGGCGTGCCCAACGACACGCGCCAGGCGTACAAAGACGGCACCAACGGCTTCGAGCGCGTGCTGCCCGGGGCCGAGCGGATGTATCCCGACACGGACCTGCCGCCGCTGGCCATCCGCCAGGAGCGGCTCGACCGCATCGCCGCCCGGCTGCCCGAGTTCGTCTGGGATCGCGAGGCCCGCTACCACGCGCTGGGCCTGCCGTCCGACGTCCTCCCCGCCCTCTCCGCGCCGCGCCTCGCCGCCCTCTTCGACCGCCTCACCGGCGAACTGGGCCTGCCCCCGCGCTTCGTGGCCGTGCTGCTCGGGCAGCGCCTCAAGGCCCTCCGCCGCCGCGGCGTCCCGGTGGAAACGCTGACGCCGGAGGAGATTTACGCCGTCTGCGCGGCGCACGCGAAGGGGCGGCTGAGCCGCGAAGGCGTGCCCGTCGTGCTGCGGCTGGCGGCCGAGCATGCCCCGGTCGCCGGCGGAGCCGAGGCGGCCCGCGTCGCGGCCGTGTTCGCCGAGCACAACTTCACGCCGCTGACGGACGCCGAGCTCGACGAGGCGATTTCGCGGCGGCTGGCGCGCCTCGACAGCCGCAAGTTCGCCACCCCGCAACAGAAGGCGCGCTTCCTGTGCGGGCTGATCCTCGATGATTACGTTGGCCGCATCCCGGCGGCCCAGGTCGTGCAGCGCGTCGCCGCCCGCCTGCCAGTCGCCGCGCCGGTATCATCACAGCCATGACCGCCGAACCCGCCCTACCGGCCGCCCGCCTGATGGACGGCCGGCCGCCGGCCCGCGAGCTGCTGGCCGAGACCGCCCGCCGCGCCGCCGCCTTCCGCGCCGCAACCGGCACGCCGCCCACCCTCGCGACGGTGCTGGTCGGCGACGACCCCGCCTCCGCAACCTACGTCCGCATGAAGGCCCGCCGGTGCGAGGAGGTCGGCATCCGCTCCGTCCGCGTCGAGCTCCCCCGCACCGCCGCGACGGCCGAGGTCGTCGCCGGCGTGCAGCGCCTCGCGGCCGACCCCGCCGTGCACGGCATCCTCGTGCAGCATCCGGTGCCGGCGCCGGTGGACCGGCGGGCGGTGTTCGAGGCGATCCCGCTGGGCAAGGACGTGGACGGGGTGACCAGCGGCACGTTGGGGCGGATCATCCTCGGTCTGCCGGGGTTCGTGCCGTGCACGCCGGAAGGGATCATGCGGCTGCTGCGGGCGCACGGCGTGGAGCTGCGCGGGCTGGAGGCGGTCGTGCTGGGGCGGAGCCCGATCCTGGGTCGGCCGATGGCCTCGTTGCTGATCAACGCGCACGCGACGGTGACGCTATGCCACTCGCACACGCGCGACCTGCCGGCGGTGGTGCGACGAGCCGATGTGCTGATCGCGGCGGTGGGGCGGCCGCGGTTCGTGCAGGGCGACTGGATCAAGCCCGGCGCGGTGGTGGTGGACGCCGGATACAACCCGGGCAACGTGGGCGACGTGGACTTCGCCGGGGCCGCGGCGCGCGCGGGGATGATCACGCCGGTGCCGGGGGGCGTCGGGCCGATGACGATCGCGGTCCTGCTGGAGCACACGGTGACGGCGGCGGAAGGGGCCGGCCCGACCGCCCCGCGCCCGTAATGGCTTCCGCCTGTGGCGTCCCTCGTTCGAGCGCCCCCGCCCGTGGGCGGGCGTTACGAGCGGAACTGGTGCCGGACGATCCGCCCGGTCGAGAGAAACACGACGTCCTCGGCGATGTTCGTGGCGTGGTCGGCGATCCGCTCCAGGTTCTTGGCGATCGAGAGCACATCGAGCTGGGCGCGCATGCTCTCGGCCGAGCGGTCGGCGTTGGCCACGATGCTGCGCACGATCTGGGCGTGCAGCGCGTCAATCGCGCGGTCCTGCCCGCCGAGCTTCTGCGCCGCGTCGCCGTCGTCCGTGCTGTAGCACTGGATCGCATCGCGCAGGATCTGTCGTACGACGGGGCAGAGCTGCTTGAGCTCGGGTGAGCGGCGGGCGACGGCCTGCACCTCCGCGTGCCGGGCGCGCTCGGCGATGTTCACGGCGCAGTCCGCAACGCGCTCGAGGTCGCTGTTGACCTTCAGGATCGTGCAGAGCAGCCGCAGGTCGATGCCGACCGGCTGGTACAGCGCCAACAGCCGGATGACTTCGGCTTCGACCTCGACCTCGGCCGCGTCGATCTCCTCGTCCCGGTTGATGACCCGCAGGGCGAGATCCGCGTCGCATTCGAACACGACCTCGGTGGCTTCCTGGAGCAGGTCCTCGACCTGGCTGGCCATGCGCAGCGAGCGGCGGCGCAGGTCTTCGAGCAGGCTGACGAAATGCGCGGTCATACCGGTCCCAGAGGCCCACCCGAACCGGCCGACCCCGGCCGCCCGCAGCGGGCAAGGGACGGATTCTAGCCGAAGCGGCCCGTGATGTAATCCTGCGTCCGCTTGTTGGTCGGGTTGGTGAAGATCTGGGACGTCTCGCCGACCTCGACCAGTTCGCCGACGTACATGAAGGCCGTGCGGTCCGAGACGCGGGCGGCCTGCTGCATGTTGTGCGTCACGATGATGATCGTGTACGTCCCCCGCAGCTCGGCGATCAGGTTCTCGATGCGGTCCGTCGCCATCGGGTCCAGGGCCGAGGTCGGCTCGTCCATCAGCAGCAGCTCCGGCTCCACCGCCAGCGCCCGCGCGATGCACAGCCGCTGCTGCTGCCCGCCCGACAGCCCCAGCGCGTTCTCGCCCAGCCGGTCCTTCACCTCGTCCCACAGCGCGGCCTTCGTCAGGCTCTGCTCGACGATCTCCGCCAGCGTGCTCATCCGCCGCACACCGTGGATCCGCGGCCCGTACGCGACGTTGTCGAACACCGACTTGGGAAACGGGTTCGGCTTCTGGAACACCATGCCCACCCGCTGCCGCAACGCCGTCACGTCCACCCCCGCGCCGTAGATCATCTCGCCGTCCAGCAACAACCGGCCGGTCGTGTGGCACCCCGGGATCAGGTCGTTCATGCGGTTGATCGCCCGCAGGAACGTGCTTTTGCCGCAGCCGCTCGGGCCGATGATGGCCGTCACCTGCCCGCGCGGGACGCCCAGCGTCACGTCGCGCACGGCGGCGGCGCTGCGGTAGTACACCGAGAATCCCTCGCTGGCGACGTGCCACGCGAGCGGCGCGGCAGCCGGGTCCGGCGGCGTGACCGGCTCCGACGACGCTGCGGGGCGCGGCGCGGGAACCACGGCTCTGGGCAGGTCCGGAGCTTTCATGAGCATCGATCAGCCTGTGAGGCGGCGCCCGATCCGCGCCCGCCCGAGAGTCGCGGCACCATGCCGCACTGACACGAACGGGATCCACGACCTTCCGCACGGCAAGGGGCGCACCCGCCTGCGCGGTCGTCCGGCGGCACACGTTCCACGCCGGCCCCGGCGACGCCCGCAGCCCCCCACGGGGCCGGCGCCGCACGCTCGCCTCCTGTGATACGCGAGGACTGTTAAGAAAGCGCTAAGCCCACACGCAACTCGCGGCGTCGGCGATCGCCGGACCCCGCCGGATCGCAACGGCGTCGCGGGGCTCCGCGGCCCGGTCCTCTTCAGCCCCCCGAAAACCGATGGCGACGACCGAACGAGTCGGCCGCCGCCATCTTCGTTGGGACGCGGGTTCAGTCAGGGGACCGCGCCGAAGCCAGGGTCAATCAGTTGCAGGTCGCGCCGATGCGGGCGACGAACGGGTCGATGTCATCGAAGCTGACGGCCCCGTCACCGTCGCAGTCGCCGTTCGTCCACGCGCAAGCGTACGGCCAGCCGGCGCCGCCCGGGTAGTTCAGGGCTTCCACCAACAGGTCGATGTCGTCGAAGTCGACCTGACCGTCGCAGTTCAGATCGCCCGCGCAGCCGAACGGCGCGAGGTCGGCCTGGTCCACGATGCAGTCGCCGTTGAAGTTGCCCTGAGCCCAGCCGCCGGGCTGACCCAGGTTGGCCAGCACGATCGCCTTGTCGGCGGCGTCCACCACGCCGTCGAGGTTGGCGTCGCCGTAGTCCGTGCCGAGAATCACCCGCACCAGGTAGTCCACGTCACGCTGATCGATGACCAGCCGCACGGTGCTGCCGACGATCTCCGGGCCGGTCATGTCCGCGCTGAGGTCCATGAACACGGCCTGGTCCAGGTTGAACCAGTCGGCCTCCAGATTGTTGCAGCCGAACCGGGCGTTGCGGAACTGGGCATAGACGTAATCAATGTCCCGCGCATCGACGATCCCGTCGAAGCCGCGCGGATCGGCGCCGGGCGCCGTCGGACGGCCGGCCACGTCGCCCGCCGAATCGCCGGGCGCGTAGGTCTTCGGCGTCGCCAGAACCGTGTCGAAGTAGTTGTTGTCGCCGCCGGGCTGAAGCGCCCAGTTCTGGTCCACGAGCTGGAAGCCGAGCTTGCGGTTCAGCACCGGGCCGTACTTGCCGTTCGGGAACGCCGGGTCGAGCGCCAGGCCGTCCGCGAAGTACCGCACGTCGCCGGCGTCGAAGTTGCCGTCGCCGTTGAAATCGCCCAGGATGTGCGTGATCACGTAGTTCCCGCCCGTCTGGTCGCCGGCGTCACCGGCCGCGGGGCCGATGTTCTGCTCGAAGTTCATCGGGTCGGCGGCGGCTTCCATCATCTTCGCGATGTCGTTGAGGTTCCGCAGACCGTCCCGGTTGAAGTCGCCGGTGACGGCGTTCCGCGAGCCGAGCTTCGCGTCGCGGTTGATCGTGAAGTAGTTGCCGCCGGCGCCCTTGTAGCGGTAGGTCGTCGCCCCGGCGGGCGTGCCGTCCAGCCAGTCCTGCGTCAGACCGGTGGTCGCGCGGCGCGGGACGAGGCCGGCCGGGTTCTTGCTGCCGTAGGCCGGCACAACCACGGTCGTGCTGGCGATGATGTAGTCCTGCAACGCCTGGTTGAGGTTCGGGTTGCCGACGAAGATCTTCGGATTGTTGAAGGTCGGCAGGCAGTCCAGGCCGGCTTCCAGCGTGAAGCGCGTCGCCAGGTACTCGCCCGGCATGTTGAAGTTCTCGGGGCTCGCGGGAGCGCCGGTCACCGCCGCGATGCTGCCCAGAATGTTCTGGAGATACATGGCCGGCGCGCGGTCCGTCATGTACGCCGGGGACGCCGGGTTCGTCTCGAGCGGATCGCCGCGCGTGACGAACGTGACCTGCCCGCCGAGCTGGAAGCTGGTGTTCGGGTCGCAGTTGTTGACGATGTTGTCGATGCTGGGGCGCACGTAGCCGCTGCCGCCGCGGTCATCGAACTGGATGTTCAGGATCTCGTAACGGCCGGCGTTGGCGTCGAAGATCGCGCGCTCGTTGCCGAACAGCCCCGTGTACCCGATGGCCAGACGCGAGACCTGCACCGCCCGCTCGACACCGCTTGAGCCCTCCGCGTTGGTCAGCTTGCGGGCCGGACCGAGGTTCGCGTTGTCCGTCACGTTCCACTCATTGTCCAGGTTGTCGCCGCGGCCCCACGAGGGGTCGATGCCCGACGTGTTCAAGATGCCGTTATGCGTGCCGGAGCCCGACGAGCGCGTGACGCCCGCGAGGTTCTCGCCCGAGCGCGTCCGGCCCGCCACCATCAGGTGCTTGACGTCGCTGATCGCGATGTCGCCCGCGATGCCGTCCCCGTTGAGATCCGGACGGGCCACGCCGCGGTTGGCGATGTAACCGATCGCCGCCCACGCGACGGTCGAATCGAAGATCGTGTTCGCATCCGGGTTGGCCGTGTTCGGGTTCAGCGAGACCGGGCCGCTGCCGCAGTCGCGCGTCAGCGACTCCAGCCGCGGATTCCAGCCCGCGAACGAGAAGATGGGGTTGTGACCGTAACCCGACGTGGTCGGGCCGCGGCCCCAGTACGCGTCCCCCGGGTTGCCCGCGCGGGTGCCCCACGCCGAGGGCACGTCGAGGATCGCGATGTGGACCTCACTGGTGCACAGCGGCGTCCCGCTGTCCCGCGTCAGGTCGCCGTCGGGGCCGGCTACGCCGTAAACCTGCCCCACCGGTACCGTCAGGCAGTCCTCCCAGAGCGGAAGCTGCCGAACGCCGCCGATCCCCCACGCGTAGCGGTTCAGCAGGCCCAACTCCGACGGGACCGAGCCCCGCAGCAACCCGCAGAGCTGCGAATTGACGAACTCTTCGAGGCCGTTCACCGAGCCCACGCCGCGGTACTGCACCGCCCACACCGTGGTCAGCGGGTTGCCGGGCGAGAACGTCGCCGCGAGTTGATCCACGAACGGGAAGTTGTTCGGGTCGTACCCGGAGAACCCGTCGCCGTCGGCGTCGATCGCGTCATTCGTCGAAGCCGGAGCCTCGAAGAACGGGCGAAATAGCGTCGCGCCGCTGATGTTCACCTGCCCCGTGTTCTGCGCCGTCGGATCGTAGTTGACCGGCTGCGCAACCGCGACCGCCGTCAAACCTGCTGCGATCGCCACGCTCCAAACCACTCGCAACTCTCTCACCATGGCTTTTCGTCCTCCATTCGAGCCGATGCCCTCGGCCCACGCCTGCCTTCCACCGCCGGCACCTCGCGATGCCCTCTGGCCTGTCCGTGTGCGCACACTCTCCGACTCGGCCGGCGCCACGCACTGCGTGACACCGACACTCCTGCGCACCGGGTTGCACTTCCGCGATATCCCGAGGTCTGCCGGCCGCCAAGCGCGGCGGCCCGCGCCTCAGCGGATCTGGCCGTACCGGTCGATCACCTTGGTGTTGCCGGTCAGCGCATAGTACTTCTCACCCCATTCCCGGTCCTTGAGCGTCTGCAAGATCGTCCGGCGGGCCACATGCCCGTCCACGTACAGAAAGTTCGCCGTGCCGCCGAGCTTGTCGCCGCCCGGATGGTGGCGGCCGACCGCGTTCGTCTCCGGCAGGCCCGGCGAACTGATGGCGTTGATCCGCTCATCGACCACCGCCTTGGGCAGCAGCCCGTACGGCGCCGACGGCGAGTCATTGCCCGTGTACGTGAACGTCTCGGTGTTCGGCGGCGCGCCGTACTCGTCCGACCCCGTTGACAGGCTCCAGAACGGGTTGATCGGGCGATGGCTCTTGCTCATCAGCCCCGTCTCGCCGTACTCCGGCACCGCCGATACCTTCCAGTTCGTGTTCAGCTCGGTCGCCAGCACGATCGAGCCGGGGTTCTTCAGCTCGGTCTCATTGACCAGCCGGTTGACGCGCTCGCCGCCCGAGAGTTCGGTCGTAAACTTGTTGCGCGGGAAGATCGCGGCGTTGCCGGTGAAGGCCAGCCGCGGCACCTGCAGGTCCTCGAGCGCGTTGGCATGGGCCGCGCTGCTGCCTTCCACGTCCCGCTGGTCGCCTTCCCAGTTCGCCTGCTGCGGGCCGGGGTTGGTGCGCGGCGTGCCGTTCCGCGGGAACTCCGGGCAACCAAACGCCTCGTTGCCGACCTGCCCCCGGTTGAACAGGAACCACGACCAGTGGATGTACCCGTTGACAGGCGCCTGCGGTTGACGATTGAGATCGTACGTGCCGCTGCGATCCAGGGCGTAGACGTACGACGGGGGGTACACCGCGCGATTCTCGGCCAGGTAGCCCGCCATGCCCTGCGCGACGCTGCGCAGCTGGGCCGCGCACTTCACTGCCCGCGCCTGCCGGCGCGCCCCGCTCAGCGCCGGCAGCAGGATCGAGATCAGCAACGCGATGATCGCGACCACCACCAGCAGTTCGATCAGCGTAAAAGCCGCCCGTCTCCGCAATCCCGCGTTCCTCGCCATCTCTTGTCTCCACTCGGCTTCGCGTGGCGGCGACGGCGCGTCCCAACAGCGCCATTCCCCCGCCTAAGGTGGAAGCGCTGGGTGAGGAGTGTGTGGAGCATATATGACATTCGGGTAAAAGTATTGTGTGCTTCGCGCAAACGCGCGCCCCGCGTGGACCAACGCCGGATCAAACCCCGGGCGGTGCCGCGTCCGTCAAATCGGGAAGGATCACGGTCACCCTCGTGCCCGCTCCCAGTCGGCTCGTGAGCTGGACCGTTCCCCCCATCGCCCCAACCGCATGACGCACAATGGACAATCCCAGCCCCGTGCCCCGTTCCGGCCCGGAGCGGGCCCGCTCGACCTGGTAAAAACGCTCGAAGACCCTCTGCTGGTCCTCCTCCGGAATCCCGCAACCCGTATCGTGAACTTCGAACGCCACGCCCCCCGGCGCCGGCGCGACCCTCAGGCCCACGGTGCCTCCGGGCTCCGTGAACTTGATCGCGTTGTCCACGAGGTTGTCCAGCGCCAGTCGGAGCAGGTGCGGATTGGCAGACACCCCCCGCAGCTCCTCCGGCGCAACGGTCAGCTCCCACCGCAGTTCCTTGCGCTCCAGCGCCTCGGCGAACCGCAGGTGCAGCTCCTGCCCCACGCGGCGCACATCGAGCGGTTCGGGCTCGAACCGCTCCGTCGGGCTCTCGAGCCGCGACAGGTCCAGCAGGTCCGCCACCATCTGCTGGAGCCGCGCGCTGTGCCGGTCGATCTTCTGGAGGAACGGGGCCGCGGCGTCGGCCTCGCGCGCCAGGTCGAGCGTCAGCAGCGTCTCCACCGCGCCGCGGATCGTCGCCAGTGGCGTCCGCAGCTCATGCGACGCGTTGGCCACGAAATCGGTCCGCAACTGCACCGTGCGCTCGATCTCCGTGATGTCCGTCAGCACGACCACGCGGCCCCGGGCGGTGCCGGTCTCGACCCCCTCTTCTGCCAGATCGAGCCGCGACGCCCGCGCCAGCACGTGGATCGTGCCCTGTGGTCCGTCGACGGTGAAGCGCGCGCTGCCGGTGTCCGCGCCCCCATCGTCGGCCGCGCGCGGCCCCAGCAAGAGCTCCTGCACGGCGTGCTGCCGAATGCACGCCTCGACCGGGCGGTCGAGCAGCGCCGCCGGGCCGCCCGCCGGGACGGCGATCTGGAGGAGCCGAATCGCGGTCGGGTTGACCAGGGCGATGCGGCCGTCGTCCCGCGCGACGATCACCCCCTCACCGAGCTGCTCAATCAGCCCCCGCAGCATCTGGCGCTGACGATCGATCGTCGCGACCTGCGACGCCAGCCGGCGGCGGAGCGTGTTCAGGGCGGAAACCAGCATGGCCAGCTCGCCGCTGGCGGCCGGCTCGAAGTCCTCCGGCAGATTGCCGGCCGAGAGCCGCCGGGCCGCCTCGATCACGCGGCGGAAAAGCTGGCGTCGCAGGCGAACGTGCAGCAGCACCAGCGCCAGGACCACGAGCGCGAAGATGAACCCCGCGCCGAGCAGCGTGCGGACCACGTCCTCCGGATGCGCCGCCCACTCCCAAGTGGCCGCGCTGAGCCACACGATGCCGGCCGGCGTCAGCGCGTCGCCGACGCGAAGAGCGACTCGCAGCCGCCGCGCGTCGGCCGCCGAAGAGTGCTCGGCTTGACCCCATCCCGTGCGGAGGGCGTCCTGAACCTCGGGCGCAGCCAGCAGCGCCGTGACATCGGGCGCCCCGGATGACGCGCCGAGCGACACGCCCTCGAGGGTCACAACCGCGACGTCGATTGCACCCGCCGCCAGCGCCTGTACCGTGGCCGCCAGCGCCGGGCCGCCGTGCGGCCAGTCCGATCGAACTTGGACGCGAACCAGCTCGCCCGCCGTACGGAGCCGGGCCAGAAGTTCGGCGTTGCGCAACGCCGTCTGTTCGCGCACGGCAAACCACACGGCGGCCGCGCCCGTGACGAGGATGGTGAACCCGCCGGCCGTCAGGACGCGACGGGGCTTGCGGCCCAGGAACATGTCCGGCCTGCCGGTCTACACCTCCACCCCGGAGGTGCGAAACGCATACCCGACGCCGCGGACGGTGTGCACGCAGTCCGCCGCCTTGTCGAGCTTGCGGCGCAGCGCCGCGATGTGGACGTCCATCGCCCGGTTGGTCACCGCGGCACCGTGTCCGATGGCCAGATCGATGAGCTGTTCCCGGGTCAGCACCCGCCCGCGGGCCCCGAGCAGCGCCGCGAGGATGCGGAACTCGGTCGCGGTCAGTTCGACCGGCCGGTCATTCACCCGCACCTCGTGCCGCCCGTGATCGAGTACCACGGGGCCGGCCGTCAGCACCTCCGGTCCGCTCGTGGCCGCGCGCCGCCGGCGCAGCACGGCCTGCACGCGGGCCATCAGCAGCTTGACGGAGAAGGGTTTGCGGACGTAGTCGTCCGCCCCCAACGCGAATCCCACGAGTTCGTCCTCGTCCTCGGCCTTGGCGGTCAGCATGATCAGCGGCACGGTCGCGGTGCGCGCGTCGCGCTTGAGTCGCCGGGCCACCTCGTCGCCCGACAGCTTCGGCAGCATGCGGTCGAGTACGATCAGGTCCGGCGGCTGGCGCTGGGCCTCGGCCACGGCGCGTTCGCCGTCGTCGGCGCGGCGCACGGCGTAGCCCTCACGCTCGAGGTGAAAGCACACCACGTCGGCCAGATCGGCCTCGTCTTCGACCACCAGAATGGACGAGCGGCTGTCCATGGGATCCGTACTCCCGGGGCGCGCACCCGCCGGGGTCGCGCATGCGACCCGGGCGGCGCGCCTGACAGCGCACCAATAGCCGCCCGCATGTTACGGGAGTTTGAGCACAACATTAAGGACGTGTGATTGGCCATCCCGGCGGGCCCCGGGTTGGCGTCAGGTCGCCCGTGCCGCCCGCTTGCGGTCGACCTCCTTGAGCTGCCGCTTCCGCAGCCGGATGGCGTCCGGCGCGACCTCGACCAGCTCGTCGTCCTCGATGAACTCCAGCGCCAGCTCGAGCGTCAGCTTGCGGGCCGGCTTCAGGACGACCGTCTTGTCGGCCGAGGCCGCCCGGATGTTCGTCAGCTTCTTGGCGCGGCAGACGTTGACGACGATGTCGTTGTCCCGGCAGTGCTCGCCGACAATCTGGCCCTCGTACACCACGTCGCCCGGCTCGACGAACATCTCGCCGCGGTCCTTGAGCGCGTCGAGCGCGTACGCGGTCACCGGCCCGCCCTCACTGGCCACCAGCACGCCCAGGCTCCGCCCGGGAATCGCCCCCCGCAGAAACTCGTACTCGTAGAAACTGTGGTGCATGATGACCGTGCCGCTCGTCGCGGTCATCAGCCGGTTGCGCATGCCGATCAGCCCGCGCGCCGGAATCGTGAACTCCAGGTGCGTGTACTCGTCCCGACCCTCCATCTTCGTGCAGATCCCGCGGCGGCCGCCCATCTGCTCCATCACCGGGCCGACGTACGCGCTGGGCACCTCGATCACGCAGTACTCGATCGGCTCCGTCTTGCGGCCGTCCAGCTCCCGGTAAATGACCTTGGGCTTCCCGACCGCCAGCTCGTAGCCCTCGCGACGCATGTTCTCGACCAGCACCGACAGATGCAGCAGCCCCCGGCCCGAGACGTGAAACTCCTCCGGCGTCGGCCCCGGCTCCACCCGCAAAGCAACGTTGTGCTGCTTCTCCTTGTCGAGCCGGTCACGCAGGTGCCGGCTGGTGAGATACTTGCCGGAGCGCCCGGCGAAGGGCGAATCGTTCACCCGGAAGGTCATGTGCAGCGTCGGCTCGTCCACGCGGATCAGCGGCAGCGGGCGCGGGTCGTCCCAGTCGGCGATCGTGTTGCCGATGTCCACGGACTCGAGCCCGACCACCGCACAAATGTCGCCCGCCGGCACCTCGGCCACCTTCCGCCGCCCGAGGCCGTCGAACTCGAACAGCTCGCCGATCTTCTCGGGCTTCTGCGTGCCGTCCCGGTGAATGACGATCACGTTCTGGGCGGCTTTCAGCCTCCCCGCCACGACGCGCCCGATCCCGATCCGCCCGACGTAGTCGTTGTAGTCCAGCGTCGTGACCAGCATCTGCAGCGGACCCGCCGCATCGACGCGCGGCGGCGGCACGTGCGACACGATCGCGTCGAACAGCACGCGCACATCGTCCGTGCGCTCGTCCGGATTGAGCGTCGCGTAGCCCAGCGTGGCCGACGTGTAGATCACCGGGAACTCGAGCATTGGCTCGTCCGCCCCCAGTTCGATGAACAGGTCGACCACCTCGTTCAGCACGTCCCGCGGCCGGGCCCCCGGGCGGTCGATCTTGTTGATCACCACGATCGGCCGCAGCCGGCACTCCAGCGCCTTGCGGAGCACGAACGTCGTCTGCGGCATTGGTCCCTCGAACGCGTCGACCAGCAGCAGACAGCCGTCGGCCATCATCAGCACGCGCTCGACCTCGCCGCCGAAATCGGCGTGGCCGGGGGTGTCGATGAGGTTGATCTTCAGGTCGCGATACCGGATCGCGATGTTCTTGGCGAGGATCGTGATGCCGCGCTCGCGCTCCAGGTCGTTCGAATCGAGAATCCGCTCGCCCTTGAGCTGCCCCTCGCGGAACTGGCCGCACTGACGCAGCATCTGGTCGACCAGCGTGGTCTTGCCGTGGTCCACGTGCGCGATGATGGCCACGTTGCGGATCTTGTCGTTCGTCACGGGCGGCGGTCCTCGTCCGGCGTAAGCCCCCCGACACAGGACGTATCATAGCCGCCCGAAACGCCCGCGGTGTAGCGGCCGCCGACTCGAACACGGCACACCGGGCCGGTGCTCGTGCCCGCGCGCCCGCTACCGTCCGAGCCCCGGCCGCCAGGCCGGGGTCCAGTGGTCGCCGACCCGGACGAAACCCGGAGCTTGCGCTCCGGGCTCGGATGCGGGGCCGCGCGCCGGGCCGGTCGCTTGCGCTCCGGGCTCGAATGCCGCGCGGCGCGTACAATCCACCCGAATGCAAGGAGCCGCGCATGGCATGGCTGTGTCTGGTGCTCGCCGGGCTGCTGGAGGTCGCCTGGGCCATTGGTCTCAAGTACACGCAGGGCTTCACGCGCCCCGGTCCCACCGCCGTGGTCGTCGCGCTGATGGCCGGCAGCATCTGGTTGCTCGCGCTGGCCGCCCGCACGCTGCCGATCGGCACGGCTTACGCCGTCTGGACCGGCATCGGGACCGTCGGCGCGGCCGCGCTGGGCATCCTACTCTTCCGCGAGCCGCACGACTGGCCGCGGCTGGCGTGCATCGGGCTGATCCTGCTGGGGATCATCGGGCTGCGGCTGGCGGCCGGGAAGGCCGGCGCGCCCGGTCCGACGCCCGGTTGAAAACCAAACAAAAACCGAATATACTGCGACAGCGATGAGGATCGCGGGCTCCGGCCGCGCGTCCGCCGGCGGCGTGCGCATCGGCCGGCCTCGGAGGATGTATGCGTCCGGTCGACAATCCGCCGAGCCGGGTGACGGGCGCGGCGCTGGAGTGGGAGGAGCCGCCGCCGCCGGCGTGGCTGACCGTCCGCGAGGAGCAGGCCGCGTCGTTGCTTACGTGCAACGATAGCCCGGACATCGGCTTCCGCTGGTCGATCAACCCGTACCGCGGGTGTCAGCACGCGTGCAGCTACTGCTACGCGCGGCGGACGCACGAATACTTCGAGCTCGGCGCCGGCACCGATTTCGACACGCACATCTTCGTGAAGGTGAACGCGCCCGAGCTGCTGGCGGCGGAGCTGCGGCGGCCGTCGTGGCGGCGCGAGCCGATCGCGATTGCGGGCGTGACCGACGCGTACCAGCCGCTGGAGGCGACGTACCGCCTGACGCGGCGGTGCCTGGAGGTGTGCTGCGACGCGGTGCAGCCGGTGGGGATCGTGACGAAGGGCTACCTCGTCGTGCGCGACATCGACGTGCTGCTGGAGCTGCACCGTCGCAGCCGCGTGTACGTGGAGTTCAGCGTCACGTTCGCGGACGACGACGCCGCGCGGCTGGTCGAGCCCCACGCCCCGCCGCCGAGCCGGCGGTTCGAAGCGCTGCGGCGGCTGCGGGCGGCGGGCGTGCCGGCGGGCGTGCTCATCGCGCCGGTGATTCCGGGACTGAACGACCGCGCCATCCCGGCGATCCTGAAACAGGCGGCCGAGTGCGGCGCGCAGACGGCCGGGCTGGCGCCGGTGCGCCTGCCGGGCAGCGTCGCGGATGTGTTCTTGCGGCGCCTGCGGGAGACGAGCCCGGACGCCGCGGCGCGCGTGGAGCAGCGCATTCGCGACCTGCGGGGCGGGCGGCTGAACGACCCGCGCTTCGGGCACCGGTTCGAGGCGCACGGGGCGTACTGGGAGAGCGTGCAGCGCTTGTTCGAGACTTTCGCCCGGCGGCTGGGACTGAGCGGCGAGCCGCCCTGGCGGTGCGCGGACCCGCCGCGGCCGGTCGTCCGGCAGCTCCCGCTGTTTCCGGGGATGGGCTGAAGACGCACAGGCGGCGGAACCGTTGTCCGGCACGACGCGCCGACGGCCCGGTCAGCGGCGGATCCGGCGCGCCCTTGAAGAGGCATCGGGGCGGCGTACCGAGCCCGCCGTGAGCCCCGCTCTCCGCCGCCCACACGGCGGCGGCTGGCGACGCCGACCGGCGTCGGACGCGCCGCGGTCAGCCGGGGGCGCGGCCCGGCCCCAGCCTCCGCCGCTCACGTCGGCGTGATCACCTCGAGTGCGGCGGCGATTTCGGCCGGCGTCACGTCGCGCACTTTCACCGGGTCGCCCAGCGCCCGCAGCAGCACAAAGGTGACCGCCCCATCCGCCGTCTTCTTGTCCACGGCGCAAACCTGCTGCACCGCGACGGCCGCGACCGGCCGGGGCAGGCGTACCGGGAGCCCGAGCCGCGCGAGCAGCGTCCGCACGCGGTCGGCGAGCGCCGCGTCGATCAGCCCGCGCCGCTGCGCCAGCTCGTTCTCGACCAGCATGCCCAGGGCTACGCATTCGCCGTGCTGAAGCTCGTACTCCAACAGATGCTCCAGCGCGTGGCCGATCGTGTGGCCGAAGTTTAGGATGGCCCGCAGGTCGGCCTCGCGCTCGTCCGCCGCCACGACCGCCGCCTTGATCGCGCAGTTTCGGGCGATGAGCTCGGCCAGGACGTCCGGCGCGCGGGCCGTGATCGCGTCGGCGTTCCGTTCGTGCCACGCCAGCAGATCGGCGTCGCGGATCAATGCGTGCTTGACGCTTTCGGCCAAACCGGCCGTGTACGTCCGCGTCGGGAGCGTGGCGAGGAAGTCGAGATCGACCACGACCGCCAGCGGCTGGTGAAACGCCCCGACGAGGTTCTTGCCGGCCGTGAGGTTCACGCCCGTCTTTCCACCGACGGAGGCGTCGATGGCGGCCAGAAGCGTCGTCGGCACCTGTACGTACGCCACGCCGCGCAGCCAGGTGGCGGCGACGAACCCGCCGAGGTCGCCCGCGACGCCCCCGCCGAACGTCAGGAGGACGGCGCCGCGTTCGATGCGGGCGGCCGCCAGGGCTTCCTGAATGCGCTGGCATTCGGCGAGCGTCTTGGCGTTCTCGCCGGGGTCGAACGTGACGACCAGGGGCGGATTGGGCAGGGCGGCCGCGAGCGCCATGCCGTGCAGGTCTGCGACGGTCCGGTCGGCGATGACAACCAGTTGCGGGTTCCGGGAGCGATAACGGGTGACTTGCGTCAACTCGGACCGTGTCCCGGGCCCGATCAGGATCGGGTACGACCGGGGGCCGAGGTCAACTCGGACCTGAAGAACGTTGCCGGAAGTCATCGCACACCGCACCTTTCGCCGCATTGTAGCGTACAAGAGGAGTACCGTGAGCGCGAGCGGCGAATGCCGCCGCCGGCTTCCGAGCCGCCCGGACCTGATCCATAAGTCTAAACCGCATTTTGTCTTACGGATCGCAAGGGTCGCCAGGTTCGGCGGCGCGCGCCGCCGCCGCGGTTGACGAAAATCCGCCGGGTCGCTACGATAAGTCCCTATGTCGCGAACAGTTGCCAAGGCTTCGGCTCGCGCCAAGCGCGTCGCCAAGACATCCACCCGCACGAAGAAGCCGGCGGCTCGTAGGGGGCGAGACGGGTCTATCCGGACCTACCGCGCCGCGCTGGAGTTCATTAATTCGAAGACCGACTACGAGAAGATGTCGCGAGTCGGTTATAATCACACTAACTTCAACCTGTCCAGGATGTTGCGCATCCTGGCCGCAATCGGCAACCCGCACAAGAAGATTCAGACGGTGCATGTGGCCGGCACGAAGGGGAAGGGCTCGACCTGCCACATGGTTGCTTCGATGCTGGAGAACGCAGGTTATCGGACGGGTTTGTACACCTCGCCGCACTTCGTCGACATTCGCGAGCGGGTCAGCATCAACGGGAAGCTGATTTCCGAGGCGGACTTCACGCGCGTGATGGCCAAGATTGCGCCCGCGGTACGCCGGCTCGAGCGCGACAACCCGACGTTCTTCGAGATTATGACGGCGGCGGCGTTCCTGTACTTCGCGACGCAGAAGGTCGACATTGCGGTGATCGAGACCGGTCTGGGCGGGCGGCTCGACTCGACGAACGTCATCAAGCCGCTGGTGTGCGGCATCACGAGCATCAGCTACGACCACGTGCAGCAGCTCGGCAACACGCTCGAGAAGATCGCCGAGGAGAAGGCGGGCATCTTCAAGCCCGGCGTGCCGGTGATCAGCGCGCCGCAGACGCCCGGCGTGCGGCGCGTGTTGCGGAAGGCGGCGGAGCGGGTGGGGTGCGAGCTGCGGATGCTGGGCGAGGATCTCGAGTTCAGCTACCGCTTCGAGTCGTCGCGCGCCACCGGCCCGCACACTCGGGTGTGCCTGTCGACGCCGGCCACACGCTTCGATCACCTGCAGGTGCCGCTGCTGGGCGAGCACCAGGCGCACAACTGCGGCGTGGCGCTGGGCATCGTCGACGCACTGCGTCGGTCGAAGGCGCTGGACGTACCGGAGCAGGCGGCGATCGACGGCCTGGCGAAGGTGCGGATCCAGGGCCGGCTGGAGCTGGTTCGCGACCATCCGCGCACGATCGTCGACGCGGCGCACAACGCGGCCAGCGTCGGCGCGCTGATGCGAGCCATCGGCCAGAACATCACCTACGATTCGATGGTCGTGATCTTCGGGTGCGCCGCCGACAAGGACATCGACGGCATGCTGAACCAGTTGCAACTCGGGGCCGACAAGGTGATTTTCACCAGCATCGGCACGGCCCGCTCGGCCGATCCCTACGAGCTGCACGCCCGCTTCGTGGACAAGAGCCAGAAGATGGCGCAGGTCGCGCCGGCGTTGCAGGACGCTTACCGCATCGCGTGCAACTGCGTGACGCGCGAGGACCTGATCTGCATCACCGGCTCCGTCTACCTGGTCGGCCTGGCGAAGAAGCTGCTGGCCGCCGGGCAGTTGCAGTAGCCGACCCCGCGTAAGCAAAGACCGAGGCCCCGGGCGCGGAAGCGCTCCGGGGCCTCTCGTTTTCGCACAGCGCGTCGCGCGCCTATCGGCGGCGGCCGAACAGCGCAGTGCTGGCCAGAAGCAGCCCGAGGGCCGCCGGCTCCGGCACGAGCCGCACGTTGTCGATGCCGACAATCGCGCTGCCGTCGTTGATCACGCGCACCTCGAGCCAGCCGACGGACCCGAGCAGGTCGGCGAAGGCCGGGGCGCCGGACTCCCGCGTCCAGCCGTTGCCGAGCGCGGTGGCGTCATCCCAGCTCGGGTTGAAGAGCACGTCGTACGACTCCCAGAGGCCGCCGTTCGGCAGAACCGGACCGAAGTCGTAGTGCCAGCCGTTCTCGGCCACGTTGCGCCGGAAGCGGAGTTGCGCGGACGACAGGGTGGTGTTGAACACGTTGAGGTCGAAGCCCGCGCCGGTCACGCCGGCCGCGGCGTAGTCGCCGAGGAACTCGGGCCAGGTGCTGTTCCGGCTGCCGATGTCGAAACCGGTCGTCAGGTCCTTGCGGATCTGGATGTGTCCGCCGGGATTCCCGCCGAGCGGAGCGTAGATCTGGACGGTTGCGATCGTGCTGGCGACGAAGCCATCTTCGTCCGTGTCGAAACGCGCCACCGTGCCCGGCACGGCGGCCCCGGCCAACGTCGCACTCCCGATGAGCACGCAGAGCGTGCGCGCAGCGAGCCACTTCATCTTCTCTCCTTCCCTTCGAGGCATGGATACGTCCCCGGCGCAGCCCAGACAAACGCGCGGTCCGCACAGCTCCCGACGTTGACGCACCCAGACTGTAAAGCGTGGCCGGCCCGATACCAGCCGTCGCTAGGACGTTAGCCGCCGCGGCGCGTAAAAGTCAAGCGACGTCTCCGGCCGGCGGCCGCTCAGCCGCGCGCCGCTCGGGCGGCGTGCCAGCGCGCCAGTACGTCGGCGATGCGCTCGGCGGCGTGACCGTCCCACAGGTCCGGGACGCGCGCGGGGCGCCGCCCGGCCAGGACCCGGCGGAAGCCGTCGAGGATGTTCTGCGGGTCCATGCCGACCAGCTCGTTGGTGCCCTGCTCGATCGTGATGGGCCGCTCGGTGTTCTCGCGCAGTGTCAGGCAGGGGACGCCGAGGACCGTGGTCTCCTCCTGGATGCCGCCGGAGTCGGTCAGCACCACGCGGGCGCGGCTCATCAGCTTGAGGAAGTCCAGGTAGCCGAGCGGTTCCGTCAGGCGCAGGCCGGGCATCTGCCGTACCCGCGCCAGCAGCCCGGTCCGCTCCAGGTTGCCGCGCGT
The DNA here is from genome assembly GCA_937928595.1 of uncultured Phycisphaerae bacterium. Classification (GTDB taxonomy): domain Bacteria; phylum Planctomycetota; class Phycisphaerae; order UBA1845; family Fen-1342; genus CALGJV01. Next base: position 69,616 of record CALGJV010000004.1, on the reverse strand, counting down.
GCGCGGGTGCACGGGGAAAACCAGCGGCAGGCTGCGCTGCACCTCGGCCAGCGCGTCGAGCACGCCCGCGAGCACGTCCGGGTGGTCCACCGTCGCGGGGCGGTGCAGCGTGAGCACGCCGTAGGACTGCGGCGCGAGTCGCAGCGTTTCGAGGATGCGGGACTGCTCCGCGAGCGCCTGGTGCGCGCGGAGCGTGTCGATCATCACGTTGCCGACGAGGTGGATCTTCGCGGCCGGGATGCCTTCCTGCTCGAGGTTGCGCACGCCGGCCGGCTCGGTGACGAACAGCAGCTCGCTGAGCGCGTCGGTGAGGAGCCGGTTGATCTCCTCGGGCATGGTGCGATCGAAGCTCCGCAGGCCGGCCTCGACGTGGACGACCGGCACGAGCAGCTTCACGGCCACGAGCGCGCAGGCGATGGTCGAGTTCACGTCGCCGACGACCAGCACGGCGTCGGGCCGCTGTTCGAGCACGACGGGCTCGAAGCGCTGCATGATGAGCGCGGTCTGTGCCGCGTGCGAGGCGCTGCCGACCTCGAGGTTCACGTCGGGGCGCGGCAGGTGCAGGTCGTCGAAAAACGACTTGCTCATGGCCTCGTCGTAGTGCTGGCCGGTGTGGACGATCAGGTTTCGGATTTCGGGACGGGCGGCGAACGCGCGGGTCAGCGGCGCAATCTTCATGAAGTTCGGACGGGCGCCGCAGACACTGATGATCTTCACAACGGACTCCTGGGCCGGGTCGCGCGTTCTTCTCGGTCGCCGTGCGCGACCGGGAGAGTATATCGGGAGCATCGTCCCGGGCGGGCGCGCCCTTGAGCCGACCGGGCCCGGCGGAGCGACCGGCCGCCGCACGCCGGCGGCGCCCCGGGGCGGTGCGGGCCGCGGGGCCGCCCGGACTCAGAATCGGAGTGGCGGCCTCCCGATAGACCACAGTGGGACCGTCGTGCCGACCACGGCGGTGCCGGCGGCCGCTCCGCCGGCACCGGGCCTTTGATTCCGCCGCTTCCCGGCGGCTACACTGCGCCACGCGGACCGGAAACGATCAGGGAAGGTGACTCGGCCAGCCCCGGCCGGTCGTCGGGCGGCGCCGGGCCCGGTATCACAAGGAGACCGCACGTGAACAGATGGAAAGCGACGGTGCTGGTGCTGCTGAGCGGCGTGTTCCTGCCGGTGGGCGCCTGCGCGATCGATCTCGCGTACTACGCGGTCGATCTCTTGACCACGTTCCTGCCTTCGATTCTCGCCGCCGCCGCGGCCGGCTCGTCGAGCACCTGATCCGCGGTCGGCGGTCTGCGCCTCGCCCGCGCGACGACCACGGCGCCGGTCTTCTGCCGTCGCCGGGCGTCATCCGCCGCAGGCCCCGGCGGGCGCGCCGCGCGCGTTCCCGCCGGGGAAGCCCGGGCCGGTTACAGCAGTGTGCCGCGCAGCACGAGCGTCGCCACGCTGAAGTAGATCACCACCCCGGTCACGTCGACCAGCGTGGCCACGAACGGGGCCGACGCGCTGGCCGGGTCGAAGCGCAGCCGCCGCAGCAGGAACGGCAGCATCGAGCCGGCCAGCGTGCCCCACAGGACGCAACCCAGCACGCTCAGGGCCACTGTCAGTCCGACCAGTGCGTAGTGCTCGCCGTACAGCATGGTGCCCTTCAGCGCGCGGTGCAGCCACTCCCACAGCAGCACGCGCACGAGCCCGATCGAGCCCAGTACCGACCCCAGCGCCACCCCGGAGGCCACCTCGCGGCGGATCACGCGCCACCAGTCCCGCAGCCGCACCTCGCCCAGCGCCATGGCGCGAATCACGAGCGTGGCGGCCTGCGAACCCGAGTTGCCGCCGCTGCTGATGATCAGCGGAATGAACAGCGCCAGCACGACGGCCTGGGCGATCTGGTCCTCGAAGAACGCGATCGCCGTGGCCGTCATCGACTCGCCGATGAACAGCGCCGCCAGCCAGCCCGCCCGCTTGCGGATCAGGTGCCACAGGCTGACGTCGAGATAGGGCGCGTCGAGTGCTTCCAGGCCGCCCACCTTCTGCATGTCCTCGGTGGCCTCTTCCTTCACGACGTCCACGATGTCGTCGGCCGTGACGATGCCCTTCATCCGCCCCTCGGCGTCGACGACCGGGATGCAGATCAGGTCGTGGCGGGCGAAGATGTGGCTGACCGCCTCCTGGTCCATCGTGTCCGGCACGGTCACGAGCTCGGTCGTCATCAGCTCGCGCAGCGGCGTGTCCGGGCGGGCCGTCACCAGCTCGCGAAACGACACGACCCCCCGCAGGCGCTGCCCGCTGTCCACGACGTAGCCGTAGTAGATCATCTCGGCCGTGCGCTGCTTCTGGGCCCGCAGGTACGCGATCGCCTCCCCCGCCGTCATGTCCTCGCGCAGCCGGGCGTACCGCGGATTCATCAGCCCGCCGGCCACGTCCTCGGCGTAGACCAGCAACGCGCGGACCTCGTCCCGGGCCGCGTCGTCCAGCAGCGCCAGCGTCCCCTCCCGCTGCTCCTCGTCCAGCGCCTGCACGATGTCCGCCACGTCATCGGGCGGCAGCAACCGCAGCCAGCGCTGCCGCGCCGCGACCGGCAGGACCACCATCAGCTTGGCGGCGTCGCGCGACGGCAGCCGCGCGACGAACTCCTCCGCCTCCTCCGGTGTGAGCAGCGCGAACCCCTGCAACCGCTCTTCGTCCGACAGTGCCGGCCACGCCTCGTGCAGCTCGTCCGGCGCAAGCCGCTCCAGGTTCGCCGACGGATGGTCCGGTTCCGGGGGCACAAGCGTCGCCCTCGTTGCACCGGCGGCCGGCGGGCCACTCGTCCCGCGGCCGCCCGCAGGTAGAATGCGGGATTATGGGCGGCCGGCGGGCGGGATGCCAGCCGCACCCCAGGGCGGCACGATGAAACCGCACGTCGACTACGAGGCGGCCTTCGAGGACTACCTGCGGACGCGGCGGATCCCGTACGTGGCCGTCGACGAGGGCCGCCGAGCGGCGTTCCGCGACGCGCGGCTCAAGAGCTTCGACTTCATCGTCTACTCGCCGCATCGCCGCCACTGGCTCGTGGACGTCAAGGGCCGGCGCTGGGGGGCCCGGGCGGGCTGTCCGCGGCCGACCTGGGAGAACTGGGTCACGCAGGCGGACCTCGACGGGCTCGGGCAGTGGCAGGAGGTGTTCGGGGCGGGGTTCGCGGCGCTGCTCGTGTTCGCCTACCGCCTGGAGACGCCCGACGGTCCTCCGCCGGAGATCGTGCACGCGTTCCGGGAAACGCGGTACGTCTTCGCGGCCCTGCCGATAGACGAGTACCGCCTGTCCGCCCGCGTCCGCAGCCCGCGCTGGGAGACGGTCAACGTGCCCCGCCGGGAGTTCGCCCGCCGCATCCGGCCGATCGCGGACTGGCTATGAGCGGGCCACGGCGCGGAGGGACGCCGGCCCGCGGGCTCGAAAAAACGGCCGCGGGTCAGGGACAGATCCTGGGATCGCCCGGGCGCTGAGGGCGGATGAGGACTCGAGGCGCGGCGGTTTTGCCCTCGGCCGTCACCGCACGAGCACGCCCGTCGCCCAGGTGCTCGGGTCGCTGTTCCAGCCCAGCTCGTCATCGACGGTCAGGTGCTGCCCGCCGAACTGCGTGTCTTTCACCTTGTAGAACACGCCGATCCGCGGATGCTCGGCCGGGTCCCAGCCGTGCAGGCACGTCGCCGGCAGCGCCACCTCGATGCAGTAGCCGCTCCGGCCGATGTGCGCGGCCACCCGGGCCTGCGACACGTCCACCGGCGGCGGCGGCTCCTTCGCCCGGCTCATCCGGTGGAGGCCGATCACCGGCTCGTCCCCGCGGCGGCCGCCCCCCGTGGGGAGCAGGTAGAAGAAATGGCAGAACCGCGTCGCCCGCTTGATGTCGCGGGCGTCGCGCGTGTCCAGGCAGAGCCGGACGCCGTTCTTCTTCCACCAGTGCTGCGGGTCGCACTGCGGGCGGGTCGTCCGGCCGGCCACGTCGAACGCGGCGTAGAAGCCGTCCTCGTTCCAGCCCCAGTACACGTCCGCGAACGGGCTGTGGCCTTCGAGCTCGACCAGCGGCGGCGCGAGGTGCGAGCGTGGCCATTTCGAAGCGTCACCGTCCAGCCGCGGCGGCCGGGCCAGGTACCGGATCGGAATCTCGAACTGGAACAGCGCCCGGCGGCAGAGCGACTCGAGCATTCTGAAGAACCTCCGGCGGGTGGCGGATCGGCCGCGGCGCTTCCGCATTGTATGGCGAGACGCGGCGCAGCCGGCCTACGAGCACGGCTCAGCCGCAGACCGATACCGCTCACGGAAGGGCTGCCCGTCGGGCGCGGCCGAACGCCACACCGCAGGTCCGTTTGACTACCGTCCGGCGGGGCTGCTATCCTACTCTTGCGCGTGGCACGCGTTTTGCATATCGGCGGCCCGCGCCCGCCGATCTTTGGGGCAGCACGCCGGCCGGCCACCGGCGCCAAGGCTGAAGGCGATGTCGCAGTTTCTCGCTCAAGTCCCGCGCCAAGCCCTGCTTCAGCAGCAGCGCCTGACCCCGCAACTGATCCAGGCCATGGACATCCTCCAGCTCGGCACGCTGGCGCTGGAGTCGCGGCTGGCGGACGAGGTGGAGCGGAACCCAGCGCTGGATTTCACGCCGGAGGAGGTCGACGCTCCGCCTCCGCCCGAGCCCGAACCGCCGTCCTCGGCCGCGGACGGTGACCGCCCGCTCGTGGTGGACGAGCACGGCGGCGCCGATTTCGAGCGCCTGGACACGATGGTCCAGGAGTACGACTGGCTGGACGACGACCAGTACCGCGGCGGTTTCTCCCGCGCCCGGGACGCGGACGAGACCGACGGCAAGCTCGACGCAATGGCCAACGCCGCCGCCCGGCCGGTCACGCTCCAGGAGTACCTGCTCGAGCAGTGGCAGTTGGCGGACGTGGACGAGCGCACACGGGCGCTCGGCCGGGCGATCATCGAGAGTCTCGACGACGGTGGACGGCTCGACGTCCCGCTCGGCGACCTGGCGTCCGCGGTCGCTCCGCCGGCGCAGGCGGCCGAACTCGAGCGCGCTTTGGCGGCGGTGCAGCGGCTCGATCCGCCCGGGGTGGCGGCGCGGTCGCTCCAGGAGTGTCTGCTGCTCCAGTTGGCGGCGCTGCCGGGGGACAACACGCTGGAACGCCGCATCCTCGCGGAGCACTTCGAAGATCTCCAGCGGAACCGGCTGCCGGCGATCGCGCGGGCGCTGGACGTGGACGTGGAAGAGGTCAAGGCGGCGCTGCGGGTGATCGGCCGGCTGTCGCTGCATCCCGGCTCGGATGTGGCGGACCGTGTGACGCCGCCGATCGTGCCGGACGTGATCGTGGAGTACAACGCCGACGAAGACCGCTACGACGTGCGGCTCTCGCGGGTCTCGCAGCGCGAGCTGCGCATCTCGCCGGAATTCCGCGAACTGCTCGAGGCCGCGCGGCACGACAAGCGCGCGCGGGACTTCGCGCGCCAGAAAATCGAGGAGGCCAACGCGATCATCGACGCGGTGCGCTTCCGGCGGGAGCGGCTGCTGGAAGTCGCGCGCGCGGTGGTCGAAGCGCAGCGCGACTTCCTCGACCGTGGCGAGCAGCATCTGAAGGTGCTGCGGATGAGCGACCTGGCGGCCCGCTTCGGCTGCGACCCGTCCACAATCAGCCGCACGGTGGACGAGAAGTACATGCAGACGCCGCGCGGCATCTACCCGCTGCGCTATTTCTTCACCGGCGGCGCCGAAACCGACGACGGCGACGCCCTCGGCTGGGCGAGCATCAAGGCCAAGGTGCAGGAGATCATCGCCCGCGAGGACAAGCACAACCCCCTCAACGACGACGAGATCGTGGCCCGGCTCCGCGCGGAGGGCATCGACATCAAACGCCGCACCGTCGCGAAGTACCGGGCCCAGCTCGGCATCCCCCCGGCCCGCCAGCGCGTCCGGTACTGACCCCGGCCCTTCCCCCTCAGCCGCCCGGCGGCCACGTGATGAACGGATCGACCTTGCTCGTCACCAGACTGTCAAAGTAGGCGAACCACCGGACCGCCACGTAGATCTTTACCGTCAGCAGGAACCAGGCGGCCAGCTCGGTGACCGAGTGCCGCCGCAGCGTGACCAGGATCACCGAGCCGAACGCCAGGAGCGCGAACTTGAACGTTGCGACCGCCAGCGGCGGCTGGTCCAGCAGCACGCCCGCCAACGGGTTCAGCTCGACGAAGTGCGTCGCAGCCCGCTCCTGGAGCGTGAAATACAGGTCGAACGTACTGACCACCCACACCGCCGCCAGCGCCAGCAGCACGCGGCGCGGACGCGTGAGCGCCCGCCCGAACCATGCCCGTCGCCCCGGCGGCGCGGGCCGGCCGGCGCGGGGCGCCGACGAACCGACGGCGCGCCGGTCGGGCGGCGGCGGTGCCTCCGTGACCGACCGCTCGGCCAGTGCCACGGGCGCTCCGGCCGCGGGGAAGTCTTCGTGCGGTGCGCTCTGCATAGGGTTCGCATCGACCGGCCGCGGGGGGTTCTCCACCGGCGGGCGAGGTCCGGAAACAGCGACCGGCGTCGCGCCGCGCGCGGGCCGCGCCGGTGCCCCTGCAAGCCTCCCGGCCCTATACTGCTCGCCGCTGTTGCGCCCGGCGCCCGGCGCCGGCGGGAGGACACGATGCCCGGAATGCCCGAATCAAGCTTTTCGGGAACCGCGGGGCCCGCTCCGCCGAGCTTCCATCAACCGAAGCCCGTCGTGCGCTGGCTCGGCGTCGCGCTGGCCGCGGCGGGCGCGGTGCTCTCGTACCAGTTGTTGCTGTACTCGGCCGCGCCGCAACGCAACAACCCGCTGGTCGAGCTGCTGTGCGGCGGAAAGGGCGGGCTGACGGCCGAGGGCGATTGCGGCAGCGTGCTCACGTCGCCGCAGGCGTACGTGCGGCTCGGTCGCGAGGTCGGGGCGCTCAAGTTGCCGGTCTCGGCGCTGGGATTGGCCTACTTCCTGATGGTGGGTCTGTGGTACCTGTTTGTCGGGCCGCCGTCGCGCTCCCGGCGGTTGTGGCACCTGCCGCTCCTGCTGCTGGTGCTCGCGGGAGCGTGGCAGTCGGTCGGATACATCCTCATCATGCATCAGGAGCTGCACCGCTGGTGCGGCGGCTGCCTCGCGGTGCACGCGCTCAACGGCGGACTGCTCGCGCTGACCGCCGGGGCCTGGCCGTGGCGCACGCCGCGGACGCCCGAGGCGCCGCACCCGACCCCGCGCCTGGCCCTCAGCACGGCCACGGCCGGCGTTCTCGGCGGCGCGCTGACGCTCCTGGTCGTGTACCTGGCGATCCTTGGGGGCGTGGTGCGGACCCAGCAGGTGGAGTACGAACGCGTGCTGCGCGACCCGGAATTCATCGCATGGGACGTGCGACGACAGCCGGTGGTCGACGAGCTGCTCCTGTCCGACGACCTGCTCTACGAGGGCGATCCCGCCGCGCCGCATACCGTCGTCGTCTTCTCCGACTTGCAATGCGGCCCCTGCGCCGAGCTGCACCGGGTGCTGACGAACGTGCTCGCGCAGCATGCCGGCCGCGTCCGCGTCGCGTACCGCCACTACCCGGAGGACCCGGACTGCAATTCGGACCCGCGCTTTCGCATCGGCGGGCACTTCTACGCCTGCCGCGCCGCGCGGGCCGTGGAAGCCGCGGGACTCGTGGGCGGACCCGCGGCCGCGGCGCGCCTCCGGGCTCTCATCTACGAGCGCCAGCGCGCCCTGCCGGTCGAGCCGCCCAGCCGCCAGACCGCCGACCAGCGCGCGCTCGTCGTCCGCTGGGCGGGCGAGGTCGGCCTCGACCGCGCCGCGTTCGAGGCGGCGCTCGAATCGGACGCCGTCGCCGCGCGCATCGCGGCCGACGTCCTGCTCGCGCGGCGGTTGCAGATCACCGGCACGCCGATGGTGTACCTCGACGGCCGCCGCGTGCGCGGCTGGCGCGAGCCGGCCGTCTGGAACGCACTGCTCGCATCCCGGGAGCCCATTGGCGACGAACCCGCGCCGGCCGGAACCGGCGCGCGCCCGGCCGCAGGAGTTGACCGTGTCTCCGAATGATGTCCTGCTGATCGGCGTGGACGGGGGGGCCACCGAGGTCAAGGCGCACGCCGTGGCGTGCACCGATTTCGACCGGCTGACGGGCTTGGCGCTGCGGCCGGAGACCGCGTCGCGCGTGTATCCGCGCCGCCCGGACTTCGCCCCGCGCCCCGTCCCCGAGCAACTGGCGGAACGCGACGCGGGCCCGCTGCGACTGCCGGCCGCGGAACAGGAGCAGGGCGCATTGTGGATCGCGGCCGCGGTGGAAGCGGTCGCCGAGGTGGCGCGCGCGGCCGGCGCTCGCCGGGTGCTCGTCGGCGTCGGGATGCCGGGGCTGAAGACGCCCGACGGGCGCGGGATCAACGTGATCAACAACGGCCCGCGCATCCCGGACTATCTCGCGCAGCTCGAGCGCGGGCTGGCCGCGGCCGGGCTCGAGCTGGCATCGCCGATCGCGGCGCTCGGCAGCGACGCGGACTACTGCGGCCTCGGCGAGGAGTACGCCGCGGACGGACTGTTTCGCGACGTGTCGAGCGCCTACTACCTGGGCGGCGGCACGGGCATCGCCGACGCGCTGAAGCTGAAAGGCGCGCTGGTGCCTCTCGACCAGACCAAAGCGTGGCTGCTGAAGGCCTGGCAGATTCCCAGCGCACTCGGCGCGACCTTCGAAAAGCTCGTATCCGCCGCCGCGCTGAACCGCGTCTGGGCCGGGCTCTGCGGCCCCGCGGACGATGCGGCGGCCGCGCGGCGTTTCCCGGAAGTCGCCGCGCGCAACGGGCACCCGGCCGCGGCGACGTGGCTCGATACGGCGGCCCTCGTGCTGGCCGAGCTGATCCACGAACGGCTGGCGACGATCTACGGCGGCCGGGCGGCCGCGCCGCATCGCGGCGAGGCGTATGCGAAGCTGGCGGTCGACCATCCGTATCGCGGGCTGGTGCTGGAGCGGGTGATCATCGGGCAGCGGATCGGCCTGCTGTACGCGGACCCGCAGTATCACGCCCTGTTCGCCGCGCGGCTGGACCGACACCTGGCCGCGCTGCTGGCGGACGGGCCGGACCCGGCCCTGGCGCGGGCCTACCTGGGGGAGAACGAGGAATTGCGGCCGGGGCTGGTGGTCGCGTCGCGGCTGCGGGCCGCCCCGGCGCTGGGCGCGGCGGTGGCGGCGCTGCGGGCCCGCCGCGCGCAGCCTGCCGGAAAGCGGTGACGCCGGACCCGCAAGTCCGGCGCGCGTGCCTCGGCGTCTTCCCGTAACGTCCGACACGGGGGGCGGGCGCCGCGTTCGCCGCGCCGGCGGTCAGTCGAGCGCGAGCTGGATGCCGATCTTGTTGCCACCGACCGTGCTCGTGCAGTGCACGACCTGGCCGGTCAGCACGATCGGGCCTCGCGGCAACGGACACTCGAGGAGGACCGGCGCGCCGCGCGGCACTTCGGCTTCGCACAGGATCATCACGCCGCCGGCGGACACCTGCATGAGCCAGGCCCGCGTCGCGGTCGCACGCCCGTGCTTGTTGTGGTGCAGCAGCCGGCAGCCGGCGACCTTGAGGGGGTAGCGTCGGGTCCGCCGCCGCACGGGCGGCTCGAACTCCGACCCCACGAGCCCCGCGAGCAGCTTGAGCCAGTCGTCGCGCCGCATCGGCTGGGCGGCGCGCGCGTTGAGTCTGACCATCGGCACAGCGCCTTCGAGCATCGTTCCGACGACAACGGATGCATCGGCCGAATCGGCTTCGCGGTTCAGCGTGCGGCCCGGGGTGGCGGTCGCCGAGCTTTATCGGCCCCATGGCGTTCCAACTGAAACCCGACCCTCATCCGTCCGATGCGCAGGGCAGCCGCCCCGCCGCCGCGTGGCTACGGGTCGGGCCACCGTGTACCCGCCCGGGAGCGCGCCGTGTCGCGACCGATCCTGGTTCACAATCTGCCCGATTTCGAGCCGACCCTCGCGCCGGGCTTCCGAATCGCCCTGCGCACCCGCACCACGCAGGAATTGCTGGCCGCGGTGACCGCGGGCGGCGTGGCGGCCGTCGTCCTGAACCTGAACGATCCGCACACGCTGACGACGATCACGCAGATTGTCGAGACGCAACCGGCCCTGGGGATCGTCGGCGTCGCGGACCGCTCCGACGGCGCGCTCGTGCTCACCGCGCTGCGGGCCGGCTGCACGGAGGTGACGCTGCGCCCGCTGAGTCAGGAAGACGTCTGCACGGCCCTGGAGCGCGCCAGCGCGCCCGCCGGGACGACCGCGGGCGGGCAGACGGTGGCGCTGTTCGGGACGATCGGCGGAGCGGGCACCACGACCCTCGCGTGCCACCTCGCGGTGGAGTGCGCGGCGACCACGCAGCAGCCGGTGGCCCTCGTCGACCTCGACCTGGAGTTCGGCGGCGTCGCCGGCGCCTTCGACAGCGCGCCGAACTTCACCCTCGCCGACGTGGCCCGCGCGGGCGTCATCGACGCCGCGCTGATCGAGCGGGCCGCGCTGGCCCTGCCCAACGGCGTGCGCCTGCTGACCCCGCCGCCGGAGCTCGACGACGCGCGCGCCATCGACGCCGCCCTCGTACTGCCCGTCCTGCACGCGATGCGCGGGCTCTACCCGGTCAGCGTGCTGGACCTGCCACGACAACTGACGCCCCTCGTCGGCGCCGCCCTCGAACTCGCGGACAAGCTGATCCTCGTCGTGCAACTGACCGTCCCCAGCGTGCGCAACGCCCGGCGGCTCTTCGGCGCGCTCCAGCGCGAAGGCGTCCCCCGCGAGCGGCTCGAGTTCGTCGTCAACCGCTACCGGCGCAGCCTGCACCTGCTGACCGTCGCGACCGTCGAGCAGGAGCTCGGCCGCCCGGCCTTCGGCGTCGTGCCGAGCGACTTCCGCGCCGTGCACCAGGCGCTCGACACGGGGCGGCCGCTGGCCGACCGCAACCCGGTCCGCGCCGCCATCCAGGCGATCGCGCAGAAGATCGTCGGCGACGCGCCCGACGCGGCCGCACCGCGCAACGGATGGCGCGCCAAACTCGGCCTGGCGCGCTGAGCCGCCGGCCGTCTACCCCCGGTCCGCCAGCAGCAGGCATTCCGCGCTCCCGCCCGCCCGCTGGAGCTCGATCCGCAGGACCTCCCGCACCTGCTTCATCTCCGCCAGGCCCGACAGGTCGATGATCCGGCTCTCGAGCAGCACGAAACAGCGCGGAATCGTCGCCCCCGCGTCGCTGTAGCGCGTGTGCTGCTCCGCCAGCGCCGCCAGGTCCGCCTCGGCCGCGGCCGCGGTGCTCGCCCGCCAGTCCGCGCGGTTCGACGCCCAGCGGATCGTGCCCGCCCGGTCCAGGACGCGCACCGCCTGCCGCGACTCGCGCACCAGTCCGCCCAGCCGCCGCACCACGCGCGGAGCCGTCCACAGCTCGAAGCCCGCGGCCCGCGCGCGGCACTCCGGCGGTGCCGCCGTGCGCCCGCAACTCGCCGCGACCAGCTCCGCCCGCTCGGCCTCGCTCAGCTCCCGGCCGCGCCGCTCCGGCGTGCGGATCTCGGTCGCGCCCTCCGCCGTCGCGCGCAGCAGGTTGCGCCGGCCGTCCACCTCGACGATCACGTTGACCGTGTCCGGCGCGGCGCCCATGCGGAGCACGCGCTCCAGCGCTTCGGTGCGGATGCGCCGGATGTCCTCCTCGCTCGGCGTAATCACCGTCCGCTCGACCGTGTCGCGCACCAGCGCCAGCGCCACGCCGATTGCGCTGATCACGTCCGCGTTCTCCACCGCCTCGTGCGGCAGCCCCAGCACCCGGGCCACGTACGGCACGATCGCGGCCGCCCCGCCGCCCCCGCCGATCAGCCGCAGCACGCCCCGGTCGAGCTTGTAATCGCGGATCAGCCCCGCGACCAGCGCGCCGACCCGCGGCGCCGCCGTCCGCAGGATCGTCTCCGCCAGCGCCGCCCCGTCCTTCTCCCCGCAGACCGCCGCGGCCGCGTCCAGCCCCGCCGCGATGACGTCGGCGCGGCCCTCCGCCGGATCGCCCGCCGGTACCAGCCCCAGGCGGTTGGCCGCGCACGTCGTCGTGACGGCCAGCCGCGCGCTGCCGGCGGCGACGACCAGGAATTCGTCGCTCTCCAGCGCGTGCGTCGCGCCCCGCAGGTCCGCCGGCCCGTGCTCCGTGAAGCTCAGGTACGGCAGCCCGGCGATGTGGCTGCTGCGCGGCCCCACCTGCGCCACCCGGCCGCCGCGCAGGTAGACGAGCGAGCCCCCGGCGACGCCGACGGTCCGCACGTCGAGCGTGCTGACGTGCAGCTTCTGGCCGCCGACCTCGGCGCTGCGCACCGGACAGCGCCCGTTTCGGATGATGCTGATGTCCGTGCTCGTGCCGCCGACCTCGAGGAACAGGCCGTCGGAGACGCGGGCGTACAGCAGCGCGGCCGCCACGCCGGCGGCGGGGCCCGACAGCATCGTCAGGATCGGCCGGCGGCGCATCTCGGCGATGTCCATGACGCCGCCGTCGCTGCGCATGATCATGAGCGGAGCAGTGATGCCCGCCTGGCGCACGGCCTGCTCGGTCAGGTTCGCCGTGCTCAGCATGCGCGGCAGCATGCAGGCGTTGATGACCGCGGTGCGCGTGCGGACGCCCAGCCCGTGCAGCCGGCTGACCTGGTGCGTGCCGGTCGCGGGCACGCCGCGCAGGGCCGCCCGCTCGCACACGAGCCGCTCCAGCGTGGGGTCGTCGACGCTGAACGCCTCGGCCGCCACGATGACCTGGGCCCCCGCCTCGCAAAGCTGCGCGAGCGCGGCGTCGATCGCCTCCGGCGTCGCCCGCTCCGACCGCAGAAAGCGGTGGTGGATCGCCAGCGTGCGGCCGGGCGCCAGACGGATCGGCGCCAGCGCGGTCTGACGCCGGGCCAGCCAGGCCCCGCCGCCGCGCCCCAGCCCCACGATGCCGACGGGGGCGACGTCCCCCTCCAGCAGGGCGTTCGTCGCCTGCGTCGTCGAGTGCGCAATGAACACGACCTGCCCGGGAGCCAGTCCGCACCGGTCCAGCAGCCGCAGCAGGCTCTCGACGACGCCCCGCGCGACGCCCTCATCGGCCTGGTGCGTGGTGGGGACCTTCACCTTGCCGACCAGCGCCAGCGTGTCCGCGTCGATCGCGACGGCATGGGTGAACGTGCCGCCGACGTCGATGCCGATGCGGACCCGCTGCGGCGCCTTCACAGCGCGCCCCCGGGCCCGACGAACAGGACGCCGAAGATCACCACCGCCGCCGCCGCCGCCAGCCACACCGGCAGCAGCGTATACCGCAGAATCTGGTTCACGCCGACACCCTGGAAGCCCGCGATCCAGACGTTGGCCGTGTTGGTCGGGTCGCACACGCCCTGCAGCATGCCCGCGGCCAGTATCGCCCCGAGAATCGCCGTCGGCGGCAGCGGCGACGTCGCCAGCAGCGTCGCCGACACCGCCAGCCCCATGCCCCACACGTTCAGCGGCCCGCGGTACAGCGCCAGCGGCGCCGCCAGCGCGAAGAGCGCGATGTAGCCCGCCTGCGAGGCGGGCACCGCCGCCGCCAGCAGCGGCCGCAGGTAGGCCTGCACGGGCGCCGTGCCCAGCGCCGTCACCAGCAGCCCGATGCCGATCATCAGCAGCGCCGGCGGCATGACCGCCTGGGCCCCCTCGATCAGCGCCCGCGACAACTGGCGCGTCGCGCCCGGCCGCAGACACACGCACAGGTACATGTACGCCAGCGTGACCAGGAACGCGCTGATCTCCTCGATCCGGGCGAAGTACACCAGGGCGACCGGCACCAGCGGCGCCAGCAGCAGCCGCGCGGGCACCTCGGCCGCCGGCCGCGGCCCATCGGCCGCGACGGCGTCGAAGCTGCTGAGCAGCCGCCGACGCGTGCCCCAGGCGATCCATGCGACGCCGCACACCGCGTAGAGCCCGACCATGATCCACAGGATGCGGTCGAGTTCGTCGGGTCGCAGGCCGTAGAAGTCCAGCCACAACCGCCGCGCGACGGGGTTCAGCGTGCCGCCCAGCGCGATCGCGATCAGGAACGTGCCCGCCGCCGCGATCGGCCCGAGCCCGACCGACCGCAGAATCGGCAGGATGATCGTCCCCAGCATGATCACCGTGCCCAGCCCGCCGACCGACGTGAACACGACCGCCGTGACAATGAACACGTTCAGCGCGATCAGGAACGGGCGCTCCCCCGCGAACTCAGCCGTCCAGTACACCAGCCGCTCGGCGATCTTCAGGTGCCGCACGTACATCGCGAACATGCCGCCGAAGATCGTGGCGATGATCGTCGCGTAGAGCTGGAGGCTGCCCGCGCGGAACAGCAGCAGGAAGTGCGCCGCGACGTAGCTCGCCACGCCGCGAGCAGTGAACCAGCCGTCCCGCGGCGGGGCGTCGGGATACCGACCCTGCATCGCGAGCAGGGCGCCCTGCGCGCGGTCCAGCACCAACGCCAGCGCCGCCGCCGCGGCCTCCTCATCCGGCGCCGACTGCACGACCTGCCGCACGTCGGCCGCAAGCGTCGCGAACGCTATCGCCTTCAGCTCGTCCTCCAGCGTCGCCCGCGGACCCGGCACGTGCGGCGGCCGGGCGAACTGCGCCTCGACGAGCGCGGCGCGCTCCAGAGCGGCCCGCCGGAGCGCTTCGTCCCGCTCGGCGTACCGGTCCAGCACCCCGAGCAACCGCCCACGGAGGCCGCCCAACGCATCCATGCTCGCGACGGCGGGGACGGAATCGCTCCCCCGCAGCTCGACCTGCAACGCCAGCACCAAGCCGCGATACGTCCGCGCCAGCTCGGCCAGGTACGCCGCGCGCTGCCAGCGGAAGGCCTGCCACTGCGCAAAACGCGACGGCCCCGTCCGCTCCGCCGGCGTCCCCGACCGCGTCCTCGCCGCGCGGGCGTCCGGCGCCGCCGGCTCCGTCACCGTCTCGGGTTGCAGCAGGTCCCCCACGAGTGCCACGCTCAGGAACGCCACCGCCATCAGCGGCAGCGCCAGCAGCGCCGAAAGCCGTTCGAGGAACATCGCGGCCGCGAAGCCCAGGAACACGACCAGCAGCAGCAGTCCGATCGTCAGCGTCATGCGGCGGCGGCATTATTGGGCGCCGGCCACGCCCTGGCCAGTGCGACGGCCCCCGCGACCGTCACAGGTACGTTGGCAGCGGCGGTTCCAGCGTGCGCGGAAGCAGAATCTGCGCCAGGGCCGCGGCGACCAGCAGAATCAGCCCGCCCAGCACGTCCGCGCGCCGCACACCGGTCCGCGGCCCTTCTCCGCCCCGCAGGACCCACCCCCCGCGCAGGCTCACCACCGCCGCCACGGCGGGCCCCGCGCCGCCCACGGCCGGGCCCAGATCCGGCCAGAACGCCGCCACCAGAACAAACGGCGCCACCGTCACCCCGGCCGCCGCCGGCACCCACCAGCCCGCCAGACGCAGCACATGCCGCGCGCGAATCGGCGACACGCGGCTCACACGCGGACGGGCGACGAGCACCAGCAGCCCGACGCCCGTCAGCACCCCGGGCGCCAGCAGCCGCGGGACGTGGTACCGCAGTGCCGCCGTCAGGCCGGCGTAGGGGCTGACCTCGGCCGCGCGGCACGTCGCCCACGTCAGCAGCCCGGTGCAGGCGACTACGAGCCACAACAGGCCGGACAGGAGGGCGAGGGGGGCCGCGTGGGGCGGGCCGTCGTGCGCGATCTGGCGCAGCACCCAGTGCGGAGCCGCCAGCGCGTGCAGCAGGTCGCACAGCCCGGCCCACAGCACCTGGTGCGGCTGCCAGGGGTCGACGCGGTCGAGACGCGTGGGGCGGTGCTCCCGGAGGATGCCGGCCTGCCACTGCGCGGGCGGGAACGTGAGACCGCATTCCGGGCACCGCGGATCGAGCTGCCCCCGCAGATCGTAGGTGCAACGCGGACAGCGGCGCTCGGTGCTCAGATCGGCGGCCATCGGGCGTACGATAGGTCGGGCCGCGCATCCCTGCCAACGGTCGCTGAGGGCCGCGTGTCCGGGCCCGCGCAGCGGCGTCCGCTCCGCCGCGCTCGTCGGACGGACCGCGATCGTCGCGGCGTCAGCGCTCGCCGGCGCGGCGCGCGGCGCGCGGGCTGCGCGTGGCCGCCAGCAGCAGCCCTCCGAGCGCGATCAGCATGACCAGGTGCGCGCCCCACAGCCGGGCCGTCGGCCACAGCCACAACGCCATGCCCGCCGTCCACACCGCCAGCCCGATGCGCCCCGGCCACGGATGCCGCGGCTCCTCGGCGTACTCGCCGGCGGCGCCACGCCCCGCGGCCGCGGTGCGGGCCAGCAGCACCACCGCCGGCAGCGCCCAGACGAGGTAGTACTGCCGCACCAGCGGCGAGAGGACGATCAGCGCAAGCGCGTACACGGCCGCCTCGGCCCGGCGGCGCAGACCCGACCGCGCGGCCCACGGCCGGCGCGTGCTCCAGAGCAGGACCGTCAGCAGCCCGCCCGCGATCGCCCGCCCCAGCCGCTCGATCGTGTGCGGCTCGAGCCGGGGGCGGTGCGGCAGCGGCAGCGGATACGGGTGATCGGCCCACGCGAGCCGGGCGAGCACCTGCGTGATCGACTGGTTGCGGTGGTTGAGGAAGTGCTCGGGCAGGTGCGGGTCGAGCATGCCCCGGGCCGACTCGGTGTTGTACGCCGCCCATTCGCGGTAATACGCCGCCGTTCGCTCCGGCCCGAAACAGACGAGCGGCGGCGCCACGGCCACGACCGCCCCCGCGACCGCCATCGCGGCGGCCGCGGACCACTGCCGCTTGAGCAGCAGCCACGGAAGGAACAGCACCGGAAGCAGCTTGAGCACGGCGGCGACAGCGAAGGCCGCGCCCGCCGGCCACGGGCGGCGTTGCTCGAGCGCGTGCACGCCGCCGACGACCAGCGCCAGCACGAAAAAGCTCACCTGGTTGAAGCGGGCGGCCTCGATGAGCGCGGGCAGCGCCAGCAGCAGCGCGAGCGCGAAGACCAGATCGCCCGGAGGCGCGGGCCCCGGCGGGCAGGCCCAGCGCCGCAGCACCCGCAGCACGGCCCCGAGCGCAGCCACCTGCGCCGCGGCCCAGAGCAGCGCACCCGCCGACGGGCCGAACGCCGCCAGCGGCGCGAGCAGCACCGGCACGGCGGGCACGTAGAACGGGAGCTGCCGCTCCTCTTCGGTCGGGGCGTCGCGCGTGATTTGCGGGTTCAGCGCGCGGTTCTCCCAGACGTAGCGGGCGTCGCGGTAGAAATGCGCGAAGTCGTAGCGCAAGCGCCGCGCGCGGTCGAAGGAAAGCAGCCCGAGCCCCGTGAGCAGCACGACCAGGCCGAGCGCCACGGCCCGGTTGAGGCGGCGCGCGTCAGTCATGGCCGGCCACCCCGGTCGGGACCGGCGCTCCGGGCGGCGCCGGCGGCGGCGGAAAGGCGGCCGGGTCGCGGGCCAGTCGGCGGATCGCCACGATCAGCGGGACGGCGAGCACGGCGATCGACGCGAGGATCAGGCCCGCTGCCTCGACCCGCATCGACAGCACGGAGAACTGCGCGAGCGCGGCGGCCGCGACGGCGCCCAGGGCGAGCCCGGCGAAGCGCGACCGCCACCCGGCGTGGCACGCGAGCGCTCCGAGCAGCGACACGGCCGGCATGAGCGCGATCAGGTGGTAGCGGCGCAGCACGGGCATGAGCCACAGCATGCCGAGCAGGAACAGCGCCCACTCGCAGCGGAGCTGCCAGGCCGACAGCCCGCGGGCGGGCCGCCGTGCGATCCAGCACAGCGCCAGCCCGCTGGCGGCCGAGACGGCCAGCGCGAGGTTCGCGACGACGGGGCGCGACAGGTCGGCGATGTTCAGCGTAAGGACCTCGTGCGAGGTCACCAGCGCCTGCGACACCGGGTCGTTGTCGAAGTGCGTGTTGTAGTTGGTGGGGTGCAACCAGCGGGCCAGCACCGCGCCCAGCCCCTGATTGCGCCAGTCGCGCTCGCGCTGCGCGAGGATCAGCGCCCGGGCCGAGCCCTCGGTCACGGCGTTGCGCAGCCAGCCCCGGTAGGCATCGAGCGCGAGGTCGGGCCGCAGGGCGATGACATCGGAGACCGGCCCGGCCAGCACGACGGTCAGCAGCGCTACGCCCACGGTGCGCCACTGGCGCTTCAGCGCGAACCACAGCACCAGCAGCAGCGGCGTGAGCTTCAGCAGCACCGCCAGCCCGAGCCAGAACCCCGCCACGCCCCGGCGCCCGAGCTGCCACGTCGCGAAGCTGCCGACCAGCAGCAGGAGCGTGAAGTTGTCGATCTGGTTCAGCCGGAACTCCCACCGCCAGTACAGCGCCAGGAGCACGAGCGGCAGCATCTGGGTCACCGGCCAGTCGCGCGGGTGCAGGCCGGAGAAGTGCCGGCCGAGCAGCCGCAGCGTGGCCGTCAGCGCCGCCAGGTTGAGCCCCAGCCAGATGTACCCCGCCGGCTTGAACGGCAGCCAGCCCAGCAGCGTCATGAAGCGCGCGACGCACGGCCAGTACCAGTCCAGCCGGCCGCGGGGTGTCACGCCCGCGGGCCCGACGTCGTAGCCGGGGTCCAGCGTGCCGCGCTCCCAGAGCCACTGCCCGCCGCAGTAGAAGTACTTGAAGTCGCGTTCCTGACGGTCGATCCACCGCCCGCCGAGAACGCCCAGCAGCACGAGCACGAGGACCAGCAACGCCAGGCCGACCCAACGCAGTACCGGCGGCGCCGGACGCCGGTGCGGTGCGGCCGCGTATGAAAGCGGTTGATTCACAGCGGCCGGCGATTCTACGAACGCGGAGCGGGTCGAACAACGGCCGCATCAAACGCCGCGGCCGTGCCGCAGCGGCCCGCACGAGTGCTCACGTCTCTAAGTTCCTGCCGGCCCACGCCGTCAGTGCCTCCAGCAGCGGGCGGCGCTTCGCACGCCCCGTCTCGAATCCCAGGGCCTCCAGTTCCGCGACCGCCCGCGCCAGCGACCAGCCCTCCGCTCGCACCCGGTACGCCGCGCACAGAATCCCGGTCCGGTGGAAACCCTGCTCGCAGTGCACCAGCACGGGCCGCCGCTCCGGCCGCGCCACCAGCGCCAGAAAGCGCTCAAACACGTCGGCCGGCGGCGTGGCCGCATCCGAGAACGGCATGTGCTCGAGCGCGACGCCCTGGGCCGCGGCCCAGGCGCGTTCCTTCCGGAACCACCGCCCGCGGAGCGGGTGGCGCGTGCCGCCGCGCGCGCAGACGATCGTCCGCAAGCCGTGGGTTTCGAGGATCCAGTCCAGGTCGCGGGTTCGCGGCTGCCCGCTGCGCAGCAGGATGCCGGGTGCGACAACGTGGAAGTGGGTGAGACCGTCGTAGCGGCTGCCGACCAGGCCCGCGAGCCACAGCCGCCACTGGTGCGGACTGCGCAGCCCGCTCTGCGGCCGCGGGCCGGGGGCGGTCATTTCGCCGGACCGACGCGCGTACCGAGCGGCTCGCCGAGCACGACCCGCTTCAGCACGCCCGGCCGGAAGAGGTTGAAGACGACGACGGGGATCGCGTACTGCTGGCAGAGTTCCGTGGCGCTGATGTCCATGACGCGCAAGCGCCGATCGATCACCTCGTCGTAGGTGACGTGCGCGTACATCTGCGCGTGCGGGTTGCGGGCGGGGTCGGCGTCGTACACGCCGTCCACCTTGGTCGCCTTGAGCAGCAGCTCGGCCCGCAGCTCGGCCGCCCGCAGGGCCGCGCAGGAGTCCGTCGTGACGTGCGGGTTGCCGGTGCCGGCCGCGAGCAGGACGACCCGCCCCTTCGCGAGGTGCCGGAGGCTGCGGCGGCGGTCGAACGGTTCACCGATACGGCTGATGGGCAACGCGCTCTGCACGCGCGCCTCGCGGCCGTGCCGTTCGAGCGCCTCCTGGAGCGCGAGCGAGTTCAGGACCGTCGCGAGCATGCCCATGTAGTCGGCGGTCGCGCGGTCGAGGCCCAGCTCGTCGGCGAAGTTCGCGCCGCGCAGGTAGTTGCCGCCGCCGCAGACGACCGCGATCTGCACGCCCAGCGCGGCCGTTTCCGCGATCTCGCCCGCGATGCGGTCCAGCGGCTCGCGCTGGAGACCGAACCCGCCGGGCGGGCAAAACGCCTCGCCGCTGATCTTGAGGAGCACGCGACGGTACGGGGGCTGGACGACGGTCATGGGGCCGGTCTCTCCGGAAGCCGGAGCGGGATCATACGCCGGGGCCTGCGTTCCGGGTAGCGGCCGCCCCCGCGTGCCCATGCGCACGGCGTGGTTAAGCAACGACGGCCGAGCGTGGGCCCGGCCGCCGGGGGTTGGAGTGGAAAAACGCAGCGACCCGCGCGGACTACTGCTGCACGCTGCCGGCGATCTCCGTTTGGATGTTGGTGAACATGTTGGAGACGGATTGTCCGAACAGCGACACCGTGCTGAGAATGACCATCAGCACGAGCGCGAGCATCACGGCATATTCGGTGGCGGTCGCCGCCGTCTCGTCGCGCAGCAGGCGGCGGTCGAGCGACTCGAGCATTCTTGCACCACGCACGACCGGCCTCCTTCTCCTCCGACGTCGGTCCCTGATAGAAGGATGCGAAACCGGTTGAGCTCGGGCAAATAGAATTTGCGCCGGCTGCTGCGGCGGCCGGGCCGGCCCGATAGTCTCGCGGCCCGGGCGGCCGTTGCCCCGCAGCGGGTTCCGCTCCGGCCAAAGACGGCTCCGAGCCGCGTTTGTATCGCCCGGCGCAATCCGTGAGAATAGCGGCCCGGCCGGTCCGCATCGGAGAGTGCGTGTGGAAATCCGCGCGTTCCAGGAACTGATCAACCGCATGTACTCGGACAAGGACCGCGCCCGCGGGTCGGCCAAGACGTTTCTGTGGTTCGCGGAGGAGGTCGGCGAGCTGGCCAGCGCGATCGCCTCCGGCCGGGATCGCGAGAATCTGAAGGAGGAGTTCGCGGACGTGCTCGCCTGGCTGGTGACGCTCGCGAACGTTGAAGGGGTGGACCTCGAGGAAGCCATCCGCAAATTCACGGGCGGCTGCCCGGGCTGCGGCGAGCTCGTCTGCCGCTGCGACGCCAAGCTGACGTAGCGCCCCGGGTGCTCAGGGCGGAACCGGCAGTGGCCGGCCTTCCTCGTCCACCGACACGAACACGAGTGTGGCCGTCGTCACCGGCACCGTCTCCCGCGGCGGGACGAAGCGCTCGGCCTCGACTTCGACGTGTACCGTGAGCGAAGTCCGCCCGCGTTTGACCAGCGTCGTGAAGAAGCTCAGCACGTCGCCCACGTGGACCGGCTGCTTGAACTCCACGCGGTCGATCGCGACCGTCACCACCCGTCGCGGAGCGTGCTTGCGGGCCTCGATCGCGCCGGCCTGGTCGATGTAGCTGAGCAGTACGCCGCCGAAGATCGTCCCGTTCGGGTTCGTGTCGCGCGGCATCATCACGACCCGCAGCGCCGGGCAGCAATTGGGGTGGCCGGACGACATGCCGGGATTGTCTGCCCGCCGATCCGTCCGGGCAACGCCCGGCCCGCGGCGAAGGGGGCGGCGCGTCGCCAAAATACTCTGGATGCTGCACTTACCGCCGCCAAGCCCCGCCGCCGGCCGCGTTTGCCTTTCACTCGCCCGACCGCGATAATGTCATCTCGGTAACCCGGTCCCCACGTCCTCCAGCGAGTGACGCATGTTCCGAATCCTCGCCACGCGGCAGCTCGCCAGCGATGTCAAGTGGTTCCAGATCGAGGCCCCGCTCGTCGCGCGGCACCGCCAGCCCGGCCAGTTCGTCATCCTCCGCGTGACCGAGAACGGCGAGCGCATCCCGCTCACGATGGCCGACGCCGACCCCCACACCGGCACCATCGAGCTGATCGTCAAGGCCATCGGCAAGACCACCCGGCTGTTGTGCAGCAAGGGCCCCGGCGACACGATCCGCGACGTGATGGGGCCGCTCGGTCGTCCCACGGACATCCACAAGGCCGACCACGCCGTGCTGGTCGGCGGCGGCGTCGGCACGGCCGTCATCTACCCGCTCGCCAAGGCGCTGCGGGCCCACGGCGCGTTCGTCAGCGCGATCACCGGCGGCCGGACGAAAGACCTCGTCGTGCTCGAAGACGAGCTGCGCAAGGTCTGCGACGCCGTGTACGCGACGACCGACGACGGCAGCTACGGCTTCCAGGGCACGGTCGCGGACAAGCTGCGGGAGCTCATCGCGGACCCGAGCCGGCCGATCGGCGTGGTCTACTGCGCCGGGCCGGTGCCGATGATGCGGGCCATCGCGGAGCTGACCCGCCCGCTGCAGATCCCCACGATCGTTTCGCTCAACCCCATCATGGTCGACGGCACCGGCATGTGCGGCGGCTGCCGCGTGACCGTCGGCGGCAGGACGCAGTTCGCGTGTGTGGACGGGCCGGAGTTCGACGGCCACCAGGTCGATTACGCCGAGCTCTCGGACCGCCTGACCGCGTACCGGGCCCAGGAGAAAACGGCCCTGGAGCGGATGGAGCACGAGTGCCGCATCGGTCTGCGATCGTAGCCCGCGGCGCCCGCTGACCGCGGCGTGTTTTCACCCGGCCGGACGGTCGGCCGTCTCGAGGTAGCCCATGCCCCTGACCCCCAAAGAGCGTATGGCCATCGACCGGCAGCAGATGCCGGAACGCGATCCGCAGGAGCGCAACCGCGATTTCAACGAGGTCAACCTCGGCTACGGCGAATCCCTGGCCGCCCTGGAGGCCAACCGCTGCCTCCAGTGCAAGGACGGCAAGTGCACGTACGGCTGCCCGGTCGGCATCGACATCCCGGGCTTCCTCGAGCGCGTTTCGGCCGGCGACCTGAAGGGCGCGGCCGAGCTGCTGCTGTCGGCCAACGCGCTGCCCGGCATCACCGGCCGCGTCTGCCCGCAGGAGGAGCAGTGCGAGCAGGTGTGCATCCGCGCGAAGGGCAAGAACGGCCGACCCGTCGCGGTGGGCCACCTCGAGCGCTATGTGGCCGACTGGGCCCGCGAGAACCTCGAGCTGAAAACGCTGCTGGCGCCGCCGACCGGCATCAAGGTCGCGGTCGTCGGCTCCGGTCCGGCCGGGCTGACGTGCGCGGGCGAGCTGGCGAAGAAGGGCCACAACGTGACGATCTTCGAGGCCCTGCACCAGCCGGGCGGCGTGCTGACGTACGGCATCCCCGAGTTCCGTCTGCCGAACAAGATCATCGACGCCGAGGTCGATCGGCTGCGGCAGATGGGCGTGAAGATCGTCTGCAACGTCGTGATCGGTTGGACGTTCACGATCGACGAGCTGCTCGGCGAGGAGGGGTTCTCGGCGGTCTTCGTGGCCAACGGGGCCGGGCTGCCGATCTTCATGAACGTACCCGGTGAGAACTTGAAGGGCGTCTACTCCGCCAACGAGTACCTGACCCGCTCGAACCTGATGCGGGCCTACGAGTTCCCGAACTTCGACACGCCGATCATCCGCGGCGAACGCGTCGTCGTCGTGGGCGGCGGCAACGTGGCGATGGATGCCGTCCGCACCGCCAAGCGGCTCGGCGCGCGCGAGGCGATCCTCGTGTACCGCCGCAGCCGCGCGGAAATGCCGGCCCGCGTCGAGGAAGTGCACCACGCCGAGCAGGAGGGCATCATCTTCAAGTTCCTATGCAACCCGACCCGCGTGCTCGGCACGCCCGACGGCTGGGTCCGCGGCATCGAGTGCGTCCGCATGGAGCTCGGCGCGCCAGACGACAGCGGGCGACGCCGGCCGGTGCCGGTGAAGGGCTCCGAGTTCGTGATCGACTGCGACCTCGTGATCCCCGCCATCGGCACGCGCGCCAACCCGCTGCTCACGCAGGCCACGCCCGACCTGAAGCTCAACCAGTGGGGGTACATCGAGGCCGACGAGCATGGCCGGACGAGCAAGCCGGGCGTGTTCGCCGGCGGCGATATCGTCCGCGGCTCCGCCACGGTCATCCTGGCGATGGGCGACGGCAAGAAGTCGGCCGCGGCAATCGATCGGTACGTGCGCAGCAAGCACGGCCTGCCGCCGCTGCCGGAGGCACCGGGGTCGGGCCTCAAACCGGCCTGCCAGGGCTGACTCCGTCGCGCGGCCTAGGCGTCGGCGGGGCACTTCTTGCTTGACGCCGCCGCGCTGCCGCGCAGTATGCTACCGGCTGGCGGAAAACAGAGGCGGTCGCGCGCCGGTCGCGGCGGAACGGCGTCAACCGACCGGGACCGCGGTGCCCCACCGCCTCCGGAAACGGCGGAAGGAAGCGGACGCCCCTCGGTTGTCTCCGCAAGTCGCTGCGTGCAACGGGAGGTCACATGCGCACCCCGTGGATTCCTGCGCTGGTCGTGGTTCTGCTGCCGATGGCAACGGCCGGGGCTCAGAATCTGTTCGTCAACGGCGGCTTCGAGACCGGCACGCTCGCGGGCTGGTCGGAGCCCGTGGGCGCGACGATCGTCACGTCGCCGATTCACAGCGGCACGTACGCCTGCCGCCTGAGCGGTCCGCCCGGGCAGGGCGCACAAATCCGCCAGGCCGTGCCCGTCCAGCCGGGGCAGGCGTATCGCGCGACCGTCTGGGTCTACATCGTCCGCACCGACATCGTGGACTGGGGCTACATCGGCATCGGCGTGACCGCCGGCAACTGGACCTTTCTCGACGGCGTCGAGCTGCTCGCGAGTACGCACCCGACCGGGCAGTGGTTCAAGGTGGCCTTGCAGTTCACCGCGCTCGACGGCCTGGCGCGATTCGATTTCAACAAGTTCGCCAACCCCGCCTCGCACATCGAGTTCTACGTGGACGACGCGGTGCTGCTGCCCGACGACGGCACGAACCTGCCCCCGCAGATCAGCGCCGTGGTGACCCCCGCCCAAAGCACCACGCTCCCCGCCACGGTGCAGTACGCGTTGCTCGGCGACGATCTCGACGGCGCCATCGAGCACATCTCCTGGGACTTCGGCGACGGCGGACACGCCCTCGACGCCGCCGGCTCGTACACCTACGTCGCTCCCGGCACCTACACGGTCCGGGCCTACGCCCAGGACGACCGGGACGCCGTCGCGCTGGCCTCGACGGTCGTCACCGTGTCCGACCCGACCTACCCCACGTTGACCCTCACGACGCCGCCGGAGAGCTTCATCGCGACCACGCCCACGGTCGCGCTCGGCGGCACGGCCGCCGGCGCGGCCGAGGTCCGCTGGTCCACGGACCGGGGGGAGGCGGGCGTCGCCCCGGGGCTGCCCGCGTTCGCGGCCACGGTTCCGCTGCACCCGGGCCGCAATCGGATTCTCGTCAATGCGCTGTCCGCCGCGGGCAAGCTGACGCTCGCGGAGCGGGTCGTCTGGTATCACCCGCCGGGACCGCTCACAATCGTTGGCGTTCAGCATCCGCCGACGGTGGAGCGCTGGGAGCCGCTGGTCATCTCGTTCGACGTGCAGAACACGCGGGCGACCACCTTCGACTTCCCGTATGACCCGGCCCCCCCGCCCGGCGTGCCCGCGGGCATCGGCATCTCCGTCGATGCCGAGTTCAGCGACGACGGCTTCACGACGGTGCTGACGCAGCCCGCCTTCTACTATCGCGGCTACACGGCCCAGCAACGCGATGGGGCCGAGTGGCTGTATCCCAGCGACGAACGGACCTGGATGGTGCGCTTCGCGCCGCCACGCATCGGGCCGTGGCAGGTGCGGCTGCGGGCGGTCGATGCGGGCGGGACCGCGCTCAGCCCCGCGACCGCCTTCTTCGTGACACCGCCCGCCGACCCGAACAACCACGGCTTCGTCCGCGTCAACCCGCTGGACCCGCGCTACTTCCGCTTCGAGGACGGCACGCACTTCGCGGGCGTCGGCCACGGCGGCGGCTTCGGCGACGAGGTCATGCGCGGAGTCGACGAGACCATCGCGCTGGTCGGCTCGGACTCGGCCGACTTCTTCCGGCTGTGGCTCAGCGGCGCGAACATCTACGGATCGGCCTGGATCCCCTGGAGCTCCCGCACGCTGAGCTACGAGGGCACCGTCCCCGCCACCGGGCTGTCGGCCGCCCAGGCGTACGGCGACGGCTGCGTCACGACCCGGCTCGACGCGACCAACCCGCTCATGTTCGCCGGCTTCCAGGGCGGCGACCGCGCGCTGGAGCCCGGTCGCACGTACCGCCTGCGCATCCGGGCCAAGCTCGTCGGCGTGACCGGCCCGGCGCGGTCGGGCTACCCCTACGGCCTGACGCTCAAGCGGACCGGCTGGCCCGACCCGCCGGACTTCCTGCCGCAGTACGCCGCGCTCGTGCCCCACGTGAACGGCTCGCGCGGCTGGTGCGTCTACGAAGGCGGCTTCGTCGCCGACGCCAACTTCCTCGGCAACCTGTGCGTGATGCTCGAGAACACGACCGGCGGGGCCGCCTTCGTGGACGAGATCTCGCTCCGCGAGGTGCGCTCCGGCGGTCAGCTCGGCCCCGAGCTGCTGCGGCGCCCGAACGCGAACTACCACCTGTACTTCGACCCGCTCGCGTCCTTCCAGTACGACTACGCCCTCCGGCAGTCGAGCCTCGCGGGCCACTACTACCGCCTGGTCATCACCGAGAAGCAGGACTACATCCTGACCCGTCTGGGCTCCGCCGGTTTCATGGAGCGCAACAGCGACGACGCGAACTTCAACGCGCCGGCCGGGCACCCGTCGAACCGCCTCCAGCAGTACTGGTGGCGCTATCTCACCGCCCGCTGGGGCGCCGAGCGGAGCGTCCACTCCTGGGAACTGGCCAACGAGCAGAACCCCTTCAGCACCGACGTGTACGAACACGCCGAGCGGCTGGCCGCGTGGATGGCCGCAAACGACCCGCACCGCCACATGGCGTCCACCTCCCTGTGGGCCACGTTCCCCGCGCCGTTCTGGGCAAACCCGGCGTATCCCACGGTCAGCCCGGCGGACGTGCACGAGTACGTGGCCTACGGCACGCCCGAGAACAGCGATTCGGCCCTGGCGCACCTGTCGCTGGCCCGCCAGCTCGCAACGCTGAGCGTCGGCAAACCGATCATCCGCGGCGAAACCGGCCTCGGCGGGCCCAACGGCAACGACCATCCCGCGCTGACGCTTGACACCCAGGGCGTCTGGCTGCGCCACATCACCTGGGCCCAGCTCGACGCCGCCGTCCTTTACGAACTCTACTGGTGGACCGACAACATCCGCGGCGTCGCGGGCAACCACGGCCCCCTCTACCACGTGTACCGCGCGTTCCGCACGTTCGTCGCCGAGGCGGACCCGGGCGGCGGCGCGTGCGTCGACGCGCAGGCCACGACCGTGCCCGCCCTCCGCGTCGTCGGGCAGGTGAGCACGCAGAGCCGCCGCGGCCACCTGTGGATCCAGAACCGCCAGTACACCTGGCGCAGCGTCGTGGACGGCGTCCCCATCACGCCCGTGACCGCCACGGTTACCGTCCCCGGCCTCCCGGCCGCCGCGACCTACCGCGTCCGCTGGTTCGACACGGCCGCGGGCGTCTGGACCACCGAGCAACTCCTGACCACCACGGCCGACGGACGGCTGCTCCTGCCGGTCGTCGATCTCGCGTCGGACACCGCCGTGCTCTTCGGTCTGGCCGACCGGCCGGGCGACATCGACCGCGACGGCGACGTGGACGTGCGTGACTTCGACGCGCTGGGGCGGTGCCTCGTCGGGCCCGGCGTCACCGCGCCGCCCGGCGGCGTGCCGGGCGAATGGTTCGCGCGGAGCGATCTGGCCGATGCCGACGGCGACGTCGATCTGGGCGATTTCGCCGCGTTCCAGCGGCTGTTCACCGGGCCCTAGCCCCCGGCGGCGTCACCTTCCGCGCGGACCCCGCGGGCCGGTCGGCCGGGGGGTGTCCGGCGCTACGCGCGGCCGGGCCACCCGTCCGGCGGGTTGGCCGCGCGCGGCGTCGGCGTGGGCCAGTCGCCCGCCCACGGCAGCGTGTGCGGTACACCGGGCAGCAGATCGAACCAGTTGTCCGCCAGCGGCCGCTCGCCGTCCACGTCGAGTGTCACGGCCCACGCGAAGGTGGGGCAGGTCAGCCGCAGCAGGTCGGCGCCCGTCGGCCCGCCCGGCCCCTGGCCGCGCAAACGCTCGATGCATACGTCGGCCGGGGCCCAGGCCAGCTCACCGAAACGCCGGCGGAACAGGCGCTGCATGCTGAGCAGCGTGCCGCGCTCGTCGCTCAGCACCGCGAACGCCCCGTGCGTCGCGACGCCCAGCCGGTCCCAATCCGCCAGCGGCCGCCGCGCCGCCACCACGGCCGCGTTCGCCGGACACTCGACCGTCACCGTCTCGTCCACCGGCCGCCCGCCGGCCAGCGCGAACAGACCCCAGCGCAGCGTGAACCGCTGCGGCGTCCGCAGGTCGTTGACGACGAACACCGCGAGTTCCCGCTCCAGCCCCACCGCGATCGCGCGCCGGTCGGCGAACGCCCGCTTGACGTACCAGAACGCCGGTTTGCGCCGCCGGTAGTAGTCGATCGGCGTCCAGCTCGTCGTCGCCGGCCAGGTGTCGTTGAACATCCAGAAGACGGCGGACGCGCTGTCCCACTTGCGGCGGTGCCAGTTGTCGATCGCGGTCTCGAGCGCCTCGCCGTGCAGGATGCCGGCGTAGTGCACGTAGTCGTCGAAGCTCAGCGCTTGTGGCCGAACGCCCAGATTCAGCCGCAGCAGGTGGTCCAGCAGCGGCTCGCCGCGCCAGGTGTTCTGGCTGTTGTCGTGGTGCAGCCACGTGCGGCTGCCGACGCGGCGCTCCGGCTCGGGCAGCATCGCCCGCAACGTTTTCGGCGTGCTCGGGCCGAGCATGCCGCCCTCGTTCGGGAAGCGGCTCGCATCCGTGCGATAGTGCCAGTAGTCGCCCTTGGCCGCGCCGAGCGACACCGTCCACGGGTGCTGGTCGCCGCTGGCCGGGTCGTTCGGCGGCCGCCCGTCCGGCGACCACGGCGAGGTCGGCCAGTACGGCCGCGAACCGTCCTCCGCCCGCATCAGCTCGGCGAAGCGGCGGTGAAACAGGTCGTGGCACGGCCGGGTCGCGGGGTCGTACGAGGTGATCCACCCGTCGTGGATGCCGAGGTCGACCTCGTTGTTGCCGCACCAGACCGCCAGGCTCGGGTGGTGCGCCAGCGCCCGCACCTGATGGCGGACCTCGGCCTCGACCTCCGAGACGAAGGCCGGATCGTCGCCCGGGTACTTCGAGCAGGCGAAGATCAGGTCGTGCCAGACGAGCACGCCGGCGCGGTCGCAGGCGGCCAGGAAATCCGGCGTGGCGTAGTGCCCCCCGCCCCACACGCGCAGCAGATTGCAGCCGCACTCGACCGCCAGCCCGACCAGTTGCTCGTAGTCCGCCGGCGTCACGGTCGGATAGAGCAGGTCCGCCGGCACCCAGTTCGCGCCCTTGCAGAAAACCGGCTCGTCGTTGACGACCAGGTGCAGCAGCGTGCCGCCGTCGGCCGCCGGCGGCTGCCGCACCTCGACGCGCCGCAGACCCGTCGTCCGTCGCACCACCGCCAGCGACGTCGCGTCGGCCCGTAACTCGATCTCCAACTCGTACAGGTGCGGCGCGCCATGGCCGCGGGGCCACCAGAGCTGCGGGCTCTCCACCGGAAGCGTCGCGCGCAGCTCGCCCGCCCCCGGCGGCATGACCGCGGTGGTCTGGATTTCCGGCCCGTCGTCGGTGCGGCGGACGCGCAGCGTCAGCGGCCGGGCCCGGCCGGTGACGTTCTCCACCAGCGCCCGCACGCGGAACGCGCCGCGGGACCGGTCACCGCTCAGCTCCGGCGTCACCACGACCGCGTCCAGCCGGGCCGTCGCGCACAGCTCCAGTCGCACGCCGCCACCGAGCCCTACGTTCATCAGCCGCGGCGACCAGTCCCACCGGCACCCGTACTGCGGCTTGCGCAACCAGGCGCGCTTCGTAGCCGCCGCCGTCAGTTCGAGGTTGTAGTCCCCGCCGCGCCGGTCGGATGCCAGCAGCTTGCCGCTGTCGAGCCGGACGATGAGCTCGTTGTCGCGCGGCCGGAGGCGGCCGGTGACGTCGATGCGCAGCGGGCGGAACACGTTGTGATGCTCGCCCACGACCGCGCCGTTGAGGTACACGACCGCGTCGAGGTCCAGACCCTCGAGCACGAGGTACGCGCGGCGGTCACCGGGCGGCTCCGGCACGTCGAAGCGGCGGCGATAGAACCAGTAGTCGTCCTCGACCCAGCGCGCGGCCAGCGTGTGGCAGTCGGCGTACAGTTCCGGCAGCCAGCCCGCCCGCATCAGGTCGCGGTGCACGGAGCCCGGGACCTCGGCGTCGATCCAGAGCAGGTTCGGCAGGCCCGCGGGCAGGGCCGTGTCGCCCAGCGTCTGGCCGTAGCCGTCGAAGCCCGCGAGTTCCCAGCGGCCGTTCAGGTCGAGCGTCAGGGGCGTCGTCATGGCGGTTCGGACTCGGCAGGGTTTACGTCGGGAGATCGACCTGGCAGCGGAGCTCGCCGACCGGCTCGCCGGCGCTGCTCAGGAAGCGCGCGGCGAAGCGCCACGCGCCGGACGGGTTGTGCAGCTTGACGATCAGCGTGTTCCAGCCGCGACGCAGCGGCACGCCCGCCACACGGTCGTTGTCGAGCACCAGCTCGCGCACGAAGTCGAACCGGCCCAGCAGCGTGCCGTTGAGCCACACCTTGCTGCCGCCGTCCGATCCGAGCAGCAGCGCGACCATGTCCGGGGCGTCGAGCAGCACCGAACGATCCTGCGCCGCATACACGAACGCCGCCGCGTACGCCACGCGCTCGCGCTGCGGCAGCGGCCCCAACGCCGCCCCCACATCGACGTGCGGCAACGCCGACGCAACCCGCCGCCAGGTGCGCCCGGCCACGGACGCGCCTTCACGCGGGCTCAGCGCGGCCTCTTCGACGTACGGGAAGTCCAGCGGGTGCGCCGCGGCCGGCGCTCCCGCGCTCTCCGGGTCGAACGGCCCGAGCACGAGCCACTCGGCGATGTAGCCGTCCGGCCGCATGGCCGCCGCCGCCCGGGGCACGAGCGGGCTCACCTCCGCCCGGCGCGCCGCGCCGCAGGCGTCGAGCCAGCGCGACAGGATGCGCTCGGCCCGCGACCGGAACGAGCCCCGCGCGGCCGTCAGTTCGAGCTGGCTCAGCACGATCCGGCCGCGGCCGCGAGGAACCTCGACCACCGCCGCGCGGGGGCCGCCGAACGCGCGGATGCGGCGGAGCATGAGCGCGACCTTGTGCTGCTCGTGGGCGGTCTGATAGTCCTCCCAGCGGGTCGCGACGCTCTGCACCAGCACCCGCGCCGCGGCGTCGCCGCAGTCCGGGTCGAGCGTGTGGCGCACGATCGGCTGCTTCTCGTCACGGTTCACCCAGCACAGGTCGTAGTTGTTCAGCCCGCCCAGCAGCGGCGAATCGGCGGCCCCATCCGACGCCACGCAGCGCGCCACGTTGTAGCGCTCATCCGCGCCGAGCCGCAGCCGCAGCCCCAGCCGCGCCGCCCAGGCGGGCGCCGTTTCCGGCGTCAGCCCGCACACCAGCAGCGTCCCCCCCGAGTCCAGCAGGGCGGCGATCCGTTCCGGTGCCAAGCGCGGGTCCGCCAATGTCTCGGCCGACGCGCCGTCGCACAGCAGCACCGCCGGATCGGCGGCCGGCCCGCCGCTCACCATCCCAACGTTCGCGAAGAGGGGAGCTCGCCGAAACTCTTCCGGTCCCAGCACCGCCACCGCGCCGTCCCACGCCAGCGACAGCGGTGCCGGTTCGCACTGCACCAGGCGGTGCAGCAGGATCGTCGCGGCGGGCGTGTCGGCCACGCGCGGGGCCAGGTCGAGACCGACCAGCGCCACATACCCACGCCCGTGCCCGACCAGCACCAGCGGCGCGTACAGCAGGCCGGCCGCCGCGTCGCCCACGTCAAGCGGCGCGATCGCCGGCCCGGTCGTGGGCCGCTCGTAAACCTCGCGCGCCACGACCCCGTCCTCGCCCCAGTCGCAAAAGTGTTCCGCCGTCAGTCCGTGCAGCAGCGCCGCCTCCGCCACCCGGCCGGCAGCGCGCGGGTACACACGCCCGTACGCCCGCCGTACGGGCGCAAGCCGCGCACAGGCGTCGTCGGCCACACCCCCCGGCAGCACCACCAGCCGCCCGCCCGCCCGCAGCCAGGCATCGACCTCCGGCCGGGCCAGCCACGCCGCGAGCGTCCGCCCGCCGTCCGGCCCCCCCAGCACCAGCGACGCGCCCGGCTGCGCCCACACGTGGGGCAGGTCCGCGTCCGTAACCGGCGTGAGCCCGGCCGTGAGCAGGACGGTGGCCGATTCACCGGCGCACCAGACGTATGCGGGACGCGTGGGGGTCGCGGTCGCGGGCTCGGCCGGGTGCACGTGCACCGCCCACCGCTCCGCACAGACCGCTTGCCCCGACTCGTCGGCCACGACCAGCTCGCACTCATGGCGGCGCGCCTCCGCGACCGTCGGTAGGCGCAGCGCCAGCTCGAGCGTCCCGTCCGACTGCGGCGCCAGCCGCACGGGCGTTGTGCTCGCGGGCGTCAGAGCATCCGTCGCGAGGCGCAGCGTCGCCGTGCCCGTCAGCGGGGCGTCCGTGTCGTTCCAGAGGCGGCCCCGCACCCGCACCGTCCGTCCGCCGAAGCCCTGCCGCGGCCGGTGCGGCAGAAACACCTGCCGCCGCGCGTAGCACCGCGCCAGCGGCGCCAGCGCCGCGTTCGGCTCCCACGGCGGCGCGTCCGGCCGATAGCCGTAGTTGAGCGTTAGCGCGTACGCGCCGATGCGGTCGAACGTCGGCCCGCCGGCCGTCGCCTCCGGCGGCACCGGCTCCACCGGCTCGGCCGGACCGGGCGTCAGGCAGTACCAGTTCAGGTTCCACGGCGTGATGCTGGCGGCCCCGAGCGCCCGCAGGCGGAAAAACATGTCCGCCGCGTCCTTGCCGGTCGCGCGCAGCCGGGCGTCGAAGTCGGCGTACACGGCCTCGTCGCCCCAGCCGCAGCAGTTCTCCGGGCCGCCGTGGTACAGGGCGGAGAACTCGTGCACCGTCAGCGGGCGATCGCGCCGCCACGACCGCTCCCAATGCTGCGCGGTGCCGTAGTGCCCGGCGTGCGTGACGGCCGCCCCGCCGACGTGGCAGTCGTTCTCGTCGAAGCTGACGAAGCGGGTCGGGTCGAGCGCCCGGGCGGTTTCCAGGAGCGACACGAGCCCGGGAAAGATGCGCTCGCCGCCTTTCCAGACCGTTTCGTTCACCGCACTCCAGAAGATCACCGACGGATGGTTGCGGTCGCGCCGCACGAGCCGCCGCACGTGGTCGCGACAGGCCTCCCAGAACTCCGGCGCGTCGAAGGCCAGCGTACCGGCCGACCCGTAGATCGCGGTCTCGTCGATCAGCAGCATCCCCACTTCGTCGGCTACGTCGAAATAGCACGGCGGATACGGCATCGCGTGCGTGCGGATCGCGTTGACGCCCACCTGCCGTGCGAACGCGAACCACGTGCGCGCATAGGCCGGGTTCTGCTGCGCGACGCCCATGTAGTGCCACGAATCGCCGAACAGCCGCAGCGGCCGCCCGTTCAGCAGGAAACGCGTGCCGTCGATCCAGAACTCCCGGAAGCCGAACCGCACCGTCCGCGCGTCGCGCACGCGCCCGCCCACGCACAGCTCGACCTCGGCGTGGTACAGGTGCGGATCGTCCGGCGACCAAAGCCGCGCGTCCGGCCAGGGTCGCTCGAACCGCAGGACGCTCTCGCCCGCCGGGGTCGCCTGCTGCGCGCCGAGATCGAGGGCGACGCGGTCGCCCTCGCGGACCGTGACCCGCACGGTCGCATCGGCCGCGCGTCCCGCCGCTTCGAGCGTCACGTCCACCACGAGCCGTTGCCGCCGAACCGACGGCTGCACGAAGACGTCGGCCACGGCCGGGACCGGGCTGCTTTCCAGCCACACCGGCTGCCAGATCCCGCGCATGTGCCAGCCGACCCACGACCCGCACGGCTGAAGCCACAACCCGTCGCGCGTCCGCGGCGGCGCGACGTGGACGCACAACTCGTTGTCCGCGTCCGGCCGCAGCACGTCCGTCACATCGAACGCGAACGGGAGGAAGCTATCGGCGTTCTCGCCGAGGCGTCGCCCGTTCAGAAACACCGTGCTGTGGCCGGCGACCGCGTCGAGCCCGAGGCGGACGCGGCCGGATGAGTCGGCGAACGCTCCATCCGGTCGGAACCGCAGGCGGTACCAGGCCGCCGGCGCGTCCTGCCACGCGGGCGGGTAGCGGTAGTGGTCGTATGCGCCCCAGTCGCCGCCGACGTCGGGCGGAAACGTCCGCCAGTAGCCCGGGACGCGGATGCGCTCGGCCGCGAAGCCGCCGCGCGGGATGTCGGCTGCGGTCGGCGGCGCGTCGTGCGCCGCCGCCAGCGGCAGAAACTCCCAGAGACCATCCAGCGATTGTCGGGTACGCATGGCACTCCCGCGGCCGCGGTCACCCTCCCGCGGCGACCGGCTCGCGGACCGGCCGGTTGTCGAGTTCCGGCGCGTCGATCGACCCCAGGTGGCGATACCAGAACCAGTACAGCCCGGCGCAGCTGAACAGGAACAGCGGCAGCGTGCGCAGGAACGAACCGTATTCCTTGATGACGAGCTGCATCGGCAGGAGGAAGAGCGTGATCTGCGCGAGCAGCGCGAACGGGATGGCCGCGATGTCGCGGCGATTCTCGCGGTTGATGCGCTCCCTCAGCGGAGCCTCGATGCTCGCGCGGATCGGCCCCCACCAGCCGAAGGGACGCGTCGTGCGGTAGAAATGCGTCAGCACGGCGCGGTCGGTCGGCGGCGTGAGCCACGAGACGATGACGAGACCGGCCAGCGATGTCGAGCCGATCACGAGGAACGCCTGCCACTCACCCGGCATGTGCAGCGCGCTCACCAGCCACGCGGGCAGATGTGCCCCGAGCCACTCCCGCGTCGCCGGTGCGAGCTTGTCCCATTGCAGCATGTTCGGCAACCAGGCCCGCTGGAGCACGGCGCCCACCCCGCCCACGATCGTCCCCGCGACCATGCCCCAGGCGTTGCAGCGCCACCAGTACAGCCGCAGGATGCCGGCCAGCCCGCCCGAGCCGAGCCCCATGATCAGCCAGCTCCAGATGTCGTTAATGTTCTCGGCCGCCGCCCCCATCAGGAACCCGCCCACAACCACGCCGATGGTCGCGAGGTACGAGACGAGCAGCAGTTCGCGCCGCGCGGCCGTCGGGCGGATCAGGTTCTGGTAGATGTCCTTGACGAACAACGCGCTCGCGCCGTTCACGGTGCCGGTGAACGTGGACATCAGCGCGGCGAACATCGCGACCAGCAGGAACCCCTTCAGCCCCAGCGGCAGCCGGTTCAGCATCACCGCCGGCAGCACCTGCTCCGGGTTCACCGTGCTGTTGTAGCCGAGCATCAGCACGCGGTCGGCCCAGCCGCGGCCGAGCAGCGCTTGCAGCTGGGCCGCCAGCTCGCCGTAGCGCTCGGGGTGGTGGGCCAGGTCGTTCATGCGCTCGGCCCACTGGGCCTCGGTGACGTTGGGCAACGCCGCGCGGATCAGCTCGACGGCCTGCGCGACGAGCGCCCGATCCGGGAACAGGTCCGCCACGAGGTAAACGCCGAGCACCGCGAACGCCATCATGAGCGGCCAGCGGAACGCGACCGTGACGCCCTGGAGCAGGCTCTGGAGACCGCAGTCGCGGTCGCTGCGGGCGCCGAAGTAGCGGTTCTCGCCGCCGGCGCCCATGCCGCCCAGCACGTTGCGCAGCAGATAGAACGCCGCGAACATGAACAGGAAGCTGTACTCCTCGTAGCCCCGCGGCATGGGCGTGGTCCAGTGCGGCACCGACGACAGCCATTGGCTGTTCCCGGTCACCTGCTCCGCGACCGCTCCCAGCGCGGCCGCGTCGGGCACGTGCAGCCACGCCATGAGCGACACCACGACGCACGAGATCACGATGATGATGCCCTGCAACAGGTCCGTCAGCACGACGCCGTAGAAGCCGGCGGCCACGGTGTAGACCGCCGAGATGAGCAGGATGCCCGCCGTGGTCCACCGCGGGTCGAACGGGAACATCATGGCCATGAACAGCGTCGTGCCCCGAATCAGGTAGCCCAGCGCCCCGACCGTCCAGATCAGGCCGACGGCCGCGGTCAGCACGCGCACGAGGTTGGCCTCCGGCCCCGCGCCGAAGCGGTAGCGCATCCATTCCGCGCCGGTCATGCACCCGCTGCGGCGGTGCCACTTGCCCGCGTACACGAGCATGAACGCCAGGATCAGCACCGCCCCGCCGCGAAACTCGATGAACAGGCCGCGCGGCCCGAGCATGAACAGGAACGACGTGATGATCATCGTGCCCGTCAGGTCGAACCAGCCGGTCATGCCCGCGATGCCGAGCAGCCACCACGGCAGCGTCCGCCCCCCGAGGAAATAGTGATCGAGGCTCGCCGACGCCCGCCGCGTCATCAGCAGCCCCACCACCAGGCTCAGGCCGAAGTACGCGGCCAGGATCGTGTAGTCGACGGCGTGGAGTGCGTGCATGACGCCTCGCTCTGCTCGTGTTGCGCCACCCCGTCCCGCCGGACGGCGACCGGGCCGCGCGCCGAGGTCCGCGGCCCGCGGCGCCGCTGTCCCCCGCGCCGCGCCGTGGCCACAAACGACCTTGTGGTCGATTGGTCGCAGCATAGCAAGCCGCCGTCCCACGCGGCAAGCACTGCGGCACGGCCGGCGGCATTTCGTCCGCGCCGCCGTCGGAGTTTGCGCTAGCAAAGCCGCTTCGCCGCCGCCCCGTCGACCCGCTACACTAGGTCTTCCGCGC
The DNA here is from genome assembly GCA_937928595.1 of uncultured Phycisphaerae bacterium. Lineage (GTDB taxonomy): Bacteria > Planctomycetota > Phycisphaerae > UBA1845 > Fen-1342 > CALGJV01. Next base: position 32,874 of record CALGJV010000004.1, on the reverse strand, counting down.
CCGGCCGGCCGTGCCCCGGCACCCCGCCTGCCGCGTGCCGCTCCACGATTGGAAGGAAGGCAATGAGTCAGCGTCCGATCACCGCCTACTACGTCGCCAGCACGCACTGGGACCGCGAGTGGTACGAAACGTTCCAGGGGTTCCGGTACTACCTCGTCGAGATCTTCGACGAGCTCTACGACACGCTCGAGCGCGACCCGCGCTTCGCGTGCTTCCAGGTCGACGGCCAGGTCATCCCGATCGAGGACTATCTCGAGATCCGCCCCGAGCGTGCCGAACAGACCCGCCGGTTCGCGGCCGCCGGCCGTTTGCGGCTCGGCCCGTGGTACACGCTGCCGGACGAGTTCATCGTCGGCCCGGAGTCGCTGATCCGGAACCTCGAAGAGGGTATCCGCGTCGCGCGCGAGCTGGGCAACCTGTCGCGCTCCGGCTTCGTCTGCGATCTGTTCGGCCACGTCTCGCAGCTGCCGCAGATCTTCTGCGGCTTCGGCATCGAGACGGCGTACACGTTCCGCGGCGGCAACGAGGACACGCACGGCGGGGCGTACCGCTGGCAGGCGCCCGACGGCAGCGAGGTCGTCGCGCACCGCTTCGGCCCGCGCGAGGGCTACTTCGACTACGGCGCGCAGGTCCGCGGCGCCTGGAAGGCGGACGCGCAGTTCGAACCCGCCGAAGTCGCCGCCCGCCTCGCCGATTACGTCCGCCTGCAACGCGACCGCGTCGGCGTCGCCAGCGCCGTGCTGCTGTTCGACGGCGGCGACCACATGACCATCGAGCCGCGCACGCCCGACATGCTGGCGCGCTTCCACGAGTTGCAGTCCGAGATCGAGGTGCGCTTCACCGGGCTCGACGAGTACTCGGCGGCGCTCGTCGCCGCCCGCGACCGGATCGCGCGGCGGTTCGTCGGCGAGCAGCGGCACCCCGGCCGCCTCCACTGGGACGGCACCTGGGTCATTCCCGGCGTCTACAGCAGCCGCATCCGCCTCAAGCAGGACAACCGCCGCCGCGAGGCCGAGCTCTGCCAGTGGGCCGAGCCCTTCGGCCACCTGGCGGCGCGGCTCGCCGGACACCCGTACCCCCACAGCTACCTGCGCCTCGCGTGGCGCTACCTGCTCCAGAACCACGCCCACGACTCGATCTGCGGGTGCAGCCCGGACCAGGTCCATAAGGACATGGAGTACCGCTTCGACCAGGCCCGCCTCATCAACCGAAAGGTCATCGACGCGGAGCTGCGGGCCGTCGCGCACCGCGTGCGGCTGCCCGACCTCGCGGGCGAGCAGTTCGCGCTGGTGGTCTTCAACCCCACCCAGGCCGAGCTCAACGGTCCGGTCGACCTCGAGCTGTGGTTCGACCAGAAAACGCCCAGCCTCTTCGGTGAGTTCTTCAAGTACGAGTGGAAGGTCGGCTTCCGCCTCTACGACGCCGACGGCCGCGAGCTGCCCTACGACTACGTCCGCTGGGAGCCGCAGCGCCGCCGCTTCCACCGGCCCTGGGGCAAGGTCCCGGTCGGCCAGGAGTGCATCGTCGTGCACGCGACGGTGCCCCTGCGCATCCCGGCGCTGGGCTACACGACCCTGCTCGTCAAGCCCGAGGCCGCCGTCACGCGGCACCCCGCCGGCAAGCTGTGCGTCAACGCCCGCACGCTCGAGAACGAGCACCTCCGCGTTCAGGTGGCCTGCGACGGCTCGCTGACGCTGCACGACAAGCGCACCGGCCAGACCTACACGCGGCTCAACGTCTTCGAGGAGCGGGCCGACATCGGCGACGGCTGGTACCACGGCGTGGCCGTCAACGACGAGATCTTCACCTCCACCGCCGGCGCCGCCGACGTCGCGGTCGTGGCCGCCGGCGCCCAGGCCGCTACGCTGCGCATCTCAACCCGCATGGACGTGCCCGAGCGCTTCGAGTTCGACCCGACGAAGATGCACCGCAGCCCGCGGCGCGTGCCGCTGGTGCTCGACAGCTACGTGACGCTGCGGGCCGGCGCCGACCACGTCGAGATCCGCACCACGCTCGACAACCAGGTCCGCGACCACCGCGTGCGCGTGCTGTTCGACTCCGGCGCCGAGGCGTCGCACGGCCTGTTCGACTCGGCCTTCGACGTCGTCGCCCGGCCGATCGCGCTGCCCCCGGACAACCACACCTACAAGGAACTGGCGCTCGAAACCGGCCCCCAGGCGACCTGGACCGCCGTCCACGACGCCCGCCGCGGCCTGGCGATCGTCGCCCCGCACCAGCCCGAAAGCGCCGTCCTCGACGTCCCCGAGCGGACCATCGCCCTGACGCTCTTCCGCGGCTTCCGCCGCACCATCTTCACCGACGGCGAGGAGGGCGGTCAGAGCCTCGGCCCGCTCGAGTTCCACTACCGCATCGTGCCGCTGGCCGGCCCGCCCTGCCCCGCCCGGCTCGCCCAAATCGCCCAGACCCTGGCCGGCGGCATTCGCGCCGTGCAGGTGCTCCCGCGCGACCAGGCCCCGGCCGCCCGGCGCACGCTGCCGCCCACGTTCGGTCAGCTCACGCTGACCCCGGGCCGGGCGGTCCTGACGTCGTTCCGGCGGACGCCCGGAACCGACACGCTCGAGGTCCGGTTGTTCAATCCCGGCGACGAACCCCTCACGGAGATCCTCACCCTCCGCCCGGCGGCGTCGGCCGCGGAACGAGTGGACTTCGATCGGAACAGGCTGGGGACCGTGCCGGTCGACCGCGACGGCCGCATCACGCTGACGCTGCCGCCCCGGAAGATCGTGACCGTGGCGGTGACGCAGGCCGACGAAGCGTAACCGCCGAGCGGCCGCAACGTTGAACCGCGGCGCGCCGCGCAACCGCCCCGGCGTTTGCCAGGATCGTCCCCCGCGGGGGGCGGACGCTGCCCCCGTCTCCGGCGGCGGTGTCTCCCGGGACTGCCGGCCGTCGTGCCGGGCCTCCTACGCCCCGTACCGCACGGTGTACGTTTCGCCGCTGCGCAGCGTCAGCTGCTGCCCGGCCACCTCGACCGGCAGGCTCAGCGCCGGCGTCGGCGCCACGGTCAGCACGACCTGCCGCCGGTCCAGTGCCACCCGGACCACCGTGCCGCGCAGCACGAGGTTGAACCGCAGCGCCGCCCACTGCGGCGGCAGGTTGGGCCGGATGCGCAGCCCGCGCTCGGAGAGGTGCACGCCGCCGAAGCCGAACACGGCCGCCATCCATGCCCCGCCGCTGGCGGTGCCGTGCAACCCGGCGTACGTGTCCTTCCGCCCGGTCAGCGCTTCGTCCACATCTTCCCCGGCCGAGATGAGGAAGTTCCGGTGGGCGTCCTCCAGCTCGCCCATGTCGGCGGCCATGATCGCGTTGAGCACGAAACTCATGGACGAAAAGTTCATGCTCTTGTCTTTGTAAAACCGCCAGTTCGCGCGCCGCACGTCGGCCGGGAAGTCGTCCCGGAACAGCACCAGCGCCATGACCACGTCGGGCTGGTTCAGGGCCTGGTACGGAAAGACCGTGACGAACCACACCTTGCGCTGGTCCAGCAAATCGGCCGGAATCGGCTTCAGCCGGTAGAAGCCCTCGCATTGCTCGTAAATCTTCGTCTGCGGGTCGAACAGCAGCGTGAGGCGATCGGCCACGCGCCGCCACTCCGTCGGCTCCTCGGGCTTGAGCCCCAGGCGGCGGGCCAGCGCCGCATGCGCCGCCGCGTCCGTCGCGCGCAGGCGGTCGAGCTCGTCGGCCGCCCACCGCAGGTTCCGCAGGGCCAGATAGTTCGTGTAGAAGTTGTTGGTGCTCTCGCAGTGCCCCTCGTCCGGTCCGGCCACGTCGCGCAGGTCGTAGCGGTCCCGCGCCGGGTCGTACACGGCCCGCGACGCGTAGAACCGGGCCGTCTCGACCAGCAGCTCCAGCCCGCGTTCCCGCAGAAACGCCTCGTCCCCCGTGGCCCAGGCGTACTGCATCAACGCGTATGCCACGTCCGCGTTGATATGGATGTTGGTGTGCGTGAACCGCCACCAGCGCCCGAGGCATTCCTCGCCGTACGGCCCCGCCTGCCACGCGAACTTCGCCCCGGCGTAGCCCAGCGCGCGGGCGATCTCGCGCCCCGGCCGCAGCCCCTCGTACCGCCAGTTCAGGCACGTCCGCGCCAGCTCCGGCTGCGTGAACGTGTAAAACGGCACGATGTACGTGTCCGTGTCGTAAAACGTGTTCCCCTGGTAATACTCCCCCGTCAGCAGCTTCACCGGCACCGACAGCTTGTCGCTGAACCGCGGCGCCGCCTGGAGCAGATGAAACAGGCAGAACCGCAAGTATCGCTGCGCGAGATCGTCCCCCTCGATCTGCACGTCGCACCGCTCCCACAGCGATGCCCAGGTCTCCGCCTGTTCCGCCAGCGCGGCCGCGAACCCCTGCGCCGCCGCGGCGTCCAGCTCGCGTTCGAAGTCGACGCCGACGCCGTGCCGCACATCCTCCGACGACGTCAGAACCAGGCAGCGCTCCAGCGTGACGCCCACACCCCGTCGCCCCGGCAGGACATACCGGGTGTACACGGCGTCGTGCTCCATCACGCCGGCCACCGCCGCGCCCGCCGCCTCGCCCGTCAGCCGGTTCACGCAGCCCAGCCGCACGTCGATCTGCCGCGCCGGCAGATGCGCCGTCAGGCGGCAGCACTCGGCCGGGTCGGTCCACAGCTCCGTCACCCGGTACTGCCGTTCCCCGGTGGTGTTCGAGCGCGTCTCGCCGGTGAGGCCCGCCTGGATCCGCAGCGGCGCGTCGTAGTCCACCGGCGTGAACGTGTAGCGCACGAAGACGCGGTGCGCGTGCCGCAGGCTCGCGAAGCGCTGCATCTCCACCCGCGTCGTCCGGCCGCCCGCCCGCAGCTCGTACCGGTACGAGTACACCCCCGTCCGCAGGTCCAGGGCCTGCTCGAAACTCAGCAGGTCGCCGCGCGTCAGCGACAGCTCGCGCTCGTCGACGAAGACCCGCAGCAGCAGCGGGCTCGGCAGGTTCGCCACCGCCGGGCTCTTCCCGGCCGTGTCGAAATACCGCGGGTCGAGATAGCGGCGCTCCTCGTTCGACGCCCGGATCAGGCTGAACATGTCCAGCTCGTCGTACACGCCGTTGATGAGCGTCACGGGCGAATAGCCGTCGCGCTGCGCGGCCACGTTGCCCTTCAGGCCGAGGTAGCCGTTGGACACCGTGCCCACGCTGTTCCACTGCCCCAGCGTGTGGGCGTCGGCCTTCGTGTTCGTCACGATCCAGGTGTTGTCCGCCATGGCATCTCCGGTCGGGGAGCGGCCCGGCGGCCGCCCCGCCGTCCCCTAGTCCTTCAGCAGCAGGTTGCGCACGAGCAACAGCTCCGGCAAGCCGCCCCGCACGACCTGCGTCGCCGCGGTGTAGTCCTGCCGTCGCGTGTCATGGTTCGGTAAGGCCACGGCGCAGCCGATGCCGGCCGCCCGCAACGCGATGATCCCCGGCTCCGTATCCTCGAGCCCGACGCACGCGGCGTACTCGTGCTTCGGCAGCGACATCTGAAACAGCGCCAGGCTGTACAGGTCGCGGTGCGGCTTCAACCGCGCCTCCCAGGCGTCGGTCGCACACACGAAGCCGTCGAACACCGCGCGGTAATCCGCCAAGCGCTCGGCCAGCCGGTCGCGCGTCGCGGCCGGCACCGGCCAGTCGCGCACCCGCTCGGCCATCACGGCGATGACCTCCCGCATGCACGCGTGCGTCTCGTAGGCGATCGAGGCCGTGACCAGCGCCAGCTTCGCCGGCGCCCGGCGGAAGCGCTCGGCCAGGCGCGCCAGCCGCGGGCGGCAGCCGTCGAGCTCCGCCGGCGTGTGGCCGAGTTCCGAATGCCGGAGCAGCTCTGCGCGGAGCGGCTCGTAAAGCGCGTCGGCCTCCGGCCCGAGCCAGCCTTTGATCAGCGGCACGAACACGTCATAACCCGGCATCGGCTCGACCAGCCGCCGCCCGCTGTCGCCGAGCAGCGCGTGCGCGAGCCGCCCGCCCTCGCCCTGCTCGATCCGCCGCAGAATGCCGTGATACCGCATGTAGTAGATGTCGAGAGCGGCCGCGACCTCCTCGCTCAGGTGCGCCGGCCGGAACGCGGCGCCGTGGCGGGCGATCAGCGGCGCAACGAGCCGCTCCGAGTTATCGGCGTCCAGCGTCCCGCCCTCCACGAGCCGGCGGAAGTCCGCATCCGCCAGCAGGTCGGCGAGCCCGCAGTTCCGCGCGCTGAGCGCCACATCGCGGCGTCGTTGCGCATCCGTCATGCACGCCAGCGTCCACGCCGCCGCCTCGATGAACGCCCCCGCGAACGCCGCGCGGTCCACCTGCGCGCGATAGCGCGTCAGGAGGAACTCGGCGTGGCGGAAGTTGCTGTTGCCGATCACGTACGGGTGGTCGAGCCGCTCGTCCAACCCGGCCCATTCGGCCGGGGTGCGGCGGTTCGTGACCCGCCGGACCATGTATTCCAGCGCGTGCAGCGCCAGCGGCTCGGTGGTGGTGCTGGTCCCGTCCATGTCCACCGCGAACGCCGCGATCCGCTCCAGCGGCGGCACCACGCGGGGAGCGAGCGGGTACAGGTCGAATGGCGCGAGCACGTAGTCCAGGTTGCGGACCCGTGCGAACTCGGTCGCGCCGGTCAGCCGCGCCAGCTCCCCGATCTGGGCGGCCGCCTGTTCCGCGCTCAAGTACTCGGCGATCCTGTCCGCCAACGGCACACTCCCGAACCGAAACGTTTCATCCCCGACACGCTCCGGGGACCTGACTGGCAGTCTGACCGTCACAGGCGGCGGACGCAAGGGTGTCGGCCACGTGTCGCCGACGGGCCCGAGATGCTATACAGTCCGCGGCACGGAATCCGCGAGTGTTGGGAGCAGCCGATGGTGCGAGGCGTCATCTTCGACTTGGACGGCGTGCTGGTGACCACGGACGAGTTCCACTACCTCTCGTGGAAACAGGTCGCCGACGCCGAAGGCATCTACTTCGACCGCGAGATCAACCACCGCCTCCGGGGCGTCAGCCGCATGATCAGCCTGGAAATCGTGCTAGAGCGATCCCCCCGCCAATACACCGACGCTGAGAAACAAACGCTGGCCGAACGCAAGAACGAGATTTATCGGAATCTTCTCAACCGCCTCGGCCCCGGCGACGCCCTCCCCGGAGCCCTGCCCCTCATACACGACCTGCGCCACGCCGGCGTTCGCATCGCCATCGGCTCGTCCAGCAAGAACACCCGCTACATCATCGAGCGGCTCCAGATCGGCCACCTGCTCGATGCCGTTGTCGACGGCAACGACATCCGTCATTCCAAGCCCGACCCCGAGGTCTTCCTCACTGCCGCGGCCCGGCTGGGGCTGCCGCCGGCCGACTGCGTCGTCGTCGAGGACGCGGAGGCCGGCCTGGAAGCCGCCCGGCGGGCCGGGATGCGGGTCGTGGCGCTCGGTCCGGCCGTGCGGGGCCTGGCGGCTGACCTGTGGGCGGAGAACCTGGCGGCGGTCGATTGCCGGCGGCTCTTGGAGCTGCCCGCCCGCGGGGATCGGGCCTGACGGGCCGCCGGGCCGGGCGCCGGGCCTCTGGCGGCGGTTCACGGTTGCGTCCGGCCGCGTGGTGTGGGTATACTCAGGCTGCACGTCCAACGGTGTGCTCGCGGAGTAACGCAGTGCGCGCCAGGTCAGGGAGAAAGGAAGCTTCGCGGGTGAAAGGGCGAACCTGTGTCGCCGAGGGGGCATCGGTTTGCGCGCCCCGTCCGGAAGAACCGCGACCCCGCTGAGAACCGGCGCAAGCGGCGGTCAGTCCGCCGATTGAGGCAGTATGCAACTCGTACGGTCCAGGCCCCTCGCAGTGCATCGCGGGCCCGAAACGTTTCAGGTCCGCGCTTTTGCAAGTCCTCTCACATTTCCATCGTGTTTCCTTGTTGGGCGAATGTTCAGTCTCAGGTGGTCGGGGGACTATGGAGGTCGCAGAGATGAGAGTTGGAAGGTTGAGCGCGTGTGTACTAGTCGCCGCTTGCACGACCGCCGTGCTCGCGCAGGACAATCCGGTCGCGCACTACGGTACGCAGAACGGCGACAACTTCCGCCGGGCGCGGGTCACCATGCCCGTCGGCAACTGGACGCAGGGCTGGGAACTGGCGTGGGAACTGGACACCGTTGCGGCGGGCGCCGGCCGCACGTTCTACAACTCGTCCCTCACGTTTGACGAGAGCGGGAACACGTATTGGGTGTCGTCGAACCGCAAGCTCTGCTCGGCGACGCCGACGGGCACGCTGCGGTGGGCGGTGACGATTCAGCCGGCCGCGGCTCCGGGCGACAACCAGACCTCGCCCGTCGTCGGCGCGAACGCCGTGTATGCCATCTCCGGCGGCGCACCGTACGACTACGACGGCGACGGTCGCCCCGGCATGCAGGCCGGCGCGTACAACAAGGCGACCGGCGCGGTGATCTGGCAGACGGACATCGACCCGGTCGGCTTCAACACGAACGCGCCCGGCGGCATCTCGCCGGTGCTGGCCAACGGCAAGCTGTATGTGATCACGATCGGCTCAAGCTACGGCCTGGCCGTGACGCAGCTGGATGCGGCCACGGGCAATCTCGACTGGCACTCGATCGTCGATTCGGGCGTCGGGCTCAACACCGAAGGGTGCGCGACGTACGTGCCGGGAATCTTCAGCGGTGATGACGGGCTGTTCTTCAACATCAATAACAGCACCGGGGCGCCGACCGAGCAGGACGTCTGGGGTATCCGCATCGTCCGCAGCGGCGGCAGCGCGGGCGCGTACAAGGTCTGGTCGGTTCCGGGTGGCAAGCGCAATCGTGCGCACCTGATCTACAGCCCGGTGACCAACCTGCTCTACGCGCATACGTGGCAGGACTACGAGTTCGTTCCGGGGACCGGCGGGCAGAGCTTCGCGGTTTACAACCCGCTGACGGGCGCGGCCGTCGACACGGCCAAGGCCGTCAACAGCAACGCCGGCTTTTATGACGTGGGCTGCCTGTACTGGGACGACAAGTCGGTGGTCGTGGGCGGCAACGACGGCGGCGTCGTGATCTACACCGACAACGACGGCGACGGCATCATCGACGTCGAAAAGCTTGCTCCCCTCACATCCTGGTACGGCGAGCCGCGCATCTACGGCCAGCTCTTCCCGGCCGACGCGAACGGCGGCCCGTACCTGCTGACCGGCACCAACAGCCGCAGCGATCTCGATCCGTCGTACTCCGCCCGCATCGTGCTCGTGGACCTCGCGGACGCGCAGATCCCGAACACGGATGACGGCCCGGCGTATTTCGACAACCTGCGGATCTACTCGGGCACCGATTACAACGACGCGATCAACAACGGCCTCGTGTTCTCCGAGGACTTCGAGACCGGCTTCCCGACCGTGCCCGGCCCCGTCGCGCAGAAGACCGGCTGGGCCGATGTGAGCCGGCCGCTGGCTTCGGGTCCGCCGCTCGTCGTCGCCGATCCGACCGGTGGCGGCAACGGCAACGTCCTGAAGCTGGATCCGTTCGGCAACCAGTTCCTGCCCGCGCAGGGCCAGGGCGCCGAAGTCGCGCTGCCCGTGACCGCGCCGGTGGGCAGTGACACCACGGTCGTCGTGCGGTTCCGTCAGTTCCGCACGGATCTGAAGGACAACATCTACGCCGGCTACCCGGCGATGGTCGATCCGCTGGACGGCAGCCTGTACTCCGACCGCGGCGTGTTCGAGTGGGACGGCGACGGCCGCATCCGCACCTCCGTCGGCTGGGCGCAGAACGCGGCGATGACCGCGGGCGTCTGGGAGGACGTCGAGCTCGTCTACACCTTCGACCCGCTCCTCTCAACCTACACCCTGACGTACAACGGCACCCCCGCCCCCGGCGACGCCGAGGCGTTCGATGGCGCTCCGCTCAGCTCGTGGACGTTCATCATGCACCCGACCCCGCCGGTGAACGACACCGGCATCACCGAGGTCACCCCCGTGGCGATCTACGTGACGGGCGTAATCGGTAACCATCAGCGGCTCCAGCGCGGCGGCCCGCTGATGGGGCCGGACGGCAAGGTGTACTACTTCCGCAACGACAACGGCAAGCTCGTGGCGCTCCAGTGGGCGGCCCCGGCGCTGTGCCCCGGTGACATGGACTGCAACGGCCAGGTCGACTTCGACGATATCGACCTGCTCGTCGAAGCGCTCGGCTATCCGGGTGGCAGCGGCTGGCCGCATCCGTGCCCGTGGCTCAACGGCGACTGCAACGGCGATGGCAACGTCAACTTCGACGACATCGATGCCTTCGTCGCACGCATCGGCGCGACCTGCGACTAGGTGCTTCCAGTAGTCCGGCCGGGTGACCGCCCGGCCGGGCACCGGACAGTCTCCCCGCCGGCCGGCAGCCCACGCTGTCGGCCGGCGGCCGTTTTTCGGCTCCGCGTTCAGCAGGCAGTGGGCACCACCCCCGGGGCTTGGCGGCGTTTCCTCACCCGATTGCTACCGGAGCAACAGCCACCCCAGCGGCAGCGAGAGCAGTCCCAGCCCCAGCCCAATCAACGCCCGCACATGGACCCCCGGTCGGCGCCATTGGAATAGGGCGAGCAGGCCGAGAGCCACGGCGCACAACCCCGGAACAAAGAGGACGGACGCCGGCAGCGCCAGGATGCCCAGCACCAGCGCCCCGGTGCCCGCCGTCGCGCCGGCGGGTGGTCCGCCGGTCGCCATTCCCTCGAGCGTGAACGGCAACCCGCAGCGGCCGCAGGCGTTCGCCGTGATCTCGGCCCGCGCCGCGCACCGTGGGCACTCGATTTCGCAGGCGCCGTCGGGCAAACGCTGAATCCGCGGCGCCCGGGCGCCGCTCGCGGCGTACGCGTGCAGCGGCGTGGGGTCCTGCGCGTCCGTGTCGAGCACCGGGGCCGCGTCCACGCGTCCGTGTGACCGGTCCAGAAACGGGATGATCAGCCGCACGTTGCAGGTCGGGCAGCGGCCCGACTGCCCGCTCATGCCGGTATGGCTCTCGAGCAGCGAGTCGCAGCGGGGGCACGCGAAGTTGAACCGCTCGCGCCGGGCCGCGAGCGGCCGCAGTCCCTCCACGGGACGCCCGTCCGGCGGCGCCTCGGGCACCCGCAGGACGCCGCCGCAGTGGGCGCACTGCACGTCGCGGCCCGTCCAGTCCCGGCGGGCTCGCACCGCTTGTCCGCAGTGCGGACACAAGACGGGGAACCGATCATCCAGCACGGACGGCGCGGTCATGCGGCTCGCGGCCCCTGGCGGTCCGGCGGTCATCTTACCGCCGCGCCGCCGCCCGGGGCGATCCGCCGGCCCGCCTACCCACCTCCGCAACCGCGTGGTATCGTGCTCACTGATGCAGGAGCTTCGTCGCATGACCGCATTCGCGTACGGCCGCGGACGCATCCTCTCGGCCGCGGTGGGGTTGAGCGTTGCCGCCCTTGTGCTGGGCTGCCGGGCCGTGGCGCTCCCGTGGCTCCTCTGGGGCGAGCCGCCGAGCAAGACCGTACCCGCCGATTACCCCTACCTGGCGGGCAAGCGCGTCGGCGTTATCGTGCGGGCGGACGTGGGCGTGCTGTTCGAGTTTCCGCACGTGCAATGGGAGGTCGCGGACCACGTCACGGTCGCGCTGGAAAACAACGTCCGCGGCGTCAAGACGATCGAAGCCCGCAAAATCGCCGAATACCAGCGGCGCGAGCCGGACTGGGACAAGGAGGATCCGCCCCGGCTCGGCCGCAAGTTCGACGCCGACCGCCTGATCGAGATCAACCTGACGCAGTACACCACCCGCGACCCCGAGAGCCCCTACGTCCAGCGGGCCCACATCGCCGCGGTCATCAACGTTTACAACACCGAATACCCAAACTCGGCGCCGGCCTACAGCACCGAAGTCCGCGTCGCCTACCCGCCGCAGGAGGGCGAGCACGGGCTGTCGGATGCCGCGATCCGGCGCGGGGGCATGGAGGCCTTCGCCGCCGAGGTGGCCGGCAAGTTCTACGAGCGCAAGGTCAAGGCGAAATGAGGGCCCGCGGTCGCGTCGCTGGGTTCCTGCTGCTGGCCGGTCTGCTACCGGCCGGCGGCTGCAACCTCGCCCCGCTGGCGATCCTGTTCGCCCCGCGGCAGATCCAGAAGGCCGAAGTCAAGCTGACCAGCGGCCGGCTGCTGATCCTCGCCGAGACCGCCCGCCCCGACCAGGAAAACCCGGTGTTCCTGAGCGCACTGCACGACAAGCTGACCGAGATCCTGCGGACGAACAAGGTCCCCTCCCAGATCGTCCCGCTCACCGAGCTCGCGCGGCTGCGCCAGGACAACCCCGACTTCGGCCGGTGGAGCGTCGCCCGCATCGGGCGCGAGCTGGCGGCCGAGGAAGTGCTCTACATCCGCATTGAGCAGCTCGTCATCCGGCCGACCCCCGACCATCCCCTGATCGAGCCCCAGGTCCGGCTGCGCATGAAACTGATCGCCGTGCATGGCGACGAGCGCGAGGCGCGGCGTTGGCCGCCGAAGGAGGAGCGCGAGGGGCGGCTCGTCGAAGCCCGGCGCCCGCCGCGCGAAGCCTCCGACGCCACGCTGCTCGACTCTGAGGCCGCCGCGTTCGGGCGCGAGGTGGCCTTCCAGGTCGCCATGCCGTTCTACGACCTCAATCTCGAAGAAAAGCCGCCCCGGGAACCCTGACCCATGCCCGCCCGCTCCCCGGCTGCCCGGCTCGCCCTGCTGAGCGGCGTGGCCATCCTCCTCGTCGCGGGCTCTCTCCTGCTCGGACCGACGCCGCTGCGCTGGGACGACATCGCGGCCGGCTGGCGCACCGACGCGAGCGACAGCATCTTCTGGCGCTTTCGCGTGCCGCGCACCCTGCTGGCCGCCGCCGCCGGCGCGGGCCTCGCCGTCGGCGGCGTCGTCTTCCAGGCGTTGTTCCGCAACCCGCTGGCCGAGCCCTACACGCTCGGAATCGCCAGCGGCGCGTCACTCGCGGCCGCCATCGGATTCCTCGTCGGCAGCGCCGGCCCGCTCGGCCGCGTGCCGCTGGCCGCCCTCGCGTTCACCGGGGCTGCGGCGGCCATGCTGGTCGTGTTCCTGCTCAGCCGGCTCCGCGCGGATCGCGACCCGGCCCGGTTGCTGCTGGCTGGCGTGTGCGTGGCCTACCTGTCGTCAGCCGGCGTCCTGCTGGTCACATTCCTCGCGAATCGCGCCGTCACCAACGACATCGTGCGGTGGATGATGGGCTCGCTCGTGGCCCTGGAGCCGCAGCCGGCCGGTCAGGTCGCGCTCGTGCTGGTTCCGACGCTGGCACTCCTCCTGGCCGGGCATCGCGCGCTGGATCTGCTGCATTTCGGCGACGAGTTGGCGGCCACGCGCGGCGTCGCGGTGGGTCGCACGCGCTGGGGAGCGTTCGTGCTGGTCGGGCTTCTGACGGCCGTCATCGTGGCCCACTGCGGGCCGATCGGGTTCGTGGGACTCATGGTTCCGCACATGGCCCGCGCCCTCGTGGGTGTGCGGACCGGCCCGCTGCTGATCGCCGCCACCCTCTGCGGAGCCGCGTTCCTCGCGCTGTGTGACGGGGTGGCGCGGGCCGTGCGACCGATCGAGCTGCCCGTGGGCGTGGTCACGAACATCCTCGGCGCGGCGTTCTTCTTCTACTTGTTGGCCACGCGCGACGTGCTCCACGGCGCCGTGCGCCGCTGACGCCGCCTCAGGCGCCGCCGTCCGGCGGCACGCCGGCCTCCGACGCCGATGCCGTCGCCGCCCCGCCGTCGTCACCAAACGCATCCGTCGGTGCGTCGGCCCGCACGTAGAACAGCAGCCGCATCCGCCCGTACGACCGATCGTCCGCGCAGCGCAGCCCTGCGACACACCCGGCCGGGAAGTCCTGGTGCGCCTCGTGCCGGAACACCAGCAGACCGTCCCGCGCGAGGCCGGCCGCGAGCCGCTCGAGCAGATCGCGGACCCGCGCGGTATCAGCCGCGTCGGCGTACGGCGGATCGACGAAGATCAGACCGAAGCCCCCGGCACCGGCCGGCGGCCGCATCGCCCAGGCATTATCGGTCACGATGGCGCAGAATTCGGCCAATCCCAGCATGGCGAGGTTCGCCCGCAGCGCCCGCAGCGCCCGCCGGTTCCGCTCGATGAACACGCAACGCCGCGCGCCGCGCGACACGGCTTCGATCCCGAGGCTGCCCGTCCCCGCGAACACGTCGAGCACCTCGACGGGCGGAATCGCCCCGAGCGTGCCCAGCCGCACGCCGAGAATGTTGAACAGCGTCTCTTTCACGCGGTCCGTGATCGGGCGCGTTTCCATCCCGTCCGGACCCAGCAGCGCACGTCCCCGAAAACTTCCGCCAATGACACGCATGGACCGCCGGCCCTCGAAGCCGCCCGGACGGCTGATGCCGCCGCCCGCCGCGGCCGATACGAACCGTGTCATGATACGCGACCTGCGCACGATCCTCGAAGGCTGGGAATTCGAGCCGGGCAAAATCTCGGTCCGCAAGATCGTCGGCCGCGACGGCCGCGAGAAGATCCAGACGCGGATCGACCTCGGGGTGCTCCAGCTCGAGTGCCACGGGCGCCCGGACGGCCAGCGGCCGCACGGGTTCGAATCGCTGCTGGACTACCACGAGCACCGGCTGCGGGAGCACGTGGCGACGCATGGCGACGACGAGGACTTCGTCGTCGGCCCGGAGGACTGCCGCGAGCTGCGCCACGAGGCCTACTTGTACTACCAGCGCTACCTCTCCTCCTTCGTCCTCGAGGAGTACGCCGCGGTTGAACGCGACACGGCCCGCAACCTGCGCGCAATCGAGTTCTGCGAGCGGTACGCCGCCCGCGCAGCCGACCGCAAGGCCCTGCGCAGCCAGCGCTGCTACGTCACGATGATGCACGCCCGCGCGCAGACGTACCTGGCGCTCGAGGATGGGCGGCCGGAAGACGCGCTCGCGGCGGTGGAGGACGGCCTGGCCCGTGTGCGGGCCGCGGCGGGCCGCGACGAATCCGTCGCCGCGCGCGAGCTGGACACGCTGATCCAGTTGCGCGGGGAAGTCCTCGCGCGGCTGCCGGCCGACGCGCCCGCCCGGCTGGAGCACGAATTGCACGAGGCCCTGATGGTCGAGGACTACGAGCGCGCGGCGCGGCTGCGCGACCGGCTGGAGACGCTCGCCGACCCTCGCAACTCCCGCCAACGCGACGCTTGACACACACGCGCGCCGCGCCCATGGCCGCCCGCCCCTTCATCCCCGTCCGAGCCCCGGGCGCAAGCCCGGGGTTTTCCCGCACCGCCCCAGCCCTCCGCGGCCGACCCCCTATCGGCCGCCACGACGCGCGGGCCCGCGGCGGGTCAGCGCGGCCGCGGCGGCTTGCCGCCGGGGATGCGCTCCGCCGTCCCCGGCGGCACCACCGTCACACGCCGAAACGCCACCGGCACCTGAATCTGCGGCGCTTCCGGGTCGTCCGTGCGGATCGTGACGAAGTACGCCGCCCGCGCATCGGGCGTATAACCCGCGGGCACCCGCAGCGTCACGCTCGCTTCGACGTCCGGCCCGGCCGGCGTGAACGTCACCTCCGCATCCTTGATGTTCGTCGTCGCGCCCGTGATCTGCCCCGGCGGACCCCCTGCCCATCGCAGGCGCAGCGTCTGCTCCGAATCCGCCTTCAGCTCGCCGTCGAACAGAAACTGCGCCGGCACCGCCGCCAGCCGCGGCGCAACGGATGCAAACACCGGAATGTTCTCCCGCGGGTCCTCCGGCACGCCGGTCTCGATCTCCAGCGCGCCGCTCAGCGGCCCGTTCGGCCAGGGCGGCCCGACCGTCACGTGCAGCGCGTACCGCTCGCCCGGCGCGATCTCCTCGATCCGGGCCGTCACGTTCGGATGCCCCGTCGCGGCCACGCGTGGCGCGATCGGCCCACCGTCGCCGCGGGTCAGCATGAGCGTCCGCTCTTGCGGGCCCGCCCCGCGGTCGAGGTTGCCGAACGCCGCGGTGAACGGCTCGACCTTCAGGCCGGTCCGCACGTTCGCGACACATTCCAGCGCGATCTCGGGGGCCGCGCGGTCGTTCGTCGCCACCATGACTTTGCGCCCGATCGGCCCGCGCCGAACCGTCTGGAACACGATCTCCACAACGTCCGACTCGCCCGGGGGGATCGTGCGGTCGGCCGCCCCCGTGAGCTTCGCGCCGCAGCACGGCTTCACGCGGATCAGCAGCGGGGCCTCGCCCTCGTTGGCCAGCTCGAAGCGGAACACGGCCGGCTGACCCTTCCAAACGTCGTCAAGGTGAACGACGGGTGTGCGGCTGACCACGCGGGGCTGCGGCGTGCCCTCCAGCGGCGGCACCAGCTCCATCGGCTTCGCGGGCGGGGCCGGGGTCGCCGCAGGCGCATCCGACGGCGCGGCGGGTCGCTCGCCGGTCGGCGCGACCGTCGGCGCGGCCGGGCCCGCGGGCTCGGGCGTCCGCGGGTTCTGTGCCGCCAGCAGGTCGTGCGACCGCTCGGGCGACTGCACCGGAGCGGCGGTCGGCGCGGGCGTGGCGGCCGCAGCACCGCCGCGTTCGTCCTTCTCCACCTTCTCCGACGGACCCCCCGGAGCGACGCCACCCTGCCCGCCTCGCGCGCGTCGCGCCCCGCAGCACGAGCCGCCCGCCCGACTGGACGTCGCCACCGTCGTCTCCGGGGACGCCGCCTCCGGACCCGCCGCTGCCAGCAGCCCCCGCGACTGCTCGGACGACTTGATGCTCGTCCCGCCGCCCGCAACGGCCGTGGGCCGCGCCGCACGTCCCCGCGACTCAGCCTCCGCCCGCTGCCGAATGAGCTCGATCAGCTTTGCGCGTTCCGCCTCACCCAGAGGCGCGAGCTGGGAATCGCCCACGCCCGCCGCCCGACCCGCGCCCCCGGTGTCCGCCGCTCGCGCGCCGCTCCCCGTCGGCGCTGCGGCTGACGGCGCGCCCGACCGCGGCGGCTGAGCGCAGCCGGCCAACAGCACCGCGCCGAGCAGGCTCGCGGCCACCCCCGTCCACCGCCTCGTCCTCTCACATGATAACAACATCTTGGTCTCCTGATTGCCGCACCGCGCGCCGCGGGACGGCGTGCGGACGGCGACTCCGCCTGCAACCCTTGGCTCTATCGGGAGGTGGCCGGACGCGCTGCCCCCTATTTTACCGCGCCCCCCCGAGCCCGGCGCTCATTTGCCCGCAATCCGCTGGATCTCCGGCCCGCGCTGCCGCCGCGGACTCATCGGCCGCCCAAACCGCCACTAACCCGGCGCTTATCGGACTGAAGCCGGATCCTCCGTTGCCGCCCGTCGCCTCGCCCGCACGCTCGCCAGCTCGCTCGCCAGCTCGATCGCCGCCGCCATGCTCCCCGCGTCCGCCACCCCCCGCCCCGCCAGATCGAACGCCGTCCCGTGGTCCGGGCTTGTCCGAATCACGTCCAGACCCAGCGTCACCTGCACCGCCCGGTTGAATGCCAGCGCCTTGACCGGAATCAGCCCCTGATCGTGGTACAGGGCCACCAGCCCGTCGAAACGCTCCAACCCCCGGGGCGTGAACGCCGTGTCCGGCGGCAGCGGGCCGGTCACGCGCAGGCCGGCGTTGCGGGCGAGCGTCAGCGCCGGCTCGATGATGCGCTGCTCTTCGTCGCCCAGCAGCCCTTCCTCCCCCGCGTGCGGGTTCAGCCCCAACACGCCGATCTCGGGCCGTTCCACCCCAAACCACTCACGCAGCGCCCGGTCCAGCAGGTCGATCGGCTGGTGTACGAGTCCGATGGTGAACCGATTCCGCAGTTCGAACAGCGGCACGTGGTCCGACGCCAGCGCGACCCGCAGCCGCCCCGCCACAAACAGCATGTTCACCCGCCGGACCTCCAGCCGCTGCGCCAGCAGATCCGTGTGCCCCACGAACCGATGGTTCGCCAGTGCCCAGGCACGCTTGCTGATCGGCCCCGTCACCAGCGCGTCGATCGCCCCGTTCCGCAGGTGCCGGATCCCCGTATCCACAAAGCAGAACGACGCGTGCCCCGCCACCGCGTCCGGCTCGTGCCGCCCGTTGGGCCGCACGGGCGGCAGGTCGTCGAAGTCCGCGACCAGCACCCCGCTGCTGACCCGCGGCCCGTGCTCGAGCGGCATCCGCCACCAGAACGGGTTGATCTCGGCCTGATCGGCCGCCACTTCCAGGACGTCGTGCAGGCCGAAGATGACGAACCGCGCGCGGGCGCGCAGCGCCGGGTCGGCCAGCGCCTTGACGATCACTTCGGGACCGATGCCGAGCGGATCGCCCATCGTGATGCCGATGAGCGGGCGGACCGCAGCGCTGGCCGGCGGCGTGCTCATCGGAGAAACCCCGCGGCGGCCAGCCGTTCGACCGTCAGCCCCCGGCCCTGTCCCCCCGCGAGCAACTGCTCGAGCCGCTGGACGATCAACCGCGCCAGGATGTCCGTCTCGATGTTGACCAGCTCGCCCGGCCGCCGCCTTCCCAGGACCGTCCGCTCGAGCGTCGTCGGGATGAGCGCGACGGAAAACCGGCCCTCCGCCGCGTCGACGATCGTGAGGCTCACGCCGTCCACGCCAATCGACCCCTTCGTCACGAGATACGGAGCGAGCGCCGGATCGGTCCGCAATCGCAGCCGCCACTCGCCGCCGGCCCGGTCCACGGCCTCGACGGTGGCCGTGCCGTCGATGTGACCCTGCACGAAGTGCCCGTCGATCCGGTCGCCGAGACGCAGGGACCGCTCCAGATTCACGGGATCGCCCGGGCGCAGCACCCGCAGCGTGGTCCGCTCCCACGTCTCCGGCACCACGTCGAACTCGCCGTCCCTCCCCCGCAAGGCCGCCAGCGTCAGGCACGCCCCATTGACCGCCACACTGGCCCCCGTCGGCAACCCCTCGGCCAGCGGGCCCAGCGCGAGCGTGAGGCGGTGCGCCGTGCCGCCCGCTGCGCTCGGCTGCGGCGCGGCGGCGACACGGACGACGTGGCCAACGTGCTCGATGATGCCGGCGAACATCCAACGGTCCGATCTGACTGCCTGCCACCAGCTCGCACCGGCATTCTCGCCGGCGCCGCCCAGAGCATCCCGTGATTGTACCCGGCCGCCCCGCCCGCCGCGCGCCAACCCCCGTCCGAGCCCCGGCCGCCAACCCGGGGCCGCCCGGGGGCTCAACCCTGTCCACCGAAGCCCGGAGCTCGCGCTCCAAGCTCGGATGTCGCACCGCCCCCTCGGATGCCGCACCGCCCGCCGTCCGAGCCCCGGGCGCCAGCCCGGGGCCAGCCCCACCCCGCGCCGGCCGCGCCGTTGTCTTCCGCCTCGTCCGCGGCGAAAATCCGCGCTCCCGTCGTCGTCGGCGGGGACAAGGAGCCGCCATGAACGCCGCGCAGCACATCGAGCTGGTCGAGAAATACAGCGCCCACAACTACAAGCCCCTCCCCGTCGTCGTCACCCGCGCCGAGGGTGTCTGGGTCGAGGACGCCGACGGCCGCCGCTACATGGACCTCCTCGCGGCCTACTCGGCCGTGAACTTCGGCCACCGCCACCCGGACCTCGTCGCGGCCGCGAAGGCCGAGCTCGACCGGGTCACCCTCACATCGCGGGCGTTCTACAACGACCAGCTCGGGCCCTTCTGCCGCGGCCTGGCCGAGCTCTGCCGCATGGAGGCGGTGCTGCCGATGAACACCGGCGCCGAAGGCGTCGAGACGGCCATCAAGACCGCCCGCAAGTGGGGCTACCTGAAGAAGGGCGTCCCCGCCGACCGGGCGAAGATCATCTGCTGCACCGAGAACTTCCACGGCCGCACGACGACCATCATCAGCTTCAGCACCGACCCCCAGTGCCGCGACGGTTTCGCCCCGTTCACGCCGGGCTTCGAGATCATCCCCTACGGCGACATCGCCGCGCTGCGCAAGGCCGTCGACGCCCACACCGTCGGCTTCCTCGTCGAGCCGATCCAGGGCGAGGCCGGCATCATCGTGCCCCCCGACGGCTACCTGCGGCAGGTCCGTGAGCTGTGCACCGAGCGCGGCATCCTGATGATCGGCGACGAGATCCAGTCCGGACTCGGCCGCACCGGCAAGACCTTCGCGTGCGAGCACGAGGGCGTGCAGCCGGACATCTACATCCTCGGCAAGGCGCTCGGCGGCGGGATCGTCCCCATCTCCGCGATCGTGACGCGCTGGGACATCATGGACGTCTTCAAGCCGGGCGACCACGGTAGCACCTTCGGCGGCAACCCCCTGGCCTGCGCCGTCGCCTGCAAGGTCATCGAGATCCTGAGCACGCAGAAGTACCAGCGCAACGCGGCCGAGCTCGGCCACTACCTCTTCGAGCGGCTCCGGGCGCTGCGCAGCAGCAGGATCAAGGAGATCCGCGGGCGCGGACTGTGGGTCGGCATCGAGCTGCACCCGTCGGCGGGCCGAGCCCGGCCGTACTGCGAGCAGCTCATGCAGCTCGGCCTGCTGTGCAAGGACACGCACGAGCAGACGATCCGCCTGGCGCCGCCGCTGTGCATCACGCGGGACGAGCTCGATTGGGCGCTGGAACGGCTGACGACGGTGCTGGGGTAGCCGAGCCCGCCGCCGCACCTTGACGGCGCGACCGTGAGCCGTGCATCAGGGCCTGGGCTGGCCACCGGGTGGACCACCGCTACACTGCCCGCCCGAGGAGCCCGCATGGCCGGCACCGATCGCATCCTGATCCTCACCGCTTCCGCGGGCGCGGGGCACGTCATCGCCGCCCAGGCGCTCGAGCACGCCTTCCGCGCCGCCGCCCCGGCGGCCGACGTCCGCAGCGTGGACGTGCTCCAGCTCACCGGCGGCATGTTCCGCCGGATGTACGGCGGCGGATACCTCACGCTCATCAAACACTTCCCGACCGGCATGGGCTGGCTCTACGACGCCACGGACCGGCCGCCCGAGCGCTTCAGCGAATGGCTGCGCCGGGGGATCCAAGACGCCTTCTCCGGGCCGGTCGTCCGGTTTCTGCTCGAGCAGCGGCCGCGGCTGGTCGTCAACACGCACTTCCTGCCCGCGGAAATCATCGCGCCGCTCCGGACGGCCGGACGACTCGACACGCGGCAGGTCACGGTCTGCACCGATTTCGAGACGCACCGGCTCTGGGCCAACCCGCCGACGGAGCGGTACTACGTCGCGACCGATGTGGGCAAAGCTTATCTCACGACGTGGGGCGTGCCCGCGGCCGACATCCAGGTGACCGGCATCCCCGTGCGCCCCGCGTTCGCGACGCCGCTGCCGCAGGCGGAGGCGCGCCGCCGCTGTGGCGTGGACCCGGGTCTGCCGCTGGTGCTGCTGCTGTGCGGCGGATTCGGCGTGGGGCCGGTCGCGGACCTGCTGCGCGAGCTCGTGCGGATGCCCGCGCACGGGCAGGTGGTCGTGGTCACCGGGCGGAATGAGCCGCTGCGCCGCCGTCTCGCCGAGCTCGCGCAGGGCACCCGGCGGCCGGTGAAAGTCGTCGGCTTCACCGACCGGATGCACGAGTTCATGTTCGCGGCGGACCTCGTCGTGACCAAGCCCGGCGGACTGACGGCGTCCGAGGCGCTCGCGTGCGGGCTGCCGCTGGTCATCATGAACCCGATCCCGGGACAGGAGACGCGGAACAGCGACTGGCTGCTCGAGCATGGGGCGGCGATCAAAGTGAACCACCCCCGGCTACTCGGCTACCGCGTGGGGACGCTGCTGAGCGACCCGGCGCGCCTCGCGGCGCTGCGGGCGGCCGCGCAGACCGCGGGCCGGCCGCACGCGGCGGCGACGATCGCGGCCGACGCGCTGCGAACCTGAGCTGCGGCGGCGTACGACCGTTCGCTGACTTTCCTGCGAGGTCTAACGGGACCGGCCGAATGCGGCTGACTGGAGTCGAACCAGCACGAGGTTGCCCTCACAAGGACCTGAACCTTGCGCGTCTGCCAATTCCGCCACAGCCGCTTGCGGCGCGACGGTCGGCCATTGCCATTCCGCCGCGAACCGCCCATGATAGGAAATCCCCCGCCGGCGTCAAGCGGAACCGCCGCCCGGCGGTCCGGGGCGGCATGCGCCGGCCGTCGGCCGCCCGCGGCGTCGCGGCGCGCAAAGCCGCTGGGCCGGTTGTCCTTTGAGCAGGTTGAACATGACGCAGGCTGCACAACCGGGGCTGTTCGGCCGCCGCGGGCGCGGGCGCCGGGTGGCGGTCACCGGCCAGGTCGGGGTCGATAAGAAGCCGTTCTTGCAGAAGGTGGCGCAGCTGGCGGAGCAGCGACAGAAGCCGCTGCGGGTGTTTCACGTGGGCGACATGATGTACGCCGAGGCGCCCGACGTGCGGAAAGGCCGAATCCTCGACCTGCCGCTGGCCCGGCTGAACGCGCTGCGGCGCTCGGTGTTCAAGGACATCCTGGCCCAGGTGAACCAGTACGAGACGGTCATCGTCAACACGCACGCCTCGTTCCGGTGGAAGCACGGGCTCTTCCCGGCCTTCGACCACGACCAGATGCTCGCGCTGGACGCCGACGTGTACGTCACCCTCGTGGACAACCTGGACGCGGTGCACGAGCGGCTGACGCGCGAGCACGACGTGCCGCATTCGCTCAAGGACATTCTCGTGTGGCGCGAGGAGGAGATCCTCGCGACGGAGGTGCTGGCCAGCGCGGTCCGTGGGCACGGTTGCTTCTACGTCTTCGCCCGCGGGCTGGAGGATCACACGGTCGAGTCGCTGTACCGGCTGATTTTCAAGCCGGAGACAAAGCGCGTCTATCCGTCGTTCCCGATGACGCACGTGATGAACATGCCGGCGGTGCTGGCCGAGATCGACGCGTTCCGGGCGGTGATGGCCGAGCATTTCATCACGTTCGACCCGGGGGACATGGACGAGAAGCGGCTGCTGTCGGAAGCGGCGGCGGCGATGCAGCAGGGGCAGACGAAGTTCCGCCTGGTGGTGCACGGGCGGGAGGTGGAGTTCGACGTGGCGGAGGTCACGAGCGTGGCGCGCGACATCGACGCGCAGATCTACGCGCGGGACTTCAAGCTGATCGACCAGTCGGACATGATCGTGAGCTTCATTCCGGAGCTGGCCGACGGGCGCCCGGGGCTGTCGTCGGGGGTGGAGCGCGAACTCCAGCACGCCTTCGAGGGAACCAAGGAAGTCTACATCGTCTGGAAGCCCAAGATGGAGCCGTCGCCGTTCATCACGGAGACGGCCACGCGGGTGTTTCCGTCCGTGGCGGCGCTGCTCGCGCACTTCCAGGAACGCGGGTACATCGGGGCGTTTCAGCCGCCGCTGTTCGCGCCGGACGCGGCGCGCGAGCGGGGGCGTTACGGCTGACCGCTCGCTGAGAGCCCCGGGCCTCGGGCCTCCCGGTCCACCGTCTCGGCCGCCCCTGGACCGGCCGACCTCCGCGTCGGCCGTTCAGCCCAGCCCGCAGCGCCAGCCCGCGCTCATAACCGGCGGATCGCGACGCGCGGACCGCCGGCGCCAGGTCTGCGCGACGCGCTCTTTTCTAGTAATCGTAGAAAACATACGAAGTCGGAGCGGCACACCGGTCGGTGACGCTCCGTCTCGGGGAGCGGGAGGGCGTGGCGCCGCGACGCCGACCCGCCTCCATTTCTTGGTGTCCGGCACCGCCGCCGCTCCGGGGCGGGCGGGACCGCACGGGTGCCGGCTTGGGCCATTCGCGTTTCACGTGAAACAACATAGGAGCCGCGGTCGCCCGCTGTTTCACGTGAAACACCCCGCCACCCCGATCACGCAACGAAGATTCCAGCCCCGTACCCGACAGCGTTCCGAGCATCTGGTTCGCCGGCCACTTCGGCGCTCGTCGTGTGCCGCAGCTCAACGTAACGCGTACAGCCCAACTCGACGGCAGCGGCGACCGTCGCGGCAATGGCCCCCCCGCCGCAAGCGTTGTGATTGGCCGCGGTCTCCGACACGATTTCGTCCGCCGCCAGTTGCTCAATCAGTCGGATCACCCGGCGGTCGTTCTGCTCCTTCGCCCAGCGGATACCGGCCGCCCCCAACCCGGCAGGCTCGAAGCCGTAAGCCGGCCCGTAATGCGTCAGGTCCGTCGACCCAACAACGGCCACCTGCCTGGCCGCAGCCGCAGCGGCCTTGACCACTGCCCCGACCTCTCGCCCGATGCGCGCCGCCTGGAGCCTGGGTTGGACCACGATTGGAACGATGCGAACCCCCGGGCGCAGGACCTGGAGGATCGGAAGCTGCACCTCGATCGAGTGCTCGTGCTCGTGAGCCCGGGTCCCGGCCGAAACGTGCGTGGTCCCGACGATCGCTCCAGCCAGGTCCTCGTCGACCGGAACCTGCCCGAGCGGCGTCAACCACGCGCCGCGAGGCCAGATACACGCGTCATCTTCGAACACGCTGTGTGCCGCGCCGAAGAAGATGACCGTTTCTGGCTCGGCTGCCGCAACAGCGGCCAGAGCCAGAGCCGCAGTCGCGCCGCTGTAGAACCACCCCGCGTGCGGAACGATCGCACCAATCGCCGGCGTGGCAGGGGTCTTTGGTAGAAGCTGCTCGACCGCGGCCCGGCACGACACCGGGTCCCCTGGGTAGAAGCGGCCAGCAACGACAGGCTGCCGAACGAGCCGCATGCGGATCACTCCAGCGCGGCGCTGCCCCCGAGTGCCTGCGCGATACGATCAAACTCTTCCAGGTTGCTGTAGCTGATCACGACCCGGCCGGAATTCTTCTTGCGGCCGGGGTACAGCCGGACACGGAGGCCGAGAGAACGGGAGAGGGTATCCTCGACGTTGTTGCGGTGTCGGTCGTCCGCCGGTGGTGTGACGTCGCGCGGCGCGGCGACTGGAACCGCCGCCGTGGCTCGACGGGCCAGTTCCTCGACCTGGCGAACCGAGAGATTGCGCCGGGCGGCGAGGCGGGCAATGGCCACCTGCCGCTGCACGTCGTCGAGTCCGACGATGGCTCGGGCGTGCCCCATGCTGAGCTGCCCGGAATCAAGCATGCGGCGGATCTCATCCGGTAAGCGCAGCAATCGCAGATAGTTAGCGACGTTCGAGCGGCTTTCCGCAAGGCGGTCCGCCAGGTTCTCGGGTGTGCCGCCGAACGTCGTCAGGTACTGCTCGTACGCCCGCGCGCGCTCGAGGGGCGTCAGGTCCTCCCGTTGAAGGTTCTCGATCAGCGCGATCTCCACCGCCTCAGCGTCGGTGTACTCCCGCACCAGCGCGGGGATTTCCGCCAAGGGGACCAGGCCCGCTGCCCGCCAACGGCGCTCGCCCGCCACCAGCTCGAAGCGTCCGTCCGGCTTCGGTCGAACGATGATGGGCTGGAGTACGCCGCTGGAGCGGAGCGACGCGGCCAGCTCCTGGAGCTGGGTCTCTTCGAAATGGGTTCGGGGCTGACGCGGGTTCGGATCGATGTGGTCGAGCGGTAACAGGCGGACCGCATCGGCGCTGGAGGCCGCCGAATCGGCCGGCAGCGCGACCGGATGGGCCTCGTCACCGATGGGAGCGACGCGGTGAGCGAGCAGGGCACCGAGCCCCTTGCCTAAGCGCGGAGCAGAGGATTTCGACATGAGCGGCACTCCGAGAGCCATGGCGCGCGGCGCCACGGGCGCAGCGTACGGCGCGCCGCGGCGATGTCAACCGGTGGGCCCGCCGGCCGTTCCTTGAGAATCTAGCAATACTAGTCCACGCATCGGCGGCGCAGTGCCCCCCCGGAATCATCGCGCCGTACGATCTCCACCACGGCCCCCGCGCCTAGGGCGCCGCGTCGCGGGCCGCGCTCGTCGCACCGGACGCCAGCGCCGCCTCGACGGCCGCGAGCACCCGCGGCACCGCCTCCTCCCAGCGGCCCGGCGGCCGCGCGCCGGCGGCCCGCGCGTGTCCGCCACCGCCGAGCGAGCGTGCGAGCTGCGCGACGTCGAGCCAGGTCTTGCTGCGCAGGTTCACGCGCATGGAGCCGTCGGGTTCCTCCGTCAACAGCACGGTCGCCTCCGTGCCGTCGATGCGCGTGGCCTCATTGACGAGGTCTTCGGTCATCGAGCCGTCCGCGCCCGCGGCGGCGAAATCCGCCCGCCGCAGCATGAGCACGGCGAGCAGCCCGCCCGCGCGCAGTTCGAGCGACGCGAGCATGCGGCCGATGAGCCGCAGCTTGGCAGCCGGTTCGCGCTCGTGGACGGCCCGGTAGAGGGCGTGCGATTCCGCGCCGGCCGCGACGAGGTCGGCCGCGATGCGCAGGGCCCGCGCGTCGGTGCTGGGGAAGCGGAACCAGCCGAGGTCGGTGGCGGTGCCGAGGAAGAGGGCGCTAGCCAGGAGGGGGTCGAGCGGCACGGCCAACGCCGGCAGCAACTCCGCGACCAGCAGGCAGACGGCGCCGGCGGTGTCGTCGATGAGCCGCAGGTCGCCCGGGCGCGTCGCGACTTCATCGCGGGTCGGGTGGTGGTCGAGGACGAGGGTGCGGGGGGCCTGTCGGAGAAACGCGGCGGCCGGCTCGAGCTGCGACCAGGCACAGGTATCGACGATGACGACCGCGTCGCACTCGGCCGCGAGCGCGGGGGCCTCGGTGTCCCAGCGGCGCGGGGTGACGAGTCCCGGGATGCCGGCATAGCGCGCCGGCAGCGGTTCGTAGAGGGCCGGTTGCGGCGCGAGGCCGCGCCGCCGCAACGCGTGGGTCAGGGCGCTGAGCGCTCCGAGCGCGTCGCCGTCGGGGCGGCGGTGCGTGAGGAGCAGGGGGCGGCGGCACGCGCCCAGCCAAGCGGCGGCGTTGTGGAGCAGCTCCGGGGCGATCATGATGCCGGGATTCTACGCGCCGCGGCGACCCGGCGGCAGCGTGCGGAGTCGTGGATGGCGGTGCTCGCGCAACTGCGGAACGTCGCGGCCTACCGGCCGTGCGACTGGGACCTGAAGGCCGACGCCGACGGCCGGGCGTACTGGCTGCACCACTTCCGGGAGCACGCGGAGGTGCTGCTGCCGCTGATCGCGGCGGAGCACCCGGAGGCGAGCGCGACGGAGCGGGCGGCGTTCCGGGCGGATTACCTGGCGATCTTCGAGCACGTGGCGGCGCACCCGGAGGCGTACCCGCGCATCGACATCCTGCTGTTCGACGAGCTGCGGACCGAGTTGCAGGCGCGCTACGGCTACCGCGATCCGTTCCGCGGGTTGAAGGCGCGCGAGACCGATGCGGCGCTGGCGCTGCTGCCGGGCGTGCTGGCCGAGATCGACGCCGCCGCGCCCGCCGCGCAGCGGGAGCTCATCGCCGCCGGTCTGATGGCCGGGAACATCTTCGACCTCGGCAGCCGCGCGACGATCCAGCGTTACCGCGAAGGACTCACGGCTTTCGACACGACGCGGGCCACGCAGCCGGGGCGGCCGTGGGCGGTGGACGACGTGGAGGCGTGGTGGCGGCGGTGGGAGGAGGGGCCGCCGTATGCGCACGTCGTGTTCTTCGTGGACAACGCGGGCAGCGACATCGTGCTGGGGTGTCTGCCGCTGGTGCGGTGGGTGCTGGCGGCCGGAAGCCGGGTGACGCTGGCGGCGAACTCGGAGCCGGCGCTGAACGACGTGACGGCGGCGGAACTGCGGCCGCTGGTGGAAAGGGCCGCGGCGCTGGACGCGACGCTGGCGGCGGGGTGGCACGGCGGCCGGCTGCGGGTCGCGGCGACGGGCAACGCGGCGCCGCTGATCGATCTGACGCGGCTGGCGGACGAGTTCGTCGCGACGGTCCGCACGGCGGACCTGCTGGTGCTGCACGGCATGGGGCGTGCGATCGAGAGCAACTGGCCGGCCGAGTTCGACTGCGACGTGCTGCGGACGGCGGTGCTGAAGGACGTGCGCGTCGCAGAGCGGATCGGCGCGCGGCTGTTCGACTGCGTGTGGCGGTTCACGCCGCGCGGCTGAGGGGCGGCGGGGCGGGCGCGGGCGGGGGGGGGGCGGCGGCGTCGGGGCGTCAGGGCGCGGGGGCCGGGCGGACCAGGAGGGTGCGGCCGGCCTCGCTCCGCAGCGTGTTAAGGCTCGCGCGCAGCGGGCCCCAGGCTCCCGCGGGGAGCTGGTGCGTGCCGATCGACGTGCGGCGGGTGAGCGTCCACTTGGGCCCGTCGCGCGTCGCCCGCTGCTCGACGCTCCACGGCCCTGCATCGCCGCCGCCGGCGCGCAGCTCCGGCAGGGTGCCCGCCGGCTCCCAGCCCGTGGGCAACTCCACCGTCAGCGTGAGCTGCTCGACGAACGGCCCCGCGAGCCACACCGGCCCGAGTCGCCGGCCGTACGCCAGCGGCAGCGGCACTTCGGCGGGCGTCGGGCCGTCGGGGCCCAGCGTCAGGCACCAGGTGTCGCCGAGTTTCCGCAACGGTTTGCTGCTGCGGATCTTCGCCGTCGCCTCGAAGACGCCGTCGGTCAGCCGCGTGACGGACACGCCGTCCACTTGCGCGTCGGGCAGCACGCGCCCGACCCACTCGCTCACCTTGCCGCGCTGGGCGTCGGCGGTGCGCAACGGCTCCGTCGCGATCAACGCGCCGCGGGCACTCAGCGCGACGTCGCCGCTGAAGGTGCCGTCCTCGCGCAGGGCCAAGTCGAGCTTCAGCCCGCGCTGTGTGGCCGCGGTGTAGTCCACCGGCACGTCGACGGGCAGCGGCTCCGGCGCGTCGCGCCCCGTCGGGGCGCGTGGCAGAACGTGCGTCCGCATCAGGCGCGGCTGGCCCGTCAGGCGTCCGTAGCGAACGTCCCACAGCTCGCTGCGGGCGTCGAAGTGCCAGCTCGGCTGTTCCGCGGACGGCGCCGCGTGAGCAGCCGGCGACGCGGAAGCGACGCGCCGATGGCCGCTCGACTCCTCGCCCGGCGACGGCGCCATCGTGTCCGGCACCAGTCCCACCGCCGTGCACAGCACCCACGCATCCTGCGGTGCGTAGTCGCTCCACGGATCCGCCGACACGATCAGCGCCGGCCGGACCGGCAGCCCGGCCGCACGGGCCAGCGCCAGCAGCAGCGCGGTCGCCTCGTCCGGCGTGCTGTAGCTGCTGCGGAGCACTTCGGGCGCGGGGCGGAGCGTCTCGGGCCGCCAGTGCGCGTCGAAATCCACCACGGCCAGCGTCGCCGCCAGCTTCTCCTGGAGCGCCCGCAAGCGTTCCGCGCCGTCGCGACCCGCGGTCCACTCATGGGCGACGCGGCGAAGCTCGCCGTCGAGCTGCGCGGCCGCCTCGAGCCGGGCCAGCCGCTGCTGCTCCCACGCCCGCGTGCCGAAGCCCGCGGTCGAGAACGCAATGCGCGGGCAGCGCACCTGCCACGGCGGGGACTGCGGTTCCTCCGGCGCGGCGGGCAGATCGCGATACGTCCACTCGCCGCCGCCCGGGCTCAGGGGATCGCTTTCGTGCTCTGCCGGCACGCCGGGACGGCGGACGAAAGTCGAGAGCGGCACGTCCGGCGGGGTCTTCACCCGCAGCACCCGCGCGCGCACCGGGTAGCGGTGATCGAGCCGCACGTCGGCTGCGAGGAACGGCCGCGCGCCGGCGCGCGTCGTCACGCGGTATTCGAGCTCGACGAGGCAACCGGGCTCCAGGCCGCTCATCACAAGCAGCCGCTGACGCAGGCCGGCGAAAGCCGGCCACCCGGCGGTCGCATCCGGGCCGACTTCGAGGTCGGCGTAGTCCGGCAGCGCGACGCAGGTGCCGTCCGGCCGGCGCGTCCGGGCGACGAGCACCTCGACGGTGTCGGTGTCGGCGTTGTAGGTGATGCGGGGATCGGCGAACTCGCCGTGGGCCCGCTCGTCGTTGATCCGCACGTGCCGGAGCTCGTGGTAGACCTGGGTGCCGTCGGGTTGGAGCGTCCACTCCTGCTCCCAGCGCTCGAGGACGGCGTCGGGCTCGGCGGCGACGGCCGCGAGTGTGAGGACGAGATTCGCGAGCGCGAGCGTGAGGCGGCGGCTAGTTCGCATGGCTGTCCTCCACCACGCAGATCAACGGCCGCGCGCTGAGCTCGGCCAGCTTGTCCATGACCTCCTTGAAGTTCGCGTATTCGCCCGGCGGCACGATCCAGCGTTTGATCGTCAGCACGCACTCGTAGCGCACGCGACCGGGCTCGGCGGTGAACGTGAAGCGCAGGCCAGCGGACGGCCCGTCGAGGTTGACGTCGGCCGGGGGGTCGTGGACGCGCCAGCCCGGCGGCAGCGCGAGGTCCTCGGTGATGTGGGCGAGGCGCGTGGCCGAGAGCTTGAGCCCGTACTTCCGCTCTTTCGGACCGGTTTTGTCGAGGAGGTCGGACACGACGCGCTCGGCCAGCGGCAGCTGGAGCCCGGGGAGGCGGAACAGGCGTTGCGATCCGGCGGCCAGCGCGTAGGCCGGCACGGCGACCTCGAACCGTCCCTGCCACGGCTCGGTGAAATCGACCGGGTCGCCCAGCGTCGCGGCGCGCAGCTCGGCCGCGGGGCTGAGCCGCGGCAGGGTCTCCTCGACCAGCCGGTGGCGCTCGTCGGGCGGCACGGCCGCGAGCGCGCGGCGCATGCGCGTCTCCGGCGCGCCGGTCGCGCTGAAGCGCACGGCGGTCGCCAGATCGCCGCCGGGGTCGAGCGCCGACTCGAGCACCCAATGGGCGTGGTTGGCCTCGGGGGGGAACTCGGGCGAGGTCGAGAGGCCCTTGCCCTCGGGCAGGCCGTAGACGACGTGCTGACCGGGCTCGAACGTGGACCAGTTGTCGCGGCTCTTGGGCATCCAGGTGGGGTCGAGCAGGACGAGCGTGCCGTCGGGTCGTCGCACGCACGTCACGGCGTGGTTGAACTGGTCGGCCGGGACGCGGTCCACCCGCTGCCGGGCCATGGTCATCACGACGTACGATTCGTAGCCCGCGACGCGCAGCATGCCGGCGAGCATGCCGGCCTTGTCCTTGCACACCCCCGCGCGGTCGCGGAAGGTCTCGCGGATGTCGTGGATCGTATAGCCCTCGCACATGCCGCGGGTCGTGCCGGCGTAGCGGATGTTCTCGGCCACCCAGTGGTTCAGCGCGGTCCACTTCTCCTCGTCGGTCGTCAGACCGCGGGTGATTTCGGCGACCTTGGCGCGGATCGCGTCGTCGGCCGTGAGCTGCGGCTCGCTGACGGCGTAGAGCCAGCGCGACTTGTCCTCCCACGACGGCAGCGTCGCGAGCAGGAGCTTGGTCGCGACGTTGGGCACCGGCTCCATCGCGGGCTCCTCGACGAACGGCGCGAGGTCGCGCTTCTCGAAGCTGTAGACCAGCTCGTCGCCGTCGAACAGCACGCTCGAGCGCAGTTCGCCCCCGTACACCTCGCACTGGAGCGGCTTGTCGCGCGGCACGCGCACCGTGTAGCGCTTTTCGATCACCGGCACGCTGGTCCAGAAGTGCACCTCGTCGTGCCAGTGCCCGGGGACCGGCGGCTGGAGCACCTCGCCCCGCGCGTTGCGCTCGCCGTTCGCCGGCGGACCTCCGCCGGGGACGGCGCCGGCCGTGGCGAGATACGCGACGTTGAAGCCGGTCATCGCGCTGCGCGTCTCGACCGCGTCGCCGATCGCCAGCCGCGGCACCGACACGAGGTACTGCCGGGTGCCCCAGAAGACGCCCCACTCCGGCTGCGGTTGCTCGACCGCCGCGGCCACCGGCACCTCCTCGATCGTCCCGTCCGCGCGATAGACGCGGATCGCGAGCAGGTCGAGGCGGTTCGTGTGCGGGTCGAACGGGAAACGCTGCACCGCCTGCCCGCGGATGGCCGCATCCCGCAGGATCTTCACGACGTTGTGCCGCACGGCGGTGCCGATGCCGCTGGGCCGCACCGTCACATCGGTCGCGTCCAGCACCACCACGACGTCCGCGTTCCAGCGGGCCGCGTCGCCCGCGGCCCTGACGCGGGCCGCGATCTCCGCCGGCTCGGGCACGGTGGGCGGCGTGGCCACGCTGGTCCGGAGCTCGGCGGCCGCGGCGGCCCCCGCCGCCAGAAGCGGCGTCAGAAGCAGCGCCAGCCGGCCCCCGAATACGGTGCAGCGTACCCGGCCCCGCCGGGAGGTTCGTCTCGACATGTGCGTCTCCGCTTGTCTTCGCCGGCGGCCGCCCGCGACGCCCCCGCGGACGGCCCGACAGGACTGGCAGTGTACCGCGGCCCGCCGCATCGCGCCACGGGCCGATGCCCCGGCTTCCGGTCCCGCGCTGGCCGGGCCGTCAGCGCCGCCGGCCGGCGCGGCGGCGCGGGGCCGGATACTCGGCCACGATCCGGGAGCGCATGCCGCCGCGCGGGTTCCAGTCGGTCGTGACGCGCATCGTGCGCGGCCGCAGCACCGCGACCAGCTCGTCGAGGATGCGGTTCGTGACGGCCTCGTAGAAGATGCCCTGGTCGCGGAAGGTTTGGAGATAGAGCTTGAGGCTCTTGAGCTCGACGCACAGGCGGTCGGGGACGTACTCGATGGTGACGGTGCCGAAGTCGGGCTGGCCGGTGACCGGGCAGCGGCTCGTGAACTCCGGCGCGACGTGGATGATGGTGTAGTCGCGGCGCGGACTGGGGTTGGGGAACGTCTCGAGCGACGGGACCGGGCGGCGGGCCATGGGCGGCGGCCTCCATTCAGGCTGTGCGGCGCACCGCTGCGGGCGGCCGCTGCGGCGGACCGCGCCGCGGGCGGGACCGGCGGTGCGCGGCCGGGTTGCTACGCGCCAGCGGGCCGGACCACTAGAGTGACCGCATGTCGCGCCGCGGCGCCGCGCCGGATTCTACAGCGCCCCGGGTGGGGAGGTGGGCGGCCGCGCGCTTTCCGCTGGGGATCTTCGCCGTCGCGCTGGCCCTGCGGCTGATCTACCTCGCCGAGAGCCGCGATTACCCCGCGTTCGCGGTGCCGATCATCGACGCGCTGGACTACGACACCGCCGCGCGGCAACTGCTCGGTGTCCGGGGGCGCCCAAACCCAGCCACTTGGAGGCGCCTGAAAACCAGCCACCTTGAGGAAGGAGGAGTTCGCCGTACACCGCGTCTGGCGGGTGGTCCGCCGGTGGAGGCGCGGCATGGCGAACGTGCTCAAGATG
>CALGJV010000003.1 GCA_937928595.1 uncultured Phycisphaerae bacterium | reverse complement strand
CCAGCGTCGGCGCGTTCGGTTCCAGCACCGCCGACACGCCCGACCCGTACACCGTGTACGGCGGGTACGGGCCGAACGACCGGGCGCGCTTGGTGTCGTACGTCAGCCGCAGCGGGTTGGCTTCCGCGAACTGGTCGATCGCCGCCGTGATCGCGCGCATGTAGTTCTGCGTGGCTTTCTCGCGCTGGGACCGCATCACGCGGCTGCCGACCATGCCGATGGCGGCGATCAGCAGGCCGATGATGACGATCACGACCAGCAGCTCGATGAGCGTGAACGCCCGCCGGCCGACCGCCGCGAAGTCGCCTTGTGCCCGGGTCCGCCGCATGCCGCCGCCTAGCGCCCGTTGTGCTCGAAGTTCGCGATGTCGTCCGCCGTGCCGTACAGCCCGTCCGCCCCCGCGCTGACGAGCAGGTACGAATCCGCGCGGTGCGGCCAGACCTTGGCCTGCACCGACTCGTTGCGGATGTAACGCGGGAACTTTCCGAATTCCACGGTGTCCACGGGAGCCCAGTCGAGCTTGTGGTCGCTGCCGGCGCCGGACAGAACCAGGTCGTCGTCGGCCTGGTCGTCCAGCAGCGCCGCGTTGTCCAGCCAGTGGTACACCCCGCGGGCGTCGCCGGTCAGCCCAAACCGGTCATCCGCGGCCACCTTGCCCGCCGGGTCGGCCCGCCAGTAGAGAACCGGATAGCCGAACGCGTCGAGGTACATGGGATAGTTTCGCCGGTACTCCGTTCCGCGGGCCTTGGTTTCGGCGTCGATCACGAACTCGCCGGAGCCGACGGCCCCGGCATTCGCGGAGAGCTTCACCTTGCCGCTCTCGATGTACGGGCCGCTGCGGGGATGCGCCGGGGCCCCGGTGCTGTCGAGCGCGTACAGGTCGCTGGCCGACACGTTGGCGCCGTTGTACGCAGATCCGGTGCTCTCGGCCCAGTAGGTGCGCCCTCCGGTGGGCTTGAAGCCGGGCGTGCCGAGCTGATCCGCGCCGGACAGCGCCCAGACCAGCAGCCCCGCCCCCGTGATGGGGACCATCGCGTTTGTGTAGGGGCTCTTCACCGTGCCGTCGCGCCTGTCCGACCCCGACGGCGGAAACGCCCCGCCCACCTTGCCGTCCGTCTTGAAAGTCTGGAGCCCGGTCTCCAGCGCCTGGATCACCGCCTTGGTCGACGCCTCCTTCGCGATGCGCCGCACCGCCCCCACCGCCGGAACCAGGATCGCGATCAGTACGCCGATGATGACGATCACCACCATCAGCTCCACCAGTGTGAAGCCCGCCCGGGGCCCGGGGCCCCGCAACCGACCGGTTCGTTCGTTCCGCATGGCTGCTCCTGACTGCCGCCCGGCCGCGCGCCCCGCCCGCGCCGGACCACCGGCCGTCCTAGTAGTTCGTGATGTCGTCACCCGTGCCGTACAGCCCGTCCTTCCCCGGCGCGATGAGGAGGAACGTGTCCGGCCGCCGCGGCCAGACCTTTCGGCTCTGCTCGAACAGGCCGCGGTCGTAGAGCGCCGCGGCGAACGAGTCGGGCGCCGGGGCCGTGAGCGGCGGCGGCGCCGACCAGCCCAGCTTCTTGAGCTTGTGCGGCAGCCCGGCACCCAGGTCAAGCCCGGGTTCGTTGGTCGAGCTCGGCGGCTCGCTGCCCGTCAGCGAGTCGTTGTCGGACTGGTCGTAGCGGCCGCGCGCGGTCGTGCTGCCGGGCGGATCGGAGAAGGCCAGCTTGGCTTCGGCGTTGGCTGCGTAGTACAGGACCGGCGCCCCGAACGTGTCGACGAAGAACGGCAGGCGGCTGTTCCGGAAGTCCGTGCTCCCGGCTTGCAGCGAAGCGGGCAGGACCTGCGTCGGGTCGCCCAGCCCCGCGTCCCGCACCCACAGCTCCGGGGCCTGCGCGATGCGGCCGCTCACCTCGACGTAGGGCGACAGCCGGGTCGGTGCGCTCACGCCCGCCGGCGGCACCCAAGCCGGGTTGTACCAATTGCGCCAGTCGGTCGCGTCGATGTTGCCGTCGTTGTTCGTGTCGTTGCGGCGCTCGGGCTTCACGTAGCCCTGGAAGTCGGCGCCGACGAGTTGCAGCGCCAGCCACTGGGCCCCGCTGAGACGGATGCTCGCATTGCCTTCGAACGGGTTCGGCCCCGCCGAGCGCGGGTAGCTGCCCATGTCGCCGTGGAACATCTCGCAGCCCTTGCCGATGGCGTCGAGCTGCGCCCGCGAGCTGGCCCGCTTGGCCTGGTCGCGGACGTTCGACACCGCCGGCACCAGCAGCGCGATCAGCAGCGAGATGATCGCGATCACCGCCAGCAGCTCGATCAGCGTGAAACCGCGCCGCCGCGCCATTCGCACTCCGTCCATGACACGTCCCTTCCGGACGCGGCCCGCCGGCCGCGCCGCTCGGTCTCAGTTGCCCATCACCGACTGGATCAGCGTCACCAGCGGGAGGAACAGGGCCAGGATGATGAAGCCGACGATGCCGCCCAGCACGACCACCATGATCGGCTCGAGCAGGCTGACGAGCGAGGCCACCAGCGTGTCCACCTCTTCGTCGTAGTTGTCGGCCACCTTCATCAGCATCTTGTCGAGCTCGCCGGTCTCCTCGCCGACGTCGACCATGTTGATGACGATCGGGTCCACCGTTTTCGACTGCCGCAGCGGGTTGGCGAACGTGTCGCCCTCGCGGATCGCGTCGTGGACCCGCTGGAGCATGCGGCTGTAGATCTCGTTGCCGGTCGTGTCGCGCGTGATGTTCACCGCCTCGAGGATCGGCACGCCGGCCGAGATCAGCGTGCCCAGCGTGCGCGTAAAGCGGGCCACCGACGACTTGCCGACGATCTGCCCGAGAATCGGCACCTTCAGCGTGATCATGTCCAGCACCAACCGCCCCGCCTGGGCCTGCCGGATGAGCTTGAACGTGACGATGAGGAACGCCGGCGCCAGGATAACCACCACCCAGCCCGGCGGCGTCCCCTCCGCGAACCACGTGGAAATGGCAATCAGGGCATCGGTCACCGCGGGCAGCTTCGTTCCGAAGTCGTTGAAAATCTCTTTGAACTTGGGCACGACCTTCACCATGATGAAGGTCACGATCGCCGCGGCGATGGACACCACCACCGCCGGGTAGATCATCGCGCCGATGATCTTCCGCTTCAGCTTCTGCGACTTCTCCATGAAGTCCGCCAGCCGCTGAAGGATCACGTCCAGCACGCCGCCCGCCTCGCCGGCAGCCACCATGTTGCAGTACAGCCGGTCGAACGCCTTCGGATGGCGGCTCATCGCCTCGGACAGCGTCGCCCCGCCCTCCACGTCCTCCGTGATCTGCTTGAGAACGTTCTTCAGCATCCCGGGCTTCTGCTGCTGCTCGAGAATCCGGATGCTCCGCAGAATCGGCAGGCCGGCGTCTTGGAGCGTCGAGAGCTGCCGCGTGAACGTGGTCAGCAGCTTCGTGCTGACCCAGCCCAGGCCCGTCCCGGCCGCCTTCTTCTTGCCGACGCCCCCGCCCTTCTTCTGGGCCGCCCGCTTCTTGTCGACCTTCTCGACCACCTTCGTCGGGAAGTAGCCCAGGCCGCGGACCTTCGACACCGCCTCTTCTTTGGTCGGCGCCTCGATCTCGTCCTTGATCTCCTGCCCGGAGGCGTTTAGCGCTTCATACTTGAAGACCGGCATCCGCTTGCTCCCGGATCCGCACGACGACCCGCGTGCTGTTACGCCTGCACATCTGACCAGCCGGCCCCAGCGCGGGCCCGCTACGACCCAACCTCGCCCCCGCCTCCATTATGCACGCTACCCAAGTGACCAAACCCGGAAATGTGCGAGCTATCGGACGTACCTGACTCGAGAACGGTCCGCACACGCTCCCGGCCTACGCCTCGACCTCTTCCATCAGGGTCTCGCGAACGACCTCCTCGATCGTCGTGACCCCATCATACAGCGTCAGCAGGCCGGCTTCACGAAGCGACCGCATCCCGCGCTTCCGTGCCGCCTGCCGGAGCAGTGCGGACGAAGCGTTCTTCATGACCAGCTCCCGCAACTCGTCGTCGAGCACCATGATCTCGAAGATGCCGCGCCGGCCGCGGTAGCCGGTGTGGTTGCAGTAGTCGCAGCCCTTGCCGTAGTACAACACCCGCCCCGCGATGTCTTCCGGCGTCAGGTTCAGCTCCATGAGCTGCTGCTCGCTGGGGTGGAACTCCTCCTTGCAGTTCGTGCAGATCTTTCGCACAAGTCTTTGCGCGATAATGGCTTCCAGCGTGGCGGTGATGAGGAACGGCTCCAGCCCCAGGTCCAGCAGCCGCGCGATCGAGCTCGGCGCGTCGTTCGTGTGCAGCGTGCTGAACACGAGGTGACCGGTCAGCGAAGCCTGCACCGCGATCTGCGCGGTCTCCAGGTCGCGAATCTCGCCGACCAGAATGATGTCCGGGTCCTGCCGCAAGAAGCTGCGGAGGCAGCGCGCGAACGTAAGTCCAATCTCCGGCTTTACTTGGCACTGAATCATGCCGTCGATGTCGTACTCGACCGGGTCCTCGCTCGTCAGGATCTTTACGTCGATCGTGTTCAGCTCGCGCAGCGCCGAGTACAGCGTCGTCGTCTTGCCCGAACCCGTCGGGCCTGTGACGATGATGATCCCGTGCGGCTTCTGAATCAGCTGCCGCACGATGTTCGTCTCTTCCTCCCGCAGCCCGATCTGCGCCAGGTCCAGGTTCACCTGCGTCCGGTCCAGCACCCGCAAGACCACGCTCTCGCCGAACATCGTCGGCAGCACGCTCACGCGCAGGTCCACCGGCCGGCGCTCGACCAGCAGCTCGATGCGGCCGTCCTGCGGCATGCGTCGCTCGGCGATGTCGAGGTTCGCCATGACCTTGATGCGGGACGAAATGGCCATCGCGACGTGCTTGGGCGGCGGGACCATCTCGAACAGGACGCCGTCGATGCGATACCGCATCTTGAACTCGTCCTCGAACGGTTCGAAGTGAATGTCGGAGGCCTTGTCGCGAATCGCCTGGAGCAGCACGAGGTTAACGAGCTTCTTGACCGGGCTGCTTTCCGCGGCCGTCTTGAGCGTTTCGAGGTCGATGCTTTCGCCGCGGCCCTCGAGCTTCGAGAGGTCCTCGTCGGTTTCGAGTTCGCCGATGATGCTCTTGATGCTCTCGGCCGCCTCCTCGGGATAGTAGCGGTTGAGAGCGTCGGTCAGATCCTCCTGCGTCGTGATGC
The DNA here is from genome assembly GCA_937928595.1 of uncultured Phycisphaerae bacterium. Taxonomy (GTDB): domain Bacteria; phylum Planctomycetota; class Phycisphaerae; order UBA1845; family Fen-1342; genus CALGJV01. The sequence continues at coordinate 188,461 of CALGJV010000003.1, read as the reverse complement.
GGGCGACGACGTTGAAGCCCATCAGCGTGCGGAGGTCGTCGGTGGCGTGGAAGTTGTCCGGACTGGCGAGGGCCACGCCGAGCGTGTTCGTCTCGCGGTCGTACTCGGTTGGAATGATGCCGAACGCGTGCGCGGTTTGGGACGGGATCAGGTCGATGACGCTTTTGTCGATGTCGATGTCACTGAGCTTGATCGACTCCATGCCCACCTGGGCCGCCAGGGCCCGGTTCAGGTCGGCCTCGTCGATGTAGCCCATCTCCAGCAGGAGCTGGCCGAGCGGGCCGCGCTTCTTCTTCTGGAGCTCGAGGGCCTCCGACACCTGGGCCCGCGTCACCTTGCCCATCTTGATCAGGATGCGGCCGAGGACGCGCCCCTTGAGTTGCGAAATCGGCGGCATTCCTTCGTCGGGCATAGAGCGGGCTCCTAAGCGGTCGCGCAACATTATAGAGTCACGGCGGTGGCGCACAAACCGTGCGCCGGCGGCGGCCGGAACCCGTCCACGACCGTCGCCCGGCGCGTTTTCGGCGTACCCGGTCCGATCCGCCGCAGGATTCTCCCGTGCGGAACGTTTCACGGGTAAAGCACGCGTGAGGCGCGCCCCAGGAGTGCCCGACCATGCAGATTTCGCGTCGTGCCTTCCTCCAATACCTCGGCACCGCCGCCGCCGGCCTCGGCCTCGCCCGGACCGAGCTCGCCGCCCTGGCGGCCGCCCTGCGCAATCCCGCCGGGCCGAACGTCGTCTGGCTGGAGGGGCTGGCCTGCTCCGGCTGCTCCGTTTCGTTTCTCAACCACTTGTCCGCTACCCCCCCGCGGGACGTCGCCGACGTGCTGATCGACGTGGTCAACCTCCGGTACCACACGACGGTCATGGCCGCGGCCGGTGAAACCGCGGTCGACTCGGCTTATGAGGCCTACCAGAGCGGCAACTTCATCCTCGTCGTCGAGGGTGCCGTTCCGACCGCGTTCGGTGGTCGGGCCTGTTACGCCTGGCACGATCACGGCCGCGAGGTGACGCTGCTGGAAGCCGTCCAGACCTTCGGCGCGGCAGCCGCGCGGGTCGTGTGCGTCGGCCAGTGTGCCGCGTACGGCGGGATTTGCAGCGCCGCCCCCAACCCGACCGGTGCGCAATCCGTGTCCAGCGTGCTGGGGCGCAGTACGATCAACGTGGCCGGCTGCCCGCCGCACCCGCAATGGACCACCTGGGTTCTTGCGCAGCTCGTCGCGGGGAACAGTGTGCCCGTGGACGCGTACGGCCGCCCGACCCAGTTCTTCAGCACCCGCGTCCACAACCGCTGCCCCTTGCGCAACGCCGGCGATGCCACCGCGTGGGGCAACGAGACGCTCTGCAAGGAGAACCTCGGCTGCCAGGGCCGGTCGACGTACGGCAACTGCCCCGACCTGTGGTTCAACGGCGGCGTGAACTGGTGCATCGGGGTCGGCGCACAGTGCTTGGGCTGCACCAGTCCGGCGTTTCCGGGCACCGGCCCCCTGTACCGGTGGAGCAGCTGAGTCTTCCTGCCGTCGCCCCCCTACCGGGAGACCCGTCCATGTCCGATCTGCCGAACTTCGGATTGTCGGCCGAGGCCGCCGTCGCGGCCCCTGGGCGTCTGGAGGAGTTGCGCGTCAGCCTCACGCCGCAGGTTGTCACGCTCGACCCCGTTTCGCGCATCGAAGGCCACATGAAGGTCGAGGTGGCGATCGAGAAGGTGCAGGGCCAACTGACGGTCGTGGACGCCTGGTCGACCGGCACCGCCTTCCGCGGCATCGAGGCGATTCTGGTCAACCGCCACCCCTGGGACGCCGTGCCCATCACGCAACGGATCTGCGGCGTGTGCCCCGTCTCGCACGGACTGGCGGCAACGCTCGCCATCGAGCAGGCCACCGGCGTGGTACCGCCGGACGCCGCCCGCATCCTGCGCAACCTCGTGCTCGGCGCGAACTACCTTCAGAGTCACATCCTGCACTTCTATCAGCTCGCCGTGCTCGATTTCGTCGCGGGCCCCGGCATGCCGCCCTGGCAACCGGCCTGGACGTCCGACCTGCGGCTGGACCCGGCCACCACCAGTACGCTGGTCGGCCACTACGTCCAGGCCCTCGCCATGCGCCGCAAAGCGCACGAGATGGGCGCCGTGTTCGGCGGCCGCCTGCCGCACCCGCCCACGTACGTGCCCGGGGGCTTCACGGCCCGACCCAGCGTCGCGCGCAAGACCACGTTCAACAGTTACCTCGCCGAGCTGGTCGCCTGGATCCAGAACGTTTACATCCCCGACGTCGAACTGCTCGGCACCGTCTACGGCGATTTCTTCACCATCGGTCGCGGCACCGGCAACCTGCTCGCGTACGGCGCGTTCGATCTCGACGCCGCCGGCGCCACGAAGCTGCTCGCGCGGGGGCGCGTCGAAGCCGGCGCCAACGCCGTGCAGTCGGTCGACCCGAGCGCGATCACCGAATCGACCGCGCACTCGTGGTACTCCCCCGCCACCGACAACCTGCCGCCGGCCGTGGGCAGCACCATCGCCGAGTGCCCGCGCCCGGGTGCGTACTCCTGGCTGAAGGCTCCACGGTACAACCAGCAGCCCTACGAGACCGGGCCGCTGGCGCGCATGTGGGTAAACGGCGACTACCGGCGCGGCATCTCCGTTCTCGACCGCCACCTGGCCCGCGCGTATGAAGCGCTCAAGATCGCCCAGGCCATACAGGGCTGGATCGCCGCCCTGCCGGACAGCGCCACGACCTACAGCCAGAACATGCCGCCGACCGCGGGCACCGGGGTCGGCCTGACCGAAGCGTCGCGCGGCGCGCTGGGCCACTGGCTGACCATCGCCAACGGCGTGATCGCCCGGTTTCAGGTCATCACGCCCACCTGCTGGAACGCCGCGCCGCGCGACGGCGCCGGCGTGCGCGGACCGATCGAACAGGCGCTCCTCGGCACACCCGTGGTCGATGTCAACCAGCCCATCGAGGTGCTGCGGGTCATTCACTCCTATGACCCGTGCCTTTCGTGTGCCGTGCATGTGCTCGACGGCGACGGCCAGCCGATCACCGTGCTCCGGGCGGTGTGAGCGCGGAGCGCGCCATGTCTCCTCCTCAGCGCGGCGGCTGGATCCTCGGGCTCGGCAACTGGCTGCGCTGCGACGACGGCGTCGGCATCCACGCGCTGCGCGCGCTCCGCGCCGACCCGCCTCCGCAGATCACGCTCCTCGAAGTCGGCACGGCCGTCCTCGATGCACTGCCGCATATCGACGGCGCACCGTGGGTGCTCGGCCTCGACGCCGTCCGCGGCGGCGGCCCCCCCGGCACGCTCTACCGCGTCGAGCCGCGGGCGTCCGCGCCCCGCCCCGGCGTCGCGTCGCTCCACGACATCGACCTCCTCCGCGGGCTCGAGCTCCTGCCGCTCCCCCGGCGGCCCCGGCTGGTCGTCCTCGGCCTCGAACCCGCGTGCCTCGGCTTCGGCATCGACCTCTCGCGGCCGGTAGCGGCCGCACTTCCCCATCTGGTCGCGGCGGCTCGGGAGTTCGCGGCCTCCGCCCTGGCCGAGCTGGCGCCCGCCCGGCCGCTCTAGCCCGCCTCCCGCACGACCGATAGAATGCGCGTGCTCCGGGCGCCGGTCGCGGCCGTAACTGCCGCATGCACAACGACTTTGTGCCGATTGCCTCGGGGAGCCCCCGCGCGGGGGCGGCCCCCCTCACACGCAGCCGCCGCCCGTGGCCGGACACGGATTCCGCCATGAAGCAGGTTCTGCTCGGCCAGCGCGTCGTGGTAACCGACGTCCCGACTCCGGGGCTCGGCCGTGGCCAGGTGCTGGTCGAGGTCGCGTACTCGTTCATCTCCACCGGCACGGAAGTCGCCGGCGTCAAGGCGGCGGCCGGCAGCCTCGTCCAGAAGATCAAGGAGCACCCGCAGCGGATCGCGCAGGTGCTCGAAATGGTCCGCGTGAACGGCGTAAAGAAGACGCTGGCGCGGGTGCGCTCGAAGCTCGAGGCGCGCGGGCCGCTGGGTTACAGCAGCGCCGGGCGCATCATCGCGGTCGGCGGCGACGTGCAGCATCTCGCGGTCGGCGACTGGGTCGCGTGCGCGGGCATGGGCTACGCCGCGCACGCGGAGGTCGCGGCCGTCCCGGTGAACCTCGTGGCGAAGCTGCCGCCGGGCTGCGACGTGCGGCAGGCATCCGGTACGACCGTGGCGACGATCGCGCTCCAGGGCGTCCGCCGCGCGGACCTGCGGCTGGGCGAAACGGCCGTGGTGCTCGGGCTCGGGCTGCTCGGCCAGATCACGCTGCAACTGCTGGCGGCGTCGGGTGTGCGGGTGATCGGTCTCGACCTGAACCCGCAGCGCGTGGCCGAGGCGCAGGCGCTCGGGTTTGCCGACTGCTTCGCGGCCGCGAGCGAGGACGCCGCGAACGAGGTGCTTCAGCGCACCGGCCAGATGGGCGCCGACGCGACGCTGATCACCGCAGCCACCAGCGCGCCGGGCGTCTGCCAGGACGCCATGCAGATGACGCGCCGCAAGGGCCGCGTGGTCGTCGTCGGCGCCGTGCCGCTGGAGTTCGACCGCGACCCGTTCTACCGCAAGGAAATCGACTTCCTCATCTCGTGCAGCTACGGGCCCGGCCGCTACGACCCGAACTACGAAGAGGGTGGGCAGGACTACCCCTACGCCTATGTCCGCTGGACCGAGAACCGCAACATGGACGCGATCCTGGCGCTGCTCGCGTCCGGCCGGCTCCGGCTCGACCCGCTCATCTCCGCCGAGTACCCGTTCGAGCGGGCCGACGCGGCCTTCGCCGCGCTCGCGGCCGAGGGCGCGGCCCGTCCGCTCGGCGTCGTGCTGAAATACAACCTGACCGAGTCGCTCGCGGCCTCCGCGCCCAAGGTGAACCGAGCCGTCGCGTTGCCGACGCCGAAGCCGGCCACGGGGAAGATCGGCCTGGGCATTATCGGCTTGGGCGGTTTCTGCACGAGCACGCACCTGCCGAACCTCGCCACGCTCACCGACCGCTTTCAGGTCGTCGCGACGTGCGACCGGAACGGCGCCCAGGCGCAGGACATCGGCCGCCAGGTCGGGGCCGCTCACGCGTATTCCGACGCGGCCGAACTGCTCCGCGATCCGGCCGTACAACTGGTGTTGATCGCGACCCGTCACGACACGCACGCGCCGCTCTCGATTGCGGCGCTGCGGGCGGGCAAGCACGTGTTCACCGAGAAGCCCGCGGCCATCGACGTCGGCCAGCTCGCCGAGCTGCGGGCGGCGCTGGCCGAGACGGATCGCTACTTCATGGTCGGGTTCAACCGCCGCTTCAGCCCGCACGCCGTGCAGCTCCGCCGGCTGCTCCGCGGCCGCGTCGGGCCGCTGGTGCTCAACTACCGCGTGCTGGCCGACCCGGCCCCGCGGGACAGTTGGATCTACTCGGCCGCGGGCGGCGGGCGCATCATCGGGGAAGCCTGCCACATGTTCGATTTGTTCAACGCCCTCGTGGGCGACGAAGTGGCCGTGGCCGAACTCGACGTGGCGGCACCGCCGCCCGGGGTCGGCGGTCCTCCCGGCGACAACTTCGTCGCGACGCTGCGCTACGCCGACGGCTCGGTCGCCACCTTGACATACACGGTGAGCGGCCGGAAGCGCAAGGATCTCGGCAAAGAGCGCTGCGAGGCCCACTGGGATGGCAAGACGTTCGTAATCGACGATTACGTCCGCAGCTTCGGCTCGGGGTGCAGCGCCGGCGCCGCGGGCGGCAAGAGCAGCAAGGGACATTGCGAGGAATTGGCCGCGCTGGCCGAGTATCTGGCCGGCCGGGGCCCGGTGCCGCTGCCGGTCGAAGCGACGCTGCGGGCCACCGAGCAGAGCTTCGCGGTCGACGCCGCGTGCCGCGGGGTCGCGCGGCCCGAGGCCGCCGCGCCATGAGCCTCGGCGGCCTCCTGCGACGCCTGACTTACTACCTCGGGGCGTTCCACAAGCGTCGCCTGTTTCACCAGGGCCTGCGCGAATCACTGGCCACCGACCGCTGGACGACGGCCGAGATCCGCGCTTACCACGACCGCCGCCTGACGGAGCTGGTCCGCGACGCCGCCGCGCACATCCCGTTTTACCGCGACCTCTACGCCCGGGCGGGCGTCGATGTCGCCGCTTTCCGCGGCGTGGACGACCTGCCGCGGCTGCCGACGATCAGCAAGGCCGATCTGCTGGAGCACGGCCCGCGGATGGTTCGGCCGGGCGTGAGCGAACTCCGCATCGTGCGGCACACGACCGGCGGCTCGACCGGCACGATCGCGGCCCTCGCGAGCCCGCGCGGCATCGCCAGCTTCGAGAACGGCTGCATCTTCGCGCTCTGGAGCCGCATCGGCGTTCGGCGCGGCGACCGGATCGTCACGCTCCGCGGCGCGCTCCTTGACGGCGGCCGGCGCTTGTACGAGCGCGACCGGCTGGAGAATCGCCTCACGATCAGCACTTACCACCTGAAGGATGACACGGTCGCCGAAATCGTGCGGTTGATCGACGACTACCGCCCCAAGTGGCTGCACGTGTACCCGTCCGCGCTCACGCTCCTGGCCAACATCCTCCAGCGCATCGGCCGCCGCCTCGCCTCAACGCCCCAGGGAATCCTCTGCGGCAGCGAAGCGGTCTACCCCTGGCAGATCGAGCTGTTCCGCAACGTTTTCGGCTGCCGCGTCTACTCGCACTACGGCCACGGCGAGCTGGCGCTGCTGGGCGGCTGGTGCGAAGGCACCACCGCGTTTCATTTCCTGCCGAACCACGGCTTCCTCGAGCTGCTCGACGCGGACGGCCGCCCGATCACTGCGCCGGACCAGACCGGGGAGCTGACGGGGACGGGCTATCTCAACCGGGTCATGCCGCTGATTCGCTATCGCACGGCCGATCACGGCGCATGGGACGCGCCGGGCCCGTGCCCGGCCTGCGGGCGCGAACACCAGCGGCTGGCCCGAATCGACGGCCGTGGACAGGAGTACCTCGTCCTGCGGGACGGCACCCGGTTCCCGCTGACGAGCATCAACGCGCTGCACGGGACGTTCTTCGCGCACATTTACCGCTTCCAGTTCGTCCAGGACGAGCCGGGCCGCGCGACGCTGCGCATCGTGCCCGCGGTCGAGCTCACGCCGCCGCGGATGGCCGAGATCCGGGCGGCGTTCGCCTACCTCGGCCCGCTCGGCCTCGACCTCGACATCCAGCCCGTGCCGGACATCCCGCTGACGCGGGCCGGCAAGCAGCGCATCGTCGTGACGTCGGAGGACCTCGCCCGTGCCTGAACCGCGCGGCTGCGTCGTGGTCGTCGGCGGCGGACACAGCGTCCACGTCCGCATCCCTGCGGGCATGCTGCGCGCCGCCGGCTACCGCATGGTCCTGGCCGACCTCCAGCCCGAAATCAGCCCCGAATCGCGCGAGGTTTTCGACGAGATCGTGCCGCTCGGCGGCCACGCGCCGGACTGGCTCCTGCGTCGCCGACCGCGGCCCGCGACCCCGCCCGCTGGCGAAGGCGACGAGGGCGGGCCCATCGCGGTCGAAACCCGGACGCGCCCCGCCGCGCTGGCCTTCCGCCTGTGGCAGGGCTGGACCCGCGCCGGCCGGCTGCTCGACCTGGTGCGCCGCGTGCGGCCGGGCGTGCTGCACTTCCAGTCCATGACCGCGGGCGGCATGACCGCGTACTACCTGCTGAAACGGCTCGGCTGGCCGCCGCGCGGGCGGCGTCCCGGCCTGCTGGTGCACCTGTGGGGCTACGGGCCGCGGTTCCCGGGTATCCGGCGGCGCGAGATTCGCGCCCTGGCGTCCTTCGACCGCATCCACACGTCGAGCCCGGCGGTGGCGCGGCTTTACCGCGAGCACTACGGCGTCCCACCGGAGCAGATCCAGGTGTTCGTGCGCGGCATCGATCTCGCGACGTTCGCGCCGCGCCCGCCCGAGGTGCTGGCCGCGGCCCGGCGCGCGTGGGGCGTGCCGGAGGGGCCCTTCGTAATCATCCACAACCGCCATCTGCACCGCATGTACCGCGTCGAGATCGCGGTCGACGCGTTCATCCGGCTCGCGCAGGAGGGTCACAACGTCTTTCTTCTGCTCGTGCGCGGCAGCATGCGGCAGGAAGACTACGAGCGCGAGCTGCTGGCGCGGCTCGCCGCGGCCGGGCTGCGGGACCGCGTGGCGCTCCTGCCGCCGGTGCTGACCGCCGACCAGATGGCCGTCGCGCTGCAACTGTCCCACGCCGCGATCAACACGGTGCCGTTCGACGCCTTCCCGGTCAGCATCCTCGAAGCGCTGTACTGCCGGGCCGTGCCGGTCGTGCGGAACCTGGAGAGCTACACGCAGTTCGTGCGGCCGGGCGAGACGGCTTTCGCCGTCGACGGCGGGCCCGACGCGTACGCCGCGTGCCTGCGGCAGCTCATCCTCGATCCGGCGCTGCGGGCGCGGCTCGCGGACGCGGGTGTGGAACTCGTGCGCCGCGAGGGCAGCGCGGAGATCTTCCGGACCAACACCCTGGCGCTCGTCGAGGCCTGCTGGCATGTCGGTTGAGTCGCCCGAGCCCGTCGCCGCACCCGGCCGCTGGCAGCGGCTGGTCGCGCACGCGCGCACCGACGCGCGGCGGCTGGTCACGACGGGGGTGCCGCACCTGTTCGTCGCGCTGGCCTTCACGCAGGGCATCAGCCTGATCCGCCGCGTGCTGCTCACGGGCATCCTGACGCTCGAGGAACTCGGGCAGATGACGTACGTGACGCAGATCGCGGACCTGATTGCGATCGGCGCCGATCTCGGGATCACGACGGCCGTGCTCAAGTTCGCCGCGGAGCCCGTCGACGACCGCCGCCGGCGTGAGTTGTACATCGCGGGCTTTGTCTGGAGCGGCACGTCCTGCCTCTGCATCACGCTGCTGTATGTCCTGGCGCTCGCCGTCCTCGGCCTCCCGGCCGACGCGCAGCTCCGCACGTACCTCCTGGTCGTCGCGCCGTACATCCCGCTGGCAGCGCTGGCCCGCATTCCGCTCGTGCTCATGCAGGCAGTCCGGGACATCCGCCGCTCCGCACGTTACACCGCGATCACCCAGGCCGTGAGCCTCGTGCTCCTGGTCGGGGCCACGTGGCTCTACGGACTGCCCGGCTTCTTCGCAACGCTCATCGTCGCGCCCGCCACCAACCTGGCGCTCCTGCTGTTCGCGACCCGCGGCTACCTCGGGTGGATTCGGCCACGGCTGGTTGTGCTGCGGCAGTTGCTGTCCTTCGGGTTCTTCAGCGTCCTGGCCAATCTGGCAGGGTTCGCGAACGTGACGCTGGCCGTCGTGATACTGAAGTCCCTCACCGGGTCCGACGCGGCCGTCGGCATCTACTCGATCGGCCTGCTCGTGGCGAACGCGACGCGCCTGCTGCCGATGTCGCTGCTACAGACTGCTTTTCCGTACATGAGCGGCCTCGTCGGCGAGCCGGCCCGGCTGCGCCGCCGCATGTGGGAGTTGTCCGCCAAGCAGGCCCTCGTCCTCGCCGGCGTGTTCGTGCTCTGGTTGCTCGCCGGACGCTGGGGAATCACGCTGGTGTGGGGTGCCGGCAAGGCGGCCGGATTCGAGCCGGGCACGATTCTGATGCTGGCCGTGGTGTGCTTCGGCATCAGCTCACCGGCCGGAAACACCCTGCTGGCCCTGGGCCGCGTGCGGCTGAACTTCCTGTTCGGACTGACCCAACTCGGCGTGAACGTCGCGGCGAGCTTCGCGCTCGTCCCCCGGTACGGGGCCTGCGGCGCCGCGGCCGCCGTGGCGCTCGGACAACTCACCGAGAGCACATTGTCGCTGCTGGGCGCGTCCGCCGTGCTGCGCCGCGCCGTGCAGAGGCACTCCCGCAAGTCCACCGCGTGAAAGGAGCAATCGCATGGGCCGGTTGGTGTCGATGCTGCGTTCTCTGGCCGATCGTTTGGAGCACTCGGCGCTGGGATCGATCCGCTACTATCGGCGCCGCGGCGCGATCATCGGGAATAACTGCGTGCTCTCGCATCCCGTGATCGGGGAACCGCACCTGTGCCGGTTCGGCAACAACGTGATCGTCACCGCGCGCGTGGCCTTCCTCAACCACGACGGCGCGGTGATGATGCTCAACCGCGTTGGTCGCACGACAGCGGTCAACATCGTCGGCAAGATCGTCATCCATGACAACGTGTTCGTCGGCTCGCAAAGCATTGTCCTCGGCGGCGTCACGATCGGACCGAACGCCGTCATCGCGGCGGGCAGCCTCGTCACCCGCGATGTTCCACCCGAGACGGTCGTCGGTGGCGTCCCGCTCGCCGGCTCTGCTCGATCGACGACTACCTGAGCAAGTACGCGACCGAGGCGAGCACGCTGTGGGTCGACGCCGAACCCGATATCCAGCGGGTCGTCACCGAGTTCTTCATGAAGCAGGGAAACGAAGGCAAGCGCGCCATCCGCCTGCGGCGCGGCGGCACGGTCTACTCGCTGTAGCCCGCCCCGCCGACGGCGCGCGGCACGGAGAATCCAATGTCCAGACCCCGCCCCATTCCTTCTGCCCTGGCGGCCATCGCCGCCGGGCTCCTCCTGCTCGCCGGCTGCGGCCGCGCCGCCGGCCAGGAATCCCGCCCGGCCGTCACCGCGCCGGCCGGTCCGGCGCCGACCACGCAGCCGGCCGCGAAAGTCTTGCTGCCGTGGGTCGAGGCGTCGGACGACCCGCAGCGGCTCGACGACGTGGTCGACGGTCTGGCGGCCTGGCGCGGCGTGGCCGACGCGGCCATCGTGTCGGTCGACCCCGGCCAGCTTGCGCTGCTCCGACGCATTCAGGACCGCGCGGCGGGCGTCCGCATCATCCCCGGGCTCAAGACCTCGCCCATCCTGCGGCGCAGCGGACTCGACAACCCCAACGGCTGGGCGCGCCTGGCCGAGGCCATCCGGGCCGCGTGCGCGGCCACCGGCTCGCGCGCGATCCTGCTGGAGCACGAGAGCTCGATCGAGGACTACCTCGAAGGCCGCGTGACGGTCGATTTCGAACGTCTGCGCACGGGGCTGCGGCAGCTCCCCACCGACGTCGAGCTGATCTGGTACCCCAGCGTCAGCGGAACGGAGGGACGGCTCGAGCGCGCGACGCGCCTCTGCCGCGAGGTGCAGGCCGTCTGCCGGAACGTGCGCTTCGTGGACCACGCCACGCTGGGCGCGGAAACGGCACGGCTCCAGTCGGGCCTGCCGCGCCTCCAAGCCGCGCTGAGATCCGCCGCGACGGCCCCGCCGATCCAGCTGGTCTACTGCATGGACGAGCGCTATTGGCGCGACGAACGCGTGCCGGAGGCCATCCGCATCGCCACGAGCGACACGGTGATCATCTACCCCGGAGCCAAGCGCTGGAAAGAGGCCTCCCGCAACATCGCCGCCGCGCTCGCCGCCGACCGCCACACGCCGCCGCGCTAGCGCCGTCCGCCTCCCCGACACGGACCGCCGCGCCCGGCCCGCGCCCGCTCAGCCCGCCGGCCCGTCCCCCGCGCGCCGCATGGCCTGACCGAAGATATCGGCCTGCAACCCGACGCGGTCCCCGGCCGCCCCGTCCCAGCGGTGCGCCGCCAGCGACGCCACAATCCGCTCGGCCAGCGCCACCGCCGCCAGACCGTCCTCGGCACTCACGGGGGGACGGGTCCCGCCGCGGATGCTGTCGAGGAACGCGCTGTGCTCGGCCCGCAGCGGGTCCTGGTCGTCGATCTGGAGCGGTTCGACGTGCACGAGCTTCCCGAAGTCGAGCCCGGCCATCTGCGACAGGTCCTCGAGGTTCCGCTCGCGCGCCAGCTTCAGCACGTCCAGATTGCGGTCCAACGTGATCGCGATGCCGACCTTCTTCTGATAGTCGAGCGACACGTACGCGTGCTCGCAGAACACGCGCAACTTGCGCTCGGTCTTCAGCGCCAGCCGCGACGCCGTGAGGTTCGCGACCGCCCCGCCGCGGAAGCGCACGCGCGCGTTGGCGATGTCCTCGCACGGCGCCAGCACGTTCACTCCGACCGCGTCCACGTCCGCCACCTCGTCGGCCACGAGGTGCAGCAGGATGTCGATGTCGTGGATCATCAGGTCGAACACGACGCCGATGTCGGCCGACCGGAACGTGAACGGGCTGATCCGGTGCGTCTCGACGAACTTCGGCCGCAGACCGAGCCGGTCCACCGCCCGCACGGCCGGGTTGAAGCGCTCCGTGTGCCCGACCGCCACGATCACGTTGTGCCGGCGGGCCAGGGCCGCGATCTCCGCGGCCTCCGCCGCGCTCGGCGCCAGCGGTTTCTCGATCAGCAGGTGGATGCCGCGCTCGATCAGCGGCCGGCTCACCGCCAGGTGGTGCACGGTCGGCACGGCCACGGTCGCCGCGGCCACGTCGCCCAGCTCCGGGGTGAGCCGATCGGCGAACCGGGCCCCCACCGGCTCGGCCAAGGCGCGGGCCCGCTCGACGTTGCTGTCGACCACGGCCACCAGGCGGGCGCCCGGCAGGTTGGCGAGGGTGCGGACGTGGTGCCGGCCCATGTGGCCGGCGCCCACCACGGCGACAGGGAGGGGAGCGCTCACGGGGCGGTCTTCTCCGGAGTGTTCTGATAGAAGGCGGCGCGGTCGGCGTCGCTGTCGCAGCGGAAGTGCTCGCGAACGCGGCCGTACACGCCGAACTCGAGCTTGCGGCGGAGGAACTGGACGAGGTACTGGACGTGCTCGTCCCGGGCGAGGCCGTCGGCCTCGATGGCGCGGAGGGCGTCGAGCGTGCGGAGTGGCGCCCGCGCGCTGCGGCGGACGAACAGGAGCCGCGCGGCCTGCTTCAGGCGGAGGATCGACTCCTCCGGCACGCGCCAGCGACGCAGGCCCTCGGTGTTCACGGCCCGCACCTCCTGATCGTAGCCCAGCACCTTCACGTACGGCGGCACGTCGTGCACGACGCGCGTCGCGCCGCCCACGTAGGCGTAGCGACCGACGGTCACGAAGTGGTGCATCAGCACGCCGCCGCTGATGACGGCGGCCTCCTCCACCCGCACGTGGCCGGCCATGTGGACGGCGTTGGCCACGATGATGTGGTCGGCCAGGTCCGAATCGTGGGCCACATGCACGCCGACCATGAGGAGGTTGTGAGAGCCGATGCGGGTGACGCCGCCGCTCTGGCGGTCGATTTCGGTCCCGCGGTGGATGGTGACGCCCTCGCGGAAAACGTTGTCGGCGCCGACCTCGAGGCGCGTCGGGCCGCCCTTGTACTTGAGGTCCTGCGGCGCGGCGCCCAACACGCAGCCGGAGTAAAAGACGTTGCGCGGCCCGAACACGGCCGGGCCCAGCAACGTCACGTGCGGCCCGAGCCGGCAGCCGTCGCCCAGCCGCACGCCCGGGCCGACGTACGAGAACGCGCCGACCTCCACGTCGCGGCCCAGCTCGGCCTGCGGATCGACGAACGCCATCGGGTGGATCTGCGCCATGTCGTTCGCTTCAGGTCAGGCGGGGTCGGCGTCCACGAGCATGAAGCGGATGACCGCCTCCGCCGCCAGCTCGCCGCCGACGCTCGCCGTACAGGCCGTCTCGCCCGTGCGGCTTTTCACGCGGATCGTCCGAGCCTCCAGCACCAACTGGTCGCCCGGGACGACCGGCCGGCGAAACTTGACCTTGTCGAGGCTGAGCAGCACGGCAACCTTGCCGGTGTGCTCGAGCTTCTGCGAGAGCAGGATGCCGCTGAGCTGCGCCATCCCCTCGATGATCAGCACGCCCGGCATGATCGGCTGCCGCGGGTAGTGCCCCTGGAAGTACGGCTCGTTGATCGTCACGTTCTTGATGCCGACCGCGCGCCGGTCGCCCTCGACCTGCACAACCCGGTCGATCAGCAGCATGGGGAAGCGGTGCGGCAGCATCCGCTGCACGTGCTGGATCGAGAGCTCCGTGCGGGCGGACAGCCGGTCGCCGAAGGCCTTCCGGACCCGCTGCTCGTTCAGCTTGCGCACCAGCTCGTGGTTGAGATTGTGACCGGACTTGCGGGCGTAAATCTTGGCGCAGACGAAGCGCCCGGCCAGCATCAGGTCGCCCACCAGGTCGAGGATCTTGTGCCGCACGCATTCGTCCGCGTAGCGCAGCGCGTTCTCGATCGGGCCGTCCCGCCCGATGACCAGCACGTCCGCGTACGTCAGGTGCGTTCCCAGCCCCGCCGCCCGCAGGGCCCCCGCCTCCTGCTCGGTCACGAACGTGCGCGACGGCGCGATCTCGCGGACGAAACCCTCCGTGTCGAGCGTGAAGCGGTGGATCTGGTGCCCGATCGGGCTCTGCGGCCCGTAGTCCAGTTCGTAGATGATCTCGAGCCGCTCCCCCTCCACGGGCCACGCCACGAGCTCGGCGTCCCCGTCGCTGACACGCACCGGTTCGGAAACGCGCATGTAGGCCCGCTCGGCCTCGAGTTCCCGGATGCCCGCCTCCTGGAGCGCGGCCACGAACGGCATCGAACTCCCGTCGCCCGAGGGCAACTCGGCGTTGTCCAGTTCGATGACGAGGTTGTCGAGCCCCAACCCCCGCACCGCCGCCAGACAATGCTCCACCGTCTCGATCGCCGCGGTCCCGTTCCGCAGCGACGTTCGCCGCGCCCGCTTGGTCAGGTTCTCCAGCAGCGCCGGGATCCGCACCGGTTCCGGCTGGTCCGTGCGCACGAACAGCACCCCCGTGCCCGCGGGCGCCGGCTTGAAGCACACGTTCACAGGCAATCCCGTGAACAGCCCGCGGCCGGAAACGACGGTTTCACGCGCGATCGTGCGTTGTCGATTCAAGCTGCCGAATCCGCTGCTCCAGGGCCCGCAGCCGCTCCAGAACATCTGGAAGCCGTCGCAGGCTCACCATCTGCCGGCGCCACGCACTCACCTCGACCGACGGCGAGCCGCCGTGCACGACACCCGGCGGGATGTCCTGGGCCACGCCGCCCTGCGCCGCGACCTGCGCGCCGTCGCCCAGCTCCACGTGGTCCGCCACGCCCACCTGCCCCCCCAGCACCACGTGGTGCCCCAGACGACAGGAGCCGGACACGCCCGCCTGGCTTACCAGAATGCAGTGCGCGCCGACCTGCACATTGTGCCCGATCTGCACCAGGTTATCAATTTTAGTCCCCCGCCCGATCCGCGTCTCCCCGCTGCGGGCCCGGTCGATGCACGTTCCCGCCCCGATCTCGACATCGTCCTCGATCACCACGCGCCCGATCTGCGGGATCTTCAGGTGCGCCCCCTCCCGGTACAGGTAACCAAAGCCGTCCGCCCCGATCGTCGCGTTCGGGTGGATCACGACCCGTTCGCCGATCACCGTGTCCTCGCGCACGACGACGTTGGGCCAGAGAACGCAGCCGCGTCCGATCCGACAGCCCGGCCCGACGTACACCCCCGCGTGCAGCTCGGCGCCCTCCTCCACCACCGCCCCCGCTCCCACGACCACGTGCGGCCCCAGTGCGGCGCCCGCCACGACCGCATCGGGCGCGACGACCGCCGTCGGATGAATACCCGGCGGCACGCGAATCGCGGGCGGTGCCAACAGCGCGAGAACAAGCGTCAGCGACGCGTCCGGGTCGGGCACATGCACGACGTCCCGCCCCGGCGGGATCTCAATCCCGGAGGGCGGCGCGATCACCAGCCCCGCGCGCGAGTGGGCCAAGCGGGCCAGATATTTGGGATGCGCGATCCACGACACGTCGTCCGGCCCGGCGTCCACGAGGGGCGCGACGCCGCGCAGCACCCGCGCAGCATCCCCGCGGAGCGTCCCCCCGAGCCGCCGCGCCAGCTCGCCGGCCGTGATGGAGGGGCGGGCACTCATCCGAACCGCTCCCTCAGGGCACGTACATCATCTTGGGCCGCGGCTGCGCCCGGTAGTCGTTGTTGAGCTTGTCGAGCACGGCCTGCGTCACGTCGATCGAACTGTGCGCGTACAACACGTGGTTCGCCCGGATGAGGTCCTTCACCGTATCCGGGTCCATCGAGGTCGGCTCGAACTCGCCCTTGTAGAGGACCAGGTCATAGCCTTCCTTTTCCGCGAGAGCCTCCGTCGCCTTCAGAATCTCGCGGTAGATCTTGATCGACCAGAGCCCGACCTCGCGCGTCAGGTCTGCCTGCCGGAGGTCCACCCAATTCTTGTAGTCGATCTGCTGCGCCAGCATGTCCCGCGTGCGCTGCATGTAGGTCGGATCGTCCGGATTCAGACGCTCGAGCTCCGCCTGCAACGCGTCGATCTTGTCCCGCCGCTGCTTGTTCTCCTCCTGGAGCCGGGCCTGAAGCTGGTTCATCTCCTCCGTCAGGTCCTTCTGCCGCTGAAACCCGTTGAAGACCACCACCACGTTCACGCACGCGATGCGGCCGGTCGCGGTCGACTTCGCCGCCTGCGCGCCGCTCCGCTCCGCCAAGGCCCAGGCGGCCGCCGCCACGAGCCCGCTCATCACGATGCCGGTCAGCCAGGTTTGACGCATGCTGTCGCTCCTTCGCTCGAATGCGCGCCGGCTCGCGTTATCCGGCCCGGGCCGGCCGCGAACCCTCCGCCGCATTGTCGCGACCGGCGCGCGGCCCACAAGGGCCGAGCCGGCCTGGAAGCCCGCCGTCCGGCAGGGAGTTTGGCCCCGCACCGATTCCGCACGCCCGTGGCGAGCCCCCCCTCGTCGCGCGCGTCGCCCCGCGGGAACGGCACCGCGCCGCAGGCCGCGCGGGCCAACGAACCGAGCCGCCCCGCGACAACGCGTCATTTCTTCCGGGGCGGCTGCTCGGGCGTCGGCGGGGAGGTCGGCCGCGTCGTGGGCGCGCCTTCCGGCGGCTGCTCCTCCGGCGGCGCTTCCTCGATCTTCTCCTCCGGCAGCTTCGGCAGCCGTTCCTTGGCCCTCGACGCCGCCCGCGAGTTCGGATGCTGCGCGATGATCCGCTCATAGTACTCGCGCGCCTTGGCGTACATCTCGACCTTCGCGAAGCGCTCCGCGATGTCCAGCCAGCGCTCCGCCTCCGCCTCGCCGCGCAGGTTCCGGATGATCTCCTTCGCCTGCGGGTCGTTCGTGATCCGGTCCACCGCCTGCTCGGCCGCCTTGGCCGCGTCGCTGCCCGCGTACTTCTCCATCACCTCGCGGTACAGCCGCAGCGCGACGAGGTAACGCTTGTAGCTCTCGTGCTCCGCGGCCTGGTCCAGCACGATCTGGCCGTTGGCGTTGTCGAGCGCCTTCTTCATCTTGGGCTTGACCTCGCGGTCACCCATGAGCCGGCCGATCTCGGTCTCGATCTCGGCCTGGAGCGCCGTCCCCGCGAAATGGACGCTCAAGTCCCCCAGGATGCGGCAGGCCTTCTCATAGTCCTTCGCCTTCCCCGCCTCGCGCGCCTCCTCGATCAGCTTCTTGGCGGCCTCCTCGAGTCGCTTGACGACCTCGCCGGCCTCCTTCGCCAGCGGGCTGTCCTTCTCCGCGTCCTTGCTGACCTGCTTGGCCAGCCGGTACGCCCGCCCGACCTGGTTCTTCTTCTCCAGCGCCTTGGCCTCGTCCAGCACCTTCTTCAGCGAGCCCGCGTCCGAACCCTGCGGCGGCGTCCGCTCCTTCTGCAGCGCGACCTTGTCCTCCAGCGCGTCGCCCGGGTGATACCGGCCGCGCAGCACGCCGGCCGTGTCGATCACGTAGATCTGCGGCGGCGCGGGCACCTTGTAGATCTCCTCGCTCTTCGTCTCGAAGCCGACGATCCACTGCACTTCCTTGCCCTTGAGCACGCTCTCGGCCTTCTCCTTCTTTTCCGACGTCAGGCCGATGATGATGACCCGGCCGCCCTCGGCCTTGTGGATCCGGTTCAGCACCGCGAAGGCCTCGACCGACGCGCTGTCGTCCGAGCGGAAGAAGAACAGCAGCACGATCCGCTGGCGGAACTTCTCCAGCGTGACCTCCCCCTCCGCGTTCATCCAGCTCGCGGCCTTGATCTCGGGGGCCTTCTCGTTGAGTTTGGCCTCCTTCACCTCGGCCGCATCCTTCTTGTCCGGGTCGCGCGGCGGTTCCTCGTCCTGCGCCGCCGCACCGCTCACGAGGGCCGCCGCCACGATCGCCGCCAGAGACCACCATCGGACGCGCATCACCACGCTCCTGCTTGCTGACACCCGCCGGTCGGGCCCGGCGACACGGATGGAGGATACTGCGGGCCGGTTTGCGTGCCAATTCGCGGCCCGCCGCCGCATGTCCGAACGTCCTCGCCGCCGCTATCTTTTTATCAACAAACCGGGGCGGTCGCCGCCCGCCCTCCGGAGCCCGCATGCGCCGCCTGCTCCTGATTCGCCACGGTCTGCCCGACTACCGCGTGCGCGCCGCGGGCGACGAGATTCCCGGCCCGCCCTTGTCGGCAATCGGCTGCGCCCAGGCCCGCCAGGCCGCGGCCGTCGTCGCCCGCTACCCGGTCGCGACCGTCTACAGCTCGCCGCTGTCCCGCACCCGCATGACGGCCGAGCTGATTGCCTCCGCCGCCGCCCGGCCCGTGCGCGTCGCGGTCGATCTGCGCGAGTGGCACCGCTCCGAAACGCTGCACGCCGTCGGCGCCCGGTTGGCCCGCTGGCTGGTCGGCTGGCTGCGCGCACGCGAGGAGTGCGCCGCGGTCGTCAGCCACGCCTCGCCGTTGCTCGCGATCCTGCGGGCGGCGCTCTACCTGCCGCATGTCGGATGGTGGCGCCCCGGCCGGCCCGAGGCGCTCGAACTGTCCAGCGGCGACCGGTTCGAAGTCACCATGGCCTCGGTCTTCGAGTTGACGTTCACGCCCGCCCGCGTGTCGGCCCGCTGCCTGTTCCATCCCGAGCCGCGGATTCATCACCTGTCCCGCGGCCGCCGCCGCCCCGGCCTGCCGCGGCCGGTGCCCGGTCTCGGCGAGAACACTGTGGTCGAGCGGCCGAACTGGTTGCGGCTTCTCGGGGCGCCCCGCTGCTCGCGGTAGCCGGCCGCTTGTCACGCCGAAGGATTCGCCGCCGGCCATCCCGCCGCGCGGCGCCGGGGATTCGAACTCACCGTTCCGCGAAATCCGGAAGTACACGGCGCAGCCCGGCGGCGCTGCGGTCCAGTGCCGTCGGCGACAGCCCCAATGACCGCGCATCCCGCAGCAGCCCCCCCAGCACGCCCGCCACCGCTCCGGGCTCCTCGGCATCCGCGCCCAACGCCGCCCGAACCGTCGCCGTCGCGCCGTCCGGGTCGCCGGCCGCCAGTTGCGCCAGCGCCAGCCCCATCCGATACGGGCGCGCCAACTCGTCGTATTTCTGCGTCTGAATGCGCGGCAGTGCGTCGATGGCCGCCTCCAGCAAGGTCACGGCCGCCCGCCCGGACTCCGGGTCGCCCCGCAGAGTGTACGTGGCCTGCTCGGCCAGCGCCGTCGAGTAGAGCTCCGGGAACCGCGGCCGCAACGGCGCGTACAGCTCCGCCGCCCGCTGCACCAGCTCGACCGCCTCGCCGTAGGCCCCGCGCAGCGCCCGCGTCGCGGCGGCCAGCCGGTACATCTCGGGGGCCATCGACGCAACCAGCGCGTCGAGGTCGGTCTGCGGCGTAATCGGACCGGCCGCCGTCAGGAACTCGGCTACGGCGGCGTCGAACCCCGGCACGCGGGCCAACTGCTCGAGCGTGGCCCGCCACAACCCGGACGGCCGGCCGACGCGCAGCGCGTCGCGCAGCAGGAGCACGTGGTCGGGCAGCGACCCCGGATAGCGCGTCAGCGCCAGCAGCGTTTCGGGGTCGTACGGCGTGCGCAGCCGCTGGCGCCGCCAGGCCTGCTCAGCCCGCGCCGTCCACTGCCGTGCGGTGTTCGCGTCTTGCGTGGCGCTGAGCGCTGCGAGCCATTCCGCCGCGCGCGCGGCGTACGCGTCGGTCCGCTGGAGCGCGGGCACCGTGCGCCGCAGCTCGATCGCCGTCTCGTACAGCGCCTGCGACCGCTCGAGGGCTTCCCCGCGCCCCCTCGGTGCGGCGGCCGGCGCGTCCGTTACCAGAGGCGCGACCGCCGCCCACGCCAGCGCGTACTGGCAACGCAGCGCCAGGTCGCGGGCCTGCAACTTGCTGACCGGGTCCAGCAAGTCCGGCTCCGCCGCCCGAATCTGCGCCAGAGCCTGCGCGTAATCCTCCCGCGCCAGCGCCTGCGACGCCGCCAGCTCCCGCGTTACGCCGCGCCAGTTGCCGACGCCGACCCACGCCGCGGCCACCGCCGCGACACCGCACGCCGCCACCGCAACGACGCGCCCGCGCCGCGAAGCCGGAGGCACGGCGGGGACGGGCGCGTCGCCCGCACCCGCCCGACAGGCCGCCCACAGCGCTCCGAGCAGGGTGAAGAGCGCCGCCGGCCCGCCCGGCAGCCGCTGCGTCACACCCATCAGACTGTCCGCCAGCAGGGCCGCCACGCCGCCCGTCAGCGCCAGGATGCGCGTTCGCTCCACACGGTCGGCCGTCTGCCGAAGCAGGGCGGCCGCGGCCGCAAGGGTTGCGACGATGCCGGCCACGAACGTGACACCGCCGACCAGCCCGATCTCGGCGAGGACCTCGAAGAGCTCGTTGTGGGCGTGCTCGACCAGCTCGGCCATGAACGCCCCGGGGTCCAGCACCTGGTCGCGTGCCGCGAGCCCTCCGGCCAGTCGCGGGTACGCCCCGGCACCGTGCCCGGCGAGCGGACGCGATTGCCAGAGCTGGGCGGCGTATTGCCAGGTGTACAGCCGAAAGCGGGCGGACGCCCCGCGCGCCATCGTCACGTCGAGGCGGGAAACCGAGTACAGCGCGGCGCCTCCCACAACGATCGCGACGGCCAGCAGCATTCCGACCAGCCACCGCCGCCGCTGCCCGACCCGCAGGACGACCATCACCGCGACCCCCGCCGCTCCCGCGATCATCGCGCCCCGTCCCCGAGTGAGGTAGAGGGCGCCCAGTAGCGGAAACAGGGCCGCGGTCGCCAAGACCGGCGCGATGGGTCGCCGCGCCGCGGAACGCAGCGACGTAACCACCACGGTCCCGCAATACAGGATCGCCGGCAGCAGCGTCGCCGCCAGCACGGTCGGATTTCCGATCGGGAAACCCAGGCGGTGATTGGGGTTGCGTTCGAAGAAGTACCAGATGCCGAGCGCCGCCCCGGCGCTCGCGATGCCCACGTATCCCACCAGCAGCGGTCTGACCAGCGGCCCCGGCAGCACGGCGGCCACGGCCACCGCCCAAGCAAAGCTGAGCGCGTACAGCAGCGCCTGCCCGCGGGCGAGGTCGGGCTGGCCGCTCCAGGCCGCGCTGGCCAGCGACAGCAGGACCCAGCCGCCGAGGCAGAGCTGCGCGATCGAGGCCAGCAGCCCGGCGCGCGTCCGTCGGGCCGCGCCGCCGCACCCGGCGTACCAGCCGGCCAAGGCGAGGCCCACGGCGGCGGCCAGGTGCAGCGCCAGTTCCTTGATCTCGACCCCGCGGACGGACGCCGCGAGGCCGTGCAGCGAAAGCAGCGTGGTCAGCTCGCGCAGGAGCGACAGCGGACGCCAGGGAACTGCTCCGGGGTACGTCGCGCCGGGCGGCGGGCTGAGCAGGAAGAACGTCGCGGCCAGCAACGCGAGCCCGACGATGAACAGGGCCGCGCCGGGGGTCGCGGCCGGCGTCACAGGAGCGGGCGGGCGCGGGTCGCGCTCAGCGGATGAGCTCATCGGAATCCCCGGCTTGACATGGGCGTGTACCGGTTACAATGGGATCCGCGGCTTTCCTATTCGGGCTGTCACGGACGGCAGCCCGCCGCGCCGTGAGGCCGGCCAGTATAGCCCGGAAGCGCCGTGGGCAGCAGCCCGCGCGCGGCTGGCGTATCGCGAGGCGGTCGGCCGTCCTCACCGAACAGGGATGGCCTCGCGCGGCGGAACCCATGAGCCTGACGGCCGTAACCAGCAGCCCTCCTCGCAGCGACGTGCGCGTGATTCCGGGCCGACTCGAAAACCTGCGGGTGCACATGATCGGGATCGGCGGCGCCGGCATGTGCGGGCTGGCCGCGCTGCTGCTCCGGCGGGGCGCGCAGGTCAGCGGCTCGGATCTCAGCGCGAGCATCGAGGTGGCCCGACTGGCGGAGTCGGGCGCGCGGGTGACGACGCGTCAGGTCGCCGAGAGTGTGCCGGACGACTGCGATCTGGTCGTGGCGTCGGCCGCGATTCCCGCGGACCACCCGGAGCTGGTGGAAGCGCGGCGGCGGGGCCTGCCGACACTGAAGTACGCGCAGATGCTGGGGGCGCTGATGGCACACCACGACGGTATCGCGATCAGCGGCACGCACGGCAAGAGCACGACGACCGCCTGGCTGGCGTACGTGCTGCGCCGCGCGGGGCGAGACCCGAGCTTCGTCGTCGGGGCGACGGTGCCGCAGCTCGGCGGCGGCAGCGGCGTTGGTGACGGCCCGCTGTTCGTGGCCGAGGCGTGCGAGTACGACCGGTCGTTCCTGAACCTGCACCCGCGGCGGGCGGTGATCCTGAACATCGAGGAAGACCACCTCGACTGCTATCACGACATCCACGCGATACGCGCGGCGTTCGCGCAGTTCGCCGACCGCGTGCCGCCCGACGGGCTCGTGCTGCTGAACGCGGCCGACGAGCGCTGCCGCGACCTGGCCCCCGGCATCCGGGCGCGGGTCGAGCGCTTCGGCGACGGCCCGCAATCGAACTGGCGCGCCCGCGACGTGCGCTTCGAGGAAGGCTGCGGCACGTTCACCGTCGTCCACAACGGCGAGGCGCTCGGCCGGGCGACGGTCGGACTGGCCGGCCGGCACAACGTGGACAACGCGCTGGCGGTGATCGCGCTGGCGTGCGACTGCGGCGTGCCGTGGGACGCGCTTGCGCCGGCCCTGGGCGAGTTCCGCGGGGCGCACCGCCGGCTCGAGCTGCGCGGCGCGGTCGGCGGCGTCCACATCCTCGACGACTACGCGCACCACCCCACCGAGATTCGCGCCACGCTCGAGGCCGCCCGCGCCCGCTACAGCCCGCGGCGCCTGTGGGTCGTGTTTCAGCCGCACCAGCATTCGCGGACCCGCTTCCTGCTGACCGACTTCGCGCAGAGCCTCGCGCAGGCCGACCGCGTGGTCGTCCCCGACATCTACTTCGTGCGCGACAGCGAGCGCGAGAAGGAGCTCGTGTGCGCCGCGGACCTGGTCCGCGCGATCTGTGACCGCGGCGGGCACGCGACGTACGTGCCCGCCTTTGAGGACATCCTCGCGCTGCTCACCCGCGAAGCGGCCGCGGGGGATGCGGTCCTGACGATGGGCGCGGGCAACATCTGGAAGGTCGCCGATGAGCTGGTACGCCGGCTTGGAGGAAATCTGCCGGACTGACGTCCCCCTCCGGGACTACACCTGGTACCGCCTCGGCGGCCCCGCGCGCTGGTTCGTCACCCCCCGCGACGAGTCGGAACTGGCCGAGGTCCTGCGCCGCCTGCGCGCCGCGGACCTGCCCTGGCACATCCTCGGGCGCGGCGCGAACCTCCTGGTACGCGACGCGGGCCCCCCGGGCGCGGTGATCCACCTCACGGGACCGCACTGGGAAGCGGTGCAGTTCGACGGTCCGGTCGTGCGGGCCGCGGCCGGCGCGGACTTCCCCAAGCTCGTCAAGCAGAGCGTCGAGCGCGGGCTGGGCGGGCTCGAGGGCCTGGCGGGCATTCCCGGCACGGTCGGCGGCGCGCTGCGGATGAACGCGGGCGGCAAGTACGGCTCGTTCGCCGACCATCTCCGCGGCGCACGCCTGATGGCGCCCGACGGCGTGGTGCGGGCCCGAACCCGCGCCGAGCTCGGCTTCGGCTACCGCACGAGCGGGGTCGGCGCGGACATCGTGCTCGACGCCACCCTCGAGCTCGTGCCCGGCGACGCGGCGATGCTGCGCGCCCGCTTCCGGGCGATCTGGAACGAGAAGCACGCCACGCAGCCGCCGGTGGCGGCCCACTCCGCCGGTTGCATCTTCAAGAACCCGCCGGGGGCGGCGGCGGGCGCGCTGCTGGACCGCTGCGGGCTCAAGGGCACGCGCTGCGGCGGCGCGGAGATCAGCCCGCGCCACGCGAACTTCATCCTGGCGCACGAGGGCGCGACCGCGCGCGACGTGCTAGACTTGATCGAGCTGGCCCGCGCGCGGGTGCGCGCCGCGACCGGTGTCGAGCTCGAGCTCGAAGTCCAGGTCTGGTGAGAGGAACCTCATGCTTTCCGGTCCCGAGTCCCTCGGCGGCACCGCCCGGCCGCGGCGGCCGTTGCGCGTCACGGTGCTCTGCGGCGGCCCCAGCGCCGAGCGCGCGGTCAGCCTCGCATCCGGTCACGCGGTCGCCGACGCCCTGCGTCGCCGCGGGCACGAGGTGTTCGTTTCCGACATCGGCCCGGAGCGGGTCGAGGCGCTCGACATCCCGACCGACGTCGTGTTCCCGGCGCTGCACGGCCCGTTCGGCGAGGACGGGACGGTGCAGCGCATGATGGAGGCCCGCGGCCTGCGGTTCGTCGGCAGCGGCGCGCAGGCCTCGGCCCTGGCGATGGACAAGGTCGCGACGAAGCGCGCCGTCGCCACCGCCGACATCCCCACGCCGCCCTACGAGGTCTGGGACGCGCCGAGCCTCGCGGCGCGCCGTGTTCCGGACCTGCCGTGGCCCGTCATCGTCAAGCCGACCGACCAGGGCAGCAGCGTCGCTACCACGATCGTCCGTGAGGCGGCCGCGTTCGAGCCCGCCGTCCGGCTGTGTGTCGAGCGCTTCGGGCGGGCGCTGGTCGAGCAGTTCATCGCCGGCGACGAGTTGACCGTCGGCATCGTCGGCGACGCCACGCTGCCGCCGATCTGCATCCGTCCGAAGCGGACGTTCTACGACTTTGCCGCCAAATACGAGGACGACGCGACCGAATACCTGTTCGAGACGGAACACGGCCCGGAGGTGTTCGCGACGGCCCAGCGGCTGAGCCGCCAGGTGTTCGCGGTGCTCGGTTGCCGGCACCTGGCGCGGGTCGACTGGATCGTGGACGGGCAGGGTCGCCTGTGGTTCCTGGAGATCAACACGCTGCCCGGGTTCACGAGCCACTCGCTCGTGCCGAAAGCCGCCGCCCACGCGGGTGTGGGGTTCGACGAGCTCGTCGAGCGGCTCGTGTTCATGGCGCTGGGAGGCGCCGGGTGAGACGTGCCACCGCGAAGTACCGCCCGCCCGCGGGCAGCGCCGGTCGCGTCAGCGGCTTGGCGCCGTGGCGGCTTTCGCTCGCGACCGGGTGGCGCCTGACGATGCTCGCCGCGTGGGCCGCGACGCTGGGCTTCGTGGTCTGGGGATTCGATGTGCTCGCGGACTACGCCCGCGGACTGCCGGCCCCCGGCGCGTGCCGGCTCGTGTGGGTCCAGCTCCCGGAATGGTTGCGCCGCCCCGAATACGCCCCGCTGCTGGAGCGTATCGAGTCGTCCGCCGGGCTCACCCCCGAGACCGACATCCGGACGCCGGACCTTGCCCGGCGCGTGTGCGAGGGGCTCACGAAGTCGCCCTGGGTGGCCCGCGTCGACCGCGTGGTCGCCCGGAGCACCGGCGTGCTGGAAGTCACGGCGCGCTTTCGCGAGCCCACGGCCTTCGTCGAGTACGACGGGCGCGCCTATCTGGTCGACGGCGAGGGCGTGCGCCTGCCGGCCGACGTGTCGCCCGGTGAGTTCCCCGCCCGCAACTACTTCCTCATCACCGGCGTGAAACGGCCGCCGCCGCCGCTGGGGCAGCCGTGGAACGGGGACGAGCTGGCGGCGGGGCTCAAGCTCGCCGTCTTTCTCGAGCGCGCCCGCCAGGAACAGCAGTTCGCGTTCGGCAACTTCATCCGCGCGATCGACGTTTCGCTGTACGATAGGAATGTCAACCGGCTCGACGCGCGCCTGCGTCTGGCGACGATTCACGCGGGCGGCTTCATCGAGTGGGGCAACGCTCCGGGCGAGGAGGCCGGCGAGGAAGCGACCGCCAACCGCAAGCTCGTTGTCCTCAACGAACTGTACGCCCGGCAAGGGCAGTTGCCCGAGCAATCGT
This sequence comes from uncultured Phycisphaerae bacterium, assembly GCA_937928595.1. Taxonomy (GTDB): domain Bacteria; phylum Planctomycetota; class Phycisphaerae; order UBA1845; family Fen-1342; genus CALGJV01. The sequence goes on along the minus strand of CALGJV010000003.1, from coordinate 162,542 downwards.
TGCGTGTCTGGTGGCCCGAGGGTTGGCAGCAACGCGTCGAACCGCCCCCGCCGGACCGCGACCGGGTCAAGGAACGGGACAAGACCCGTCGCCCCCGCTGACCGCCCCTGCGCGGAGCGGGTCCGCGACCGCAATGGGAGTTTGCCATGTTTGCGAACGAAGCCTCCGCCGGCCTCTACGACCAACTGCTCGCCGGACTACCGCCGGACGCCCCGTGGATCCCCGGCCTGCTCTTCGCCGCGTTGGCCCTGGTCGGCCTCGTCTTCCTCGTGCGCGGCGGGCGGTGGGCGCCCGTCTTCGTGGCCGTCGTGTTCGCCGCGGGCGGCGGCCTGGGCGGCCAGATTGCCAGTCGGGCACTGTCCCTGCCGCAGTGGCCCGCCATCGTCGTCGCGACCGCCGTGGCCTTCGTGGCCGGCTTGGTACTGTTCCGCGTCTGGCTCGCGCTCCAGGTCGCTGCCCTGCTCGTCGGCGCGGCGCTGGCCCTGTACGGCACGCGGCTGGCCGAGCCCATCGGGCGCTTCGATCCGCGGACGCTGTTGCCGCCCGAGGTCGGCGCGACCGCGGAGGCTGCCGAGGCCGCGTCGGCCGTCGTGCCCGTGCCGGAGCAACTCCTCGCGCTTTGGCACTTCCTCGGCACCGAGGTGCCCAGCTTCCAGCTCAGTTTCTACGCGATCGTCCTATCGGTGGGCGTCGCCGGGCTCGTCTTCGCGGCCCTGCTGCCGAAGCTCGCGCGCGCCTTCTGGGCCGCCACGGTCGGCACCAGCCTCGTCGCCACGGCAACCGCCGGGCTGCTCCGGCTCTTCCTGCCCGACACGCCGGCCGAGACCCGGCAGTGGTTGCCGATCGGCCTGGCCGGACTGTGGGCGGTTGCTCTGCTCTGGAACTCGGCCGACTTGTTCGGGCTGCGCTTCCGCAAGCCGGCTCCGGCACCGGCGGCCGAAGCCGCCGCCTGATGGGCGGCGCGGCCGAGTGCCGACGTCGAGATCCGGCGGGCCGATCGTGCGTTCCGCGGGTCCGATCACTGCGCCGCTGCTAGTGCCGGACCCGATTTTGTCCGAATCCTCCAGAAGTGCATCGGTGTATCCGCGGTTCGGTCCGATCGCGGGCCGAACCCGGTCCGCGTCCGCGCCGCCGGAGATTCGACGTGACAGATATCCCCCGCCTGGTGTTCGGCTGGGTCGGAACGCAGTCCCCGCTGACGGCGGCGGCCGTGCTCGGCGCCGGCCTGCTCAGCGGCTTCTACGGTTTCCGCATGGCGCGCCTGCTGATCGCCGCCGGGACGGCGGTGCTCGCGTGCGTAGCCGCTTCGTGGCTTCCCGACTCCCTGGCCGTCCCGCGGGAAGCCGTGCTGGTGATTGCCGCGGTCGGCGGCGTGGCGATCGGGGCCTCGTTCCGCCGTGCGTCCGTCGTGCTGCTGTCGGCTGCAACATTCGCCGCAGTTGGGCTTTACATTTCTGCCCTTACGGGCTTGAGGGGCTGGCCCGCCCTGATCCCGGCCGCGCTGTTCGGGTCGGCCGCCGCCGTCCTCGCGATGGTCTCCACCGGCCCGATGACCATGCTTTATACGACGGTGCAAGGCGCGCTCCTGATCGTCGGCGGCGCGGCCGGACTGGCGGGAGCGTACCTCAAGCCCGTGGCCGAGACGTTTCAGAAATGGGTGAACTCCGGGTCCCTCATCGTTCCGATCCTGCTGGTCATGGTCACGGTGATGGCGTACTCTGTACAGGCCACGAAGCGACAGGGCGACCTCGTCACTGGCCGATAACTCCATCCGGCTCGACCGGCTTGGGAACGCTTCAGCTCGAGCGCTAGGCGTGCCGAGGCCGTGAGCCGCGCGGTTGCGGGTTGACATCGCCGCAGCGACCGATAGATTAGAAGTGCCGGTCGGGGAGACTTCTTAACCGGCACCGGATCAGAACTTATGTGGTGCAGGGTGGCGACGTGATGGTGAATGGTGCGAGGCGCAGCGCCGAGCAGGCGCTGGCCTTCCGGGCCACTTCGCCGGCGCACCCGCGGGTTCTGGTTCCCCCCATCTCTGCGTCCGGACGACGTGGCCACCCGACCACGCGTGAGGATATCCCGTGGATCTGAAGGTCCGACTGCCGGACGGCTCCGTCGTCGAGCATCCCGTCGGCATCACCGCCGGCGATGTGGTCCGCTCCATTTCGCCCGGACTGGCGCGCAAGGCCGTGGCCGCCAAGGTCAACGGCAAGGTGGTGGATCTCGCGACGCGGCTGGACGGGCCGGAAGTCGACTTCATCGCGTTGACTCTCGATTCTCCCGAGGGCCTGGAGGTCGCGCGGCACAGTTGTGCGCACGTGATGGCGGAGGCCATCTGCACGCTCTGGCCGCAGACCAAGCTGGCGTACGGCCCGCCGGTTGAGAACGGCTTCTACTATGACATTGAGCTCGATCACCCGCTGAATCCCGACGATTTCGCCCGCATCGAAGCGAAGATGGACGAGATCGTGAAGTCGGACCGGCCGTTCGTCCGCGTCGAGATGCCGCGGGCGGAAGCCATGCGCAAGCTCGCAGCCGAGGGCAACCCGTACAAGCTGGACAATGCCGAGCGGGCGGAGGGTGAATTCCTGAGCTTTTACGTGACCGGCGAGCCGGGGCGGGCCTGCTTCGAGGACCTGTGCCGCGGGCCGCACGTGCCGAGCACCGGGCGGGTGGGCGCGTTCAAGGTGATGCAGGTCGCGGGGGCGTACTGGCACGGCGACGCGAGCAAGCAGCAGCTTCAGCGGGTGTACGGCACGACGTTCCCCGACAAGAAGGCGCTCAAGGCGTACCTGGACCAGCTCGAGGAAGCGCGGAAGCGCGACCACCGCAAGCTGGGCCAGGAGCTGGGGCTGTTCCTGCTGGACCCGCTGGTCGGCAGCGGGCTGGTGCTATGGAAGCCCAAGGGCGCGATCGTGCGCCGCGTGCTGGAAAGCTTCATCCTCGAAGAGCTGCTGAAGCGCGGCTACCAGCCGGTGTACACCCCGCACATCGGCAAGCTGGACCTGTACCGGACCAGCGGGCACTTTCCGTACTACAAGGACAGCCAGTATCCGCCGCTGTTCGAGTCCGACCGCGCGCGACTGCTCAACGCGCTGTGGGAGCTGGCCCGGGCCGCGGGCGGCGCGCGGGCGTCGGATGCCGAGCTGGCGTTGTTCGACCAGCTCGGCCGGCAGTACCCCGAGCTGGCCCAGGCGGGCTACCCCGCCGCGGCGCCGGTGGATGAGCGTCTGCGGCGCATCCGCGGGTGGCTGTCCCAGGAAGACGGCTACCTGCTGCGGCCGATGAACTGCCCGCACCACATCCGCATTTACGCCTCGGACGCGCGGAGCTACCGCGACCTGCCGATCCGCATTGCCGAGTTCGGGCAGGTGTACCGCTACGAGCAGTCGGGCGAGTTGAACGGCATGACCCGCGTGCGTGGCTTCTGCCAGGACGACGCCCACATCTTCTGCACGGAGAACCAGCTCGCGGACGAGATCCTCGGCTGCGTGGACATGGCCAAGCTGGTGCTGTCGGTGATCGGGCTGACCAACTACCGCGTGCGGGTCGGACTGCGGGACGGCGGCGACAAGTACATCGGCTCGGCCGAGAACTGGGCACGGGCGGAGGCGGCGGTACTGGGGGCCGTGCAGCAGGCGGGCATGGAGTTCAGCCAGCAGCGCGGCGAGGCGGCGTTCTACGGCCCGAAGATCGACTTCATCGTGAAGGACTGCATCGGGCGCGACTGGCAGCTCGGCACCGTGCAAGTGGATTACAACCTGCCGGAACGCTTCGACCTCACGTACATCGGCGAGGACAACCGGCCGCACCGGCCGGTAATGGTGCACCGGGCGCCGTTCGGCAGCCTGGAGCGGTTCATCGGGATTCTGATCGAGCACTTCGCCGGCGCGTTTCCGCTGTGGCTGGCGCCGGTGCAGGCGCGGGTGTGCTCGATCAGCGAGAAGTCGGCGGCGTGGGCCCGGGCGGTCCACGCCGAGTGCGTGGCCGGCGGGCTGCGCGTGGAACTGGACGACGGCAGCGAGCGGATCGGGGCCAAGATCCGGACCGCGACGCTGCTGAAGATTCCGTACGTCGTCGTGGTCGGCGAGCAGGAAGCCGCCGACCGGACCATCAATGTGCGCACGCGTGACGGGCAGCAGCTCGGTAACTGCAAGGTGCCCGATTTCCTGGCGGCGTGTGCGCTCGAGATTCAGTCGCGGGGCGCTGCGGCGCCCGGCGGACCGGCCGGGGTCCGCTCCGCGGAGTCCGCGTCCTGCGCGGCGCGCGATTCCTGAAAGGAAGGTGAGGCCCATCAACCAGAACCTGCGTTGCAACGAGCAGATCCGTGTCTCGCCCGTGCGCCTGATCGGCGACAACAACGAGCAGCTCGGGATCGTGAGCAACTTGGAAGCCCTGCGGATGGCGCGGGAGGCCGGTCTCGACCTGGTCGAGGTCGCCCCGAACGTGCGTCCGCCCGTTTGCCGGCTCATGGATTACGGCAAATGGAAGTACCAGCAGAAGAAGAACGTCAAGCGCACGCACGAGCAGCAGCTCAAGGAAGTGCGCCTCCGCCCCAAGACCGACACGCACGATCGTGAGATCAAGATTAACCGGGCGATCAAGTTCTTCAAGAAGGGGGACAAGGTCCAGTTCACGATGGTCTTCCGCGGTCGCGAGCGCAGCCACCGCGACATCGGCTTCGCCACGTTCCGCGAGATCATCGAGTACTTCGGCGCGAAGGTGAAGATCGAGCGGGCGCCCAGCATGGACGGGCGCCACATGGTGATGATCCTCGTGCCCGTGAAGGGGGCGTTCGACGACGTCGAGGTGAAGCCCGATGTCGCGACGCCGGACGACGCGGACGACGACGAACCGCTCGACGACGATGCGCCGACCACCAGTCCGCCGCAGGCCGCGGGCTGACCCGGGCCGGCGCCCCGCGGCCCCGGTGGAGTCCGGCCGGCGGGTCCGGTACCATCGCAGCGCGCCGGGGGGCACTGCGAGGGCCTCGGTATGAGCGCACGGCCGCCGCTGGGCTTCATCGGGCTGGGCATCATGGGCGGCCCCATGGCCGGCCACCTGTTGCAGGCCGGCTACCCGCTGTTCGTCCACACCCGCACGCCGGCCCGCGCCGCCCCGCTGCTGGCGCGCGGCGCCCGCTGGTGCGAGCAACCCGCCGCGGTCGCGGCCGAATGCGCGCTCCTCCTGACGATGGTGACCGACACGTCGGACGTGGAGCAGGTGCTCTTCGGACCGCACGGCGCCGCCGAGGCCCTGCGGCCCGGCGCCTGCGTTGTGGACCTCAGCACGATCAGCCCCGAAGCGACCCGCGATTTCGCCGCGCGCCTCGCGGCCCGCGGCGTCACGCTGCTGGACGCGCCGGTCACCGGCGGCGACAGCGGCGCCCGCAACGCGACGCTCACGATCATGGTCGGCGGGCCGGCCGAGGCCGTCGAGCGTGTGCGACCGATCCTCGCGCACCTGGGGCGGCGCATCGTCCACGTCGGCCCGAGCGGCAGCGGCCAGATGCTGAAAGCTTGCAATCAGATTCTTTGCGCCGTCAACCTGATCGCGGTCTGCGAGGCCGTGCAGCTGGCCCGCGCCAGCGGACTCGACGTGGCGCAGATGCTCGAGACGCTCGGCACCGGCGCGGGCGGCTCGTGGGCACTGACGAACCTGGGACCCAAGATCGCCGCCGGCGACCTCCAGCCGGCCTTCATGGTGCGTCTGATTCAGAAGGACCTGCGAATCGTGCAGGCGGCCGCGCAACGCCTGGGGGTGCCGCTGCCGGGCACGGCGCTCGCGCAGCAGCTCTTCCGCGCGGTCGAGGCCGCGGGCGACGGCGATCTCGGCACGCAGGCGATGATCCGCGTATACGAGCGTCTGGCCGCGCCGCCCGCCGCAACGCCGGCCCGCGCCCGCGAGGGATGACATGCGTTGTGCGTATTTCGATTGCTTCTGCGGCGCCGCGGGCGACATGCTGCTCGGCGCACTCGTCGACGTCGGCCTGCCGGTGGATTTCCTGCACAACCTGGCCCGGCGGCTCGACCTGCCCGGTGTCACGCTCACCGCGCAAAAAGTGCAACGCCACGGACTCGCCGCGACGCATGTGCAGGTCATGCTCGACGCCGGCGCCCCGCGCAAGCACCGCCACCTCCCGCAGATCCTCGCGCGCATCGACGCGGCCGGTCTGACACCGCCGGTGGCCGCAGAGGCCCGCCGGGTTTTCGAGCGCTTGGCCGAGGCCGAGGCGGCCGTGCATGGAATCGCTCCCGAGAAGGTCCACTTTCACGAGGTCGGCGCGGACGACGCGCTGCTCGACATCGTGGGAACGTGCGCGGGGCTGGCCGAGCTCGGCGTGTCGGAAGTGCGCTGCGGGCCGATCCCCACCGGCAGCGGCACCGTGACGTGCGAACACGGCGTGCTGCCCGTGCCGGCGCCGGCCACAGCGCTCCTGCTCCGCGGCGCGCCGCTGGCCGAGTGCGACGAGCCGGGTGAGCTCACGACGCCCACGGGCGCGGCCATCCTCACGACGCTGGCCGCCGGCTACGGCCCGCCGCCCGCCCTGCGGCTCGAGGCGGTCGGCTGCGGGGCCGGCACGCGGCAAGGCCGTACGCGGCCGAACGTGCTGCGGGTGCTGATCGGTCCGCGCAGCGCGCCGGACGACGCCGAGCACGACACGGTGGTCGTGCTGGAGGCCCAGGTGGACGACGCGACCGGCCAGGCCGTCGCGTACGCCTGCGAGCGGCTGCTGGCGGCCGGTGCGCTCGACGTGTTCGTGGTGCCGATGATCATGAAGAAAGGCCGCCCGGGTCAGCTGCTGACGGTGCTGTGCGAGGACGCGCGCGCCGCGGCCCTGGAAACCGTGCTGCTGCACGAGACAACCACGTTCGGCGTGCGGCGGCACGTATGCACCCGGCGGAAGCTCGCCCGCAGCCCGGAAACGGTGGCGACGGCCTACGGCCCGATCCGCGTGAAAGTCGGGCGGCAAGCCGGCGCGGTCGTGCAGGCCTGGCCGGAGTACGACGACTGCGCGGCGGCCGCGCTGGTGCGCGGCGTGCCGTTGCGGGTGGTGCAGGAAGCGGCGCTGAGCGCATGGCGCCGCTCGCAGGGAAGCGATGCCGCTGGCAGCCGTGGATAGCTCTTGGGCAATCCTCGCCGGGACGCTGGCCCTGGTCCTGGCCGCCGTAACGATGCTCCGCCGGCACCAGTTCCGCACGACGTCGCTGCGGGACGCGGCCCGGGAGCAGCTCGCGCGGCTGCGCGACCAGCGCGAGGTGCAGGCGGCGCTGGATGACCTGCTCGTGCAGCTCGAGGAAGTCTCCCGGCGCGTGGCGGCCCAGGTCGAGACCCGCTACGCCAAGCTCGAGTGCGTGATTCGCGACGCGGACCAGCGGATTGCGCGGCTCGAGGCACTGTCCCGCGCCGCTCCGCCGGCTCCGCCGCCCGTCGCCGAGCCGCGCCGCGCGGCCGCCCCCGCCGACGAAACGGCGTTTCAACCGGGTCTGGCCGCGGCGGCCGTCGCCGCCCCGGTCGCTTCGCCCGCCCCGGTCGCGCCGCGGGCGCCGGCACCGGCATCGCCCGCCGATGGCGCGCCGGCTGCGCCGCGCAGCGAGCGCTTCCGGCGCATCTACGAGATGGCGGATGCGGGGACCAGCGCGCTCGCCATCGCCGACGCCCTGCAAGTCCCGCTGGGCGAGGTCGAACTCATCCTCGGCCTGCGCCGCCTGAAGAAGTAGCCGTCATTCGGCCCAGCCGGCCTTGCCCAGCAGCGGCACGAACCGGCAGCGGAGCAGTTCCTCGCGCACCGGGCCCGTCGGCCCGCGCGTGATCCGCACCAGCACCTGGTCGCCCTCCGGTCCCACGGGCACGACCAGCCGCCCGCCGGGGGCGAGCTGCTCGACCAGCGGCACCGGCACGTCGGGCGCGCCGGCCGTCACGAGAATCGCCTCGAACGGAGCCCGCTCGGGCCAACCGACCGACCCGTCGCCGCAGCGATACGTCACATTGTGCAGACCGAGCGCCGCCAGCCGCTCGGCCGCCCGGTTGAGCAGCTTCAGTCGCCACTCGATCGTGAGCACGCGGTTGGCCAGCCGAGCGAGGATCGCGGTCTGATAGCCGGAGCCCGTGCCGATCTCGAGGACCGTCTCGGGCCCGGCCAGCTCCAGCAGTGCGGTCATGTACGCGACCATGTACGGCTGCGAGATCGTCTGGCCGCAGTCGATCGCCAGCGCCCCGTCGGCGTAGGCGCTGGCGCGCTGGGCCGGGGGCACGAAGAGCTCGCGCGGGATTTCGCCCAGCGCGGCGAGGACGCGCGGCGCGCGGATCCCGCGGTCGGCGAGCTGCGTCCGCACCATTTCGGCCCGCTGCTGAGCGTAATCGACGGTGTTCACGCGGGCATCGTACCGCGCCGCGGGCCGGCCCCCACCGGCGGCGCGTCGCGGCCGGCCGGCGCGGCCGGTATAATCCCGGGTTTGAGCGACGCGACCTCGGTGGACACCGCCCCGACATGGACCGCAGCAAGATCCGGAACTTCTCGATCATCGCCCACATCGACCACGGGAAGAGCACCCTGGCCGACCGGCTGCTGCAGCGCTCCGGCGCGGTGAGCGAGCGCGAGCTGAAGGCGCAGATCCTGGACGACATGGATCTGGAGCGCGAGCGCGGGATCACGATCAAGGCCTCGGCCGTCACGGTGGATATGGAGTGCGACGGCGAGACCTACATGTTCAACCTGATCGACACGCCCGGGCACGTGGACTTCCACTACGAGGTGGACCGGGCCCTGGCGGCGTGCGACGGGGCGCTGCTGGTCGTGGACGCGACGCAGGGGGTGCAGGCCCAGACGGTGGCGAACGCGTACGCGGCCGTGGGGAACAACCTCGAGATCATTCCGGTCATCAACAAGATCGACCTGCCCAGCGCCGCTCCGGAGGACGCCGCGCTCGAGATCGAGCACGTGCTGGGCATCAGCGCGGACCACGTGCAGTTCGTGTCGGCCAAGAGCGGCGTGGGCATCGACGATCTGGTGCGGGCGATCGTGAAGCACCTGCCCCCGCCGAAAGGCGACCCGGCCGCGCCGCTCCAGGCGCTGATCTTCGACTCCGAGTACAACGACTACCGGGGCGTGATCTGCTACGTCCGCGTGATGAACGGCACGCTCCGCAAGGGCCAGAAGGTGCTGCTGATGGGGCGGCAGCGTACGTACCTGGTGACGGAGCTGGGCAAGTTCCGGCCGCAGATGACGCCCTGCGAGGCACTGGCGGCCGGCGAGACCGGGTACCTGGTGGCCAGCATCAAGAGCCTCCAGGACGTGACGGTCGGCGACACGGTCACGGACGCGCTGCACCCCGCCGCGGCGGCGCTGCCGGGCTACCAGCCGCCGCAGCACATGGTCTTCTGCGACTTCTACCCGGCGACGGGCGAGTCGTTCGACGCGCTGCGCGACGCGCTGCAGCGCCTGAGCCTCAACGACGCGAGCTTCAGCTTCGCGCCGCAGCACAGCGAGGCCCTGGGGCCCGGGTACCGCTGCGGGTTCCTCGGGCTGCTGCACATGGACATCGTGCAGGAGCGGCTGGAGCGCGAGTGCGGCGTGAGCGTCGTGCAGACGGCCCCCAGCGTGACCTACGAGGTCGTTCTGCGGGACGGGACCCTGCGGCACGTCGAATCGGCCGGCGATTTGCCCGACATGGGCCACATCGAGGAACTGCGCGAACCGCTCATCGAGATGCAGGTGATCACGCCGGCGGACTCGATCGGCAACATCATGCAGCTCGCCGAGCAGCGCCGCGGCGAGTACCGGAAGACCGAGTACCTCTCGCCGCAGCGCGTCCTGCTGACGTACGAATTTCCGTTCAACGAGATCCTGTACGACTTCTACGACAAGCTGAAGAGCATCACCCGCGGCTACGGCACGATGGATTACCGCGTCATCGGCTACCGCGCCAGCGACCTCGTCAAGCTCGACATCCTGATCAACGGCAAGCCGGTGGACGCCCTTTCCCTGATCTGCCACCGCTCGAAGGCCGAGCACCGCGGCCGGCGCTTCCTCATCAAGCTCCGCAAGGAGATCGACCGGCACCAGTTCGAAATCCGCCTCCAGGCGGCAATCGGCAGCAAGATCATCGCGGCCGAGAGCATCAAGCCGTTCCGCAAGGACGTGACGGCCAAGTGCTACGGCGGCGACGTGACCCGCAAGCGCAAGCTGCTGGAGAAGCAGAAGGAAGGCAAGAAGCGGATGAAGACGGTGGGGAGCGTCGACATTCCGCAAAAGGCGTTCATGACCGTGCTGGAGCCGGAGGATTGAGGCCGGGGCGGGCGCGCCGCGGCCGGCCGACGACTTTCCGACCGCTTCATCCGGATGGACTGGAAAGCGCGCGCGGGGCGGCTAGAATGCTAAGGTGCGGACGCAGTTCCCGTCGAAAAGATGAACGGCCGCCCGCGCTTCCCCGGCGGGCGCGGTTCCAGGCGTGTGCGAGGGAGTGTGCATGAGCGGCAGTCGCGGTTCGATGGGTAATCGCGGTCGGCGGGCGAGCATCTGCAGCTTCTGCGGCAAGAGCCACCGCGACGCCGGTCCGATGGTCGAGGGGGCCGACGACGTCTTCATCTGTGCGTCGTGCATCGAGCTGTGCCACAACCTGGTCCGCGAGGAGCGGCGCAAGACCGGCAAGGCCCGCACGGCCGTCAAGACGATCCCCAAACCGCGCGAGATCTTCGACTTCCTGAACCAGTACGTGATCGGGCAGGACCTGGCCAAGCGGGCCATCGCCGTCGCGGTCCACAACCACTACAAGCGGCTGGCGCACAGCGACGCGATGGAAGACGGCGACGTCGAGATCGACAAGAGCAACATCCTGCTCATCGGCCCGACCGGCTGCGGCAAGACGCTGCTGGCCCGGACGCTGGCCCGCGTGTTGGACGTGCCCTTCGCCATCGGTGACGCGACCACGCTCACCGAGGCGGGCTACGTCGGCGAGGACGTCGAGAACATCCTCCTGCGCCTGCTCCAGAACGCCGACTACGACCTCGAAGCCGCGCAGCGCGGCATCGTCTACATCGACGAGATCGACAAGATCGGCAAGACCTGGAACAACGTCAGCATCACGCGCGACGTCTCCGGCGAGGGCGTGCAGCAGGCCCTGCTCAAGATGCTCGAGGGGACCGTCAGCAACATCCCGCCCCAGGGCGGCCGCAAGCACCCCGAGCAGCAGTACATCCAGCTCGACACCTCGAACATCCTGTTCATCTGCGGCGGCACGTTCGTCGGCCTCGACAAGATCATCCGCAAGCGGCTCGGCCGCAAGAAGATCGGCTTCACCGTCGACGTCGGCGAGACGGACGAGATCCGCGACATGGGACAGGTCCTCACGCAGGTGACGCCGGACGACCTGATCGAGTTCGGCATGATTCCCGAGTTCGTCGGGCGCCTGCCGGTCATCTGCCCGCTCGAGCCGCTCTCGCTCGACGCGCTGGTCGAGATCCTGACCGAGCCGAAGAACGCCCTCGTCCGGCAATACCAGCGGCTGTTCGAGATGGAGGGGGCCGAGCTCGAGTTCACGCCCGAGGCCCTGCGCGAAATCGCCCAGCGCGCCCTCGAACGCGACACCGGCGCCCGCGCCCTCCGCGGCGTGACCGAGGAGTTCATGCTGGACTGCATGTTCGAGCTGCCGGAGCTCAAGCCCGGCACGAAGTACACCGTCACGCCCGCCGTCGTTCGCGGCGAGGAAGACCTCCTCGCCCCCGGCCGCCTCCGCAAGGAATCGGCCTGACGACCCGGCCGCTCCCTGCCCCCGCCCTCCGCCGACCGCTCCGCCCGTACGCCTCGGCTCCGCGCCGCGGCCGCGGCGCGCCCCGCGCAGCCTTCACGTCGGCGGGCGGGCACCGACCGGGGTTCTGGCCGCCGGCGTCCGCCCGCGCGATTGAGCCGTCGGTTGGCGACGGAGGTCGTCAGCTGCCGATCCGCGCGACGAACGCGTCGATGTCGTCGAAGTTGACGGCCGCGTCGCCGTTGCAGTCGGCGTTCTGCCACCGGCAGTTGGGGTACTCGGCCGCGTAGGCCGCCGGGCCGCTCAGCGCCAGCACGAACGCGTCGATGTCGTCGAAGTTCACGACGCCGTCGCAGTTCAGGTCGCCCCGCTGGTACACCGTCAGCACGGCCGCGTTGCTGGTCGCGCTGCCGCAGGCGTTGGTGACGGTGCAGGTGTAGCTGCCGGCGTCACCCGCGGCGACCGCGTTGATCGTGTACGACGCGCCGAGCGCGCCGTCGATGTTGTGGCCGTTCTTGCGCCATTGATACTGGAACGGCGCCGTGCCGCCCGCGGTCACGGTGAACGTCACCGGGCTGCCCGCGGTGACCGCCTGACTCTGCGGCTGGCCCGCGACGCTGGCCCCCGTGCAGGCCGGCACGCCCCAGATCTCGATGTCGTCGATGTTCCAGCCGCAGTACGTCCAGCCGCTGTCGGTGGTGCCCATCGTCCAGCGGATGTAGACGGTCGGCCGGTTGTCGGCGTAAGCGCTGATGTCGAACTCCTGGAGCACCCACGCGGTGTCGGTGAACGTCGAGTTCGGGTTCGACCAGAGATTCGTCCAGGTCGTGCCGTTCGTGCTGATCCGCACGTACGCGTGGTCGTAGATGGACTGCTCGACGCCCAGCCAGCGCCGGAACCGGAGCTTCGTCTGCGTCAGGTTCGAGCAGTTGATCGCGGTCGTCGTCAGGTGCCGCTCGGGCATGCTGTTCGTATACCCGCCGTTCAGGTTGTACCCGTAGACCCGCGTGCCGGTGTAACCAGAGGTCGGATCCGGCCCGCCGTGGTCGCCCGACCCGCCCGTCGGCGTGCCCCAGGCCCACAGCGCCTCGGTCGTCCAGCCAGGGTTCGTGTCGAGGTTCCACGAGTAGATCGGCCGCGGCCCGCCCACATGCACCGTGGCCGTGCGGGTGGTGTTGCCCGCGCCGTCGGTCAGGTTCGTGAACGTCAGCGTGTCGTTGTAGTTGCCCACCGGCAGCCCGTTGGCGGCGGCGTTGACCGTGACCTTCACCGTCACCTGGCCGCTGCCCGGGACGGTGCCCGTGGCGTTCGTCAGGGTCAGCCACGGCTGCGTCTTGGTCACCTGGTAACTGAACGGCGTCGTGCCGAGGTTCCGCAGCGTGTAGTCGTAGGACGCCGGCGCAAACGGCCCGCCTGGATCGCCGAAACTGTCGAACGTGGCGTTGGGCTCGACCTTGAGGCCGACCTGGAGCGCCGGGCACGTCAGGCTGTGGGCATTGAAGCCCGCGCAGATCTCGCTGTAGTGCGGGGTGCCGTTGTAGATGTTGCCGTCGTTGTCATCCAGCGTCAGGAAGTCGAGCGTGATGTCCGGCGCGATCGAGCTGATCGGCCCGTGCAGCGGGACGCTGTTGACCGTCAGGTTCGACACGATCGCCAGCGCGGTGGCCGGATTGCTCGCCGCCAGCGCGAGCCGCGTGTCCCAGACCGCGCCCGACAGCAGCTGTCCGCACGTGTGGATATCGCTGCTGCACGGGTACTGAAACGTGTTCACGGCCGTGCGAATGCCCGTGTTGCAGTTGCCGGTGAACCCGTAGCCCAGGATCGGATCGTCGCCGATGAGCATGGCCATGCAGTCGCCGATGCCCTCGCCGTAGGCCCCCTGCCCGCTGCCGCCGCACTGGACGACGTGATGGCCGAACTCGTGGTGTACGACGCTCGAGTACGCGGTGTTGGGATAGCCGCTGCCCGCGAGGCAGAAGTTGAGCGTCAGCGCCGTCCCGTCGTACCAGGCGTTCCCCGGGCAGTAGCCTGACGTCAGGTTGCAGTTGATCGCCATCCCGGTCTGGGTCGCGATGGTCGGATAGCTCGGGTGGTACGTCAGGACGAAGTCCCGCGCCTTGTTCGCCTGGATGTAGGCGTTCACGTGCGCGCGGAGGGTCTCCGTGTTGGCCGGGTTGTGCAGGAAGTTGGCCGGCCCCGGCGGGGTCACGGTCTGCGTGAGCGTCGTCGAGCTGTTCACCTGGAAGTACTGCCCGCGCACCGGCGAGTTCACCGTCACGGCCGTGGTGCCGGGGTTCGGCAGCGTGAACAGGCCGAGCACGTTGGCGTACGTCGTGCTCACGCCGGTGATGTTCACGTACGCGTACGGCATCGGCGTCGAGACCTCGTCGGCACACGGATCGGCCTTGATGCCGGTGGTGGCCAGCCCGCTGACCGAGCCGCCGACGTCCGTGTGCAGGATGCGATTCTCCGCGTGCAGGATCGCCCCCGTCGCGGCGTCGGCCACGAACAGCCAGGCCTGCGCGAACGCGGTGTGCGGCAGCCCGTTGTCGCCGATGAACTGCAACGCGATCGCCGGCGTCGCCTTCCGGCCGTCGACGCCCGCCCACACGACCAGCTCGCTCGGGCCGAAGTTCGTCAGCCCCGGCACGGCCGCGATGGCGGCGGCGTGCGCGGCGCCTTCGGCCAGCGTCGCCGGCATCGGCAGCACGCCGACGCCGCTCAGGTCCACCAAGTGCGACTTGACCAGCACCAGCGGATAGTCCTCCTGGTTGCGGACCAGGAGCCGCAGCTCGCCGCGAAACACCGGCAGGCCGTTGTGCGTCTGCTGGTAGGTCAGCAGCGTGAACTTGTAGTCGCCCGTATCCGGCTGGTACATCAGCGGCAGCGTGTAGTTGCCGTCATACAGCTCGGAGGGGATCAGGTCGTCGGGCGAGAGCCCGTAGATGTCCGCATGGTTCGTAATGAAATCGGCCGCAGTTGCCTCGGGCGACGTGCCGTAGCCGAACGTTGTGCCGTACAGGCTGCGGAGCTCGCCGCCGACGTGCAGCACACCCACGTCCGGCACGGCCTGCCGAAGCCGTGCGAGGGCCTGTGATTGATTCACCGCGGCCCATGCGGGGGCAGCGGCCACGAACAAAGCGAGTACCCATCGCATCCGGCGCATGACTAGAAACCTCCTGTGGAGTGGAACGGGGGCCGCGGCGCTATAACGCGATTGGCCAAAATGTAGACCCAGCGCACTTGGACCAAACATCGACGGTATTGGCAACAGGCTTCGGAAGCAAGCGTAGAACGAGAGTCCGGCGTTTATCGGTCCTCGCTCGCCCCCCTGCCCCCGCCCCGCCGATGTAGATACCATGTCCGCCGCGACCGAGAACGTCCCGGCCCGCGGCCCCGCCGCGGTCGGGCGCTACGAGCCCGCACGAGGCCCCCGCGGGACGCGCGCCGCGAGCCCTATGCCGTCCGCGCCGATCAGACGTGGTCCACCACCCCCGCCGCGGCCGCGGCCCGGTGCGCCGGTGTTGCGCCGGCTGGCGGCGGGGACGCTGCTGCTGAGTCTCCTGGGCGTGGCGGCCTGGTGGGTGTTGCGGGTCCGCAGCCTGGACTGGCAGATCCAGCGGGGCCTGGCGCTGCTGAGCCCCGCGAGCTCCGTCGCGGACGTGCGGACGGCGCTGGACGCCTGGGAGCAGGAAACCGCCGGTCACTGGTCCGGCCGGGCGGACCAGCTCATCGAGCGGCTGATCGAGAAGGGCGACCTGGAGGACCGCCGGGTCCGCCAGCTCCTGACGCGGGTCAGCGGAGCGGACTACGGCAACCGCAAGAAGGCCTGGCAACAGTGGTTCGACAACCGCCGGAGGATCCGCGCCGGCGACCCGCTGAAGATTCCGCGCGAGGACGTCGTGCGGCTCGAGCCGCGCTGGACGGCGCGCATCGGTCTGACGATGTGGTTCTCGACGCTCGTGCCGATCGACGGGCAGATCTACGTCGCGTCGCTCGGTACCGACTTCGATGACCCCAGCGACACGGCCGACGCGATCGTCCGCGTCGACGGCACGACCGGCGAGTCCGTCCCGCTGTTCGCCGCGCCCCCGGAGCATCGCGGACCGCGCGACATGATCGGCGTGGCGGCTGGCGACGGGTGCCTGCTGGCGGCCTGCTACAACGGCTACGTCTACTGCGTGGACCCGGCCGGGCAGTTGCTCTGGAGCGCCCACGCGGGCAGCCCGATCGTCGGCGCTCCGCTCTCGTACGACATCAACGGCGACGGCACGAGCGACGCGGTCGTCGTCACGCGCGTCGGCAAGGTTGTGGCGCTCAGCGGCAAGCGCGGCGCGACGCTCTGGGTCACGCCGCTCGCGGTGTCGCGCTCCGACGACCGCGACCTGCTCGGCGCGACACTCGCCGTCGGCGATCTGCTCAGTGACGCCGGGCGCGAGATCGTCGTCACGACCCGCACCGGCGCGATCGAGGTCCTCGCGGCCCGCACGGGCAAGTCGCTCTGGCGGCACGCGCTGGCGGCCGGCACGCTCTCCGGCGTCGTCACCCGCGGGCCCGACCAGGCGGGTCCGCCGGCCTACGTCGGCGACTGGGCCGGCTGCGTCTGGTCGCTGGTGCGCTCCGGTCGGTCGCTCGAGGCGGTAGCCGTGGCGGCGCCCTCGCTGCGCTGGGATGAGACCCTGCTGGCGGGCGTCCGAACGCTCAGCGGCGCGCCCGGGACGCTCCCGCTGCTCGTGGTGTGTCCGACGGGGGACTATGCCGCCGGACGGGGCGGCGTGTGCGCGCTGCGGCCGGATGGCGTCGAGTGGCGGCTGCCGCTGGGCGGCGCGATCTGGGGCACGCCGGCGGTCGCGGACCTGAACGGCAACGGGCGGGTGGTGATCCCGGAGCTGATCGCGACGTCGTTCGAGCCGGGCGCGGAGGGCGGCGTCGACGGAATCCTGACGATCATCTCGTCGAGCGGGCAGTGCCTGCGGCGGGTACGCGTGACGGCCCCGCTCGAATGCTCGCCGCTGGTTGCGGACGTGGACGGCGACCGGCTGCTGGAAGTGCTCGTCGCCGACCAGGGCGGGGTGCTGCACTGCTTCCGCACCGGCGGCTTCGGGCCGGTCGAGTGGGGGCAGTTCGGCGGCGACAGCCACAACACGCGGAACGCCGCCAACGCCTACGAGTACGGGCAGTTGCCGGTGGGGCTCCAGGCCGCGTGGAAACCCAGGTAACACGGTCCTCGGACCCGCTCCTCAGCGGCCGCGGGGCGACGCGCGCCGTCGGCGGACGCTCCGCCCCGCCTTGCCATGCCCCGCCCCGTGGCTACAGTAGGAGCCCTGCCCGGTCCCGCCGCGGCCGGTCCGGGCATCCTTCCGCGGGAGCGCACATGGACCGCCCGATTCGTGTCCTCATCGCCAAGATCGGTCTCGACGGTCACGACCGCGGGGCCAAGCTCATCGTCCGCAACCTTCGCGACGCCGGCATGGAGGTCATCTACACCGGCCTGTGGCAGACCCCGGCCGCCACGATCGACGCCGCACTCCAGGAGGACGTCGACGTCCTCGGCGTGAGCCTGCTGTCGGCGGCGCACATGACGATCATGCCGGAGCTGCGGCGGCTGGCCGCGCAGGCCGGCATCGGTGAGCTGCCGATCGTGGTCGGCGGCATCGTGCCGGAGGAGGACCACGCGCCGCTGCGGGCCGCGGGCATCGACGGCATCTTCAACCCCGGCACGCCCATGCAGAGCGTGATCGACGCCGTTCGCGCCCTGGCCGAGCGCCGCCGCCGGCAGCGGGCGTCGGCCGCCGGACCGCTGGAGCTGGGCTCGCCCGGCGGCCTGGCCCGCGCCATCACCCACGTCGTCAGCGCGCAGACCGACCGGCTCGGGCCGGTCCCCGCCGCCGGGCGGCCGCACGTGACCATCGGCATCACCGGGGCGCCCGGCGTCGGCAAGAGCACGTTCATCGGCCGGCTGGCGCGGCACCTGCGGCAACGCGGCCGCCGCATCGCGGTGATCGCGGTGGACCCGACCAGTCCGGTGACCGGCGGCTCCGTCCTCGGCGACCGGCTGCGGATCATGCCGTCGGAGCCGGACGCCGGGCTGTTCATCCGCAGCTTGGCGTCGTCGGGCGAGGCGGGCGGGCTGGCGCCGCACGTGGCCGAGGTCGGCCGGCTGCTGGCCGCCGCCGGCTACGACATCACGCTGATCGAGACGGTCGGGGCGGGTCAGGGCGACACGGCGATTCGCAACGTCGCCGATGCGGTGCTCCTAGTCCTGATGCCGGCCGCGGGCGACGCGATCCAGTTCGCGAAAGCGGGGGTGTACGAGATCGCGACCGGGTTCGTCGTGAACAAGAGCGACTTGCCCGGGGCGGACACGACCGTGCGGAGCCTGCGCGACGCGCTCGAGGACGAGCGGCCGATCTGGCAGGTCAGCGCGCTGCGCGACGAGGGCTTCGAGCCGCTCTGCGCGTGGCTCGAGCAGCAGCTCGCCGGCGCGCGCAGCGCCTAGCCGCCGCCGCGCGCGTCCCCGGCCCGCGCGACCACGGCCCCCCGTTCCGCCCGGACGAACATCATGCTCGTGGCCGACGACATCCACAAGGCGTACCCGACGCCCGCCGGTCCGCTGGCCGTGCTCGCCGGCGCGTCCCTGCGCGTGGCGCCCGGCGAGTCCGTCGCGATTCTCGGTCCGTCCGGCTGCGGCAAGAGCACGTTGCTCAACATTCTGGGCACGCTCGAGCCCCCCACCCGCGGCCGCGTGCGGCTCGATGACCTCGAGCCGGCCACGCTCGCGGAGCCCGCCCTCGCCCGCTTCCGCAACCGCACGCTGGGTTTCGTCTTTCAGGACCATCACCTGCTGCTGCAGTGCACCGCGCTGGAGAACGTGCTCGTGCCGACGCTCGCGGGCCCCGCCGACCGCGACGCCGCCCGTCGCGGCGCCGACCTGCTCGCGCGTGTCGGGCTCGCGGACCGGGCGGGCCACCGGCCGGCCGAACTGTCCGGCGGTGAGCGGCAGCGCGTCGCCCTCGCCCGCGCGTTGATCAACCGGCCGCGCCTCGTGCTGGCGGACGAACCGACGGGCAACCTCGACGAGACCACGGCCGCCAGCATCGCCGAGCTGCTCGCCGAGCTGCCGCGACGCGACGGCGTCATGCTGGTCGTGGTTACGCACAGCACCGCGCTCGCGCGGCGCTGCGATCGCGTGCTGCGCCTGCACGCCGGCCGGCTCGAGCCCGCTCCGGACCCGCGGCCATGACCCCCCGCACGCTGCTGCTTCGCAGTCTCCGCCACCACGCCGCGTCGCACGTGGCCGTCGCGGCGGGCGTGGCCGTGGCGACGGCCGTCATCACCGGGGCTCTGCTCGTGGGCGACGCGCTGCGGCAGAGTCTGCGGGCGGCGGCGCTGGGCGGGCTCGGCCACCTGACGCACGCCGTGGAAGCGCCGCATTGGTTTCGCGCGGCACTGGCGGCGGAGCTGGCGGGCCCCCCGCCGGAGCGTGTAGCGGCGGTCGCACTCCTGTCCGGCACGGCCGCGTCGGACGACGGCGAGCGCGTCGTGCCCCGCGTCACCGTCGTCGGATGCGAACCCGAGCTGGCGGATGTGTTCGGCACACCCGGTGCGCTCGCCGCGCTGCGCGCGCCGGCGGGGGTCGAGACAAGCCGCGTGACGGTTCTCAGCGCCGCACTGGCGCGCGACCTGCGGGCAAGCGTCGGCGACGACGTGCTGCTGCGCGTCGCCCGGCCGGCGACGATTTCGCCCGAGACGCTGCTGGGCCGCCGGGACGCACCGCCGGCGACGCTGCGGCTGCGCGTCGCGGGGTTCGCACCCGATGAGGGGCTGGGCGGGTTGCGGCTGCGGCCGTCGTTCGTGCCGGCCTACGCCGCGTTTGTGCCGCGGGTCGTGCTCCAGCGGGCACTCGGGCAGCCGGAACGCGTGAACGCCGTGCTGATCGCGGCCGGGGACCGGGCGGACGGCGACCTGTCCACCACGGAGCTTGCGCACCGTCTGCGGCGCGGCGCAACGCTCGCGGATTACGGCCTGCGGCTCCGGTCCGACCCGGGCCGCGGGTGCGTCGTGCTCGAAAGCGCCGCTCTGCTGCTTCCGACGCCCGTCGAGGAGGCCGGGCGGGCGGCGGCCGCGGCGATCGGGGGCCGCCCCATCGGCGTGCTGGCGTACCTCGCGAACGAGATCGCGGTCGCGGGCCGCGACGGCGCGCGCGTGCCGTACTCGACGGTCGTCGGCATCGAGCCCGCCGCGATGGCAGGCGAGCCCGCGCTCGGCGACCTGCCGCAGCCCGCGGCCGGCGAGATCGCGCTCAACGACTGGACCGCCACGCAGCTCGGCACGCAGGTGGGCGATACGGTGCGCCTGTCGTTCTACCGCCTTGCCGGCGCGGACCTCACCACGGAAACCGCCACATTCCGCCTCGCGGCCGTCGTGCCGCTGGCTGCCGCCGCCGCCGACCCGGGCCTCGCGCCCGAGTACCCGGGCGTCACGGACACGCCGCACATCGCCGACTGGGACCCGCCGTTTCCGATCGACCTGCGGCGCGTGCGGCCGGTCGACGAGGACTACTGGCGCGACCATCGCGCGACGCCCAAGGCGTTCGTGACGCTGGCCGACGCCCAGCGGCTGTGGGCGGCGGATCACGAGCGCTTCGGCCGCGTCACGTCGCTGCGGATCTACCCCGCGAACCCGGGCAGCGCCATGGGCGACCTTGCCGCCGCGCTGGAGCGCGAACTGCGCGCCCGCCTCGACCCGGCCGGTTTCGGCCTGCGGGTCGAGGACCTGCGGGCCCGCGCCCTGGCCGCCAGCCGCGGCACGACCGACTTCGCCGGCCTGTTCCTCGGCTTGAGCTTCTTCCTGCTGGTCGCGGCCCTCCTGCTCATCGGCCTGCTGCTGCGGCTCGGGGTCGAACGCCGCGCACCATCCCTCGGCCTGCTGCTGGCCGTCGGTTGGCCCGCGCGGCGCGTCGGCCGGCTGCTGCTGGCCGAGCAACTGGTCGTGGCCGGGCTCGGGTCGCTGGGCGGCCTCATGCTCGGACGCGGCTACGCCTGGCTGCTGCTGACGGGCCTGCGCTCGTGGTGGGCCGACGCCCTGCCGGGCCCCGCGCTCACGCTGCACGACGTGCCGCGTGCGTATCTGATCGGCGCCGCGGCCGGCTTCATCGTCAGCGCCCTGACCATCGGCCTCACACTGCGGGGCCTGCGAGGGTGGTCCGTCCGCGGGTTGCTCGCGGGCGTCGCGGCGGACCCGCCGCGCGCGGGAACCGGACGCCGCCGGTTGCGCACCCCGCCGCGCGTGCTGACCGCGGGCGGTGTTGCCGGGGCGCTGATCGTTGTTTTCGGGACGCTGTGGCAGCCGTCCGCTCCGCTCGTCTTCTTCGTCGGCGGCGTCGGGTTGCTGCTGTGGTCACTCGTCAGCGTTCGGAGCGCGCTGCACGGCCGCCGCGCGGCGACCGACCTGCGCAGCGGCTGGCGCGGCATCGCGCAGCTCGGCCTGCGGAACGCCCGCCGCCGGCCCGGACGCAGCCTCCTCACCGTCGCGCTCGTGGCCACGGCTACGTTCGTGATTACCTCCCTCCAGGCGCTGCGCCTGCCGCCGCCGGCCGACCCGGCCGACCGCGCCAGCGGCACCGGCGGGTTCGCGCTGCTCGTGGAGACGACCGTTCCGCTCGTGCCGCCGCTGCATACCCCGGCGGCCCAGGAGCTGCTCGGCCTCGCGGAACAAACGCGCGCGCTCCTCGCGCGGGCGGCCGTTTTCGGCCTGCGCGTCCGGCCGGGCGACGACGCGAGCTGCCTGAGCCCGTACGCCCCGCAGCAGCCGACGCTGCTCGGCGTCGGTGACGACCTGATCGAGCGCGGCGGCTTCACATTCGCCGCCAGCCTGGCGCAGACCGACGCCGAACGCGCCAACCCGTGGCTGCTGCTACGCCGCCCGCAGCCCGACGGTGCGATCCCGGCGCTGGCCGACGAAGCCGCGGCCCGCTGGCAGATGCACCGCGACCTCGGGGAGGAGCTCGAGCTGATCGACGACCGCGGCCGGGCGATAAGGATGCGTCTGGTCGGGCTGCTGCGCGGCAGCGTACTCCAGGGGGCCGTGCTGATCGGTGAGCGGGACTTCACCCGCATGTTCCCGACGCGCGCCGGCCGGGCGCAATTCCTGATCGCCGCGCCGCCGGCCGAGGCCGCGGCGCTGGCGGCCGCTCTGCCCCGCGAGCTGGCCGACGCCGGCGCGACCGTGACGCCGACACGCGCGCGGCTGGCCGAGCTGAACGCGGTGCAGAACACGTACCTCGCGACGTTCCAGGCGCTGGGTGGACTGGGACTGCTGCTGGGCACGCTCGGGCTGGCGGCCGTCCAGGTCCGGCACGTCTGGGAGCGGCGGGGCGAGCTCGCTCTGCTGCGGACGGTGGGCTGGTCGCACGGGCGGCTCGCGGTGCTGCTGCTCGTGGAGCACGGCGCGCTGCTGGCGGGCGGGCTGGCGTGCGGCTTCGTGTCCGCGACGCTCGTGGCCGTCCCGCACGTGCTGCTGCGCGGCGTGGCGGTGCCGTGGCTGTCGCTGGCAGGACTGTGCGGGGGCGTGCTGGCGGCGGGGGTGCTGACAGGGGCGGCGGTCCTGGCGGTGACGCTGCGCGCGCCGCTGGTGCCGGCGCTGCGGAGAGAATGAGGCGCCGAAGGCACGGCCCCCCTTCCCTCTCAGCGCGGTGTCCGAACAGAACAGCACGGCCGCGGATCGCCTATCGCTTCACAGCCTCAAGGATGCGACACAGCTTGTCGAACGACGGGCTGCGCTGCCGGCTCGCCCTCAGGTCCATCGCGGCCGTGAGCCGTGGCTGGTCAACCGTCTCGCTGTACTTTGCGCCCGCGAAGCGCTGTGCGATCCATTGTTTTCCACAGCGCTGACCCTCGGGATCGGTCGGGATCAACTCCGCGCCGGCGAGCTCCAGGTACTCTCGCAGCGTCTCTGCGCCGGCGACGAACCAGGTCTCGTACTCCACCTTGGCCAATACGCACCCAGTCACCTCCGGAGGCGCCGCGGCGTGCATGGCATCCAAGAGCTGCGGAGCGAGGTCGCGCGGGCAGTCCGTGTCGGCGTCCAGGAGCAGCAGGATCCGCTCGGGCAGAGGGTCCGCCGCACGGTCGCGCAGCTTGTGCGCCGCGAGGGAGACCGCTCGCACGACTTCATCCCGCACGACGCGCGCACCACCACCGAACGCTGGCCGAATGAGCTTGGTCCGGACACAACGAATCGGCGTCAAGACATCCACGAACTCTCCCCCAAGAAGCTCGGTCCACGTGCGTTCCAGGAGGACTCGCACGGCCGCGACCTCGCCATAGCCTTCGACGATTGGGGCGACGCGCAGACAGCTCACGCGTCATCCTCATCGGAGTCAAAAAGCCGCAGTTGCCGCTGTCGTGCCAGGCTGCCGGCATCCGGCTCCAACTGGTCCATGCGGAGCAGCTCCCCGGCCGAATACAGGTGGTCGCGGATCGCCGTCTCGCTGGCGCCATCCAGCGGTCCGATCTCGGTGGTGCCCTCGCGGGAAACAACGACGAAGATCCGGTCCTGCGCCGGATCCGCGCGATCCAGCAGGTCCGGACTGTGTGTGGTCAGGACGACCTGCGTGCGGGCGGCGGCCTCCCGCAGCGCATCCATGAGCGCGCCGGCCGCCGCGGGATGCAAGGCCGTCTCCGGCTCCTCGATGCCGACGAGTGACGCCGGCACTTTCTGTGCGGCGAGCTGCATGACCGCGACCAGTGCCCCCAGCGCCCGCAGCGTCCCGTCCGACATGCTCTGCGCGTAGAACTTCCACGGAGCACTCGCGCCCTTGACTTCCTGACGGAACTCGAGCGTCTCCTTCGGCCCCAGCGCAATCCGTTGCACATCGACCACATCCGGCAGGATCTGCTGCAAGTACCGTCGAACGCGTTCCAGCAGGTCCGGTCGATCCGCCGCGAGTCGGGCAATGACGCTCGCGATGTTCGCGCCGTCGCGGTGCAGCAGCTCCCCGGCATCGGGACTCTGAAGCTCCTTCATCTCGTCGGGATTCAGGTTGTAGAACCCCATCGAAACCAGCGCGTCGTATGTCGGGCGAAACACCGGAAGCGCGGCGGCCGTCACGAGATACAGACGGTCGCCCGACGCCGGCGGCACGGCAGCGGGCTGCGCGTGCTCCACACGTCCCTCGGCGACCTCGTACATCCCCAGCGTGGTGCCACTCAGGTCCCGCACACGCAGTTGCTCACGCCGCACCAGGAACCCGCCCCGGGAACGAGCGGCAATCTCGAACCCGTACGTGGCGTTGCGCGCCCCCGGCAGGATCAGATCCAGATTCAGGGCGAAGTTTCGGGGATGCCCCGTGCTTCGTCGCCGCACGGCTTCGATGCCGCCGCGCGCCTTCACGGCGTGATCGAGAGACGTCTGCAGGCCATCGGTGACGAAGCGCAGGGCATCAAGCACGTTGCTCTTGCCGGCGCCGTTGCGACCGACCAGCAGCGTCAATGGTCCAAGCTCCACCTCGCACCGGCCGATGCTCTTGTAGTTTCGAATCGCGACCCGGCGGATGCGAGCGCCGTCGGAACCCGGGATCAGGAGGCTCGTGCTGGGGTCGATCGCGCTCATGCGCCACCATTATACGACGGCCGCGGCCCGCGCGCAGCGGACTAGCCCTCCCGAAACCGGCACGTGAAGTGCCGCAGCGACGGCGGCTCCCACTCGATCGCCAGCGGCCGCAGCGACGCCCGCTGCTCGTACAGCTCAATCGTCGCCTCGACGACGTAGTCGATGTGGCTCTGCGTGTAGACGCGCCGCGGGATCGCCAGCCGCACCAGCTCCATCGGCGGCGGGGCCTTCTGGCCGAACATGACGCTGCCGATCTCCACCGCGCGGATCCCCGCGTGGCGGTACAGCCCGCAGACCAGCGCCTGCCCCGGGAAGCGGGCCGGCGGAATGTGCGGGCAGAAGCGCCGCGCGTCGATGTAGATCGCGTGCCCGCCCGGCGGCTCGACGATCTGGATTCCGGCCGCCAGCAGCTTCTCGCCGAGGTACTCCGTGCTGCGGATGCGGTACTGGAGGTAGTCCTCGTGCACCACTTCCTCGAAACCCTGGGCCATGGCCTCCAGGTCGCGGCCCGCCAGCCCGCCGTACGTGATGAAGCCCTCGGTGAGGATCAGCAGCTCGTCCGCCCGCCGCACGAGTTCCGCGTCGCGCAGCAGCAGCAGCCCGCCGATGTTCACCAGCCCGTCCTTCTTCGCGCTGATCGTCGCCCCGTCGGCCAGATCAAACATCGACCGCACAATCTCGCGCACGCTGCGGTCGCCCTGCCCCGGCTCGCGCTGCTTGATGAACCAGGCGTTCTCCGCAAAGCGGCAGGCGTCGAGGAACAGCGGCAGCTTGTGGCGGTCGCAGACCTCCCGCACCGCACGCAGGTTCTCGAGACTGACCGGCTGTCCGCCGCCGCTGTTGTTCGTGACCGTGATCATCACGAGCGGGATGCGCTCCGGACCGACCTCGCGGATGAGCGCCTCGAGCCGTGCCACGTCCATATTGCCCTTGAACGGGTGCCGCGACGTCGGGTGGCGGCCCTCCTCGATCACCAGGTCCACGGCCTGCGCGCCGGTGTGCTCGATGTTGGCCCGCGTCGTGTCAAAATGGTTGTTGTTCGGCACGACCTTGCCCGGCCCGCCCACCAGCTCGAACAGGATGCGCTCGCTGGCCCGACCCTGGTGCGTCGGCAGCACGTGCTCGATACCCGTCAGCGCGCGAATCGTGTCCCGCAGGACGAACCAGCTCCGGGCGCCCGCGTAGCTTTCGTCGCCCCGCATCACGCCGGCCCATTGCAGGCTGCTCATCGCGCCCGTGCCGCTGTCGGTCAGCAGGTCGATGAGCACGTCCTCGGCCCGGATCAGGAACAGGTTGTACCCCGCCGCCCGCAGGATCTCCTCGCGCTCCGTGCGCGTCGTCATCCGGATCGGCTCGACCACCTTGATGCGAAACGGTTCGATGATCGTCTTCATCGGCTCACCTCGTGCCACCCGGCGACCGCCAGGCCTCCAGCCCCGCCGGCAGCCCGCTCGCGGCGCCGCCGGGGAACTCCGTCTGGGCCTGCTGAAGCGCCGCCCGGCTCTGGTCCGCGTATGCTGCGTACGCCGCCCGCGCTCGCCACACCCCGCCGGACGCCGCCGCCGCCACGAGCAGCCACGTCACGGCCGCGGCCCGCCCCGCTCCGCGTCCGCCCCCGCCGAGCAGCAACCACGCCAGCGCGCCCGCCCCCGTCGCCGCCAGCGCCGCGCCGCCGGCCACCAACGGCAACCGCGGAACGCCCGCGTTCGCCACCGTCCAGGCCCGCAGCTCGGCGCTCACGTCCGCCGACGCCAGCCGCGGCCACAGCTCCGCCAGCAGCACCAACAGCAGCGCGGCCGCGAACCCGATCCCGAGCATGCCGCCCCGGCGGGCCGGTGCAACGTCACGCCGGAACGCCGTCGCGGCGAGCCCGACCGCCACGACCCCGGCCCCCCCGGCGCTGCCCAGCAGCCACACCGCCGACGCCAGCGCTCGCGCGGCCGACCGGTACGCGTCCGGCGCGGCCGTCGGCTGGTGATCGACCGCCAGCAGCGCCACCGGCATCGGCCGCTCCGCCTGCGCGGCGCGGTAGGCGGCCCGCGCCGCCCGCAGCCGCTCGGCCAGCGGCGCGGCGTCCGGCGGCAGCGCGGCCGCCAGCAGGCTCATGGCCTGCACGCGCAGTCCCGGCGGGCCGGGCTCGGCGACGACCGCGACCAGCACGGCGATGAGCGCCTCCCGGCAGAGCGCCGCGCCGCGCGCGTCGCCGGCCGCCTCCCGCGCCGCGGCCACGGTCGGCAGACGCTCCGCGAAGTACTGCACGAGTGGGCCGTGGGCGTAACCGACGGCGAGCGTCGCGGCCTGAAGCGCGGCGAACCGCGGCAAGCCGACCTGCTCGTAGACGCGGGCGTAGGTGTCGACCACGGCTCGCACGTGCGTCGCGAGGTTCGCGCGCGGCAACGCCTCGATGTCGGCGCGGATGCGCTGCCAGGTCTCGTCCGGCGTCAGGCCCACCCGCTCGCACGACAGCAGCGTCAACGCCGCGAGCTGCGCCCGCCCGAACGCCGTGGTCGAGAGGCTCCCCCCCCGCGCGCGGCTGTCGGCGAGCAGGCCCGACAGCTTTTCCGGCTCCCGCCACGCTTCAATGAACCGCTCGCTCGCGAAGGAAAGCGCCAGCCCGTCCCGTGTCGCAGGGTCCGCTGCGGCCGTCACCGCGTTGAACGCCTGTTGCAGCGCCCGGGACTCGACCGCGGCGTATCGCGGCTCCGGCAAATCCCGCCAAAACGACCAGAACGACGCCCCGGCCAGCCCCGTCAGCGCCACCGCGGCGGCGAGCGTCGCGCCCCAGAGCAGCGCGGGCGATGGGCCGCGCGCAGGCCTGGGGGCCCGCCGGGACGGCGGCGCGGCGGCGGGCGAGTGCGGCCGAACCGGACGCATGGCCGCAGGCTACGCGACGCCACCCGCGCGGACAAGCCGCGCCGTTGTCGGCGTCGCGCGGCCTCCGCTAGAATCGCGCTTCCGACATCTCCGGTCTCGTGCAGAGGATCACCATGGGCCCCGTTCCGATGGCACTCCTGCTGGTCGTGAGCTTCGCGGCGTTCGGCTGGTCGGCCCGGCGACGCTGGCGGCTCATGCGCGTCGCCCGCCGCCCCGAGCACCGCGCCGATCGTCTCGGCGCGCGGCTGGCCGGCGTCGGCCGCTTCGTGTTCGGCCAACAGCGGATGCCGCGCTACTTCGCCGCGGGCTGGGCCCACATCCTCGTGTTCTTCGGGTTCCTCGTGCTCCTGCTGAACTCCATCATGCTCTGGGTGCGCGGGTTCACGACCGCGAGTCCGGCCGCGGACCTGTGGCTGCTGGGCCTCGACCAGCCGCTGGGTCTGGCGTACGCCTTCCTGCGGGATGTCTTTACGGTGCTCGTGCTGGTCGGCGTGCTGGTGTTTTTCTACAACCGGGCGATCGCCCGCCTCCCGCGGCTGACGCTGAGCGGCGAGGGCCTGCTGATCCTCGGCATCATCTTCACGATGATGATCGCCGACCTGGTTTACGAAGGCGGAGAGCTGCTGCACCACCGGGCCGCCAACCCCGAAACCGGCACGTTCCACGCCGCGCTGCCGTTCGCCAGCGCCACCGCCCGGCTCATGGCGCCGCTGCCGACCGGCGTCCAGGGTTTCCTCTGGCAGGCCGGCTTCTGGACGCACGCGGTTCTCGTCCTGCTCTTCCTGAACCTCCTGCCGTACGGCAAGCATTTCCACGTCGTTACGGTCATCCCGAACATCTTCGCCCGCGCGCTCACGCCCCGCGGCCGCCTGCGCCCCATCGACGACCTCGACGGCCGGCTGGAGCGCGAGGAAACGCTCGGCGCGAAGCGTATCGCCGACTTCAGCTGGAAGGACGTGCTGGACTTCTACACCTGCACGGAATGCGGCCGCTGCTCCGACCAGTGCCCGGCGACGCGCACCGGCAAGCTGCTCTCGCCCAAGCACCTGCTGATGGGCCTGCGCGACCACCTCTACGCCCGCGAGCGGCAGCTCCTCGCCCCGGCGGCCGCCTCGGCGCCGGCGGAGCCGGCCGCGACCGATCCGCCCGGTCCGCCGCACGGCACGCGCGACCGGCACGCGCTGCGGCGCGACCCGGCCGCGCCCGCGTTGCTGGCCACCGACGAGCTTGTGCCGGCGTGGGTCAACCCGGAAACGCTCTGGGCCTGCACGACGTGCTCGGCCTGCGAGGAGGAGTGCCCCGTCTTCATCACCTACATCGACAAGATCGTCGACCTGCGCCGCAACCTGGTGCTCGAGCAGGGCGCGTTTCCCGAGCAGCTTCAGACCGCCTTTCGCGGGCTCGAGACCGTGGGAAACCCGTACAGCTACCCCAACGAGCAGCGCGCCGACTGGGCGCAGGGGCTCGAAGTGCCGCTGATGGCGGAGAAGTCCGACGCGGAGTACCTGTACTGGGTCGGCTGCGCGGCATCGTTCGACGACCGCGCGCGGAAGATCGCCCGGGCCCTGGCGCAGCTCCTCCGGACCGCCGGCGTCTCCTTCGCCATCCTCGGCCCGGAGGAGGTCTGCAACGGCGACCCGGCCCGCCGCGCCGGCAACGAGTACCTCTTTCAAATGCTGGCCCGGCAGAACATCGAGACGCTCAATCGCTACAACGTCCGGAAGATCATCACCGCCTGTCCGCATTGCTACAACACGCTCAAGAACGAGTACCCCGATTTCGGCGGACGCTACGAGGTCGTTCACCACAGCGAGCTGCTCGCGGCCCTCGTGCGGGACGGTCGCCTGCGACTCCGCACCCCCGTCGCCGCGACGATCGCGCTGCACGATGCGTGCTACCTCGGCCGCCACAACGGCATCTACGACGCCCCGCGCGCCGTGCTCGCCGCGCTGCCCGGAGCGCGCCTGGTCGAGCCGCCGGAGACGCGCGACCGCGGGATGTGCTGCGGCGCCGGCGGCGCGCAGATGTGGAAAGAAGAGGAGCACGGCACCGCGCGCGTCAACCACGCCCGCACGAACCAGTTGCTGCGCGTCCTGCCGTCCGCCGGCAACGGCCGCACCATCGCGTCCGCATGCCCGTTCTGCAAGACCATGCTCAGCGACGCCCTGACCGACCAGGGGCATGACGCGGTGCGCCAGCTCGACATCGCCGAGCTGCTCTGGGAAGCCGTGCGGCCCGCCGCCACGGAAGTCTGAACCGCCGCTTGGCCCGGCCGCGCACGGCCCTCCCGGGCGCGCTACAATGCCGCCGCGGCAGTCGGCCGTCGGCCGCAACGCCCGCCTGGAGTCGTGCGTGAGGCAACGGTTTCTGCTGATCCTTCCGCTGCTCGCCGCGGGGTTTGCGCCCGCGTGCCAGTTGCTCACGCCCGGCCCGCAGCGCCCCGCTCCGGCGTCGGACGATGAGAAAGCCGCCGCGCTGGCCCAGGCGCTGCGCGTGTTCGCCGCGGAGTTCCGCACGACGATCGACGATGCCGCGTCGCAGGCGCGGCAGCTCGACCTCACCCGCGCGCAGCGCACGGCCGTGACGACCTGGCGCGTCCAGGCCGGCAATCTGCTCCGGCACGCCTTCGACCAGGACGACCCGCGCGAGATTCTGCTCGACGTCTGGTCGCTGTGCCGGCGCATGCAGGACTACTTCGAGCACGGCCCGGGCGCGGCCGAGTTCGGCCCCGCCGGCCCCCTGGCTCGGGCGGCCGCACGGGACCTGCTGGCACGCGGCCAAGAAATTGCCCTCGCGCACGTGCCGCCCGAGACGCTCCAGCAGATCCGCGCCAGCGTCGACGAGTACGCCCGCACCCACCCCCTGCAACCCGGGTTCGTCGCCCCGCCCGCCCGCGACCTCAGCGACGTCGCCTCGGGCCAGAGCGTCCTCCAGTGGATCCTCGACGTTCCGCTCGCGCCCCTGCGGGGCGTGGAAAAGATGAACCAGACCTCCGACGCGATGCGCGACATCTCACGCACCGCCGACCGCTTCACCGATGTCGTGAGCGACCTGCCGGCCACAACCCGCCGCGAGGCCCTCCTGCTGGCGGAGGACCTCGAGCAGATGCCGTCCGTCGCGGCCACGACGCAGAGCGTGGCCCGCATCGCCGCCAGCGCCGAACACTTCACGCAGGTCGTCGAGGACTTGCCGCGCCGCACGCGAGAGGAGGCCGAGCAACTGCTGGACCGCGTGGACGAGTCGCACCCGCAGGCCCGCGCTACGCTCGGGGAGGCCCGGCAAACGGCCGACGCCGTCCGCGCGGCCGCGACGGAATTGCGGGAGCTGACGGCGGCGCTGGACAAGACGCTCGCGCAATTTACCGAGGCGGGACGGGCGTGGTCGGTGACCGCCGAGGCGGTGGGCGCGACCTCACGGGAACTGGCCGCCTGGCGGAAACCGGCGGACACGCAGCCGGCCACGGTGCCGGCGACCAGTCCAGCGGACCCCGTCGCGACGACCCAACCCGGTTTCCGCTTCGACGACGTGACGGCTTCGGCCGAGGCCCTGACCCGGACGACGACGGAGCTGCGCGGCCTGGTAATGGACTTGCAGCGGCTGCTCGCGTCCGGCGCCGTGTCGGGTGAGGCGGGGAAGCTGACGGCGCCGGCGGCTGAGGTGCTAGACCGCGCGGCGCTGACGTCCCGGGCCCTGATCGACCACGCGGCTTGGCGCGCCGCCCAGCTCCTCGCGCTGCTGGCGGCGCTGCTGCTGGCGTATCGGTGGCTGACGCGCGTCCGCCCGGCGGGCAAGTGACGCGGGCGGGATGGCGAACAGGCCCACGTTGCCCCCACGCAGCCCCGTTAACGATCACGCCCCAGCCGGCGAAATCCGCGGACCGGGGCGATGGATTCAGCGATACGACCAGCTGTGCTGGTCACCCGTCAATCCGGCGTGACGGTCACCCAGCGCTCGACACTCGCCAGGTCCCGGATCACGTCCAGCGTGGCCCGCACTGCGTACCGCCGCCCGGGCACGAGCTGCACGGGTGCAGCGCTGCGCATCTGGTGGTGCCACAGACGCCCGCCCCGCTGCCATTCCTGCCACGAGGGCCGCTTCGCCTTGCGGCTCCGCGCCAGCTTCCGCATGGCCGGGTCCTTCGCGCAGATCCGCACCAGCGTCTTGCAGCCGGCCGGCGTCGAGGGCTTCGCCTTGATCTCAATCGTCACCGTCTTGCCCGGAGCAATGTCCATCACCGCACTCCCAGACCGGCCGCACGGGCCGAGTCGCGCAGTATAGCCCCGCGCCCGGCGAGCGACAAGCGGGCCGCGGGCGGCGACCGGAGCCGCGCAAACGCCCGGCAGTCGGAAGCCCCGTCGCGGCGAGCGCCGGAGGGCGGCCACTGCACCACCGGCAGCGCCGATTTGACACGTTTTGCCACCCCGAGGAGAATCCTCGACGCTGGCCGCCGGAGGTCTTCGGATGGGCACTGTGATTGTAACTGCCTCTGATACAAATACTTATGCCGTTGGACTCGCTGCGGCGGCCGACTGTCTGCGAGGCGGCGGGCTCGTCGTGTTTCCGACCGAGACCGTCTACGGGGTCGGCACCACCGTTCTGCGGCCCGAGGCCGTGGACCGGCTCCGGGCGGTGAAGGGCCGCGGCAGCACGCAGCCGTTCACGGTCCACATCGGCACCCGTGCGCAGGCGCGGGCCTTGCTGACCGAGCCCTCTCCGGTCGCGCGCCGTCTGGCCCGCCGGGGCTGGCCCGGGCCGCTCACGCTCATCTGCGAGGAGCCGCACCCGGACCGAACCGAGCTGGCGCGTTCCTGCGCTCCCGCGGTGCTGGCCGAAATCTACCGCGACGGCAAGGTCGGCCTCCGCTGCCCGGACCACCCCGTCGCGACCCGGCTGCTCACCGGCGCGGGGGTGCCGGTCGTCGCCAGCAGCGCGAACCTGCACGGGCAGCCTCCGCCGCTGGACCTGTCGGCGGCGCTGCGCGACCTCGACGGCCGCGTGGATTACGCGATCGACGGCGGGCCGACGCGGTTCAACACGGCGTCGACGATCGTCGAGGTGCGCGGCGTCGAATGGCGGGTGGTGCGGGCCGGTGCCGTGGACGAGCGCACGTTGCGGCGCTGGACGCGGAGCGAGATTCTCTTCGTCTGCACCGGCAACTCCTGCCGCTCTCCGATGGCCGAGCACCTGTTCCGGCACAAGCTCGCCCAGCGGCTGGGCCTGTCTCTCGACGCGTTGGCCGCGGCCGGTTATTACGTATCGTCGGCTGGCGTCGCGTGCGGCGGCGGCCTGCCGGCTTCGGCCGGCGCGTTGGAGCAACTGACACGGCGCGGCGTCGAGAGCATCCGGCAGCATCGCTCGCAGCCGCTGACGGTCGAACTCGTGCATCAGGCCGAGCGCATCTACGCCCTCTCGGCGGAACACCGGCAGGCGGTCATCGACCGGGTGCCGGCGGCCGCGGACAAGGTCCACCTGCTGGACCCGGCCGGCCCCGTGTCGGACCCCTTCGGCGGCTCGTCGGCCGAGTACGCACGGTGTGCGGAGCAGATCGAGCGCGCCGTGGACCTCCGGCTGGAGGAGTTCCTGAATGAAGATCGCGATTGGTAGCGACCACCGGGGCTTCCAGGCCAAAGAGCGGATCAAGGCCCTGCTGCTGGACATGGGGCTGGAGGTGGCCGACCTCGGTACGTTCGCGAACCAGGCCTGCGACTACCCGGACCTGGGCTTCGCGGTGGCGTCGGAGGTGGCCGCGGGAAAGGCCGACCGGGGCGTACTGCTGTGCGGCAGCGGCATCGGCATGTCGATCACGGCGAACAAGGTACACGGGATCCGGGCGGCGCTGTGCCACGACGAGCTGACGGCCCAGATGTCGCGTCGCCACAACGACGCGAACGTGCTATGCCTGCCGGCGGACCTAGTCGGCGACGCGCTCATGCAGGGTATCGTGCGGGTGTGGCTGACCACCGAGTTCGAAGGGGGACGGCACGCGCGGCGCGTCGAAAAGATCCGGGAATTCGAAGCTCGGCACCACGTCCCGCCCGCCGGGTGCGGCGGCGGCTCTTCGCCCCCGACGAACTGAGCCTGGTTCAATCTTCGCGCTGCCCCGCCCGGAACGCCGGGTCAATCGGCTTGCGGTCGGCGTACGCGTCGTCTTCTTCACGCCAGTGCGTAATCGCCGCCTCGCCCGTTCGCCAGCACAGGTACACGCGCCGCCCCTCGAACACGGTCGGAAAGTCGATCTGGCCGGTCTCCCAGTCCTTCAGCACGCAGCCGACGTCCACGAGCTCCTGGTGCAGCCGGTTGAGCTCGCCGACCGTCTGCGTGACTTCGGCGCGCACCTCGTCGAACGTGTCGGCGTCATCGAGCGTGGCCGTCAGCCCGTCACGCCGCTGCTTGAGCTCCTGCAGGACCCGGTAGCGGGTCACGATGTCGGCCACGATTCGCCGCACCAGCACGAGCGCACGCTCGGCACTGGCGAGCGTGAAGACCACGCCCGATGGAGTGTGTCGCGGTTTGGCGGCCGATCTGGCTCGGTTCGAGGACATTAAGAACACAACCCGCAGCGGTGCGGCTGCGACGCTGGTAAACAGTAGGCCCCGCTCCCGGGGTGGTCAAACTTCCGGGTGCAACGTGCCGTCGCCGCAGAGGTTAGGAAGGAAGGTCCGGTAGCCCGATCGAACGGAGCCGGGCGTCTAGCCGCCCCCGGGCCCGCCCGCGACATTCATCAGCAAGCCGCTACACATGCACAGCGGCGGGGCGGCACAGAGCACGAGCGCCACCCAGGCCCGCGCCAGGGCCCGGTGCCGCCGCAGGCTGAGCACTGCCAGCACGAGCCCGACCAGCGCGACCGCCGTACCCCCCAGTGACAAGACGCCAATCCACGCCATTTCCGGCGCGTTCTTCAGCGCAGCCTCGAAGGCGCGAATCTGTTCATTCGACGGTGCGTCCTCCGCGATCGCGCGTTGCAGCGCCGGACCCGCCACGCGCGCCACGACCGTAAACGTGACCGCGTAGCAGACCAACATGACCACTGCACAAACGAGCGCCAGGTTCGCCAGCGTCAGCGTCGTCGGCGACGGCACCGCCGCGGGCACCGGCGGCAGGACCCCGCCCACCGGCGGCGTTTGCGCCCACACCGGCGCCAACCCGCCCGCCGGCCGGGCGGACACCGTCGCGGCCGGCAGCGTGGTCGCGGCGGGGACGGTGACGACGTGCCGGCAGAACGGGCAGGCGGCCACCTTGCCGGCGTGCTCGTCGTCGACCTCGATCGGCTGTCCGCAACTGGCGCACTGGAACTGGATGGGCATGCCGGCGTCCCACGGTTCCCACGGCCTCCGGCGCCGTGGCGGAGGCGGATGATACCCCCGTCGGCGGGCACGGCAAGCCGGGCGGAGCATCTTGGTTGACACGTCGCGTCGCGCCTACACTGGCGACATGGCCCCCGCCCCGCCCCGCACGACCGTCGCCGCCCCGCCGCGCTTTCCGTTCGTGGCGCTGCTGCGCTGCCGCCTCGTGCAGGCCCGGAACGCCGTCGATCAGCGGCTCCGCGAAGCGCCGGGCCGCGCGTTCGCCGTGCTCGTCCTGCTGGGCGTCATCTGGTTCGCGCTCTACTGGCTCCTGAGCCTCGTGCTCCAGCAGATCAACCGCTGGGAGCTGGTCGCGCTGGTCGCCAAGCAGTACATCTTCATCTACTTCTTCCTCGCGCTGGCCGTCCTGCTGGCCTTCTCGAGCGCCGTGCTGGCGTTCGGCAGCCTCTACGGCCGCCAGGAGGCCGGACACCTGCTCGCTCTGCCGGTGTCGCCGCGGCAGGTCGTCGCGGTCAAGTGGCTCGAGGGCATGGCCCTGTCGAGCTGGTCGTTTCTCCTGCTGGGTGTGCCCCTGATGTTCGCCGTGGCCCGGCACACCCGCGTCGAGTGGTACTACTACCCGCTCTTCGCCGGACACTTCCTCGGCTTCGTGCTCATCCCCGCGACCCTCGGCATGCTGGCCGCGTGGGCCGTGGCCATGTGGGCGCCGCGCCGGCCGCTGGCCGTGCTGGTCTGGTGCGGCGTCGGCATCGCGCTGGCGGCGGGACTGTGGCTGACCCGCATTCTCCAGAACCCGGAGATGTCCGACCGCTGGCTGGCCGGTCTTTACACCCAGCTCTCGCTGTCCAAGAACCCGCTGCTGCCGAGCACGTGGTCGGCCAAGGGTGTCGTGGCCGCCCTGGAGCGCCGCGTGGACGTCAGCCTGCTCTACCTTGGCGCCGTGCTGGCCAACGGCCTGTTCCTCGCGTGGCTCACCGCGAACCTGCTCGGCCGCACGTGGACGACCGCGTACAGCCGCGCCCAGCAGGCCCGCGGGCGGGGCCGCATCCGGCACGGCTGGTTCACCGAGTCGCTCAACGACCTGCTCTTCTTCTACCTGCCGCCGCACCTCAAGGCGATCATGCTCAAGGACCTGCGCGGCTTCGCCCGCGACGCCGCCCAGTGGATGCAGATGTTCATCATGCTCGGGCTGCTCGTGCTGTACGCGGCCAACCTGCGGCGACTGCCGGTGGACTACGAGGCCGAGGGCATGCGCGTGCTGCTCGCCTTCCTCAACCTGATGGTCGTGAGCCTCATCCTCGCGACCTTCACCAGCCGGTTCGTCTTCCCCCTGCTCTCGCTCGAGACGCAGCAGCTCTGGTTGCTGGGGCTGCTGCCCACGCGCCGCACCACGCTGCTGATGGTCAAGTTCATCTTCGCCCTCACCGTGACGGGCCTGGCGGGGCTCGTCGTGGTCCTGCTGTCGGCTCGCGCGCTGGCGCTGCCGGCGACCTGGACCCTGCTTCAGGTCGCCGTCTGCCTGGGGAGCTGCGTCGGGCTCGCGGGCCTCTCCGTCGGGCTCGGGGCCCGTTTCCCCGTGCTCGGCCAACGCAACCCCGCCCGCATCGCGGCCGGCTTCGGCGGTACCGTCAACCTGATCGCGAGCATGCTCTTCGTCGCGGCCGAAATGGCGGGGCTGGCCGCCGCGGCCCTGGCACGGGTGGGCGGACAGCTCACCGAGCAGGCGCAGATCCACAGCGGGCCGCTGGTCCTCGTCGGTCTGCCGGGCCTGGGCGTGGCCGTGGCGGCCGTCAGCCTGTGGATCGGCGCCCGGCACTTCGAGCGACTCGAAGCGTAGCCGCCCGCGCGGGCCGCCGGCCGTCGCAGGGCCCTGCCCGGCTCCGTAGAATGACGCCATGTCCACGACACCCGCCGCGCCCGTCGTGCTCGACGGCGCCACGCTCTCGCTCGCCGACCTGGTCCGCGTCGCCCGCGACCCCCGCGTCCCGGTCACCTGCGCCCCCGCCGCCCTGGCGGCCGTCGCCCGCGGCTGGCGGGAAATCACGCAGATTGTCGCCGAGTACAACGCCGCCCTGGCCGCCGGTCGGCCGCTGCCGCGCGTCTATGGGGTGACGACCGGCTTCGGCGAGTTCAAGAACACGCGGATCGAGCCCGACCACTTCGAGGCCATGCAGCGGAACATCCTCCTGAGCCACTCCGTGGGCGTCGGCGACAACGCCGACCCGAACGATCCCGCCAACTACTTCCCCCCGGACGTCGTGCGGGCGGCCCTGGCCCTGCGGCTCAACGCGTTCCTCAAGGGCCACTCCGGCGTGCGTCCGGAACTCGTGGAGTGCCTCGCGCGCATGCTGAATCGCGGCATCGTCCCGCTCGTGCCGACGCGCGGCTCGCTCGGCGCCAGCGGCGACCTCTGCCCCCTCGCGCACCTGTTCGTCGTCCTGCTCGGGGAGGGCCGCTACTACGTCGTCCGCGAGCCCGCCGACCTCGGCTACCACACCTACGCGGGCCGCACGCTGCGCTCCGCGGCCGAGCACCTCGCCGCCGACCTCGGCTACGAGCGCCTGCCGCAGCCGAGCTTCAAGGAAGGGCTGGCACTGACGAACGGCGCGAACTTCTCCGCCGCGCTGCTGGCCCTGGCGACCTACGACGCCGAGCGGCTGGCCAACACGGCCGACGCCACCGCGGCGCTGTCGCTGGAGGCGCTCTGCGGCCGGACCCGGGCGCTCGACGCGCGCGTGCACGCCGCCCGCAACCTGGACGGGCAGCAGGACAGCGCGGCGAACCTGCGGGCGCTGATCGCGGACAGCCGCCTCGTGGACGTGGCCGACGACGTGCAGGACGCCTACTCGGTCCGCTGCACGCCGCAGGTGCACGGCGCGACGCGCGACGCGATCGCCTACGCCCGGATGGTCGCCGAGCGGGAATGCAACGCCGCGACCGACAACCCCCTGTTCTTCCCCGGCACCGGCGACCCGTGGGACGTGCAGACGTTCCTGTCCAACCGGCCGGAAAGCTTCGCCGACCGCCATGCGTACTCCGCGGGCAACTTCCACGGGCAGCCGCTGGCGCTGGCCGCCGATTTTCTGACGATCGCCGTGGCCGAGCTGGCGGACATCAGCGAGCGCCGCACGCAAATGCTGCTCGATGCGCGGCACAACCGGAATCTGCCGTCGAATCTCATCACCAAGAGCGGGCTCAACTCCGGCTACATGATCGCGCAGTACACGGCCGCCAGCCTGGTGTCGGAAAACAAGGTGCTGGCGCACCCGGCGTCGGTGGACTCGATCCCGTCGAGTTCGAACACGGAGGACCACGTGTCGATGTCGACGATCGCGGCGCGGAAGCTGCGGACCGTGATCGGGCATGTGCAGGCGGCCCTGGCGATCGAGCTGCTCGTGGCGGCCCAGGCGATCGACTGGCGCGTGGGCATGCGGCGGGATCCGAACGCCGCGCGTGCGCCGGCCGGCAGCGCGGCGGTCGCCGCGCCGCTGGCGACGCCGCCCGGCAGCCTGAGCCTGAGCGACGAGGAGCGAGCCGCGTTCGAGCAGGTCACGCAGCCCGCGCAACGGGTGGCGATCGCGGAACGCCTGGGACGCGGCACCCGCGCGGCGTACCTCGCGGTGCGGACGGTCGCGCCGGCGATGGTGGCGGACCGGGTCCTGGAGCCGGACATCCGGGCCGTGCGGCACGCCATCGAGAACGAGTCGCTGCTGCGGGCGGTCAACGCCGCGTTGGGCACCCCGCTGCGCGCGATCCCGCCGCTGACGCGCGGCGGGCACTGACCGCCGCTTTCCCGCGGGCAGGAAGTCCGGTTCGCCCGCCGCCCCGCGGTCCTGCCCGTCGTCGGCAACCGGCCCCGACCGACCTGCACGGCGGCGGACACCTCCGTGTCGGTCAAGCGCCCGCGCGTTCGGCCAGGGCGCGGTCGATCAGCTCACCGACGATTTTCGGATCCGCCCGGCCGCCGGAGAGCTTCATCACCTGCCCGGTCAGGAAGCCGCGTGCGGCCCTGGCCTTCTTCGGGTTGGCCAGCGCGTCCTGCACTGCGGCGGCGTTCGCGGCGAGGGCCTCCGTCACCCACGCGGCGATCCGGTCGGTGTCGCGGCTCTGCATGAGCCCCAGCTCCTCCGCCAGCACCGTCGGTGCGTCGTGGTTCGCCAGCATCGCCTCGGCGACCTGCGCGGCGGCGGTCGCGTTGATCCGGCCCGTCGCGACGAGGTTCGCCAGCTCGGCCAGCCGGCCCGGGGAAATTCGCAGGCCCGCGATGGTCGTGCCGCGCTCGTTCGCGAAGCGCGCCCACAAGCTCAGGAAGTGCTTGCCGAGCACCACCTTGTCCCCCCCGGCCTCGGCCGCATGGTCCAACAGGTCGGCCGTCGCGCGGTCCTCGACCAGCGCGTGGGCGTCCCGGGGCGGCAGCGAGTACTCGCTGATGAAGCGCTCGGTGCGGCACAGCGGAAGCTCGGGTTGGCGCTCGCGCAGCTCCGCAACCCACGCGGCCTGTACCGTCAACGGCACGAGATCCGGATCGGGGAAATAGCGATAGTCGTGCGCTTCTTCCTTCTCCCGCTGCGGAACCGTCACCTCGCGCGTGTCGTCCCAGCCGCGGTTGCGCTTGTTGCCGGTGGCGGCCGTGACGCCGGTGGCGAGCCACTCCTCGACCTGCCGCGGGATTTCGTAGGCGATGGCGCCGTGGAGCGACCGGAACGAGTTGAGGTTCTTGACCTCGACGATCGGGGTGACGAACACCTGCCCGTCGCGGTGAATCCGCACGTTGATGTTGGGCTCGAAGCGCAGGTGGCCCTTCTGCATGTCGGCGTGGCTCACGCCGAGGTAGTGCACCAGCCGCTGGAGCTGCACGGCGAACTCGCGGGCCTCGTCGGCCGAGCGGAGGTCCGGCTGGGTCACGATCTCCAGCAGCGGCGTGCCGGCGCGGTTCAGGTCGATACCCGAGCAGCCGGGCAGGTCGTGCACGTTCTTGCCGGCGTCCTCCTCGAGATGGGCCCGCAGGATGCGGATGCGGGCGATGCGGTCGTCGATCGGGAACTCGAACAGGCCGTCGAACGCGAGCGGCAGGTCGTACTGCGAAATCTGGTAGTTCTTCGGCAGGTCGGGGTAGTAGTAGCTCTTGCGGTCCCACTTGGTCAGCTCGGCGATGCTGCAATTCAGCGCCAGCGCCGCCTGCACGCCCAGCTCGACCGCCTGCCGGTTGATCACCGGCAACGCCCCCGGCAGCCCCAGGCACACCGGGCAGACGCGCGAGTTGGGCCGCGCGCCGAACTCCAGCGGGCAGCCGCAGAACATCTTCGTGCGCGTCGCCAGCTGAACGTGGATTTCGAGCCCGATGATCGGCTCCACGTCGAGGCCGCAGACCTGCACCATGCCCGTACCTCGTGCCGCCGCCCCCGGCCGGCGGGCCCTGCGGGGACCATCGTACCCGCGCCCTCGCCGGACGACGAAGCCGCGCCGGTCCGGGCGCGCCGGCCGGAGCGGGCGGAGTGGGCCGGTAAGCCGAGTTCTGTGCCCGGTCGGCCCAGGGGCCCGCAGGCCGCAGGCGAGCTCGACCGGGCGGCGGTCATTCCTCTGGGCCCGCCGTTGCCAACGGGCTCGAGCGCCCTACCCGGGGCTGGTAACGAGCCGGGCCGGCTCTCGCCCCCTATTTGGGCTTGCTGGCGGTGGGGTTTGCCCTGCCACGACCGTCACCGGTCGCGCGGTGCGCTCTTACCGCACCTTTTCACCCTTACCACGACCGGGCACGCCCGGCCGGGCGGTGTCTTTTCTGTGGCACTTTCCCTGGGCTCACGCCCGGTGGCCGTTAGCCATCACCGTGCCCGATCCAGCTCGGACTTTCCTCGACCGGCGTCCGGAGACCCGGCCGCGACCGCCTGGCCCACTCCGCCGGCGCGTATTCTAACACGCCGATCCGGGAACGGGCGAACGGCCGCCGACCGTCACCGCGGGGCGAGCTTGACCTGACACACCGCCTGGGCCGACACCACCCGCCGGGTAAAGTAGTCGACGAAGACCGCCCGGATCGTGATTACCGGATTCTCCGGCGGCAGGCCCGGCCACGGACATTTGATCGTGTAGTGGCCTGTCAGCAGTTTCCCGTGCCACAGCTTGCCGACCTGGTCCGCGGGGATGGTGTACTCGCCGATCAGGTTGCGGTCCGGCGGAGCGGCCAGGTCGAAAAGCTGGATGCGGATGTCGCCGGCCACCTTGATCACGTCGCCGTCGCGGTCGATCGGGCGCAGGTGCACGGTCACGCCGTCGTCGCCGGGCCGGCCGTCGTAGTCGGCGCCGCCCGAGAGCCGGTCGATCTCGAGGCGCTCGGGGTAGAAGATCTTCTTGAGATCGTCGTCGCTCAGGCCGCGGGCCAGCGTGAGCTGCCGGTGGAGCTGCTCGATCGTGGTGGCCTGCGCCGCCAGTTCGCTCTCGCGCTTCCGCAGGGCCTCGCGCAGGGCACGGTTCTCCTGCTGCACATCGCCCTGGGTCGGCGTCCAGCATCCGGCGGCGACCCCGCACCACAGGACGGCCGCGGCCGCCAGCGCGCGGCCGCCCCGCGGACGGGCGGAGCGATAAAGGGGGGAGACGGCGTTCACGGCACACGCTCCTTCCGCGCGCCGCCGCGGGGGCGACCGCGGCGGGGCCGGCGGCGCGGGCGTCAGGCGATCGGCCGCAAGGCCGGCGCCGGGCCCTCGGGCATGGCCTCGAGCACCTTGTCGGCCAGCCCGTACGCCACCGCCTGCTCCGCATCCATCCAGTTGTTGCGGTCGCAGTCGGCGGTGATTTGCTCGAGGCTCTTGCCCGTGTGCCGGGCCAGAACCTCGTAGAGCTGCTTCTGGGTCCGCAGCATCTCGTCGAGCTCGATCTTGATGTCCGTCGCCGGGCCGCGGGCCCCCCCCAGCGGCTGGTGGATCATGATGCGGGCGTGCGGCAGCACGTAGCGCTTGCCGGCCGCGCCGGCCGCGGACAGGACGGCGGCCATGCTGGCGGCGGCGCCGATGACGTAGGTCGCGACCGGGCAGGGGATGAACTGCATCGTGTCGTAGATGGCCATGCCGCTGTACACCGACCCGCCGGGCGAGTTGATGTACAGGTGGATGTCGGCCTTGCGGTCCTCGTTGGCGAGGAAGAGCATCTGGGCGATCACGACGTTGGACAGGTCGCTGTCGACCTCGTCGCCCAGGAAAACGATGCGATCCTTGAGCAGCCGCGAGTAGATGTCGTAGGCCCGCTCGGCCCGGCCTTCGCGTTCGACGACGATGGGGATCAGCGTCTGAGCACGGGTCATGCGCAGCGACTCCTACTTTTTCTTCTTCTTGTCGCGGGACTCGTCGAGAATCTCGTCGATCAGGCCGTATTCCTGGGCCTCCGCGGCCGTCATGTAGCGGTCGCGCTCGATGTCGCGCCCGATCTGCTCGGTCGACTTGCCGGTCGCCGCGGCCAGGATCTCAATGATCGTCTTCTTTACGCGGAGGATTTCGTCGGCCTGGATGCGCATGTCCGCGGCCTGCCCGCCGACGTAGCCCCACGGCTGGTGGATCATGACCTTGGCGTGCGGCAGGGCGTAGCGCTTGCCGCGCGTCCCGGCCGCGAGGATCAGGGCGGCCCCGCTGCTGGCCGAGCCGACGCAGTAGGTGGCGATCTCGCAGTTCAGG
This sequence comes from uncultured Phycisphaerae bacterium, assembly GCA_937928595.1. Classification (GTDB taxonomy): domain Bacteria; phylum Planctomycetota; class Phycisphaerae; order UBA1845; family Fen-1342; genus CALGJV01. Next base: position 120,347 of record CALGJV010000003.1, on the reverse strand, counting down.
AACCGCATGGTGTCGTAGATCGCCAGCGTGTCGTCGATGTCGCCGCCCGGGCAGTTGATGTACAGGTGGATGTCCTGGTCGCGCTTGATCGACTGCAGGTACAGCATGCTCTTGATCGTGTGCGAGCACACCGTGCTGCTGTTGATCGTGATGTTCGGATCGAGCGGCAGGTCGAGGAAGATGATGCGGTTCTCGAGCAGCAGCTCGTTCAGGCCCATCTGCCGCCAGGCCTGGGGCTGCCCGCCCTGCATCCGGATGGGTTCGCGATCGGGCCAGTACGCCATGCGGTCTCCTTCGTCCGGACCGGGGCCATGCCGACCGGCGGGCCCCGCCCGGTCGCCGAGGTTCAGCCGGACTGCTTGCCCGGGCCGCCGTCCGCTTCCTTCCTATCGGGTGCCGCGTCGCCGACCTTGGCATCCGCCAGCAGAAGCTCGACGGTCTTGTTCTGCCGCAGTTGCTCGACCAGCTGCTTCAGCTGCCCGCGATTCTGGAGGTCGTCGCGCACGCGGTCGAACCGCCGGTTGTAGAGCTGTGCCATCCGGGCGATGGCGGTGTTGAGCTCCTCGTCGGTCACCTCGACTTCGCGGTCCGCGGCGATCTTGTCCAGAATGAAGCTCAGCTTCAGCTCCCGCTGCACCTCGGCCTGGGCGGACGTGCGCAGCTGATCAATCTGCGCTTCGATGTCGCTCAGCGGCACGCCGCGCTGCTGGAGCTCGATCGCCCGCCGCAGCACCGCCCGCTCCGTCTGCCGCGCCGAGAGCCCCTCCGGCAGCTCCAGGGCCGTGTTCGCCAGCAGGTACTCCTCGATCTGCCTGTGCCGGGCGCGGGCCAGCAGGTCCGTCCGCTCGGCCTCGAGCTGCTCGCGGAAGTAGTCCCGGGCCTCGGCCTCGCTCTCGAAGCCCCAGGCCTGCAGAAACTCCGGCAGCCCCTCCGGCACCAGCCGCTTGATCTCGTGAATGCGGAACGTGAACTGCGCCTTGGCCCCGCGCAGGTCGGTCCGCTCGTGGTCCGGCGGCAGCGTGCACTCGCACGTCCGCGTGTCGCCGGCCCGCGCCCCCACCAGGACCTGCTCCAGGTCCGGCAGCGGAATCCCGTCGATCGCCGTCGGCCGCACGCCGAGCGACGCGTTCTCCTCGCGCTTCAGCTCCTGCTCGCCATGCCGCAGCGTCACGTCCGCCACGACCTGGTCGCCCTTCTCCGCGGCCTCCGCGACCGGCTCGAACCGGCCGCGGATCTTGCGCCGCCGGAGCATGTGCTGGGCGACCATCTCGTCGGTGACGGTGATCTCAGGCTCGACGACCGGGATGCCGCGCAGCTCGGGCAGCGTGAACTGCGGCTTGAGCTCGATCTCGCAGGTGTACGTGAAGTCGCCGCTCTCCGGCAGCTGGAAGTGCTGGAGCGCCTCGTCGAACTCCATCAGCTGCACACCGGCGTCGGTCGTGATCTGGAAGCGCGGATCGCCCAGCACGTCCAGCTTCTCGTTCTCGATCGAGGCGAAGTAGGACTGCCCGATGATGGCGGTCGTCAGCGACTCGCGCACCTCGCTGCCATAGCGCTTCTCGACGAGCCGCCGCGGCGCGCGACCCTTGCGAAAACCCGGCACGAACGCGTCGTGCATGAGCTCCGCGAAGTTGTGCTCCATGTGGTCGCGGATGACCTGCGCGGGCACCGTCACGCGCAGCTCCTTGCGGAGCACGCCGACGTCCTTGTGCTCGGCCTTGACGGCCTTCTTCAGTTCCTCCAGCAGCCGCGCGGATTCCTCCTGTGCTTTCTGCCAGATCGCCGGATCCTGTGCTGCCCCGGGCACGTCCATCGCTCGCTCCCGTCGAGAAAGAGGCCCGCCGGCCGGTCGTCCCCGGTCGCGCGCCGTGCAGGCGTCGCCCGCCCGGCGCGGGCTAGGCGTTTCCGCCGCCGAAGAACCGACTCGCGTCGCCGCCGAGCAGCAGCGTCACCAGCGCCGACAGCCAGCTCGACAGCAACTGCGTAAAGACCTGCGCGAAGCTCACCAGCGAGAAGGCGCTGAAGATTCCCAGCGAGATCCCGCCGCTGCCCAGCACCGCGCACCACCGCCGATACCGTGCCCACCGCGACTGCATCGCGCGTCCTCCTGCGGCGTTTCCGCGTCCGCGGCTCACCGCTTGATCAACTCCACATTGGCCCGCGGCAGAATCGCCCGGGTGCCGTCTTCGAACTCCACTTCCAGCACGCGCACCATCGTCTCGCTCGGCAGCCGCACAAGCTCCACCGGCAGCCCGACACACCGACCCAGCCGCCCGAAATACGGGTCGCGAATGGCCCGCAGCGGCGTGCCGACGCGGAGAATACTATCCTCTTCGGCCGCCGGCGTCGCCGTCCCCAGGGCCGCGTCCTCCAGCGGAATCAGGATTTCCGGGCGAATCACTCCCGCCCGGATCTGGGTCGCCCCGTTGATGCTCGCGTCGCGGCCCGCCCGGCTCGCGAGCAGGTCGAACGTGGCCCGCGCCATCTGGATCGACCCGAACCCCTCCGTCACGATCAGCGTGATTCCCAGCGTCTCCTCGCCCGTGATCGCCACGCCCAGTTCGTAGCCCAAAAAATCCCGCAGGTCCGCGTCGTTCAGCCCCCCCGCCACGATCCCCCGCACGCCCAGCGCGATCGCCCGCTTCACCGCCGCCGCCGTCACCAGGCTGCCCCCCACCACGACCTTCCCCGCGTGCTCCGGCCGCAAACGGTCCGCGTCGAGCACCTGATCCGGCCGGTCCACCGCCATCGTCAGCGGACCGTGGGTCTCGCCGCCAATGCCGAAAATCCCCTGGATGAACGTGCCGCGCACCTCGACGGTGGCGGACTCCCCGGGTTCCACCGCCACGATCGTGCCGCGCGCGTACGCCCGCTTCTGGAGCGGCGTCGGCCGCCCGCGCAGCATCACGACGCCCGTCACCGTCGAGATTGACTCTACCGTGCCGTCGATCGGCGCGCGGCACTCACTGCGAAACAAGCCGAAAAGCCCCTTCGTGCGGGCCAGAACCTCGCCGGCCGCGACGACGTCACCCTCCCGTTTCAGCATCACCTCCGGCAGGTCCTCGACGGCGATGCCGAGCTGACCGGCCACCTTGATCGGCTTGGCCTCCCCCGGCAGGTTGGTCTGGGCGACGACATCGTCGGCCGCGACCGACTGGCCGACCTGAACCAGCACTTCGCCCTTGAGCGGCAGGCGGCGCACCTTGCGCACCACCGTGCCGGCAGCAACGGTCAGGCCGGGCGTGTAAGCGTAACCCATTCAGTACCATCCAGTTACCGCGGCCGACGGCGGCCGCGGCACCGCGCGACGGCGCGAAAACACTGTACACTACGCGCCCGCCCCGTGGTGTCAAGCTGGGCCGCGGCGCAGGATCGGCCGCGCGACGCCGGCCGGGGACCGCCCGCAGACCGGTGGCGTCGCGGGACGGTTCCGAGAAATGGTGGGGTCACCCGGCGCGTGCGCGGGCCCGGCGGGGCCGGCCGGCGGATCGCCGGAGGCGCGGCGCCACGGGCCCACAAACCGGTCTCAAGCTCCGGATTGGCGTGCACCGATAGCCCCAGCGAGCGATGAACCGCGAGGCGTCCGGAGCCCTCCGGACGGTGTGCCTCGCCCGCACAGCGTATCCCACCGGCATGGATGCTGGGGTTTCGTCAGTCGGCCCGTTGCGGTCCCGCTGGGTGACTGCGCGTGGACGGTCGCATGCGACGGGCGCAACACGGAGCAGCTTCCATGCCCGAACCGTTTCTCCTCCGTTACCTGCAACCGCTGCTGGCCGGCCGCCGATGGGAATGCTTCGACCTCGTCAACGAAGCCCTGCGCCACGGGCAGTCCGCCGAAGAGCTCGTCTGTGATGTCATCTGGCCCGCGATGTCGCAGGTGGAGCGCCTCTACCGCGACGACCGCATCGACACGGCCACCGAGCACCTCGCCTGCCGCATCAACCGCACCGCCGCCGACCAGGTGCAGCCCCACCTGCCGCGCCGCCCGGCCACCGGCCGGCGGGTGCTGGTCGCCTGCGCGCCGACGGAGAGCGAGGAGCTCGGCGGGCAGCTCATGGCCGACCTGTTGCAGGCGGACGGGTGGGAGGTGTACTTCATCGGCGGCGGCGTGCCGGATGACGAGGTGCTCCAGCTCGTCGGCAAGCTGCGACCGCACCTGATGCTGATCTACGGCGCGGTGCCCGAGACCGTGCCCGCCACGCGGGCCGTCATCGAGCGCATCCGCGAAATCGGCGTCTGCAGCGAAATGAACATCATCGTCACCGGCGGCATCTTCGGCCGCGCGGACGGGCTCTGGCGCGAGGTGGGAGCCGACGCACACTGCGAGACGCCGCGCGACGTGATCGCGACGGCCCGCAACCTGCCGCCGCGGGTCGCGAACGCGCCGCGGCTCGGCGTGGTCAAGAAGCGCCGCCGTCGCCGCAAGACGACCGCCGTGCCGGCGTAGCGCCGCCCCCGTCCGGCCGGCAACGCGGTTCGTCCCTACAATCCATCCCCGCGGCGGCGTGGCCGCGGCACGGACGCGACCGGAGCCTGCGGATGGATGCGTTGCAGATCGTACTTCGCGTGTTTCACATCGGCGCGGCGTTGGCGCTGGGCGGCGCCCTGGTCTACCAGCGCCTCGCGCTGGGGCCGGCGCTGGCCGGACTGGAGGACGGCACCCGGACCGCGCTCCAGCAGCGGCTCGCGCGCCGCTGGGTCGGCGTCGCGGCGGCGGGCATCGCCCTGCTGCTGGTGACAGGGCTCGTCAACTTCGTCCTTTTCAAGGTGCCCGCGGTCCGCGGACAGCCGTACACCGGCCTGTACCACGGGCTCTTCGGCGTGAAGTTCCTGGTCGGACTCGGGCTGTTCCACGTCGGCCTGCTGCTCAGCCTGCCGGGCCCGCGTTTCGACGCGGTCCGTGCCCGCGCCGCGGGCTGGCTCAACTGGGCCCTCGGCCTGCTCGCGCTGATTGTCGTGCTGAGCGCAACGCTGCGCTACCTGCCGACGTTCTACGACTGAGGCGGCGCGCATCCCACAGGACCCGCGGTCTGCCTCGCGTGGAACGTGCGAGTCCCCCAAGCGCGCCGGCTCAGCACCGCAACCGCGCAACCAGCGACGCCACCGTGTGCGGCACCATGAGCACCACCAGCGTCAGCGCGGCGGCCTCGTGCCACTCGACCAGCTCTTCCTGCGCGGCCGTGCCGGCCAGCGGCAGCATCGCCAGCAGCATCGGCCACATCACCGCCACCCCCGCCGCCAGAACCAGCCAGTACAGTGTGCGACGCACCCACCCCATCCCGGGCACCGCCCTGCGCGCCCGCGGCAGCCACAGCAGCATCGTGGCCGTGAACCCCGCCGCGAACAGGCCCGCCCCGCACAGGTGCGCTAGCAACCGCCACCCCTCCAGCTCACCCAGGCCCAGCCCCTCGCCGAACCCCGTGACAGCCTGTACCCCGACGCCCACCAGCGCTACCGTGTGCGCCACGTGCTCCCACGCCGACAGGCTCCGACGCTCCCTCGCCGCTCCGCCCACCGCCGCAGGCGCGGCGGTCGCCGGAATCGGGCTCGACGCCGGCTGCGGCACGCTGCTCATCTCACGGCCTCCTCCCCAGCAACGCCAGGAGCCCGTCGAGACCGCCATGCAGCAGCACCAGCGTCATAACTCCGACGCACGCGAACGCGAAAACTTTGAACACCGGCCGCCAGGCGAAACCCGCCGCCCACGCCTCCACGAGCCGCGGATCCTCCCCGCGCAGCTCGAACATACGCAACGCGCCCGGCCCGGCCGGCTGCGTCGCCGCGTAACCGAACACGATCGGCGCCCCGTCCACGTGGCAGTCCGTGCAGCCGCCGATTCCGAGCGACTGCGACGCCGGCCGCACGTCGTGCCCTACCGCCCACCGATACGCCGCCGCGCCCGGATGACCGTGCGTGACCACCAGCCCTCCGTCCGCGCCCAGCCGGTAAAGCCGGCCGTCGCGGATGTAGACAGCTTCGCCCGCCGCCCCCTCCGCCCGACCGAGCGCCGCGAGCACGGCGGCAATCTGCTCGTCGGTCGGGGGCGGCGGCGGGTCTTTCGCGACCCGGGGCAGCGCCGCCCCGGCCAGCTTCCGCACGGTCTCGGGCAGCAGCGGCGTGATGCGCTCGCCCTCGAGCCGGCCCCAGTACGCGGGCCAGACCATGCGTTGCGCCTCGATGCGGCCGTCCGCGCCGCGTCCGAAGATCGGCGCAAGGATCAGCGGCGGGTCGGTGTCACGCCGCTCGCGTGACGCCAACCCCAGCCCGTGCGCGAGCGCCGTCTGAAACCGGCGGGCCGTCATGTCGGGCCACGGGCCGCTGTGGCAGGCGGTGCAGGTCATCTTCTCAAAGTGCAGCGGCGGCAGACCGCGGTGCTGCGGATACGGCGCCCCGTGCATCCCGGCCACATCCGGCCCCAGCGCCGCGCCGCCCGACGTACCCAGGTGGCACCCCTCGCACGACAGCGCCGCGTTGCCCCCCAATAGCTCCCTTTCCGGCGCGGCCGCGGCCCCGTAACCCCGCACGATGTGGTGATCCAGTTCGTTCCGGTGGCAGTCGGTGCACGCCAGGCCCGCGGCCAAATGCACGTCCCGTCCCGCCCGCAGCTCACGCTCTTCTTCGACGCCGACCTCGCGCACCGTGTGACAGAAGTAGCAGCGCTCGGCCGGCGGCCGGCGCGTCAGATCGAACAGCACCCGCTGATCCGGGTCGAACCGCGCGCGATCGTACACCAGCCGTGGCCCGCTCCGGTCCGGACGGTCCAGGTCCGGCGGCGCCTCGGGATCCCAGTCGTCCGGCGCTTTGCGGGCCTCCCCGCGCACCACCGCCAGTCCCGCCGCCACGGTCGCCGCCCAGCGGAAGTTCTGCGCCTCCACCTGCCGCGCCCGCTCGGCCGGGTCGTGGTGCATCGCGGCCGCGTGGCACACCAAACAATCGATCTCAAGCGCACCGGAGACGCGCCAGCGCGCCGCCTCCGGCGCCGCCCGACGGCGCTCGCCGTCCGGCTCGCCGTACCCGCCTCCCGGCAGGTGCCGGCCGAACCGCAGCACGAACTGCCACTCGCTCAGCCCCACCGCCTCCGGCGCGAACGCCCCCGGCCACCCGCGGCCCGACAGCGGCAGGACCGTGCCGGTTGCGGGGTCGGTCAATAGCCACGGCTCGCCGGACCGCCCCCCGAACGCGTCGGGACGGGGTTCGTTGAAGTGCCAGCCGCCGGCGATCCGGTCGTACGGGTGGCACTTGCCGCAGGTCATGCGGGGCGAATACGGCGGAGCGTCGTCCTGCGTCGGGTCGATGGCCGCGCCGTCGTGATCGTACAGCGTCAGCCGGTGGACGTACGGGGCCAGGCTGTCCGTTCGGAGCAGACCGGTGCCCGGCTCATCGGCGGCGCAGCACGCCGCGGCCAGGCCCAGCACCACGACGGACGCAACCCCACGACGCATGACCTACACCCTGAACTCGTCCGGCTGGAACTCGACGCGGCCGCCCTTCGCGATCGCCTCGTTCGCCCGCAGCACCGCGACGCACACCTCGTAGCCGACCTCGGCCGGGCAGCTCAGCGGCGTGCCGTTGCGGATCGCGTTGAAGAAGTTCTCGAGGTGGAGCTGGTGCGGCGGTTTCCGGCTCTCCTCGAGCAGCCGCTGGCCCTCGGGGTCCTTCTCGCCGGTGGACGTGAGCGTCTCGCCGATCTTGAGGTTGATGGCCTCGCGGCCCATCGTCTCGACCTTGTCGGCCTCGTTCTCCCACTCGCGCTTCTTGGCGGCCTCCTCGCGAAAGATCTGGCCCTTGCGCGTGTCCTCGGAGATGACCAGCGAGCCTTCGTCGCCCATGAACGTCTCGAAGAACCCGCCGTGGCTGGTCGTGTTCAGCACCTGGTAGAACGCCCGCACCGTCCCCGCGGCCGTCGGGTACTCGTAGATCGCCATCACGTTGTCGTACCAGTCGCGCCCCTTCTGCTCCGTGTAGTAGTCCAGCCCGCCCGCGGCCTGCACGGTCCTCGGCGGCGTCTTCAGGAACCAGTTGAACACGTCGATCTGGTGCGAGCCGAGGTCGGCCATCGGCCCGCCCGAGTACTTCCGGTACCAGCGCCAGTTGCGGAAGGACTCCATCGAGTCGTAACCGTACTTGCGGAGCGTGGCCGCGTCGAGCTCCTCCCCGCTCGGCCAGCCGATCTCCAGCAGACGCGGCCGGTTCCACTGGCCGAAGCAGTGCGTGATGCGACCGAGGAGCTTGTCCTTCTCGATCAGCTTGAGCGCGTGCCAGTAGCGCGGGTTGCTGCGGCGCTGGTGGCCGATCTGGAGCAGTTTCCCGCTCGCGCGGGCCGCCTGCACCATCGCGCGGGCCCCGGCGAGCGTGTTGGACATCTCCTTCTCGCAGTACACGTGCTTGCCGGCCTGGAGGCACGCGACCGTCTGCTCGGCGTGCACCCAGTCGGGCGTCGCAATGATCACCGCGTCGAGCGTCTTCTCCTTCTCCAGCAGCTCGCGGTAATCCTCGTACTCGTTGGGGTTCTGGTCGTACTTCTTGAGAATGTTCTTCGTGTAGCGCCGCGCGTACGGCCAGATGTCGCACACCGCCACGAAGCGCAGCCCCGGGATCTTCAGGCAGTGCCGCACGAGGTTCAGGCCCTGGCTGTTTGACCAAGCCCCGCTGCCGATCACGGCGACCGCCAGCTCGTCGACCCGCCCCGGCGTCGGCGCCGTCTCCTGCGCCCAGGCCGGCAGCGTCACCATCAGCCCGGTCGCCGCCGCCCTCTGCACGAACTGCCGCCGCGTCAGCCCCCCGCTGCGCTCCGTACCACTCATGGTACCGCTCATGTGGTTCTGCCTCGTGCGCGTCCGCACGCTTGCCGCTTGAGTGCGACGACCTAACAATGTAACGGACGCGACCCGCGCGCGTCAAAAACGGACCCGCAGCAGGCCTGATGTCCACCGCGCCCCCGACGCCCGCGCCGCCGCCCGACCTCTCCGTGGTGATCCCGGCCTACAACGAAGCCCGCCGCCTTCCACGCACCCTCGCCGCGCTGCGCGAATTCGCGGCGCGGCATCCGGGCCCCGTCGAACTGCTCGTCGTCGACGACGGCAGCACGGACGACACGGCCGACGTCGCCGCGTCCGGAGGCGCCCGCGTGCTGCGGCGCGCGTCGAATCGCGGCAAGGGCGACGCGCTGCGCCGCGGCATCGCCGCGGCCGCCGGCCGGTACGTGCTGTTGTGCGACGCCGACCTCTCGACGCCGCTGACGGAACTGGCGCGACTCCGAGCGACGCTCGACGCGGGCGCAGACCTCGCGATCGCCTCGCGCGACGCCCCCGGCGCCCGGCTCGCGCCGCCGCAACCATGGGCCCGGCGGGTGCTGGCCTGGGGGTTCCGCGCCGTCCGCCGGCGGCTGCTCGTCCCGGCGATTCGTGACACGCAATGCGGCTTCAAGCTCCTGCCGACCGCGCTCGCGCAGCCGCTCGCGGCCGAGGTGGTGGAGGACGGCTGGCTGTGGGATTGCGAGCTGCTCGCGCGGGCGGAGCGCCGCGGGCTGCGGATCGCCGAAGTCGGCGTGCTGTGGCGCAACGATCCCGACAGCCGCGTCCGCGTGGCCCGGTTGCTGCTGGAAGCGCTGCCGCGGCTCCTCGCCATCCGCCGCCGCGTGCGCAGCGCCGACCGCGCCCGGCCAACCGCCGCCGGACCGGACCGCGACAAGGTTTCGTCCCGCCGCTAAACTGCCCCGTGGGCTTCTGCCGACGAGACGGCCGCGGGCGGACCCGGTCGCCCCGGCCGGCGGGCGCTAGCCCTGGAGACCTGCATGCGATCCCTGGCCCGATCGATCCTGACCGCCGTGCCCGTCCTGGCGGCGACGTGCGCGCTGTACGCCCAGACCCCGGCCACCGCGCCGGGCACCCGGCCGACCACCCGGCCGGCCTCGCCGGAGGCCGCGGCGAAAGCGAAGCCGCTGATCGAGAAGATGATGAACCGCCTGCGCGCGGCGAAATCGTACGCCGACCGGGCCGAGTTCAAGTTCGAATTGCTGGCGCAGGACAAGGAGGGCAAGGAGATCAAGGACAACGACGGCCAGACGCTCACGTTCGCCTGGGCCGGGCCGAATCGGCTGGCGCTCATCGGCGACGAGTTCGCGATCCACGCGAACGGCGCGAAACTCTGGCTGTACTCCGACATGCTCGAGCAGTACACGGAAGAGCCGGCGCCCGAGCGCGTCGACCTGAACAAGGCCCGCGAAACGCTGCGCGGCAGCGGCCCGCCGCACCCGGTCGCGTTCGTGCTCGCGGCGCCGGACAAGACGTTCGAGCAGCTCTTCCCGATGATCGTCGGCTACTCCGCCGTGGAGCCGGAGACGCGCGACGGCCGGCCCGGCGTCCGGATCGAAGCCGTCCTCGACACCCGCAACGTCGAGGAGTTCGGGCCCTACGCGCTGCAACTCCCCGTCCACATCTGGCTCGACGAGACCACGCACCTGCCCGGCGGCGTGAAGATCGACGCCACGGAGGTCATCCAGAAGCAGCTCGAGCTGCCGCCGGGCATCTCCGAGGAGTCCCTCCCGGCCGAATTCCCCCGCAAGGTCGTGCACGCCATCGTGACGATCGCCTTCCGGGACCAGAAATACGACACCGAGATTCCGGGTGAGCAGTTCGTCTACAAGCCGGGCGCGGACATCCGCAAGGTCGACAAGTTCGCGCCGCCGGAGGAGTCCGAGGACCAGCCCGAGCCGACCGACCTGATCGGCCAGCCCGCCCCCGACTTCGAGGGCAAGGACCTCGACGACAAGCCGGTCAAGCTCGCCGACTTCAAGGGCCGCGTGCTCGTGCTCGACTTCTGGGCGACCTGGTGCGGGCCGTGCATGAAGGCCATCCCGCAGATTCAGAAGCTCCACGAGCAGTACGCCGAGAAGCCGGTGACGGTCCTGGGCATGAACACCGACCGCGCGAACGTGCGCGACAAGGTCAAGAGCACCGTCTCGGACAAGAAACTGACGTTCCGCCAGTTCCTCGACGCCGACGGCAAGATCAGCCGGAAGTACAACATCAGCGGCATCCCCTGCACGCTCCTCATCGACAAGCAGGGCGTCGTGCAGGCCGTCCACGTCGGCTATTCCGACAAGCTCGCCGAGGAGCTGAGCGAGCAGATCGACAAGCTCCTCAAGGGCGAGAACCTGTTCGACCCCGAGCAGGTCAAGAAAGCGGCCGAAGAGCGCGCCAAGAAAGCCGCCGCCCGAAAGGACGCCCCGACACCGGACGACGAGTAGCTGCTCCGCTCGCCGGCCGCTCGACGCCCGGGCCGAATCCGCTCCCGGTCCGCTCTCACCACGCGACGGGAGCGGGCCGTCGTTGTGCGCCGAGGCTTGAGTTTCGGTTATCGGACCTCCACCTGACACCGGCCCGGCACGGGTGCGGCTTGCTGTTTGTCGAAATCTGTCGCACTTGGGAAAACCGCTTGAGCCACCTCAGCGTAGCACCTGCCTGGGGCGCTTCGTACAAGTATCGCCGTCACCATGGCGCCGACGTACGATAATCCCGCCGGCCGGGAGCCGCGGGAAGGCAGCCGCCGGGGCGGCACAAGGAGATGCGACGATGCGTGCTTGGCGTGGTTGCGGGTCGGTCCTCGGGGCTCTGGTTCTGGTGCTGGTGATGAACGGTGGGCTGACGTCGCGGACGGCGGCCGCCGCCGTGAAGCCCCCGCCCAGTCCGGCCATTGAGCAGGCCCGAGCACTGTCGAAGGCGTTCGAGGAGGTCGCCAGCAGCGTCAAGCCGTCGGTCGTGAACATCAACTCGACGAAGAAGCTCCAGGTGGGCGGACGCTCGGGCATCCCCAACGAGGACCGGCTGCGGGAGTTCTTCGGCGACGATTTCGCCGATCGGTTCTTCGCGCTCCCGCGCCAGCCGCGGGACTTCGTGCAGCGCGGCCAGGGCACCGGCGTGATCGTCAGCGCCGACGGCTACATCCTGACGAACAACCACGTGGTGGGCGGGGCGGATGACATCGTCGTGAAGTTGGCTGACAACCGCGAGTTCCCCGCGAAGGTCGTCGGCACCGACGAGAAGACCGACCTCGCCGTCGTGAAGATCGACGCCAAGAACCTGCCGGCGGCCGAACTGGGCGATTCGGACGCAGTGACCGTCGGCGAGTGGGTCCTCGCGATCGGCAACCCGTTCGGGCTGTCGCAGACCGTGACGGCCGGGATCATCAGCGCGAAGGGCCGGGCCAATGTCGGCATCGCCGACTACGAGGATTTCCTCCAGACGGACGCGGCCATCAATCCGGGCAACAGCGGCGGCCCGCTGGTGAACCTCGACGGAGAGGTCATCGGGATCAACACGGCCATCGCGACGCGCACGGGCAGCTACCAGGGCGTGGGTTTCGCGATCCCCGTGAACATGGCGAAAACCATCATGGAGGCCATCATCCACGAGGGCCGCGTGGTGCGCGGGTGGATGGGTGTGGCCATCCAGAACCTCACGCCGGAGCTGGCGCGGTCGTTCGGATACGAGGGCAAGGACGGCGTGCTCATCGGCGACGTGACCGGCGGCGGCCCGGCGGACAAGGCCGGTCTCCAGGTGGGCGACATCCTCGTGAAGATTGACGGCAAGACCGCCACCGACATGAACCAGGTGCGCAACCATGTCGCCGGCATCAAGCCCGGCACCAAGGTGAAGATCGAGCTGGTCCGCGAGGGCAAGCCGAAGGAGGTGACGCTTGAGATCGGCGAGCTCGAGGGCGGCGCCGGCGCGACCGGCGGCGCAACCCGGGAGACGACCGAGGACCTGGGGCTGACCGTGCAGACCCTGACGCCCGAACTGGCCGAGAAGCTCGACCTCGGCGCGGAGGAGGGCGGGGTGGTCGTCACCGACGTGAAGGTCGGCAGCCTCGCCGAGAGGGAGGGGATCCGCGTGCGGGACGTGATCATTTCGGTCGGGGGCCAGAAGATCCGGGACGTGGCGGGCTTCCGGGCGGCGCTCAAGAAGCACGACTTGAAGGAAGGCGTCCGTCTCCAAATCAAGAGCGGCGGCGTGAAGCGGTTCGTGTTCCTCAAACGGTAGCCCACCGCGCGGCGGACCGGCGCGCATCGACCGTCTCCCGGCGGCCGCGGGGGGGCTTTGGGGGCGCCGGGTCCGTTCCGGGGCGCCGCACACTTGTTCCTGCCGCTGCGCCGGTTACACTGGCGGCAGCGGGTGCGATGGTCCGCACCCGCCAGCTCGAACATGCGGGCGCGGGAGCCGGGGACGCCCGCCGACTGTCAGACGGAGTATCGCCGTGTCCGTGCTCGCGGCCCTCGGGGGAGCGCCGGTTCGCAACCGTCCCTTCCCCCGCTGGCCCGAGATCGGCCCGACCGACGAGGCCGCGCTGCTGCGGGCCCTGCACGGTGCCTACTGGGGCCTGCACGGCCGCGGCGAGATCGAGCGCTTCGAGGCCCGCTTCGCCGAGTATCAGCAGGCCCGCCACGCGGTCGCGGTCGCCAGCGGCACCGTCGCGCTGCGCATCGCGCTGCTGGCGGCCGGCATCCGCGCCGGCGACGAAGTGCTCGTCCCGCCCTACACGTTCCTCGCGACCGCCTCGGCCGTGGCCGAGGCCAACGCGACGCCCGTGTTCGTCGACATCGACCCCGACACATTCAACCTGTGCCCGCGGGCCGCCGCGGCCGCGGTAACGCCGCGCACCCGCGCCCTGATCCCGGTGCACATCGGCGGGCTCCCGGCCGAGATGGACGAGCTGCTCGCGCTCGCGCGCCGGCACAACCTGGTCGTCATTGAGGACGCCGCCCACGCCCACGGCGCCGAGTACCGCGGGCGCCGCGTCGGCGCGCTCGGGCACCTGGGCTGCTTCTCGTTCCAATCGTCCAAGAACCTCACGTCGGGCGAGGGCGGCGCGGTCGTGACCGACGATCCCGCGCTGGCCGCCCGCGTCCGCTCGATCCACAACTGCGGCCGCGTGCCCGACGGCGCGTGGTACGAGCACCACACGATCAGCGGCAACTACCGCATCACGGAGTTCCAGGCGGCACTGCTCAACAGCCAGTTCGACAAGCTGGAGGAGCAGACGCGGCGACGCGAGCGCAACGCGCTGCGGCTCTACGAGCGCCTGCGGCAGGTGCCGGGCATCCGCCCGCAGGCGCGGCCGACGTACCCGCACCGTCACGGCAACCACCTGTTTCTGTTTCGCTACGACGCGGCCGAGTTCGGCGCGCCGCGGGAAGTGTTCCTGCGGGCGCTGGAAGCCGAGGGGATCCCCGCTTCGCCGGGGTACCCGCTGCCGCTGTACCGGCAGCCGCTGTTCGCCAACGGCGACTTCGGGCCGTACAGCGCCGCGTTCGACCGGCATCCGGACCTCTCGTACGCCGCGGTGCATTGCCCGAACTGCGAGGAGATCTGCGGCGGCGCGGGCGCATGGCTCTACCAGAACGTGCTGCTCGGCACGCCGGAGGACACCGACGACATCGCGCGGGCCTTCGAAAAGCTCCACGCACACCGCCGCGAGCTCCGGGAACTGGCCGCCCGGCCGCCGTCCCGGGAGGCGGCGGCATGAAGCTGGGTACCGCAGTGATCGACATCACGCCCGCCGCGGGCGTCGAGCTCTCCGGCTACGTCGCCCGCCGCCAGCCGTCCACGGGCGTCCACGATCCGCTCTACACCCGGGCGCTGTGGCTGCGGGCCGGCACGGGCCGGCTGCTCTGGTTGCACGCCGACGTGATCGGATTCGAGCACGACTTCGTCGTCACGCTCCGGCAGCACCTCGCCCCTCTGCTCGGCCTCGCGCCGCACGAGGTCGTGGTCAGCGCCACGCACACGCACTCCGGCCCCGCCACGATCCACCTCACGAACTGCGGCACATACGAGGCGGAGTACGTCGCGCGCCTCCGGGAGAACCTGCTCACGCTCGCGGTCGCCGCCGCGCGGGATGAGCAGGACGTGACGCTTCACCGGGCGGAAGGCCGCTGCACGCTGGGTATCGAACGCCGCGGCCGATCGTCGCGACACACCGATCCACGCTTGGCGGTGCTGGGCTGGCGCCGCGCCGACGGCACATACGCCGCCGCCCTGACGATCTACGGCATGCACAACGTCGCCATGAGCGCGGCGAACCGGCTGATCAGCGGCGACATCGCCGGCCGGGCCGCTCGCACCCTGACCGACGGCCTGCCGGGACGCCCGACCGTGCTCGTCGTCAACGGCGCCGCCGGCAACATCAACCCCCCGGCCGTGCGCAACGACTTCGCGCACGTCGCGGAGTGGGGCGACGAGCTGGCCCGCTGCGCCGCGGCGGCCCTCGCCGGCGCCGCCGCCGAGCCGCCGCAGCCCGACGTGGTCGGCAGCGCTGCGGAGACCGTCGCGGTGCCGGTCGTCCCGCTGAGCGCCGCCGATGCCGCCACGCTGGCGCAGCGGTTCAGGCAAGGCCTGGCCGGGGAGGCGGGGTATGTCCCGGACCGGATTCGCGACGCGCTGGACCGCTGGGCCGCGGCGCGCCGCGACGACGAGCCCGCCGCGCTGCCGATGATCTTGCAGGCGCTGCGTATCGGCGACACGGCGATCGTCGCGGTCGCCGCCGAACCGTTCTCCGTACTGGGGGACGAGCTCAGCGCCGCGGCCGGGCGGCCGGTCTACGTCGCCGGATACGCCAACGGCGGGATCGGCTACCTCGCGCCGGAGAGCGCCTACGACGAGGGCAGCTACGAGGTCAACCAGGCGTTCGTCTGGTACGGCACGCGGCCGATCGCGCGCGGGGCATTCGAACAGGTGCGGACGCGCGCGGCCGAGCTGGTGCGGCGGTTGTTCGCGGAGTGACCGCACGGCCCCGCACCGGGCCCGCCGAAGCGGTCAGACCGGCAGCCGGTGGGCGAAGCAGCGGTACAGCAGCCCGATCGTCCGGAACAGGACGTACCCGACATACATGGTGATCAGCAGCCAGGTCACATCGAGCGCGAGCTGCGAGAGCGATGTGGTTGCCAGCCGTGATTCGAGCATGCCGCAGCCGACCACCACCGCCGCGCTCACCGCCTCGACCCCCCATGCCACCAGGTACGCCGCCCCCAGACCCCGCAGCGTCGCCACCAGCCGGTCCGGCAGCAGCAGCACCAGCGAGCCGCAGGCCCCCAGTGACAGGAGCACCAGCGGCCAAAGCGCACTGCCGAGGACCAGCAGCGCGATGGTCGCATGAAACTGCGGGACGGCCGTCCGGTACGCCGCCCACATCCAGGCCGCCGGTCCGAAGGCGACCAGAGCGCTGATCACCAGCGTTACGGCGGGGCGGACGGCATCCGACAGGAAATCCCACTCCGGCACGACGATCGGAATGTCGTCCTCGCCGCCGGCCGTCTGTGTGAGCGTCGTCCACCAGAATTGCAGGATTCCGATCACGGACAGGGCGAGCAGGACGTGCCCCACCGCCAGGCCCGCGAGCGACGCCACATACCACCCTTGAGTCACGTACATCAGCCCGGTCATGACCGCCAGCGGCACGAGCACGCCGCCGGCGGTCGCCGCCAGCGTCCACAGATTGCGGACGCGCCCGCCGAGCACGAGGCTCGCGGCCGTTTCGGCCACGAACTGACGCAGGGCTTCCGACTGCGGCAGCGCGGCGTACGACTTCGCAGGCGCGCCACGCTCCCCGAACGCCCAGCGTCGGCCCCAGAAGGCGCTGGGCTTGAGCAAGTCGCGGACGAGCTCCTCCTCCGTCTCAACCACTTCGCCAGTGGGGCCGGGGCGCGAGCCGGTGCGGGCCAGCCGCAGCCGCTCGTCGCCCAGCGGGATCGCGTCGGGAGCATGCGCGATGTCGGCCTGCATCGGTTGCAGGGCGACCCCCAGCACCGCCGCCCGCAGGTCCGCATCGGTGATCCGAATCGAGCGGGCGCAACGCGGACACTGCACGATCGCCCCGGCGCGGGCGTTCTTCACCCGTACCCGCTGTCCGCACGCACAGCGGACCCGCACGACCGACTCCACCGGCGTCGTTTCGCTCATGCGGCGGCTCCCTGCGGCCGAGCGCCGGCCCGGCCGGCGCCAGCAGTGTACCCGTGAGCCCGAGCGGCGGCCGCTACAATCGCCGGCCGGTTTTGGAGTCCGCCCCGCCGCGGCCCGTGCGGCGGCGGAGCGGGCGGTCCGATGTCCGAGTGGTCTGTGCGCCGCGCCGAGCTGGAATACGATCTGCCGCCCGAGCTCATCGCCCAGCACGCGGTCGAGCCCCGCGACGCCGCCCGCCTGCTCGTGCTGGACCGCGCCACCGGCACGCTGCACCACCGCGTGTTCCGCGACCTCGGCGAGTACGTCGCCCCGGGCGACTGCCTCGTGCTCAACGACACGCGGGTCATACCGGCTCGCTTCTTCCTGCGCCGGCGGACCGGCGGACGCGTCGAGGCCCTGTTCCTGCACGCCGAGCCCGACGGATGGGTGGTCCTGCTGCGGGGCGGGGCGCGGCTGCGACCCGGCGAGCGTCTGGCCTGCGAGGGGCACCCGACCGAACTCGTCCTCCACGCCCGGCGCGACCGCGGTGAAGCGCTGCTGCAACCCGACCCGCCCATTGCCCCACTCGACCTCCTCGCGCGCATCGGCCAGACGCCGCTGCCGCCCTACATCCGCCGCGGCGCTGGCGGGCACGGGCCGCCCGAGCCCGGCGACGCCGAACGCTACCAGACGGTCTACGCCGCGCGGCCCGGCGCCGTGGCCGCCCCGACGGCCGGGCTGCACTTCACCCCCGAGCTGCTGGCCGCGCTGGCCGCCCGCGGCGTGCGACAGGCCGCAGTGACGCTGCACGTCGGCCCCGGCACGTTCGTGCCGATCGAGGCCGACGACCTGGCCGACCACCCCATGCACGCCGAGTGGTTCGAGCTTACGCCCTCCGCGGCGGAAACGCTGCGGGAAACGCGGGCCCGCGGCGGCCGACTCGTGGCCGTCGGCACCACCGCGACGCGCGTGCTCGAATCGCTGGCCGGCACCGTTCCGGATGGGCCGCCGGAGGCGAGCCTGCGGGCGGCGCAGGGCTGGACCCGTTTGTTCATCTACCCGCCCTACCGCTTCCGGCAGGTGGACGCCCTGATCACCAACTTCCATCTGCCCGGCAGCACGCTCCTCGCGCTCGTGATGGCGTTCGCGTCGCCCGACCTCATCCGCCGGGCGTACGCCGCCGCCGTCGCCGAGCGCTACCGCTTTTACAGCTACGGCGACGCGATGCTCATCCTCTGACCGGCCGCACGAGCGCGCGGTATACTCCGCGCCGCCCTACGGAGGTCCCGCGGCAGTGTCAGTGCGTTCTCCCCACGTGCAGGTCCGGGTGTCCCTCGATCGGGTCCGCGCGGCGGCGGAGGCCATTCGCCGCACGACCGGCGTCCGGCTCATCGCCGTCATCAAGTCCGACGCCTACGGCCTCGGCGCGGCCCCGGTCGCCGACGTCCTCGCTCCGGTCGTCGACGAGTTCGCCTACTTCTCGCCCGCCGAAGCCCGCGAACTCGGCCGCGGCGGTCTGGTGCTCGGTCCGCCGGACGGCGATCCGGCCGAGTATCGCGCTCTCGGTCTGCGCCCCGCCCTGGCCACCCCCGACGACGCCGCACGCTTTGCCGGTCTGCCGGTCGCGATCGAGGTCGATACGGGTATGCAGCGGTTCGGCTGCCCCCCCGAGAGGCTCGACGACCTGGTCCGCCACTGCACGGTCGTCGACTACTTCGCGCACGCCGTGACGGTCGAAGCCGCGCACCGCCTCCGCGCAGCCTGCGGGCACCGCGGCCGGCCGCTGCACTGCGCCGCGACGAGCCTGCTCGAGTACCCCGAGACGTGGCTGGACGCGGTGCGGCCGGGTCTGGCACTGTACCGGGGGGCGGTCCGCGTCAGCACGCGACTGCACGCGGCGCGGGATGCGGAGGGTCCGGTCGGCTACACCGGCTTCGAGTGTCCCCGCGTCGGTGTGATCCTCGTCGGCTACAGCAACGGCCTGACGGCGGGCCCGGTCCTGATCAACGGGCGCCGCCAGCAGATTCTCGAAGTGGGCATGAACACGGCGTTCGTCTCGGCCTCGCCCGACGATCGCCCCGGCGACGAGGTCGTGCTGCTCGGCGACGGCCTGACGGAGGCTGAGCTCGCCCAGCATCTCGGCATTCGCCCGCACGAAGTGCTCTGCCGCTACACCGCGCTGGGCGTCCGGCAGTACGACCGCCTCGCGGCGCGCGCTACTTGAGGTTGGCCTTGTACCAGTCGAGCGAGCGCCGCAGTCCCTCGGCAAACAAGACGCGCGGCTCGTAGCCCAGCAGCTGCCGGGCCTCGGTGATGTCGGCCAGGCTGTGCCGCACGTCGCCGGCCCGCGGCGGCTCGTAGATCGGCTGCACGTTCGTGCCCAAGAGCCGGTTGAGGTCGGCCACGATCTGATTGAGCGTCGTCCGCTCGCCGCACGCGACGTTCACGACCTCGCCGTGCGCCTCCGGCACCTCCGCCGCCCGCAGGTTCGCGTCCACCACGTTCTCGATGTAGCAGAAGTCCCGCGACTGCTCACCGTCGCCGTAGATGATCGGCCGCTCGCCCCGCAGCATCCGCGCGACGAACGCCGGGATCACCGCGGCGTACGCGCTGGTCGGGTCCTGCCGCGGACCGAACACGTTGAAGTACCGCAGCGACACGGTCGACAGACCGTAAACGTGCGACCAGCACGCACAGTAGTGCTCGGCCGCCAGCTTGCTCACGGCGTACGGGCTGAGCGGCTGCGGCCGCATGTCGATCCGCTTGGGCAACGCCGGCGTGTCGCCGTAGGCGCTGCTGCTGGCCGAGTAGACCAGCCGGCGCACCCGCGCCGCCTGCGCGGCAATCAGCAGGTTCAGCGTGCCGGTGACGTTGATCTCGTGCGACGGGCGGGGCTGCTCGACGCTGCGGGGCACGCTGGCGCGCGCCGCCAGGTGAAACACCACCTCGACGCCCCGCAGGGCCCGCTCAACCGTGGGCACGTCGCAGATGCTGCCCTCGATCAATTCGATCCGGTCGGCCACCTCCGCCAGGTTCTCGCGCTTGCCCGTGCTGAAGTCATCCAGGACGCGAACCGTCCGCCCGCGCTCCAGCAGGCCGCGCACGATGTGGCTGCCGATGAACCCGCCGCCGCCCGTTACGAGGCACACGCCCATGTTCACTCCTCGGCCAGGCGAAAGAAGCGCCGCGCGTTCGCGGTCGTCGTCGCCGCCAGCGTTTCGAAACTCTCGCCCCGCGTCGCCGCCAGGCTCCGAGCCGTGTGCACGAGCAGCGCCGGCTCGTTCGGCCGCACCTTGCGATGCGGCTCCGGCGACAGCCACGGCGCATCGGTCTCGAGCAGGATCCGCTCCGGCGGCAGGCTGCGGGCCGCAGCCCGAATCGTATCGGCTTTCCGGAACGTGACGACCCCCGTGAACGAAAAACAGCAGCCCAGCGCCAGGGCCCGAGCCGCCACCCGCTCGTCCGCCGAGAAGCAGTGGAACACGACCCGCCCGGCGAGTGCCGGATACTCCGCCAGGATGTCGCACACGCGGTCTTCCGACTCGCGGGCGTGAATCACGACCGGCAGCCCGCAGTCGCGCGCCAGCCCCAGTTGTGCGCGAAAGACCTCCTCCTGCCGGGGGCGCGGCGCGAAGTCGTAGTGAAAGTCGAGCCCCGTCTCGCCGACGGCGACGATCCGCCGGGGCCCGGCGGCGTCCGTCCGCACCGCCGCCGCCAGCGCGTCGAGGTCCGCCGCGCCGCACCGCCCCGCCTCGTGCGGGTGGATGCCGGCGATCACCCCGACGCGCGGGTGGGCCGCCGCCAGCTCCAGGGCCGCCGCCAGGTCGGCCGGGTCCGTCGCGACGGTCAGCATGCGCGTGACGCCCGCGGCCGCGGCGCGGGCCAGAACGGCCTCCACCGCGGGCCGCAGTTCCGGGCTGGTCAGATGGCAGTGGGTGTCGATCAGCATGCTGCCCGACCCGGCGCCGCCCCGCGCGGCGACGCCGCGGCCGTCCCCGTCATTCCGCGTTCTGCACCTGCTCCTTGATGCGGTCGATGGCGCTCTTCACTTCGATGATCTCGCGCGCGATCTCCGCGTCGCCGGTCTTGGAGCCGATCGTGTTCGCCTCGCGCAGCATCTCCTGCGCGACGAACTCGAGCTTGCGGCCCGCCGATTCCTCGCCCGCCAGCAGCGCCTCGAATTGTTGCAGGTGCCCGTCCAGCCGGTTGAGCTCCTCGCTGATGTCGCTGCGCTCGGCGTAGATGGAGACTTCCTTCAGCAGGTCCTGCTCCGCCAGCTTCACGCTGCTGTCGGCGATCAGCTCTTCCACCCGCGCCCGCAGCCGATCCCGGTACTCCCGCACGACCAGCGGCGCCCGTGTCCGCACCACCCGCAGCGACGCCTCGATCCGCTCACAGTGCCGCCGCAGGTCCGCGGCCAGCTCCGCCCCCTCCCGCGCGCGCATCGCGATGAGCCGGTCCAACGCGGTCTCGATCAGCCCCCGCAGCACGCGCCACAGGGCCGCCCGCTGCTCCTCGTCCACCGCGCGCGGCTGGCTGACGCCGGGCAGCGTCAGCAGCGTCGCGAGGTCGATGCGCGTTTCGGGCGAACTCCCGGCCGCCGCCCGCAGCTGGGCCAGGTAGGCCTGGAGCACCGGGGCGTCAATCTGCAACGCGGCCTGCGGGTTCACGTCGCGCACGTGCAGGCGGAGCGTGATGCTGCCGCGCGACAGCCGCGCCCGCAGCACCCGCTCGACCTCGTTCTCGAGGAGCGCGAACTCCTCCGGCAACTGGATCGTCGGCTTGAAGTACCGGTTGTTGACGCTGCGGATCTCGACGTGGTACGACCGGCCGCCCTCCTCCAGGCGGGCTTCGCCGAACCCGGTCATCGACACCACCATGCGCAGGCTCCCGCGCCCGCTCCGTTCACTCCACGGGACGAGCCGTGCCGCTCCCCCGCCCATCGGCTCCCCCGCGTTCGCCGGGCGCCGCGGCGCCCCCGCGCGTACCGGCTTATTCCGACTTCGGCCCCTCCGCCGTTGGCGCAGGCTGCGGCGGAGCCGCCTCCGGCGGCGTGCTCGCGGGTTCCGTCGGCCCACCCGTCGTCGTGCCCGTTGGCGGTAACGCCGTCGTCTCCGCCGGTGGCGCGCCGCCCTCGCTCGGCAGCGGCGCCGCGCCGCCCGTCTCCACCACCGGTTGAGCCCCGGCCGGGGCCGTCAGCACCGGGCCGGTTCCCAGCCCTGGATCGCCCTGCACGAATACAAAGTTGAGGACGATGGTGAAGATCAGCAGCACTGCCGCCCCGACGACTGTCACCCACGTCAGGACGTCGCCCGTCTTCGCGCCAAACGCCGAAGCTCCGCCGGCGCCGCCGAACGCGCCCGCCAGACCGACGCCGCGCCCGCGTTGCAACAGGATCACAATCATCAGCAAAATGGCGACGACGGCGAAGAAGATCGCCAGGATCGTGTGATGTACCGCGCCAAGGATCATCGCGTCTCTCTGTCCGGTCCGGCGCCCGCCCACCGACTCCCCGGCCGGGCGCGACGCAAGTCCCTTACACTAGCAGATTCACGTTGCCGTCGCCAGCGCCGCCCGGACGATCCCCAGGAACGAGTCCGCCTTCAGGCTGGCACCTCCCACCAGCCCGCCGTCCACGTCCGGCTGCTCCAGGATCTCCGCCGCGTTCTCCGGCTTCATGCTCCCGCCGTAGAGGATCCGCACGCGGTCCGCCACGGGCCCCGCCAGCCGCCGCAGCTCGGCCCGCAGGTGCGCGTGGGCCTCCTGAGCCTGCTGCGGCGTCGCGTTCTGTCCGGTCCCGATGGCCCAGACCGGCTCGTACGCGAGCACCAGGTCCGCTTCCGAACCCAGCGCATGCCCGACGATCCCCGCGGTCAGTTGAAACGTCAGCACGTCGAGCGTCTGCCCACCCTGCCGCTCCGCCAGCGTCTCGCCGACACATAAGATTGGCGTCAGACCGGCCTTGCGCGCGGCCCGCACCTTCAGGTTGATCATCCGGTCGTCTTCGAGATGCCCGATCGTGTGCCGCCGTTCACTGTGGCCGATGATGACGTAAGTCGCCCCCACGTCCTTCACCATCGCCGCCGAGATCTCGCCCGTGAATGCGCCGCTCGCCTCGAAGTACAGGTCTTGCGCGCCGACGGCGATCCCGCTGCCCCGGGCGGCCTCAACCGCCGGAAGCACGTACACGGCGGGTGGACACACGGCCACCTCGACCTTCGCCGCCGCCTCCGCGCTGTAGCCGGCGCGCAACTCGCCAATGAGCTTGCGGGCACCCGCAAGGTCGAGGTTCATCTTCCAGTTACCGGCCACCAGCGGCTTGCGCATCGGCGCCTCCGATGTAAACTTTTGTAGATGCGATTTTTACAAACACATGCCGAGTCGCCCCGATCGATTCGCGCAGCTGCCTGGACAGCCGCGGCACCTCCGCGACGCGGCCTTATTGAACCCGCCCGGCGCGCCACCGTCAAACGCAAATCCCGGCGCGATAAGCAGGAACCCCAGCGACGTGCGGGACGGCGGGCAAGTCAACTGCGTGTTATCCGGACGGTGAAGAACTGGCTTTCGGTCGCTCGCCCGCATATCATTCGCGTCATCATCAACCGCGGCGAATGGGCGTTCGACCGCGGGGCTTGCATGGGCGACCGGCAACACCGAGCTTCCACGGTCAGGAACGGAGAAGCCCTGGATGTTATCTGCCTTGCAGCCGCTTGCGCGGCTGAGCTTCCTCGCGCTGCTGGCGTTCGGCTTGTCCACCTCGGACACACCGACCCGCCTCATCGACGAGCTGGACCCCGCTTGCGAGCTCGTGGGCGACTTCGCCTACGTCGCCGAGGTCACTTTCGACGGCCCGGAAATCGCCCGGACGGCGGTCGCAACAGCCGAACCGGCCGAGCCAGTCCAGAACACGCCGCCTGTCGTGCACGAGGCGAACACCCCTCCGGCTCGTCCGAAGACACGGCCTTCGTCCACTACCCAGCGTCTGCTGCGGGTCCTGCGGGTCACCGCCTACTGCGATCGGGGCACGACGGCGGCCGGCGTCCCGTCGGGGGTCGGCCAGTGCGCGGCACCCGCTTTCGTGCCGCTGGGTTCCCGGGTCTACATCCCGGCACTGCGTCGGATGTTCACGGTGACCGACCGGACTCACCAACGGTTCCGGCACAACACGGTCGATATTTTCATCCCGGACGAGGGCGAATGCATCAAGTTCGGACGTCGCTATCTCGAGTGCGTCGTTCTGATTGACCCACCGCACGCCCGCGCCCGACAGATCGCACGCCACCGATAGACCGCCGCCTCCGAGACTGGGCGCGATCCCGGGCGTTGCACGCCCGAAACCTGCTGTTGCCCGCCCGCCGCGCGGCCGTTACAATGCGCGCGTGCTGGATAAGACTGTCCCCCCGGGGGTGGACTGCCGATGGCGCTTTCCGATCACGATCTTCGCAGTCCGGCGGACGTTCCTGCAACCGCTGAGTCCGTCAAGGGTGCCGCGCAGCCGGTGGACACCGCGGCGCTCCTGGAGGCTGCGCTCGCCGACCTCGACACGCAGCTCATGCTCCAGGCCCGGAACGGGGATCGCTCCGCCGCCGCGGCCCTCATACGCCGAAACAGCGGACGTGTCGGCCGTTACATCACCCGCCTCATCGGCCCGTGTCCGGCCGTCGAGGACTTCACGCAGGATGTTTTCGTCCAAGTTCTGAGCAAAGCGGCCGACTATCAGCCGACCGCGAAGTTCACGACCTGGCTGTACCGCATCGCCACGAACCTCGTGCTGAGCGACCGCCGTTCGCTCGCGCACCGGCGGCGCGCCGGCGCGGGCGAGCTGCCCGATGTACCGGACACCGACCGGCCGGGGCCGGAGGGCCAGGTGTCGCTCGACGAGCTCCGCGAACGGGTCGCCCGCGCGATCCAATCCCTGCCCCCACGGCAGCGCGCGGCCGTCACGCTGTTCGAGTACGAGAACCTCACATACCAGCAAATCGCGGCGGTGCTCGATCTCACCGAAGAAGCCGTTCGGGCACTGCTCGCCCGGGCCCGCGACCGCCTCCGCAGGAGGCTGAACGACCTCCTCTAGTTCGCCGGCTGGCACACGGTTCCGCGGCGCTGTAGAAAACCGGTCCGCACGTTCGGTCTGGACCGCGCATGGACCACATTGACGTCGATGCGGCACACCGGTTGATCGCGGGAGAGCTCGCCCCCGCCGAGACGTCGCGCTGGATGACGCACATCGCCGGTTGCGAACAATGCCGAGCGTTGGTCGAGCGCGAACGCACCTGGTCCGGACTGATGCGGCTGGGCGACTCGGCCGCCGCCCTGCCCGACGTACCGGTCGATCTTCCGGATGTCGTCGTGCGGAAACCGAGACCGCACTCCGCGCTCCAGGCGCTGCACGCGGCCGTCTGGGTCGTCATCGCGTGCCTGGGTGCGGCCGGGGTGGGTTGGCAATGGGCCCGCCGTCCAGCGGTCTTCCCGCCCCCGCCGCCGCTGTCCGAGGAGGAGCGTCGCGCCGCCGCCCACCAGGCCGAGTTGGCCGTGCTGCTCGATGATCCCTGGGTCGAGGCCGACTTGGATACCCTTCTGGAACTGGATCGACTCCTGGTACTGAAGAAATGAACATCCTGCGGACCGTGCGACGCTCGGCTGTGTTTCTGGCGTTCGCGTTCGCGCTGGCGAACGCGGCGTTGTACTGGTGGCTTCGCCCCGCTCCCGCCGAGACAAACGCAGGCGAAGCCACGTGGCGGGCGTTGCCCGAACAGCGGCAAGAGCAGATGCGCGAACTCCTCAAGCCGGACGGCGTTGCGAACGACCCGAGAGCCGTGCTCGCCGCCCGGCGTTTCGCGGCCCTCGATCCGAAGTACCAAGAACGACTGCGCCAGCTCCACAAGTTGTACGCCGCGACGGTCACGACGCAGCCGTCGTCCTGGTGGCGACGATTCATGCAGTCCGACCCGGCCATGCGGGCAATCTGGGTCGAGCGGGCCTTCCAGGAGGGCGACCCGACGATCCTGGAGAAAGTTCGGGCGCTCTACGAGGACCGCTAAACGCTTCCCGCGGCTTGCAGACCCGCAGCGGGCCAGTACGATGCGATGCCGATAAATGGAACGGGAGCAGTGGCCGGACCCGGTCCGCGACGGGCGGTCGGCGGAACCGGGTGTCGGACGCCCTGACGGCCCTGTTCCCAGGGAGAACGGGATGCACGTTGCTCTGATCCGCCGCGTGCGAATCGTGGTCGTCGCGAGCGGGCTCGTGACGCTGTGCGGTTGCCCGTCGGGCTCCACCCTGCCGCCGCCGATCAACGTCGCGCCGGGCTTTCGCGCCGAGTACCTGGCGGTCACCACGGCCCGGCCGACGCTGCTCTCAGCGGCCAGCGACGGGCGGGTCTTCTTCGCCGAGCGCACCACCGGTGCGATCCGGATCATCAAGGACGGCGTGTTGCTCGACGAGCCCTTCGCGACCGTCCCGGTGAACTACGCCGGCGAACGCGGCGTGCTGGGACTGGCGGTGTACCCGCGGTTCCCGGCGGAGCCGCGCGTATACGTCTGCTACGCCCGTTCCGACACGGCCGCGGCGACGGACGACCCGCGCGCCATCGTTGACTATCGCGTCGTATACTTCCGGGGCACGGGCGATGTCGCCGAGGGAAGCGAGGTGTTCGTGGCGTCGTTCCCGGCCACGGCGGCAACGACCCGGATCGGCGGGCGGATCGCGTTCGCGGACGACCTGCGGCTGTTCATCGCCACCGGCGACCAGACCGACACGACGGCGCCGCACGACGGGACCGCGCGGCTCGGCAAGGTGCTGTGTTACAACTTCGACGGCACGATCCCCGCCACGAATCCGACCGCCGGCTCCCCCGTGTTCGCCACGGGGCTGCGCAATCCGCGCGGCATCGCGGTCGATCCGGACTCGCTCGTGCCGTTCGTGTTCGACCAGAGCGCCGACGGCCTTTACGAGC
This sequence comes from uncultured Phycisphaerae bacterium, assembly GCA_937928595.1. Classification (GTDB taxonomy): domain Bacteria; phylum Planctomycetota; class Phycisphaerae; order UBA1845; family Fen-1342; genus CALGJV01. Next base: position 93,458 of record CALGJV010000003.1, on the reverse strand, counting down.
TGCACCGCGTGAACGCGGGGGCCGACTGCGGCTGGCCCGAAGTCGTGGGCCACGTGGACACGCCGGCCGAGCAGGCCTACGCCGCCGCGCACCCGACGCTGGCCGCACCGCTGGTGACCTCGACGAGGAACCCGTGGGTGGGCGCGGCGTTCAACCCCAGCACGAAGTACGGCCATACGGCGCGGCACGAGCTGTGCACGGCCGACGGCAACGACGTCGTGGGCTTTGCGCTGGCGCCGGACCGCTACAGCGTGGCGACGCGCGGCGTGCTGGTGGGCGAGTTCCCGGGCCGGATCGCGGACCTCGCCTTCACGCCCGCAGGCACGCTGTACGTCGCGGTCGAATCGGCGATCTTGCGCGTCAACCCCGTGCCGTTCGGCGCGCCCTGACGCCTCAGTCGAACAGCTCCCGGCGCGCGCTGCGCGCGATGGCCACGACGGCGGGATGCTTCATGCGCCGCTCGACGGACAGCGCGTAGAACCGGGCCCGCACCTCCGCGATCAGACCGACCCGCCGGACGCCGTAGCGCCGGATGACGTCGTCCGCGACCACGCTCGGCACGGCGAACAGCCCGGTCCCGGCCTCGCCGAACACCTTGAGCAGGGCCGTATCCTCGAACTCGCCGACGATCCGCGGGTGCAGCCCGCGCTCCGCGAGCCAGCGGTCCAGGGCCCGCCGCAGCGGGGCCCCGCCGGTCGGCAGCAGCAGCGGCGCGCCGTCGAGCGAGCCGGGAAAGCCGCGCCGCAGCCGCCGCGCCAGCGCCGGCACCCCGCAGACCGTCAGGCCGCATTCCCCCAGCAGGTGGCTGTACGCCCGCACGTTCGACTCCGCCCCGACCGGCGCGTCCGACAGCACGAGGTCAAGCTCATGCACGGCCAAACGCGCCAGCAGCTCGCGCGGCGTGCCTTCCTCGCAGATGATCCGAACCGTTTCGGGCAAACGCAACGCCGGTTGAAGCAGGCGGTACGCCACCAGCTTCGGCAACACGTCGGCCACGCCGACGTGAAAGCGCAGCGGCCGCCCCTCCGGCCGCTGCGCCAGCGCCTCGAGCAGCTCGCGCCCCAGCGCGAACACCTCGTCGGCGTAGCGGAACACGGTGCGGCCGTCGTCGGTGAGCGCCAGCCGCCGCCCCACGCGCCGAAAGAGCGGCGTGCCCAGCGCGGTCGCCAGCGTGCGCAACTGGGCCGACACGGTCGGCTGCGAGACGTGCAGCTCGCGGGCGGCGGCCGCGACGCTGCCGCCGCGGGCGACGGCCCAGAAGTACTCGAGATGGTGGTAGTTGAGCGTCCGCACGGCGGGATCCCTTCATAGATATTCTCTATGAATCAACACATTGCTTTCTATTTGATTAAGTTAGCGGGCGCGGCCATAGTTGTACAGTGGGACGGCGGAGGCCGTCCGGAAAGGAGGCTGCCATGCGTGTGGAGATTCTCGCCCGCAACCTCGAACTCCGGCCCGCGCTGCGGGAGCTCGTCGACCGCCGGGTGCGCTTCGCCCTGGCCCGCTTCGCCGACCGCCTGCTCGCGGTCCGCGTGCGCCTGGACGACCTCAACGGCCCGCGCGGCGGGCTCGACATGCGCTGTCGCATGACGGCCCAGCTCCGCGCCGGCGGGCAGGTCGACGCGGAAGTCACGGATCTCCAGATCGAGCCGGCCATCTGCCGGTGCGCCGACCGTCTGGCGCGGCGGGTGCGCGACGCCCGCGCGACGCGGCTGATGCTCCGACGGCGGCGGTCCCGCGTCGCCGTGTCCGCGCCCGTCCGCTGAAGGAGCGTCTCTGGCGATTTACTGCGGGATGCCGCACCGGCGGGGCCTTTTGCCCGGCCCCCCGGTGCGGGCCCCGCGAGCCCGATAATCCAGCCTTCCCTTCGGCCAAGGTCGGCGGCGCCCGTCGCCCGTTTCCCCCTGTTCAAACCGCCCACCGCTCCGGCATTCGTCCGAATCGGCTCCCGAATTGACCGTATTGAAGGGCCTCAGACTTCCGCACGATACCTTCGCTGACGTCTCGGTTGGCCCCTCGGACGCGACCCGACAGCAGTATCGGTCCGGCCGGCGCCGGTGGGGTGGGCGTACTCGGCGTGGGTTCTTCGGTCAGGACCCTTCGGAGACAAGGCACATGTTCAAGCGAATGAAACTGGGCGCGAAGATCGGGTTCGGGTTCGGCAGCGTGGGGCTCATCGCCGTGGTCCTCGGTGTGCTCGGGTTCTACGGTGCGCTGACGAGCAACGAGCATATCCATGAGCTGGGGGTCGTCCGCCTGCCGAGCGTCGCCGCACTGGATGTCATCAAAAACAGCGCCGAGAACATCCGCGGCTCGCTGCGCACGCTGGCCATCCCCGGCTTGCCGGCCGATGTCCGCGCGCGGCAGTACGACAACATCGCCAAGGCCCGTGAGAAGTACGAGGCGGCCTGGAAGGTCTACGAGTCGCTGCCGCAGACGCCGGAAGAGGCCGCGACGTGGCAGGAGTTCGTGCCGGCCTGGCAGGCCTGGCGCGACGAGAACACCAGATACGTGGAGATGTGCAAGCAGTTCGACCAGCTCGGCCTGCCCGACCCGATGTTCGTCAGCCGCCAGCTCGAGCGCTTCACCAAGGATCACTACGCGCTGCTGCACAAAGTCGCGGGCGTGATCTACCAGGGACAGGGGGTCTTCGACGGCGGTGAAGACCATACGACCTGCAACGCGGGCAAGTGGCTGGCGACGTTCAAGACAGAGAACCCGGAGCTGAGCCGCCTGGTCCGCGAGTTCGACACGCTTCACCAGGCCTTCCACGCGGGCATCAAGCAGGTCAAGCAGCTCGTCGCCGCCGAAAAACGGGACGAAGCGCAGCGCCTGTGCCACGAGCTGAGCGGCACGTGCACCGCGATCTTCGAGAAGTTCGCGGCGATGCAGAAGGTCGCGGACGACGCCGTCGCCACGCTGGAGTCGGTCGAGGAGCTGTTGTTCGGCAAGGTGACCGAGACGCAGCGGACGGCCAGCGCACTGCTCGACAAGCTCGTCGCCATCAACGAGCATGTCGCCGACCAGGCCACCGCGACGGCGACGGCGCAGTCCTCCTTCCTGAAGACCTTCATCGCGACCGCCGTCGGCATCGGCGCGCTGCTCACCATCGTGCTCGCGGCGTTCATCACGCGGAGCATCACGAAGCCGATCAACCGCATCATCGTGAGCCTCACCGACGGGGCCACGCAGGTCACCGAGGCGGCCTCGCAGATCGCGTCGGCGGCCCAGACCCAGGCCGAGGGGGCCAGCGAGCAGGCCTCCTCGCTCGAGCAGACCAGCAGCGCGCTGGAGCAGATGGCCGCCATGACCCGCACCAACGCCGAGAACGCCCGCAAGGCCCGCGAAAGCGCCGAGCAGGCTCGCAAAGCCGCCGACGAGGGCGACAAGACCATGCGCCAGCTCAACGACGCCATGGTCGCCATCAACGAGTCCTCCGGCCAGATCAGCAAGATCATCAAGGTCATCGAGGAGATCGCCTTCCAGACCAACCTCCTGGCTCTCAACGCCGCGGTCGAGGCCGCCCGCGCCGGCGAGCACGGCAAGGGCTTCGCCGTCGTCGCCGAGGAGGTCCGTAACCTGGCGCAGCGCTGCGCCGCCGCCGCCAAGGACACCACCAACCTGATCGAGGGCTCGGTGCAGCGCGCCAAGCAGGGCGCCGATGTCGCCACCGAGGTCGCCAAGGCCCTCGGCGGCATCGTTACCGAGGCCGCCACCGTCGCCGAGCTCATCAACGGCATCTCCCGCGCCAGCGACGAGCAGGCCCAGGGCGTCGAGCAGGTCAACACCGCCGTCGCCCAGATGGACAAGGTCACCCAGCAGAGCGCCGCCGGCGCCGAAGAGGCCGCCTCGGCCGCCGAGCAGCTCTCGGCCCAGGCCGTCGCGGTCAACGGCGTCGTCGCCGAGCTGGCCGCCCTGGTCGGCGGACACGGCAACCCCCAGGCGGCCGCGGCGGCCGCCCCGGCGGCCACCCACGCAGCCGCCCGCAAGGCCGGCCCGACGACCCACCACGGCCTGCTGAGCAGGTTGCACCGCACGCACGCGCCCAGCCGGCCCGCACCGGCCGCGACCGCGGCCACGCACGACCACCCCTCGACCGCCGCCGGCGACGCGCCCGGCGCAAGCGAGTTCTAGTAACGGGGGCGCACCACGGGCATGCCGCCCCGTGGACTGACCGACGCGGGCGCCGGAGGCACGCCTCCGGCGCCCGCGTCGCGCGCCGCGGAACCCGCGGACGCGAGAACCTGTTGCAGCACCGGGAGCGGGAGGGGAAAGAAGCGGGCGACGGGGCTCGAACCCGCAACATTCAGCTTGGAAGGCTGATACTCTACCAATTGAGCTACGCCCGCAGCATCCGTCTCGCACAGTGTAGCCCGCCCGGGACCCGTCGGACAAGCGGGGCGATTGGACATCGCGCGCATGATCGCGGCCGCTGCTCGCGGCGCGACGCGGGGTACGGCGGCGTGGCCCGAGTCGTTTCGGCTGCGCGACCGGCGCGCTACTGGCACGCCCCCGCCGCCACCAGCAGCCCGGGGCCGGTCTTTCGCACGCCCGGCGGCCAGGGCCGCGACGGGTCGTACCACTCATCCAGCACGGCTTGCCAGCGGTCGGGGGTCTGGGCCCGCACGAACGCCGTGCGCACTTCGCGGTAGTGCGGGTGCAGCTCCGCGTACTTGATCCCGAACTTCCGCATCACCTGCGCCGCCTTCGCTTCGCCGTACGCCTGCACCGTCAGGTCGAAGTGCGCCCGGATCACACGGCCCTGCTCCGGCACGTCCGGCGGAGGCGGCAGCGGCCCGCCAGCCAGCAGCGCCCGTGTCTCCCTGAAGAGCCACGGATTGCCGATGCAGCCGCGCGCCAACAGCACGCCGTCGACGCCCGTCTCCGCCAGCATCCGCCGCACATCCTCCGCCGTGAACAGGTCTCCGCTGCCGAGCACGACGCGGTCGCCCGCGTGCCGCTTTGCCCGCGCGAGGAAATCCCACCGGCTCGGCCCCACGTATTTCTGCCGCACCGTGCGGCCGTGAACCGCCACCGCCGCAAAGCCCAGATCCCACGCGGCATCGAAGATGCGGAAGAAGGCACGCTCGCTCTCGACCGTGTCGTCCATGCCGCGGCGCATCTTGAGCGTGACGGGCACGGCCGGCGGCACGGCCGCCCGCACCGCCCGGAGAATCGCGAGGGCCGTGTCCGGGTCTGAAAGCAGATATCCGCCGCGGCAGCGGCCGAGGACCTTCTTGACGGGGCAGCCGAAGTTGATGTCGATCACGTCGTAGCCGTGCGCGACCATGATCTCGGCGGCCGCCGCGAACTCGTCCGGCTCGGCTCCCATGAGTTGCCCGCCGATCGGGTGATCGTCGGGCTCCAGCGGCGGGATCGTCCGACGGCGCAGCTTGCCGGGCCGCAGAATGCTGCGGTCGAGCACGACCTCGTGCAACGCGTACGGCGCGCCCAGCCGGCGCGCGATCCGCCGCATCGGGCCGTCACTGTAGCCCGACAGGGCCGCCTGTCCGACCGGCACGTCCAGCTCGATTCCGCCGATTCGCAGCATCGGGGGCGATTATAGTGCGATTGGTGCTCGGGCCGACGCGCGCCGGCTCGAATGGCAGGGGCAGCGCCCGGCGGCTAAGCTCAGGGTCGCGATGTCGGGCCATCGAAAGAAGCAACCGGTGGAGCCGGTCGCACGGCGCAGCGCTGCTGCGCCGCGCGCCGCGGCGCTATCGCCGCCCGCACACGCGCCTCCCGCGGTCGCAGCGCCCGGCGGATCCCGCTGGTGGAGCCTGGCGCTGGTCGCCGGGACGCTGATCGCCTACCTGCCGGCGCTGTGGGCCGGGTACATCTGGGACGATGACGACTACCTCACCGAGAACCGTCTCGTACAGGCGGCCGACGGCCTGCCGCGGCTGTGGGAGCTCCGGCGCGACGCGGCGGGCGCGCTTCGGCCGAACACGCCGCAGTACTACCCGCTGGTGTTCTCGACATTCTGGCTCGAGCATCGGCTGTGGGGGCTGCACCCGGCCGGCTACCACGTCGTGAACGTGCTGCTGCACGCGGGCAGCGCGCTCGTCCTGTGGCGGATCTGCACGCGCCTGCGAATTCCCGCGGCCGGGCTGATCGCCGCGGTGTTCGCGCTGCACCCCATTCACGTCGAGTCGGTCGCGTGGGTCACGGAGCGGAAGAACGTGCTCTCCGGCCTGTTCTTCTTCCTCGCGCTGCTCGCGTTCCTCAACTTCGCCGACGGCCGCGGGTGGCGCTGGTACGCGGCCACGCTGGGACTCTTCACGGCGGCGCTGCTGAGCAAGACCGTGACGGCGATGCTCGCGCCGTTGCTGGTGATCCTGTTGTGGTACCAGCGGCGACTCGACCGGCGGCGGCGGCTGGCCACGGTGCCGCTGTTCCTGCTGGGCGCCGCGTTCGGGCTGCTCACCGCGTACCTCGAAAAGCACCATGTGCGGGCGCAGGGCGTCGACTTCGAGCTGTCAGCGCTGGCACGCGCGGCGATTCTCGCGCCCAGCGCCTACCTGCACTACGCCCGCACCGTCCTGTGGCCGCACCCGCTGATCTTCTTCTACCCGCGCTGGGAGATCGACCCGCGCGCGGCGACCCAGTACGTTCCGCTCGCGGTGTTGTGCGGCGGCGTGGTTGTCGCCGCGCTGGGGCGGCGCCGCTGGGGGCGGGGGCCGCTCGCGCTGCTCGCGGCCAGCGGCGTGCTGCTGTTTCCGGCCCTCGGCTTCGTCGACGTGTACCCGTTCCGGTTCTCGTACGTCGCCGACCACTTCGCCTACCTCGGCAGCCTCGGGTTCATCGTCCTCGCCGTGCTGGCCTTGCGGCGCTGCGTCGCGGCGGTTGTGCCGGCCACCGCGCGGCACACTGTCACCCGGGCGGGCGGCGGCGCGCTGCTGGTCACACTCGCAGCCCTGACCTTCCAGCAGAGTCGGACCTACGAGCATGCGATCACGCTGTGGGAGACGACGCTCGCCCGCAATCCGCGCGCCTGGGGCGCGCTGCTCAACCTCGCGCAGGAGTACGAGCGCGTGCAGCGCTTCGCGGACGCGGAGGAAATGTACCGCCGCGCACAGGCGTACCCGCTCGTTGCTCCCCTGGCCACGGCGCGCCGGACCGCCCTGCGACTGCGCGCGGGGGACACGAGCGGGGCGCTGGCGCCGCTGGAGTCCTACGTCGCCGAGGCGCGCGCCGCCCTCGCCGCCGGAACAGGGCCGCCCGAAGCGCACCCCGCCGGTCCCGGCGGCAGCGGTGCGACCTGGTTCGCGACCGCCGAGCGGCAGGTGCGCGCCGGTCAGCTCGACCAGGCCCTGCGCTCCCTGGATTGGGCCGTGCAACGGGAGCCTGCCAACCGCGAGTACCGGCTGCTGCGAGCGCAGGTCCAGGCGCGCCTCGGGCAGCTCGACGCCGCGATCGCCGGCTTTCGCGCGCTGGCGGAGGAACCCGGAGGCGATCCGCGCGCCGCGCTGGGACTGCTCGCCGCGCTGACCAACGCGCGCCGCTACGTCGAGGCAGCGGCGGTCGGGCGCCGCGCGGCCGCGGCGTGGCCGGGCGATCCGGCGATCCTGCAACGGGCGGCGTGGCTGCTGGCGACGGCGCCGGACGACGGCGTGCGCGACGGAGCACTCGCGCTGCGACTGGCCCAGGCGCTCACGCTGGCAGGCGAGACCCCCGAAGCGCTCGACACGCTGGCTGCGGCGCAGGCCGAGACGGGCGATCTCGCCGCCGCGATCGCCACATGCGAACGCGCGCTGCGCCTGACGGAAGCGCGGGGCGGAAGCGACGGGCTCGACGGCTTGGGGGCCCGACTCGCGGCGTACCGCAACGGGCGGGCTTGGCGCCTGGCGCCGCCCGCGGCCAGCACGGCCCCATAGCGCCCGATGTCCTGATCCGGCCGCGGCGCGGGTGCGCGGGGCGATCGATCCTGGCAATGTGGGGGTATGCCTTTCGGCCACGCCACGTGCACCCGCCGCGGTGGACCCCGCCCCCCCGGCCGGAGACATCCCGGTCCCGTCACGGCGGTATCGCCGGACCTTCACCGAGTCCGGCGTTGATTGCTGCGGCGGTCGCCCCACACACAGCGGGCCAAGCTGGAACGGAACGCGGTACCGGCGGGCCGACCACCCGTCGCACCCGCACGCCCCGCGTTCGTTCATTGCGCCTGCTCTTGATCTGTCGGTCATCCGATCTTCCCCTTCTGCCCTCCTGCTCGGGCCCGGACCGCCTGCGCCGGCGGCCCGCCGCGCTTGACACGCCCGCCCGCAGTCGTTGCAGTCCACCGCATGCAGCGTGCCGGCGGAACCAGCCGACTGTTCGTCGACGAGGTCGTCATCCACGTCCGCGGCGGCAAGGGCGGCGACGGCTGCGTCTCGTTCCGCCGCGAGAAGTACATCCCCAAGGGCGGGCCGGACGGCGGCGACGGCGGACACGGCGGCTCCGTCATCCTCGTCGCCCGCGCCGGGCCCAACACGCTACTGGACCTCGCCGGCCGCCACCACTACCGCGCGGCGAACGGCCGCCCGGGCTCCGGGAGCAACTGCGCCGGCAAGCGCGGCGCGCACCTGGTCATCACCGTCCCCGTTGGCACGCTGGTGTACGACGCAACCAGCGGCGTGCTACTCAAGGACCTCGTTCACGACGGCCAGGCGGTGCGCGTCGCCCGCGGCGGGCGGGGCGGCCGCGGCAATGCGCACTTCGTGAGTTCGACCCACCAGGTTCCGCGCGAGTTCGAGCCCGGCCTGCCCGGCCAGGAGCGGACACTGCGGCTCGAGCTGAAGCTGATCGCGGACGTGGGGCTGGTCGGCCTCCCCAACGCCGGCAAGAGCACGCTGCTGGCACGCCTCACGCGGGCCCGGCCGAAGATCGCCGATTACCCGTTTACGACGAAGGAGCCGCAGCTCGGCATCGCAGAGCTGCCGGGCTTCCGGCGGCTGGTGCTGGCGGACCTGCCGGGACTCATCGAGGGCGCGCACGAGGGCGTCGGGCTCGGGGACCGTTTTCTGCGGCACATCGAACGGACCCGCGTCATCGTGCACCTCGTCGAGCTGTGCCCGCCACAGGGCGCGCCCGCACCCGTCGAGGCGTACCGCATCATCCGTCGCGAGCTGGAGAAGTACAGCGCGACGCTGGCGGCGCGCGAGGAGATCGTGGTCGGGACGAAGCTGGATCTCACCGAGGCGCCCGAGGCCCTGCGGGCCCTGAGCACCGCCCTGGCGCGACCGGTACGCGGTATCTCGGGCGTGACCGGTGCGGGGCTGCGCGAACTGCTCGAGGAGCTGTGGACCACGGTGCAGCGCGTGCGGGCCGCCGAGGCGGAGCAGGCGCCGCAGCAGCTCGACCTTGGCGCCGACTTCGAAACCGGCCCGCCCGATGCGGCGGCGCTGGATGCCCGCGACGACTCCGGGACGAGCGACGACGACGAACCCGGCGAACCGGCGCAAAACGCCGCCGCGCCATCAGAAGATGCCCCGCGGCCGGATGACGCCCCGCTCCGCCCGGATCTTGCGGATCCGGACGAACCCGATCGCGGCTGAAGCCCGCATGTGCCGGGCGTTACGCAGCGCAGCCCCCGCCGCGGTCGAAGCACAGCGGCACAGACTGTCATACGGGAGCATCGGCCCGCCGCGCCGCAATCCCTTCGTGCCTTCGTGCCTTCGTGCCACGCCCTTCCCACTTGGCCACCCCGCGCCGGCGCGGTAACGTGCGCGGTCGGGCGGTGGTGCGCCCGACGGGGCTGCGGAGCCAAGGACGATGCAGGCGTTTCCGCCGGCTGATGCGCTGCTGGCAATCGACATCGGGAACACGCGGGTCGGCCTCGGCGTCTGGGACGGCGACGGTATCCACGACACGCAACGCGTCGCGCTCGAACATCCGGAGCAATGGCGCGACGCCCTCGCCGCCGCCTGCGACGCCCTCCGCGGCGCCACCCGCGCCGTCGTCATCGGCAGCGTGAACCCGCCCAACACCAGGAAGATCCGCTCGCTGGCCCGCGACATCACCGGGCTGCCCGTGCTGTGCGTCCGCGATGACCTCCCGCTGCCCATCGCGGCCGACGTCGACGACCTGAGCGAGGTCGGCGTCGATCGGCTGTGCGCGGCCGCCGCGGCCTGGGAGCGGATCCAGGCCGCCTGCGCGATCGCCTCCTTCGGCACCGCGCTCACCGTCGATTGCGTGTCCGCCGACGGGCGCTTCCTCGGCGGCACGATTCTGCCCGGGCTCCAGCTCAGTTGCGACGCCCTGCACACCGGCACGGCCCAACTGCCGCGGATTCAGCCCGACGCCCCCGCGAGCGTGTTCGGCCGCAACACGAGGGCCGCGATCACCGCCGGGGTCGTGTACGGCGCCGTCGGAGCACTCCGCGAGATCGTCGAGCGCTTCGCCACCGAACTGGGCGAGTGGCCGCAACTCGTCCTGACCGGCGGTAACGCGGCGCTCGTGGCCGAACTGGCCGACTTCGTCGATGCCGTGGTGCCCGACCTGTGCCTCATGGGGATCGCGCTGGCCTATCGAAAGGCCGCGGGCCAGCCGTGACAGCCGCCGGCGGCGCGGCGCTGCTCACCGGCGCCGGACCGGCCGCAATCGCCGTTCTGCGGCTCACGGGGCCGGGGGTGCAGGACTTCGCCGCCCGCCACTTGCAATGGGCGCAGCCGCCTTCGCAACCGCTACCGGCCGCAGGACGGGTCCGCCGCGCGACGCTCGTGGACGCCGACGGCGCGCCGCTGGATGACGTACTGGTGGCCGTGCATGCCCCCCTTCCCAACGCGGACGTGCGCGTGCACCTGCACGGCAACCCGGTTCTTGTGCAGCAGTGTCGGGCCCTCGCGGCCGCGTGCGGATTGGCAGACCGCACCGCAGCGCGCGCGTCGGCCGACGGCGCAGTTTCCGCGCCCGGCCTCTGGCCCGCACGGGATGCCCTCGCGGCCGCGGTTGCCGCGGTCCTTCCGCAAGTGCTCACGCTGCGGGGTGTGCTTTGGGTGCTGGACCAGGAGCGCCGCCTCCGCGCGGTGCTCGACGAGTGCGTGCGCGGCCTCGCGGCCGGTGGCGCGGCGGCCGCGCCGGCGGTGCGGGCCCGGCTCGCCGCGATCGCCACGCGGGCGGATGCCGTCGCTCGATTCACGCGGCCGCTGCGGGTGGCGCTCGTCGGGCCGCCGAACGCGGGCAAGAGTACGCTGCTGAACACCTTGGCAGACCAGCCGGTCGCGCTGGTCTCGCCGCACCCCGGCACCACACGCGATTGGCTCGAAGTGGAAGCCGAGCTCGACGGCTACCCCGTCACATGGATCGATACCGCCGGCCTGCGGGCGACGGATGACGCGCTCGAGGCGGCCGGTGTGGAGCGGTCCCACCGGGCGATCGCGACCGCCGCGGTCACGGTTGCCGTCCTGGACGGTACGGACGCGGTGACAACGGTCCAATTTATCCGGACATACCCGGACCTGGCGCCCGCGGTGGTCGCGATCAACAAAGGGGACCTCGAAACGGCGGCGGTTGCCCGCGACGACCTGCCCGGCGGGTGGCGGCCCGTCGCCATCCGCATCTCCGCCCTTGCAAGGCACGGCCTGGCCGAGCTCGGGCACCGCGTCCTGACGGCGGGCCGGACATCCGACCCGGACGAGTCGGAGCCGGCTGCGATCGGAGCCGACGTGGCAACGGCGCTCCGTTCAGCCGCGGGGGATGAAGACCATAACGCTATTTCTGAAAAAATCTTGCGCCTGATCGCACCATCCGCAGAGCGCTGACGGTGCCCGGTCGTGGATGGTTGTCGCCTACACCTCGTTGCCGATAGCATACGGCTGGATTCCGGGTCGGGCCGGGCTCGGCGGGGTGCCGGGCGGCCGGCGCGACCCAGCCGTCGGGAGGCGGCGGTTGGTGATACTGGGCGGTCTGCTCCTCCTGGGGCTGACCACGTACATCTCGGCGCTCGCGTTCGCCCTGCCGCTGCATTCGCGGGCCCGGCTTTCGGAGCAACTGTCGGAGGCCAACCGGGAACAGCGGCTGGCGTGGCTGGACCGTTACGAGTGGGAGCTCCAGACGCAGGCCAGTTTCCTGCGGCTCTTGGCGGCGCTGGGGGTCATCGGGGGCACGTGGGCGTATTACACCCGCACACTCGAGCGGGCCATCTCGGTCGGCACGGTTGCCGAGGTGGGGCTGGTGTCGCTGCTGTTGCTGGCGATCTTCGCCATCGCCGTGCCCCACGCGGTCGCGGTGCACGCGGGCGAGCGGCTGCTGGCGCGGAACTTCGCCGCGCTGCGTGTGCTCCGGGTGGTGCTGTGGCCGTTCGGGCGGTTCTGCACGGCGACCGAGTTCATCGTGCGCCGGCTGCTGGGCAAGAACGACGCGACGGAGGAGGCCGAGACGGAGCGGGTCGCGCAGGAGATCCTCGACGCGGTGTCCGAGGGCGAGGCGTACGGGGCCGTGGACGAGGAAAAGAAGGAGATGATCGAGTCGGTGTTCGAGCTCGACCAGACGCCGGTCAGCGCCATCATGACACCACGGACGGACATCGACGCGATTCCGGCCACCGCGACCTACGCCGAGGCGCGCGACGTGATCGTGCGGACCGGGCACTCGCGCGTGCCGGTCTACGAAGGCTCGATCGACCACATCGTCGGTGTGCTGTACGCGAAGGACCTGCTGCGGCTGAATCCGGCCGAGCCGTTCGACGTGCGCCGGGTCATGCGGTCGGCGCCGTACGTGCCCGAGACGAAGACGCTGGACGAATTGCTTGAGGAATTCCGCACCACCAAGGTGCAGATCGCGATCGTGCTGGATGAGTACGGCGGCACGGCGGGCCTGGCGACGATCGAGGACATCCTCGAGGAGCTGGTCGGCGAGATCGACGACGAATACGACCAGGCTCCACCGCCGACGGTCAACCGCGTCGACGAAGATACGCTGGAGGTCGACGCCCGCATGCACATCCGCGAGCTCAACGAGGAGCTGGGCGTGAACCTGCCGGAGGAGGCCGACTACGAGACGATCGGCGGGTTCGTCTTCGCCACGCTGGGCAAGATCCCTGCGGCGGGCGAGGAGTTCGAGCACGAGAACGTGCGATTCCGGATCGTCGAAGCGGAGCCGCGACGGATCAAGCGGCTGCGAATCCACGTGGAACGCGCCCGGGCCGAGACGGTCTGACGGCCCGCGCGCTTGACGGGCCGCGCCGCCGGCCCGTACGATTTCTACCACCGGTTGTGGGTTGCGGAGCGGCGCGCCACTGGCGGCGGTACGACGCGCTGGTCCCCGCCGCACCCGGTCGCGAACCGGCACGTACTGGCATGATCGTCGATTGTCACACCCGCATCTGGACCTCGCCGGCCCAACTCGGGGCCGCGTTCGCCGACGTCGGCGGCCTGTGCGCGGACGAACTGCACCACCGCGAGGCGCTCGGCCCGGTGGACCGGGCGATCGTCCTCGGCTTCAAGAGCCGCTACCTCGGCGCCGAAATTCCGAACCGTCTGGTGGCCGAGTGCGTGCGCCGCAATGCTCCCAAGCTGGTCGGTTTCGCCGGCATCGACCCGACGGACCCGGTCTGGCCCGAAGATCTGCGCGTGGCGCAGGATGAACTGAACCTCAAGGGCGTGATCCTCTCCCCCGCCCTTCAGGACTTCCATCCGTGCGACACCCGCGCGCAGCGTCTGTACGAAGCGTGCGAGCGCCGCGGGTTGCCGATCGTTTTCGAGCCGAGCCACCGCCAAGCCGCGGCCCGGCTGGAGTACGCGGAACCGGCCTTGCTCGACGAAGTGGCACGCTCATTCCCGGCCCTGCGCATCGTCATCGCCCGGCTCGGGCACCCGTGGATTTCGGAAACGGTGGTGCTGCTCGGCAAGCACCCCCACGTGTACGCCAGCGTCGCCGGCCTGCTGCGGCAGCCGTGGGAAAGCTACACCGCGCTGCTGAGCGCGTCGGAATACGGCGTGATCGACAAGGTCCTGTTCGGCAGCGATTTCCCGTTCCGGGCGCCCGCGGCGTGCATCGAAGCGCTGTACTCCGTCAACCAGTTCGGGCACGGCAGCGTCCTGCCCGTCATCCCGCGCGAGCAGCTGCGCGGGATCGTCGAGCGGGATACGCTTCAGCTCCTGGGCATCCGAACCACCGACGCGCCGGTCGCACGGCCGTCCAGCAAGATCTTCACCGATGAAGACTGACCCCTCGCGCCGGCTGTCGCGGTCCATCCGCGCCGCGCTCCTCCTGGCGGCGGTGGCCGCGGGCGGGTGTCACGCCCCCCGGGCCGACCTGGCCCTCCGGTCGTACCGCGACCCGTTCTTCCCGGAAGACTACCGGGTCCGGCTGGCGGACTGTACCTACCGGGTCGTGGCGGACAACGACCTGCTCGTCGTCGCTTGCGCCGAGCGGCCCCTGCCGGGCGGCACCGCGGCGACGCAGTACCTGTCCGTGACCATCTACTGGCGGCCGTGGCCCGGACGGACGTTCGTGGATTCGGCGATGCACAACGCGGCGCTGCGCTACGTGGTAGCCAACGCGGACGGGGTCAACGTGTACCGGGGGGTCGGCTTCGCCTACCTGCGCGACCGCGACGACCTGAAGGCCGGTCGGCTGGACGTGACCCTCGAGGCCGGCACGCTGCGCCTGGAGTCGCGGTCCGGCAACCTGGTCGATTTCCTGGGCGAAGCAACGGTGTCGGGCGAGTTGCGGGCCAACGAGCGGCCCGCGGACACGGTGCGGCTCCAGCGCGAGGTTGAGCGGCTGACGGCCCGCTGAAGGCGGTGCCGGCGCGGCGGGCGGCCGGGCCGCGGGGGTGTTCAGAATCCGTACAACGGCTTGTATTTCTTCGTGAGGTACTCGAAAAACGCCGCGTGCGTCAGTGGCTCGCCGGTGACGAGCTGCACCAGCTCGTGCGCGCGGTAGCGCTGGCCGTGCCGGTGGATGTTCTCCCGCAGCCACTCCCGCAGCGGCCGGAGTTCGCCGCGGGCGATGTGCAGGTCCAGATCCGGCAGCGCCCGCTGCGCCGCCCGGAAGAACTGGGCCGCATACAGGTTGCCCAGCGCGTAGGTCGGGAAGTACCCGAGGATGCCCATGCTCCAGTGGATGTCCTGGAGGCAGCCCTCGGCGTCCGTCCGCGGCGTCAGCCCCAGGAGCGCCTTAAAAGACTCGTTCCACGCCGCCGGCACGTCCCGCACCTTCAGCCGGCCGTCGAGCAGCTGCCGCTCGAGATCGAACCGCAGCAGGATGTGCAGGTTGTACGTGACCTCGTCGGCTTCCACCCGGATGTACGACGGCCGCACCGTGTTGATGGCGAAGGTCCAGTCCTCGAGGGACACGCCGGCGAACGACGGGAACTCCGCCTGGAGCTTGGGGAAGTAGTGGGCCCAGAACGGCCGGCTGCGGCCGACCAGATTCTCCCACATCCGCGACTGCGACTCGTGAATCCCCAGCGAGACGCTGTTGCCCATCGGCGTGCCCGCGTGGGCCGGGTCGAGGCCCTGCTCGTACAGGCCGTGGCCGGCCTCGTGCATGATGCCGAACAGTGACGCGGGCAGGTAGTTCTCGTCGTAGCGCGTCGTGAGCCGCACGTCGAGCGGCGAAGTGCCCGAGCAGAACGGGTGCGCCGACACGTCCAGCCGGCCGGCCTCGAAGTCGAAGCCCATGTCCGCCGCGACGCGCCGCCCGAAGGCGGCCTGAGCCGCGGCCGGCGCGGGCCGCGTCAGCAACTCCGGGTTCGGCTGCCGCGGCGCGTCCTTGATCGCGCGGACCAGCGGCACGAGCTGGCGCTTGAGCTCGTCGAACGCCTTCTGCACGTCGGCCGCCCGCGCGCCGGGCTCGAACTCGTCCATCAGGGCGTCATACGGCTCGGTCGTGTAGCCGATCTTGTCCGCGACGGTGCGCTTCAACTCCAGCACGCGCTCCAGGTGCGGCGCGAAGTCCGCGAAGCGGTTCTCCTTGCGGGCCCGCACCCACGCCGTCTTGGCGAGCGCGACCGTCCGCGCGATCTCCTGCACCAGGTCCGTCGGGAGCTTCACCGCCCGGTCGAACAGCCGCCGCATCTCCCGCACATTCGTCACCACGACCGGGTCCGGGTCGGCTTCCTGCTCCACCGCCGCCAGCGCCGCGCCGAACGCCTCGTCAATCAGTCGCTGGTGGGCCAGCCCGGCGATCAGCGCCAGTTGTGCGGCGCGCTGCTCGGCGCCGCGCGGCGGCATGTAGGTTTCCTGATCCCACTCGAGGACGGCCTCGATCGCCCGGGCCGTCGAGATCTCCTTGACGCGAGTGATGAACGCCTCATAGGCCGAACTGGGCACGCCGAACCTCCTCGGAGCTTGACGAACGGAAGCCCGTCGAGCCGCCGCCGGCCCGGCAAGCGCCCCCTTTATAGTGGCGGCCCCCCCCACGGGCCAGTGCCCCCCGCCGTTCAGGGCCCGGCCACGCGTCGCAGCACGTGCCCCCTGCCGCCGGCCACGACCTCCCACCGCCCGCGCAGACGCTGCCCGTGAAAGACGACCAGCAGCCGCGGTCCATCCAGCGCCAGCACATCGGCCGGGCCTTCATCCAGCCGCCGCACGCGGCCGCGGTCGCCGCTCACGGGTCCCTCGTACGTCAGGTACAAGGGGCGGTGGTCGCCGATCCGCTCGGCTGGAATCGGCGCGGCCGCCGCCAGCGGGTTGGCGACCAAACGCCACGTCGGCACTCGCTCCAGGCCCGCCACCGCGACCAGCAGGTCCCAATGCGGGGGGGCGGCCGGCGGTGCTCCGGTGGACGGGGTCGGGTCGTGTTCCAGCAGCGCGAACATGCGGGTCGCCTGTACGCCCCCGCCGCGCTCGACTACGCTGTCAGACGGCGCGGCCGCGGCGCCGCGACGCCGAGGAGCGCATGCTGACGGGTGACGCACGGTCATTCTACCGGTGGCGACGGGCGAAGATGGTCGCGCTCTGCGCTGCGCCCATCGTGGCGCTGGGCGGACTGTGGTGGTTCGTCGCGGAAGTGCTGCTGGTGCCGGCGGTGCCGGGCGCGGACACGCCGCCCGATGTGGTGGCCCAGTACA
This sequence comes from uncultured Phycisphaerae bacterium, assembly GCA_937928595.1. Lineage (GTDB taxonomy): Bacteria > Planctomycetota > Phycisphaerae > UBA1845 > Fen-1342 > CALGJV01. The sequence continues at coordinate 76,459 of CALGJV010000003.1, read as the reverse complement.
TGATGCACCCGAAGGGGCTGCCGCGTCTGCGCGGGGCCCGCTGCGAGGCGTTTCTTCAAGCGCAGGTGCGGCGGCTGGTCACGGATGCCGCGTTTCGCGACCGGTTCCTGGCCGAATACCGCACGTCGGCCCCCGAGCAGCAGGCGGCATTCCGGGCCCACCTGTTCGACGCATTCAAGCCCCTGCTGATGCGCGACATTGAACGCTACCACGCGCTGTCGGGAGCGGCGCGGCAGGATTTCCTCGACGAACGGATCGTCGCGTACAACCAGCTCAGCCGCTTCGTCGGCAACACGCGGATCGAAAAGGGCACGGCCGGACCAGCGCCCACCCAGAACGAGCTGCTCGGGCTGCTGATGGGCCACACGACCGAAGACGAGCGGCAGCGCGGCACGCAGTACGGCCAGGCGCTGGCGGCCCGTATCGCCGTGATCCTGGCCGACCCGGAGCTGAAGGCCGCGTTCGAAGCCCGGATCGCCCAGGGACCGCCGGCCCGGTAGCGGCTCCGCGACGGGGCTCGACGCAGCCCTCTGCGAGGTGGCGCGCGGGCGGTTGCGGTCCTGCGCTGTTTGCGGTGCAATGCGCGGCCGGCGGTTGAGAGGCCCCTCGGACACTTCAGGGACGCGTATGCCCGGTTCCATCCTCGTCGTCGACGACGAGCCGTTGAAACGGATCACGCTCCAGATCGAGCTCGCCGAGAACGGCTATCAGGTCTACGAAGCCGCCGACGCGGCGGCCGCGCGTCGCATTCTCGACACCTGTCCGATCGACGTCGTCGTATCCGACGTCCGCATGCCCGGCCTCAGCGGGCTCGACCTGCTCACGCACATCAAGCAGACCCGCCCGGCGGTCGAAGTCATCCTCATGACCGCCTACGCGACGATCGACACCGCCGTGCTCGCGATCAAGCGGGGTGCCCACGATTACATCACCAAGCCTTTCACGACCCAGGAACTCCTGGCCAAGCTCGAGCCCCTGATGGCCCGTCGTCCGGCCGGCGGGGCCGGGGGCCCGCCGGACACGTGCGGCCGGCTCGTCGGGCGCAGCCCCGCACTCCGCCGCGTGTTTCAGCAGGTGCGGACGCTCGCCCCGACCAACCGGCCGGTGCTGATCGTCGGCGAGCGGGGCACGGGGCGCGACGCCGTGGCCGAGACGCTCCACGAACTCAGCCCGCGCGGGGCCAAGCCGCTCGTCCGCTTCGGCTGCGCGGACGTGGCCGCGGCCGTGCTCGAGAATGAGCTGTTCGGCTACGAAAAGGGCGCCGTGCCGGGGGCCGCCCGCCCGCGGGCCGGCCGTTGTGAACTGGCCGACGGGGGGACGCTGCTGCTGGACGATTTCGAGCGGATTCCGCTCGAGGTGCAGCCCCGGCTGTTGCGGCTGCTGTCCCACGGGGCGATCGAGCGGCGCGGCGCCGCGACCCCCATCGAGCTCGACGTGCGGGTGATCTGCACCACGGCCGCCGATCCCGCGAGGGCCGTCGCGGACGGCCGGCTGCGGGCGGAGCTGCTCGACCGTCTCAGCGGCGGGCGGATCGACCTGCTGCCGCTGCGCGAGCGGCGCGACGACGTGCCGATCCTGGCGCAACACTTTCTGTCGCGCCACGCGCGGCGAGTCGACGCCGGGCACGTCAACCTGAGCGGCGCCGCGCTCGACGAGCTGCTGCGCTACCACTGGCCGGGCAACGTCCGCGAGCTGGAGCACGTTCTGGAGCGCGCCCTGGCCTTCTGCGACGGGCCCGAGATCCGGCCCGAGCACGTCCTGCCGCTGGGCGGCGGACGCGGCGAGACCGCTCCGCCGCCGCTCGAGCCGCTGACGGCCGCGACGCTGGATCTGCACGAGACGGTAGCGGATCTCGAGCGGCGGATGATCGTGCTGGCGCTGCGACAGTGCGGCAACAACCAGGCTCGTGCGGCCCAGCGGCTGGGCATCCCGCGCACCACGCTGCGGGACAAGATGGCCAAGTACAACATCCCCGGCGGTTGAACCCCGGCCCCGCGGGCCGGCCCCGGTGCGAGCGCGCCGCCGTCCCTCCCACCAACGGAATCGCCCGCGACCGACGGCCGCGGGCGATGTGTTCATGCCCAGCGGACGACCGCGGGCCTACAGACCCGGCACACCCAGCGGCGTGGTGGCCGGCCGCGACTCCGGATCGGGCAGCAGGCTCTCGGCCAGCGCCCGGGCCCGGGCCATGGCCGCGTCGCTGGTCGATTCCGCCAACGCCCGAACGCCCTCGCGGGCGGCCTCGTCGGCGTAGGCCAGCTTGAGCTCCTGGTAGGACTTGAAGCCCGTGCCGGCCGGGATGAGGCGGCCGAGAATCACGTTCTCCTTGAGGCCGACGAGGTGGTCCTCCTGCGAGGCGAGCGCGGCCTGCGTCAGGACCTTGGTGGTCTCCTGGAACGACGCCGCGGAGATGAACGACTCGCTCTGGAGACTGGCCTTGGTAATGCCCAGCAGGAGCGTCTCGGCGCGGGCCTGCTTGGGCTTGCGGCCCTTGGCGGGCGTGCCGCCCTCGGCCTCGACCGCCTCGTTCTTGGCCTGGAAGACCTCGCGGGGGACGACGGCGCCGACCTCGAGGTCGGTGTCGCCCGGCTCGAGCACCTTCACGCACTTGGCCAGGCGGTTGTTCTCGTCCCGGTGGCGGAACTTGTCGACCACCTCGTTCGGGAGGAAGCACGAATCGCCCTCGTCGCGGATTCTCAGCTTCCGCAGCATCTGGGCGAGGATGACCTCGATGTGCTTGTCGTTGATGGTCACGTTCTGCTGGCGGTAGACGCTCTGCACCTCGCGGAGCAGGTACTGGTGCAGCGCCTCCTCGCCGTTGATCCGCAGGATGTCGTGCGGGATGAGCGGGCCCTCGATGAGCTGCGCGCCGGCCTCGACGAAGTCGTCGGCGTGGACCAAGAGCGGCTTGTCCTGCGGCACGTGGTGCTCTTTCTCCATGCCGCTTTCGCTCTTGATGATGATCGTCATCTTGCCGCGCCGGCGGTCGGTCTGGAGCGTGACGCGGCCCGAGATCTCCGCCAGCACCGCGGGCTCCTTCGGCTTGCGGGCCTCGAAGATCTCGGTCACGCGCGGCAGGCCGCCGGTGATGTCCTGCGTGCCCGACATCTCCCGCGGCTTGCGGGCCAGCAGCGTACCCGGCTTGACCGGGTCCCCTTCCTTCACCTCGATGCGGGCCTTGGCCGGCAGGTGGTGGAAGTCGCGAATCTGCCCGTCGCGGTCCTCGACGATGATGCGGGGGTGCTTGTCGCCCTTGTGCTCGATCACGACGCGCTTGCTGCCCTCGCGACCCTCCTGCTCCTGGCGAACGGTCTCGCCGTCGATGATGTCCTGGAACCGGATGAAGCCGTCCTTCTCGGCCAGGATCGCGTCGAAGTGCGCGTCCCACTTGACCAGCACGTCGCCGCGCCGCACGGAACCGCCGTTGGGCACCAGCACGCTCGCGCCATAGCGCACGTTGTGCCGCTCGACCTCGCGGCCCTTGTCGTCGCGCACCACGAGCTGGCCGTTGCGCTTCAGCACCTTGAACACCGTCTTGCCGTCGTCGTCCTGCATCTCGACGGCGTTCAGGTTGGAGTACTCGATCGTGCCGTTCTGACCGGCGCGGATGTCGTTCTCCACCGCCGAGCGACTGGCCACGCCGCCCGTGTGGAACGTCCGCATGGTGAGCTGCGTGCCGGGCTCGCCGATCGACTGGGCCGCGAGGATGCCGACGGCCAGCCCTTCCTCGGCCAGGCGCCCGGTCGACAGGTCCGCGCCGTAGCACCGGGCGCAGATGCCCTGCCGGCTCTCGCACGTCAGCGGGCTGCGGACCCGGATGCTCTCCAGACCCAGGCCGCCGTCCTCGGGCTTGGCCTCCAGCCGGCGGGCCGCCTCCTTCGAGATCAGCGTGTTCTCGCGAACGATGATCTCGTCGGTGCGCGGGTCGCGAATCGTGTCGCACGCCACACGGCCGCGGATGAGGTCCGACAGCTTGATGTCGACTTCCTCGCCCTTGTACACGACCCGCTTGGTAATGCCCAGCCGCGTACCGCAGTCGCGCTCGTTGATGATCACGTTCTGCGCCACGTCGGCCAGCTTGCGGGTCAGGTAGCCCGAGTCGGCCGTCTTGAGGGCCGTGTCGGCCAGGCCCTTGCGGGCGCCGTGCGTCGAGCTGAAGTATTCCAGCACCGAGAGGCCCTCGCGGAAGTTGGCCTTGATCGGCGCCTCGATGATCTCGCCCGAGGGCTTGGCCATCAGGGCCCGCATGCCGGCGAGCTGGCGGATCTGGTCGATCGAGCCGCGGGCGCCCGAGTCCATCATCAGGAAGATGGGGTTCAGGTACGGCCGGGCCTTGCGGTAGTCGGGCCGGCCTTCGGCGTCCCTCTGCGGCTTCGCCTCCGACATGTCCGGAGTCCGCCAATCCTCCTTCAGCGTCTTCTTCATGTCGTCGGTGATCCGCTCGCGGGCGTGCACCCAGATGTCGATCAGCTGGTTGTGCCGCTCCATCGGCGTGATCACGCCGGCCTGGAAGTTCTTCTCCACGCGGTCCACCTGCTTCTGCGCCGCCTCGAGGTGCCGCGCCTTGCTTTCCGGCACCCGCAGGTCCGTCAGGCCGAACGACAGGCCCGCCAGCGTGCTGTACCGGAACCCGAGCAGCTTGATGTGGTCCAGCAGATCAATCGTCGCCGCGCGACCCAGCAGAGCGTGGCAGTCGTCGATCACGCGCGCGATGCCCTTGCCCAACGGATAGTTGTAGAACGGCATCTCGGGCGGCAGCATGTCGTTGAACAGGCAGCGGCCGACCGTCGTCAGGATCCGCCCGCCCGGCGGCACCGGCTCGGGGCCCGCGTCCCGCGACGCCACGACCTGCGGGCGGCCGATCCGGACCTGGATCGGCGTGTGCATCCCGATCTGCCGGAGCGTGTGGGCGAAGATCGCCTCCGCCGGGCTGGCGAAGGAGCGTTCCTGGCCCGGGGGCCGCTCCCCCGGCTCGCCCGCGTGGTTGACGGTCAGGTAGTAGATGCCCATGACCATGTCCTGCGAGGCGGACATGATCGGCGCGCCGTTGGCCGGGCTGAAGATGTTGTTCGTGCTCATCATCAGCACGTGGGCTTCGGCCTGGGCCTCGATCGACAGCGGCAGGTGCACGGCCATCTGGTCGCCGTCGAAATCGGCGTTGAAGCCCTTGCACACGAGCGGGTGGATGCGGATCGCGTTGCCCTCGACCAGCACCGGCTCGAACGCCTGGATGCCCATCCGGTGCAGCGTCGGCGCGCGGTTCAGCAGCACCGGGTGCTGGTAGATGACCTCCTCGAGGATGTCCCAGATCGGCTGGTCCCGCCGCTCCAGCATCTTCTTGGCGCTCTTGATGGTGTCCGCCAGCCCGCGCTCCCGCAGCTTGCGGATGATGAAGGGCTGGTACAGCTCCAGCGCGATCTTCTTGGGCAGGCCGCACTGGTGCAGCCGCAGTTCCGGCCCGACCACGATCACCGAGCGGGCCGAGTAGTCCACGCGCTTGCCCAGCAGATTCTCGCGGAAGCGGCCCTGCTTGCCCTTGATCATGTCCGTCAGCGACTTCAGCGGGCGGTTGCTGCTGCCCAGCACCGGCCGGCGGCACCGGCCGTTGTCGAACAGGGCGTCCACGGCCTGCTGGAGCATCCGCTTCTCGTTGCGGATGATCACCTCCGGCGCGTTCAGGTCGATCAGCTTCTTGAGCCGGTTGTTGCGGTTGATGATCCGGCGATAGAGGTCGTTCAGGTCGCTGGAGGCAAAGTTGCCGCTGTCCAGCAGGACCAGCGGGCGGAGGTCCGGCGGGATCACCGGGATGACCTCCAGCACCATCCACTGGGCTTCGTTCTTGCTGTGGCGGATGGCCTCGACCAGCCGCAACCGCGACGACAGGTCCTTGATCTTCTGCTTGCTGTTCGTCTTGCGCAGCCCGTCCAGCAGTTCGGCCGACAGCTTGGCCAGGTCGATCTTCTGGAGCAGCTCGCGCACCGCCTCGGCCCCCATCAGCGCCCGGAAGCCGGTGTCGCCGTACTCCTCGATCGCCCGCCGGTACTCCTCCTCGGTCAGCAGCTGCTTGGGCTCCAGCTTCGACGCCCCGGGATCGACCACGACGTAGTCCTGGAAGTAGATCACCTTCTCCAGGTCGCTGGTCTTCATGTCCAGCAGCGTGCCCAGCCGGCTCGGCATGGCCTTGAAGAACCAGATGTGCACGACCGGCGCGGCCAGGTTGATGTGCCCCATCCGCTTGCGCCGGACGCGGCTGTGCGTCACCTTCACGCCGCAGCGGTCGCAGATCATCCCCTTGTGCTTCGTGCCCTTGTATTTGCCGCAGAAGCATTCCCAGTCGCGCTCGGGCCCGAAGATGCGCTCGCAGAACAGCCCGTCCTTCTCGGCGCGGTAGGTGCGGTAGTTGATCGTCTCGGGCTTCTTGACCTCGCCGAACGACCAGCTGCGAATGTCGTTCGGCGACGCCAGCGAAATCCGGACCGCGGTAAAGTCGTTGATCCGATCGTAAACCGTGTCGGCCATCGGCTTGGCACCCTCGTGTAGCGGTCCGCGGCGCCTACGCGCCCGGACCCGTTTTCGCCCGCGCCGGCCCGGACGCGGCGGCGGCCCAGTCCTCGGCCCGCATCGTCACGCCCACCAGTCCGGCCGGGCGCTTGAAGCCCAGCTCCTCGCAGAAGTCGACTTCCGTGCCGTACGCGACCGCGTCGACCCGCTGCACGCCCTCGGCGTACAGCGCGGTGAGCACCCGCCGCGCCAGCTCCCGCGCGATCCCGTGCAGGTCGTGCTCGATCCGGCCGTCGGTGCGGGTCACCGCGGCCGGTCCCTGGAAACCCGGGTCGAGCTTGCACTCGGTCAGGTAGCCGCGGAGCCCGTCGCACACGCCGCGGGCCAGCCCGATCAGCCGCCCGCCGACGCGCGCCGTCACGAACGCCGCGCTGCCCGCCATCATCTTGCGGATCTGCTCCGGGCGGGCGGCGATGTCGTGGCGCAGCCGCTGGTAGAACTCGGTGAGTTCGACCGGCGTCACGTCCCGTCCGTCGCCGTACACCACGTCCACCGTCCGGCCTCCGCCGCGAAACCTAGAGCAGCCGCCGCTTCTCGAGCTGGATGTTCAGACCCAGCCCGCGAATCTCGTTGCACAGCACGTCGAACGACACCGGCGTGCCGGCGTCGAGCGTGTGCGTGCCTTTCACCATGCTCTCGTAAATCTTCGTGCGGCCCTCGACGTCGTCGCTCTTGACCGTCAGGAGCTCCTGCAGCACGTACGCCGCGCCGTAGGCCTCCAGACCCCACACCTCCATCTCGCCGAAGCGCTGGCCGCCCGTCCGGGCCTTGCCGCCCAGCGGCTGCTGCGTGATCAGGCTGTACGGTCCGGTCGACCGGGCGTGGATCTTGTCATCCACCAGGTGGTGCAGCTTCAGCATGTAGATGAAGCCGACGGTCACGGGCTGGTCGAACGGCTCGCCCGTCCGCCCGTCATACAGCGTCACCTTGCCGGCCTCAGGCATCTCGGCCAGCAGCTCGCGGGTCTGGCCCGCGGCCTGCACGACCGCGACGTCCTTGCGGCGCTCACGCACGTGCGCGTTCGCCTCGGCCAGGGCCGCGCGGATCTGCTCCTCGCTGGCCCCGTCGAACACCGGCGTGATCGCCTGGAAGCCCAGCACCGCCGCGGCCCAGCCGAGATGCGTCTCCAAGATCTGGCCGACGTTCATGCGGCTCGGCACGCCCAGCGGGTTCAGCACGATGTCCACCGGCGTGCCGTCCTCCAGGAACGGCATGTCCTCCTCGGGCATGATCTTGGCGATGACGCCCTTGTTGCCGTGCCGGCCGGCCATCTTGTCGCCCACGCTCAGCGTGCGCTTGGTCGCCACGTACACCTTGACCATCTCGAGCACGCCGCTGGGCAACTCGTCGCCGCGCTTCATGTGGTCCAGCCGCCGCCGGCACTCCTTCTCGATGTCCTGGATCTTCGGCCAGTACTGGCGGTAAATCTCGTCGGCCTTCGGGCGGGCGTCGGCCGGCTTGACCCACTTGACGTCGAAGCCCTCGATCTGCTCGAGGATGACGTCCGGGTTCTCGCTCTTGCCGACCTTCTGCTTGGTGCCGGGGTCGACCAGCAGCTGCCCGGTCGCCTCGTTGATGGCCTCCACCATCTGCCGGAACAGCTTGATCCGCTGTTCGTCGCACTCGGCCTTGAAGGCCTTCATCTGGCGGTCGAGATCCTTCTTCTGGTCGTCCGTCAGGTGCGTCCGGCGGCTGAAATGCCGTGTGCCGATGACGATGCCTTCCTGCCCGGCGGGCAGCTCCAGCGAGTCGTTCTTCACGTCCTCGCCGGCGCGCCCGAAGATCGCGTGCAGCAGCTTCTCTTCGGGACTCAGCTCGGTCTTGCTCTTGGGCGAGACCTTGCCCACGAGGATGTCGCCGGGCCCCACCCGCGTGCCCAGCCGCACGATGCCGCGCTCGTCGAGGTTGCGCAGCGCTCGCTCCGACACGTTCGGAATGTCGCGCGTGAACTCCTCGCGCCCCAGCTTCGTCTCGCGGATCTCGATGTCGTGCGACTCGATGTGGATGCTGGTGAACGCGTCGGTCTTCACCAGCCGTTCCGAGATCAGGATCGCGTCCTCGAAGTTGTACCCGTCGAACGTCATGAACGCGACCAGCACGTTGCGGCCCAGCGCCAGCTCGCCGTGGTGCGTGGCGGCCCCGTCGGCGATGATCTGCCCGGCCTTGACGCGCTGCCCTGGCCGCACGATCGGTTTCTGGTTCTGGCAGGTCCGCTCGTTGAGTCCCACGAATTTCCGCAGGACGTACTCGTCGGTGTTGTCCAGCACGATCCGCCGCGCGTCGACGTAGGTGACCTTCCCGCTCTTGCGGGCCTTGACCACCATGCCGCTGTTCTCGGCCACGGCCCGCTCCATGCCTGTGGCGATGATCGGCGGGTCCGTGCGGATCAGCGGCACGGCCTGCCGCTGCATGTTCGAGCCCATCAGCGCGCGGTTGGCGTCGTCATGCTCCAGGAAGGGAATCAGGGCCGCCGACACGCCCACCGTCTGCTTGGGCGAGATGTCCACGTAGTCGATCGCGTCCGACGGCACCTGTTGCAGCTCGCCCTTCAGGCGGCCCAGCACGGTGCCTTCCTTCAGCCGGCTGGTGGGGCGCTTGCCGCGCCCCCCGGCCCGCTGCCGGTACTCCTCGGCGTCCTCCAGCGGCGGCAGGTCCCGCGGCGCCACGTTCCGCTCGATCACGTCCGGCGGCGCCAGCGTGCACTTCATCTCCTCGTCGGCCCGCAGCATCACCACCTCGCCGTTCACCTTGCCCCGCTCGACCTTGCGGTACGGCGTCGTCAGGAAGCCGTACTCGTCGATCGAGCTGAAGATGCCCAGCGACGCGATCAGGCCGATGTTCACGCCTTCCGGCGTCTCGATCGGGCAGATGCGGCCGTAGTGGCTGATGTGGACGTCGCGCACCTCGAACCCGGCCCGCTTGCGGTTCAGGCCGCCCGGCCCCAGCGCCGACAGCCGCCGCTCGTGCGTCAGCTGGCTCAGCGGGTTGGTCTGGTCCACGACCTGCGACAGCTCGCTGCGCCCGAAGAAGAAGTCGATGCTGCTCGAGATGCTCTTGGTGTTGACCAGCTCGGCGACCTTGCCGATCGTCTCCGGGTCCTTCAGGCTCATGCGCTCCTGCACGGTGCGCTTCAGCTTCAGGAACCCCTTGCGCATCTCCTCGGTCGCCAGTTCGTCGATCGTCCGCAGACGCCGGTTGCCCAGGTGGTCGATGTCGTCCACCTGGCCTTCGCCCGTCCGCAGCTTGAGCAGGTAGCGCAGCGACTCGACGAAATCCTCCGGCCGGAGCACCATCTCCGACTCGGGAATCCCGACCTCGAACTTGCGGTTCAGGCGGAAGCGCCCGACCTTGCCCAGCCGGTAGCGGTTCTCGTCGTAGAACTTCTCCTGGAACAGCTTGCGAGCCTTGTCGAGCTGCACCGGGTTCCCCGGCCGCAGTCGGGCGTAGATCTTCAGCAGCGCCTCATCGTGCGACGTGCTGGCGTCCTCGGCCAGCGTGTTCAGGATGATCGGATCGGTCAGGCGCTCGATCACGTCGGCCTGCTTGACCGACGACTCGCGCAGCTTGTTCAGCGCCTCGCCGATCTGCCGGCCGGCGCCCACCAGCTCCTCGCCCGTGTCGGGATCGACGATCGGCGCCGCCGCCCACATCTCCGGCTTGAGCTGCGCGACCTTGACCGTCTTGACCTTGTGGAACGCCCGGATGATCGCCTCGGTCGTGCCGTACTTCTCGGCCATCGCGCGCAGGAACGTCGTCGCCGGGATCTTGCTGCTCTGGTCGATGCGGACCGCCAGCACGTCCTTGCGCGTGACGTTGATCTCGATCCAGGAGCCGCGCTCCGGGATGATCCGGCAGGCGTGCAGGGCCCGGTCGCCCTCGGCCGACTCCTTCACGAAGTCCACACCCGGCGAACGGTGGAGCTGCGAGACGATCACGCGCTCCGAGCCGTTCACGATGAACTCGCCCCCGCCGATCATGATCGGGATCTCGCCCAGGTAGATCGACTCCTCCTGGACCTCCTCGAAGCCCTTGCGCGTGAGCCGCACGCGAATCCGGAACGGCAGCCCGTACGTCAGCCCGAGCTCCCGGCACTCGTCGGGCGTGTACCGCGGCTCGTCCAGGGCGTAGTCCACGTACTCCAGCTTCATGTTCCCGTCGTAGCTCTCGATCGGGAACACCTCGTGGAGCAGCCCCTCCAACCCCTGCCGCTTCCGCTTCTCCGGGGGCACGTCCGCCTGCAAGAACCGCGCGTACGACTCGGTCTGCACCGAGATCAGATCCGGAATCTCGACCGCGTCCCCGTAGCGGCTGAAGTCGCGAACTTTTGTCACCTGCATGCGGGAGTCCCTCGCGTGGTCCTTGCGGGATAGCGCGCGCTCAAATCGAGTCCCAACCCCCACCGGCCGCCGAGCCGCGGCCGGCGACGCGTCCAACGGACGACCCCGCCCGGCAGGCTCCGCTAGCCCGCCGGTCGTGCCCCCGCAGCCACGCGTGCTGGCTGCTGCTGAAACGAGCCGGTCCGCCGCGCATCTTCAATTTCAAGCAAGCCCACCATTATTGATGGATGGGCCACTGGATTGCAAGCGGCCGATGCGATATTTTTCTGGTCGTCGCAAGTTGCGTCGCGGGAGGCAGTTGGGGAAGGCGGGATGTGACGGACCACCGTCACCGGACCAACGGAGTCATGTTGATTATGGGACGCTGGCTCGCTGTCGACTTCGGCTCCCGCCGCATCGGACTCGCCGTGTCCGACCGCGACGAGACCATGGCCTTTCCCGCCCGCATCCTCCCCACCGCCGCCGGCCTCGACGACGCCGCGGCCCAGGTGCTCGCCGCCGCCGCGGTCGAAGAAGCCGACGGTGTGGTCATCGGACTGCCGCTGAACATGGACGGCACCGACAGCGCCCAGACCCGCTGCACGCGTGATTTCATCGCCGCGGTTCGGGCGCGGTCCACTTTGCCGGTCGAAGTCTGGGATGAACGGCTTACGAGTTTCCAGGCCGACCAGTGGCTCGACGAGGCGGCGGTGCCGCCGAACCGCCGCCGCCGGCTTCGCGACGCCCTGGCCGCCACGGCCTTGCTCCGCTCATTCCTCGCCGCCCGCCGCCCGCCCTCCAGCCCTTGAACGACAACCTCGCGGCGCCGCTCGCGGGCCGTATAATCGCCGACCGCTGACTGGGAGACCGCGTGACGCGCGACTGGAACATGCCACGGGCGACGGGCGCGTGCGTAGCTTGCGGGCGGCCGTTCGAAGTGGGCCAGCCGTTCCTGGCCTGCCTGTACGAAACCGAGTCCGGCTACGAGCGCCGGGACTACTGCACGGGATGCCCCCCGCCGACCGATCCGCCGCCGCTGGGGCAGTGGCGGACGCAGCGGCCCGAACCGGCCGCCCGCAGAAGCCTGCCGTTCGACCGCGAGGCCGTCTACGCGTTCTTCGACCGACTGGAGGACTCGGACCGGCCGGAGCACGTGCAGTTCCGGTTCGTGCTGGCCCTTCTGCTCTGGCGCAAGAAGGTCCTGAAGCTGGAGCACGCCGCGGACGACGCGACGCCGCCCGTCTGGGAGTTTCGCGAGCCGCGCACCGACCGACGGCGCCGCGTCCTGCGACCCGACCTCGCGGACGACGAACTGGAGCGGCTCAGCGGCCAGCTCGAGGCGTTGCTGGGCGGCGGTACCGTCGCCGCGGACTTCGTCGTGCCCGACGCACTCGGGGAGAACGAGAATGGCTAGAACCCTCGGCGCGCTGGGCGTGCTGCTCACGCTCATGGGCGGGTGCAACGGCCTCGACTGGGGCGGACCGAAGGGGGTTGCCCCGCAGTCCCGCCGCGAGGCGCTGAACCGCGTCAATGAGAACCTCGGCCGAATTGATCGCCCGCTCGGCTGCCGCGGCCTCGTCTCGTTCCGTTTCACCGACGCCGACGGACGACCCCGCGCCTACGTCGGCCACGACGCCCGGCTGCTGTTCCGCCCGCCGCAGTCGCTTCTGTTCGACGTGCAATCGCTCGCCGGGACCGTCGCGCAGATCGGCTCCAACGACGAGCATTACTGGGTCTGGATCGAGCCCGAGGTGCGCAAGCTCTGGTACGGCCTGTGGGCCGACGCCCGCGGCCGGGTCGGCCGCGGCCTGCCGGTGCCGCCGGACCGGCTCCTTGACGCGCTCATGCTCCGGCCCCTCTCCGAAACCCTGGATGACGGGTTCCTGCCGCTGCTGCGGGTGGTGGGAGACGATCACCGGCTGATCTACGTGCGCTTCGGGCTTGACCGGCAGCCCCGCGGCGCGCGCGAGATCCGCCTGGATCCCCGGCCGCCGTATCAGCCGCTGGAGATCATCGACCGGCTGCCGGACGGGCAGGTCGTCATGCACGCCGAGCTGCGGCAATATGAAGCCATCGGACGCGACGGGCCGCGCACGGCGCGGCGCTATGTGATCCGCTGGCCCGCGAACCGGGCCGAGATGCGCCTCGACATCGTCAGCGCCAAGTTCCGCGACGACCTGCCGGCCGACGTGTTCGACTTCCCGGCCGGCTGGCAGGGCGAGATCGAACGGGTCGACGCGGTCGGGCCGGACGAGGCCGGCGCGGCCACAGGACGCGGGTCGTGAGCACCCGGCGCCGGACGGCGGCCCTCATGGTCGGTTGCGTCTGCGCCGCCGCGGCGGCCCAGCCGGCGGACCGCGGTCCCAGCGGCACGATCCTGACGAGCGGGACCGAGACGGCGCTATGGATCGTGAGCGCTCGGTCCGACGCGTCGCTGGTGTTTCGGCGCAAGGTCGGCGGGTTCTTCGAGCCGGTGCCGACGCTCAACGCCCGCATCGTCGGAATCAACCCGGTCGGCGAGCGTCTCTACGCCGTCACCGGCCACGGTCGCTTCTACGTGTTCGGCGACGGCGCCTGGCTCGCCAGCGCCGTTCTGCCGCGTGAACGCGTGCCCTCCGACCTGTGCGGCGACGCCCGGTACCTGTACGCGCTGGTTCGCTCGCCAGGCCCGGGCGAGCTGCTTCGCCTGACGGACGACACCCCCCCGGCCACACAACCCTTCGACCCCGGCGGGGCGCCGCTGTCGATCGCCCGCTACGACGGCCGGGTCTGGACCGCGGTGGCGGCCTGCCCGCCCGGGCTCGCGTCGGACGCGGCAAACGACACTCCGCCGCGGCTGGGGCTGCTGCATGGGCGTCCCGCGATATTTCGCCTGATAGCGGACGGCCCGCAACGTGGGGCGCTGGAGATGTACACACAGGCCGGCGCGGGCACCGCGTGGGACAGCACCGTGATCACGCCGCCGCTGCCGCGGCTCGACGGGTTCTGGTTCGCCGAGGTGGCCGGCGTGCCGATGCTCGTCGCGGCCCTGGCGGCGCCGGACGACGGCCCGCAGTTGAAGGTCTACCGCCGACTGGGCGGAGCGGATCCCGGCGGCAGCGAATGGCGTACCGCCGAAGTGCAGTTGTCGCCGCTGCCGCCCGGCACGGGCGTGGCGCGGTACGAGCACGCGACCGCCTTCAATCAGCACCTCGCCCTGCTGATGACCGACCGGAGCGGCCAGCGCTTCGTGCGTTTCGCGCGGGTCGAAGGCCCACCGGCCGAGAACACGATCGACGTGCGTGAGGTCCTGGCCGGTCGCGCGGGGCCGCAGCGCGGACCGGCGTGGGTGCATTCGCTGACGCTCGCCGTCATGCTGTCCGTGCTGGTGCTGCTGTTCCTGTTCCGACGCGCGGCACTGGCCCAGCCGGCGGCACTACCGGCGGATGCCGCCATCGCGCTGTCGTTCCAGCGCATGGCCGGGGCACTGCTGGATCTCGCCCCGTTCGTGCTGGGCCTCGCGCTGGTGATGGGGGTCGACTGGCGCGGGGGGCTGCGGGAGCTGTTCGCGTGGGCGCTGGGCAGCGACGTCACCGCGGGGCGGCTGCCGCCGACGCGCACGCTGGCGTGGTGGGCTGCGGTGCTCGGCGCCTACACCGCCTACTCACTGGTGTGCGAGCTCCTGGGGTGGCGCACCCACGGCAAGTGGCTGGTCGGCACGCGCGTCCTGTCGATGACGGGCGAGCGGCCGGCCCTCGTGCAGACGCTGCTGCGCAACGTGTCGCGGCTGGTCGAGCTCCTGCCCCCGCTGTGGGTCCTGGCCTTCCTGGTCGTCCTCACGCGCAACCACCAGCGCGTCGGCGACGTCCTGGCGCGCACGGTCGTCGTGCGCCGCATCGTGCCGCCGGCAGAGCAGTGACCCCCCCGCCGTGCCCCGCGCGGCCTACCCGCCGAGCCGGTCCGCGAGGGGCAGCACCACCCGCGCGAGCTGCAGTTGCAGCACGTTGAACGCGAAGTGTGCCAGCACGACCGCCGCGAGGCTGCGGGTCCGGATGAACGCGACGGCCAGGACGATCCCGACCGGCAGCAGCTGGACCACCCCCAGCCAGCCCTGCGCGAGGTGCAGCGCGGCGAACAGCCCGCTCGACAGCACGACGGCCCACGTCCACGAACACCCGATGCGCCGCAGGTAGGGCAGCATCAGCCCCCGGAACAGCAGCTCCTCGTGGAACGCCACGGGCGCCATCAGGGCCATGCCCGACCAGAGATTGTCCAGCGGCATCAGTTGCATGAACTCGCGCCGCGTTTGCACCTCCTGCTGGAGATCGTGTCCCCCCGTGACCAGCAGCGTCGTCACCACCACGCTCACCATGAAGGTGGCGTAGGTCGCCAGCAGAATCGGCACCGTCAACAGCACCTGCCGCAGCGGCGCCCGCCCGTGCAGGCCGAACGCGGCGGCCGAGATCCGATGACGCCAGACGAAGTAGCCCGTCAGCGTCGCCGCCAGCAGCGCGTCGAACACCTTGCGGTTGGTCAGGAACCGTTGCTGGAGCGTGCCGCCGCCGAGCTCGCCGGGATCCTCCCCCGCGAGGCTGACGACGTTCACAAGGTCCAGGCCCATCGGCAACACCAGCAGCACCAGCAGCACCAGTGCCAGATCCAGCGCGGCGTCGCGGCGGGACACCCCCTCGAGTCGCAGCGGCTCCGCCGGCAGCCCCCCGGCGCCGGACGGCGCGAACTGGCGCAGCACGGGGCGGGCCACGATGGCGTCCGGGAGTGTGGCACCGCTACCCGTCGAGTCGGCTTCCATGCAGCGTTCTCCCCGGACCTTGCTGTCCGGCGCGTTGACCGGCACCAATCGACGCGATAGCATACCCGCTTCGTGGTTTTCCGCCGCGGCGGACCGGGCCATTTCGCGGCCCCTCGCCCGTCGCGGCGTGACCGCCTGCGGGAAGCACTTTGGCCAAAGACGACGCGATCCAACTCGAAGCCGTGGTCATCAAGGCCCTCCCCAACGCCATGTTCCTGGTGGAGGCCGAGGTCGGCGGCACGGGCAACAAACACGAGGTCCTCGCGCACGTCTCCGGCCGCATGCGCAAGAACTTCATCCGCATCCTGCCGGGCGATCGCGTGACGGTCGAGGTCTCTCCGTACGACCTCAAACGCGGCCGGATCGTCTACCGCCAGAAATGAACCCCCCGGCTGCCGCCGGGCGTGCCCCGTTTTTTCTTCAGCGCGCAGCGCGCCTCGGAACGACCTACGCCGCCGACGAGTTCGGATTGGCCGCCGACGCCTCGAGTGCCGCCACAGCCGCGTCCACCGTCGGGTAGCGCGGAAATACACGGTGCAGCCCGCGCACCTGGAACACGCGGTCGCATTCCGGGCGCAGCCGCGCCGCCACCACGGCCAGGCCCGCCGCCTCCGCCCGTCGGCGCAGGCGCAAGAGCCCGCCCACGATCGCCGCCGTCAGGAAACGGGCCCGCTCGAAGTCGAGCACGATCCCCCGTTTGCCGGCCAGGTCAACCAGCTCTTCCAGTTCCCGCTCGGTCCCCCCTTCTCCGCCCCCCCGCAGCCCCGCACACGAGCAGAACCGAAGAACCGCCACGCCGTTCGACTCGCTGGGCACTACGTGAAGGGATTCCGACATGCATGCGACTCCGATAACTGCTTCGTCGCCGTCATCCATGACCGGTTCCACGTCGCGCAGCCGACCGTACCACACGTCGGCCGCCGCCTGCGCCGGCACTTCCTAGCCGCCGCGGTCGAATCCATACTTTTCTATGCGGAAACAGCTTGCGGTGCAAGTCCTCCCCGAAAAGCGATTGCGACCCCCGCCCGCGGCGTGGCCAACGTCCGCGAATCGCGCTCACCGGCGCGCCGCTCGGCAACAATCGGCGGGCGCTGACGTTTGGCCGGTCAAACGCACGGACCGCAACGGCCGTGCGCGATTACGAAACTTCCGTGGCGGCCCATAACGGCCGCCAGAGAGCCCCTCGCGGCGACCCGTGGACGCCCGCAGGTCCCCGGGCGGCGATGAGGATGTTCGGATTCGGCACAACGAAGGAGGCCGCGCATGCAAACTCAGAGGTGGATTCTCGGTGTCGTGCTCGTGGTGCTGGCCACTTCCGCGCTGGCCCAGGACGGCGAACGCGGCGGGCGGCGGCGTGGGGGCGAGGGCCGGCCGGGCGGGCCGGGGCGGGGCGACATGTCGCTCGGGATGATGGTCGAGCGGCTCGCCGAGCGGCTTGAACTCGACGCCGCACAGAAGACCAAGTTCAACGAGGTGGTGGCCCAGTACACCGCCAAGTGGGACGCGCAGGAGCCCGGGCGGATGCGCGAGTTGATGGACGAGATGCGCACCGCGCGGCAGAACGGCGACGACGCGCGCGTCGCTGAGCTTCAAGAAGAGATGCGCAAGCTGGGAGAGGCCCGGCGGGCCCTCATGAACCAGTTCTACGACGCGGTCAAACCCATCCTGCGCCCCGAGCAGGTCCAGAAGCTGGACGAGTTGCGGCAGCGCGGGCCCGGCGGGCGGGGTCCCGAGGGCGAGGGGCCGCGCGGCCTCATGCGGCTCATTCGGGAGCTGCCGGAGAAACTCGAGCTGACCGCGGAACAGAAGGCCCAGTTCGAGCCGCTCGCCGCGAAGTACGGCCGGCAGATGCAGGGGCAGCGCGAAGAGCTCCGGCCCTTGATGCAGCAGCTTCGGGAGGCCCGGCAGGCCGGCGACGACGCCAAAGCCGCCGAGCTCGAGGAGCAAATCCAGGCCAAGCGGTCCGCCGCGAGCGAAGCGTTCTACGCCGAGGTCGAGGCGATCCTGACCGACACGCAGAAGGCGAAACTGGCTGACCTGCGAGTCGAGGCGGGTGACACGCCCCGGGCGGGCAACGCGCTGGACATCCGGCAGGTTGTGCGGGCGGCCCAGAAGGCCAAGCTTACGTCGGAGCAGAGCGAGCATGTGAAGCAGCTCGCCCGCGACGCCGCGAAGAACGCGCGCGACAAGAAGATCGGCCCCGAGGCGGCCGCGAAGCAGCTCGTGGCAGCGATCAAGAACCTTCTCAAGCCGGAGCAGGTCTCCGAGTTCGACCAGGCGCTCAAGGAGCAGGCCGCCAACCCCCGCGGCAACCGTCCGCCGCCCGGCGGCCGCGGCGAGCGCGGTCAGCCCCCCCGGCAGTGAGGCCGCGACCCGCACCTTACCGACCGTCGACTTGACGGCTCGATAGACGACGCCCCGCCCCACGGCCCCGTTTGGGCGCGCTGGGATGGGGCGTCGCCGTTTCGGTGCCCGCGCCGGTCGCGTTGTCGCGTCGAACCGCGCGCCGCCGCACTACAATCGGGGCCTATGAACCAGGACGCCGCTGCCTCGAATTCGGATGCCGCCGCAGGGGTGGCCCCTTCCGGCGCTTTGCGGCCCACCGCCCCTGCCGGCGAGAGAACTCCCGACGCCACCAACGCGACCCTGATCGCGCGCGAGGATCTCACCGACACGCTGAGCATCGTGCGCGTGCGGCCGGACTCCGGCCGCGTCCCCACGTTCGTCCCCGGGCAGTTCGTCCGACTCGGCGTGCCGCGTGGGGCGCATCCGGAACTCGGGCCCGGAGGACGCGTACGGCTGATCCGTCGGGCGTACTCGATTGCATCGTCGCCTCTTGAAGCGGACTTCCTCGAGTTCTTCGTGGTTCGCATCGACGAAGGCGCCCTCACGCCCCGGCTTTGGGAAATCGAGCCGCCCGGCCGGCTGTGGATGGACGAGCAGGCCAAGGGCGAGTTCCGCATCGAGCTCGCGCCCCCCGGTCAGAATCTCATCATGGTTTCGACCGGCACCGGCATCGCACCGTTCGTGTCGATGCTGCGGACGTTTCGCGGGCAGGGCCGCTGGCGTCGCTTCGTCCTCATCAATGGCGTGCGCTACGCCTGCGATCTCGGCTACCGCGCGGAGCTTGAAGCCGTCGCCCGCGCCGACGCCAACATCCGCTACGTGCCGATCGCGTCCCGTGAGCCGAAGGGCGGCCGCTGGACGGGCCTGCGCGGCCGCGTGCAGAACGCGCTCGAGGACGCGACGCTCGAGCGGGTCGCCGGTCTGCGCCTCGACCCGGCCGACTGCCACGTGTTCCTGTGCGGCAACCCGGAGATGATCGTCGCCGTGCAGGCGCTGCTCGAAGCCCGGGGCTTCGTGACCGACGACCGCGACCGGCCGGGGAACATCCACTTCGAGCGGTACTGGTAGGCGGGCGGCGGCCCCGGCGACGCCGGAAGGCGGAACGTGTCGCGGCGCCGCCCGGCCGCAACAAACGCGTCGTGCCGCATGGGGAAGACCCGGGCGCAGGCCGGCGGCCCGGCGGCCGCCGTATAATCCGCCGCCACGAGCCCCGTGCATCACAGGAGCCGATGAGCACGTCCGACCTGCACCGCCGCGTCAGCGAGGAGCTCCTGCCGCGCGTCCGGCACCCCGCCCAGTACATTGGCGGCGAGGTCAACCAGCGCGTGCGGTCCGGCGACTGGGGGCGGGCTGAGGTCCGCGTCGCGCTGGCCTTCCCCGACACCTACGCGATCGGCATGTCGCACCTCGGCACGCAGATCCTCTACGCGCTGGCCAACGAGCTCCCGGGCGTCTGTGCCGAGCGGGTCTACTGCCCCCAGCCCGACGCCGAGACCGTCCTGCGCGACCGGCGCATCCCGCTTTTCACCTGGGACACGCGGCAGCCGGTCCGCTCGGCGGACGTGCTGGGCGTCTCGCTCCAGTACGAGCTCACGTTTACGAACGTGCTCAACCTCCTCGACCTGGCGGGCGTGCCGCTCCGCGCGGCCGAGCGCGGCGACGACGACCCGCTGGTGCTCGTCGGCGGGCCGCAGGCCGACAACTCGGAGCCGCTGGCCGAGTTCCTCGACCTCGTGGTCATCGGCGACGGCGAGCACGCGCTGGCCGAGCTCTGCACGGCCATCCGGGCTCTCAAGCGGGACGGTGTCCGCCGCCGGGAGATGATCCCGCTCCTCGCCCGCCGGTTCCCGTGGCTCTACGCCCCGAACCTCTACGCCGCGGAATACCACGCGGACGGGACCTTCGCGGGTTTGCGGCCGCTGGCCGAGGGTCTGCCCAACACGATCGTCCGGTGCGAGACTCCGGACTTCGAGGACGTCGCGTTCCCGACGCGCCCGCTGGTTCCGTGGACCGAGACGGTCCACGACCGCTACGCGATCGAGATCATGCGCGGCTGCCCGAACCTGTGCCGCTTCTGCCACGCCGGCTGCACGAAGCGCCCGCTGCGGCTGCGCAGTGTGGAACGGATTGTGCACCTGGCCGAGGAAGGCTACTGGGGCACCGGCTACGACGAAATCGGCCTCCTGTCCCTTTCGACCTCGGACTACCCGCAGTTGCGCGAGCTGGCGGCGCGCCTGACCGAGCGCTTCGCCCCGCGGCACGTCAACATCAGCTTCCCGTCGCTCCGGGTGGACCGTCTGCTCCGCGACCTGCCGGCCCTCGGCAGCTCCGTTCGGAAGGCCGGGCTGACGATGGCCGTCGAGGCGGCCGGCGATGACATGCGGGCCGCGCTCCGCAAGAAGGTCGTAGACGGCGACCTGCTCGCGGGCGTGCGGGCCGCGTACGCCGCGGGCTGGCGGCACGTCAAGCTCTACTTCATGGCCGGCCTGCCCGGAGAGCAGCCGGAGGACATCGACGGCATCTGGCACCTCGCGCAGCAGGTCAGCCGCGCCCGGTGCGACCTCGGCCAGAGTCCGGCCGCCGTGACCGCGGCGGTCGCCTGGCTCGTGCCCAAGCCGCACACGCCGCTCCAGTGGATGCCGCAGCCGCGACCGGAATACTTTCAGGGAGTCCGCCGCCGGTTGCTGGAACTGAAGCGGACGCACCGGGCCGCGATCCACTTCAGCCTTTCAAGGACCGAGCGCGCCCAGCTCGAGGCCGTCCTCGCCCGCGGCGACCGGCGACTCGGCGCGGTGGTGTACGAAGCGTGGCGCCGCGGCGCCCGACTCGACGGTTGGGACGACTGCTTCCGCCCGGAGCTCTGGGACGCTGCCTTCGAGGCCACCGGCCTCGACCCCGCGTTCTACGCCCACCGCGCCCGCGCGCTCACCGAGCGGTTCCCATGGGACCACATCACCAACCGTCTCAGCCGGGCGTACCTCGAGCGCAGCTACCTCGACGTTTACGAGCGCCTCGGCCGCCCCCTGCCGGTGTAACCGAGCAGCCGCGCCGTTGCCCGCAGGGTCTGCGCCCCCGAAGCGCGGCCCCTGCGCCCGGATCGGCACCGCGTGCGCCCGACCGCCGCGCCGCCCCGATACGAGCGAGCAGCGGGATCGTGGTAACGCCCGCCTCCCGATCCAGGACGCCGTCATGCGCCGCACCCGGCTCGCCAGCTCGACCCTCGGCCCGCGCCTCGCCGCGGTCGCCGGTCTGCTCGTGCCGGCCTCCGTCGCGGCCGCACCGCCCGCGGAGCCGCGCTACCTGCCCGCGCGCGAGATCGTGCTCGAGTACCAGGTTGCCGCGGACGCCGTCGTCGACGAAGTCGAGATCTGGATGCGTCGCGGGGCGACGGCGACCGAGCCGTGGGAACGTCGCCCCTATACGCCGCTCGGCCGGACCCGCGCGCGTGTGCGGGTACCGGAAGACGGCGCGTACGACTTCTACGTCATCCTGCACAACGAGGGCGGCGCATCCGGGCCACCGCCGACGACCGAGACCGAGCCGCTGCTCAGCGTCATCGTCGATACGACGCCGCCGCTCGTTCAGGTGCACGAGGTCCGCGGGACGCCCCCCGATCGACCGACCGCGGCCGACGGCGTCGGCCCGCACGCCGGCTCGCCGACAAGTCTGCCCCGCGGAGCGCTGACACTTCGCACGACGATCATTGAGGAGCACCCGGTCCACAGCGCCGTGCGGCTGTTCTACCGCTTCGAGAACGGCGACTGGTGCGACGGCGGACCGCTCGAGCGCGACGGCGACACACTGCGCTGGTCGTGGCCGCTGGGGCTCGGACGTCCGCACGAGATGCGGCTGCTCGTGGTGGACCGCGCCGGAAACCGCGCCCTGGCCGACATCGTCGGCTTCGACCGCTCGGCGGCCAACGCGCCGGATGACGCGCCGGATCCGCCACCCGCCGTGGCCGCCGACCAGCCGACCCCGCCCGCCAGCGCCGCCGAGCTCGTCGCCGAGGTCCAGCCGGTCGGCCCGCCGGCCCCGGTCCGGATCGAGCCGGTCGCCCCCGTCGCACCGGTGCGTTGGGACGAAACGCCCCGGCCAACGACCGCTCCCGCCGACCCGCCGCCCGACCCGGCCCGCGCCCGCGAGCTGCGGACCCGCGCGGCGCGGTTCGCGGCCGAGGGGCGGCTTGATCTGGCGGTCGCCCGGCTCGAGGACGCGATCAGCGCCGATCCCGCCGACACGACCGCCCGCGTGGAGCTCGGCCGGCTGCTGTACCGGCTGGGACAGATCGACGCCGCGGGGCGGCAGTTCGACGCCGCGCGCGGGCTGCGGGCGGACGACCCCGGCGCGCTGGACGGGCTGGCACTGGTCGCCGCGACGCAGGGGCGGTACGCTCAGGCCCGCGACTTGCTTCTGCAACTCCGTACCCTGACGCCGGACACGGCCCGGCTCGCGCTGCGGCTGGGCGATGTCGAGCATCGGCTGGGTCGGACGGATGCCGCGGTCCGAGCGTGGGAGCAGGCACTGGCGGCCCCGGATGCCGACGCCGCCGTGCAGGCGATGGCCCGGCGCCGGTTGGAGTACTTTGACCCGCGTCGGGCGCCCGCGACGGCCCCGACCCCCGAGAACGATGGCCCGCAAGACGACCAGCTCCGCCCCGCCCCCGATCGTCGTGCTCTTCGGCGATGACGGCGCCCAGCGCGCCAGGGAACTCGAAGCGTGGATTGCCCGCCTTCTGCCCGACGAAGCGGATCGTGGGATGGCGCTCAGCACGTACGATACCGGCCCGCGCGGCGCCGAAGAGGAAGCCGCGTCGCTGGGCGGCGCGTTCACGGATCTGATGACTCCGGCGTTCCTGGGCGGCCGCCGCGTCGTCATCGTCCGCAGCGCCGATTCGTTCATCAGCGCGCACCGCGAGCGGCTCGAAGCCTACGCGAAGAAGCCGTCGCCGTTCGCGACGCTCGTGCTCGAGTGCCGGTCCTTCCCGAGCAACACGAAGCTCTACAAGGCCGTGGCGGGGGCGGGCGGCCAGATCCAGGGCTTCGAGAAGCCGAAGGAGTATCAGGCGGCGCCCGCTCTTGGCAAGCTCGTCCAGGAGCACGGCTGCCGAATCGCGCCCGAGGTTGCCGTCCGGCTCATCGAGCTGGTCGGCCATGACACCGAGATCCTGACCCGCGAGGTCGAGAAGCTCGCCCTGTACGTCGGTGAGCGGCGCGAGATCACCACGGACGACGTCGCCGCACTGGTCGGCCAGACCCGCGAGGAGAAGATCTTCGCCGTGATGGACGCGGCGGGGCTCGGGCGGACCGACCGAGCGCTCCAGCTCTGGGAACAGACGCTGGCCAGCGATCCCGAGGCCCCCTTCAAAGTTGTCGGCGGCATCGCGTACGTCCTGCGCCGCTGGCTGACCGCGCATCAACTGCGCGCGCAAGGATTGTCGCCCGCGCAGATTGCGCCCAAGGTGATGATGTGGCGCCGCGAAGCCGAGCTCGCCGCCATTCTCGCACGCCTCCCCGCGCAGCGCGTCCGGGCCGCACTCGCCGCGCTCGCCCGCCTCGATACCCAAGCGAAGACGGGCCTGCGGTCGATAGAACGAGGGGTCGAGCTGCTGCTCGTCCGGCTGGCCGCTCCGGCCGCCTGAAGGATGTCGCGGAGCCACGCATGGATGCGGACCGACTCTCCCGCGCGGGGCAGGTGCTCGCGCTGCTCCTCGTCACCACGACCGGCTGCCTGACCGACCCGTACCTCGGGCCGCAATCCCAGCCCGCCCGCCGCGAAAGGCCTGACCCACCCGAACGACAAGTGGAAGTCGTGCGCGCTGCGGCTTCGCAGCCGGCGACCGACCCGAGCGATCCGGTCGAGATCGACGTGAACCGCTACATCGCGCGCGTCGCGAACGCCCCCACCGTCCGCCCGCCGTCGGTACCCGCGCTCGCCGCCGACGTCCTGAGCGAGCCGGCCACCGTGCTGCAGCATCCTCCGAGCAGCCCGCCCCGCGTCGAGCCGCCGGCTCCGCCGAGCGAGCCGCCGCCCGACGTCGGCGGCACCGCCCCGGCCGCGGAACCGCCGCCCGCACCTCCGCCGGCACCAACGCTCACCGCTCTGACCGCGCGGGCGGAATCAGCACCACCCGTTCCGGCCGGACGCGGTCCCGACACCCCGGCGATCAACGCGGCCGCGGCGGCGAGCGTAGGGTTGACCTCGCTGCGCGAGTACCTCGAGCGGTCGCCGCTGCCGGAGGACGCCCCCTTCCGCGATCAACTGGATCGGCGGGTGCTGTGGGCCATCGCGGGCGACTTCGAGCAGGCCCGGGAGCCGTTGCGCCTCGTGACGGCCGAGCAGCAGCAGTTGGCCGCGCGCTTCGTCGAGACCTGGATCGCGCTGCGCGAGGCGCACGAGGGCGACCTGGCGGCCACCGCCACGGCCGCCCGCGCACCGCTGGCAGAGCTGGAGGAGAGTCTGCGCCGGCTCGCCGACCTCTCGATCCCGACGCTCAGGATCTGCGGCGCGGTGCGGGGCTTCGGGCAGTACGACGTGATCGAGCCCGCGCGATTCGCCGCCGGCGGCGCGGAGTTCGTGCTGTACTGCGAGGTCCGCGACTTCGTCAGCGAGCTCCGCAGCGACGGGCTGTATCACACGACGTTCGACCTGACCACGACCATCCTGAACCGCGCCGGCGACATCGTGCTGGAACTCCGGGACACCGACATCGTCGACCGCTGCCGCAACCGGCGGCAGGACTGCTTCATCCCCCGGCTGGTGCGGCTCCCGGCGTCCCTCGCGCCGGGGCGGTATGTGGCAAAAGTCACCGTGGCGGATAAACTCGGCAAAAAGGTGGCGGAAAACCGCGCGGCGTTCGAGCTGACCGCGCGGCCGTGACCGGCGGCGACGGACGCCGGCCCCGCTGCCGCGGAGGCGTTGCCGCGTGAACGTTCCGCGCCTGCTGCGCCGGCTCTTTCGAGCGCCCTACGACGGTCTGCGCCACTTCGGCGTCGTCGCCGAGGGCGTGTTGTACCGCTGCGGCCAGCCGACGCCCGAGGACCTGGCGGGCCTGCTGCGGCGGTACGGCATCCGCACCGTCGTGAGCCTGCGCGGCTCACGCACCGCGCACGACCCGGACGCCTGGGAAGCCGCCGAGCGCGCGGTGTGCGAGGCGCACGGCGCCACGTTCGTCCTGCTCCCCTTCAATCACAAGAACCCGCCGACCCCCGCGCAGGCGGGCCAGTTCCTGGAACTGTGTCGCGCGCCCGAGCGGCGCCCAGTGCTCGTCCACTGTCGGCTCGGACAGCAGCGCACGCTTCTCTTCTGCGCGCTGTACCGCGTGCACTGCGACGGCCTCTCGCCCGAGGCGGCCGAACGCGAGATGGACGCCCTCGGCTTCGGCGCGCGTAAGCGCCGCCATCGCAAGTTACTGAGCGCGTTTCGCGAGCTGGCGGCCCGGCTGCCCGTGGACGCCCCGCTTGCGGGGGCTTGACCCGCGGGCCGGGCTACACGCCGCTGCCCCGCGCCCGCAGCGTCACCGTCCAGAAAAAGGGCGGGTCGGCCGCGAGCCGCAACCCGTCGACCCGGACCTCGTCGCCCGCCTTCACGCGCTCCAGCGCCAGGCCGACGTCGCTGAGCGAGGTCATCGGCGTCCGATCAAGCCGCAGGATCACGTCCCCCGGCCGCATCCGCGCCCGGTCCCCGGCCCCGCCCGGAATGACCCCATCGACCAGCAGCCCAGCCCCCGGCGGCAGGTCGAACTCGCGCCGCACGTCGGGCGGAATCTCCCCCAATCGCAAACCGAGCAGCGACTGCGCGAGCTTCTGCCCGTCCGGAATCGGCACGCTCTCCAGCGGCACGTCGAGCATGAGCGACCGCCCCTCGCGCTGCACGGTCAGCCGGATCGTCTGGTCCGGCTTCTGCGCCAGCAGGTTCGCGTAGAAATCGATCGCGTCGCCCACGGGCTGCCCCGCCAGCGCCGTGATGCGGTCGCCGACCCGCACGCCGGCCTGCGCCGCCGG
This sequence comes from uncultured Phycisphaerae bacterium, assembly GCA_937928595.1. Classification (GTDB taxonomy): domain Bacteria; phylum Planctomycetota; class Phycisphaerae; order UBA1845; family Fen-1342; genus CALGJV01. Next base: position 50,447 of record CALGJV010000003.1, on the reverse strand, counting down.
ACTGCCGGATCGCACAGCCGCGACCGTGGGCGCGGGGCCGCGGACCCGCAAGCCGAAGCGCACGCGGGCGCGGCGCTCGACGTCGAACAGGTCCGGCAGCAGCTCCCAGAGCCGGTCGACCGCGATGGCGAAACCGATATTCTGGGCGTCGCCGCGGATGGCCGAGTTGATGCCGATCAGCTCGCCGTTCACGTTGAGCAGCGGGCCGCCCGAGTTGCCGGGGTTGATCGGCGCGTCGGTCTGGATCAGCCCGCGGTACACGACGTCCTCGCTGAACTGGAGCTCCCGGTTCAGCGCCGAAATGATGCCGGCGGTGACCGTGTGCTGGAGGCCGAGCGGGTTGCCGATCGCCACGACCGTCTCGCCGATCATCAGGTCGTCGCTGCGGCCGAGCGTGACGGCATGCAGCGGCTGCGGCGGGTCGACCTTGAGCACGGCGAGGTCGTGCTCGTTATCGACGGCGATGATGCCGGCCGGCAGGCTCTGCTCGTCGGCCAGCGCGACGCGGACGTCGGACGCCTGCGACACGACGTGCGCGTTGGTGACGATGTAGCCCGCGGGATGGATGACGACGCCGGAGCCGATGCTCTGGACGCGGCGTTCGCGGCGGCGGGCGGGGCCGGGATCGAAGAACTCCTCCAGCGGCGAGCCCCACAGGGAGCGGAGCCGCACGACGCGGGTCGTGCTGATGTTGACGACCGCGTCGCGGCACTTCTCGAACACCTCGACCACGGGCGTCCGCCGCCGGGCGCGGGACGCCTCGTCCGCGGCCCCGGCGGCTCCCACCGCCACGCATGCCAGCACTAAGGTCAACCGGCGCAGAGACATAGGAACTCCTTGCGGGTCGCCGTCCCCGGGCGGAACGGACGGTCCGGATTGTACGCCCGCGGCGAAAAACCGCCGAGCGCCGGCAGACGCGCGCGCCGCGTGGTCAAAAGAGGCTTGCCGCGCGCCGCACGCGGCGCGATAATGCGGGGCTTATGCGGATCGACCTGCCAGCCCGCCCCCGGAGAACCTGAATGGGTGCCAAGCTCGAAGCCTTGCGCGTCCTCCAAGACATCGAGCTTCAGATCGTAGACATCCGGCGCCAGCTCGCGGCCAAGCAGAACGGGGCCAAGCGCCAGGCCGTCCGGCTCAAGGAAGCAGAGGAGGCCCTGGCCACCGCCCGGGAAGACCTCAAGCACACCCAGGTCGAGCTCGACGCGCTCGACGTCGAGATCAAGGGCCGGACCGCCCACGTCAGCCGCCTCCGCGACCACCTAAACTCGGTCAAGACCAACAAGGAATACGCGGCCGTTCTCTCGCAGTTGAACAACGAGAAGGCCGACGCCACCCGGCTCGAGACCCGGCTCTTCCAGCTCTACGAGACCGTCGAGGCCAAGAAGAAGGCCGTCGCCGAGCAGCAGGCCGCCGTCGAGGCGGAGGCCGCCCGCCTCCAGAGCCTCCGCGGACAGCTCGACCAGGCCCAGAACTCCTTCAAACAACGCATGGAGCTGCTCGAGCGGCAGCGCGCCGAGGCCGCCGCCAAGCTGCCGCCCAAGGAACGGGAGCTCTTCGAGCGCGTCTCCGAGCGCTATGACGGGGAGGTCCTGGCCCGCGTGGTCCGCACGCACCCGCGGCGCGACGAGTTCATGTGCGACGGCTGCAACGTCGCCCTGGCCGTCGAGCGGGCCAATGCCCTGCTCAGCCGCGACGATATCATTACCTGCGACAACTGCGGGCGCGTGCTCTACATCGAGCGCAGCTGACGGACGGGCACCGCTTGGGCATCAGCATCTACGTCGACGGCGGGTCGCGCGGCAATCCCGGGCCGGCCGGCGCCGGCGTCGTCATCCGCGACGACGACGGCCGCCTCCTGCACGAATCCGCCTGGTTCCTCGGCCACCAGACCAACAACGCCGCCGAGTACTTCGCCCTGCTCCGAGCGCTCGAGCGGGCCGCCCGGTTCGGCCCGCACCCGCTGACGATCCACTCCGACAGCGAGCTCCTCGTCCGCCAGCTCACCGGCCAGTACCAGGTGCGCAACCCCCGGCTGGCGCAGTTGTACGAGCAGGCCCAACTGCTGCTGATCAAGGTCGCGCGCTGGAGCGTGCGGCATGTGCCGCGCGAGGACAACCGCCGCGCCGACGAGCTCGCGAACCTCGCGATGGACCGGGGCGCGAACGTCATCGTGTTCGATATCGACGCCGCCGCAACATCCGATGCGCCCGCGGATGGGGCCGCGTCGGGCCCGCCCGTCGCCGTGCCGGACAGCACCGCGCCGCGGTCGGCCGTCGGACGGCTCGTGCGCGTCACGCTGAGCCGCCCCCCGGCCGCACACGCCTGCCCGGCGGGCGGGCCGTGCGCCGCCCTCGCGGCCGCGCACGACGGTCTGACGATCGGAGCCGTGTTGCCCGCGGGCCTGTGCCTGCACGCGGCCCACGCCCTGCTGCCGACGCTGCTGGCGATCCACGGCACCGAGCCGGCCGAGCTGGCCGCCGTGCCGACCCTGACCGTGCGCTGCGGCGGCCCCGGGTGCGGCGCGGAGTTCCAGCTCACGCCGGTGCGCGGCTCGAATGGGCACGGCACGCGCGGAGACGGCGCATGAACCGACCGTACGCCGCCCTCGCCGTGCGCGTCCCGCGGGCGGGCGACCGCCCGGCGCGCTTGCAGGCGGTGGTGGACCTGCTCTGGGACGAGCTCCACGCAACCGGCGTGTCGTGGGTCGGCTTCTACCTGCACGAGAGCGGTGAGGAGCTGGTGCTGGGGCCGCACCGCGACAAGCCCGCGTGTTCGCCGATCGGGCTGCACGGGGCCTGCGGCGCGGCGTGGCGGGCGCGCCGCCCGCTCGTCGTGCGGGACGTGCGGGAGCTCGGTCCGAACTACATCGCCTGCGATCCCCGCGACCGGTCCGAGGTGGTCGTGCCGCTGCTGGAGCCCGGGGGCCGCTGCTGGGGAGTGCTGGACCTCGACAGCCACGCCCCGGCCGCGTTCGACGAATCCGACGCCGCCGGGCTCGAACAGGTCCTGCGCGCCGCCGGGCTGACGGCGGCCGCGCCCGGGCGGTGACCCGCCCCGACACCGCGATCCCTCCGTCCCTCGATCCCCCGCTGCGGGCCTTCGGGGCTTCGTGCCCACGTGCCGGCGGGCGTGTCGTCCCGCCTCACTCCCCCCGCGTCGCCTTGTGCGTCTCCTCCAGCGCCCGCAGCGTCTTGCGGGTCGCGATTCGGTCGCTGGGCCCCATGCGGTCAAGGATCAGTACGCCGTTCAGGTGGTCGGTCTCGTGCTGGCAGATGCGCGCCACGAGATCCTGCACGACCACGTCGATCGGCGATCCGTCGAGGGCCTGGGCCGTCACCCGGCACTGCTGCGCCCGCCGCACGCGCACATGCACGCCCGGCAGCGACAGGCACCCCTCCTCCCCTTCAACCGAGCCGTGCGGCTCGCGGATTTCCGGGTTGATGAAGACCTGGTTGTCCTGCGGCTCGCCCGTCGGGTTCATGACGAACAGCCGCTCGAGCACGCCCACCTGGGGCGCCGCCAGCCCGACACCCTTGCCGGCCGCCATCAGCTCGTACATGCGCTCGACCCGCGCGCGCAGCTCCTCGTCGAACCGGGTCACGGGGGCGCAGACCTTGCGCAGCCGGGGGTCGGGGTAGTGGATGATCCGCAAGTCCTGCTGTGTCACGCTCAAGCGCCTGTCCTCTGGCCGCATGCGCGGTCCCCACACCGCTCCCGATGATAGCGGGCCTTCCGCCGAAATCAGAACGTCTGACCTAGCAGAAACGCCCGGGCCACGCGCCGCGACATCTGCGGGTTGCCGAACACCAGCGGAATCAGCAAACCCAGGTCCGTGTTCGGCATACGGAGGTAATCGGCCAGATCCGCCCGCCAGGCCGCGCCGAACGACGTCAGCTCGTCCTGTAACAGCGGGGCCGCCAGGGCCCGGGCCGCGGTCTCGACCGCGAGCTGCCCCGAACGCAGCGCCGGGTAGATGCCCTCCTGGCTGAGGGCTGCCACGAAGCCGCCGGCACTGCCGATCAGCAGCGCCCGTTTGCCCACGTGCGATTCGAGTTCCAGCGCCGTGCCGCCCAGCAGCGGCCGCGACTGCGGCAGCCCGGGCGGGCTGTCGGGCAGCAGACCGGCCGCCTGCGCGGCGGCCACCAGCGTCATCAGTTGCGTGCCTGCCGGCGACGTCGTGTCGCGCGTGTGGGCGTAGAGCCGAATCCGGCCCGCACCGCGGACGATGGTGGCCACGCGCAGCGCCCGGCCGGCCCCGATCAGCACTTCCACGCCGGGCGCGTCCGTCGCAACGTCCCAGGTGGCCAGCACGCCGCCGCCCGTTCCGGCGATCCGCTGCGCCGGCAACAGGTGCGCCGCGCCCGCCGTCTGCGAGGACGCCCCATCCGCCAGGAGCGCGATCTGCCCCTCCGCGGCCGCGCCCGCGCGCGTATCCGCCGCGACGGCATCTTCCCCCAGGTGCAGGGCCGTCACCTCGGCCCCGGTGCGAACCTCCGCGCCCGCCCGTCGAGCGGCTTCCAGCAACGCCGCCGAGAGCCGCGCCGGCTCGACGATCCACCCGCGCAGCTCGGGGTCGTGCACGTCAACACACTGCTTCAGGTCCCAGGAGCGCAGCCGCAGCCCGCGGAACTCCACCGCCCCCGCCGCGTCGGCCGCGACCCCTAACGAGGTGCACGTCCGCACGGCCGCAGGCCCCAGCCAGCCCGGGCAGTCGTCCGGTTGCGGCGTCGCGCCGCGCTCTAGGACCGCCACGCTCAGCCCCGCGGCCCGCGCAGCGCAGGCCGCGGCCGCGCCGGCCGGCCCGCCGCCGATGACGAGGAGCGCATGCCGCGTCGCCGTGCTCACAAGGTGCCCCTCCCGTCGGTCACTTGAGCTGCTCCCACAGCACCCCCTCGGCCCGCTCGAACCGCTCGAACGCCGTCCGGACGGCGGCCTGAATGGCGGCGAGCTCCTCCGCGGCGCCCGTACCCGGCGCGCCGCTCGGCGGGAGGTTCGCCAGCAAGCTCTGCATCCGCGCCGCCGCCACGTCGAGGTCGCGGGCGGCCTCGGCGAAACTGCGGGCCGCCTCGAACACGAGGAGCTGCTGCTCGCGCTGCGCCCCGGGGCCCCAGATCAGCCGCGAGGGGTTGAGCAACACCTCGTGACTGGCGCGCCGCAGATTATCCGTCATCTCGCCGACGTTGCCGACGGCGCGCTCCAGCACCGGCCGGTTCACGGCCACGAGCCGCCCGGCACTGTCCGTGAGCACCTGCACGTCCGCCAGCGCGGCATTCACGCGGTCCATGGCCGCATGCACCTGGCTCAGCAGCGCGTCGGGGTTCGTCCGGTCGAACTCCGCGCGGAGCGCCGCGAGCAACTCGCGATCCACCGTCCGCGCCGCATGAGCCACGCTGGTCAACGTATCGTGCACGAGGGGCCGGGTCTCGCCCAACAGCCCCGCGGTCTCACCGACCGCGATGTTGAGCTGGTCGAGCGCCGCGTGGACCTTGCGGAGGGCCGTGGCGTCGCCGCTGCCGGCCAGTTCGCCGCGCAGCGCGCCGGTCGTCGCGGCCAGGTCATCCAGGAGCTGGTGGACCTTGCCGAGCAGCGCCGCGCGGTCCTCGCTGCTCGCCTGCGTCCGCAGCGCCACCGTCACGGTCTGGACGTTGTCCAGGATGAGCGCCACTTTCCGCAGGAGCGACCCCTCCCGGGCCGGGTCGAGCGCGTGCTCCAAGTCTTCGAGCAGTCCGCCGGGGCCCAACACGCGAGCCGACAGCTCCCCGATGGCCGCGGCGAGGCTCTGCGGCGGCGCACCGCGCACCGGCTGTCCCGCCGGCAGCTCAGCGCCCAGGCGCCCGACGTTCAGAATGTCGACGTAACCCGCCCCGCCCACCGCGGGCTGTCCCGTCGTGATCACGCAGCCTTCGTTCAGCCGCACGTCGTCGCGCAGCGTGGCCGTCACCTCGAAGACGACCTCCCGCGGCCGCGGCGCGCCGTGCGGCGCGTCCACCTTGCGGATCGCGATGTCCCGCACCTTGCCGACCGTCACCGAGCTGCCCAGCAGCACGGCGCTGCCGCGCTCCAGCGGCGCCATGCCGCGGTCGTGCGGGAAGTGGATCGTGACGATGCGCCCGCCGCTCTCGAACAGCGGCCGCAGGAAGAGGATCGTGCCGACGAACAGCGCGAGCACGCCGAGCGTCGTGAGCCCGAGCGCGAGGTCGTTGATGCGGCGCATCATGCGTGGCGGTCCGCGACGCGGCCGCCGTGCCGGCCGACGCACCGGGACGCACGCGCCGCGCGGGCCGGCATTGTACCGGGCGGCCGCACGCGGCGCAACCGGCTCGCCGCGGTTCAGAAGGGCTCGCGGGGCGCGGTCTCCAGGGCGCCGAGGCCCTTGACCAGCGTTCCGAGTGTCTCGGCCGGAACGAACACCTCGAGCCGGACGGCGGGCCGCTCGACGTAGACCGCCGCGCCGGCCAGCGGCGCGGCGGTCGGGCCGAAATCCAGGGGGGGCAGCGGCATCCCGGCCTTCTCGAGCGACTGGAAGAGCACCTGCATCGTCGCGGGCAGATCGATCGTGAGGCAGAACTGCGGGTGCGGCGAGAGACGCTTGAGCAGCGTCGCGTAGCGGGCGTCCTCCGACAGGGCGGCGGGCGGCGGGTTCTTCAGTCGCAGCGCCAGGGACCGGGCCTGCGCCCGCGGGCCCATGGCGTACACCGCGCCCTGCGGGGCGGCGAGACAGTACACACCGGCGTCCTTGCCGTACAAGGCGTCCAGCATCGGCTGAATGGCCGGGTCCTCGGCGCTGAAGTCGAACGTGTAACAGTCCAACGGCGTCCCGTCCACCAGCTCCGTCTCGAAGGCGAGCGCCGCGGTCGGCAGCGCGCCCCACGCCTGGAACAACTCGGGTGATTCCCGCATCAGGACGCGCATCTCGCGCAACAGGGCCTCCGCGTCTTTCGTGAAGTGCAGCCCGGCGTACAGCAAGCCGCCGCCCTCACCCGGCAGCAGCGCGCCGTTGAAACCCGTCATGTTCCGGTACATGGCCGCGCTGCGCTCCACCGCCCGCGCGAGCTTCTCGGCGTCGACCCGCTCGCGGAGCACGCCGCCGGACACGATCGCGCGCATCACCGCCTCGTTCAGCGACGGCGCGCCGGGCACGGATTCCCACTCCGCGCCGAACGTCATCAGGGCCCCGGCCGGCAGGCCCCGCAGCAGGTCGCCGCGGCCCGGGCGGATGTCCGCCAGAAACCGGTCTGCCGCGCCGTCCGCCTTGAACGTCGCCCGGTCCTCGAAGAACACGCCGCGCTCGTCGACCTGGAGCGCCGCCGCGTAGTGGTCCGCCTCGCGCACGACCTTGCCGAGCAGGTCGATCAGGGCGCGGTAGAACTGGATCGCGGTTTCACCCTCGGGTCCGGCGCTGGCTGCCCCCAAGGACACCATCTGGACGAAGAGACTCAGCGCCTGCTGGATCGTCGGTTCCCAGGGCGCCACGTCCACCCACAGGAGGACCTGCCGGCGCGCCAGCAGCGCCACGTGCTCCGCCGTCAGCTTGCGGACGGCCTTGCCGGTCGCCCCGAGCGCGGCCTCGATGTCGACACGCTCCCGCCCGAAGATCACCACGCGATCCGGCGTCACGGCCGCGAGCTGCTCGCGCTTCAGCTCGTACACCTCTGCGCCGCGGACGAGCGTGGGCGCCGCCGTCGCCCCCAGAGGCTCGACGCTCATGAGCGTCGCGATCACCAGCGGCTCCTCCCGCTCCGCCGACACGGCGAGCACGAGCGGTCCGCCGGCGTCGATCGCGCGCCCGGCGCCCTCCAGCAGGTCGCTCAGCAGCGCCGCCGCAGAGATCTCCTCCTCCACCGGCAGGCTGGCCGCCTTGCAGAACGATCCGACTCCCCGCGCCAGCGTGTCGACACTCGGCACCACCACCAGCAGGTGCGTGTCGTCCGGCACGGCTTGGAGCACACGCTCGACGGCCGCCGGCAACGCCGCCGCCCGAGTCGTGGGCTGTGAGGTCGACTGCGTCGCCGCCGGCTGGGCCGTCGCCAGCACCGCGCCGAGCCCGATCAGGACCGTCATCGCAACACGGGCGTGCATGCGTCACTCCTCGCGGGTCGCCGCGCGCCGTCCCTCCACGCGGACCACCCGACTCGAATTAAGTCGTTCCTCCGGCTCGTGTCGATTGGCGCGTACAACTTCCGACACCGCGGGCCGAGAAGTTATCGGCGATCCGAGCCGCCGTTGCAGCCGCGCGCCGCCCCAGCCGATGTGCACAGTGGGCGAGCCCGCCCGCCGCGCGGCGCGGCGGGCTCTCCGCCGCGCCGGTGAGCCGCATGAGCACGCACGCCGACCCGCCGCTCGTCAGCGATGCCGAGGTCCAGGCCGCCGTCGCCGAGGCCGAGGCGCTCGGTGCGGAGCTGCCCAGTCTTGACGAGGGCACCACTCCGGTCGTCCCGATCCCCGTGCCGGTAGCGGCCGCCCCGTCACGCGGGGCACCCCCGCGGCCCCCGACCGACGCCCGGGTTGTCGTCGTCCAGACGCCCACCGATCCGCTGCCCGAAGTGGCCGCGCCGGACTCCCCTGCGGCGGAGACCGAAAGCGCTGCGCCGGTCCTGCCCACCTCCCGCTGGGGACGCCGAATCTACGTCACAATCGACCGGATACTCTGGGCCGTCAACGCGCCATTCGCCTGGCTGCGCCCCGGCGCGCGGACCGCGCTCGGGTGGATCGCCGCGGCGTCCCTCATCGTCACGCTCATCGTCCCGTGGCTGCTTCCGGCCCTGTGCGGTCCCCGCACCGCGACCGAGCGCCTCCGCGCTCAGGCCCACGCCGTCGCAACCGCCGCCCGACAGGCGGAGTCGCCGCCCGCCAAACCCTGACACGCGGCCGGGTCAGATCTTCCGCTCCCCAACCGGCTCCACGGCCGCGCGAATTCGCGCGCCCAGTTCCGCGACCGCCGCCGTCGTGTGCAGGCCATAGAAGTACTCGCGGTCGCACGCGATCCGATCCTGCTCCGCCGCGTGTTCCAGCTCGGCCACCCGCTGGTCGTACTCGGCCGCGCGCCAGGGATCGTACGCCAACAGCGTCTCGTTGAGCCGGTGCAGGCCCTGGTACACCAGGCGGCGCGTCTCATGGTCGTGCGGCTCGTGCCGGCGCAGATCCTCCGAACGCCGCGCCAGCTCCGCGCGCTGCCGCACCAGTTCCTCCGGCAGACCGCTGATGTGACGCTGCGGGTTCCAGCGCAGGTCGCGGCTCGCGTGCCGCGCCGCCCGCAGCGCCGCCGCCCCCGCTTCCGCGCGCGGCAGCGGCAGCAGGAGCGTCGCCGAAACGCACGCCAGCGGCGCCGGCGGGGCTCCCAGCCACGCCCGCAGAAACTCATCCGTGATCTCGTCGTACCGCGCCCCGCCGATCCCGTGAATGAACAGGTCCGCCAGCAGCAACCGCGCGAAACCCGACAGCGTGAGCGCCCGCGGCCGCAGGCCCCAGCCCTCCGCCTCCGGCGGCCAGGGCGCGTCCTGCGCGGCAGCCGACGCAAGCGCCGCGCGCGCGACCCGCCCGAGCGACGTGCGGTCGGCCCATAGCTCGAGGGTGTCGCCGTGGTCCCGCACGAACAGGCGCCGCCGTCCGACGCCGGCGCGCGTCACCCACAGCGGTACTTCCCGCAGCTCCCCGTCCACCGTCAGCGGCGGCACCGGCCGGCCCAGCGTCCGCACGCGGTACCGCGCGCGGTAGGCGGCCTGCGCCGCGTTGTAGTGCGCCGCCACGGCCGCGCTGTCCCGCACGAGCGCGGCGGCGAAGCACCGAAACTCCGGCGTGGCCGCCAGCGCCGACACCCGCAGCGTTCGCACGCCCTCGATGCCGAGCACCTGCTCGGCCGCGACCCGCCCGCGGTCCCACGCGTCACAGTAGTCCGGTGGGTCCGGGCCCTCGAGCCAGGCCTCGGCCAGCGGTCGCAGCAGCGACTCGCGGTAGTGCGGCAGGAGCCCGGCCGCCTGCGTGAAGAACTGGAGCCAGTGCTCGCGGGGCACCGGCGGCTGTAACTCGAACGGCTGACGCGGCTCGACGCCCGGAATCGTGACGGCGATGCGTCGCAGCCCGCCGGGAGTGATCTGCGGGACGGGGAGCTGCGCGGTTTTCGGCTGGTCGGAGTCGACCGTCAGGAACACCGCCGTGCCGCCGGCCGCGCGGGCAAGGGCGTGCGCGGCGAAGGTCTTGGCGAGCACGCCGGCGTGGAAGAACTCGGCCTGGTGCCCGGTGAGCACGACCGGCGCGCGCAGCTCGAGGCGGCGTCGCAGGCGCTCGCGCAGTACCCCGCAGGGTGTGTCCAGCAGCACGGGGCCCGAGTCGCCCCCTGCGGCCCGCAGTGCCGCATGCAGTTCCGACGCGGCCGGTTCGACCAGCACACCGAGGTGCGTGCGTGGGGCGACGAGACGTTCGGCGGCGATCAATCGGTCAGCGAACAAGCTTGTCGGGCCAGGCGGGGCAGACCGGCGACGACCGACGGCTCGCGTCGCAGCTCCCGCACCAGCACAGCCAGGTAGTGCTGGAGGCGGGCCGCGGGGTCATCCAGCGTGCCGCCGAACTCGCGGCGGGTGTCCCGGTAGATCCGCCGGACGGGAATCTCGACGATCCGCAGTCCGGCCCGCACACACTGTACCCAGAACTGGAGGGGAAAGGCATAGCCCGGCTCGTCCAGCGTCAGGCGTCGCAGGGCGGCGACGCGGTGCGCCTTGAAGCCGCAGAACGAATCCGTCAGCCACAGCCCCAGGAGCTGCCCCAGCAGGTTGTTCACCGTCAGATTGATGCGCCGCCGGTCGGGCGGCGCCGGATCGTCGTCCGGTCGCGGCACGAGGTAGCGCGAGCCGCTGATGATGTCGGCGGCGCCGCACGCGGCCCGGGCGACAAACTCGGGAATCTGCGCCGGCTCGTGCTGTTCGTCGCAGTCGAGCGTGATGACCCAGTCGTAGCCCAGCCGGTCCGCCAGCGCGAACGCGTCGATCAGGCTCTGCCCGTAGCCGCGGTTCTCCGGGTGCGTGATGCGCAGCAGCCCCCGCTCGCGGTCCAGCAGCCGCGGGGTGTTGTCCGTCGAGCCGTCGTCGATCACGAGAATGTCACGGGTGTACCGCCGCACGCTCGCCAGCACGCGGGGCAGGTACGCCTGCTCGTTGAACACCGGAATCGCAACCAGGTATCGCACAGCCCGCGGCCTCCACCCCGGCGGAGGGATTGTTGACGCCCCACGGGCAAAGTCAAACCGGCCCGTCGGGCGGCCCTACGCCTGCGCCCGCAGCCGCACGCCCGGGGCCCCGCAGGACTCCCGCGCGATCAGCTCCGGCTGAAGCGAGATGCGCGTCGGCGGCCGCTGCGGCTCGGCGATGCGCTGGCACAGCAGCTCCACCGCCCGCGCCCCCATCTTCGCCATCGGCACCCGCACGGTCGTCAGCGGCGGGCGCGTCATCCGCGCGATGCGCGTGTCGTCGAACCCCACCACCGCCAGCTCCTGCGGCACCGCCACGCCCGCGGCCGTCGCGGCCGCCACGATGCCCGCCGCCATCTCGTCGTTCGCGGCGAAGACGCCGTGCCCCGGCCCGGCCCACGACCGCACGCGCTCGGCAGCCAGGGCGTACGCCGTGTCGTACTGGTAGTCGAGGTGGTACACGTCACCCGGCACCAGCGGCAGGTCCCGTTCGGCCAGCACCTGGAGGTACGCCTCGAGCCGGGCGATGGTGTCGACGTTCGTCTCGTGCCCGCCCACGAAGATGATCCGCCGCCAGCCGGCCCGCTGCGTGACATGCCGCATCAGCGCCACCGCCCCCTGCCGCTGGTCGATGACGACGCTGTCGTGCGGGGAGCCGTCCACTTCGGCATCGAGCACGCACAGCGGCAGCGCAAAGCCCGCCAGCGCCTCCTGAATACGGTCGGTCAGTTCGGACACCATCACCGCGACGCCGTCCAGCAGCGTCCGCTGCTGCATGGCGCGCAGCAGGGCGTGGCTGTCATCGCCGTCCCGGGCCGAGGAGAGGACGAGGTTGTAACCCAGCTCACGGGCCTGCGCGTTCGCGCCGCGGATGATCTCGGAGTAGAACTCGCCGTGCAGGTCGGGCAGCAGCAGCCCGATCATCTCGCTCCGGCGGAGCATCAGTCCCCGCGCGAACGCGTTCGGGCGGTACCCCAGATCGCGGATCGCCTGCTCCACGCGGACGCGGGTCTTTTCATTGACCAGTTGCCGCCGATTCAGCACGCGCGAAACGGTGCTGATCGACACGCGCGCCTTCTTCGCCACGTCCGCGATCGAAACCGGCATGGATCCTGCCATCGCTCCGCGCCACCCCCGTTTGACACCGCTTTCAACACAGCCTATCGTGCCGCCCATGCGATGTCAACTTCTTGTCATTACGCTGGTTGCGACGCCTGCCCTCGCGCAGTCCAACCCGCCGCCCATGACCCCGCCCGCCCCCGATATTCTACGTGTCGCCGATACCCCAACGCCACCCTACCGCTTCGAGGCCGCCGACGCCGCCCTGCTCGATGAGATCCAGCATGCCTGCTTCCAGTTCTTCTGGAAAGAGGTGGGCGATCCGGTGCCCCTGGTGCGCGACCGCCTCAAAGGTCCCGTTTCCAGCATCGCCGCGGTCGGCTTCCAGCTCTCGGCGCTGCCGATCGGCGTCGAGCGGCGCTGGATCACGCGCGAGGCCGGCGCCCAGCGCGCCGGAGCCATCCTCCGCGCGCTCATCGAGCGCACCGACAACAAGCGCTTCGGGATCTATCTGCACTATCCCGATCTCAACACCGGCGGCCCGACCGATTCCGGCTACGAGATCGTCGCCAGCACCGTCGACCACGCCCTGCTCCTGGCCGGCGCGCTCACCGCGGGCGCGTACTTCGAAGGCCCCGTGCGGGAACTGGCCGAGCGCATGGAAGCCGATTCCGACTGGCGTGCGTTCGCCACGGCGCCGGGAGGTCTGCTCTCGATGGGCTGGCGCGCGAAAGACGTGCAGAACATCCCCGGCGACGGCGAGTTCCTCACGCACCACTGGTATGTCGCCAGCGACGAGGAACGCCTCGTGTACTTCCTGGCCGTCGGGGCCTCGCGCGCTGAGTTTGCCGTCCCGCCCGAGAGATATTACGCCCTGCGGCGCGTCGCCAAAGCACACCGCGACCTGCCGCCGTTCATCGTCTCGTGGCCCGGCTGCCTCTTCACATACCTGTTCAGCCACTGCTGGATCGAGTACGCCGCCTTCGGGCCCGACGACCCCGCCCGCTTCGGCGGGACCGGCCCCCGGGTCGACTGGTTCGAAAACTCCCGCCGCGCCGTCCTCACCCACCGACAGCGTTGCATCGAGCTCGCCGACCGCTACCCCACCCTCGGTCCTGACCGCTGGGGTCTGAGCGCCTGCGTCGGCCGCGAGGGCTACATCGTTCCGGAGGTCCGCCCCAACCTGAGCAACGATGATCGGTGGCACGAGGGCACCGTCGCCCCATACGTGGCCGGCACCGCTCTGATGCTCGCCCCCGCAGAAAGCCTGGCGGCCCTGCGCGCGTTCCGCGCCCTGACAGACGACCAGGGCCGCCCGCTCGTCTGGCGCGACCCCGCCGTCGGCGGCTACGGGCTGGCCGATGCGTTCAACCTGAGCCAGGGTTACGTCTGCGACGACTACGTCGGCATCGACCACGGCCCGATGCTGGTCGGCATCGAGAACGCCCGCACCGGCCTGATCTGGAAGCTGTTCATGCAGACGCCGACCGCGAAGCGCGCCGTCGAGCGCCTCGGCTGGACCCGGGCTGCGTCGTCGCAGCCCGCGAGCGCCCCGGCGACCACCGCGCCGGCCGGCCCATAACCGCGCGCCGGCCCGGTCTTGGTTGACTCCTGCCTTGTTTCCGCCTAAGCTGCGTGAAAGCGCTTTCAGCGGCGGCTTGTCGTGCGTCCGTCGCGCGCGCATTTGACAGCGTTTCGAGGGCGCCGCGTGAGTACCCTTGTCACCCCGCCTCGCTCGTCGCCGACCATGTCGGACGCGCGGGCCGTTGCCAACCGTTACGGCCACTTCGCGCCCGACGGCCGGGAGTACGTCATCACGGACCCGCGCACGCCGCGGCCGTGGGCGAACCTCATCGCGACGCCGCGCCTCGGTCTGGCGGTCAGCCAGACCGGCAGCGGTTTTACCTGGATCGACAACTCGCAACTCGCCGTGATCACGCGCTGGGAGCAGGACCTGGCGCAGGACTGCTCGGGCAAGTTTCTGTTCGCCCGCGACGTAGAAAGCGGGCGGAGCTGGTCGCTTTCGCCGGCGCCGCTGTGGCCGGCCTACGACGAGTTCGCGTGCCACCACGGTCTGGGGTACACGACGTTCCGCACGGCGATCGACGGTCTGGCGGCCGCGTGGACGCTGTTCGCGCACGCGGGCGGGCAGGTCGAGCTGTGGCGCGTCGTCCTCGAAAACCGTTCGGATCGTTCGCGCCGCATCGAGCTTACCGCGTTCCTCGAGTGGTGCTGCGGTGTCGCGCCGTCGCCGCGGCGCGAGTTCCACAAGCTGTTCATCGAGACCGAGTTCTCGGCCGACCGCCACGCCGTGTTCGCCCGCAACTACATGTGGGAAGTTCCGTCGGCCCGGCTGGGGCACTGGAACACCGATTTTCCCTACGTCAGCGCGTTGGGCTGCACGGAGCCCATCGTCGCGGCTCAGGGCGACAAGGCCGCGTTCCTCGGCCGCTACGGCACCCTCCGCGCGCCCGAGGCGCTCGCCCAGGAGCGCTGGCGTCCGCGGTTCGGCCGCCACGAAGACCCGATCGCCGCGCTGCGGTCGGTCGTGACCTTGCGGCCGAGACAGACCCACGTCGTCGGGTACGCGCTGGCCGTCGGCGACTCGCGGGCGGACACGGAGCGGCTGCTGTCCGAGCACCTGGCCATCGATCGATTGGACGCGGCGCTGGCCGAAGTGCGGGCCGGCTGGGAGGCGCGGCTGGCGGCGCACCGCATCGACACGCCGGAGCCGGCGCTGAATTACGTGGTAAACGACTGGGTGCGGTACCAGGCGATTTCGGGGCGCATCTGGGGCCGCGCCGGCTATTACCAGCAGAGCGGCGCGTACGGCTTCCGCGACCAGCTTCAGGATTCGCAGGTGTGGCTGACGATCGACCCGGCGCAGTGCCGGGCGCAGCTCAGCTTGCACGCGCGCCACCAGTTCGCCGACGGCTCCGTGTACCACTGGTGGCACCCGCTCAGCGAGCAGGGCCACGTCACGAAGATGACCGACGACCTGCTGTGGCTCGCGTTCGTCGCGGCCCAGTACATCCGCGAGACCGGCGATCTGTCCATCCTCCGCGACGAAACGCCGTTCCTCGACGAACCGCAGCCCGCCCCGCTCGCGGAGCATGTGCGCCGCGCGTTCGAGCGGGTTTTCCGGCGCACCAGCCCGCGCGGCCTGCCCTACATCGGAGCGGGCGATTGGAACGACGGCTTCAGCGCCGTCGGGCTCCAGGAGAAGGGCGAGTCGTTCTGGCTCGCGCAGTTCCTCGCCGGGCTGCTGGCCGACTGGGCCGAGATCTACCGCCGCATCGGCGACCCCGCCCGCGCCGCGGACTTCGCGGACCGCCGCGCCGCCCTCGTCGCGGCCATCAACGCGTACGGCTGGGACGGACGCTGGTACCTGGCCGCCACGCGCGACGACGGCGAGCCGCTCGGCAGCCATGCCGACCGCGTGTGCCGCGTCTACCTCAACACCCAGACCTGGGCGATCCTGAACGACATCGCCCCGCCGGACCGCGCCGCCGCGTGCCTCGCCGCCATCCGTGACCACCTCGTCACCGAGGCCGGGGCGCTGCTCCTGGCCCCCGCCTTCGATCGCCCCGTGCCCGAGATCGGCTACATCACGCGTTATGCGCCCGGCCTGCGCGAGAATGGCGGCGTCTACACGCACGCCGCGACCTGGGCCATCGCCGCGGCCGCGAAAGCCCGGGACGCCGAACTGGTCGGGCGTTTGCTGCGGGCGATCAACCCGGCGCTGAAGGACCCCGAGCGGTATGCGGCCGAGCCGTACGTGCTGCCGGGCAACGTGGACGGCCCCGACTCGCCGTATCACGGGCGGGCGGGCTGGACGTGGTACACCGGCTCGGCGCAGTGGCTGCACCGCGTGGTCACGCAGTGGGTCCTCGGCGTGCGTCCGGAATGGGACGGCCTGCGAATCGATCCCTGCCTGCCGCCGGGCTGGCCGGGGGCGCACGTGACGCGGCCGTACCGCGGCAGCACGTACCGGGTGCAGATCACGCGGGCATCGGGGCTGCCGGCGGGCACGGTCGAGTTGATGCTCGACGGGCAGCGATTGGCGACGCCGCTCATTCCGCCGCCGACCGAGCGCGGCACGACACACGACGTACGCGTGCGGTACCACTAGCGGCGCGATCCGAGCAGACCAGGAAATGAGCGCGGACGTGCCGGGGTTCGGTTGCGCTCCATCCCGTTCGCGCGAGGCCGCGGACCGGATCCTGGCACCCGAGGCGCGAGCGGCGGCGCCGTGCGCCTCCACGTTTACTTCAGCAGCCAGCGCTTGACCGCCTCGATCGTCGTGTCCCGCCCGATCTTGCCGATGGCCCATGTCAGCGGCACTTCCTTCGGGCAGACTTTCACGCAGTTCTGCGCGTTGCCGCAATCGGTGATGCCGCCGGGGCCCATCAGTGCCCGCAGCCGCTCCGAGGCGGTCATCTTGCCGACGGGGTTCAGGTTGAACAGCGCCGCCTGCGCGATCGGCGCCGGCCCGATGAAGTCGCTCGCATCGTTGAACTGCGGGCAGACTTCCATGCAGCAGCCGCAGGTCATGCACCGCGACAGCGGGTACATCTGCTCCTGCTGCTCGGTCGAGATCGTCGGCCCAGGCCCGATGTCCGCGTACGTGTCCACCGGGATCCACGCCCGCACCTTCTTCAAAGCCTCGAACATTCGCGAGCGGTCCACCACGAGATCCCGCACCACCGGGAACTTCGTCAGCGGCGCCAGGCTGATCTCGGGCCCCTGCCGGAGCAGCTCGTCCACCAGGCAACTGCACGCCTGCCGCACCCGGCCGTTGATGAGCATCGAGCAGGCCCCGCAGACCTCCTCCAGGC
This sequence comes from uncultured Phycisphaerae bacterium, assembly GCA_937928595.1. Lineage (GTDB taxonomy): Bacteria > Planctomycetota > Phycisphaerae > UBA1845 > Fen-1342 > CALGJV01. The sequence goes on along the minus strand of CALGJV010000003.1, from coordinate 33,371 downwards.
AGTTGCAGTCCCACGCGACCGGCGTGGTCGCCTGGCCGTCGGCCGTGACCGGCCGGGCCGCGATCGCCTGAAGGACGGAGATCACGTTCATGTCCGACTGGTACGGCACCTCGAAGATTTGCGTGTACGGACGGTCCTGCGGGCGGTCCTGCCGCCGGACGCGAACCGTCAGGATGGTTCCCGCGCTCGTCGGTGTGCTCATGCCGTCGATCCTTCCAGCGCCGGGGACGCGCCCGGCGCGTGATGCTCCGCGGCCTGGTCAGTGCGCGGCAGCGGCCTTCTGTCCGGCCGCCTCGGCCACTTCCGCCTTCCAGACCTCGTCGATAATTTCGGCGCCCTTGAGGCCGTAGGTCCGCGGCCGCGGGGCGATGGAGTCGCACTCCACCGGCTCGTAACTGAACTCCGCGCCCTGCGGCGTCCACTTCGCCAGGGTGGTCTTGAGCCACTGCTGATTCTGGGCGTGGTACTTGCGGCACCACTGCCGGGCCTGCTCGCGCAACTCGTCCGGCTGCTCGGCGGTGGGCGGCGCGATGCTGAACTCGGGCTTGTAGTGCGCGCCGCGACACTCGTCGCGCAGCAGCGCGCCCCGCGCGATGACTTTCGCCAGCATCAGCATGTCGCCCAGGGCCCGCGTGAAGCTCAGCGTCTGGTTCGTCCAGGGCCCGCGGTCCGACAGGCCGCAGCGCTCGTACCGTTCGCCGAGCCGGTCGAGCTCCACGAGCGTCTGCTTCAGCTCGGCGTTGTTTCGGACGACCGTCACGTTGCGTGTCATCAGCTCGCCCAGCTCGCGGTGGAGCCGGTACGGGTTCTCGGGGCCGTCCTTGCGGAGCAGCGCGGCCATCTCCTCCTTGCAGCGCCCGACCGCCTGCTCGAACAGACGGGCCGGCTGCTTGTCCACGCTGCCGCCCGGAAGGTCGCGGAACAGGGCCCGGATCGCCGGCCCCATGATGAGCCCGGCGAAGATGCACGACAGGAGCGAGTTCGCCCCGAGCCGGTTCGCGCCGTGGTACTGGTAGTCGGCCTCGCCGATCGCGTACAGCCCCGGCACGTTGGTCTGCTGGTTGCGGGGCGAATCCAGCCGCAACCCGCCGCTGTGCCCGTCGCGCTCGTAGTCCACCCACAGCCCGCCCATGCTGTAGTGCACGGCCGGGAAGATCTGCATCGGCTCCGACAGCGGATCGACGCCGCGGAACTTCTGATACGTCTCGAGGATCGCGCCGAGCTTGCGGCGCAGCACCTCGGCCTTCACACCGGTCGCCCGTTCGGTCAGGTCCAGGTAAACCGCGTACGTGTTCGGATTGACGCTGTAGCCGTCCTTGCAGACGGCGAAGATCTCCCGCGTCGCGATGTCGCGCGGTACCAGATTGCCGTACTTCGGATAGCGCTCCTCCAGAAAGTAGTACCGCTCGGCCTCGGGAATCTCGTTCGGATGGCGCGGGTCGCCCTTCTTCCGCGGCACCCACACGCGGCCCGATTCGCCGCGGGCGGCCTCGCTGATCAGCCGCAGCTTGTCCGCCCCGGGAATCGCCGTCGGGTGCACCTGCACGAACTCCGGGTTCGCGTAGAGCGCGCCGGCCCGGTACGCCCGCGCGCTGGCCCCGCCCGTGCACACCATCGACATCGTCGACTTGCCGAAGATCAGCCCGCACCCGCCGGTCGCGAGGAGCACCGCGTCCGCCGGGAAAGCCTTGATCTCCAGCGAGAACATGTCCTGCGCGACGCACCCGCGGCAGACGCCCCGGTCGTCCAGAATCGGCCCGAGGAACTCCCAGAACTCGTACTTCTTGACCCGCCCCTCCGCCTCCCAGCGCCGCACCTGCTCGTCCAGCGCGTACAGGAGCTGCTGTCCCGTCGAGGCCCCCGCGTAGACCGTGCGCTTGTACAGCGTCCCGCCGAACCGCCGCACCGCCAGATTGCCCTCCGGCGAGCGGTTGAACGGCACCCCCAGCCGGTCCGCCAGGTCCACGACCTTCGGCGCCCAGTAGCACATCTCCTTCACGGGCGGCTGGTTGTTCAGGAACTCCCCCCCGTACACCGTGTCCTCGAAGTGGTTCCACTCCGTGTCGCCCTGCGCCCGCGTGAACTTGTTCACGCAGTTGATCCCGCCCTGTGCGCAGACGCTGTGGCTGCGCTTCACCGGCACCATGCTGATCAGGTCGACCGCGATTTCGTCCTCGGCCAGCTGCATGGCGGCCGCCAGGCCCGCCAAACCGCCACCGACGATCACGACGCGCTGTTTGGACATGTTGTCGCTTTCGCCAGAATGTGCTCACCGGCGACCGCGGGCGACAGACTGCGCTCGCGCCGCCCACCGGCGGCCGCGCCCGGTCGCGCGTTGTGCGAACATTGTAACGGGACCGCGCCGCGCGGCCAGAACGCGCGGCGCGTTTCGAAGCGGTTGAAAACCGGCGGGCGGAAGCGGCCGGTCAGTCCATGTGTTGCACGACCGCCTGACCGAACTCCGAGCATTTGAGCAGCTTGGCCCCGGTCATGAGCCGCTCGAAGTCGTACGTGACGGTCCGGGCGGCGATGGCCCGCTCCATGCCGCGAATGATGAGGTCGGCCGCCTCGCCCCAGCCGAGGTAGCGCAGCATCATCTCGCCCGAGAGGATGACCGAGCCGGGGTTGACCTTGTCCTGCCCGGCGTACTTCGGCGCGGTGCCGTGGGTGGCCTCGAAGACCGCGTGCCCGGTATCGTAGTTGATGTTGCCGCCGGGGGCGATGCCGATCCCGCCGACGCAGGCGGCCAGCGCGTCGGAGATGTAGTCGCCGTTGAGGTTCGGCGTGGCGATCACGTCGTACTCGTCCGGGCGGGTCAGGATCTGCTGGAGAAACGCGTCCGCGATCACGTCCTTGATGAGGATGTCGTGCGGCGCGGGGCCGGCGGGCGTCGGCGTGCCGGCGGCGATGATCTGCCACGGCCCGCCCTGGTATGCGACCGCGCCGAACTCGCGCTGCGCAAGCCCGTAGCCCCAGTCGCGGAACGCCCCGCTCGTGAACTTCATGATGTTGCCCTTGTGAACGAGCGTCAGGCTCTTGCGCCGCTGGGCGAACGTGTAGTGCAGCGCGGCCCGCACGAGGCGCTCGGTCCCCTCCTGGCTGATGGGCTTGATCCCGAGGCCAACCGTGTTCGGAAAGCGGATCTTCTTGTACCGGTCGGGGAAGTGCTCCCGCAGAAGCTGCTTGAACTTCTCGCAGTCCGGCGTGCCCGCCTGGAACTCGATCCCCGCGTAGATGTCCTCCGAATTCTCCCGGAAGATCACCATGTCGGTCAGTTCCGGCCGCTTCACCGGGCTGGGCACGCCCGAGAAGTAGCGGACGGGGCGGAGGCACACGTAGAGGTCGAGAATCTGCCGCAGCGCGACGTTCAGCGAGCGGATGCCGCCGCCGACCGGCGTCGTCAGCGGGCCCTTGATGCCCACGAGAAACTCGCGGAACGCCTCGACGGTCTCGTCCGGCAGCCAGTTGTTGAACCGCTGAAACGCGACCTCGCCCGCGAAGACCTCCATCCAGGCGATTTTTCGCCGGCCGCCGTAGGCCTTCTGCACGGCCGCGTCGAAGACGAGCTGCGAGGCGTGCCAGATGTCCGGCCCCGTCCCGTCGCCACGAATGAACGGGAGAATCGGGTGGTCCGGAACGCGGAGTTTGCCGTTTTCGACCGTGATCCTGTCCCCTGCCGGTACCTGCGTGGTCTGATAGGCCATCGGCGGTCTCCTCCGGCCCGGGCCGTCCGCCGCGGGCGTTGCCGGTGATTATAACTGCGCGGGGCCGTTGGGCCGGAGACCCTTCGGTCAGCGTCAGTAGCGCGTTGAGGAACATGTGGCACTGGCGTCCCGCGCGTGTTCTCACCGGGCGGACGACGGTACCACGATACCGGGTCTGGCTCATCTGGGGGCTGTTGCGGCGGCGGTGGTACCGGGCGGTTGCGGCGCAGCCTGCTCGCGCTGATGCACCCCGACAGGACCGGTGGTCCCGGGCGGTCGGAACGGGAAGAAAGAACGCGGCCCGGTCCCCCCTGCCGGGCCGCGTGGATGTCGTGAATCAGGCTACACCCACGAAACATGGCCGCGCGGCCCGACAACCCGGGTCGGACCGTTGCGGAAATTGCTCGCAGAAGCTCCCGACATGTGTTCCGGGCCGCTGCGATCCGACCCCTCTTTCGGCCGCAGCCGCCCGCCCGACCCCGGCGAGCTGCACTCGACCGTGCCCTCCGGCGAGCCACCCGCCGCCGGCTCATCCGGCGGGCGCACCCCCGCCGCCCGCACTCCCCGCGGGACGTGACCTCCCGCCCGGCACGCGCGTGGCCGCCTACACGCTGCGCGAGGTCATCGGGCGCGGGGGCATGGGCGTGGTCTATGTCGCAGAACAGGACATCCCGCGACGAACGGTTGCTCTCAAGCTGGTGCGACCCGGCCTGACGAGCCCGGCCCTGCCGGAGTGCTTCGCCTACGAAGTGCAGATCCTCGGCCGTCTGCAACATTCGGGGATCGCGCGTCTTTACGCCGCCGGGACGGTCGACGCCGGCGACCCGCGCTCGAGAAGGACCGCACGCAGCGCTACCCGACCGCCGGCGCGTGTTCCTGGAGATCCCCGACCTCCCGACGCCGCGCGTGGTGTACCTGCGGCTCCTGCCGCCCTGCCTGTCGGCCGACGGGCACAAGCCCGGGAGCACGGAAGCGTGGTACACGTTGTACGCGCAGCCCGCCGACCGTCCCGGCGCCGTTCGCCCGCGGCCGGCCGAGCCGCCGCAGAACGTCCTGACGCCGGAGGAGCAGGCGGCCGGGTGGCGGCTCCTGTTCGACGGCACGACGCCGCGCGGCTGGCTGGGCTACGGCCGGACGACGTTCCCCGCGGGTTGGCAGGTGGTGGACGGGTGCCTGACGCGCGTCGGGCCCGGCGGCGACATCATGACGGAGGCCGAGTTCGACGACTTCGAGCTGGAGCTCGAGTGGCGGATCTGCGCCGGCGGCAATAGCGGCATCTTCTACCGCGTCGATCCCCAGCGCGGCGCGGCGTGAGAGACCGGCCCCGAGATGCAGGTGCTCGACAACGCCGAGCACCCGGACGGACGCGACCCGCGCACCTCGGCCGGCTCCTGTTACGCCTTGTACGCGCCGGCCCGGGACGTGACGCAGCCGGTCGGGCTGTTCAACCGCGCGCGGATCGTTGTGCGCGGCCCGCACGTCGAGCACTGGCTGAACGGCGAGAAGATTGTCGAGTACGAGCGGGGCAGTCCGGATTGGGAAGCGCGGGTGAAGGCCAGCAAGTTCGCGCAGTTGCCGGCGCACGGCCGCACGCCGCGGGGACGGATCGCCTTGCAAGACCACGGCGACCGCGCGTCGTACCGCAATATCCGGATCCGGCCGCTTGCCGGCGGGGCCCGGCCGTAAGGCTCACTGGTGGGACCCGAGCGTCGGATGTGCGGGCTCTGGGCGACTGCGGCGGCGCTTCCCGGGGACGTCCGACACGGGGGTCGGACGCTACGCTCGGCGCCTCCGGCCGTTTCTCAAGCGGCGCTTACGGCGGCAGCGTTTGCTGCCAAGTACCCGGGACAATCGCCGGGGTCCCGTACGTGGTGTAGCCCACGGGCGGTTGCGCCGCCAGCGTCGGGTCGACGACGATGCGCGTGTTGCCTTCGATCGAAGCGCTGGACTCGCAGATCACCACTCCGCGGATGAGGGTGGTGCCGCGCAGCGTCAGCGCGCCGCGCACGTGGACCAGACCGCGAATTTCGCTGGGGTACGTGTCCGTCTGGTCGTCGTCCACGAGCCCTTCCCAGGCGGTGCCGGGCGGGTTGAAGTTTACCGAATTGACGGGCTCTGAAAGCCGCCCGGCCGAATCGACGTCGAACTCGCCGTCGCCGTCCAGGAGAATGGCCGGGTAATCGCTCCGGGCCGGCTCGATGAGGACGTTGTCCTCAATCGTGAGTTTGTTGCCATTGCCGCGCACCACGAGCGTGCCGACGATGCGCAGGTTGCGTATTTTCGTGTTGCTCGACAGATTCAGGAGGTAGACCCCGTTCAGCGCCGGCCGCCCCCAGGGGTTGCAGGCCGGGGAGAGCACCGTTTTCTCCAGAGTGCTGGGTGCTGGGAGCGGGGTGGCGAGAGCCACATAAGCGGCGAACAGGTTCGCGGCGGGGGCTTCGTAGCCTGGTCCGGGGGCGGTGATGGTCCCCGTGACCCGCGTTGCGTTCGAGACGGACTGGGCGATGACATCGCCGATGACCGGTCCATCCGTCGTGACGGGCCCGTTGCTGCTGAGCGGGCCGCCACTGAGGGTGAGAGCTTTCCCCGACCTGATGAAGGCACTGGTTCGCGCGTGCAGTCCATGCGAGAGAATGGGCAGCGGCACGGTCGGCGGCTCGAGCCGCACGGTCAGTTGGTAGCGGGCGTTGCCGCAGTAACCGGTGCCCGTCAGCACCACCGGATCGGCCCTGTCGTCGGCCAGGCTGCCGTCGTCGGGGTCCACCCCCCGCAGCGACAGCCGCGCATCGCCGAGCGCCGCGTTCGTGACCCACGCGCCCGACGGCAGCAGGGTCCGCCAATCGGGACGGGCCTGCATCGTCTCCAAACCGACGTCGATCGCCGCCAGGGCCGCGTAGCGCGCGCGGCAGAAGTCCTGGGTGTCCGCCACCGCCATGCGCTGGCCGCGGGCGGCGAGCAGCGCACTCACGCCGATCACGGTCACGAGCAGCGCGGTGCCCAGCGTCAGCACATACACCCCCCCGCGTCGCCGTGCCACCGCGCGCCCCATCAGTTTCCTCCCAGCCCGGCGACCAGCTCGGGGGCCGAATCCGTCGCGGCCAGCGGCTGGGGCGCCGCGCTGCTGCGAAGCGCATCCAGCACCGCCATTGTGCGGCCGTCCCGCAGCACCGTGACTCGGATGCGTTTGAGGCCCGTGTCTTCCGCCGGCGGGCCTGAGCTTCCGGTAGCCAGCACGATGGACGCCGGCAGCAGCGCCGCCCGCGCGACGTAGACGACACGGACCCGGCGCTCCCAACCATCCAGCCCGGGTAGTGCCGCGCCCGCCCGGTCGGCGGGCGGCGACTCGGTCCACTGGTCATAATCATCCACGTCGTCGAACGTCACGCGCCGGTCGGCGTCCTCATCGGGATCGGGGCCGAACACACCGGTGCCGTCCGGGTCGTCGTAGGCGCATTGGAGGACTTCGTTCATCAGGCCCTCCGCCACAGTCATCGCCCGGGCCCGGTCGTCCGAGGTCTGCTGGGCCAGGCGCGCCCCGCCCACCGCGTGCAGCGCCGCCACCAGCGTCACGCTCACCACCAGCGTGCTCATGACGACCTCAACCAACGTCAGCGCGCGGCCGGCCTTCATCCGCCGATCTCCGGGGTGTTGAGCAGCCGCACGGTCGTCTCGAGCGTGCGGTCGGCCGCGCCGTCCGTTGTCAACCGGAAGCGCAGCGTAGTCAGGTAGTCATGGTCCACACTCCCGCCCGACACCTCGCGCACGATTGTGCCATACAACGCGAAGATCACCGCGTAGGTGGGCATCAGGTTCCACGAATTGCCGCCGTCAGTCGAGGCGACGCGGGCATATCCAAGGCTAGCGGCCGCGCTGGAAAACCGGTAGGCGACCGCGCACGACGGCGGGTTGTTGACGTGCTCGACGATGAACGCGATGGCCGCGCCGGGCGGCAAGTCGGGCACGTCCGACCAAGTGTATTCATACCACTGGAGGCTGGTGCTCAGCGCGCTTTCGCGAATGGTCGCTTCCCCCAGCGGCGTCGGGGTGGGCAGTCCGTTCCAGTCCACGGCGTAGAGTCGGACCCGGGCCGTACCGGTCGTCGGGCCGCTGGCTGCCAGCATCAGCCAGACCGACGTAGGCTTCCAGCGGACCACTCCGCTGGGCAGCAGCGGCCGCACCACGTTCCCGGTCCACAGATTCCCCTGAACCAGCGCGTTGTACGTCGCACCGCCGGTCGTGCAAATGGCCAAGAGCGCCTGCCCAGATTGCTCCGTGGGCGCGATCTGCTCGGTGACGGTCGCGATCCCGCCGACCAGCGTGAAATCCGTCACGTTCGGCAGCACGTTGACGTAACCGCTTCCGTTCCGGCTCATCCGCAGCGCCGCGCCCACCGTGCCAGGCCAGTCGTAGACGATCGTGTCGGGCGTCCCGTCACCTGTACGATCCGGCACGCTGAACACGATCCGCCGGCTCGTGAGCTGGCTGACCTGCACGGCGCACGTCAGGTCGGCGGCCAGTTGTTCCGCCACCAGCGCCGCGGCCGCGGCCGCGTTCGCGCGGTGGGGTGCCGGCGGCAGCGCCCGGGACGCGAGCACGACGGCCGAGGCCAGGCCCGCGACGAGCACGGTCGCCGCAGCCGCGCTGACGACCAGCTCGACCAGCGTCCAGGCGCGGCGGCACGCTGTCGGCGCATGACCTCTCATGGGATGCGGGCCTCCCCGGTGTCGGCGTCCACGTTCACTTCGATCTCGTAGTCACCGGCCCCGACGACGATGCTGCCGCTGCGATCGGGTTGACCGTAGCCGTCGAACTGGAGCGTAGCCTCGCCGTCGAGGTCGATCCGGCGCAGCTCCACCTCGTACGGCGGATCGGCCAGCGACACGCGGTAATCCTGCTGCGGGTGGTCCGGGTCGGTCAGGCCCGCCACGCGGTACGCGGCGGCCTCGAGTTCGAACTCGATCGCCAGCGTCGTGCTGCTAATCCGCGCGCGTCGCCGGACGAGCTCGAGGTCGGTCACGACGCGGCGGGCCGCGGCCTCCACGCGTCGCCGCAGGAGCGAGTTCGCGAATCGCGGTACGGCCACGCTCGCCAGAATGGCAAGAATCGCCACCACGACCACGAGCTCGACCAGCGAAAACGCCCGGCGTGACCGTTCGGGGGCATGCGGGGGCGTACCCGGTCGGAAAAGCATCCCGGCACTCCGTGCGCGGCGGACCCGTACACGGCCACTCCCGCGAGCGACGCGCCGCCGCGCTCCCGTCTGTCATCGGCCCGGCCTTGCCGCCGCTTCGGCCGCGTCCGACGGCGCGATAACCCCGCGGCGCCACGGCCCGCCGGGCGGTTCGGCCAAGCGGCAATTGTTGCCGGGGGGCCGGTAACAAGCGGGCGCCGCCGCCCAAGCCCGCGGGCTGTGGTGAACCCGCCGATAACCGCGCGCCGATGGGAGTGGCGGGAAGCGGGCCGGGCGGTGGCGGCGCCGCCAGCCGGTCCCGCGTACCGCGAGCCCAGGGAGCGTGCGTTGATGGTTCAGCGAGCTCGGACGGTTCGTCGCGCGGGGCGCCAGGGCCTCGCGCTCGCGCTGGTCCTGCTGGTGTCGTCGGTCGCCGCGCAGACGGACTCGCCCCCGGCCGCGTCGGCCGCCGGCGTGCTGCGCCCGAACGGCGACCCCGTCCAGCTGCGCGACAGCGGACTGCTCGACCTCCATGTGCGGGAGCTGGAGATTGCCACGGTGCTCGAACTGCTGAGCTACAAGGCCCAGGCGAACATCGTTACCAGCACCAAGGTCACCGGGCGGGTGTCCGCCAACCTCTACAACGTCACGCTCGACCAGGCCCTGGCGGCGATTCTGACGCCGAACCAGTACGGGTTCCTGCGGGTCGGTGCGACCATCTTCGTCGGCATGCCGGAGGACCTGGCGACCCTGCAACCGCCGCCGGCGACGCGCGTCTTTCACCTGCGGTACCTCCGTCCCCAGGAGGCGGCCACGGCGGTGCGCGCCGTGCTCGGAAACAACGCCCGGGTGGTCGAGGGCGGCACCGAGAGCGGCGGCGTGGCCGGCAAGGGAGGCCCGGGCGCGGCGGACGAACTCGGACCGGCCAGCAACGACTACCTCGTGGTCACCGCCACGGCCGCCGAGCTCGACGCCGTCGCGCGTCTGCTGGAGGAGCTGGATCGGCGGCCGCAGCAGGTACTGATCGAGGCGACGATCCTGCGAGCGACGCTGAACGAGAGCAACCAGTTCGGCATCGACTTCACGGTGCTGAGCGGGGTGGATTTCCGCAACGTCGGCAGCCGCAGCGACGCCACCACGAACCTGCGGACGGGGCCGTTGCCGCCGGCGCGGCTGGAGGACACGACGATAAACGTGAACCAGCAGTTCACCCAGAGCGTCGCGCCCGGCGGGTTCACGTTCGGCATCATCTCGAACAACATCGCGATGTTTGTGCGAGCGCTCGAGGGCGTGACGGACGTCACCGTCGTCGCCAATCCGAAGATCGTCGCGCTCAACAAGCAGCCGGGTGAGGTCATCGTCGGGCGTCGCGACGGCTACCTCACGACCACGGTGACCGAGACGGCCGCAATCCAGACCGTCGACTTCCTCGAGACCGGCACGCAGATCCGCTTCCGCCCGGTCATCAACGACGACGGGACCGTGCGGCTCAGCGTGCATCCCAAGGACAGCAACGGCGGCCTCACCGCGGCCAACCTGCCGTTCGAGGAGACGACCGAGGCCCGCGCCGACATCCTCGTGCGCGACGGCGACACCGTGCTGATCGGCGGTCTGTTCCGCGAGCGCACCGTCAACAGCCGCAGCCAGATTCCCGTGCTCGGCAACATTCCCGGCGCCGGATTGCTCTTCGGCAGCCGGAACGACCAGACCATCCGCGAGGAAGTCATCATCCTGCTCACCGTCCATATCATCCGGGACACCCCCGCCGAGCAGGAGCAATACCGCCAGCTCCTCGACGACGTGGAGCGTATCCGCGTCGGCAGCCGGCGCGGACTGGTCGGCACCGGCCGCGAGCGTCTCGCCCAGGCCTACTACCGCGAGGCGCTCAAACAACTCGAACGCGGCAAGCTGGACGCGGCGCTGCTCAACGCACGGATGTCGCTGCACAACCAACCGCGCCACGTGCCGGCCTTGAAGCTGCGCGAAGACCTGCTGGCGCGACGCGTGTGGGACGAGGACGGCACGCGGATGCGCACGTTTATCTGGAACCTGATCGAGCCGGCGCAGGGCCCCACGCCGCCGCGCTTCGGCCGCCCGTCGGACGAGGGTCTGCCCCCGGAGGCTGAGAACGGAGGGCTTCCATGACGTCGCTCCGCATCCGCGCCGAGCACGGCGGTCTCACCGTCGCGGTCCTCGCCGTCGTGTGGCTGTCCGGCTGCCGGTCTCCGCAGGCCATCGCCCGCCAGGAAGCCGGTGCCCGCTGGAACACGGTTCGTGCGCAAGTGAAGGCGCAGCTGGCCGCCGACCAGCTCAACGCCGGCCACGTTCAGGCCGCCGCCGCGGAGCTGGCGGAGGCCCGCCGCCTGGACCCGCAGCGGCGGGACCTGGCGGTGCTCGAGGCGCGGCTGCTGCTGGCAGGGGACCGGACGGCCGAGGCGGCCGCGCTGCTCGAGAGTGCGCCGCTGGACGATGCCGACCGCCCCGAAGCCGCCTACCTGCTCGGTATCGCCCGGCAGCAGCAGGCCCGCTGGGAGGAGGCGCTGGCGGCCTTCGAACAGGCCGCGGCCGCCCGGCCTGACGACGTGACCTACGCCGTGGCGGCAGCCCAGGTGCGGCTGCAACTGGGCGACGCCACCGGCGCCTTGGCGTTCCTGGTTCAACGCCAGTCCGAGCTCGGCTGGACGAACGCGTTCCAGGCCGCTCTCGCCGAGTGCCACGAGCAGTGTGGGGACTGGTCCGCGGCGGCCGCGGCCTGGCGGCGCGTCGCCGGGCGGTCCGACGCGGACGCAGGCTTGCGCGAGCGGCTGGCCCTCGCGCTGTTCCGCGCCGGGGCCTGCGACGAAGCGATTCCCGTGCTCGAGAGCCTCGTCGCGGCGGACAACCCGGAGGTCGAGGCGCTGCGCGTGCCGCTGGCGGAGTGCCTCCTGGCCGTGGGCCGGACGGCCGCCGCGCAGTTGCAGGTGCAGACTCTTCTGCGGAACCACCCCGAGCATGTGCCCGCCCTGCTGCTCCTGGCCCGCTGCCGCGCCGCGCAGCACGACTACGCCGCGGGGGCCGACGTGGCCGCCCGGGCGGCGACGTTGGCGCCGCAGCTCGTGCCGGCCGCCGAACTCGCGGCCGCTCTGGCCTACCGCGCCGGCGACATCGAGCGAGTCCGCTTCTGGACGGCGCGCCTGCGCGCCCTGGAGCCGGACAACGCCGTGGCCGCCCGGCTTCTGGCCGCGGCCGCGCGGCCAGGCTGACCCGCCCCCCTGCCGCCAAAACACGCGGCCCGGACGGATGGCCGCATCCGTCCGGGCCGCGCTGGTACTCAGAAGCCTGGGGCATGTCCCGCGCACCGCGGCGACCGGCGCGTCCGCGTGCGGCGGTCGGCGCGGCGTGCGGCCCGCGGGACAGGCTGTTAGTACGTGTTGAACGCCTTGCCGCTGTCGTCGGTCTGCGTCGTGTTGGCCAGGAACTCGCCGGTCGTAGGGTTGTACACCCAACCCTCGCCCCCGGTCGGGTCCGGGGTCGGCGGGCTCGTGGACGAAATCAGGATTTTGTTCGCGGTCGTCTTGCCAGCGTTCTCGCCCACCGGGCACGGCGGGATGGCCTGCAGGTACGGACCGTACTTGGCCGTCGCCGTCTTCGTCGCCGAGACGGTGCCGCTGAGGTCCGTGTACTTGGTCAGCTTGTTCACGAACCCGGCTTCATCCGGTCCCGGGAACGCCCCATTGTGCTCCGTCGCGTACAGATTGATCGCATTCCGGATCGTCGCGAGGTTGGCGCTCAAGGCCGCCTGGCTCGCGCCGGTCGATCCGCGACTCAACCGCGGGATCGCGATGGCCGCGAGAATCCCGATGATCACGATGACGACCACGAGCTCAACGAGCGAGAACGCAACCCGGTTGTTACGCCGCTTCATCGCGGATACTCCTGCACGTTCGACATCCCCACAGGGTTCTGCGCGGGTCGGCCACCCGGCCGACGCCGCCCGTGTAATGCATCGTCCTGTGTCCAGCGGGGCTTGAGTCGGATTCGCGCGAACCGCCGGTTGCCGCCTCGGGCGCAACGCGACGGCGCCGCCGATAATTTCCGCGGGCGGCTCAGGGCACGCCCGGCCCGGGCAGCGTGAGCCGCACCCGCACGCCCGTGGCGGTTTCCTCGAAGACGACTGCGTCCCGTTCGACGGCCACCAGCGTGTGCCCGTCCAGAACCGCCCCCAGCCCGACCACCACATCGTCCACGACAGCCAGCGGTTCCGCCCCGAGCACGACGCCCGCCAGCCGGTGCCGAGCGCCGAAATTGCCCGGTGTGTCCGCGGGTGGCGATTCCGCGCCGGAAGGCATGGGCACTTCCGTCGCCGGGAGCAGTTGTGCCAGCAGCGCCGACGGCTGGAAAGGGTCCCGGGCCGTCTCGGGCAGCCGGCGCTCGTCGCCGTCCGCGCGGAGGGCGGCGAGCCGGCGGAGGAGGGCGTCGGCGTCGTCCCAGGCCAGCGACGTCGTCGGCGCCGGGGCGGTTCCGTTACCCTTGGCCTGCGCGGGCTGCGGCCCGGTCCGGCCCGAGAGCCGATCGAGCAGCCAGATCGTCACGGCCAGTACCAGCGCGCCGAGCAGGAGGCGATGTCGTCGTTGAAGGCGCATCAGGGTCGCCCTCCCCCACCCGCCGCGACGGGCGTCTCCGGCAGCAGGTAGAACCGCAGCGTCCACGCGAAGTGACACTCGGCGTCCGGGGCCGTCGCGGGCCGCGTCAACCGGCACTCGCGCAGCGACTGGTAGGGGTTGTCCCGGGTCAGGCGTTCCAGGAATCGGAGACAGTCCAGCCCGCGCCCGCGCCCCTCGATCCGCACGTCCGCGAGGGCGTAGTCCCGCGCGTACGCCAGCGGCGCCGGCGTCATGGTCTGGACGGTCAGAGCTGCGGCCTGGGCGGCCGTCGTCAGACGCCGCAGCAGCGATGGGAACTCGCTCGTGCCGGGCACGCCCTCCGCCGCGGCGCTGACGGAGTTCTTCAGTTCCGCCAGCCGTTCGGTGAAGACCGCCAGCGACTGCCGCTCGGTCTGAAGGTTGCGGTCGGCTTCCGCCCGTCGCACCGCCAGCGCTCGATACTCGTTCCAGGAGCGGTGCATCGGCCAGACGACCACCCAGCCCGCCAGGGCGAGCAAGCCGGCCAGCCCCAACAGGGCCAGGCCGTCAACGTCATACAGCGTCACGGGCCGCCGGGTCAGGATCATGGCTCGTCCTCCGCGGCGTGACCGGCCAGCTCAAACGCCACGATGTCGGCACCCTGCCACGGCTCAATGCGAGACCGGGCCAGCTCCACGTGCCGCCAACCCGGCTGCTCGCGCAGCGCGTTGACGAATTGCAGCAGGTCGTCGTGCCCGCGGGCGTACCCGAGCACGCGGACCTGCTGCACGAGACGCTCCGTGTCCGTCGCGGGCGGGACCGCCGTGCGGAGGTTGGGCGTGGGCACGCCGCCCGCCGCGGGCCGAATCTCGATCTCCGTCAGGAACACGCCGTCCGGCAGCGTCTCGGTGAGCGCGACGAAGCGCCGGGGCCACGGCTGCGGCCGGCGCGCGGCGGCCACGCGTTCCAGCTCGGCCAACTGCGTGGTGCGCTGAGCAGCGAGCGCGACGATCTGCCGCTGCACGTCGAGGCGTTGCTGCTCGAGCCCGGCCACACGCCCGCGCAGTTGCACAACCAGCGTGCGGGCCGTCTGTGTTACCGCGGCACCGAGCAGCACGAGCACGCCCGTCGCCGCGCAGACGAAGGTCCAGGCGCGCCGGCGCCGCGCGCGAGCCCGGCTGAGGCGATAGGCGACCGGAACCAGGTTCACCGCGCAGGTCATGCCGCCTCCAGATCGAGCAACGCCGCCCCCACGGCCGCGGCGTTCCGCACGCCGATCCGCCGGTCCGCGAGGAGGGTCGCCCCGGGGCCCGCGGGCGGCTCCGGCGCCAGCAGACAGACGGGAATCTCGAGCTCGCCCTGCAGCAGCTCCGGCAGGCCCGGCAGACCGGCCCCGCCGCCGCTCAGCACGAGCCGCCGCGGGGCGTGCTCCGGAAACGCTTGCTGAAGGTAAGCGAAGCAGCGGCCCACTTCCGCCGAGAGGCCCCGCAGTGCCTCCCGCAACACGCTCGCGCAGGCGCCGGCCAGCTCATCGCCCACGAGCCGGCCCGCTCCGCCGCCGCCGGCCCGCACGCCCCGCTCGGGGGCCCGGATGCCGTGGCGTCGCTTCAGTTCCTCGGCCACGTCGAGCGGCACCTCGAACGCCGCGGCCAGCCGCTGCGTCCAGTCGTGCGAGCACACGCCCAGCGTGCGAATGTAGGCGGGTGTACGGCCGACCACGAGCGTGAGCGTCGTGTGTCGTCGTCCCAGGTCCAGCACCCCCCAGGACTCGGTGTCGTCCGGCGGCCACGTCCGCGCGGCCAGCGCGACCAGCGCACAAGGCGCCACGTCGATGCGACTCAGCGTCAACTGCTGCTGCTCCGCCGCGGCGCACCACGCAGCGGCCTGCGCGGCCGCCAGCGTGACGGCGATCACGTTCGGCTGTTGGGGCCCGGCCATGGGCAACGGCCAGGCGCGCAGCTCCATCTCCTCGCTGCCGCGCCGAGCCGCCTGCGACACCTCGAACTGCACGGCCTGCTGGAATCGCTCGGGCGGCTGCGCCAGCACCTGCGGCGGCACGCGCACGGGCACGAACTGCACGTCCGGCGGCGAGAGAACCAGCGCCACATCACGGCCGCTGAAGTGCCCCTGTTCCACGGCGTGCGCGATCGTCGCCAGGTCCACGCCGTCGGGCGGCGAGGCTCCGCCCCCGGCCGGCAGCTCGAACTGGAACGCGTCGCAGAGCTCCGTGCGGGCGCCGCGCCGGCGGAACTGCACGGCGCGCAGCCCCGCGGCCCCCACGTCGAACGTGATCGCCGAGTGTCGGTCACGCCACCACATCCGCCTGCTCCGCGCACCGCCGCGCCGGCCCTAGCCGGCCGCCGATGCCAGATCGAACAACGGCACGAACAACGACATCGCCACGAAACCCACCACGACACCCATCACGGCCAGCAGCAGGGGCTCCGCCAGCCGCGTGAGCTGGTGGATCGTCGCCGCGTTGTCCTCGTCCAGCCAGCCCGACACGAATTCCGTCGCCTCGGCCAGCCGGCCGTTTTCCTCGCCGGTCCGCAGCGCAGCCACGATCACCGCGTCGGCCAGCCGCGTGGAGGCCAGGGACGGCCCCAGGCGGCCGCCGGAGGTCACCGCCTCCTCGACCTGGGCCAGCGCCTGGAGACACGCCGCGTTTCGCACGGCCGCCCGCGATTGCCGGAGCGCATCCAACACGGGCACGTGGGAACGGAGCATGGCCGCCCAGACCCGCAGGATGCGGGCGAACAGCAGGCGTCGGACCAGCGGACCGAGCAGCGGCAGCCGCAACTGGAGGTCATCCAGCCAGGCCCGCGTCGCCGGCAGCCGCAGCGCCAGCACGCCGCCGGTCACCACGGCCGCCAGCAGCCCGAGGAGCCACAGTCCGTGCCGCGTCGCGAACTCCGACGCGGCGAAGAGCAGCTCCGTGGTCACCGGCAGCGGGGACCGCAGGCTCAGAAACAGCGTGCGGAATCGCGGCACAACGAACAGCAGCAGCACCGCGATGACGCCGAGCATCAGGACGCTCAGGATCGCCGGATACAGCAGCGCCCCGAGCACCTGCTTGCGGGCCTGCTCCTGCTGCTGCGCGAGCGCGGCCAACCGCCCGAACACCTGCGGCAGTGTCGCCGTGGCTTCGCCCGTCGCCACCATGCTGCGAAAAACGGGGTCGAACAACTCGGCCTCGTCCTCGAGCGCGTGCGCCAGGCTGTCACCCTGCTCGACCCGGACGCGCAGCCGCCGCAGCAGTTGTCGCATGGCCGGCTTGAGGGTCTGCTCCTCGGCCGCTTCGAGCGCCGGCACCAGCGGCGCTCCGGCCTCCAGCAGCATCTTGAGCTGGCGCGTGAAGAGGATGCGGTCGCGGTGGGTGATGCGGCGGCTCAGCACGTTCCAGCCCGGGCCGGCCGCGGGCACATCCTCCGTGGTCGCTTCGAGCCGCAGCACGACCAGCCCGCGCTCGCGCAGCGCACCGGCCGCGGCCAGCCGGTCGCCGGCCTCGAGCCGGTCGACGACGGCCGTTCCGTCCGTCCGCAGGGCCTCGTACGTGAACAGCATCGGCTGCTCCGCCAGTCTAGACCAGGGCGGCCGCCGGTAGCGCCGGCTGCTCCGCCCGGATCCGGGTTTCGGTTTCGGCGTGGGTCACGCGCAGGACTTCCTCGAGCGTGGACCGTTCTTCCTCCACGAGGCGCAGGCCCTCCTCGCGCAGCGGGCGCCAGCCGTGCTGCCGCGCGACCGCCTTGATTCCATCCTCGTTGTCGGCCAGTTGAACGGCGGCCCGCACGTCCTCCGTCACCTCGAGCACCTCGAAGATGCCGGCGCGCCCGCGGTAGCCGCTGTCGTGGCACTGCTTGCAGCCCTCGCCCTTGTAGAAGACCCGCTCGGGCTGACTCGCCCAGCCCGCGTCGGCCAGGGCGCTGGCGGGCGGATAGTACGAAATCCGGCAGTACGGGCAGATCGTGCGCGCCAAACGCTGCGCGATCACGCCGTTGCAGGCGGACGCCAGCAGGTAGCGCTCGATGCCCATGTCGGCCAGGCGGATGAACGCGCCCGGGGCGTTGTTCGTATGCAGCGTCGAAAGGACCAGGTGGCCGGTGAGGGCCGCCTGGATCGCGACGCGGGCCGTCTCCGTGTCGCGGATCTCGCCCACCATGATGACGTCCGGGTCCTGCCGCAGGATCGAGCGGAGCGCCCGCGCGAACGAGAGCCCCACCACGTCGCTGACCTGGACCTGGTTGATGCCGGTGAGCTGGTACTCGACCGGATCCTCGATCGTCACGATGTTCCGCTCCGGCGCCGCCAGCAGGTCGAGGACCGAGTACAGCGTCGTGGTCTTGCCGCTGCCGGTCGGCCCGGTCACCAGCGCGATGCCGTGCGCGCGCTGGAAGATGCGTCGGAAGGCCGCGAGCTGCGCGGGCGTGAGGCCCAGCTTCTCGAGCGCGACGTTCAGATTGGCCTTGTCGAGGATCCGCAGCACGATCTTCTCGCCCAGCAGCGTCGGCATCGACGAGACCCGCAAGTCGATCTCGCGGCCCTCCGCCACGACGTGCACGCGGCCTTCCTGCGGCAGGCGCCGCTCGGCGATGTCCATCTTGCCGATGACCTTGACGCGCGACACGATCGCCGCGTGCAGGCCCGGGGGCGCCGACATGAGCTCGCGCAGGTTCCCGTCGATGCGGTAGCGGATCCGCGTCGCCTGCTTGGTGGGCTCGATGTGGATGTCGCTGGCCCCGTCGCGCACGGCCGTCATGATCGCGAGGTTGACGAGGTTGATGATCGGGCTGCCCTCGACCATCCGTCCGATTTCCTGGGGCGCGTCCTCGTCCACTGTCTCGCGCTCGACGACGTGCACCTCGCTCTCGGTCAGGTTGACGAGGAACGAGTCGATGTCCACCGCGTCGCCCAGGTACTTCTCCTGGAACTCCGCGATGTTCGACTCCAGCGCCAGCACCGGGTTGATGCGGCAGCCGGTCAGGGCCGCCAGACGGTCGATCGTCGGCAGCGACTGCGGCTCGGCCATCGCCACCGTCAGCGTGTCCCCCACTTTGAACATCGGCAGCGCTTTCAGCCGCGCCGCCTCCTCGCGCTCCAGCAGGTGCGCGACCGCGGGGTCGATCAGGCCGTGCCGCAGCTGGCAGGCCTTCACGCCCAGTTGCCGCGCCAGCGCGCTGAGCATCGCCTTGGGCGACAGCAAACCCAGCGCGATCAGCTCCTCGCCCAGCCGCCGGTTGTCCCGCTGCGCCGACTCCAGCGCGCGCCGCAGGTCGGCCTCGCTGACGAGGCCCTCGTCCAGCAGCAGTTGCCCGAGCTTGCTCCGCCGTTGCACCGTCCGTACTCCACGCATCCGTCAGTGCTGGAAGCCGCGCAGCGCGTTGTCCACCGTGTCGAACACCTCGAGCCGCGGCAGCACGTCCGTCAGCTCCAACGCCTCGGCGCACGTCTCCGCCAGGCTCGCCAGCCGCGGACGCTGGTGCGCCGGCACCTGCCCGCCGCACTGCTCCAGCAGCAGCTCGATGCCGCGGCTGTCGAGGTACGGCACGTCCGTCATGTCCACAACGATTCGCCGCTTCAGCACTGCCGACTCCGCCAGTGCCCGCTTCAGATCCAGCGTCTCCTCGCCGACCAGTGGGCCGTGCGGCACCACCACCGCCACGGCGCCGTGACTTTCGGTCGTAATCTTCACGCCGCGTCCTCCCGATCCGACACCGGCAGGTCCCCGGCCAGCGCCACCCCGCTCTGCCGCGCCCGGTCCGCGGCCGCGAACGCGGTCGCCAGCAGCGCGTCCAGCTCCGGCCGCGCCAGGCCGCTGCCCGCCAGCCCCGCCCGGACATGCACACCGTCGGTCGCGTCGGCCAGCCCCTGAATCACTTGAACGAGCTTTTCGGCGATCAGCCGCCCGAGCGCGCTGTCCAGCCGCCGGAGCAGCAGGACGAAGCGATCGTCGGCAAACCGACCCACCACGTCGTCCCGCCGCACCCGCTCGACCAACGCCCGGCCCGTGCGCTCGACCAGCTCGTCGCGCTCCCGCCACCGCCCGGAGTCGTCCAGTCGCCGCAGCCCCTCCAGCGCCAGCACCACCGCGACGAGCGGCTCTCCCAACGCGCGCGACTCGGCCATCGTCCGGCCGGCCTGATCGAAGAAGTCGGCCCGCGTCAGGACCCCGGAGGCTTTGTCCTTCCGCCCCGCCTCCGCCAGCGCGACGCGCGCCGCGACACACTCCCAGCAGAGCGAGAGCGCCGGCCCCAGTGCCTCCTGAGCCGCGGCCGAGAACGCCCCGACCCCCGCGCCCTCCCCCACCGCGATCACCCCCTGCGTGCGGCCCTTGAAGCACACCGGCCAGACCCACGCCCAGCGGTCCTCCGTTTGGGCCGCGAGCTGGGCCACCAGCGGCCCCTGCCGCACGTCGCCGACGGCGTAGGGGCGCCCGGAGGTCACGACGTGCCCGAGCAGACCGGCGCGGGCGCTGGGCGGCGGGACTCCGCCCGCCTCCGCGCCGCCCACGAGCGGCGTCAGCGTCTCAGCGTCCGACCGCACGTGAAAGCACCGGATGCGCGTCGCACCCAGCAGATTGTTGAGATTCTCGCGCAGGAACTGTTCGAACGGCCGCCACAGATCGGCGTTCCCGTCCTGCTCAGCCAGCCACTGCCGGAAGCCAGCGATCAGGCGTTCGGCCGGGCCCGGCGTGAAGACGCCGGGCAGGGTCGACAACGGCGACGCCAACGGCCGGCCGCGCGGCGGGGCCGGTGCGGCCAGCGGCGGGGCCGCCCGGCGTCGCCCGACCCAGTGCATCGCGACCAGGGTCAGCGCCGCGAGGGCCAAAACCGCCCACACATGCCCATCGCCCGCGGCATTCCAGGCCAGCTCGCTCAGCAACCGGCCGACCGTCGGCCCCGCGTCGAGGCCGCCGCCCGCGAACGGTTCCGCCCCCTGCGCCAGCACCGGAGCTCGCAGCGGCGGAAGCGTCATGGCGACGCCTCCACCGTGCCGCCGCGGAGTGCGCCGAACCGGACGTGGAAGTCCTCGGGCTGCTCGCGGCGGTAACGCTCGAAGGCCCGGAAGAACGCCTCCGCGGCCTCGGGGTCGATGCGCGTACCCATTTCGGCGCGAATGACCTCCAGCGCCCGCTCGATCGGGTAGGCCTGGCGGTACGAGCGCGTCGAGGTCAGCGCGTCGAACGTGTCGACCACGTGGATGATCCGGGCCACCAGCGGGATCGCGTCGCCGCGCAGTCCTGCCGGGTAGCCGGTGCCGTCCGGGTACTCGTGGTGGTAGAGCACGCCGTCGAGCACGAGCTCGAAACTGGCGATGGGACGCAGAATCTCGTAGCCCATGCGCGGGTGCTGCTTGATGACCTCGAACTCCTCGGGCGTGAGCTTGCCCGGCTTGCAGAGGATCTCCTCCGGCACCCCGATCTTGCCCACGTCGTGCAGCAGCCCGGCCCACTCCATGGTCTGCTGCTCCGCGGGGCTGCACCCCAGTTCCTGCGCCGTCAGGCGCGTGAGGAACCCGCCGCGTTCGGAATGGCCGCTCGTGTAGTGATCCTTCTTGTCGATGGCCGCCACGAGCGCCCGCACGACCTCCAGCGACATCTGCCGCAGCCGCTCGTGCAGGGTGTTGTTGCTCAGGATCTGCCCGCCGAAGGTGAGCAGCGATTCCAGCAAAAGCATGTCACCCGCGCCGAACGGCGCCGCGCCCGGCGCCCGCAGCACGCACGCCACGTCCACGCGCCCGTCCAGCCGCGCCAGCGGCCCCGCAATCACGGCCGCGTTCCCGGCCGTGCCCACCTGCACCTGCCGCTGCGCCTTGACTTGCGCGACGATGGCCTCCAGCGCGGCCGGCGCGACCGCGGCCGACTCGTCGGCCACCGCCGCCCGCCATTCGCCCTCCGCGCTGCACACCCCGGCGCCGTGGCCGACGAGCAACCGGGCCAGTCGCTGCATCAGTAGCCGCTCGATCGCGCGCGATTCCGTGATCTGGGCGATTTCGCGCGTCAGGTCGAAGATCAGGTTGAGTTGCTCGTAGTTCTGGAGCACCTCGTTCGCGAAGCCGGCGTTCTCCGCGAGCAGCTCGTCAACACGCTGGACGAGCTCCTGCGCGCGGTCCAGTTGCCCCAGCAGGTCCGCGCCGGCGACCGCCGGGCCCGGCAGTTCCCCGTTGACCGTCAACAGCACGGCAGGCTCGCCGTTCACCCGCACCGATCGAGCGGCCACGGCGCAGCCGGCCGGGCAACGGCCGTTGCGCAGGGCATCCGCCGGGATTTCGCCCCGGGCGGCGCCGGCCAGGAGCGCACAGCCCCGCCGCGGGATGGCGTCGACCGAGCCGCCCAGGCACAGCCGCAGGCAGTGCTCCGGCGGCTGGGGCGGATGCACGCCCGGTCCGACCAGGCCGAGCGAGCGGCTTTCCGGCCCGGACGGGCCCGACAGCCCGCGCAGCAGGTCGCCGAAGAGTCGGCCGCCGTTGGTAGGGGCAATCGAACTGCTCATGTTGCCCCGGGCTCCCGGCCCCCCGGTTCGACCGATACCGCGGCCAGCAAGGCCGCCACGACTTCGGACAGGCGCGTCGGACTGAACGGCTTGGGCAGCACCTGAATGCCCTCGGCCGCGAGGCGATCGCGCAGATCGCCGTGATCCCAGCGATTGGTGAGCACGACCACGCCGCGCCGGACGTGCGCGGTCGACCGCAGGGCCTCGATCAGCGACAGGCCGTCCAGCCCGGGCATGTTCACATCGCACACCAGCACGTCCACGGGCTCGGCCTGCGCGAGCTCCCGCGCGGCGATCCCGTTGCGGGCCTCCACGACGGTGTGACCCTGCCGGGTCAGCCACAGGCTGATGAGCCGCAGGATGTGCGGATCGTCTTCGGCCACGAGAATTCGGCTCATCGGCGCGCCACCTCCGCCGACTCACCGGTGGTGAGCGGCAACTCCACGGTGAACGTCGACCCCTGCCGCGGTATGCTCGTGAGGGTGATGTCACCGCCGTGCAGCCGGGCCACCTCGCGCGCGATGGCCAGGCCCAGCCCGGTGCCGGTGACGCTCTGCACGGCGTCGTCCGTGGCCCGGTAGAACTTCTCGAACACGCGGGCCTGGTCGGCCGGGCTGATGCCGATGCCGTTGTCGCGGACCACGATCCGGACGGCCTGCTCCGTCACGTCGAGCACGACCTGCACCTGGCCGCCGCGGGGGGTGTACTTGAGCGCGTTGCCGACCAGGTTGTTGACCAGCACCGAGAGCCTCTGCTTGTCGCCGCGGAGCTTCGGCACCTTCGGCGGCAGCGTCAGCGTCAGGTCGATCTGCTTCTCGTCGGCGGCGCCAAGGTTGTCCTGCACCATCTGCCGCAGGAGCCGGGCGAGGTCCACCTCGCCGGGGTTCAGCCGCGCGGTGCCCACCTCGAGCTGCGAGATGCTGAGGATGTCCTCCACCAGCCGCGACAGGCGGCGGGTCTCGCTGACGATGACGTTGTAGCACTCCTTGCGGGTCTGCTCGTCCTCGAACTCCGGTTTCGTGAGCGTCTCGGCGTACGCGGCGATGTTGGTGAGCGGCGTCCGCAGCTCGTGCGTGACGTGGTAGAGAAAGTGGTCCCGGGCCCGCTCCGTCTCACGCAGCGCGCCGATGTCCTCGATGGTCACCAGCACGTCGCCGCCCGGCGCCCCGTCCGCCGGCGGCAGCACCCGGAACCGCAGCGTCGTCTCGTGCTGCCCGTCCTGCTGCGTGTGATCGACGCTCAGGCTGCTGGCCCGCGTCCGCACCGCCAGCAGCGCCTGCCGGACGGCCTCGTTGTCGATCACCTGCGCCGCCGGCAGCCCGACGAGTTCGGCCGCCGGACGCCCCAGCCAGACCGCCGCGGCGCCGTTCACGTACCGCAGCGTGTGCCGCGCATCCACGCACAACACGCCGAACGGCAGCCGGTCGAGCACCCGCCGGAACCCGGCGCTTTCGAACCGCGCGAGCACGTTCTCGGGTGTCGGCCCGGCCGAC
This sequence comes from uncultured Phycisphaerae bacterium, assembly GCA_937928595.1. Classification (GTDB taxonomy): domain Bacteria; phylum Planctomycetota; class Phycisphaerae; order UBA1845; family Fen-1342; genus CALGJV01. The sequence continues at coordinate 9,914 of CALGJV010000003.1, read as the reverse complement.
AGCGTCCGCAACTGCCGCTGCGCCTCGCCCAGTTGACCGATCAGCCGGTTCCACCCCTGGGCCACCTGTCCCAAGGCATCGCTCAGCGCGAGCGTCGCGAGGTCCCGTTCGACTCCCGCGGCGAGTTGCTCGAGGTTCCGCTGCACGGCGGCCAGCGGTCGGGCTTGCCGGCGCAGCCGCCGGTACAGGAAGGCGATCACGAGCACGGCCCCGACCGTCACGAGTCCCCAGCGCCACCGCAGAGCGTCCGGCAGGCCCCGCCCCGGGGCGGCGGCCTCCCACGCAACATCCGTGAGCAGGTACAGCGCGCCGACCGCGGCGAGCAGCACGGCGAGGCAGCCCGCGCTCAGCACCTCGGGCAGCGCGCCGGACCACAGGCGTTGCAGCGGCCCGGTGGCCGGGCGCGGCGATGACGGCGTCTCTTGCGCGGACATGGTACGACCGCACTCCCGCAGGGACGGAGTTCTCCACGGGGCGCATCGGTGACGGGTTCCGCGGACTTGAAGAAGGGTTTCGGGCCCGCCGCGACCGGCCGCGCGCCCGGCCGTCACACGGAGCGTATTATCGGCGTCGCGCGCAGCGGCCTGCCGCTTTGCCGGAAACGGGAGTCGCCCGGGACGCCGCACCGCGAGGCCGCGGCGACCCGCTTCGGACGAAGCGCCCGGCCGGCCGGAGCCGCGAACCGCTTGCACTCTGGCGTTTGACCGGCAGACTCCGCCGAAAAAAATGGGCCCGGCGAGGCACGGAAGTGCCGCCGGGCCCCGCCCGACCGGCGACGGACGAGACCACCTGCGAGACGGTCACGTTGCCCGGATCGAACTCGAACGTGATGCACCGCGTGAACGGATACGACGAGACCGCAGCGCGGAGCTCGATGTTCACCTTGAACTCGGTCTCCGCCCGGACCTCCACCGTGAAGGTGCACGGCGTCGTGTTGCCGCACGGATCCATGGCAGTGTACGTGACGGTTGTCGTGCCGATCGGGAACGTGTCGCCCGAGTTGTACGTTGAGGTGAAGCTCGCCACCGAGCAGTTGTCGCTCGCCGTCGGCGGCGTCCAGGTCACCGCGGCCGAGCAGTAGCCCGCGTCCGCCGGCACCGAGATGTTCGCCGGGCAACCGGTGATGACCGGCGGCGTCACGTCGTTGACGTCGCCCGTGTCAATGGCCGACACAGCCGCGTTTCCGCCGCAATCGGTGGCGGTCACGGTCACCTGGACCGTGGCGGGGCAGCCCGTCAGCGCCGAAACCGCGACGCTGCCCGTGATCGTGACCGTCTTCGCGTCGGTCTGGGTCTTGGTGATGGTGGGCACGCCGAGCGCCGCGTTGCCGGTGGTCAGCACCACGGCCACGCCGACATCGCCGGCCTGGATCCCGCAGTTATCGGTGACCGCGCCGCTGAAAGTCACCAGGGCCGTGCACGCGCCGCCCACGTCCGCACCGACCACACTGATCGCCGCCACCGGGGCCGTGTTGTCGATCGTGATCGGCGCGAGATCGTGCAGACCCGGATAAATCGCCTCGGTGATCTCGCCGGCCAGCCGCGTCGGCATCGCGTCCGGCAGCGGGTTCGTGAAGCGCACCAGCTCCGCGACGTCGCAGGCGTCCACCGCCGCGTTGGCCGTGAACGTAAGCTGCGGCTCGGGCCGGACAGCGCGCCGAGCGGCGCGACCAAGTCACCCACCTGGATGAACTTGACGTTGGGCGGATACGCCCAGGCGCCGGGGTTGACGACCGTGTAGCCGTCCCACGGCGCCTGACCGGCCGCACCGACGTAAGTCAAGTAGGTGGCGTCGAACTCGATCCACCACTGGCCGCCGGTGATGTTCTCCGTCGCGCCGGTCAGGCCGAGGTCCACGGTCACGGTGTCGCCGGCCTTGTAGCAGGTGTCGGCCGTCGTCAGCGTGCACAGCGCCCCGACGGTCCAGGGGCAGTAGTCCACGCTCTCCGAGGCCGCGTTGCCCAACCCGCCGAGCGGTGCGATGTTGAGCATGTCATCCACCGTCGGCGCGCCGCAGTCGTAGGACGCGACCTCGTACGTGCCGGCGGCGTTGAACGGCCCTTCGCCCGAACCCCAGTCGTTGTACTCGGCCATCTGGATCGTCGGGCCCGTCGCGAAGAAGCCGAACGACGTGTTGTTCAGGATGTGGTCGCCGGTGGCCGTCAGCGCGACCACGCCCGGCGCGGTCTCCTCGGCCAAGATGCCGTAGCAGCCCGCTGAAGAACCGCCGTTTTGCTACGCGGCGGCGAGTCGGGACGGGCTCGGGGTGATTGGCGTTGGGATCGGGTTCCGATCGCGCGGGTCCGTGGTGCGGGTTGTGAGCCGGTGATACAGGGCCCAGAGGGTGGCCAGAAGCGTCGCGCAGGCCGCTGCGGCCCGGCCCGGGAGGCTCCGCGGCGTGCCGATCCCGAACAGCTTCCGCAGGATCACCCCCAGGTTGTACGCTGCCGCGTGAATCACGTAGCGTTTGGCGACATTCACCAATCCCCGCAGCCAACTCCGTCGGCCGCCGCCGGTCTCGCAGGTGTGCGCGAAGCTGCGTTCGCACAGCACCCGCCTCCGGCGTTGCAGTCGCCGGCCGCGTCGCCCGCGAATCCGCCACCGGTTGTTGCGGAAGGCCCGCTCCTGCTCCGCCGGCTTGTCGGTCCACACCCGCTTCTGCGACGCATCCTTCTCGCTGATGTACGTGCGAATTCCCCACGCGGCACATTGGGCCAGCGTCGCATTGCGGTGGTAGCCACTGTCCGTCGCCAGTTCCCGCACTTCGGCGTCGCTGCCCGCCCGGATCAGGCTCGTCTGCGCCGCCACCAGCGTCTGCGGCAGGCTGTCCGGATCGCCGCTGTCCCCCGGCTGCACCGTCGCCGCCAGCAGCAGCTCGCTGTCCAGGTCTACCGCGTGTTCGGCCTTGTAGGCGATGTGCGTGGTCCCATCCTTCAGCTTCGCGATCCGGCCATCCGGCTCCGTTGGCGACGCCCAGTCGGCGTTCGAGAGCTTCTTGCCCCTGCGCTTCTGATCAAACTTCTTCAGGTCGTCGTCGCTCGCGTCTGCGATCCCCGCCTCTTGCGCCAGCCGCCGCAGATACTGCCGGTAATCCTCGCCCGTGTCCTTCCGCACAATGCTCTTCAGGGCCGCGTTGGCCTCCAGCAGCGTCGCGTCCACGCCGACCACCTGACCCTTCAGCAGCTTCTTGAGCTGCGCGATCCCCAGCACGAACGCGAAGACCTCCTCGTGCACTTCCAGCGGCAGCCGCTTGCGGATGTTCGTCAGCGACGAATGGTCCGGCGTCGTCTCCGTCAGCCCGAAACCCAGAAAACGCTTCAGCGAACTCGAGTCCGCGCAGCGCCCGGCGATCCCCCGCTGGCTCTCCAGCCCCTCGAAGTACCCGATCAGCAGCATCCGGAAGTACACCCCCGGCGGAATCCCCGGCCGGCCCTGCTCCGCGTAGTACGGCCGGCAACGCTCCTCCACCCAGCGATCAAAGCCCGCTTCCGCCAGCAGCTCATTCAGCTTGTCGTAGAACAAATGCCCCGGCCCCCGCGCCATCGCCGCCGTCGGTATCCACAGCTCTTCCTGCCGCGCGCCGCCACGCCGTCCCAACGCCATGCCGCGCCCTCCTTGACGCTTTCATTATCACATGCCCGGCAAGGGGTTTTTCAACGGGCTGTTAAGCGGGATTATTCATCAACAAGCTGCGGCCAGCGTCACGCGCGGGCCCGGGGCGTTGAAGCGTACATTGGTGGCGGATTGGCCCGCAAGCAGGCCGCGGGGCCGCCCAGCGGATAGACCGCCCCCACACCCCCTCGGCCCACGCGGGGCCGCGAAGCGCACGCCACGCCGGGTTGCCGGGTTGCATCACTCACGCAGCACGAGACGCAGATGCGCATGCCGCGGCGGGCGCAACCAGCGGCGCGGGCGCGGCGCCGCGCGACCCTAGATCGACGCCGCGCCGCTGCGGCGGATCGAGCCGCTCGCCGGTTCGGTCCCTCGCAGACGGCGGCGGTTGCACGCGGCCTTGTGACCAGGGCATTAACGTTGTTCAAGCGCAGTGCTAACGCCGCGCTTGCTGCGGTTGATGAGGCTCCCGCGTCAAAGGCCTTCGTCAGCCAATCCCCGGCCTCGGCTTTTCAGGATTGGATGCTCCGGAGACCGGCCGTTCGTGGCGACTTGCCGGCGGATCGGTGACAGCCCGCGTCCAGTGCGTGTTCGAGGACAGCTCGAGCGGCGAGGACCCGAGTGATCTCGGCCGGAGGTGTGCGCGGGGCGCCGGGGTCGGGCGAGTTTCGGGGGCACTGGGCCGGGATCGGTGTCTGGGCCGATTCGGCCGGACCAGGGGAGCGGCTTTCGGAGGCCGCGAAGCGTTGCCTGGTGATGAGGCTCGTCGGAGGAACAGCCGTCGCCCGTGGCGTGCCGGCCGGGAGGGTCCGGCCGCCGCTGGAAGTTCGGACGGATGATCGTTAGGCTGCGCCCACCCGGCCGGCGGCTGGCGCGCGCGCCCGGGATCGGAGGGTGTGCGGCGTGTTCCATGGGTTGAAGGTCATCTGAGGATTCAGGTGCGGTGATGACGAATCGAATCACGAGGGCGATGGGTTTTCCGCTCGTATGGTGGGCACTGGCGGCGACGGGGCCCGACCTGGTCGCGCAGTCGAGCCCCCCCGTGCGGGTCGATGGCTCCAGCACGGTCTATCCCGTAACCGAGGCGGTGGCCGAGGAGTTTCAGCGGGCCAACCCCGGCACGCGCGTCGTGGTGGGGATTTCGGGCACCGGCGGCGGTTTCAAGAAGTTCTGCCGCGGGGAGATCGACATCTGCGACGCGTCGCGTCCCATCCTGGCGTCGGAGATGGAGCAGTGCAGCACGGCGGGCATCGAGTACATCGAGTTGCCGATCGCGTTCGATGCGTTGACGGTCGTCGTTCACCCCAGCAACGACTGGGTGAAAGAAATGACCGTCGCCGATCTGAGGACCATCTGGGCGCCGGAGGCGCAGGCCAAGATCACGACGTGGCGGCAGGTTCGCCCGTCGTGGCCGGACCGGCCGCTGAAGCTTTACGGGCCCGGCGCCGATTCCGGGACGTTCGATTACTTCACTGAGGCGATCATGGGAAAGGCCAAGAGCAGCCGCGGCGACTACACTGCCAGCGAGGACGACAACGTGCTGGTCCAGGGGGTCGCCGGTGACAGGGACGCCCTGGGGTATTTCGGCTTCGCCTATTTCGCGGAAAACCGCAACCGGCTCCGCGCGGTGCCGATCGTTGACCCTGCGGGGAAGCCACAGGCGCCGACGGAAGAAAACGTGATGAGCGGCGCGTACGCTCCGTTGTCGCGGCCCATATTCATGTATGTCAACAAGAGCTCGCTGAAAAGGCCGGAGGTGCGGCGGTTCGCGGAGTTCTACCTGACGAAGGGCTCCGAGCTGGTGCGCGAGGTAAGATACATTCCGCTGCCGCCAGACGCTTATGCCAAGGGGCTGGCCCGACTCCGGGCCGGCGAAGTCGGCACGGCGTTCGGCGGGCACGCCGAAACGGGCCTGCACATCGATGAGCTGTTCAATCGGACTCTGAGGACGACACCGGCTCCGCCGCCGGCGCCGGAGACGAAGCCGGACTCGCCCAAGGAGCGTTAGCGCGAGGCGCGCATGACCGTGACGCCCGAACCGCAGCAGGTCCGGAGGCACCGTCCACCGGCCGTCCCGCTTCGCGCGGGCGGGCGGCGGGGGCGGCGGTGGGACGAACGGGTGGCCGAGGGGTTCCTGTTCCTGGCGGCGGCCTCGTCGGTGCTGATCGCCGGGGGCATCGGGGGCGTGCTGCTTTACGAGGCGTCCCTGTTCTTCCGGCACGTGTCGATCGTCGAATTCCTGACGCACACGCAGTGGACACCGCTGCTGGCCGACGCCCACTATGGCGTGCTGCCACTGGTTTGCGGAACGCTCGTGACGACCGTTGTCGCAGTACTCGTGGCGTTGCCGGTGGGGCTCGTTTCCGCCGTGTGGTTGAGCGAGTATGCTTCGGTGCACGTCCGCGAGGCTATCAAACCGGCGCTGGAGCTGCTGAGCGCGGTGCCGACAGTGGTCTTCGGCTACTTCGCGCTGTTGTTCGTCACGCCGCTGTTGCAAAAGGTGTGGCCCGATCTGCCGGGTTTCAACATGCTCTCGGCGGGGCTGGTGATCGGGATCATGGTCGTGCCCTACGTGGCGTCCTTGAGCGAGGACGCCATGCGGGCCGTGCCGCGAGGAATCCGGGAGGCCTCGTACGCCCTGGGGGCGACGCGGTTTCACACGGCCTGGCGCGTGGTGCTGCCGGCGGCGCTGTCGGGCGTGCTGGCGGCCGGGATCCTGACCGTATCCCGCGCGGTCGGTGAGACCATGATCGTGGCCATCGCCGCCGGAATGCAGCCCAACCTGACGCTCAATCCGACCCAGCCGGCCGCGACGATGACGGCCTACATTGTGCAGGTGAGCCTGGGCGATCTGCCGCACGACAGCATCGGCTACCAGTCGATCTTCGCGGTGGGGCTGTTGTTGCTGCTGATCACGCTGGTGCTGAATGTGGTCGGGCACTGGATTCAGCGTCGCTATCGGGAGTCGTACTGATGCACGCGTCCGGATCGTGGCGGCGCTGGCGCGCCCGGATGATGGATCTGGTGTTCCTGGTCGGGGGCGCTCTGATCCTGTTCGGAGCCCTGGGCGTGCTGTTCCTGCTGGCGGGCAACTTGATCGCCGACGGGCTGGGGCGGATCGCGCCGGGCTTTTTCACCTCGTTCCCCTCGCGGCATCCGGAACGGGCCGGGATCAAGTCGGCCTTGGTCGGGAGCGTCCTGGTGATGCTCGTCACGATCTGCACGGCACTGCCGATCGGGGTGGCGGCGGGGCTGTATCTGGAGGAATACGCTCGGAGGAACTGGCTCACGACGATCATCGAGGTCAACATCGCCAACCTCGCCGGCGTGCCCTCGATCGTCTGGGGACTGATGGCCCTGGGGCTGTTCGTCTACCAGTTTCACCTCGGCCGCAGCATCCTGACCGCGGGGCTGACGCTCGGGCTGCTGGTGCTCCCGATCGTCATCGTCGCCACGCGCGAGAGCGTGCGGGCCGTGCCGCAGACCATCCGCGAGGCTTCGTATGCCTGCGGCGCCTCCCGCTGGCAGACGGTCATCCACCACGTGCTGCCCTATTCGCTCAGCGGGATTCTGACCGGGGCCATCATCGCCGTGTCGCGTGCGCTGGGCGAAACGGCGCCGCTCGTCACCATCGGCGCCCTGACGTACATCGCGTTCCTGCCTCCCAGTCCCGTGACCGCGAGCCCGCCCTTCGTGTCGTTCGAGTGGTTGCACTCGGAATTTACCGTGCTGCCGATCCAGATCTTCAATTGGGTCTCGCGGCCGGACACGCGCTTTCACCGAAACGCGGCCGCCGCCAGCCTGGTGCTTCTGGCGCTCACGCTGCTCATGAACGGCACGGCCATCGCGCTACGCTACCGCTTGCGCCGGGGACTGCAATGGTAAACCGGGGCTGAGACGAGCCCGCCGCCCGGACACCGGCTGATGGCGGACAACCTGCGGGATGGACATCCGCGGATCAGCAACGGGACCGGCCTGCGGCGACGGTCCGGGATCGCCCGCGGCGGTCGCGGGAGTCGATGTCTGCCCCGGTGGCAGCGGGGCGCTGCGCGGCTCGGCCGCCTGCCGCAACACCGGCAGCGTCCGCGAAGACCGGCTGCTGGAGCGGATCAAGCGGACCTACGAAGCGGTCTTCGCCGACACCGACTGGCTGATCGAAGACGCGATCGAAGAGGCCCGAAACTCACGCAGTCCAACCGCGGCGAGCTTCAGCGCGTTCGCGCGAAGATCGGCCGGCTCGACAAGAAGATCGGTTCGATGACCCGGCTTCTGGTGGACTCGGACATCGACGCCGCGACCAAGCGGGCGGTCTCGCGGCAGGTCGGGGAGTTGGAAGCCCAGCGCGAGCGGCTTCAGCAGGCGGTGGCCGAGCTGGCCGGCGACGCCAACGACAACCTCGGCCGGCTGGCCGGCGCCGTCCGGCAAGCGCTCACGGAAGCTCAGGAGTCGCTGGCGACGGTGGCCACGCCGACGGAGATGCGGGACTTCATCGAGCAGTACGTTGGGCCGATGGTGCTCAAACCGAGCGGGGACATCGCCCGCAAGAGCCTGGAACCGCCGGCAGAAACGCCAACGGCCCCGGCCGAAGCCGGAGCCGTGAAGCGGTCAATAGAGGGAACGACAGCCTTCTCGAACAAGGGTCTCGCGCGCAACGGAGACTTCTCGATGTCTCGTCTGGTCAAGCGATCGTAACCATTGGGGTTATGGCGACTTTCCGGCGCTCGCCGATGATGCACGCAGGGTAACACTTCACCCGTCTGCAAGGATTTTCTGATTTTCTGCCGAGAACCCCTTGCGCTGGGAGCGCGCCCGCGCGTATATCCTCGCCATGCGCAGCACGGCGACGGGCTCGGAAGCGCTCGAGAAGTTGGTGGCGGCCTTGCAGAGCGGCGACTGTGATGCCGCCGCGGCGCACGAACTGTATGCCATGGGGCCCGACGCCGTCGCGCTCGCGCTGCTGGCCGCGGCGCGGCGGATTGCCGAGCTGCAGGCCCAGGCGCCCGGCGGCATTTCGCCCGGCACGCCCTCGGGCATGCGGCCGGTCTACACCAAGCCCAACGCCGCCGCCGGCCAGACCACCGCCGGCCGCCGCCGCAAACGGCCCGGCGCGCGCGAAGGGCACCCCGGCACCCGCCGGCCGATGCCGACGCGGATCGATGAGCGGAAGGAACACCGCCTGTCGGCCTGCCCGGGCTGCGGCGGCACGCTGCAGCGCTGCAACCGCAACCGCACGCGGATCATCGAGGATCTGCTCGAGAACCTTCGCGCCCAAGCCACCGAGCACACCATCCACCGTGATTACTGCCCGAGCTGCAAAAAGCACGTCGAGCCGGTCGTCCCGGACGCTCTGCCCAACGCCACCTTCGGCCACCGGCTGATCAGCTTCACGAGCTGGTGCCACTACGGCCTGGGCGTCACGCTCGACCAGCTCATCGACATCCTGCAATTTCACCTGCAAACCAAGCTCTCGGCCGGCGGCCTGATCGCCGCCTGGCAGCGGCTGGCGGACATCCTCACGCCCTGGTACGAGCAGCTCGCCCGGGAGGCCCGCGATTCGGCCTGCTTGCACGCCGACGAGACCGGCTGGCGGGTGCAGGGGCAGACCCGCTGGCTGTGGTGCTTCGCCAACGGCGGCGTGTGCTACTACCTGATCGACCGTTGTCGCGGCAGTCCGGTCTTGCAGCGTTTCTTCGGCGAAGCCTTCGACGGCATCCTGCTGCACGACTTCTGGACGGCCTACGAGTCCATCGACGTGGCCGACCGGCAGTACTGCCTGGTGCACCTGCTGCGCGAGCTGGAGAAGGTCAACCAACACAACGAATCCCCGGCCTGGCGGGCCCTCGCCAAGACGCTGCAGCGCTTGCTCCGCGACGGCATCCGGCTGCGCAAGCGGCGCGACTTCACGCCGGAGAAGTACCGCGGCCGGATTCTGCGCATCGGCCGGCGGCTGGATGCGCTCATCGCGACGGACGTCGACGATGCCGATGCCCGGCGGCTGCTGAAGCGGCTGCGGCGGACGGGTGACCATCTGTTCACGTTCCTGGACTACCCGCAGATCCCGTTCGAGAACAACTTCGCCGAGCGGCAGATTCGGCCGGCCGTGATCCTGCGGAAGAACAGCCAGTCGAACCGCTCGGACCGCGGCGCGCTGACGCAGGCCGTGCTGATGAGCGTCTACCGCACCCTCCAACTCCGCGGCCACGACCCGCTGCGGGCCATCTCCCAGGCGCTGCGAACCTACCTGCAAACCGGTCAACTCCCACCGCTACCCGCGCCAATCCCTGCAGACGGCTGAAATCTTAC
>CALGJV010000002.1 GCA_937928595.1 uncultured Phycisphaerae bacterium | reverse complement strand
CCCCCGTCCGCGGGCCGAGCACACGGCCCGGCCCGCGTCCCCCTACGCGTACGTGTCGAGCCGCCCCTCGCCCGCGGCCGCCTGCATCTCGGCCGCCAGCTCCATCGCCGCGTCCAGCAGCGACAACACCGCCTTGTCCTGCGCGCTGGCCTGCTTGAGCACCTTCACGGCCACGGCCTGCTGAACCTGCTGCTGGGCCAGGACGGTCGACAGTGCGGCGATCGAGTCCATGTTCAACCTCTGCGGCGCTGCCGGTTTCATCGGCCCGCGGCCGCCGCGGCCTGATTACGGTCCCTGTGACAACCCCTGGGCCGATAGAATGTCCCGCGGCGGCGGTCGGACGCGGTTCCGCCCGCCCCGCGGCCCTCGGAGCAGCGCGTGGACACCCTCGACATCATCTTCGCCATGCCCCACCCCGACGACGTCGAGATCACCTGCGGCGGCACCATCGCCAAGCTCGTCCAGCTCGGCCACCGCGTCGGCGTCGTGCACATGACCAACGGCGAGCCGACGCCCCGCGGCACGCCCGAGGTCCGCGCGGCCGAGCTGGCCGAGGCCGCCCGCATCCTCGGCGTTCACCATGTCGAGACGCTGGCGTTGACGAACCGCGAGCTAATGGACGGTCCGCCCGCCCGCTACGCCGTCGCGACGGTCTTTCGCCGCTTCCGCCCGAAGATCGTCGTCGGCATGGCCGGCCGAACGCCGGGAGCCTCGCCGGACCACTACCAGGCGCAGCTCATTCTCGAGGCCGCCCGCTTCTACTCGCAGCTCACGAAGTGGGACGACCGCTTCGGCGGCACGCCCCCCCACCGGATCGACTGGCTCTGGTACCGGCCGGTCTCGATGGGCGCGGAGGCCGAGATCTGGCCGGGCACGTTCGTGGTCGACGTGACGGACGTCTACGAGCGGAAACTGGCAGCGATCGCGGCCTATCGCTCGCAGTTCGACGAGGCCCGGCTCGCGCGGCTGCTGCACCGGGTCCGGGCGCGCGACGCCAACGACGGGGCCCGCGCGGGCTTCGAGTACGGCGAGCTGTTCACGCTGCCGCACCCGGTGCCGCTCCGCGACCCGGTCGCGCACTTCACGGGCCTGGGCAGCATCGCCGCGCCGACCTACCCGCCCCGCTCCGGATGAGCCCCACGCGGCGTGCCACGGGCCACCCCGGCGGCGGCCGGCCGCACAAAGCCCGGCGGCGACGCCCCGCCCCCGTTTTTTCTCACCCCCGCAGCAACGCACCAACTCGGGGCGACAGGACTCGAACCTGCGACCTTCTGCACCCCATGCAGACGCGCTAGCCAGACTGCGCCACGCCCCGGAAATCGTTCCCCAATCGCACCAGCCTAGGTCCCCCGCTCGCCCGCGTCAAGCACGATCCGCCGGCGTCGCGGGCGATTCCCCCGCCGCCCGTGCCGGCCGGTCCCGCAGCATCCGCAGCGCCAGCACGCCGACGCCGCCCACCAGCAGCATGTCCGCCACGTTGAACACCCACGGCCACACATCGCGCCCGCCGAACCACCGCGTCGGAATCTTGATGAAATCGCGCACGTGCCCGTCGGCGGGGCCGATCTCGTCGGCCGCCCACCGCGGCAGCGTGCGCACATCCGACGCCGGCGACGCCGGATACTCGCGGAGCACCACCAGCTGGCCGTCGTCGCTGGTCTGCCGCTCGTAGAAGCGCCCGGAGCCGGGGTACTGCACGACCTGCACGGTCACCCGGTCGTACATGTTGCCCAGCGCGCCCGCCAGGATCGCTCCCAACGCGATGTGCATGAACCACCACCGCCGCGGCGTCTGCGCGAACATCCACAGCACCAGTCCCAGCGCGATCACGGACGCGATCAGGAAAACCTCGGTGTGCCCCGCGCCGATTCCGAAGAGCGCCCCCGGATTCAGCGTCGTCTGAAATTCCAGCACGTGCGGCACGAGCACACGGCGCTCGGTCTGCCGGAGCGTCGTGAACGCCCAATGCTTGGACGCCAGGTCCAGCGCGAGCCCGGCAGCCGCCGTCAGCCACAGCCGCGCATGTGACGCCGGATCGCGCAGCGCACCGACGACGGCGGACGCCGCCGTTTCCGCCCCGGGACGCACTGCGCCCGTGACGGCCGCGGAATCGGGAGATGCCGGAGTGCCGCTCAAGGCTGTCGCGTCCCTTCTCGAGACACCGGCGGGAAGCCGGGAGCCTGCGGGCCGGCCGGCGAGCCGCCCGCGTACCACAACGTTGACCGAACGAATAACCGCCCCCGCGACCGCTTGCAACCCGGCGGGCCGCCGTCGGTCGCGCTAGAAGCGCCGCGTCTGGCCGCGCTCCTGCGCGAGCGCGTACTCGTAGGAGTACTTGGCCCACGGCTTGGCCCTGAGCCGCGCCTTGCCGATCGGCTTGCCGGTCCCCAGGCAAATGCCGTACGTCCCGGCGCGGATGCGCTCCAGCGCCTCGTCGATCTCCCGCAGGACCTGCCGCTCGCCGTCGATCAAACTCAGCGTGAACTCGAGCTCGTAGTTGTCGGAGCCGAGGTCCGCCATGTGGATCGGCATCGACGACAGATCGCCGGCCGCGTCTTGCCGGTTCTTGTTCAGGGCCTCGTTGTGCATCGTCGTGACGTCGCCGAGAATCTGCGCCCGCTTCTCGAGGAGCATCTGGCGGAACTGCTCGACCTCCTCGGGGGTCAGCTTCGACTCGACCGGTTCGCCGTCGCCGTTCAGTTTTGATTGCGCAAGCGGTTCCGGCTCAGCCACCAACGGCTTGCGGGTTTTCGGACGGTCCGGCCGCTTCCGAGCGACCGCCACCGGCCGCTGCTGGCCCGCCTTGGGCCGGGCGACGACCTTGGCCACCAAAGACGTCGCTCCGCGCTTCGGTTTCGCAGAGACCGCCTTCTTGGAAGCACTCCCGGACTTACGGGAAGACTTCGTAATCGGTTGCGGCTTCGCTTTCTTCGTCTTGTTCGGAGCTCTCTTCGCCAAGGGACGTTCCCGGTGCGGAGCCTCGCGTCGAACGATGCAAACCGCTGCGGGGTCTGGACTTCCGTTCGCAGACCCCCAAGCCCATTTAGTATATGCGCGTACCAAGGCGGTGTCAACGCGGCCGGCGACCGACTCGCGATCATCCGACAAGACCGGACAGACGATAGAGCCATCGGCGAACCGGCGCCGCGACACCGCAGCCAGCGAGTCGGAGGCCGCCGGCGGCGGAGCAGCCTCATGCACGACCCCCTCAATATCGGACACATCATCGAAGTAGATGGAGACATGGTCGAGGTGCAGATCGGCGTGAGCGACCTGCACATCGAGCATCGGGGGCGCATCTACCGGGTCGGGCGACTCGGGACGTATGTGACGATCCCGATGGGGGGGTGCATGATCATCGGTTACATCACGCGCGTGGGTGTCCGCGGCGACATCGAGCCCGGTCCCGATCCGGCGGCGCCGCGGCGCATCTCCATGGCAGTGCAGATGCTGGGCACCGTGCGCGACGGCGTCTTCAGCCGCGGCGTGAACGAATACCCGACGCTCGGGGACCCGGTTCGCATCGGCGTGGACGAGGACTTCCGGCTCATTTTCGGCAGCTTCGACCGGCTGGCCGGCTCGCAGGGCCACCGCAAGGCGTTCTCGATGGGGCGGTTCGCGGTGGACACGGATTTCGAGGTGCGCGTGCTCGGAAAGGAGTTCTTCGCCAAGCATGTGGCCGTGATGGGCAACAGCGGCTCGGGCAAGAGCGTGACGACGACGAAGATCCTGCACGAAGCCCTGCGGCTGCCGCACACGCAGGTCGTGTTGTTCGATATGCACGGCGAGTACTCGGCGGCCTTCAGCGACGAGCAGGGCCGGCCGCTGCCGAACGTGACCTACCTGTCGGACCGCAACCTCGTGCTGCCCTACTGGATGCTGCGGTATGAGGAGTTCGAGCGCGTCTTCCTCGACACGAACAACCCGCTGAACCTCAACGCGCAGAAGGTGTTCCTGCGGTCGGCCTTCGAGAAGCTGAAGCGTCCGGCGGCCGAAGCGCTCAGCCTGCTCAACGAGTACACCATTGACACGCCGGTGTACTATTCGATCGAGCAGCTCAAGACGTACGCGGAGAACATGAACGAGGCGCGCTTCGTGCTCAATACCGAGAACTACGCCTTCGCGCGCCTGCCGTTCCGTCAGCTGCCGGCGAAGGAGCAGGAGGAACTCCTGCTGACGCGGCGCATGGAGTTCAACCAGGGCAACGCCGAGGGCGAGGTGCCGCACGCGACGTACTACGGCCGGCTGCTGGGCATCGTGAACCAGATCGAGACGCGGCTGAACGACCGGCGGTACGACTTCCTCCTGCGCCCGTTCGAGCAGGCCCAGCGCAACCCGGAGCTCGCCCAGCACCTGCGCCCCGACGCCGATCTGGCCGAGCTCAGCCGCAGCGTCGCGGCCGTCATCCGGCAGATGCTCGGCCGCGGGGAGCCGCGGAAGAACCTGACGATCGTGGACCTCTCGGGCCTGCCGTTCGACGTGGTGGACATCACCGTGGCGGCCCTCACGCGGACGCTCTTCGACTTCAACTTCTGGGCGCCGGTGGAAGTGCGGCAGCCGCTCGTGCTGGTGTTCGAGGAGGCGCACAACTACCTCCCGCGGAACGAGCGCGGCCGCAGCACATTCGCCCGCGACGCGGTTGAGAAGGTCGCGAAGGAAGGCCGCAAGTACGGCGTCTCGGCGATGATCGTGACGCAGCGGCCGAGCGAGATCTCCGAGACCATCCTGAGCCAGTGCAACTCGATGGTCCTGATGCGGATGAACAACCCGGACGACCAGAACTACGTCGCGCGGGTGGTCAGCGACCAGTTCCGCAGCCTGATCGGCCTCCTGCCGAGCATGCGGCCGGGCGAGGGTTTCGTCATCGGCGATTCGGTGCTGATGCCGATGCGCACGCTGATCGATCTCCCGCCGCGCATGCCGCGCAGCGGCGACGTCGACTTCTTCAAGCTCTGGAGCGAAGGCACGCCGGAGGGCGACGTCGAGCAGATTGTCGACCGGTGGTGGCGGCAGGCCCGCAGCGGCGCGCCGACGACGCCGGCCCTCGAGACGCCCGCACCGGCCAAGGCGCCGCCGCGCGAGGGCATGCCGAGCATGCCGCGCGCCATGACCAGCGCCGAGCGCAAGCTCGCCGAGCTGGCCGCGCTGCTGTCCGCCGAGCCCGCGCGCGAGGAGTAGCCGCCGGACCGCTCCGGCTTCGCCGCGGCCGGCGCGTCAGCCGCCCAGCGCCGCGACGAACGGGTCGATGTCGTCGAAGTTGACGGCGCCGTCGCCGTTCAGGTCCGCCAACAGCCAGTCGCAGCCGGGATACTGCGCGAAGTAGCCCGCCGCCCCGCTGAGCGCCGTCACGAACGCGTCGATGTCATCGAAGTTGACAGCGCCGCTGCAATCCAGGTCGCCGGGCACCCCCAGGCGGAAATCCACGAAGGAGTGCGTCTCGAACAGGCCCGTCCACGTCCCGCTGTACTCGTTGCCATCCGAACCGCTGTAGTTCGACGCGGTCAGGTTCAGTCCGATGATGCGGCCGGGGGTCAACCGCAGCCCGTCCACGACGGGGGCGTTCGGCGGATACCACGTGTAGGCGGCTCCGCCGGGGAGCTGCCGCGGCAGCTTCAACTCGGTGTAGTACAGGCCGCCACCGGTCGTCGAGGCGACCACGGCGCCGGGGATCGTCCCCCGGCCCCAGACCTGCGCGGTGGGCAGCCCGTGGGCGAAGTAGATGTGGTTTCCGTCGCCCCAGGAATCGCCGATGTGGTTGCCCTTGTTGTCGGAGTTGTACGTGTCGGTCGCGCCGGACGTGTGCCGCACCGGGGACTCGAACCGCCCGTCCTCGCCGCTCCCGTCGATCGACAGCGCGAAGCGCAACTGGCGACCGGCCGCAACGGCAAGGTACAGGTTGTCGGCGTCCCACCCCGCGTAGGTGGTCAGCGCGAAATCGGTCGTGTTGTGCGTGAAGTAGTAGCCGGTGGCCAGGCGCGGCCAGGCCGCCTCGACCACGCCGTCGATCACCGGCGGCGCCGCGAGACGCGGGATGCTCGGCCGGGCGACGTACAGCGGGAACGGATCGAGGCCGTCGGGCAGGCCGTCGCCGTCCGAGTCCGGGTTGGTCGGCGAGGTCCCGCGGAAGTTGTACGCGCTGTACTCCGCGCGGTCGGACAGGCCGTCGCCGTCGGTGTCGGGCGTGGCGGCGCTGCTGCCGAAACGCAGCTCGTCGCGCCACACGCGCAGGTCGCTGTCAGGCAGACCGTCGCGGTCGGCGTCCACACACTCGAGGTAGCCGTCGTACGGCGCCGGGAACGTCCACCAGTTGTCGCCGTACTCCCGGTTCGTGGCGGCGATTCCGTCGAAGTGCGGCCCCCAGTCCATGTGCCAGCCGGTCGGCCCCAGGGGATCCGGGTACGTCCAAGGGAAGTGGCAGAAGAGCACCTCGGGCGTCCCGCTGGTGATGTTCTCCATCAGCTCGAGCGCATGGTGAATCTCATGCGCGAAGGTCCACGCGATCGTGTAGTCGGTGTTGGAGGCCTTCCCCGGATACGCCACGCCGCACGTGGTGCCGAGCGACGCGCACGTGCTGCCGAACACGAGGTACCCGCCGTAGCAGCCGGCCAGGTTTTGTCCGGCCAGGTACGCGAGGTCGTACTGGTGGTTCTGCACGCCGCGGCTCCGCAGGTCGGCCTGCACCGCCGCGTTCCACCAGTCGTTACCCGGTGGCGCGCGGTCGATGTACATCCAGGTCACGTCGAAGTTCAGCCGGCAGCCCGTCGTCCGCCAATAGAACTCCATCCCCTGCTTGAGCCCGTTCGTCATGCGGAGCACGTCGGTCTGCGAGTAGCCGCCGCGGTAGAAGGCCACCAGCACCTCGAGATTCTTGTGCCGCGAGAACTCGTTCGGGTTGGTGCCCAGTGTGACGGTGACTTCCGGCGTGAACTGGCTCACGTTCAGGCCCCCGCCGTCGATCGCCACGCACTTGTACACGTAGGTCTGCCCCGGCGTCAGGTTGTAGTCCGTGAAGTGGTTCCGGATGAGCACCCGCTTGACCGGCGCGCCGTACGTGCCCGCCGCGGTGCGTCGGTAAATCTCGTACCCCGCCACGCTCGGATCGTTCACCACGGTCCACGTCACCCGCGCCGTCGAGTAGAACGGCGTCACCTGGAAGTTTGTCGGCGCCGGCAGTCCGCCGGATGCGTAACGGAACTCCAGACCGTCGAGCCACAGCTTGAACCCGTAGTCCCACGTGTCCGCGTGAAACTCGAAGTAGTCGATGTCGCTGAGGCTCACCGCCCCCACTTGCGTCCGCTGCCAATCCGTGTCGCCCGCGAGCGGAATCGTGAGCTGGAGCCAGTTTCCGATGGCGGCCGTGAGCAGGTCGGTCGACGTCTGGTACTGGTAGTAGCCGCCGCTCGAGCCCAGCCGAACCCACGGCGAGGCATTCTGAAACCCGTACGGGCTCGGGTTCTCCGCGTACACCCACAACCGGATGGCCGCGATGTCGGTCAGGTCCCAGTTCGCGTTCCGCGCCACCGGCGTCCACAGCCAGGTGTCGAAGCCGCCGTCGGTCTCGAAGCGCACCGAATAGACCCCCGTTTTCACGCGGGCCGGGTTGCTTTCGTTGTACACCGCGGCCGAGGCCCCGTCGGCCTGCGCGCCCCACTGGGCCGCGGTGTTCTCCGTGAGGCTGTCGGCCGTCGGCAACTGCGCCAGTGCCGCGGACACAACGAGCGGTGCGCTCAGCAGAATGGGTATACGCATCGGCAGGTCTCCTTCACGGGACGCAGCCCGACCTCCGAGGGCAGGGGGCGGCCCACAGACAGTCGACCCTCGATCGCAGAAATACGCGTCCGGCCGCCGCGTTCCCGATCGGCCGGCATTCACGGCCGGACACCCTCCGCCGTCTCTCCCAAATGGAGTGTAACGTTTCAGTACCCGAAGCGGCAACCAGCCGTGGCTTCACGGAACGTCTTGGGCCCCTCGCGCAAGTCCACGTCGGCAGTGAACTTCGGCTTGGCGTCCCCACCCGCGCAGGTTATCGTCCCAGCCCAGGGACACACAGGAACGGGAACATCTGTATGCACCGGTCCATACCCCCCCCTTCGGACCCCTGGGTGGCCGAGTACACGGAATTGCTTTGTCGGCAGGCGTGCGCTGCCGCGGACGAGCACGCGGCCGAGGCCCGCGTTCTGGGGGGGCGCCTGCGGGCCGCCGGCGCGACACCGAGCAGCGTGGTCGCGGGCGCATCGGCGGCGCTGACGGCGCTGACTCGCGGCCGTCGTGTGCGCTTGCGGGATGCAATCGCGGCGGACGGCGTGCTCCGGCCGGCGCTGCTGGCCGCCTTCGACACGCTCGCCTGCGGGGCCGCGGGCCGGGCCGGGGCGTCGGATCCGGCCACCCGTCTGGCCGAGCTGGAGGAGCGCGCTGCGCGCTTCGACGAGTTGCTCGCGCATGCCCGTGACCCGCTGTTCTGCGTGCGGCTCGACACGCGCGAGTTCGTTTATGCGACGCCGGCGGCCACCGCCCAGTGCGGGCTTGACCCGACCGAACTGCAGCGCGGCGGCGTCGCGGCCATGCTCGCCTGCATTCACCCGGAGGACCGCCCGCTGGTCGAGGCGACGTACACGGTCGGGCCGGACGGCCGGAACCCGACCGCGAACGTTGGCGAGATCGAGTACCGCGTGCGGGTCGCCGACGGCACTTATCGGTGGTTTAACTCCCGGCGCGTGTGGATCCGGGACGCGGCGGGCCGGCCGCGGTACATGATCGGGCAGGTGTGCGAGATTCACGCGCAGCGGACCGCGACGGAGCTACTGCGCGAAGCGCTCGCGTACCGGGAGGGGTTGCTCCAGGCACTGCCGGACACACTGCTGCGGGTGCGACGTGACGGTCTGCTGCTGGGCTTCAAGCCGGCGCCTGCGTTCGTGCCGATCGGGACGCCACAAGAATGCGTCGGGCGGAACCTGCGGGAGGTGCTTCCCGAGGCGCTGTCCGAGCGCATCCTGGCGGCCGTTCGCGCGGCCGTGGACGAGGGGCGCCTCGAGACGATCGAATACGAGCTGCCCGATGGCGACCAGAACCGCGTGTTCGAGGCTCGCACGGCCCGGTGTGCACCGGACGAAGCCCTGATCATCGTGCAGGACCTGACCGAGCGGCGTCGCGCGGAGGCCGCGCTGCGGGCCAGCGAGGCTCAGTACCGACTGCTCGTCGAGCACCAGACCGACATGATCTGCCGCACGGATGCGAGCGGGCGGTTGCTGTTCGTCAGCCCGTCTTACTGCGATACGTTCGGCGTGGCGGAAGCGGACCTGATCGGGCGGCCGTTCATGCCCCTGATTCACGAGGAGGACCGCGGCGCGGTAGCGGAGGGTTGGAGCCGGACGCTGGTGCCGCCTTACACCGGCGAGGTCGTCGAGCGGGCGCTCACGCGGCACGGCTGGCGGTGGCAGGCTTGGCACAACAAAGCGGTTCTCGACGCCGAGGGGCGCGTGACCGGGGTCGTCTGCGTCGGCCGCGACATTCACGAGCAGAAGCTGGCCGAGCTGGAACTGGAGCGCTATCGGCAGGCCCTCGAGCAGCGGGTCGCGGAACGGACGCGCGAACTGGTGGAGGTGAACGCGCGGCTCGAAGCCGAGCTGGCCGAGCGCCGTGAGGCCCAGGCGGCGCTGCGGCGTGCCCGCGACGAGCTCGAGGCCCGCGTGGCCGCGCGCACCGCCGAGCTGCAGGCCTCCGAGGAGCGCTGGCGGTCGCTGGTCGCCACCGCGCCGGACTTCATCATGCTGCTCGACCTGGACGGCACGATCCGCTACCTGAACCGGGCCAGCCCGGGCATACAGGTTGAGGACAACCTCGGCACGCACCTGACGCTCCACGCGCTGCCGGAGTTCGCCCCGCGTATTGAGGCGTGCCTGGAGCAGGTCCGTCGCACCGGGGCGTTCGCGGAGTTTGAAATGGCCGGCCTGCGCCCGGACGGTTCCCGGGCTTGGTACGCCTGCCGGCTGGGACTGTTCCGCCAGCACGATTGCGTCGTCGGCTACACCTGCATCGCCACCGACATCACGGCCCGCAAGGAGGCGGAAATCGAGCTGGAGCGTTACCGCGCGGAGCTCGAAGAGCGGGTTCGCGAGCGCACCGCCCAGTTGGTCTCCCTCAACGCGCAGTTGCAGGAGGAGCTCACACGTCGCATCCAAACCGAGGCCGAGCTGCGCGAGAGCGAGGCGCGCTACCGGGCCCTGTTCGAGGGCATCCCCGTACCCGTGTACGTGGTTGACCCGGCGACGGGCCGCATGCTGGACGCCAATCCTGCCGTGACGCATGTGTACGGCTGGAAACGCAGCGAATTCCTGAAGCTGTCGCGGCGGGACCTGGAGACGCCGCCGCGCCGCCCATCACCGCCGGACGGCACCTCCGCCGCCCCCCTCGTGTATCACCGTCGGCGGGACGGCACCGTGTTCCCGGTCGACGTGACGCTGAGCCGCGTGCAGTTGGGCGGGAACACCGTCACGATCGAGGCGGTGCGCGACATCAGCGCGCGCGTCGAACTTGAGCAGGTCCTCCGCCTCCAGCGCGACCTTTCGCTGGAACTCAGCAGCGTCAGCGACCTGCCCGAGGCCCTGGACCGGTTGCTGGCTGCGGCGCTGGCGATCGAGGGCGTGGACTGCGGCGGCGTGTACCTCGCCGACCCGGCGACCGAACGGCTCTCGCTGGCCTGCCACCGCAACGTGTCGGCCGGCTTCGCCGCCAGCGTCGCGCTCCTGACGCCCGACATGCGCGAGGCCCGGCTCGTGGGTCGCCGGCGGCCGCTCTACCTCCCGGCGGGCCATCCGGATCTTCGCCGCGCGCACATCGAACGCGAGGGTCTCCGCTGCACAGCGAGCATTCCGGTGTTCGCCGACAGGCGCCTGGTCGCGGCGCTCGCGGTCGCCTCGCGCGTGGCCGACGACTGGTCACCCACGGCCCGCCACATGCTCGAAGCCATCGGCGCACACATCGGCATCATCCTGAGCAGCGTGCGCGCCCGCGCCGACCTGCGCGCCAGCGAGCAGATGTTCCGCACGCTCGCCGAGACCGTGCCCGCGGCCATCGTCGTACTCCAAGGCGAGCGCGTCCGCTTCGCCAACAGCATGACCGCCCAACTGGTCGGCCGTTCGCTCGACGAGGTTCTGCGAACGCCGCCGTGGGAGCTCGCCCCCCCGGAGTCGCGCGCGATGATCCGTGCCCGCATCCGCGCACGCCACGGCGGCCAGCCAGAACCGAATCGATATGAGCTTCGCATCCAGCGGCCGGACGGCACCGACCGCTGGCTGGATTGCTCCGTCGCGCGCATCGAACTCGACGGTCAGCCGGCCGCTCTCGGGGTCGCGCTGGACGCGACGGAGCGCAAGGCGGCTGCCGCGAAGGAGCGCCAGCATCTGGATCAGTTGGCGCACGTGGGCCGCGTCTCGGTCGTCGGGGAGCTCGCCACGGGTATCGCGCACGACCTGGCCCAGCCCGTGTCCGCGATCCTGTATTACGCCAAGGGGGCCCTGGCCCGCCTGGAGACCGGCGGCTGGAACCCCGAGCAGACCCAGGCGGTGCTGGAACGAATCGCGGCGCAGTCCGAACGGGCCGCGGAGATCATCCGGCGTCTCAAGGACTTCGTCCGTCGGGCCGAGCCGCGGCGCACGCCACAGCAACTGGCGGAACTCGTCGCGGAAGCGGTGCGGCTGGCCGAGCCGCTCAGTCGCGCGAAACGCACAGAGATCGACGTTTGCGCCGTGGACGGGTTGCCGCTGGTCACCGTCGATCCCATCCAGATCGAACAGGTCCTGATCAACCTCCTCCAGAACTCGATGGAGGCCGTCGAGGGACTCCCGCCGGAGAAGCGGCGCGTCACGGTCCGGATCCACGCCCCGACGCCGACCGACGTCCGCGTCAGCGTGACCGACCGCGGGCCGGGGGTGAGTCCGACGGTCCGCCCGGGATTGTTCACGGCGTTCTGCACCACGAAGCCGAACGGGCTCGGGATCGGCCTGTCGATGTCGCGGTCGATCATCGAAGCCCATGACGGCCGCCTCTGGCTGGAGGACACCCCCGCAAGCGAGACCACGTTCACCTTCTCCCTGCCCGCGGGGCCGTCCTGACGCCCGGCCGGCCCTCGACATCCGACGTATTGACGTGCACAGTACGCCCATGAGAACCCTGGGGAGTCTGCCGCGGCTGTTCCAATCGCCCTCGTCCGAAAGCTCCGGTCCGCCCGAGCCGACCGTGTTCCTGGTGGACGACGACGAAGCGATCCGCGAGTCCGGCGCCTGGCTCTTCAGCTCGGCCGGCCTGCGCGTCGAGACGTTTCCGTCGGCCGAGGCGTTCCAGGCGGCGTATGACCCCGCCCGGCCGGGGTGCCTCGTACTGGACCTGCGAATGCCGGGTCTGAGCGGCCTCGAGTTGCAGGCGTGGCTGAACCAGCAGAACGGCACGCTGCCGATTCTCTTTCTGACGGCCCACGGGGACGTGCCGGCCGCCGTGCGGGCCCTGAAAGCGCACGCGCTCGATTTCCTCCAGAAGCCCGTCAACGACGCGGAGCTGCTGGAGAAAGTGCGCCGCGGCCTCCAGGTGGACGCCGAGCGCCGGCGCGCGAATGACGTGCGGGCGCGGCTGGCGGCCCGGCTCGAATCACTGACGCAGCGCGAGCGCGAGGTCCTGCGCCTGCTGCGGAAGGCCTGGTCCAACCGACAGGTCGGCGCTGCGCTGGGCATCAGCGAGAGGACGGTTGAGGTGCACCGCAAGCACCTGCTGCACAAGATGGGAGTCCACACCGCCATCGAACTCGTCAAGGTCGTCGAAGAGTACCTCGCGCTGGGCGGCACGATTGACTAGGGGGCGACGCCGCCGACACGATACCCCGGTGACCTCGGCGAAGTCCCTCAGCCCGGGCCCTGTACTCCCCGCCGCATCCGCGGGTTTCCCGTGGCGACCGCTCGCTCTCATCCTCTTGCTAGCCCTGGCCTGGCGCCTGGCGCTGGCCGCCGCCATGCCAGCGCTCGCCCGCGACGGCGTGACGTTCTGCTGGTATGCGCGGGCCCTGGGCACGCAGGGCCCGGCCTGGCTGCGATCACCCGACGCGCAGCAGCACCCGCTCTTTCCCGTGTTGTTGCTGGCCGTACAGCGGGCGCTGACGGGCGCCGGTGTCCCGGATGGCCCGCTCACCTGGCAGTGCTCCGGCCAGGCAATCGCCCTGGCAGCCAGCCTTCTGGTCGTCATGCTCTCCGCACTGTTGACGTGGCGCCTGATCCACGCGCTGGCCCTCCCGCTGCCCGACCGCAACGCCGCGATCTTCGCCGGACTGCTGGCGACGCTCCTGCCGCTCAACAACCGACTCGCGGCCGACGTCATGTCCGACCAGGTTCACCTGGTGTTCTACCTCACGGCCGTCGTGCTGATGACCCGACTCGATCGTGTGCGCGTTGCACTGGCCGCGGGGCTCGCCACCGGGCTGGCGTTTCTCACGCGTCCGGAGGGCATCGCGCCGCTGGCGGCCGCTGTCGTCGCGCTGCTGCGGGCCGTCCCGCCGCTCCCCCGCCGAGCCCTCGCGGCGCGCACCCTGGCCCTGCTGGCCGGGTTCCTGGTCCTCGCGGCACCGTACTGGGCGACCATCGGCGGCTTCTCGCAGAAGAAGGACCCGCTCCGCTGGCTTCGCCCGGACGAGGCCGCCGTTTCCGTGATACCCGAAACGCCTTCGCGACCCGACGAACTCGCGCTGGGCAAGCTGGAGCTGCTGGACCTGAGTTGGTACGCACTGGCCCCGTACGCGCTCTACACCCTGTTCCGCGCCGGACGCGTCGTGATCCCGCTGCTGGCGCTGCTGCCGCTCATAAACCTGCGCCGCCGGTTGCTCGAAGCACCGCTCGCGCCGGTGACAGTCTGCCTTGCGGGGCACTTCGCGCTGGCGATCCTTCTGCTGGCGCGCTTCCGGTACCTCGACCCGCGCCACATGCTCGTGATGGTGGCGCTGCTCATCCCCTTCGCCGCGTTTCTGCTGAGCCGCGTCCTCGAGCTGCTACGCCTCCGCGGTCGCCGTCGCGCCGCCGACGCGGTTCTGGCGGTCGTATTTCTGCCGCTCGCGCTGCGGTCCCTGGCCGTGCCGAACGCCCACGACGGGTTCCTGCGCGCCGCCGCCGACTGGCTCACCGCGAACGAGCCGGAGGCCGCGGGAAAGACCCTGTTGTGCGGCAGCAGCCCGCGCCGGGTCGCCTTCTACGCCGGCATGTATCACGCCGGCTGGAACGAACGCACCGAGGACTACGACGGCCTCTTGGCCGCGATTCGCAACAGCGGCGCTACGTACTTCGCCATCGAGGTCGCGACGTCCGGCGACCGCCATGAGAACTTCGAGCGCGCGGGGAACCGCGTTCTGCTGGCCCGGCTCCGCACGGATCCCGCGGTGGCGGACCGCCTGCACCCGCTGCACGTGCAACCGGGGCCGGACGGTAACGAGCTGCACCTGCTGGCCATTCGGCCGCCCTGACCGGACGCACGGACTGGGCAGGGACCGTGCGCCCCGCTATGCTCCCGCGCCCCAAGGAGGATCTGGGATGTCGCGTGTGGCGCCCGTCGCCGGCTGCCTGGCGCTCGTGCTGGCCGGGGGGTTCGCTCCGCCCCCGACGACGCAGGAGACGCGTATGGCCACCGGGTTCTTGTACAAGACGATCACACTCGAGGGGGAGACCTATGCGTACAGCGTGTTTGTGCCGCCGGAATACACCCCCGAACGCCCGTGGCCGGCGATTTTGTTCCTGCACGGGTCCGGTGAGCGGGGCTCGGACGGTTTCCTTCAGACCGAAGTCGGATTGGGGCCTGCGATCCGCCGGAACTACCGCCGCATCCCGGCGGTCGTCGTCATGCCGCAGGCACGTCCCGATAATGGGTGGGTCGGACGCATGGGAGCGGTGGCGATGGGCTGCCTCGAGGCCACGCTTCGCGAGTACCGTGTCGACCCGCAGCGCGTCTACCTGACCGGCCTTTCATTGGGAGGACAAGGGGCCTGGTACCTGGCGGCGGAGCACCCCGACCGGTTCGCGGCCGTTATGCCTTTGTGCGGCTTTGCGGACCTGAATGGCCGGACGGCGTTGGCCCAGCGCATCGCCCAGCGGGTAAAAGGAACGCCGGTCTGGTGCTTCCACGGGGAGGCCGACACGGCGGTCCCGGTCACGAAGACTCGCGAGATCGTGGAGTTGATCCGGAGGGCGGCGGGCGCGGTACGGTATACTGAATACAAGGACGCCGGGCACGGCATCTGGGACCGCACCTACGGCGACCCCGCCGTGTGGGACTGGCTGTTTGCCCAGCGCCTCGGTACGCCGGATTCAGCGCCCGCGCCTGCTGACGCGAACCGCCGGCGGGTAGACAGCGGAAAGCTTATGCCCCTTCGTTTCTCGCCCTTCTTCGCCACGCTCGTGTTCGTGTCTGCGTGCCGTTCGGCTGCGCCGCTAACGCTGCCGGAACCGGTCGCGGTCACCAGGCTCACGCCGGCCGAAGCGGATGCCCGCGCCGAGCTCGTGCGGCAGGACCCTGTCGGTTACCTCGAGCGCGTGGCTGAGCGGTGCCGCACGTTGCACGAGTACACGCTGACGTTCATCCGCCAGGAGAGGCGCGGCTTCCTGCCGCGCCTCGGTCCCGCGGAGCACATCCAGTGCTGGTTCCGTCGCGAGCCCTTCAGCGTGCGGATGAAGTGGCTCGACACGGACATCAAGTACGGCGAGAGCGCGTACGTCGAAGGCGAGCGCGAGAACAAGGTGCGTTTCGTCACGCGCTGGTGGGCGCCGCCCCTGCTGCCTCCGCCCGCGGTCAATCGCGTTGACCTCCAGACGCCCGTGGTGTGGGGCGAGGCCAAGAGGCCGATGACTGACTTCGGGCTCGAGCGTTTGATGGACCGCACACTCGACTCGCTGCGGCGTGCCGGCGCCGACGTCGTGGTCCGTTACGAAGGGCTGCGGGAGCTGCCGGGCTCCGACGCGACGGTGCACCACATACGCATCGAGTATCCGGCCGCGAAGTTCCCGGTGCCGATCCAGGAGTTGTACATCGACGCCGAGACCGACCTGCCCGCGGGGACGCTTCTGAAGTACCAGGCGGGGGACATCGACGCCGCCTACTTCTATCGTGATATTCGCACGGATGTGCGGCTGACGGACACGGACTTCCTGCTCGAAGCGGAGCGGGCCGCCGCTTCGCCTACCGGGGGTTCTCCCAGGCCACCGTCTCGCTAGTGAGGTTGGCGTCTGGGTTGACCGGCCGGCGGCGGCATGCGTCGGTCGGAAGCCTCCCCGGCCACCATTGCCGCCATGCGCGCCGCGATGGCACACCGCGGCCCGGACGCCCAGGGGGAGTTCTTCCGGCCGCAATGGGGACTCGGGCTGGGCCACGTGCGTCTGAGCATCATCGATCTGGCCGGCGGCGACCAGCCGCTGTCGAACGAGGACGGCACGGTCTGGACGGTTTTCAATGGGGAGTTCTACAACTTCAAGGAACTCCGCGCGCGGCTGGAGGCGGCCGGGCACGTGTTCCGGACACGCTCGGACACGGAAGTGCTCGTCCACCTCTATGAGGAGAAGGGCGAACACCTGGTCGACGACCTGCTGGGCGACTTCGCCTTCGCCATCTGGGACGATCGCGATGGATCCCTGCTGCTGGCCCGCGACCATCTGGGCGTCAAGCCGCTGTACTACTGCGACTACGACGGGCAACTCGCCTTCGCCAGCACGCTGCCGGCGTTACTCGAAGGCACGGATGCGCCGCGCGAGTTCGAGCCCCTGGCGCTGCTGAGCTACCTCACGTTCTACGTCGTTCAGGCGCCGCTCACGATTTACCGCGCCGCCCGCAAGCTCCCCCCTGGGCACGTGCTGACCGTGCGCGGCGGACAGGTGCGACTGCGGCCGTACTGGGACCTGCGGATGGAGCCGGACGACAGCCGCGCGCTGGACTCCTTCGCCGAAGAGCTGGAGGCACTGGTACTCGACGCCGTCCGGCGCCAGATGGTGGCGGACGTGCCGCTGGGGGCGTTCCTCAGCGGCGGGGTCGACTCGAGTCTCGTCGTCCGCGCGATGACGGAGTGCTCGGCGGGGCCCGTCAAGACCTTCAGCATCGGGTATCGCGAGCCCGCCTACGACGAGTCGCACTTCTACCGCCTGCTCGCGCACGAGCTGAACGTCGAGCACCATGAGCTCGTATTCCAGCCCCGCCTGCTCGAGGACGTGACGCACATTGTCAGCATGTTCGGCGAGCCGTGTGCGATCGGCTCCGCCTTCCCGCTCTACTACCTCGCGAAGCTGGCCCGCGAGCGCGTCACCGTCGCCCTGTCCGGGGACGGCCCTGACGAGATCTTCGCCGGCTACGACCTGCGCTATCGCTATCTCCAGCGCATGCACCGCGCCCGCCGCGTCCTGCCGCGGCTGGCGCTCGTCGGCGCGGGCGCCGTCCTGAGCACCACGCGCGTGCTCCGCACGACCGGGCGCGTCGGCAACCTGCTGCGGCAGCTGCGGAAGTTCTGCGAGACGGCCGCCCTTCCGCCCGAGCACTGGCAGCCGCACCTCACGATGAATCGCACTCTCCGCACGTCCCCGGCGGCGCTCATGGCCGAATCGGTCGACCCCGGTCGCGTGCTGCCCTACGTCCGGGCCTTCGTCGGACAGGCCGGCCGCGGCGACTGGCGCCGTCCGTTCCTCTACGCCGATACGCGCGTCGTCCTGCCGGACGAGATGTTCACGAAGCTCGACTGCATGACGATGGCCAACGGCCTGGAGGGGCGCGTCCCGCTGTGCGACTACCGCATCGCCGAGCTGGCCGCGCGGATGCCCAACGAGTACAAGTTTGACGGGCGCGTCGGCAAGGTCGTCCTCCGACGCATTGCCGCCCGCCGGCTGCCGGCACAGATCCTCCAGCGTTCCAAGGTCGGATTCCGGGTCCCCCTCAACGAGTGGTTCCGCAACGAGCTCTACCCGCTCGCGTGCGACCTCCTGCTGGATTCGTCCTTCCGGTCGTCCGGGCTGTTCAACGCCCGCAGCGTGGCTGAACTCTTGCGGGCCCACCGCTCCGGCCACGAGAAGTTCGGCAACGTGATCTGGTGCCTGGTCGCGTTCGAGCTCTGGCGGCGCGCGGCGCGCCGCAGCAAGCCCCACGCCGACCCACGCCGCTTCGCGGCGCCGGCGGATACGAGCGTGCGGGACTGCGCCGAAGAGGGTTGAGCCTCCGCGGCCACCGATCCCCGGCCCCCGTGTTTCCAGTGGCTGCCCGCCGCGGTAGCCTGTCGCTCGTGGCTCCTCCCGGTCCAGCCCCGCCCGCCGCCGACCGCTCGGCCGATGAGCGCTTCCTGCGCCGCGCCCTGGCCCTGGCGCGGCGCGGGCTGGGCGCGGTCGAACCCAACCCCCTCGTCGGCTGTGTGCTCGTGCGGGGCGGCCGGATCATCGGCGAAGGCTGGCACCGGCGCTTCGGCGGCCCGCACGCCGAGGTGGACGCCCTCCGCCGCGCGACCGCGCCGCCGCGCGGCGCAACCGCTTACGTGACGCTCGAGCCCTGCTGCCACCACGGCAAGACGCCCCCCTGCACGGACGCCCTGCTCGCGGCCGGCATCGCCCGCGTCGTCGCGCCGCTGCGGGACCCGAATCCCGCCGTCGCGGGCCGGGGCTTCGCGCAGCTCCGCCGTGCCGGAGTGCGCGTGGACGTCGGCCTACTGGCGGACGAAGCCGCGGCACTCAACGCGGCTTTCTTCAAACGCATGCGTACCGGCCGGCCGTGGGTGGTCCTCAAGTGGGCGCAAAGCCTCGATGGGCGCATCGCTACGCGTACCGGCGACGCCCAGTGGATCTCGAACGAAGCCTGCCGGGCCCATGCCCACCGTGTGCGTGCGCGGCTCGACGCGCTGCTGGTCGGCGTGAACACAGTCATCGTCGACGATCCGCTTCTGACCGCGCGCGTGAAGCGGCTCCGGCGCGTCGCGACCCGCATCGTGCTCGACACGCGCCTCCGCACGCCGCTCCGCGCGCGGCTCGTGCGCACCGCGCGCGTCGTGCCCACCTGGATCTTCTGTGCACCGGATGCGCCGGCGGCGCGGGCCCGCCGCCTGTCCCGGGCGGGCTGCCAGGTCCACTCCGTCTGCGCGGACGCCGCCGGGCTGCACCTGCCGAGCGTGCTCGACGCACTCGGCGCCGCCGGCATGGCGAACGTGCTGGTCGAGGGCGGCGGGCGACTGCTGGGGAGCTTCCTGGACGCTCGGCTTGCCGACGAAGTGCAGATCTACATCGCGCCCCTGCTGATCGGCGGGCACGGCGCCCCGGCGGCGCTGGACGCGCGCGGCCCGGCGCGCCTCGCCGACGCGCTGCGGCTGCCGCCCGGAGCACGCCTCCGCCGGCTCGGCGACGGGTGGTTTCTGCAAGCCCGCCTCGCGCCGTAGCCAGCGCTACGTGAGCAACTGCATCACCATGAAGATGAGCGGCGCCAGCACGATCTTCGAGATCAGCGCCACCGGATAGATGCTCGCGAAGCCGACGGCCGCCGCGTCGGTGTCCGCCAGGCGCGTCGCCGCGGCGAGCCCCGGTGGGTTCGTCATGCACGCCGTCAGCGCGCCGGCACCGTACAAGACGTTCCAACGCAGCAGAGCGAACATGAGGAGGGTCCCCGCTGCGATCGTGGCCAGCGTCACCAGGGCGCCGGCCAGCAGGAGCTGCGGACCGCTCTCCTGAAGAACGGGCACGAAGCGCGCCCCGGCGCCGGCCCCCGCCCCGGCCAGGAAGATGACCAACCCCAGCTCGCGCGCGAACTGCTTGACCGCGTGCGGCACGTACATCCGCACCGGGCCGGTGTTGCCCCAGTGCCCCAGGAGCAGCGCGACCAGAAACGCGCCGCCGCCCAGCCCGACCTGAATCTCCAGTCCGCCCGGCAGCGGAATCGGGATGTGCCCGACGGCCGCGCCGAGCGCGATCCCCGCCGAGAACGGCACCAGGCTCGTCTCGTACAGCGCTCGCTCCTCGCGCCCGATCGTGCTCGCCAGCGCCTGGATGTCCGGGCGGCGTCCGACCACGCGCAATACGTCGCCGGGATCGAGCCGCAGGTCGCCGCGCGGTGCGAACTCGATGCCCTCACGCCGCACGCGCGTCACGACCACGCCGAAGCGCTCCCAGACGCACAGGTCCCGCAGCGTTCGCCCGAAGACGTCCCGGCGCGAGACGACGATCTGCTCGCTGGTCACGTTGCCCGTCGGATCCGCGAGCGACTCGACCACCACGTCGCCCAGCAACGCTTCCAGCTTGGCCAGCTCGTCGGGCGTGCCGACGGCCAGCACGACATCGCCCAGGTAGAGCGTCGTATCCGGTCGGGCCGGCTGGATCTGCCCCTCGTGCTTGATGCGGCAGATGACGGCATTCGACACGTGCAGCGCCTGGAGCTCGTCGATCGTGCGCCCCGCGCAGTTCCGGTTCGTGATGCGGAAGGCGCACTCCTCCAGCGGCGGCGAGCGCCGGGCCTCCTCCTGCCGGTACGCGGCCGCCGCGTCCACCGTGCTGGTGCGCAGCAGCCGCGGCAGGAACTGTACGATCAGCACGACCGCGACCACGCTGAACGGGTAGGCCGCCCCGTAGCCGACCGACGCCAGCGCCAGCTTGTCCTCGGGCGCGGTCGTGCGTCGCACCGCGTCCAGCACCGACGCCAGCGCGGGCGTGCAGGTCGTGGCGCCGGAGTACAGCCCGGCCGTCAGTTCCGCTGCCAGCCCGAATCCCCAACCCAGCAACACCGCGACCGCCGCCCCGCACAGCGTGGACCCGATCCCGACCAGCGCGAAGCTGCGCCCGTTCCGCCGGAGAATCCCGAAAAACCGTGGCCCCGCCTGCAACCCCACGGAGTAAACGAAGAGCACGAGCCCCAGCTCGGTCAGCTCGCCCGGCAGCTTCCAGCTTTTCCCGCTGAGGGTCGTGGCCACGCCCAGCCCCAGCGCCACGAAAAAGACGCCCGCCGCTCCCAGCGAAATGCCCCGCACCCGGACAGCGCCGAGCATCACGCCGAAGGCGACAATCGCGAACAAGCCGAAAAAGGGCGAGTGGAGCAGGTGCGTCAAAACATCGTCTCCTCGCAGCCCGCCGGCAGGTCGAGCTTGACGCCCGCGGGTGCGAAAGGATAACGGACCGCGACGCAACCCGCGACACGGGCGCCCCGGCAACGGTTGCTCCCACCCCCGTCACACGGCGGCCGCCATGCGACCGACGCCCGCCCCAACCTCCCGCGTGCACGCCGGCGGCGCACGCTCGGCGGCCGCCGACGCGGCCGCACCGCGCAGCCGGCTGCCGGAACACAGTCAGACCGGACCGACGTCCCTCGAATCCCCAACGCCGTCCCCGTCGCCGTCGGAGCGACCGGGGCGTTCGGGACCGCAGTTGGGCAGGGGCAGCGAGTCCTTCGAACCGCCCGCAGCCGACCGCAAGGCAACCGATTTCAGGGGCCGCTCGCTCGCACCCGCGAGGCCAGCTTCTCCAGCGCGCGGAAGGCCGCCTCCGCCGCCGTCCAATCCAGCGGCTGCGCGGTCAGCGCCGTCACCAACCCCTGCGCCGCGTCGCTGAGCGATTGAAAACCGCAGCCGCCTGCGTCGCTCGCCGCGACCTTGAGGTGGCGGGCCATCGCACACAGCTTCTCGCCCTGGCGCCGGACGAGGCAATGCCGCATCACGTCGACACGCACCGGCAGCCGCTGGACGAACTCGCGAACGAAGTCCTCCATCTCCGGATTGCCGGCATAGCGACTCAGTATGCACGGCCCGGTGCTCCGATACCGGGTCACCGCGTCGAGAAGCTGCGACTTGCTCAGCGGCTTGGTCAATACGTCGCAGCAGCCGGCCCGCAGACACCGCTCGCGGACCCCGGGATCGTCGCTGACCGTGTACACGAGGGTCGGGACCGGAGGTGTCCGTCGGCGGCTTGCGCGGAGCACCTCGTCCACGTCGACTCCGGGGGCTTCGACCTCAAGCAGGATCAGGTCAAAGTCTTGTTGCGTGAGCAACTGCATGGCCGCGGCCCCGCTGCCAACCGACTGCACCTCGGCCCCGACCGAGCGCAGAAACGACGCCGTGAGACGGGCCAGGTCTTCCGCGTCGTCCACGAGCAAAATCCGACTGTGGAGCGTCCGCGCGATGAACTGGCTGTCCTCCACCGACTGCTCGAAACGGACGCCGACCTCGTGCAGGCGGCCCGCAACATACCGACACCGCACCACCACGCCCCGTACGTCGACCCACGCGTTATCGGTTGTGATCAACTGGAACTCGCAGCGCGTCCCAACATGCACATATCCCGGAGTGACAAACGACAATCCGCCGCTGCTGAGGTCCCGTGTCACCACCTCAATCCGACGCCGATCACCCCCTGGCTGGGTAATCCACACTCGGAAACGCTTTCGCCACGGACGTCGCTTGGCGCGACGCTGGTGCAGGTTGGGGTCATAATCCTCCGTCGACTCCAACTGACGAAGGATGCGCTCGATATCGGGCACACCGCCGATCATCACACTCGATCCCTTGCCACGACGCCGCGGTCGGCGGCACGCCCGCATCGCGCGGCCCGGCGGGTCGCACGCGTGCCGGCGGCCGCCGGTTCGCGGCTTCGAAACGCTGGAAGGTGACGCCGGCCCGCGCGGTCGCAGACGCACACGCTGTCAGTGCGTTCGACCTGCGAGATGGCTGAGCGGCGCCACCCCCGAGCGACCACCAACGCTCGCGCGACTGCCGCGTGGCCGGCCGGCCGTGACGCGATTGGACCGAGCGCTAGAAGCACCTTACACACCAATCCTGGCCCGGGGGTGCGAGGCTTTGATGTCACAGGCTCGTCCACAGTGGCGTAGCGGGCCGCTCGGGACCCTGAGAACCTCCCGTCGCGAGTCGGGCTCCCGGTTGCCCGTCGCAGGAGAGCTCCGTCTCCTTGCCTCATCATCGGCGAAACAGCGGCCGCAGTCCATGCTTTGCCACATGAGGCGACGCCGTTACCGCCGCGGCGCACACAAAGCGTCGCGTGTTCGTCCTTTTCATGCTTCAAGCGCCTACGCATCCTAAATGTACGAAGCACGCGGATCGCCCGGCAAACCGGGGGCCGAGGCCCTCCGTGGCCGATCGAATGCGCGGCCCGAACACCGCGGCCGAACCCGGCCACACGCGCCAAAAAAAGAGTTTCTTATGCGCGCTAGGGAAACACGGTAGGCGCACCCAAAACCGCGTGTTTTCGGCGTGAGTTCCGTCACCTCGAGGCTGTACGCGAGGCACAGCCGTTTATGCACGGCGACGCACCGGTGACTCGGATCAACGGCGCGGCCACCCCGGGGTGACGTGCTCTGCCGAGCCCAGCGCGAAGTCCGGTCCACCCGCTTTGCCGGGGCCGTATGCGCACGCTTGGATGACGGACCTCGTCCGGTCGGTCGCAGGTCGCCCCCGCAGCCCGCCGCCCGCGAACCGCCGCATCGCGGCGGACGACGGCGGCCCGGACTCAGCGACCCGGTCGCTGTCGGCTGCCGTGCTTGCGATAAACCCGCTGCGCTTCCGTCCGCGCATCGGCGGTGCGACGGATCGCGTACATTCGCCGGCGCGCCTCCTGATAGGCGGCGGCGTGATCTACGATCGGCGGCGGGTAGTCCCGCCCGATCCCGCAACCACACGCGTGCTGCACCGCCAATGGCATCTTGTGCGGCTCAGCAACGTACTCGTCGGGCACGTCGCGCAGCTCCGGTACGTACCGGCGAATGAACGCCCCGCGCGGATCCTGGTCCCGGACCTGTTTGATCGGCGAGTAGATCCGGACGGTGTTGATGCCGGTCACCCCGGATTGCATCTGAAACTGCGCGAAGTGAATGCCGGGTTCGAAGTCGAGAAAATGCCGCGCCAGGAAGACGGCCGTCGGGCGCCAGTGCAGCCAGAGGTGGTACGCCGCGAACGAGGCCAGCATCGCCCGCATTCGGAAATTGATCCAGCCCGTGCGGTGCAGGCAACGCATGCACGCGTCCACGAGCGGGTAGCCCGTCTGCCCCGTGCACCAGGCCGCGAACCGGTTCGGATCGAACTCGTTTTCGCGCAGTCCGTCGTACGCCCGGCTCATGTTCTCGAACTCGATGCGCGGCTCGTCCTCCAGCTTCTGGATGAAGTGGCAGTGCCAGCGCAGTCGACCGGAGAAAGCGCTGAGGGACCGCGCCCAGCGCGCGTCGACCGCCCGTCCCGCTGCCCGCGCCTGCCGCAACGCCGCCCGCCGGGCCTCCGTCGCCTGGTGCACCTGCCGCAGGCTGATCGCGCCCCAGGCCAGGTACGAGCTGAGTCGCGAACAGCCCTCCGCGGCCGTCACGGGCGAAGACAGCGCGTCGCGATAACTCACCCCCCGTTCGTGGAGAAACGAGTACAGCACTTCGTGCGCCACCGACTCCCCGCCCCGTTGCGCCTCGCGCTTCTCGCTCGGCGGCAAACACAGATCCGCCGGACTCTGAGGCCGCCCCGGATCCACACCGGCCACCGGCCGCAGGGCCTCGGGCGGCGCGACGACCGGCCGGTTCATCCGCTCCAGCCAGCGCCGCGACCAGCCGTCTCGGCTGCGTAGCCGCCGGATGACGCCGTTCTGCGGGATTTCGTGCCAACGAACGCCGCGCTCCTGCGCCCACGCCGCAACCCGCCGGTCCCGCGCGTAGGTCACCGCGGTGCCCGTCTCCTCGTGGCTCCACAAATCCGCAATGCGGTGGGCGCGGTGCAGCTCCTCCAGCACGTCCGGCATCCGGCCGACGCGAAACGTGACTCGCCCGGCCCGCTCGCGCAGCCGGTGATCCAGTTCCGCAAGGCACTCGTTGATGAAGACCAGATGAGATGGGTCGAACTCGGGCGCCTGGAAGACCTCCGGCTCGTAAACATACAGGACGAGGCACGGACCGCGGGCGGCCGCCTCGCACAGCGGCGCGTGATCGCGAATTCGCAGGTCCCGCTTCAGCCAGACAACTTGAAGGCTCATGCCCGGATACTAGGTTCGCCGCACGCCCACGTCGCGCGGGGCCGATGCCCCGACGCTCAAAGACGCCGCATCGGCGCCTCGAACACGCGACCGTGCCGAGCTGTGTCTGCGTGCGTCGTTCTCGCGGGGCTCGTCGCTTCCGGGTCCCGGGCTGCTACCGTCCGGCCGGCGGTTCGTGCGGGCAGGCCTGCGGATCCACCGCTTCGATGCCCGTGATCTTCGCCGACGTGCATTCCAGCTTCACCGCCTTCTCGGGGCCCTTGATCTTGTCGATCTCGGCCTTCGGCAGGCCCTTCTCTTCGGCGAAGTGCTTGCGCTGCACCTCGGGGATCTCGTAGCTCACGAGCTTCCCCTCCACGACCGCGACGTGGCCGTTGGCGGCCGGCGGCACGCGGCCGGCGGCCTTGTCGAACGTGAACCAGCAGAACAGCTTCTGCTCGTCCTGGGGAGCGTCGGCGATCTCGATCCAGCACCCGCTGGTCTCGCACAGCGCCGTCACCGTGCCCCGCACGCGGATCGTTTTGCCCTCGTGCTTGGGCACGTTCGCCATGACGTCCGCCACCGTCAGCGGCGCTGTCAGGCTGGCCGATTGCGGCGCGCCGAACGTGGTCGCCCTTTCCTTCGCACAGCCGCTTGCCAGTAGCGCGATCGCCGCCAACCCGATCACCCAGGCACTGCGTGCCATCGGTCCATCTCCTTCCTGCGCGGGGTCGCCCTCGGTCGGGCGCCGCGGCGGTCCCCGTGACCTGACTAACCGCGTTTTCGCCCGGCCGCGGCGCCGGCTTCGACCAACGCGGCCCGCTCGGCGCGCACCCGCTCGACGACCGCCGCCACCGCCGCATCCGGCGCCAACACCCGCTTCTGCCCCGGCGTACGGCGCTCCGAAACCTCGACGCCGCCCGCCGCGAGGCTCTTCTTGCCCACCACGATCCGCAGCGGCACCCCGATCAAGTCCGCGTCCTTGAACTTGAACCCGGCCCGCTCGTCGCGGTCGTCGTACAGCACTTCGACGCCCGCGGCCGCGAGCTCGTCGTGGATCCGCTGCGAGACCTGAACCACCTCGGATTCGCGCGGGTCGAGCGCGATCACCAGCGCTTCGAACGGCGCGATGGACATCGGCCAGATGATGCCGTCGGCGTCGTGGTGGGCCTCGATCGCCGCCGCCAGGATCCGATTCAGACCGATGCCGTAGCAGCCCATGATCAGCGGGTGCGCCTTGCCGCCGGCGTCGAGGAACTTCGCGCCCATCGCGTCGCTGTACTTTGTCCCGAGCTTGAAGACGTGGCCGATCTCGATCGCCTTCCGCAGCCGCAGCGGGCTGCCGCTGCCGGTCGGCGACGGGTCGCCGTCCACCACGCTGCGGATGTCGGCCACGATCACCTGGGGGCCGGCCAGCGGGAAATCGCGCCCCGGCACGACGCCCACGACGTGGTAATCCGACCTGTTCGCGCCCGTCGCGCCGCTCGGCAGCGTTGCCACCTCGCGATCCACGATCAGCCGATCGATGCGCTCCACCAGCCCCTGCGGCCCGGCGAATCCGACCTTCGCCCCGGTGACCTCCTCGATCACCGCCGGCTCGGCCAGCTCGAGGGGCTGCCCCGCGGCCCGGTTCAGCTTGACCTCGTTGATCTCGTGGTCGCCGCGCACCAGCGCCGCGATCCGCTGCTTGCGCGCCGGCTTCTGCCCCGGCGCCGGCGGGGGCACGACCGTCGTGTAGATCAGCGTCTTGATCATCTCCCGCGGCTGCGTGCCCAGCACCGCGCAGACCTCGTCGATCCGCCCGGCGTTGGGCGTGTGCACCTCGCGCGGCGCCGGGGCCGCGGCCGCCGCGGCGCGCGGCAGCGGCGCCGCGGTCGCACGCTCCAGGTTGGCGGCGTAGTCTCCGCTCTCGCTGATCGCCACGACGTCCTCGCCGGCCTCCGTCAGGACCATGAATTCGTGCGACACGTCGCCGCCCATCGCCCCCGTATCCGCCTCCACCGCGAGGAACGGCAGCCCGGCCCGGGCGAAGATGCGGCAGTACGCCGCGTACATGTTCTCGTACTCCGCGTCCAGTGACGCTTTGTCGACGTGGAACGAGTACGCATCCTTCATCAGAAACTCGCGCGTACGTAGCACGCCGCTTTTCGGCCGCGCCTCCCCCCGAAACTTGGCCTGAATCTGGTAGAGATTGATGGGCAGCTGCTTGTAGCTGCTCAGGTACGCCCGCGCGATCTCGGTGACGATCTCCTCATGCGTCGGCCCGAGCACCAGGCCACTGCGCCAGTCGCCGGCCGGTCCGGCCAGCCGCAGCAGCACGTCGCCCATCGTCGCATCGCGCCCGGTCTCCTCCCACAGCGACAGCGGCGTGAGGCACGGCATGCGCAGCTCGATGGCCCCCGCCCGGTTCATCTCCTCGCGGACGATCTGCTCCACCTTGTGTAGCGCCCGCAGGCCGAGCGGCAGGTAGCTGTAGACGCCCGCCGCGAGCTGCCGCACCAGCCCGGCGCGCACCATCAGGATGTGCGACGCGGCCGTGGCGTCTTTGGGCGTCTCCTTGGTGGTCGGAACGAAATACCGGCTCCACAGCATCGCTTCGGCTCCTCGGGGCTGGCGAAACGCCCATTGTGCCGCGGGCGCGCACGGGATGCAAACCGGCGGCCCGCCCGCGTTGCAGCCCGGTCGCCCGGCCCTACAATGCCGCGACCGCGGGTCGAATCCGCCGGCCGCCCGGTCCGCGCTCGCCCCGCAGGGCCCGGAGGCGGCCGCGGGCGGCCGGAGGAATCCGAGCAGGTATGGACACTGATTTCCGTCGAGTCGTGGTCGCGATGGTCGTCGCCCTGGGCGTGTTCGTGCTGTACCAGGCGATCATTACGCGGATTTATCCCCCGCAGCCGCCCACGACCCAGCCGGCGCCCGCGGAACCGACCCCGACGCCCGCGCCCGGCCCGGAGTCCGGCCCCACCGGGACCGCGGCGGCCACTGGACCCACCACCGCTGCGCCGCCCGCGTACGCCTTCGTCGCGAGCGCCAGCCTCGAGCCGGTCATTCTGGGCGGCGCCGACGGCGACGCGTTGCGCGTCGAACTCGATCCGCGCGGCGCCTCGGTGGCCCGAGTCCAGCTTTGGCGCAAGGACAAGCGCGGCCGCTTCGTGTACCGCGCACATCCGGAGGGCAACGCGGCCTACGAGCTGCTGTCGCCCGTGTGGGCCGAAGGCGTGGAGTGGCTCTCCTATACGACCGCGCGCGTCTGGATCAAAGACCCGGAGCCGCGTTCCTGGGACGTCGGGCGAATCGCCTGGGAGACGGTGGAAGCGGAGCCCCGGCGGGCGGTCTTCCGGACGGCGCTGCGCAGCACGGACGGCGACCGCACCGTGCTCGAGCTCGTCAAGAGCTACACGCTGCGGCCGAACCAGCCGGTGATCGACCTGACGCTCGAGGTACGGAACACCGCGGCGCAGCCGCTCACGGTGTGGGTCGACCAATATGGGCCCCTGGGCATCCCGCAGGAAGGGCTCCAGTACGACACGCGCTCGCTGCTGAGCGCGCAGCTCAACAAGACGACCGTCGAGCTGAACAAGGCGTACCAGCATGCGAAGCTGCTCGACGCCACGCTGAAGAAAGATCCGGTGCGACTGACGGTGCCGGACAAGGGCCCGCTGGTGTGGCTGGCGCTGACGAACAAGTATTTCGGCGCGTTCACCCGGCCCCTGCCGGTAGACGCCCCGCAGGTGGACTACATCGCGGGCGTGGACGGCGTGGCCGTGGACGTCACCGGCCGGCACAAGGGCGATCTGCTGGCCCGCCTGACGACGATTCCGCGCACGCTCGCCGCCGGCGAAAGCCTGCGCGTGCCGCTGGAGATCTACACGGGCGCGAAGGACACCGACCGGCTGGGCAAAGTGAACCCGGCCTACGCCGACCCCGCCGGACTGCACTACCAGCTTGCCCAGGCGCCGGACACGCAGAGCTGCTGCTGCCAATTCGCGTGGCTGCGCGAACTGATGATCGGCCTGCTGGGCGCGATTCAATCGGTCGTCCGCAACTACGGCATCGCCATCATCATCCTGGTCGTGATCGTGCGGACGCTGCTGCACCCGCTGTCGGTGTTTCAGCAGAAGAGCATGTACCGCATGCAGGCGGCCATGAGTCGGCTCCAGCCCAAGATGCAGGCCATCAAGGAGAAGTACGCCAACGACAAGGTGCGGCAGAACCAGGAGATGATGAAGCTGTGGGCCGAAGAGCACGTGAACCCGATGTCCAATTTCGTCGCGTTCATTCCGCTCTTCCTCCAGATGCCCATCCTGGTGGCGCTGTGGTCCGGCCTGAACACCGACATCAACCTGCGACACGCGCCGTTCGACGGCTACTGGATCCGCGACCTGTCAGCGCCCGACGCGATCCTGACGTTCCCCCCGGTGACGATCCCCCTGCTGAGCTGGATCATGGGCGACATCACGTCGCTCAATCTCCTGCCACTCCTGATGGGCGTGAGCATGTGGCTCCAGCAGAAGTACATGCCCAAGCCGCAGTTCCAGAAGCCCGCCGAGCCCGCGGCGCCGCCGGCGGGCGGCCAGCGCACGGGCGGTATGACGCCCGAGGAGCAGATGCGCCAGCAGCAGATCATGGCATACGTCATGGCGATCGTGTTCCCGCTGATGATGTACCGGCTGCCGTCCGGGCTGAACCTCTACTGGATGGCCACGAACATCTTCGGCATCGGCGAGTCCCTGCTCATCCGCCGGCAGCTCGAGCGCGAGCAGTCGCGTCCGCCCGCCCCGACGCCGCGGGAGCCCCGCCGCCCGGGCCTGCTCGGACGTTTCTTCCAGCACATCGCCGCGCAGGCCGAGGAGTTGCAGCGCAAAGCCGATGCGCTGCGCGAGAGCGAGGACGGCAAGAAAGGCAGGCGTAAGCCGTGACCCCACCGACCCCCGCGACCCCGCCGGATCCCGCGGCGCTGGCGGCCCTCCGGCGGCTGGCCGAAACCGCCGCTCGAGCCGGGGGCGCCGTCGCACGCTCGTTCTTCACCCGCGCGCTGCGCGTTCGGCTCAAGAACGATCAGAGCGAGGTCAGCGAGGCCGACGAAGCCGCGCAGGTTGAGGTCATCCGTCGCATCCGCGCCGCCCGTCCGCAGGACGCCCTCATTGCCGAGGAGACGCTGCCGCGCGAGGTGCTGGACGGCGCGCCCGAGCCGGACAATGCGGTTATCACCTGGGCCATCGACCCCCTCGACGGTACCCGCAACTTCGTCCGCGGCATTCCGTTCTACGCGTGCTCGGTCGCCGCGCTGCATGACGGGCGCCCGGTGGCCGGCGCCGTGTACGACCCCCCGCGCGACATCCTCTGGTCCGCCGACCGGTCGGCCGGCCTGTTTCGCGACGAGCAGCCGCAGCCGCCGCCGGCGCCACCGGCTTGGGCGCAGGGCCGCCCCGTCAAGCCGGTCGTGGGCGTCCCGTCGAACCCCGCGCCCGCCCTCCTGCCGCTGGTCGAACAATGGCTGGCGGGTTGCATCTGCCGCAACTTCGGCTCGACGGCGCTGCACCTCGCGCTCGTCGCGACGGGCGAGCTGGACGCGATGTTCGCCGACAACCCCCGCCTGTGGGACCTCGCCGCCGGGGCGGCACTCATCGCAGCGGCCGGCGGTGAGCTGATCACGCCGGACGGGCGGCCCGTGTTCCCGCTCGACGTCGGCGCCTACCGGCGCGGCGAACTGCCCGCGATCGCCGTGATGCCGGCGGTGCGCGATCGCATCCCGCTCCGCTCGTCGTAGCGCCGGGCCGCCCGCCACCGTCCCACGCTACTCCCCCACAACCTTGATCAGCACCCGTTTGCGCCGCCGGCCGTCGAACTCGCCGTAGAACACCTGCTCCCACGGCCCCAGGTCGAGCTTTCCGCCCGTGATGGCCACGACGACCTCGCGCCCCATGACCTGCCGCTTTAGGTGGGCATCGGCGTTGTCCTCGCCGGTGCGGTTGTGATCGTACTGCGTCGTCGGGGCGTGCGGCGCCAAACGCTCCAGCCAGCGCTCGAAATCCGCTTGCAGTCCCGGCTCATCATCATTGATGAACACGCTGGCCGTGATGTGCATCGCGTTCACGAGCACCAGCCCCTCCCGCACGCCGCTGGCGCGGACGGCGGCCTCGACCCGCGGCGTGATGTTCACGAACCCCCGCCGCGTGGGGAGCTCGAACCACAGTTCTTCGCGATGCGACTTCATGTCAAGGTTCCGAACGGAGGTCGCGCGACACGACGCGG
Source organism: uncultured Phycisphaerae bacterium (assembly GCA_937928595.1). Classification (GTDB taxonomy): domain Bacteria; phylum Planctomycetota; class Phycisphaerae; order UBA1845; family Fen-1342; genus CALGJV01. The sequence continues at coordinate 63,549 of CALGJV010000002.1, read as the reverse complement.
ACGCGTGCCTATCGCCGGCGCTCCAGCGTCTCCGACCAGTAGATCCGCAGCGACCCGCCGTCGCCGTAAACGCCGTCCTTCGTCACGCGGGTCCCGCGGAACCGGAGGCAGTCCCGGAAGGAAACCCCTTCGATGCGCAGCACCGTATCGTCCGCGTCACGCATGAGGCTCACGGCAATGCCCGCCCCGCCCGTCTGGAACTGCATCGCCGCGCCCTCTTCCAACGAAACGCCCGCCTGCCGGACACGGTACAACTGAAGCGGCACGCCGGCCGCGCGCACCGGCTCCGGGTCGAGGTAGATCAGGATCTGCGTCCGGTCCTTCGGACCGTTCATCTCGCTCAGCGACAGGATGTCGATGCACAGCACCGGCTCGCCCGCCAGCGTCGTCCGCTCGATCTTCAGGCTCGTGGGATACAGCCCCGCGCGGACCTTCGGCTCCACCGGCTGGGTCGCGACGGCCGCCATGTTCTCCACCCGGCAGTAACGCCCGATGCCGGTCCACTCGCCGAGCGGCAGCGCCGGCGGAGTGGCGGCCGGCACGTCCGCCCTCACCGGCGTGCCCGTGGGCTGCGGCGCGGCACACCCCAGCAGGAACCCAACCGGCACAACCGCCAGCATCGTCCCAAACGTCGGCCGTCTCGTCATGGCGCGCCTTCCACGGCGGCCGGTCCGCCCGCCGCCTCACCCGCCCGTTCCTCGACCGCCGCCTGCACCAGCGGGTGCCCCGCCGCCAACGCGCTGAGCGCCATGGCCCCCACTGATCCGCAGCCCGCGCACGCCGCCGCGTCGTCGCTCGGGGTCACGCCGAACGCCCGGTCCCGCTCTTCGTCTCGCCGCGTCGCGGCCTCCAGCAACTGCTCGCCGGGCGTCAGCTCCTGCTCCCATTTCTCCGGGGGGTAATCCCAGGCCGGGCCGCCGCGATCCAGAAAGTCGGCGAACCGCGGCACCGGCCGCCGGCGCCACCGGTAGTAGTAGCGAATGCCCTTCCAGATCGCGAGGTTCGCGATCCATGCCTTCGTCTTCGGCGGCCACACGCCCAGCCGCCGGGCGGCGGAGCGCAGGGAGTAGAACTCCGCGAACGCGGCCATCTGGGCGTGCCGCAGCTCCCGCGGTGTCATCCGCCGCGGCTCAAACACGACGGACGCGCCGTTGTACCGCTCCCAGTCGCGCGTGCGAAGCCGCCCCTCCCGCTCGAACTGGCGAAAGAACTCGGTGCCGGGGTACGGCGTCAGGATCGGGAAACAGCTCATCGCCAAGTCCATGCGCCGGGCGAACTCGCAGGCCCCCTGGCAGTCCTGCCACGTGTCATGGTCGAAGCCGAAGATGAACGCCCCCCACAGCCCGATGTTGAAGCTCTGGATTTTGCGGATCCGCCATTCGTACGTGTCCGGCTGCACGAACTTCTTGCCTGCTTCGCGCAGCGTATCGTCCTTCGGGCTCTCCAGGCCCAGGATCAGCCCCTGGCACCCGCTTGCCCGCATCGCCCGCAGCAGCCGGTCGCTCTTGCTGATCAAGATGTCGCACTGTGACGCCCAGCCGATCTTCAGCGGCCGCAGAGCCTCGCACAGCTCCAGCGCCCACGCCTGATTTCCGCCGAAGTTGTCGTCGGCGAAGATGTAGCACCACGGCTTCTTCACCGCGTTGACGGCCTTGATCTCCGCCACGATGTCCGCCACCGCCCGCTGGCGGAACTTCCGGCCGAACACCGCCGGGGTCGTGCAGAAGTTGCACGTGTGCGGGCAACCGCGCGTCGTCTGGATCGGGTTCGCGACCAGATAGTCCGCGGCCCGAATCACGTCCTTCCGCGGTGTTGCGATCGGGGCCGGCGGAGCTTCCGCCCAGTCGTACACGCGCCGCAGGCCGTCCGCCGGCCGCTCTCCGCGTGCCGCCGCGGCCTCGAAGTCGGCCAGCACGTGCGGCCACGTCGACTCCGCGTCACCGCGGCAAACGACGTCGCAGTGCGCGAGCGCTTCCTCCGGCAGCGCGCTGGGGTGAATCCCGCCCATCACGACGGGCACGCCCAGCGCCCGGTACTCGTCCGCGATGGCGTACGCCCGTCGGGCCTGCGTGGTCATCGCCGAAATGCCGACCAGATCCACGTCCGCCGTGGCACGGTGCGGCTCGTCGCGGGTGCACTCGTCCACCAGCTCGACGTGCCACCCGGACGGCGTCACGGCCGCGCAAATCATCAACCCGGTCGGGGCGAACAAAGCCTTGCGGCTGAACGTCATCTTCCGGATGACGCCCGGCATCGTGATCGTGGAGAGCGGCGAATTGGGGTTGATCAGCCGGACGCGCCACTGCCGCCGCGGCTCGGCAGCCGGGCGCGGCGCGCCGGCCGGCGACGCAGTCCGCTGGCCGGTGTCGTGACTCATAACCCCCGCCGATTATACCGCCTCCGACGATCCGTGATTCCGCAAAGCCGCCCCCGCCCACGCGCCGAGTCGCACGCCGTGCGGTCCGGGCGCTATACTCCCCTTGCCATGTCCACACCCATTCGCGCTGCCGCGCAAGCCCTGGCCGACACCCTCAGCGCCTGGCGCCGCCATCTGCACGCCCACCCGGAGCTCAGCGGCCAGGAGGCCGAAACGGCCCGTTACGTCGCGGCCGAGCTGCGTCGCCTCGGCTACCAGCCGCGAGAGCAAATTGCGGACACGCACGGCCTGATCGCGGACCTGCTCCCGGATTCGCCGTCGGGGGCCGCCGCAGTCGCGCTCCGCGCCGACATGGACGCTCTCCCGATCACCGAGGAAACCGGCGCGACTTACGCGTCGCGGCGCCCGGGCGTCATGCACGCCTGCGGCCACGACGCTCACATGGCCATGCTGCTCGGCGCGGCCGCGCTGCTTGCGGAGCGCCGTGCCGAGCTGCGGGCGCCGGTCCGCCTGATTTTCCAGCCGAGCGAGGAGAAATCACCCGGCGGCGCTGCGCCGCTCGTGGCGGCAGGCGTGCTCAACGGCGTCGGCGAGGTCTACGGGCTCCACATCTGGTCCGAGATGCCCGTCGGGACGCTCGGCACGCGCGTCGGTCCGTTCATGTCCGCGACGAGCGAACTGCGGATCACCATCACCGGACGCGGCGGCCACGCCGCCATGCCGCAGCAGTGCGTCGACCCCATCGTCGTCGCGGCCGAACTCGTTCTCGCCCTTCAGACCATCGTGAGCCGCTCGATCGCGATGACGGACAGCGCCGTCGTGTCGATCACGCAGGTGCAAGGCGGCTCCGCCAGCAACATCATCCCCGAGATGGTCGAGCTTCGCGGCACCGTCCGCACGCTCAGCGAGCCTGTTCGGGCCATCGTGTGTGCACGAGTCCACGAACTGGCGACCGGCGTGGCCCGCAACCACGGCGCGGCGGCGGAAGTCGCGATCCGGGAGGGGTATCCGGCCGTTGTGAACGACGCGAATGCGGTCAGCCGGGCGCTGGCAGCCGCGCGGGCCATCGGCATCGGCGAAACCGACATCGTGACGATGTCCCCCCAGGGCGGCGGCGAGGATTTCGCCTATTACGCCCAGAAGGTGCCGGCGGCCTTCCTCTTCCTCGGCGGCCGGAACGAGACCAAGGGGTGCTGCCACCCCCATCACCACCCGCGATTCGACATCGACGAGGCCGCCCTGCCGATCGGGGCGGCGCTCCTCACCCAGGTTGCCCTCGATTGGAGCGTCACCGGCAAGACGCCACGTTGATCGGCAAGCCGATCCACCAGCGGTTCCGGAAATCAGAAACCGCTCCCGACTTCACAATTCGTTAGCTTGATGTTTGGTACTCTGGCGCCAGTCCGGCGGCTCGACGCCAGGCGATTACATCGGCTTGTACCCATGGGAGTGATGAATACAACCTGTTGTATTTCACGCACTTATGGACAATCTCGTGGCCCCGCAGATAATTTTTGACGCCCCCAATATCTTGAGCTATATTGAACGTTGCCCCCTAAATCTGGTGGGCAGCCCCGCCAATCCTGGGGCAGCCGGCCGGACGCCGGCAGAGGCATGTAGTAACTCGGTCGAAACGGTACATCCCCACAACGGAGTACGCGGATGTCAACGATGCCCTCCACCACTGCCGCGCGGCTCATGGACGAGCCCCAACTCACGGAGAACGCCCGCAAGGTACTCGAGGCCCGGTACCTGAAGAAGAACGAATCCGGGGCGTGCATTGAGCTCCCGGGGGATCTCTTTCGTCGAGTGGCCCGCACCATTGCCGACGCGGAGTTGCTCTACGGCGCCAGCGAGCTGGACCGCCACCGGTGGGAGACCGCTTTCTACGATCTGATGGCGCGCGGCGCGTTCATGCCCAACTCGCCGACGCTCATGAATGCCGGGCGCGAGATGGGCATGCTCTCGGCCTGCTTCGTGTTGCCGGTCCGCGACTCGATCGTGGACATCTTCAACAGCATCAAGCACACGGCCCTGATTCAGAAGGCGGGCGGGGGCACGGGCTTCGCGTTCGACGAACTTCGCCCGACCGGCGACTTCATCAAGTCGAGCGGCGGGACGACCAGCGGACCGATCAGCTTCTGGAAGGCCTTCAGCGAGGCGACCAACGCGATCCAGCAGGGCGCGTTCCGCCGTGGCGCGAACATGGGGATGATGTACATCCATCACCCCGACATCCTGAAGTTCCTGTACGCCAAGCAGGATCTCAATCAGTTCACGAACTACAACATCTCGGTGAAGGTCACGGACGTGTGGATGGAGGAACACCGGGCCGACCCCGACTCGCCGCACATCGTCCGCAATCCGCGGAACGGCCAGGCCTTCGCCCTCCCGCGCGACCTCGACATCTGGAAGTACGACGTGCGCGACCTGATTCCGGTCGACTGCGTCGAGCCGGTCGCGCCGACAGCCCGGGAGCGTTACTACCGCTCGCCCCGGATGACCGGGCCCCTCCCCGCCGAGCTGCAAGGGCGGGTCTACACCAAGCGCGACATCTGGAACCTCATCGTCGATCACGCCTGGCAGACGGGCGAGCCCGGCGTGGTGTTCATCGACCGCATCAACGAGCACAACCCCACGCCGCACGTCGGCCGTATCGAGGCGACGAATCCGTGCGGAGAGCAGCCCCTGCTGCCCTACGAGGCCTGCAACCTGGGCAGCGTGAACCTCGGGTTGTACGTCCGCGGAGCATGCACGCCGGAGGCGGCCGTCGACTGGGAAGCCCTGCGGGTCGATGTGCACCTGGCGACGCGGTTCCTGGACAACGTCATCGACGCCAACAACTACCCGCTGCCGGAAATCGAGCAGATCTGCCGGAACAACCGCAAGATCGGCCTGGGCATCATGGGCTTCGCGGACGCCCTGTTCAAGCTGGGCGTGCCGTACAACAGCGCGGCGGGCGTTGAGTGGGGCCGCCGCTTCATGAAGTTCGTGAACGATGAGGCCCACAACGCCAGCGAGCAGCTCGCCCGCGAGCGCGGTTGCTTCGCCAACTGGAAAGGCAGCCTGTGGCAGACGCGGCACAATCGCATGATGCGGAACGCCGCGGTCACCACCGTGGCGCCCACCGGCACCATCAGCATCATCGCCAACTGCTCCGGCGGCATCGAACCGATGTTCTCGCTGGCGTTCATCCGCAACGTGCTCAAGGGCCAGCGGGGCGGCGACAAGCCGCTTGTGGAGGTCAACGAGACATTCCGGACCGTCGCCCGGCAGCGGGGTTTCTACAGCGACGACCTGATCGAACGCATCGCGCGCGAAGGCACGCTGGCGCACATCGACGGCATCCCCGAGGACGTGCGCCTCGTCTTCGTCTGCGCGCACGACATCTCGCCCGAGTGGCACATGCGCATGCAGGCCGCCTTCCAGGAGCACTGCGACGCCTCCATCAGCAAGACGATCAACTTCCCCGAGGAAGCCACCCGCGAGGACGTCGAGACGATCTACCGCCTCGCGTTCGATCTCCGGTGCAAGGGCGTGACCGTCTATCGCAACAACTGCCGCAGCGGCCAGCCGATGGCACTCAAGCAGGTCGAAGCTGCGAAGAAGGCGGCCGCCGAGGCCGCCCGACCGGCCGATCCGCCGGTTCCTCCCGGCCCGCCGCACATTGAGCCCATGGACCTGCCCGAAATCGTCAGCGGCCTGCGCATCCGCCAGATGACGCCGTTCGGCAACATGCACGTGAAGATCACGGTCGACCCTCGCAACGACCGTGAGCTCGAGGTCTTCGCGCAGCTCGGCAAGGGCGGCGACGTCGCCAACAGCGACTTGGAGGCCATCTGTCGCCTCACATCGCTCTGGCTGCGGTCCGGCGGCAGCCTGCGCCTCGTGATCAAGCAGCTCGAAGGCATCGGCACGTCGCTCCAGATCCCGACCCGCAGCGGACGCATCATGTCCCTCGGCGACGGTCTGGCGTGCGCGCTCAAGAAGTACGCCCGGGCCAAGGAGCGCTTCGGCCTCCGCGCCCTGCTTCTCGGCGAGATCGAACCCGCGGAGATCGACAACCCGCGGCCTGCGCCCCACACGCCGGACAACACGCCGCTCGACCGGCCCGTGTCGCCGCCGGCTGTCACGGGCGCTGCCGCGACCGCCCGCGTCGCGACTCCCACGGCCGAGCGGTTGGTCGAACGGCCTCTGGCCGCGTCCCGTTCTGCGCTCTTGACGCGCAGCCAGTCCCCACGCGCCGCGCACTCCTCGGCAGGGTCGAACGGCAACGGCAACGGCAACGGGCACAGCGCGGCGGACGATGACGTCGCGGTCGCCGTGCTCGATGAAGAACTCGCGGAGGCCCCCAGTGTCGCGGAGCTCCGCGTCACGGAGTCGGCGCTGCCGCCGGTTCCGACGACCGTCGCCGCCGACGCCCCTATGCTGGATCTGAGCGGTGTGCTGGCGTCCGTGCGGCACCGCCACGATTCGGCGGCGCACTACAGCGTCAAGTGCCCGGAGTGCGGCGGAACGCTCTCGTTGCAGGAAGGCTGCCGGAAGTGCCACGGCTGCGGCTGGGCCGCCTGCTGAGTCCCGCCCCTCCTCCGGCGCGCGCCGCGGCCGGTCGCCGGACTGCCACCGGTGACCGGCCGCCCGTGTTGTAGTCTCCGTGGGTCTACGCGAACGAGATCAGGCCGGAGATCAGCACGGCGATAATCGCGAAGAAGGCAACCCAGAACATGTCCACGTCCTTTCACTGGAGCCCGAGGTTCCATCCGCCGGGCCGGAACTGCGGAACTCACGACCGCCGCCGCGCAGCCGGCGGGCGCGAGTTCCACGAGCGCTGATTCTATCGGCCGGGCGCCAGGCCGGACTTTGGGCCGCGGGTCGCGCGATGGGCGATGCGACGGACAGCGGGCTGCCCCACTCGGCGAGCCTCCGTAATCGATTACGGGGCGGGCATGGACGGGACGCCGCCGGCACGGGAACATGACCACCAGCCCATGACCAGGCACGCCCTCGACGAGCTTCTGGCCGACCTCAACCCCGCCCAGCGGGAGGCCGTCACGCACCGCGACGGGCCGCTGCTGGTCATCGCCGGCCCCGGCAGCGGCAAGACCCGCGTCATCACCCGTCGGGCGGCGTACCTTGTCCGTTCCGGGGTGCCGGCCCGCAACGTGCTGGCCATCACGTTCACCAACAAGGCCGCCGACGAGATGAAGCGGCGCATCACCGATCTCGGCGTCCGCGCGGGCATGTGGGTGTACACGTTTCACGCGCTGGGCGTGCGGCTGCTGCGCGAATACAGCGCGCTCGTCGGCCTTGAACCCAACTTCACGATCTACGACGAGGACGACAGCCTGCGGGTGGTCAAGGAGGCGGTCGCCCTCACGCGCGCGGGCGAGGACCTGCGTCCGGACGACATCCGGGCGGCGATCAGCCGCGCCAAAAACGAGCTCAGAACACCGGACGAATGCCGCGAGCTGGCGGAGTGGCCCGAGCAGATCGCGATTACGCTGGTCTACGCGGCGTACGAGCAGATCCTGGCGGCGCGGAATGCGGTGGACTTCGACGACCTGCTCCTGCGGGTCGCCGTGCTCCTCCGGGATCACGCGGACGTGCGGGAACGGCTCAACATCCGCTTCCGATACCTGCTCGTCGACGAGTACCAGGACACGAGCCACGCCCAGTACCTGATCGCCCGCCACCTCTCGGAACAGCACGGGAACATCTGCGCCACCGGCGACCCGGACCAGAACATCTACGCCTGGCGCGGCGCCGACATCCGCAACATTCTCGAGTTCGAGCGCGACTTCCCCAGCGCCCGCATCGTCCGCCTCGAGCAGAACTACCGCTCCGCGGGTCACGTGTTGGCGGTCGCCGCCCGACTCATCGCGTGCAACCGCAAGCGTAAGCGCAAGGAGCTCTGGACGGAACGAGGCGACGGCGCGCCGGTCGAGGTCTGGCAGTTCTCCGACGGCGATGCGGAGGCCGCCCGCGTCGCGGCGTTCATCGCGGAGCAGCACGCCGCCGGCCGCCCGTACAGCGACATGGCGATCACCTACCGCGTCAACGCCGTCTCGCGCGGGCTCGAGCAGGCCCTGCGCGACCGCGGCATCCCCTACCGCATCGCCCGCGGTCTGGAGTTCTACAACCGGCGCGAGATCAAGGATACCCTCGCCTACCTGAAGCTCATCGTCAACCCCGCCGACGACGCCGCGCTGCTGCGCATCATCAACGTGCCGCCCCGGGGCATCGGGGCCACAACCGTCGAACGCCTGCGGGTGCTTGGCCACGAGCGCGGCCGGCCGCTGCTCGAGCTGCTGCGCGACGCCGACACGCGGGCCCTGCTCGGTCCGGCCGCCGCCAGACGCCTCGCCGCTTTCGCAGAGCTCTACGGACAGCTGGCCGCGCTGGACACCACCGCCGTGTCCGAAGCGGTCAGTGCCGTCCTGCGCCACACCGGCCTCGAGGAGGCGCTCCGGCTGGAACGCGACGCAGGCGGCGAGGACCGGCTGGCCAACGTTCAGGAACTGGTCACCGCGGCGCTCAAGTACGAGCAGGACACGCTGGAGCCCTCCCTGTTGGACTTCCTGCAACGCGTGGCCCTCACCAGCGATCAGGATGCGGTCGATGAACGCGCCGGCGCCGTGCTGCTGCTGACCCTGCACGCCGCCAAGGGCCTCGAGTTCCCGATCGTCTTGCTGACCGGGCTCGAGCAGGGCCTGTTGCCCCACGAGCGCGCCCTGCGCGGACAGGGCGACCTCGAGGAAGAACGCCGCCTCTGTTTCGTCGGCTGCACGCGCGCCCGCGATCGCCTGATCCTCACGACCGTGGCCGACCGGATGGTCCGCGGTCAGTCCTTCCCGCGGCCCCCTTCCCAATTTTTGCGCGAGATGGACGACGGCCGCACGATCTGGCGCGACTTCCGGATGCAGCTGCCGGGTCTGCGGGCGCGGGCCCACATCGACGGCTTCGAGCCGGTCGTCGACGACCTGCCGCCCGACGAGGCGGCGACCCTCGCGCCGCGCCACCGGCTGCGCGCGGCGCCGGACGATCCCGACAGCGAGACCCCCGAAACGCGGCCGCGCCGCCCACGAACGGTGCCCGACGACGCGGGCCCCGACGCCCCCGACCGGCACGCGGGGCGCGGCCCACGCGCCCGGCCGCCGCGGTCCGCCGCCCCGCCGCGCCGGTCGTCGGAAGCGCCGCCCGCGGCCGACGAAGCCACCCCCGATTCGCGCTTCGCGCGCTGGAAGCCGGGCACGCTCGTCACGCACGACCGCTACGGGCTCGGCCAGGTCGTGTGGATCCGGCCGGGCCCGCCGCACACGCGGGCGTCAATCCGTTTCACGTCCTACGGCGAGAAGGTGCTCATCCTGGAGCTCGCACCGGTGCGCGAGCTCCGCCGCGAGACGTAGCGGGCGGCCCCGACCCTTTCTTGACCAGCTGCTGCGAGCGTGCCCCGCCGCGGGGGCGGACTACCGCAGCCCGGCGCCGCAGGCCGTGCAGCTCGTGCCCACGCCCAGCCACACGCGCGGACCCTGGCCGCTGCTCAGGGCGCTCACGAACGCGTCGATGTCGTCGAAATCGACGGCGCCGTCGCCGTTGCAGTCCGCGTTCTGCCGGCGGCAGTCGGGGAAGGCGGCCTCGTACCCGGACTGGCCGCCGAGCGCGAGGACGAACGGGTCGATGTCGTCGAAGTTCAGCAGCCCGTCGCAGTTGAGGTCGCCCGGCCGCGCGATGCACTCGGCGCGGGTGACCAGCGCGCAAGTGTCGTTTTCGTAACAACATGCCCCTACGTTCGGCACGGTCCCGAGCAGGCACAGCCCCAGGTCCGCGGCTTCGGCCGTCCACACGCCGCTGCGCAGCCGATACGACTTCACGTCGCCGCCCGGCGCGCTGAGCCAGAGGAACCAGCAGGCCGCGTCGCCCTCGCCCCGCACGCCGAGCCAGCCGCCGGCCAGGTTCAGCGGCGGCTCCAGCGGGGCGACGGTGAACTGACGCAGCGCGTAGTCTTGCAGCCCGTATGTCAGCCCGGTGTCCTGGGCCACGGCCGTGACGGCGTAGGTCGCCACGATCGGCCCGGGCTGCCCGCTGTTGTCCGCGCGAAACTCCAGCGTGAATGCCCGCGTGGCGTCGTCGCACGGGGCCCAGCTCCCGAAGCCCTCCGACCGCAGGTAGAAACCCCACCACCGCACACCACGGATCGGATCGACCACGCCGGAGAAGTTCTCGTAGCGCACGTCGCCCGAGGCCGTCTCGCTCGGACGCGCCACCCAGTTGTCGGCGGGCTGATGCGCCGGCTGGCTGAAAACGCTGCCCGCCGGACACGCGGGCGGCTGCGGTGTCTCGCGCACCGTCAGTGTATACGCGCCGGATGCGCCGGCGTACCCGTCCACGACGATGAAATACGTGGCGCCCGCCACAACCGGCAGGGCGATGAGCTGCGACCGGAAGCCGTCCGGGCCGCAGGCGTCGTCGTTGCAGGCGACCAAGCCGCCCGCCTCGCACAGGTTGCGGAACACGAACAGCTTGGTGTCATACGCCGAATCGCACAGCAGCACGTCGATCTGCATGTCGCGCGGCGGCGTCAGGGCATAGACCACATCCGGCGCGTTCGACGTCCACTGGCAGGCTGCGTCGTAGTCGTCCGTGTAGCCTGCGGTCGTCCCGCTGTCCGTGAAGGGCAGGGTCTGCGGGACGACGTACGCCAGCGCACACACGTCGCCGCCCTGACGCGTGCCGGCCGACGTTCCGCCGGCGCCCAGCGCCGCCACGACGATCACCACTCCGGCCACCAACTGATCTGCTCGCACGCTTGCGCTCCTCGGGTCCGACTAGGTCGCTCCGTCGCGGCGCGCGGGGACCCCGCGCGGCCCTCCTGCTCAATCCTTCGCGCGCCGCGAGCGTCCGTCAACGCGACCGCCGGGAATCGCCCCCTCCGCGAACCACGCGACCTGCCACGCCGCGCCGCGCGGCCCCGGGGCGATAACGATCCGAGGGACGCCCGCGGCTGACATTTTACTTGCCTCGACCGGCGAATTCGCCAATGATCCCAATAGGCTCGCGCGTGCGCCGCGGGCGATCATCCGCGATTATCGGACCATCCCTCGGTCGGAGGAGAGTGGGCATGCTGAGTCATTGTCTGCGACAACTTCTGCACCACACCGCGGCTCTGGCCGTGCTTGCAGCGGCAGCGGCCGCACGCGCCGGCGGCGCGCCGGAGAACGCGCTGCTGATCGTTGATCCGGCCAGCCCGGACGGACTGTACATCGCCAACTACTACCGGCACGCGCGCCAGATCCCCGAGACGAACGTGCTTTACACGGCGCCCGGGGCGGCGAACTTCGCGGAGTTCGCGGATAAGAACCTCGACGCGCTGTTCGGGCACCTCGCGAACGCCGGGATCGGGGATCACATCGACTACATCGTGGTCATGCCGGGCAGCCCCTTCTTCGTCAACGCGTCGGGCCTCGTCGCGGACGGGTGTTCGCCCGTGACGCGGTTCTCCATCGGTTCGGCCTACACCTTCGCTTTCGCGGCGGATGAGATCCTGACGGGCACGCTCGGCTACTGGTACGCGAACCGCTACTTCAGCAACGCGGATACGCCCACGGCGTTCGACAGCTCGACGGCCTGGCTGAACGGCGAGCCGAGCACGTCCGACGCCGCCCGGCGGTACTTCGTCGGGGCGATGCTGGGCTACACCGGCGAGCGCGGCAACACGCCCGCCGAGATCGTCACGCTCATCGACCGCTCGGTCGCCGTGGACGGCACGTTCCCCAGCGGCACGTTCTACTTCATGAACAACACGTCCGACCCGGCCCGCAACGTCCGGTACCCCCAGTACAACACGGTAAAATGGGCGCTCTGGGGTCTGGGGGCGTCGGCGACGATCCCGAACGGCGTGCTGCCGCCCGGCGGCTCGATCGCGGTGGGCATCATGACGGGGGCCGCCAACCCGGCCATCGACACCTGGGGGATGACGGTGCGGGCCGGCGCTTTCTGCGACCACCTGACGAGCTACGCCGCGAAGTTCGACGAGCCTGCGCAGACAAAGGTCTCGCGCTGGATCGTCAAAGGCGCCAGCGCCAGCTACGGCACCGTAGACGAGCCGTGCAACTACACCGGCAAGTTTCCCCACGCCCGCGTGCACATGTACATCTATCAGGGGGCGTCGCTGGGCGAGGCCGCGCTCCGCAGCGTCGAGTACGCTCCGTTTCAGGGCCTGATTTACGGCGACCCCCTCACGCGCCCGTTCGCCCACCTGCCGGTCGTCAGCGTGAGCGGCGTGCCGGGCGGGCCGGCGGGCGGCGTTCTCACGCTCACGCCAAGCGCGACGACGACGCACCCGACCGCGACCATCGCGGGATACGAGCTGCTGATCGACGGCCGCTCGCACGGCACGGCCGCCCCGGGCGACAGCTTCACCATTGACACCGCCACGCTCTCGGACGGCTGGCACGACCTGCGCGTGCTGGCGTGGGACAGCTCGCCCGCGCGTTCCACGGGCCGCTGGATCGGCAGCCTGACGACCGCGAATGCCGGCCGCAGCGTGACGCTGGCGGCGCCGTCCTCCGGCGACCTCGCGACGGCGCTGGCCTGCACGGTGAGCGCGACGGGCGGCGGCGTCGAGGAAGTCCGTCTGCTGCACAACGGCCGGGTCGTCGCGGCGGCCGCCGGGGCGTCGGCCACGCTGACCGTCCACGGCCGCATGCTGGGAGCGGGGCCCGCGCGTCTGCTCGGTGAAGCGTACTACAGCGACGGTCGCGTGGTTCGCAGCGCACCGCAACTGGTCACGCTGGCGACCACGGCTGTGAACCCGTCGAACACGCCCCCGGTGGCGTTCAGCTTCCGCAAGCGGCTGCTGAAGGACCAGCCGTGCGTGCTGGAGCTGCCGGCCACGCAGGGCAACCCGGCCACCGCGCTGACGTACGAGCTCGTGACGCCGCCGACCCAGACGGCGGTGGTCGCGGGCCCCACGAGCGGCTGGCGGCTGCTGCGGCCGCTGCCCAACGCGTCCGGCCGGGATACCCTCACCTTCCGCGTGACCAGCGCGGCCGGCACGTCGAACACGGCGACGGTCGAGCTGATCTACGACGTAGAGGTGGCCCAACCCGGGGACCTGAACTGCGACGGTGTGGTGAACTTCGATGACATCGACCCCTTCGTCCTTGCGCTGTCGGGCCAGGCGGGCTACGAGGCGGCGTACCCGGGGTGCCGGTGGCTGAACGCGGACTGCAACGGCGACGGGCTCGTGAACTTCGATGACATCGATGCGTTCGTGGCGCTGCTCGGAAGTTGAGGAAGCAGGCGCGGAGGCACCCAGGAAGGGATTGAGGGACTGAGGGATTGAGGGATTGAGCGCGGCGGTGGCCCGGTGCCACTGCTCTTGAGCCGTGTCTCGGCGCGCCCCGCGAATCGCGCGAGTCGGCATGAGCATGCGTCGGCGCTTCCCGTTCGGACCGCGCACTTGAGCTCGCCGGCACTCGCTCGATCAACCCTTGCACTCACGCCATCCTCGCACGTACTCCAGCTCCCCATGTCGGGCATTTGTCCCGGAGACGGCCCAGTCGGCCGCCAGCCGCTCCGCGACCGTCGGGACGCCCGATTTGACCGTTGCCGTGCCGGCGTGCCCCGGTTTACGCTGCGCGGCATGAGCCGGCCGATTCTGCCAGCGTGGAGCGGGCTGCGGCCCGTGATCGGGATGCTGCACCTGCCGCCGCTGCCCGGCGCGCCGCGGTGCGCCGCCACGATGCCCGCCATCATCGAGCACGTCCTGCGCGACGCCGACGCCCTCCTGAGGGGCGGCGTCCACGGGCTCATGCTCGAAAACTTCAGCGACACCCCGTTCTATCCCGGTCCCGTCCCGCCCATCGTCATCGCGAGCATGACGACGATCGCGGCCGCGGTCCGCCAGCGCTTCGACGTCCCGCTGGGCATCAATGTGCTGCGCAACGACGGCCGGGCGGCCCTGGCCATCGCCCACGCCGTCGGCGCCGCCATGATTCGCGTGAACGTCCTGTGCGGCGCCCGCGTGACCGACCAGGGCCTGGTCGCCGGCCAGGCCCACGACATCCTGCGCGACCGCGCCGCGCTCGGCGCGACCGCCGTGCACGTTCTGGCCGACGTGGCCGTCAAGCATTCCGCGGCGCTCGGCGCGCCGCGGGCCATCGAGCTCGACGTCGAAGACACGCTCGAACGCGGCGGCGCCGACGCCGTGATCGTCACGGGCTCCGGCACCGGCCGGCCCACCGACATCGAGCAGGTCCGCCGGTCGAAGGCGGCGGCCGGCGAGGCCCCGGTGCTCGTCGGCAGCGGCATCACCGCGGCCACGATCGAGCACTTCCTGTCCTGGGCCGACGGGTTCATCGTCGGCACCGCGTTCAAGACGGGCGGCGTACCGGCCAACCCGGTCGAGGTCGAGCGCGTCCGTGCGCTGATGGCGCGGCTGAAATAGCGCTCGCCCCCTCCGCGTCGGACGTTCTCGAATCAGGCTCAAGCGCTCGCGCGGCGCGACGACGGACGCTGAAACGTCCCTGTCGCGATCGGCGGCTACGCCCCTACACCCTTGCAGAAAATGACCTTGCCGTCGCCCGACGCGTAAAAATCCGCCAGCGTCGCCGCCACCGTGTACCCGCATCGCTCGTAAAACCGCCGCGTCGGCTCGTACTGCGGGCGGGACGATGTTTCGACGTAGACGCGCCGGCCGCCGGCCGCGGCGATCCGCCGCTCCGTCTCGGCCAGCAGCCGGCAACCCAGCCCGCGGCCGCGCCACTCCTCGTGCACCGCGATCCAGTACAGGTCGTAGCTCCCGACCGTGCAGGCGATCTCGCCATAGCACGTGTAGCCGACCGTCCGGCCGCCCGCATCGGCCAGCAGAAAGCGATAGTCGCTCGCCGGGCCCCGGCTCAGCCGGTCCTCGACCAGCTCGACGGCGACGTCGATTTCGTGGTCGTGGAAGAACCCGCTCGAGCGGACGATCGCCCGGATCGCCGCCGCGTCGCCCGGCCGCAGGTCATCCCGCAGCACGATCGCGTCCGTTTCCATCCGTGCGCCTCAAACTCCGCCGGCACCGGCTGTGCCCCGCTCGCCCGCTTACGGCCGCAGCGCGTCTTCCAGGACGCGGGCGATCATTTCCTCGAATGTCAGCCCCGCCTTCGCTACCGCAGCGGGGAAACCCGCGTCCGGGGCGAGGCCCGGGTTGGCGTTGATTTCCAGGATCCACGGCCGCCCCGCGGCATCTACACGGAAGTCGACCCGCGCGTAGCCGCGCAGGCCGAATACGTCCCAGCAGGCGGCCGCCAGCCGACGCAACTCCGCCAGCAGCGGTGCGTCACGCGCGGGGAGTTCGAACGTGCGCGGTGTATGGTGGTACTCGAACGAGGCCGTGTCCCACTTGGCGGCGTAGCCGACGAGGCGCGGCTTGCCGGCCGGAAACGCGCTGAAGTCGATTTCCGCCGGCGGCAGCACCTCCGCCCCGCCCCCGGCCCGCGCCAGCAGCGACAGGTTGAACTCGCGGCCGTCGATGTACGCCTCCGCGAACGCCTCGCCGCCGAGCGCCGCGGCGCGGGAGGTCACCGCCGCGTCGAAATCACCCGGCGTCCGCAGCTCGACGATCGAATCGTCGTCGATCCCGACGGACGCCTCTTCCCACGCGCCCTTGATGATGTAGCGGCCCGGCGGCGGCGCGGGCTGCCCGGGCACGTACCACGGCGGCGTCGGCAGGCCGTAAGCCCGCAGCAGCCGCTTGGTCAGGATCTTGCCGGTCGTGACGAACAACGCCTCGGTGCGCGAGCCGGTGTACGGCACGCGCACCGCGTCCAGCAGCGCGGGGGCGAGCGGCAGCAGCCGCCCCTGCCCCGCCAGCGACTCGACCAGGTTGAAGACGACGTCCGGCCGGTCCCGCGTCAGCGTGTGGTATGCCGCGAGCAGATCCAGCGTGAGCGCGAGCCGGCGGGACGTGTGCCCGAGGGCCCCAAGCGCCCGCGCGATCACGTCGGCCTGCACCAGCACGTCGAGCTCGTCCTCCCGCGCTTCGGGCGGCAGGGCCTCATGCAGGATGACGACGTTCATCGCCCACTGCCCGAGGCCACGCGCGGACGGGCGGCCGGCGCGGCCGCGATCCGCCGGCAGGCGGAGTCCATGATCCGCCGCAGCAAGTCCTCGTACGTCAGGCCCACGGCCGTGCAGAGAATCGGCAGGTCGGAATGCTCCGGGTGCAGCCCCGCCAGCGGGTTGACCTCGAGCACGGACAGGTGCCCGTGCGCGTCCGCCCGCAGGTCCACGCGCCCCGCGTCGCGGCAGCCCAGCCCCCGCCAGACGCGCAAGGCCAGCTCCTCGGCCGGCCGGGCCCATTTGGGCGGTGCGAGGACGTAGCGGCAGAGCTCCTCGCACCTTTCCTTGTTCACATAGGTGTACGAATCCGGCTCGGCCCCGCTCAGCAGCTCGACCTCGAGCGTTCCAATCGCGACGGCCTCGTCGGCGGTGCCCGTGAGGCCGACCGTGAACTCCCGCCCCGGCAGGAACGTTTCGACCAGCACGGGCTGATGGTATGTCGCGAGCAGTCGCCGACAAACGGCCGCGAGCTGCGTCCGACCGGTGATCTTGGACCGGGCGTCAATTCCCTTGGCCGTGCCCTCGGCCACCGGCTTGGCGAACAGCGGGAACGGCAGTTCGACCCGGGCGATGTCCGCCTCCGTCTCGACGACGTGGAACTCGGGCGTCGGCAGGCCGAGGTCCCGCAGCACCCGCTTGGTCAGTGCCTTGTGGAGGGACAGCGCCAGCACGAGCGGATCGGAGAACGTGTAAGGGATCTCGTACGCGTCGAGCAGGGCGGGCACCTGGGCCTCGCGCGCGACGCCCCGCAAACCCTCGGCAATGTTGAACACCACGTCCCAGCGGTCACCGGCCGCCAACCGCTGCACGAGCTGCCGCACGTTGCCGATCCGGTCGGTCTCGTAGCCGAGGCGTCGGAGCGTCCGCTCGATCGCCTCGATCGTGTCGGGGCGGTCGAACTCGGCCGTCTCCTCCTCGCCGTACCCGGCGGCGAGATACTCCGCCCGCAAGTCGTACGTCAGTCCGACCTTCATGGCGCTGTTTCCACTTGGCTGGAACGCTCGGGGTAGCCCGCGCTCGCCGACCCCGGCCCCGGACCGGCGTCAGCCCGCCGCCGGCCTACTCTCCTGCCGGCCGGGGATCAGGGTAGCGGAACTCACGGCCTTCGTAGTTGCGCAGGATAATGAAATCGCCGTCGCGGCCGACCACCGGATCGGGCAGGAGCGGGATTTTGCCGCCGCCGCCCGGTGCGTCGATCACGAAGGTCGGCACCCCGTAGCCGGTCGTGTAGCCCCGCAACCCGCGGATCAGCTCCAGCCCCTTCTCGAGCGGCGTGCGGAAGTGGCTCGAGCCGGAAATGGGGTCGCACTGGTACAGGTAGTACGGCCGGACCCGGATCCGGAGCAGGCCGTGCATCAGGGCCTTCATCGTCTCGACGTTGTCGTTCACGCCCCGGCTGAGCACGGTCTGGCTGCCCAGCGGGATGCCGGCGTCGGCCAGCCGCTCGCAGGCCTGCCCCACTTCCGGCGTCAACTCCGCCGGGTGCATGAAGTGGATGCTCATCCAAAAGGGGTGGTACTTCCGGAGCATGCGGCACAGCTCGGGCGTGATCCGCTGCGGCAGGACGGCCGGGACCTTGGTCCCCAGCCGGACGAACTCGACGTGTCGGATTTCCCGCAGGCGCGAAAGCAGCCATTCGAGCCGTTCGTCCATCATCGTGAGCGGGTCGCCGCCGGACAGCAGCACGTCCCGGATCTCGGGATGGGCGGCGATGTAGTCGAGCGCCCGCTGGTACTGGTCCGGGTTGAAGTGGTACTCGCCGGTCTGGCCGACCATCCGGGCGCGGGTGCAGTACCGGCAGTACGTGGCACAGAAGTTCGTCACCAGGAACAGGACGCGATCCGGGTAGCGGTGGACGAGCCCCGGGACCGGCATGTGCCCGTCCTCGCCCAGCGGATCGTCCGCCTCCCCGGCGGTCTGCGTAAACTCGCGCGCGACCGGGACCATCGTCTTGCGCAGCGGATCAGCCGGGTCGGTGCGGCTGATCAACGAAGCGTAGTACGGCGTGATGCCGACCGGCAGGTGGCCATCCATCCGCGCGAGTGCCGCCTCCTCGTCCGGAGAGAGCTCGAAAACCCGGAGGAGGCTCCGCGCATCGCGGATGCGATTGCGAAGCTGCCACTTCCAGTCACACCAGTCCGCCCGGGTGGCCTGCGGGAAGAAACGCCGACGAAAATCGTGGCTCCGCGGGCTCACAATGTGCCGGGCCGGCCGCACGACCGGCCGGTTTCCGCCGTTTCGCGACGCCGGATGGAGCGGGCCGGGCAGAGGCGGACCCGATATGACGCGGTCCTCGGCGGCCGAATTGAAGTTTTCCAGGATGGGGAGGGGGAGTGTTTGAGGGTGGCTACCGTCAGGCTCCGAATCGGAGCCCACTCGCTGGTCGTCCATACACGGATGGCCTGTTCGAACGGGCCGAGTCGCACCTATCCGGCTGCCATACGGACGCGCACAACCACAACATTCGATACGACCGCGCCGTTCGATCAACTACCTATTGATAGATACAGCAGTCCAACCGACTGTCAAGGAAAAGTCGCGCAGATCATCTCAAAAAACCATCATTCCTCCATCGGTCATTTCGCGACGGGTGTTTCGTCCGACCTCGGCGACGGAGCGGCCGCCCGTGGCCCGCGCGGACTTATCGACCGGCGACAGCCCGGAAGCCCGTCTCTTCTCTCGCGGCCAGCCCCGACCGTCACGCGGGAAGCGCCGTGACGGCCAAGGCGGCGTGCCAACCCGGCTGTCGCCTCCGGTGCGACGGCGGACCGAATGCCGCTCGCGCGGCGCGGCCCTGTCAGATCTTGTCGCGAAGGCCTGGGGACGTAGCCGCTCCGTCCATCCGGAGCTAATGTTTCGCCCGCTCGGGCTCGGTCCGTCGACCGGGACCCGCGGGCGCCGATTCGGAGGACCCGTTCCATGCTCAGCGACCCCCGTGTCTTCGTCCTGCTGTTCTGCGGCGGCACCCTGCTCGGTTGCGCCAGCCCCGGTCCATCCGGCGGCCCCCTCATCCCGCGCGAGGTCCTGTTCGGCAACCCCGACAAGGCCGGCGGGCAGCTCAGCCCCGACGCGACCCAGCTCGCGTTTCTCGCCCCGGTCGACGGCGTTCTGAACATCTGGGTCGGGCCCGCTGACCGCCCGGACGCCGCGAAGGCCATCACCCACGACAAGGGCCGAGGCATCCGGCAGTACTTCTGGGCGTACGACAGCCGCCACATCCTCTACCTCCAGGACAGGGGCGGCGACGAGAATTGGCGCGTCTACTGCGTCCCGGCCGCGGGCGGCGAGGTCCGCGACCTGACGCCGTTTGAGGGCGTCCAGGCCCAGATCGAGGCCGTCAGCCGCAAGTTCCCCGCCGAGATCCTGGTCGGCCTGAACAACCGCGACCCGCAATTGCACGACGTCTACCGGGTCAACATCCTGACCGGTGACCGGCAACTGGTGCTCCAGAACGAAGGCTTCGCGAACCTGATCCTCGATGACGACTACGCGGTCCGCTTCGGCCAGAAGATGACCCCGGACGGCGGCAGCGAGTTGCTCGAGCGGACGGCCGGCGGCGAGTGGAAGCCCTTCGCCCGCATCGGTCCGGAAGACAGCCTGACGACGGGACCGGCGGGCTTCGACAAGACCAACAAGATCCTTTACCTGCTGGACAGCCGGGGGCGCGATACCGGCGCGCTGACGACGGTGGAACTGGCCACCGGGAAGCAGACGGTCGTCGCGGAGCACCCACGGGCGGACGTGGACGACGTCATGGTCCACCCGACCGAGCGGACCATTCAGGCGGTCGCCTTCTCGATCGAGCGCAAGGAGTGGCGAATTCTGGACCCGTCCATCGCGCCGGACTTCGCCTACCTGAAAACCGTGGCTCCGGGCGACTTCGAGATCACCAGCCGCTCGCTCGACGACCGGCACTGGCTGGTCGTGTACCTCCAGGACGACGGCCCGGCCCGCTACTACCACTACGACCGCGGCGCGAAGAAGGCGAAGTTCCTGTTTACGAACCGCAAGGCACTCGAGGCCCACAAGTTGGCGAAGATGCACCCGGTGACCATCAAGGCCCGCGACGGCCTGGACCTCGTCAGCTACCTCACGCTGCCGCCGGGGAGTGACCCGGATCACAACGCCCGCCCGGCCGCACCCCTGCCGATGGTGCTGTTCGTCCACGGCGGCCCGTGGGCCCGGGACGACTGGGGCTACAACCCCTACCACCAGTGGCTCGCCAACCGCGGCTATGCCGTGCTGGCCGTCAACTTCCGCGGTTCGACCGGCTTCGGAAAGCGGTTCGTCAACGCGGGCGACAAGGAGTGGGCCGGCAAGATGCACGACGACCTGCTCGACGCCGTGAACTGGGCCATCGCCGAAAAGATCGCCCATCCGCAGAAGGTGGCGATCATGGGCGGCAGCTACGGCGGCTACGCCACGCTGGTCGGACTCACCTTCACCCCCGAGGTCTTCGCGTGCGGCGTCGACATCGTCGGCCCCTCGAGCCTGGTCACGCTGATCGAATCGATCCCGCCCTACTGGAAGCCGATGCTCGACCTCTTCACCGCCCGTGTCGGCGACCCGCGCACCCCGGAGGGTCGCAAGTCCCTCCTCGACCGCTCCCCGATCCAGTACGTTGACCGGATCCGGCGCCCGCTGCTGATCGGCCAGGGCGCTAACGACCCCCGCGTGAAGCAGGCGGAGGCCGACCAGATCGTCGCGGCCATGCAGCAGAAGAACATCCCCGTGACGTACGTTCTGTTCCCGGACGAAGGCCACGGCTTCGCCCGCCCGCCAAACAACATGGCGTTCAACGCGATTACGGAGGCGTTCCTGTCCAGGCACCTGGGCGGTCGGTTCGAGCCCATCGGGGATGACTTCACCGGCTCGAGCGTGCAGGTCAAGACCGGAGCGGAGGGCGTCCCGGGACTCGTGGAGGCCCTGAGAGCTTTCCAGATACACTGACGGCGTCGCGTCCGCGGCCGGCTTCAGCTCCTGGGCGGGTCCGCACCCCTCACCCCGGTGCGGGCCCGCGTCCCGCCCTGCGCCCTGTCTAAGGTCGGTGCCGATCGAACCAGGACAGGATTCGCGGGTAGAGCCGCTCGCACGCAACCGGCGCGGCCTCGATCTCGCCGTGGGCGATGGCCTCGTCGTAAAGCAGTTCCTTGTCCGCCGACCGGACGCGCTCGTAGAACGCACTGCGCACCACCGCCGGGCTGGCGATTCGGTCCCGCCCGCCCTGGACCACCAGAATCGGAAGCGTCACCGCATCGTAGTGGTCAGAGTACACATGGTCCGGCGTGCCGGTGTCGCTCACGAAGGCCCCGGCCCGCACGCACTTGGCCATCTGTTTGAGCACCCCCGCCTTCATGTCGTCCAGCACGAACCGCCGCCCACGCAGCAGCACCTCGGCCCGCTGGTTCGTCGCCCCCGTGAACGTACCGGCCGCCCGCAGTATGCCCTGGAGCGAAAAACGCTCGAGCCGCTCCGCCTGCTCGGCCAGCACGCGCGGCAACCTGGCGTACCACGGCTCGCGATCGGCCGATCCTCGGAACCGCGTCAGCGGCACTTCCCCCACCGCCGTCAGCACGGCCTGCAGCCAGCCCCACCGCGCCATCAGCTCGAAGGCATGATTCACGTCCCCGTCCGTCCGCCACCAGTCCCGCAGCAGCGCCCGCCAACGCAGCCGTCCGTCGGGGCCGTATAGCGCGGCCGGCCAGCGCAGCGCCGCCGGGAACTCGGCGAAGACCGCACCGCTGAGCTGCGCCTGCCGCCGGGCCGCGAGCGCCGGGTCCGCGACGACGCGGGCCGTCTCGACGTCGCCCGTGATGTGCGCCCCTTGCAGGAAGCCGGCAAGGGTCATCGCGCCCATGCTCGCCCCGATGGCCAACGGCCGCCGGCCGGTTGCTGCCTGTACGTGGTCCACGACGGCCGGCAGGTCGTACGCGATGAAGTGGTCCACGCACCAGTCCGTCTGGCCGGGCGCGGGTTCGCTCAGCATGTGCGGCGCCCCGTGTCCGCGCAGGTTCACGAGCCACACGTCGTAGCCGGCCGCCTGCGCCAAAGACGCCAGACTCCGGTAGTGGAAGCTCGGGCCCGAGACCTCCGGCAGGTCCCACAGGTCGGCGTTCACCGCCAGTCCGTGCACGAAAATGACCGGCGGACCGCCCGGCACCGGCCGCCGCTTCACCGCCACGCACCCCCCGTCGGCGGTCGGGATGCGAATGATGGGGAACTCCGCGACGAATGCCATCGGCCGCTTCCCGGAAAACAGAAACGCCGGTCCGCGACCCCGGTCGCGCACCGGCGCTCAGTCCACGGAGCCGCGGGCGCTACGCCGTCGCGGCCTTCTTCGCCATCTCCACAAGCTTGTCGAAGGCCGGGGCGTCGGCGATGGCCACTTCGCTCAGCATCTTCCGATTCAGGAACACGCCGGCCTTCTTAAGTCCGTTGATGAAGTGGCTGTAGGAGATGCCGCGGGCGTCGCAGGCCGCGCTGACCCGGATGATCCACAGCGCCCGGAACTCCCGCTTGCGGACACGGCGGTCCCGGAAGGCATATTGCCCGGCCTTGATGACCGTCTGCTTCGCGGGCCGGAACAACGTGCTGCGGGAAGCCCGGTACCCCTTGGCGTCCTTGAGGATGCGCTTCCGGCGCTGACGCGTCGCATGGCCGGGAGTCACACGCGGCATGGCACTCGCTCCTTACTCGGTTCGCACATTACTCGGCACACAGGGCCCGCAGGACGTTCGCCGCGATCGCACCGGTCAGGATACCGGGACGCCGCAGGCGCTGCCGGCGACGGCCGGACTTGCCGCTCATCAGGTGGCCGGCGAACGGTTTCTTGAACCGCGGCTTCTTGCCGGCGGTCACCTTGAAGCGCTTCTGCAATCCCTTGTGCGGTTTCTGCTTGTGCATCGCGGCGTTCCTGTTACTCGAGCCGAGTCCCGCAGTATAAGAGCCGGTCCGCGGGGCGACAATAGCACCGCGGCCGAAAAAACCGCCCCGTGCGCCCGCTCGGACGGCCCGCGCCCCGCCGTGACCTGGCGACAACCCGGCGATTCGTTGCGACGCGGACAAACCGATGCTAAACTAACTGCTTTGTTCGCCACCCGGCGCTCACCCCGGCCGGGTGGGCCGCACGCACCCGCGTCGCGGCCGGCGGCGGGGGCTCCGGCAGCGGGCCGGAGCCCACTGAAGCGGTTCTCGGCCGGCGGCGACCGCCTACGGCGAACAACGGGGACGCGCCCCGCCCACCGGGGCGCCACAGCAGGACGGACAACGCGACATGGCGACGCATCGACTCGGCATCGTAGTGGGCGGCGGTCCCGCCCCGGGCATCAACGCGGTCATCGGGGCTGCGACGATCCAGGCGATCAACTGCGGCTTCGAAGTCGTCGGCTTCTACGACGGCTTCCGTTGGCTCTGCTCGGACGGCTTCGACCCGCCGACGCACACCATCCGGCTGGAGATTTCCCGCGTCGCGCGCATCCACTTCGACGGCGGCTCGATCCTGCGGACGTCGCGCACCAGCCTCCTCGACAGCGAGTCGCTCAAGAAGTCCACCCGCGTCGAGCCGCACCCCGGTAAAGTCAGCCTGGCCCTCGGCCGGCTCCGGGAGCTCGGCATCAACTGCCTCCTGACGATCGGCGGCGACGACACCGCTCTCTCGGCCCGGTTCATCTCCGAGGCCGCGGGCGGCAACGTGCGCGTCGTCCACGTGCCCAAGACCATCGACAACGACCTCCCCCTGCCGCAGAACCAGCCCACCTTCGGGTTCTCGACCGCCCGCCTCATTGGCGCCCAGCTCCTCAAGAACCTGATGATGGACTCGCAGACCACCGGCCGCTGGTACCTCGTCAACGCGATGGGCCGCACGGCCGGCTGGCTGGCCATGTCGATCGGCATGGCCGCCGGCGCCACGGTTACGCTGATTCCCGAGGAGTTCGGCGAGCACAGCTCGGTGCAGGCGATTGCCGATGTGCTCGAAGGGGCGATTCTCAAGCGGCACGTGCTGGGCCGCTGCGACGGCGTGGCGGTGATCGCCGAGGGCCTCGCGTACCGGCTGGGCGACCGCGAGGAGCTTGAGCGCCTCCTGGGGCGCGAAGTGCCCGTTGACGCCGCCGGCCACCCGCGGCTGGCGGAGGTCCCGCTGATGGACCTGCTCAAGACGGAACTGCAGGCCCGCTTCAAAGCGCGCGGCGAGTCACTGCCCCTCGTCACCCACAACATCGGCTACGAGCTGCGGTCGGCCGACCCCACGCCGCACGACATGGCCTACTGCCGGGCGCTCGGCTACCACAGCATCCGGCTCTTCACCGACAAGGCCCGCCAGGGACACGGGGTGATGGTCGCACTGGTCAACGGCAACCTCGAGGCCGTCGACTTCCACGACATCATCGACCCGGCGACGAACCGCACGCGCACGCGGCTGGTGGACACGACCTCGGACGAGTATACGGTCGGGCGGGCGTACCAGATCCGCCTCGAAAAGAGCGACCTGGACAACCCCACGATGCTCGCCAAGCTCGCCGCCGCGGCTCACCTGTCGCCGGCCGAGTTCCGCCAGAAGTTCGAGCGCGCCGCCACGCGGCTGACCGAAATGCACTGAGTCGCGCGCCGCCCCCGCGCCTCCGCCTACGCGTCCCGGCTCCCCGTTCGGCGGGTCCGCGCCGCCGCTCGGCGGGCCTCGTAGACCTCCTCGCACTCGGGTGGACGCAGGTACAGCGGCACCATGTCCGCGGGCGTCGCGTACGCCCGCGCGGCGTGCCGCTCGGCCGCCAGCGCCAGCACCTCAGCGGCGCGCGGTACCCAGGTCTCCGCCGGCGCGAGCCGCGCACCGCGGGCCGCGAGCGACTCCGCCAGGGCCGGCGCCCCGTCGCCCGCCACCCAAGCCCCCGGCGGCAGCCCCGCGATCCATGCCGCGGCGTCGTGCCGCGCCGCCTCGGCGACCGGTTCGAGCCCGCCGGCGTCCGTCCGCGCGAACAGCGCGCCGAACACCTGGCCCACGCGCGCCGGCCGCAGGACCGCGATGGTTTCCCCCGGTTCCGTCAGCGGCAGCAGGTTGCGCGCGATTACCGCCAGCGTGGGGGCGGCCACCACCGGCGTGCCGACGGCCGCGTGCCACAGGCGCGCGATCGTCGCCGCGACGCGCAGGCCGGTGAAACTACCCGGTCCCCGCGAGAACGCCACCGCGGCCACGTCGGCCGGCGCGACGCCCTCCGTCGCAAGCAGGGCCTGAATCGCCGGCAGGAGCTGTCCCGTGTGCCGCCGGTCCGCGGGCAGCGTCCGCTCCGCCCGCAGCGCCGCGCCGCGACCGAGCGCGACACTGCCATGCTCGCTCGACGTCTCCAGCGCCAGGATCAGGTCGTCCACGGCCCACACACCTGTTCGCGCTCAGAACACCAACCGGCGAACTTCCGCACCCGAGCGCGGATCGACGCACGCCTGCCCGTGCCGCGCCGCGAGCTCGACGTAGGTCTCACGCACCCCCGGTACCTCGGCCAATCCCAGCCGCCCGCGCACAGCCGCGACAGCGTCGGGCGTCGGGCCCTCGATCTCCACGAACCAGCCGAGCCCCGGCAGTTCGTCCAGCGTCACGTTGCACGCATCGACGACCCAGGTCGCCCGACGCTTCTCGTACACGATGACCGGCTCGAACCCAAGTTGCCGCAGAATGGCCAACGTCGCGGCCGCGTCGCTCACCGCGGTTTCATACTCGGCCCGGATCTTGACATCCTCGCCCGAGGGTTGCCGCGGCCCCTTGAACGTCAACACGCCCGCGTCGGCAGCGCTGCTCGCCTCTTCGGAGACTCCCGCGGCGGGCCAGGGCTTCAGCAGCCGCACCCGCAGTCCGCACCCCGCCTGGCGCAATCGTCGGTCGGGCGCATCGAGAAGCGTGTTGACCTCGAGCTGCACCCCCTGCGACTGGCCCCCGGCCGCGGCGATCGCGCGCCGAAACTGCTCGGCGTCCGCCACGCGGAATTTGGCCTCGATCTCGACCGGCATCGCGGCCCCTCGCCGCAGCGCGCTAGGCCCCGATGCAGCATCCGTCCGCCGAGCCGTCACTTCACGGCGTTCCGCGTGAAGTAGAAGAACACGCCCGCGCACAGCGTCAGCGTCACCATGCCCGCGCTGATGAAAAACCCGATCCAGGACAGCCGTGTCAGCGTGTTACGCTTCTTGGCCGCGCTCGTCAGCCCGAGCAGGAAGCCCCCGGCCCCGAACAACAGCCCAAACAGGATGGCCATGAGGAATACCGGCAGCCACAGCCCGCTCTGGCTGTAGTAGACGAACTTGGCACTCCCCTCGTAGTTCCGAGACAGCATCCACAGCGCGAACAGCGCTGCCAATCCGCTGGCCGCACCGCACGCCACGCTCAGCCGGGAGTGCGTCTCCGCCGCTTTCAGATCGAATGCCACCGCGGGCCCCTGTCCTGACACCGCCTTGTTCGGCCTCGCCCGGCCGCCCCCAGCCGGGGCCCCCGCGGCCGGTCCGCGGGGTTGCCACTTCTATCGGCGTATTGTAGCGTGCCCGCCGAGCCTGCCCACGGGGCGCAACCCCGGGCGGCCGGGACCTTTGCATGAACGCCGCACCCGCCCCACCGCTCCTGCGCCTGGGCGTCCTGATCTCCGGCAGCGGGTCCACGCTCGCGAACCTTCACGCGCGAATCGCCGACGGCCGAATACCGGGAGCGGTGATTGCGCAGGTCGTCAGCACCCGCGCCGCCGTCCGCGGCGTCGAGATCGCCCGCGCCGCCGGGCTGCCCCTGGCCGTGCTGCGACCCCGCGATTTCCCGGACGGCCCCGCGTTCTCGGCCGCCGTGGCGGAGCGCCTGCGGGCGGCGCGGGCGGAACTGGTGCTCCTGGCCGGGTTCCTGAGCTTCTGGCATGTACCGGCGGACTTCGCGGGGCGCACTCTCAACATTCACCCCGCCCTGCTCCCGCGTTTCGGCGGGCGGGGGATGTACGGTCGCCACGTCCACGAAGCCGTCCTGGCCGCGGGCGAGCGCGAGAGCGGCTGCACGGTACACCTGGTCGACGACCAGTACGACCACGGCCCGATCGTCGCGCAGGCGCGGGTACCCGTCCGTCCAGGAGACACGCCGGCGTCGCTGGCCGAGCGGGTGGGTACCGCCGAACGCGAGCTGTACCCGGCCGTCGTGCGCGCAGTCGTGGAACACGGCCTCGAATGGTTGGCGGAGTTCGCGACCGGCCGTCGGCCGCCGCTCAGTCTGTGAGGTCGGGCGGGGCCACGAAGTCCGTGGGCGTGGCCGGCCGCGCGCGGCGGCACAGGCGAATGAGCTGCTCGGTCGCGCTGCGCACCGCGGGCTCGGGGTCACGGACCGCGATGCGGGTTTGAACCTCGGTCGCGGCCGCCGTGATGGGCTCGAAGCCGTACGAACCGCCCTCGGCGCGCAGATCCCGCGCCAGGGCGTCGAGCAGTTCGGCGTCGCCCAGCTCGAGCGCCTGGGCCAGCAGGCGCGCCCGCTCCGGCAGCGAGGCCACGAACTCGTCCACGCAGGGCGCGAGGCGCGCATCGCCCGCGAGCGTGCTGACCAGCGGTGTTTCGCCGGCCGCGGCCACGGCGCTGCGCAGGGCGTCGCGCGTGAGCGGCTTGCGGAGGTAGCCGTCGCCGCCCGCGGTCCGCAGCGCGGTGTAGAGCGAGTCGGGAATCTCGACGCCCACCCCTACGATCATCCCGCGAAACCCGCTGGCGCGCAGCCCGGCGACCAGTTCGAGCGGCGTGGCGGTGTAGTCTTCCAGATCCAGCAGCACGAGGTCCGTCGGGCAGCGCCGGACGAACGCCTCCACATCGGCATCCAGCGCGTCCGGCCCGTACACGGTGACGCGGGCGTCGCTCAGCAACCGCGTGACGAGGTCGGGCAGGCCCTCGTCTGAATCCAGCACCAGCAGCCGGACCGGGCGAGCCGCGGGCACGAGCAGCGTTTCGTCGATCGGGGCCGCAAAGGAGACACCGATGTCGTAGAGCGTGCCGGACCCGACCACGTACCGACACCGCACCACTTGCGCCGTGGCGCGAACCCGCCGTCCTTCGGGGCCCGGCAGCGCGAGCCGACAACTTCGCCCCGGATACAGCAGCCGGTCCGTGAGCACCGCCGCGCCGGTGCGGCTCAGGTTCCGTCCGACGACCAGCCGTTCTTCGGCCGCCGCCCCGTCCTCATCCAGCACGTCCAGCGGCACGCGCCGCGGACGGTACGGGTGTCGCGGCCAGGCCCGCAGCTCCGGTCCCGTCCGTCCGGCGCCAGCCCGGTCCAGCCGGTCCAGCCAGGTTCGCACCGTGCGTGTGCTCAGCGTGGCCAGCGGTGTGCGCAACGTGGGCAGCAACCCTGCTTCACCCGGCCGGCGGTGGCTGGACACGATTGACTCCGCACACGGGACGGCGGCGCCGGCGTGACCTGGCGGGCCGCGCGCCGTCGCCCCGCGGTGTCTATCGACGGGGAGAAGCCGCCCAGGACGGGTCGCGGGCAGCGGGGCGCAGGAGTTGCAGGGGCGGTCACTCGCGGGCGGGCTGCCAGTCCGCCCAGGGGGCGCGCCGTTTCTCATGAAACGCCGCGATGCCCTCCCGCGCATCGGAGCAGCTGAAGCACTTGCCGAATTCCTCGATCTCGTTGCGGGTGAGCAGCGCCCGCTTCACGCGGGTGATGGCGGCCGGCGAGCCGGGCGCGAGCATCCGGAACCAGCGTTCGAGCGCCGCGTCCAGCTCCTCGAGCGAAGGGACGACCTCGTCGACCAGGCCGATCCGCTGGGCCTCCTCCGCCGTGATCGCTTCGCCCGAGAACAGCAGGCGACGGGCCCAGCCCAACCCCACCAGTTTCGGCAGCCGCAGCGTGCCGCCCCAGCCGGGAATCAGCCCGAGCTTGGTCTCCGGCTGGCCGATGCGGCCGTCGCGCACCATGACGCGGAAGTCGCACGCCATCGCCAGCTCGCAGCCGCCGCCCATCGCGTGACCGTTGAGCGCCGCGATGGTGACCTGCGGCAGGGCCTCGATCGCGTTGAACACGTGGTGTCCATGAGCGGCAAACGCCCGGCCCTGGTCCTCGTTGAAGCGCTGCATCTCGGCGATGTCGGCTCCGGCCAGGAACACGCGCCCGTCGCCGCGAAAGACGACGAAACGCAGGTGCGGATCCGCCGCCACCCGCTCCACGACCGTGCCCAGCGCGCCCACCACGCGCGAGGAAAAGATGTTGACGCCGGCCACGGGCACGAAGCGGATGGTCGCCACGTCGCCCCGCCGCGTGAGCGTCACTTCCGTCTGCGATTTCTCGTTTGCCATGTGGAACCTCGCTGAAGGACAGGCTCGATGTGCGCGCCGCAGTCTAGCACGGGCCGCCGCCGCCGTCCGCCGCACCGCCCGGGTTACGCCCCGTATTCGAAGAATCCGCGTCCCGACTTCCGCCCGAGGCGCCCGGCCCGCACCATCGTCCGCAGGACCGGGTGCGGCCGATAGCGGTCCTCGCCGAGATCGCGGTGCAGGACCTCCATGATGTTCAGACAGACGTCCAGCCCGATCAGATCGGCGGTGGCCAGCGGTCCCATCGTGTGCGCCATGCCGAGCTTCATGATCTCGTCGATCGTGGCGGCGTCGGCCACGCCGTCCGCGTGGCAGGCAATGGCCTCGTTGATCAGCGGCATAAGCACGCGGTTGCTCACGAACCCCGGGTGATCCTTCACGCGCAGCGGCGTCTTGCCCAGTTCCTGCGAGAGCCGCGTGATAAACTCGACCACCTCCGGCGCCGTCTGGAGTCCGACCACCACCTCGACCAGCTTCATCAGCGGCACGGGGTTGAAGAAGTGCATGCCGACGAAGCGGTCCGGCCGCCCGCTCAGCGCGGCGAGCTGGCTGATCGAGATGCTGCTGGTGTTGCTGGCGAACACCACCTCGGGCGGCACACGCTCCGCGAGCTGCTCGAAGAGCGCCCGCTTCACCGCCACGTCCTCGAAGACCGCCTCGACCAGCAGGTCCACGCCCGCCATGTCGCCCAGCGCCGCCGGCCGCAGGTTGCGCTTCGCCGCCGCGGCGGCGTCGGCCGCAAGCTTCTGCTTCTCCACGAACTTGTCGAGCGAATTGCCGATCGTGGCCACGGCTTTGTCCACCGCGTTCGGCAGCGCGTCGTACATCAGCACGGTGCGGCCGGCCTGCGCGAAAGTCTGCGCGATCCCCGCGCCCATCGTCCCGGTGCCCAGCACGCCGACGGTCTGCACGTTCGTCCGGATGTTCACGCGCGAATCCTCCTGCCCCGCTACAGCGCCTCGACCGCCAGCGCCACCGCGTTGCCGCCGCCCAGGCACACCGCCGCCACGCCGCGCCGCAGCCCACGCTGCTTGAGCGCGTGAACCAGCGTCACGAGCACACGGGCCCCGCTGGCCCCGATGGGGTGCCCCAGCGCGATCGCGCCGCCGTTCACGTTGACGCGCGCCGGATCGAGCTCCAGCCCCTTCACGCCCACGAGCGTCTGCGAGGCGAACGCCTCGTTCAGCTCCCACAGGTCCACGTCGGCGACCTTCCAACCCGCCTGGGCACACACCCTGCGGGCCGCGACCGGCGGCGTGAAGAACAGGTCCCTCGGCGGACCGCCGGCCGTCGCCTGAGCCAATATCCGCGCCAGCGGCGGGGCCCCGCAGCGCTTCAGCCCCGTCTCGCTCGCGATCACCAGCATCGCCGCCCCGTCCGAGAGCTGCGACGCATTGCCGGCCGTGACCGTGCCGTCCTGGCGGAACGCCGGCTTCAGCCCGGCCAGCGCCTCGAGGGTCGTGTCCGCCCGGAAGGTTTCATCCGTCGTAAACGGCTCCTTGGCCTTCGGCACGGCGATCGGCGCGATCTCCGCCCGGAACCGCCCGGCTTGCACGGCCTGGGCCGTGAACTGCTGACTGCGAAGCGCCCATTCGTCCTGCATCCGACGGGTGATGCCGGCCTTCTCGGCGGTGTACTCGGCCAGCTCACCCATCAGCTCGCCGCCGTGGGCGTTCGTCAGCCCGTCGTGGAGCATCTCGTCCACGACCTCCGTGTGACCGAACTTGTTGCCCGCCCGCAGGGATCGAATGAGGAACGGCGCCTGGCTCATGGACTCGATGCCGCCCGCGAGGATGACGTCGGCATCGCCGGCGCGGATCACCTGGTCGGCGAACATCACCGCCTGGAGTCCGCTCCCGCACACCTTGTTGACGGTGCAGCACGAGAGCGTGTCCGGCAGCCCCGCCCCGAGCGCCACCTGCCGGGCCGGATTCTGCCCGCAGCCGGCCTGCAGCACCTGACCGACCAGCGCCTCGCCGACCGCGGCGCGGTCGACCCGGGCCTCGTCGAGCACGACCCGCGCCACCTGCGTGCCCACCTCGACCGCCGTCATCCGGCCCAGTGTGCCCTGGAACCGTCCCATCGGGCTCCGCTTGCCGGCCACGATGTAGCTGCGTCCACTGGCCATGCGTTTACCTCCCGATCCACTCCGGCTCCGTCAGCAGCCGCCGCGCGATCACCAGCCGCTGGATCTCGCTCGTGCCCTCGTACAGCTCGGTGATGCGCGCGTCGCGCATCAGCCGCTCGGCCGGATAGTCCTGGCAGTACCCGTAGCCCCCGAAGATCTGGATGGCCGCGTCGGTGACGCGGTTCGACACCTCGCTCGCCAGCAGCTTGGCCATGGACGCCTCCGTCCCGTACGGCCGGCGGTGCTGCTTGAGCCAGGCCCCCCGGTATGTGAGCAGTCGCGCGGCCGCGATCCCCGCGGCCATGTCGGCGAGCTTCCACTGGATCGCCTGCTGCCGGCCGATCGGCTCATTGAACTGCACGCGCGTGTTCGCGTAAGCCACGCTCGCCTCCAACGCCGCCTGCGACAGGCCGACGGCTTGCGCGGCGACGCCCAGCCGTCCGCCGTCGAGCGTGGCGAGGGCGATGTGCAGGCCCTTGCCGCGCTCCCCCAGCAGCGCGTCCCGCGGCACCCGGCAGCGGTCGAAGATCAGCTCGGCGGTGCTGCTCGCCCGGATGCCCAGCTTCTTCTCGAGCTTGCCGACCGTGAAACCGGGCGTCCCGCGCTCCACGATGAACGCCGACATGCGGCGCTTGGGGTTGTCCGGGTCGGTCACGGCGAACAGCACGACCACGTGCGCGTCGTTGCCGTTGGTCACGAAGTTCTTCGTGCCGGTGATCTCCCACCCGTCCGCCGTCTCCACCGCGTGACAACGGGCCGCGCCGGCGTCGCTGCCGCTGCCCGGCTCCGTCAACGAGTAGCAGCCGATCCACTCGCCGGTCGCCATCTTCGGCAGGTAACGCCGCTTCTGCGCCTCCGTGCCGTAGTTCAGGATCGGATCAACCGCCAGGGAGTGGTGCGCCGAAACGAGAATGCCCGTCGCGCCGCAGGCCCGCGAGAGCTCCTCGACCGTCATCACGTACGAGACGCAATCCAGCCCCGTGCCGCCGTACTCGGTCGGGATGTACGTGCCGAAGAGCCCCATCTGGCCGAGCTTCTCGATCAGCCCGTCCTCGAACCGGCCTTCCTCGTCCCGCCAGGCCGCGCGCGGTGCGATCTCGTTCTCGCAGAAGTCGCGCACCGCGTCGCGCAGCTGCCGCTGGTCGTCGTCGAGTCGATAATCCACGTCCCTGCCCTCACCGGGCCGACCCGCCGCGGGCCGCCCGCTCCGCCGCTTACGCCGGGGCCCCCGCCAGCAACTGCCGCGCGATCAGGATGCGCTGCACCTCGCTGCTGCCCTCGCCGATCTCGCAGAGTTTCGCGTCCCGCAGGTAGCGCTCGACCGGGATGTCCTTCGTGTAGCCGTAGCCGCCGTGGATCTGAATGGCCTTGAGCGCCACCCGGGTCGCCATCTCGCTCGCGTAGAGCTTGGCGATACTGGCCTTTTGCCGCGCCTCCTCGCCCCGGTCCAGCGCCTGGGCGGCGTCCCACGTCAGCAGCCGGGCCGCCTCCAGCTCGGTCGCCATGTCCGCCAGCATGAACTGGATCGCCTGGAGCTCGCCGATCGGCTTGCCGAACGCCTGCCGGCTCTTCGCGTACGCCAGCGACTCCTCGACACACCCGCGGGCCAGCCCGACCGACAGCGCCGCGATTCCCACGCGGCCGCGTTCCAGCACCCGCAGCGCATCGACGTACCCCGCGCCCCGGGCCCCGACCAGTGCATCCGGCCCCACCCACACCCCGTCGAGCGACAACGGCACGGTGTCGCTGGCCCGCATCCCGAGCTTGTCTTCCTTCGGCCCGATGGTGAACCCCGGGGCCCCGCGCTCGACGATGAAGGCCGAGATCCCCTTGGCCCCCTGGTCGGGGTCCGTCTTGGCCATCACCACGAACACCTGCGCCCGCGCACCGTTCGTGATGAACATCTTCTCCCCGGTCAGGCGCCACCCGTCCCCGTCGCGCTCCGCCCGCGTCCGCAGCGCCGCCGCGTCCGACCCGCTGCCGGGCTCTGTCAGTGCCCACGCCCCGACCCATTCGCCCGACGCGAGCTTCGGCAGGTACCTCTGCTTCTGCGCCTCGCTCGCCGCGAGAATCAGGTGCGCCTGGCACAGCCCGTTGTGCGCCGCCAGCAACAGCGCCACGCCCCCGTCCTGCCGCGCGATCTCCTCCATGACCACCGCGTTCGCGAGATACCCGAGTCCGGCACCGCCATATTCCTCTGGCGTGAGCGTGCCCAGCAGGCCCAGCTCCGCCAGCGCCCGCACCACGTCGTCGGGCAACTGCTGTTCGCGGTCCCACGTCCGGGCGTGCGGACGGAGACGCTCGGCCGCGAACTTGCGGACGGTTTCGCGTAGGGCAGCCACATCGTCGGGGAGACTGAATTCCATGCGGCGCTCCTGTCGGTCGGCTCGAACCGGGCACGCAGACGTGTGCAACGCTGACCAGCGCGTCCATTCTAAGGCGCCGCCCCGGCGCGTTCAAAGGCCGCGGTTCACGCCGCTACGCGCGGTATACTTCACACGCGCGGCCCTGGATCGGCCTGTTTCAGTTTCGTTTGGAGCCCCACGGTGAGCGCTCGCCCGACACCTCTGCTGTTGTGGGCCGCCCTGCTGCCGCTGGGCGCCTTCGCCCTCGTCCTTCTCCTGTGGGGGCTCCGCGTGATGCACCCGCCCACGGCGCTGGCCGGCGTGGGCCTGGCGGTGCTCTGGAGCGGCCTGCGGCGCGGCCAGCAGTGGGCGTTTCCACTGACGATCGCACTCGCTCTGGCGAGCGGCCTGATCGCGTTTTCGACGTCCCCGCCGCTCATCCTGTTGACGATCGTGGTCCTCGTCCCGGTGCTGGCCTGTCGCCGTTACTTCGGCGGCCCGGCGGAGGCTCGTTTCTGCCCGCATTGCGGCCGCGAACTGACCCGGGCGCCGCAGGCGCCATGCCCGGTGTGTGCCCCCGAAGTCGGAGCGCCGCCGAAATGAGTCGGCCCACGCGGCGCCGCGTCGGGCACCCGTGGGCCTCCCTATGAACAGCCGCCCGCGCCCCCGCGCCGCGGCGGGTTACTTCTTCACTTCGAACTCGGCATCGATAACGTCGTCGTCCTTCTTGGAACCACTACCGCCGGCCGCCGGCCCTTCCCCCGCCCCGCCGGCCGCGCCGGCTGCGGCGGCCGACTTGTAGACGGCCTCGCCGATCTTGTACGTCGCGGTCTGCACGGCTTCCATCGCCTTCTGAATCGCGCCGGCATCGTCGCCCTTGGCGACATCTTTCAGGCGATTGAGGGCCTGCTCGATTTCGGCCCGGACCGCCGCGTCGACCTTCTCGCCGTGCTCCTTCAGCGTCTTCTCCGTCTGGTAGACGAGCTGGTCGGCGTGGTTGCGGGCGTCCACCAGCTCACGCTTCTTCTGGTCCTCGGACGCGTGCGCCTCGGCGTCCTTGACCATCCGCTGCACCTCGTCCTGGCTCAGGCCCGACGAGGCCTGGATCTTGATGGACTGCTCCTTGCCGGTGCCGAGATCCTTGGCCGAGACATTCAGGATGCCGTTGGCGTCGATGTCGAACGTCACCTCAATCTGCGGCACGCCGCGCGGCGCCGGGGGCAGCCCGGTGAGCTGGAACCGGCCGAGCGTGCGGTTGTCGCCCGCCATCTTCCGCTCGCCCTGGAGCACGTGGATGTCCACGGCCGGCTGGTTGTCGGACGCCGTCGAGAATACCTCCTTCTTGCTGGTCGGAATCGTCGTGTTCCGCGGGATCAGCACCGTCATGACGCCGCCCAGCGTCTCGACTCCCAGCGACAACGGCGTCACGTCGAGCAGCACGATGTCGGTCTTGTCGCCGGTGAGCACCGCGCCCTGGATGGCCGCGCCCACCGCCACGACCTCGTCCGGGTTTACGCTGCGATTGGGCTCCTTGCCGAAGATCTCCTTGACGAGCTGCTGCACCTTGGGGATGCGCGTCGAGCCGCCGACCAGCACGACCTCGTCGATGTCCTTCGGGGCGAGCTTCGCGTCCTTCAGCGCCTGCATGACCGGGCCGCGGCACCGCTCGATCAGGTGGTCGACCAACGCCTCAAACTTCGCCCGCGTCAGCGTCATCTGGAGGTGCTTCGGGCCGCTGGCGTCCGCCGTGATGTACGGCAGATTGATCGTCGTCTCCAGGCTGCCCGAAAGCTCGCACTTGGCCCGCTCCGCCGCCTCCTTCAGCCGCTGGAGCGCCATCGGATCCTTCCGCAGGTCCACGCCTTCCTTCTTGCGGAACTCGTCCGCGAGGTAGTTGATCAGCACCTCGTCGAAGTCGTCGCCGCCCAGGTGCGTGTCACCGTTGGTGCTCAGCACCTCGAACACGTTGTCGCCCACGTCCAGAATCGAGATGTCGAACGTGCCGCCGCCCAGGTCAAAGACCGCGATCTTCTCGTTGGCCTTCTTCTCCAGCCCGTACGCCAGCGCCGCGGCCGTCGGCTCGTTGATGATCCGCTCGACCTTCAGCCCGGCGATTTGCCCCGCCTCCTTGGTCGCCTGCCGCTGCGAGTCGTTGAAGTACGCCGGCACCGTGATGACGGCCCGCTCGACCTTCTCGCCCAGGTACCGCTCGGCCGTGGCCTTCAGGTCGCGGAGCACCATCGCCGAGATCTCCGGCGGCGCGTACTCCTTGCCGTCGACGCTGACCCGAACGAGCTCGTCCGGTCCGCCGACGATCTTGTACGGAACCATCTTCTCCTCGGTCGCGACCTCGCTGTGCCGGCGGCCCATGAACCGCTTGATCGAGAACACCGTGCGCTGCGGGTTCGTGACCTGCTGATTGCGGGCCCGCTGCCCCACGAGACGCTCACCCTTGTCGGTGAACGCCACGACGGACGGCGTCAGGCGCGACCCGGAATCGTTGACCAGCACCTTCGGCTGACCACCCTCCATGATCGCGACGACCGAGTTTGTCGTGCCGAGGTCGATGCCGATGATCTTGGACATTCGCTGACTCTCCATGCGGCGGGCCCGGGGCGCGACATGCGTCCGCCCCGGCCACCGCCTGTCGAGCCTCCGGGCAAGCCCGATACCAGCGCGCGGGCGCGGCGCGATTCGCCGTAAGTCTATGTCAAAGTGAATCTTGCGATCGCATCCCAGCCCCCTCGCCGCCCACCCGCTCCTGCCAATCTGACAGTACCTTCCTTTCTGGATGTGTCACGGCTCGCGGGCTCGGCCCTGCGCCCCCCATTGCGGACAGGACGGTGGCCGCCCGTTCAGCCCCCCTTGGCCGCTGCGCACCAGCGTCACCGAAGCGCTTCACACTTCGGCCGGCAGGCCCGCCCGGGCAGCGTCGACCAACCGCGTGAGCTCGGCCAGCGCGTCCGTGAACCCGCTCGCCTCGTGCTCCCGAAACGCACGCTCCAGCCCCGCGCAAACCCGACTGATGTCCGGGTACCCGTACGAGCCCGCCGCCCCCTTGAGCCGGTGGGCGAGCGTCACGAGCTGCTCCCAGTCGAGCCGGTCGAACGCCTGCCGCAGCTCCGCGAGACGACCGTCGAGCCCGGCTACGAACTCAACCACGATGTCTTTCAGGTCGGCATCCTCCAGCAGCAGTTGCGAGATCAGCCGGCCGGGAGATGGGCGATTCGGTTCGGAACTCATGCTCGGCTCACGCTCTGGACTCGCGGCCGGTCGGCGGCGCTCCGCGCGCTGCCGCTCGGCGGCCACCGGCAAGGGGCCGCTTCTGGCATCGGCACAGGCACGCCGCGGCTGAGATACCGGTCGGACCGAAAGCGCAAACCGCAGCGCCCCGCCGGGCGTACCGATGATTACAATGCCCACCCGTGGGCGCGGGCCGGCCGGGAGACGAAAGATGTGCGGAATCGTTGCGTACCTCGGGCGCCGTGAGGCGACCCCCATCCTTACAGAAGGCCTCAAGCGGCTCGAATATCGGGGCTACGACTCCTCCGGCCTGGCGGTCATCCGTGATGGCCAACTGGTCATCCGGCGCGCCGTCGGCCGGATATCGGCCCTCGAAGCGCGCCTGGACGACGCCGTTCGTGGGGCGACGATCGGAATGGCCCATACGCGTTGGGCGACCCACGGCGGACCGACCGAATGCAACGCCCACCCGCACCGCGACGCCTCGGGCAAGGTCGCGCTGGTCCACAACGGCATCATCGAGAACTATCGCGTTTTGCGAACGTTTCTCGAGCAGGAGGGCCTGGCGCTCGAGAGCGAAACCGATACCGAGGTGCTCGCCAAGCTGGTCGGGCACTTCTACACCGGCGACCTCGCCGACGCCGTCCGTCGGGCGCTGCGCGAGGTTCGCGGCACGTTCGGTATTGCCGTCCTGCACGCCGACGACCCGGACCAGATCGTCGCCGCGCGCCGCGGCAGTCCGCTCATCGTCGGCGTCGTCGGCAAGGACGAGTACATCATCGCGTCCGATGCGGCCGCGATCGTCCAGCACACGCCCCAGGTGATCTACCTCGCCGACAACGAGGTCGCGGTGGTGACGCGTACCGGCTTCCGGACGACCAACCTCGATGCCGCGCCGGTCGACAAGGAGGTCGAGGAAGTCGAGTTCACGCTCGAGCAGCTCGAGCTCGGCGGCCACCAGCACTTCATGAGCAAGGAGATCTTCGAGCAGCCCGAGGCGCTGCGCACGTGCATGCGCGGTCGCATCGACCTGCACGAGGGGCGGGTCGTGCTCGGCGGCCTGGCCGGGGTCATGCGCGAACTGGTCCGCTGCGAGCGCGTGCTGCTCACGGGCTGCGGCACGGCCTGGCACGCCTGCCTCGTCGGCGAGTACCTGATCGAGGATATGGCGCGGATCCCGTGCGAGGTCGAGTACGCCAGTGAGTTCCGCTACCGCAACCCCCTGATCCTCGACCGCACGGTCGTCAT
This sequence comes from uncultured Phycisphaerae bacterium, assembly GCA_937928595.1. Classification (GTDB taxonomy): domain Bacteria; phylum Planctomycetota; class Phycisphaerae; order UBA1845; family Fen-1342; genus CALGJV01. The sequence continues at coordinate 24,803 of CALGJV010000002.1, read as the reverse complement.
CGCGATCTCGCAGAGCGGCGAGACGGCCGACACGCTCGCGGCCCTGCGCGAGGCGAAGGACAAGGGCGCGTTGGCGCTGGGAGTCGTGAACGCCGTCGGGTCCACGATCGCGCGGGAAACGGACGCCGGCGTGTACCTGCACGTCGGCCCGGAAATCGGCGTCGCGTCCACCAAGGCGTTCGTCGGCCAGGTGACCGTCCTCTCGCTGATTGCCGCCCTGCTCGGGCGCCGCCGCCACATGAGCCCGGCCGCGTGCAGCGAGTACCTCACCGCGCTGCACAACATTCCGGCCGCCATCGAGCGCGCGCTCGAGCTGTCAAGCCAGACGCGGAAGATTGCGGCGGAGTTCATCGACACCAACAACTGGCTGTACCTCGGCCGCGGCCTGCAGTACCCGATCGCGCTGGAGGGCGCTCTGAAGCTCAAGGAAATCAGCTACATCCATGCCGAGGGACTCCCGGCCGCGGAAATGAAGCACGGCCCGATCGCGCTGATCAGCCCCGGCATGCCGGTCGTGGTCATCGCGGTGCGCGACCACCTCTACGACAAGGTCGTCAGCAACATCGAGGAAGTCCGCAGCCGCGGAGGCCACGTGATCGCGGTCGCCACGGCCGGCGACGAGCAGATCCGCGAGCTGGCGGAGGAAGTCCTGTACGTGCCGGACGTGCCCGAGCCGCTCGCCCCGCTGGTGACGGTGGTGCCGCTACAGCTCTTGGCCTACCATGCCGCCGTGCTCCGCGGCTGCGACGTGGACAAGCCCCGCAATCTCGCGAAGTCCGTGACCGTCGAATAGCGCGGTGCCGGGGCGCCGCGCGGATTCACGGACTTTCCGGTCGCCCGGCGTCCGCGGGCCCGCTATACTCCGATTTTCGGGCGGTGCCGTGATTGGCGCGTGGCACGCGCCCCTGAATTACGCCGTTGCGGAGCCCGCGGGATTTGAGGCCCGGCCTGAGTCCCCCCTGCCCGAGAATCTCCTCTGGCCTCCCCCGGCTCCACGCCATTCGGTGCCAAGGAGTGCGCGTGCGTATTGCGCTGGTCAACCCGATTACCCGGCGGTCTCAAGGTTACCACACGATCGGCACGCACATCCCGCACCTGGGGCTCCAGGTGCTGGCCGAGCGCGTGCCCGCCGGGCACAGCGTGGACCTCATCGACGAAGTCTTCGGCACGCAGGACACCGAGCGTCTGCTGCTGCAAGGGCGATACGACCTCGTCGGCATCACGTCCTACACCAGCGGAGCCACGCGGGCCTACGAAATCGCCGCCACCTGCCGGCGGCGCGGGATGCGCGTCGTCATGGGCGGCCCGCACGCCTCCGCCTGCCCGGACGAGGTCGCGGCCTGCGTCGATAGCGTCGCGATCGGCGAATGCGACGAGATCTGGCCCGGTATCATCGCCGACGCGGCGGCCGGTCGCCTCCAGCCGCGCTACGTCGGGGCCCTGCCGGAGCTGGACTCGGCCGATCTCGGCCGGGCACGTCAGGGGCTTCAGCCGATCAACGGGCGGTACGACGTCGCGGCCATCCAGACCTCCCGGGGCTGCCCCGTGGGGTGCGAGTATTGCTCGGTCACAAAGTTCAACGGGCCGGCCATACGCCGGCGGTCGATCGACGCGATCGTGGCCGAGTGGAACGAGGCGCCGCAGCGCTTCGTGTTCGTGGTGGATGACAACTTCTTCGGCGTCGGCCCGCAGCACGCGGCCTGGGCGAAAGACCTGTTGCGCGCGCTGATCGCCCGCGGGCGGAAGCGCCTGTGGTTCAGCCAAACCACCATCAACATGGGCGCGGACCGGGAGGGTCTGGAGCTCGCGTACCGGGCCGGTTGCCGCGGGATGCTCGTCGGCTTTGAGACGTTCAACGAACGAGCTCTCAAGGAATACCACAAAGGCATCAACCGCCGGAACCTGAGCCGCTTCCAGGAACTCGTCGACGGCTTCCACCGTGCCGGCATCGCGGTCTTCGGGGGCTTCATCATCGGTTCCGACGAGGACACCCCGGACACGGTGGCGGACACCGTCACGATGGCGACGCGAATGGGCATCGACATCATCCAGATTACCAACCTGACGCCGTTGCCCGGCACGCGCATGTACGAGCGCTACAAGGCCGAGGGCCGGTTGCTCGCCACGGACTACCCGGCGGACTGGGAGCGGTACACGTTCACGGAAACGGTCTACCACCCCCAGCGAATGACCGCCCGTGAACTCGATGAGGCCATCTACGAGCTGCGCTGGGCCGCCGCCCGGGAGCGCTGGGTGACGGGCCGCGCTCTGCGGACGCTCGTCCGCACGCGTTCCATCAGCACCGCCCTGTTCGTGCTGGGGATGAACCGCGGCTGGAAGCGCATGGCCCGCGTTCAGGCCCCCCACGATGCCGCGCGCTTCGGCTTCGCCCCGCGGCCCTCACCCCGGCTGACGCGGATCGTAGAGGCCTTCGGCCTGCATCTGCGCTCGCGTGTGCAGTTGCCCGCCGCCGAGCCGGTGGGGCCGGGTGGTCTGCCCGTGTTGGGCGGTGCCACCCCGGAAGAACAATAAGGGGGCCGGGCGCGGCCCGCGCAACCCGGGGCCGGTCCGGGCTATGCGTCCGGCTCGCACGTCACGGTCAGGTTAAGCGACGCGAACTGCTCAACGTATAGCTCGGCCCGCTCCTGGTGGGTCCGCAGCAGGAGCGCCGCCCCCGACTCGTGCGCTTCCAGCGTCCGCGCGACCGCCTCCGCGGGCTTCAGCGGCGTCAGCCGTACGATCGCGGCGATCACGTGCTCGAACGTGTTCACGTCGTCGTTGTGCAAGACGACCCGGAACAGCGGCAGCCGCTCCACCTGCGGCGTGACGGTCGTCTCGGGTTTCACCGACGGTCGCGACATCCGAACTCACTCCAGCCTGCCGCCAAGCCCCCCGCGCCTTATTTTAGGCTAGCGTCGCCGTGCCCTCCGCGTCAACCGCTTGCCCGCCGGGGCTTCGCGGGCGGTGTAGCGGCCGCGGGCCCGTCGGCTACAATGCGGACTTCGTCGGATCAACGACGCACGCGACCCTCGTGGAGGCGCCTCTGATGCCCGTTCGCCCGATCGCGCTCACGCTCACGTTGCTTGCGACCCTCAGCGCGGCGTCCGCTCAGAACCCGCCCGTTGCGGCCGACCCGCTCGGGGCGATTCGTTCCCGCAGCGACCTGAACGACCAGGACCGGCAGGCAATCCAGACCTTCGTCGCCCAGAACGTGGCAGCCATCGCGACCGGCGATGCGGCCCAGGGTTCCGAGGGTGTCCGGGCGCTGCGCGCCGGGTACGAGGGCTCCGAGGCGTTCCGGCGCGTCTACGCCGCGGCCGCGCTGGAGGCGATCCAGCCCGCGATTCGCAAGGCCGAGCTCAGCGCTGCGGCACGCCTGCTCATCGTCGTCAACGCGTTCAACGTCCCCGAGGCCGTGCCGCTGTTGCTCGACGCCTTGACCGATGAGCGTGTCGGCGTGCGGGCGGCCGCAATCACGGGGCTGGTGCGGTTGCGCGAGACGGTGGCCCGTGCCGGCGCGGACACCTACGCGCGGGTGCTGGATGCGCTGAAGACCGCCGGGGCACGCGAGACGTCGCGGGACACGCTGCGAACGCTGTATCACGCGCTCGACTACTCCGGCATCAGCGGCGCGCCCGATCCGCGGCGCAACGCTACCGCCCTGCTGGAGCTGCTCGAGGCCCGCGCCCGACTGTACGCCGCCGGCGAGGTACCGGCGTTCGGCGCAGACGACGCGGGGTTGCGGCTCGCGGGCGTCCTCGCCAAGAATCTGGAAGAGGCCGAGCGGAAGCGCCTGACCGCCGCCGTCGCGGGCATGCTCAAGTACGCGCTCGAGCGGTACGTGCAGGGCCCGCGCAAGCTCGCCGACGTGCGCGACACCCATCCCAACCGCCGCCTGATCGAGGAACGTGATGCGGCCGAGCGCCTGATCCTGACGGGCGAGGAGCGGCTGGTGGCGCTGCTGGCCCCGTCCGACGTGCCCCAGGTCACCAATAACCTCCGCCGCCTCGAACTGATCAACGTCAAGAACGAATGGAAGAAGTGGGTCGCACTCGTGCAGGCCGCCACGGGCGCCGACTGCGCGCTGGCCGAGCCGCGCGAGCCCGAGGGTGCCGCGCCGCCACCCGTCCGCAAGTGACCCGGAACCGGCACGCCGCCATGCAGGTTCTGACCCGGCTGGCACCGGCCAAGCTCAACCTGACCCTGCGGGTCGCAGGCCGGCGCGCGGACGGCTTCCACGAACTCGAGTCCCTCGTCACGCGGCTCGACTTCGGTGACGAACTCGTCGTCGCCCGCCACGAAGACGGCTGCTACGCGCTGACCTGCGACGATCCGACCCTGCCGGCCGACGGCTCGAACCTCGTGCTGCGGGCCGCCCGGGCACTCGCGCGCACCGCGGGCGTCAACCACGGGGCCGCTTTCACGCTGCGCAAACGCATGCCGACCGGTGCCGGGCTCGGCGGCGGCAGCTCCGACGCCGCCGCCGCGCTGCTGGCCCTCAACGAGCTCTGGGAACTGGGCCTGGCACGCCCGCGGCTGGCCGAAGTGGCCGCGCTGCTTGGCTCGGATGTGCCCCTGTTCCTGCACGCGCCATTGTGCGTCCTGCGCGGCCGGGGCGAACGCATCGAGGACCGCCCGGAGCGCTGCCGCGCGTGGGCGGTGCTGCTTCTGCCGCCGCTGCAATGCTCCACGCCGGCCGTTTACGCCGCGTGGGATCGCCGCCGGGCGACACCCGCACGGCCGCCGCTCGAGAGCGTTCTCGCAGTCCTGCACGACCCGGCCGCCCTGATGGAGCGGCTGTTCAACGATCTCGAGCCGGCGGCGTTCGACGTCGCGCCCGAGCTGGCCCGTCTGGCCGACCGCGCTTCCGCCTTGGCCGGCGGCCCCGTGCGCATGACCGGCTCCGGAGCCGCGCTGTTCCGGTTGTTCGGCGACCCGGCCGCGGCCGAGGCGTATGCCGCGCAGGCCCGGGTCACTCTGGGAGTACGCACCGCGGTTGCCCCGGTGGTCGCGGAAGGCTGAGTCCGGTAAGCGACGCACGGCAATCCCCCCGCCAACTCATGCCGTCGTCGGCCACGGTCGATGATGTCAAGGCCGGCCTGCCTCGGCTGCTGCGGCGGCCGGACCGAGGTGTCGATTGTCCGTCGCCGCGCGACCGCCCCTGCCGAAACTCGGACTGCCGGAAATTGACACCCAGCATGCCCTGCTGGAACGGCTGGTCCGGACCCTCGAGGCCGCCGTGTCGTCGAACGAGCCGCCGGCGCTGCACCGCAAGCTGCTGGAGCGTCTGGAGCAGCTCACCGCGACGCACTTCGCGACCGAAGAGCGGTTGATGGAGTCGACGCGCTTTCCGCACCTCGCCGAGCACAAGGGTTTGCACGAGCTGCTGCTGCGTCAGTTGCGCGACCTGCGTTCCCGGAACGCGACCGGGCACGGCTATGTCACGCCGGACGTGATCTGGTTCCTGAATCACTGGCTCGTGGACCATGTGCTCAACGTGGACCAGAAGATCGCGCAACATCTGACGAAACAGGCGCCGCTCCCCCGGAACTGACCGGCCGCGCGTCGCCGGCCGGCCGGGGCGACGGACCGACCGAATGACGCCGATAAGCGGAGTAGCGCCCACCGTCGTCGCCCGCGAGGGAATGCCGCGTATGCCGTTCATCGAGTGGAACGAGAAGCTCACCATCGGGCACGCCCAGATCGACAGCCAGCACCAGCAGCTCGTCCGCATGGTCAACGAGCTGCACGACGCCATGGCCGCCGGAAAAGGCCGCGACCTGCTCAAGCCGCTGCTCGACCGCCTGGTGCAATACACCCGCACGCACTTCGCGGCCGAGGAGAGCTTCATGCAGCAGTCCCGTTACCCCGACTACGCGGAGCACAAGGGGCAGCACGAGACGCTCACGCGCCAGGTCGTTGAGCTGAAGCAGCAGTTCGACGCGGGCAGCAAGCACCTGTCCATCGACGTGATGAACTTCCTGCGCCGCTGGCTCCAGGACCACATCATGAACAGCGACCGGAAGGTCGCCCAGCACATCGCGGCCGCCGCGAAGTAGCGCCCGGCCCCCCGGGAAAACCGAGCGCCCTCCGGCCGGCGCGGCACGCCGGCCGGAGGGCGTCGCGTTTCGCGCGCCGCCGCGGCGACTACGTGCCTTCACCCGAGCTGGCGAGGTATTTCACCTGCTCCGGCGTGAGCCGGTCGATCTTCACACCCATCGCCTGAAGCTTGAGCTTGGCGACCTGGTCCTCGATCTCGCGCGGCACGTCGTGCACGGCCACTTCGAGCTTCTGCGCGTGCTTGACGATCCACTCCGCAGCCAGGGCCTGCGTCGCGAAGCTCATGTCCATCACGCTGGCCGGGTGGCCGGTTGCAGCCGCCAGATTCACGAGACGCCCGTCCGCCAGCAGAAAAATGCTCTTGCGGGGGCTGATGACGTACTCGGTCACCATCGGTCGGACGTCCTTGACGACCTTCTGGGCCAGCGCCGCCAGCGCCGGGATGTCGATCTCCACGTCGAAGTGCCCGCTGTTGCAGACCATCGCGCCCGGCCGCATCTTGCGGAAGTGCTCGGCCCGGATGACGTGCTTGTTGCCCGTCACGGTGATGAACACCTCGCCGATCGCCGCCGCCTCGCTCATCGGCCGCACCTCGAAGCCGTCCATCACGGCCTCGAGCGCCTTGAGCGGGTCGATCTCGGTGACCGTCACGATCGCGCCCGCGCCGCGCGCCCGCATCGCGACCCCCCGGCCGCACCAGCCGTAGCCCGCCACGACGACGCGCTTGCCCGCGAGCAGCACGTCCGTCGCCCGCACGACGCCGTCGAGCGTGCTCTGACCCGTGCCATAGCGGTTGTCGAACAGATGCTTCGTGTCGGCGTCGTTCACCGCCACCACGGGGAACCGCAGGATGCCTTCGGCCGCCATCGCCCGCAGCCGGATGACGCCCGTCGTCGTCTCCTCCATGCTGGCGAGGATGTTCGCGGCCTCTGTCTGCCGCTTCTGATGCAGCGTGTTCACGAGGTCGGCGCCGTCGTCCATCGTGATCTGCGGCCGGCCGTCGATCACGGCGTGCAGGTGGTCGTAGAAGACCTTCACACTCTCGCCGCGCCGGGCGAACACCGGCACGTCGAAGTCGGCCACGAGGCTCGCGGCCGTCGGATCCTGCGTGCTGAGCGGGTTGGACGCGCACAGCGCGACCTGCGCGCCGCCCGCCTTGAGCGTGCGCATCAGGTTCGCGGTCTCGGAGGTCACATGCATGCAGCAGCCCATGCGCACGCCGCGCAGGGGCTTCTGACGCTCGAAGCGCTCGCGGATCAGCGCCAGCACCGGCATGTCCCGGTCGGCCCAGAGGATCTTTTTGCGGCCTTCGGGGGCCAGCTTCAGGTTCGTCACGTCGCAGCGCGTCTTCGCCATCGTTCGCAGCTCCTGTCGGGCGCCGGGGTCAGGTCACACCAGCGGCGACCCGACGGCCCGGGCTGCGGAGCGTAGCCGAACCCCGCACGCCGGACAACCGCCGCGGCGGTCGCCCCGCCCGCGCCGTCGCGCCGGCCTCGCCCGCCCCGGTTGACGACAGCGGCGTTCTCCGGTACTTTCCCTCCCAAAGCTTCTACGCGGGGTCCGACCGTGGTGGATATACTCGCGCCCGTCACAACGGCGCTGCTTCTCGCGGCCGTCGTCGGCATCGGCCTGCTGCTGCGCCGCCGCCCGCCCCCTCCTGATCTTGGGCCCCTGCTCGCGCGACTGGAAACGCTGGAGAGGGCGCTCGAGCGCAGCGAGCGGGCCGTGCGGGAGGAGTTCGGCCGCAACCGGGAGGAAGCCGGCGGCCAGGCCCGCGGCCTGCGCGAGGAGTTCGGCCGGCTGGTAGAATCCTCGCAGGCCGCCGGAAAGCAGCTGCGCGAGGAAGTGGGCGCAGGCCTCAAGAACGTCGGCGACTCACTCGTGAAGCAGATGGGCGAGATCGCCCAGCTCCAGAAGAACCAGCTCGAGGCTTTCGCCGGCCGGCTCGAGGCCCTGAATCAGAGCGTCTCGACGCGGCTCGAGGCCCTGAACAAGACCACGGCCGAGCAGCTCAACAGCGTCCGCGACAGCGTCGCCAACCGCCTGCGCGAGTTGCAGGAAGACAACACCCGCAAGCTCGAGGCGATGCGGCAGACCGTGGACGAGAAGCTCCAGGGCACGCTCGAGAAACGGCTGGGCGAGTCGTTCCGCATCGTCAGCGAGCGCCTGGAGCAGGTGCACAAGGGGCTCGGCGAGATGCAGACGCTCGCCAGCGGCGTGGGCGACCTGAAGAAGGTGCTCACGAACGTGAAGACCCGCGGCACCTGGGGCGAGATCCAGCTCGGTGCGCTGCTCGAACAGGTACTCACGCTTGACCAATTCGCCCGCAACGTCGCCACGCGGCCCGGCAGCAACGAGCGCGTCGAGTTTGCCGTCCGTCTGCCGGGACGCGACGGCACGGACGACGAGGTCGTCTGGCTGCCGATCGACGCCAAGTTCCCGGTCGAGGACTACCAGCGCCTGGTCGACGCGGCCGACCGCGGCGATGCCGAGGCCGTCGAGGCCGCGGGCCGGCAGATCGAGCAGCGTCTCCGAGGCTGCGCCCGGGACATCCACGAGAAGTACGTCGATCCGCCGCACACGACCGACTTCGCGCTGCTGTTTCTGCCGACCGAGGGCCTGTACGCCGAGGCCCTGCGTCGCCCGGGGCTCGCCGAAGCGTTGCAGCGGGAATTCCGCGTCGTCCTCACGGGCCCGACCACGCTGAGCGCCCTGCTCAACAGCCTCCAGATGGGCTTCCGTACGCTCGCGATCGAGAAGCGCTCGAGCGAGGTGTGGGCGGTCCTGGCCGCGGTAAAGAGCGAGTTCGCCAAGTTCGGCGAGGCCATCGACAAGGTGCACAAGAAGCTCCAGGAGGCTTCCCACGCGGTCGAAGCGGCGCAGACGCGCACCCGGGCCGTCGATCGGAAACTCCGGAACGTGCAGGAACTGCCCCGCGCCGACGCCGAGCGACTCCTCGACCTGCCGCTCCCGCCGGCCGACGACCCCGCCTGAGGACCGCCCGCGGCGCCGCCCGTTCAACCGCGGCGCCGGCATCCTCCTGCCTTGCACGCCGCCGCCGGCCGCCGCACAATGCCCTCTCCGGACAAAGGAGTACATTGATGCGCACGCGCGCGATTCTGCTCGCTTCTCCCGTCCTCCTGACGTTCCTCGCGCTGCCGGGCCGCGCCCCCGCGCAGGACACGCCGCGCGGCCGGGCCCTCTTGCTCGTCGACCAGTCGGTCTACCCGGAGCTTCAGGCCGGCCTCCAGAAGTATGCCGAGCACGTGCTCAAGCTGCACAAGATCGCCGTCGTGCCGCGGCCGGACGACTACTACAAGATGAAACCGGCCGAGATCCGCGCGCTGCTCAAGAAGGAGTACGCGGCCGGCAATCCGCCGCTGGTCGGGGCGATCCTCGCCGGCCCCCTGCCGCACGCCCTGCGGGGCGACCCGAAGGAGATCCTGATCCCGGCGCCGCTGTATTACGAAGATTTCGACGCTGAGTGGGTGGACGCGAACGGCGACGGCGTCTTCGAGGAGCTGAGGACCGACCGCAAGACCAACGCGACCGAGATCTGGACGGCCTGGTGGGTGCCGCCGGCCCGGGCCGAGGACACCGCGACGCAAGCGAAGCTGCTGAAGGGCTTCCTCGACAAGCTCGACCGATACTACCGCGGCGAGATCGTCGGCCGCGACCAGATGCTCTGGCTGGCCGGCAACGTCATGAACGTCGAGATCTGCGAGGGCTGGACGGTCCTGATGAAGGACGCCATGAAACCGCTCACGCAACACCTGCGAATCTGGTGCCACGTCGGTCAGGACGAAGGCACGTTCCGGCCCAACAAGCGGGCCGAGGAGTTCAGCCCCGCCGACTTCGTGCGGGCGTTCACGCTTCAGCCCTGGCAACACGCGCACATCATCGCCCACGGCAACCCGCGCGGCTGGTATTGGGGGGCGACCGGCGTCGTGGCGGCGCCCCGCGGCGACGGCAAGCCGGAGGCGGTGCTGCTCATGGACTTCAGCACGTTCAAGGGCACGGCCGCCAACATCGTGACGACATCCGGGTGCAGCAACGGGAACTTCCGCGGCGATTACATCGGCCCGGCCTACGAGAAGGCCGTCGGTAACCTCCTGCTCTTCTCGCCCGATACGTGCACGATCGCGTACTTCGGAGCCGCCTCGCCGCAATCCACCAGTGCCAACCCGGGGTTCAACACGGAGATCGTCGAGGCGCTGAAATCCGACGGCGGAAGCTACCTGGCCGAGGGCTACACGAAGTTCCGCAACCAGGACTACTCCTGGGGCCTGGAGCATTACTTCTTCCGCGGCGGCGACGAGAAGATCCTGAGCGGCGACCCGTTCGCGCGCTACCGCGACAGCGCTCCGCCTACGCCCGAGCAGGCCAAGGCCGTCGAGGAGAAAATCAAAGCCGGGAACTGGACGGTGGTCGGGCCGGGTTGACACCCGGCAGTCTCACAAGCCCGACCGGCCGTCCGTCAAACCCACCGCTTGGCTCGCCCCCCGCCGGTGCGACCGCAGTGTATCCCGGGCACAGGTGCCAAGCCGCGGGCGACGCGCTCAGTCCCCGGCCGCAACCGCCGCCGCGCTCCCGGTGGCATGCAGACGCGCGAGCGTTTCCAGCAACACCCTCCGATCCACCGGCTTGCCGAGGTACTCGTCGCACCCGCACGCGAGACAACGCTCCCGGTCCCCGCGCATCGCGTGCGCTGTAAGCGCGACGATCGGCCCCGCGTAGCCGGCCGCACGCAGCCGGCGCGTCGCCTCGTACCCGTCCAGCACGGGCATCTGCATGTCCATCAGAACCACGTCGAACGGCCGCCCCGCCGCACGCGCTGCCAGGGCGGCGTCCACCGCCGCCTGCCCGTGCTCAGCGGCCGTGACCCGCGCGCCGGCGCGCTCCAGAATATAGCAGATCAGTCGCCGGTTATCGGGCCCATCCTCCGCCAGCAGCACCCGCAATCCGCGCAAGCTCCCCGGTCTCGGCGGCCGCTCGGGCCTCGCTGCCGCGCCGCGGTCCGTCGCTTCATCCGTCGGCGCCCGCGTCGCGTTCGTCGGTTCCGCCTCGACCTCGACCCGAAAACGCGTCCCGACGCCGGGCGCTGTCTCCACGAGCAAGACGTCCCCGCCGAGCATCCGCGCCAGGCGTCGGCTGATCGTCAGCCCCAGCCCGGTGCCGCCGTAACGCCGGGTCATCGACCCGTCGCCCTGCGTGAACGGCTCGAACAGCGCCGCAGCCTGCTCCCCGGTCATCCCCGTCCCGGTGTCGGCCACGTCGATTCGCAGCCGCGGCCGCTCGGATTCGCCCGCCATCGTGACGGCGAGCCGCACGCCGCCTCGCTCGGTGAACTTGATCGCGTTCCCCAGCAGGTTGACGAGAATCTGTCGCAGGCGCGTCGGATCCGTGCAGACCGTCGGCGGCACCGACGCATCGATTTCGACCGACACCGTCAGCCCTTTCGCTTCTGCCCGGCCGCGCAGGAGCCCTACCGTGTCACCGACGAGCGGCCGCGGCGCGCAAGCGATCCGCTCGACCGTCATCCGCCCGGCTTCGAGCTTCGACAGGTCAAGGATGTCGTTCAGGATCGTCAGCAGATACTCGCCGTTCCGTCGGATCGTCTGCACGGCCTCCAGCGTATCCCAAGGCGCGTCCCGCAGGCGGCCGCTTTCCAGCAGCAGGTCGGTGAAGCCCAGGATCGAGGTGAGCGGCGTGCGCACTTCGTGGCTGATATTGGCGAGAAACTCGCTCTTGGCCCGCGTCGCGGCCTCGGCCGCCGTCTTGGCGCTCTGCAACTGCTGTTCGACGCGTTTGCGCTCCTCGATTTCGCGCGTCAGCTCCGCGTTTGAGCGGGCGAGGGCCGCGGTCCGCTTCGCCACCCGTTCCTCGAGCGAGGCGTACGTGGCCTCCAGGCGCGACGCCAGCGTGTTGAAGCTCGCGGCCAGGTTCGCGATTTCGTCCCGGCCCCTCACGGAGATCGGCCGGATCGTGTTCCCCTCGGACTGGGCCGCGGCGGCGTTGAAATGGCGGGCCATGGCGGAAAGACGCCGCGAAACTCCGTACCGGAACAACAGCGCGATCGTGATCAGCAAGGCGGCCAGCCCGCCCACCTGGATAGCGCTTTGCCGCCAGGTGTCCGCCACGAGCGCCGCGTTTTCCCCGTCCAGCGGAACGGCGACCGTGTCGAGCGCTACAACCTCCCCCAGCCGCCGGTGGAAGCTGGCAACAGGCCCATAGCGTTCGACCAGCGAGCGTGGCGCATCCCGCGGATCCCCGTGGCATGGCAGACAGCTCGGCTCCATCCGCCGCGCATGGTAGGTTACCTTGTGTCGGCGCCCGTCGATCGTCGTCAGAGCTGTCACCTCCGCCTGCTCGGGGTGCTCGTTGAGGTAGCGGATCGTTCGCAGCTCTTCGGGGTTCGCCTGGTTGCGTGGATTGCGGGGGTTGTCCGCAGCGAACTTGACGATCACGTCCGGGAACTTTCGGCGGACCTTCTCGAACACGCTGCGCGAGACGTACGACGTGGACATCACTTCGGGAACAAACTCCTCCGGCCCAACCCGCTCGGTCATCCGCGGGCGGATTTCCTCGGCCACATACTCCCGAACCGCCAAGTTGAACTCCATCGCCAGCGCCGCCTGTCGGTCCGTCAGGCGCATGGCGTGGTCGTGCGTCAGGCTGTCCGCGCGGTAGTGCAGGAACGCCGCGAAGGCGAGCCCAAGGAGAGCCAGCGGCACGAGAAACTTGGCGCAGATGCTCCGCATTGACGGTTCCCCGGGCACACGGGCAACAAATACGCTTCCGGTTGTGCCCGCCTCAAACGGGTGCATCGACCCGCCGCGTCGCCGCCGCCACTTCCGTGCGCGGCCGGATAATCTGCTCGTTCCGGGATCCCCTCGAAGCGATTCCGTGTAAGCGCGGTTCCAGCCGGTCCCATACGCGGGCTCGCGCTCCCCCGCGCTCCTCCCCTGCCGCGAACACTGGCCCGCAGGGGCAATCCTCGGCTCGCGTGGTTTGCCGCTGCCAAGCGAACCTTCGTCGGCCCGACGGGCGGCGTGTCCGTCGGGCTTCAGGCTTACGGCCGCAGCCGCTCCCGCGGCCGTTGAGAGGTGCTTGACGACCCCGATGCACGACCGATATCTTGGCAACTGGATTGCTGATCATGCCGAATGCTCGGGCCTGCGGGTTCGGGCAACGGGGAACCCAACGCGGGACCCGCGGCCGTCCGGGCCGGCTCCCGCCGGGGCGAATCCGCCGTGTGGGCGGACGCAGACTCAGCGCTGCGAGCCCGTCAGCTAACCCCGTAGGCCAGCGCTGGAGTCCGACCGTCAGCCCCGCACCCTGAACGATCTGCGAGCCTGGTCGGGCCAAGCCCGCCGGACGAATGACAGCGGGCAGCTTGCCGCGCTGGCATCAATCGTGCTCTGTGCCGCGGATGGGCAGGCGCGACAGCTGCTCGATCGGTTTCCCACACGCCCGATCGCAGGCGCTGTCCGCCGGCCCCCGGCACGGGGCAAGGCGTCGGCGGCGCGCCGGCGCCCCCTTGCGGACCGACTCACTCGTAGCGCAGCGCATCCACCGGGTCCAGGCGACTCGCCTTGAACGCCGGATAGATGCCGCTCAGCACGCCGACGGCAACGGCCGTGATCAGCGCGACGGCCACGATTAGCGCGTTGATCTCGGTCTTGAAGTCCATCTGCGCGAGGACTTTCTCCATCACGTCGGCGAACATGATGCCGAGCAGCAGGCCGAGCCCGCCGCCGACGAGACTGATGACCAGGGATTCGGCCAGGAACTGAAGCAGGATGTCGCCGCGCCGGGCGCCCACGGCCATGCGCACGCCGATCTCGCGCGTCCGTTCCGTCACCGAGACCAGCATGATGTTCATGATGCCGATGCCCCCGACCACGAGGCTGATGCCGGCGATGCTGTAAAACACGACGCGGAAGATGAGCATCGCGGCGCTGAAGCTTTGCAGCGCCTCCTGCTGGTTGAAGATTCCGAAGTCGTCCTCCTGGCCGGGGCGGATCCGGTGCGCCTGCCGCAGCACGCGTTGCACGCGCTTCTGGATCTCCTCGAGCTGCTCCGGCTTGGTCACCGCGATCGTCAGCCGGTTCAGCCATTTGCGGTTGAAGTAGCGCTTCAGGCCCGCCTGGATCGGAATGTATACGGTCTCGTCGGCGTTCATGAAACCCAGGCTGCCGCGCTTTTCCAGCACGCCGACCACGCGGTAGCCGACACTGCCGATCTTCACCGACTGCCCGAGGGCGTCGCCGCCGCCGAACAGCTTCTCCGCGACCTTCTGCCCGAGCAGGACCACCGTGGCGTCCGGGCTGTCGGCCTCGCCCTTGTTGAAGATACGCCCTTGCGCACACTTGAAAGCGTGGATCTCGAAGTACGCGGCGGTGGTCGCCACGAGCGTCGCCTCAGAAGATTTCTGGAACCGTTTGACCGTCGTGCTGCCCATCGCCTCCGGCGCGATCCGATCGATGTCGTCGGGCAGCTCGCGCAGCAGCGTCTCGATGTCCTCGAGCGTCAGCGTCTGCGCCGCCCCGACCACGCGCCCCTCGACGCGCGCCGTTTCCGGGAACACGTACAGGACGTTGGAGCCCATCGACTTGAAGCGCTTGAGGATGTCGTTCGAGGCCCCCTCCAGGATCGACATGCACGCCACCACCGACGACACGCCGATCAGCACCCCCACCGTCGCCAGCAGCGACCGCAGGAAGTGCGAGTCAAGGCTTCGCAGCGACGTGCGCAGCAGCCCCAGATAGAACAGCATCGGTACGCTCTCCGCCGCGGCCGGCCGCGGCCGCGCGTCACTGACCCAGCCGCTCGCGCAGCCAGGCCACGACGCCCTCTTTCTTGACCCGCACCTGCGCGAGCGTGTCGCGCTCTCGGATTGTCACGCTGCCGTCCCGCAGCGTGTCGCCGTCGACCGTCACGCAGTAAGGCGTGCCGACCTCGTCCTGCCGCCGGTAGCGCCGACCGATGGCGCCCTTGTCGTCGAAGAAGGCCGTCATGTAGCGCCGCGTCTCGCGATACAGCGCCTCGGCGATCTCTGGCATGCCTTCCTTGTTGACCAGCGGGAAGAAGGCCACTTTCACGGGCGCCAGCTGCGGGTGGAACTTCAGCACGACGCGCGTCTGGAGCACACCCTTTTCGTCCGGCGCGGTGTCCTCGGTGTACGCTTCGCACAGGAACGCCAGCGTCGCCCGGTCCGCGCCGGCCGACGGCTCGACCAC
The DNA here is from genome assembly GCA_937928595.1 of uncultured Phycisphaerae bacterium. GTDB lineage: Bacteria > Planctomycetota > Phycisphaerae > UBA1845 > Fen-1342 > CALGJV01. Next base: position 9,501 of record CALGJV010000002.1, on the reverse strand, counting down.
CGTCGGCAAATAACGGTACGGCGGCGCGTTCTTGGCCCGCCGCGCCTGCTCCGGGTCCGGGTACTGCTCCTTGTCGCGCTCCCAGGCCTCGTCGTCGAAGTAGCTCAAGTCCTTGCCGCTGAACTGGGCGTGCTGCGTGAGATCAAAGTTCCCGCGGTGCGCGACGCCCTCCAGCTCTTGGAACTCGTCCGAGAACGGGAACAGGTACTCGATGTCCGCGCAGGCCTTCGAGTAGTGCGCCAGCTCCTCCCGCGTCTGGTCCCGCAGCCGCAGCTTCTCGCTCCGCAGCCCCAGGTTCACGTACCAGTCGTAGCGCGTCTTGCGCCAGAACTCGTACCATTCCATCGAGCTCGCCTCCGAGCAGAAAAACTCGATCTCCATCTGCTCGAACTCGCGCGAGCGGAACGTGTAATTCCGCGGGTTGATCTCGTTGCGGAACGACTTGCCGATCTGCGCGATGCCGAACGGCACCTTCACCCGCGTCGTGTCCAGCACGTTCTTGAAGTTCGCGAAAATCCCCTGCGCGGTCTCCGGCCGGAGGTACGCGATGCTGCTCGCGTCCTGAAGCGCCCCAACGTACGTCTGAAACATCAGGTTGAACTGCCGGGGCTCCGTCAGCGTACCCGGCTCGTCACAGGTCGGACACGCCAGCACGTCCACGCGCGGATCCGCCGCCAGCACGTCCTTGAAGCTCGTCGCCGCCAGCGCGTACTCCCCGCCGCCATGCTTCTTCGAGAGCTTGGTCGCGCGCCCCGTCGCCGCCTCCAGCGCGCTGTGCGTCCCGTCGCCCTGCATCGAGAACACGGCAAACGGCTCCGCCGCGCCCGGCCGCCGCACCTCGATCCGAAAAACCTGGTCCAGCCGGAAGCGGCCCTTGCACTTGCGGCAGTCGACCATCGGATCCGCAAAGCCCGTGGCGTGCCCGCTGGCCTCCCAGACCTTCGGATTCATGATGATCGCGCAGTCCACACCCACCATCTCCACGTCCCGGCCGTCCGGACCACGCGGCGGATTGGTGACCATGTCCCGCCACCACTGGTTCTTGATGTTCCGCTTCAGCTCCACCCCCAACGGACCGTAGTCCCAGAAGCCCCCGATGCCGCCGTAGATCTCGCTCGACTGGTAGATGAAACCCCGACGCTTGCACAGCGCCGTCAGCTTGTCCATGAACGTCTGTTCGGCGGCCATCGTCTCTCTCAGCAAGGATCCTCGAGCCCTGCGGCCCGCGCCGTTCGCGGCCGCGGCATCTTACGCACGGGGCCCGCGCGCGGCTACGCGCGCGGGAAGCGCCGGCGCCAGTCGCGATCCGCGGGCCGCCGCGCCGACCGCTCCTATTCGGACTCGCGGCGCAGATCTTGCCGACGCCGGCCGCAAAAGTTGCGCGAACCAAAAAGGCGGGCGACTACACTGCGGAAGCGCGCACGGCTCAACACATTAACACCAAGCCGCCCATCGAACGTTAACGTGGAGAGACTTGGACGCAACCTGTACGACATCCAACGCTGTCCCGAAAAATCCGCCCTCCGATTCCCCCAAGCTCGATTCTCCCCCGGTCGATGAGACTGATCGAGGGGCGCGAGCGCGTCGCGCGCGGCCGCATCAGCGGGTTCGGTCGGGCCGTCGAACCCCGTCCGCGTTCGAGCGACGTCGCTGGTGCCAGGGTTGGGCCGGGTGCGCGAGGGCACCCGGCACTCGAGCGAGAAATGGAGGTGGTCGATGCGTCCTATTTCCCCTCTCGTGGGCGTTTCGCCGCAACGGCCGGAGCCGACCCCGCAACGGCACAGCGCGGCTCCGCCCATGGCACACCATTTACACGTGCGCGACGCGGTGGCAATCGCCGACGTTGCCCCCGTGCACGCCAGCCCCGTTGCCCCGGAACGTCTCGCCGCGATTCGCGCCCAGATTGCGTCCGGAACATACGTGACGGATCGCAAGCTCGACGTGGTGGTCGCGCGGCTGTACAAAGCGCTGACAGCGACACGCCCCGCGCCGGCCGAAGCCGGCGTGGCCTGAACCTGGAAGCCTGCTCCGGCTCACCGGCCGACCGCGGGCCCCGCGTGAAGTCCACACCGACCGACCGGTCCGTATCGTGAAGGGCGAAGCCCGGCGCGCCGCCTCCCGCGCGGCGCGCCGACCGGCGGAAACCTACGGCGTCCCGTCTGTCGCTTCGGCCAGTTGCTGTACGCAATAGCGGTCTGTCATCCCCGCGACGAAGTCCGTGACCACGCGGTGCAGGCCCAACGCCGGCACGCGTCGTCGGAAGCGCTCGGGCAGACGCTCGGGCTCGGCCAAGTACAGTTCGAACACGGCCGTGAGGATGCCGCGCGCCTGCGCGTCGGCCGCCTGGAGCATCTCGCTGCGGTACAGGTCGGCGGCCAGCAAGCGCTCCAGTTCACGCAGCTGCGCGTCCATCTCGGCGGACAGCATCACGCCCCCCGCCCCCGCGCTGGCCCGGGTTGCGTCCTCCAGCACCGCCTGCTGCACGCGGTCGATCGCCGGCCGCAGGTGCGGGCCCCACGCGTCCGCGCCCCCGTTCGGCGGACCGGCGTAGGCGGATTGCCAGAGCGTCGCCGCCTGCAACCGCTGCGGCGTCAGGAGCGCGGCGTACAGCCCATCCTGCACGTCGTGCAACGCGTACGTCAACCGGTCCGCCAGGTCAACCACGCGGCCCTCGGGCGGCGGCGGCCGTCCATCCTGCAACGGGTGCGTCCCGGGCCGGTCGTACGGCGTGTCATGCTTGGCAAGGCACTCGCGGACGATGCGGGTCAGATTGAGCCCGTGGAACTCCGGATACGGATGCTCCAGCTCCTCCACGATGCGCAGCGTGTGCCGGTTGTGCTCGAAGCCGCCGTGCCCGGCCAGGCAGGCGTTGAGCGCCGCCTCGCCCGCGTGTCCGAACGGGGGGTGACCGAGATCGTGCGCCAGTGCCACGACCTCCGCGAGGTCAGCGCACAACCCCAGCCGCTCCGCCAGACACCGCGCCTGGTGCGCGACCTCCAGCGTGTGCGTCAGCCGCGTGCGAAAATGGTCGCTGTCCGGCGCTACGAAAACCTGCGTCTTGTGCTGGAGCCGCCGAAACGCCGCCGAGTGCACGACGCGCTGCCGGTCGAGCGCCAGCGGCGGCAGCGCCGCAGCCAGCGGATCGGGGTGAACGCGCGTCAGGTCTTCCGGTGTCATGCCGAGTGAAGACATTGTCCCCGCCCCGCCCCCGTCTGACGAGCCCGCCCCGACGCTCTGCCGCGAATGCGCTCGACCGGCTACCACGGGTTGCGGACGTGACAGGCGCGCCCAGTCTTCTCGATGTAGTCCTGGTGGTAGTCCTCTGCCGGCCAGAACGTCTTGGCCGGCTCGATCTGCGTGACGATCGCCTTGCGGCCGAACCGCCCGCTTGCGCTCAACTCGCGGACGTACGCCTCGGCCGCCTCGCGTTGCGCGTCGCTGGTGTACCAGATGCCGGACCGGTACTGCCGGCCGACATCCGGGCCTTGCCGGTTGAGCTGCGTGGGGTCGTGCATGTCGAAGAAGGCCTGGAGCAAACGGCGATACGTGATGTGGCGCGGGTCGAACACGACCTTCACCGTCTCGGCGTGGCCGGTCGTGTCCGTGCAAACCTGCTTGTACGTGGGCCGCTCGACCTCACCCTGCATGTACCCGCTCACCGCGTCGAGCACGCCGGGACCCTGCTGGAAGTAGTACTCGAGACCCCAGAAGCACCCGCCCGCGAAGTACGCCGTTTCGGTCTGAACCGGGATACTCTGGGGCGGACGCTCGGCCTTCTCGTCGTAGAACCGCAGCGCGGCCGAGTTCAGGCAGTGCCGCTCGCCGGTCGGCGGCGGGCCGTCGTCAAACACGTGACCGAGGTGGGCTCCGCAGCGGATGCACGCGATCTCCGTCCGCACCATGCCGTGGCTCCGATCCGCCTTGCGTGCCACGTGTTGCGGGTCGAACTCGCGAAAGAAACTCGGCCAGCCCGTGCCGGAGTGGAACTTGTGCTCGCTGGAGAACAGCGGCAGGCCGCATACGATGCAGCAGTACACCCCGGCTTTCTTGTTGTCCAGCAGGTTGCCGCAGAACGGCGGCTCGGTGCCGGATTTCTGCGTCACCCGGTACGACTCGGGATCCAGCTTCGCGGCCAGCCGGGCGACTTCGTCGCGCGCCAGCGGCGTGATGTCGTAGCCCGATTTCGAGTAGCGCGGGGGCACCAGTGTCGCTCCTCCTCGTTGCGGTTGCGAGGCGGGAATCTCGGTCGGTTTCGCCGGAGCCGAGGCCGCCGCTTCCACGCGCCCCGACCGGCTCTGCGAAACCGCCGGCTCGCAGCCGAGGAGCGCGGCCACCAAGACGAGAAACGGAAGGCTGGGGCGCATGGTAGACCGCGAACCTCCGAAGTCCGTTGTCTGCTCGGCTCGTCGCATGATTCCTGGATCGATGATAGGCAAGCCAAGGCGGGGCGGCGCGAGCCCGCCGGGACCGCGCCCGAGGAGCCGGGTTCTCCTCGCGAACCGTGTGTGTACCCAGCGGCCGGCGGTATCATGCCGCCGTGCGGCGACGTGGACGGCACGTGGGTGTCGGTGGCGGTCGCCCGGGCCCCTGCATCGGGGAATGGCTCATGTTCCGTTCGTTGCGCCTGCCGATCGTTTTTTCCGCTTTCGTGCTGCTGCTCGGGCTGAGTCCCGCGTTGCGGGCCCAGGAGAAGAAAGCCGACGACGCCAAGGGCGAAGCTGAGGAGAAAGCGCCGAAGGTGACGCTGGGCGTCGGCGACCCGGCCCCGCCGCTGAAGGTGGACAAGTTCCTCAAAGGGGAGCCGGTCAAGGTGTTCAAGCCCGGGCACATCTACGTGGTTGAGTTCTGGGCCACCTGGTGCGGGCCGTGCATCCACAGCATGCCGCATCTGACCGAGCTTCAGAAAAAATTCAAGGACAAGGTGACGTTCGTTGGCGTGAACATCTGGGAGCGGCCGTACGACGAGAAGACGCTCGGGAAGGTCGAGGAATTCGTCAAGAAGAACGACGAGAAGATGGGCTACACCGTCGCCTACGACGGGCCCGATCGGCACATGGACAAGGCGTACATGGAGGCCGCGGGACAGGACGGCATCCCGACGGCGTTCATCGTGTCCGGCGAGGCCAAGATCGCGCACATCGGGCACCCGATGCAGCCCGACTTCGAGAAGGCCCTCGAGCAGCTGGTCGACGGCAAGTTCGACATGGCGGCGGCCGTGAAGGCCTACGAGAAACGGCGCGCGGAGGAGGAAGCTGAGCGCCAGCAGTTCCGTAAGATCGCCGCGTTGAAGAACGCTGCCGAAGACCTCATCGAGAAGGGCCAGGTGGACGAGGCTCTCGCGAAGTACGACGAAATCGTGGAGCTTCTCCCCCATCTGAGGTTGACGGTCGATCTCTGGAAGTTCAACGCGCTGATGGACCATGAGAAGTACGACCGAGCCTACGCCCTGGCCGAGAACCTCATCTCCGGCTCGCTCAAGGAGAACGCGGACGCCCTCAACATGATCGCCTGGCGGATCGTCGATCCCCAGGCCAAGGTCGCCCAGCGCAACGTCGAGCTGGCTTTCAAGGCCGCGGAACTCGGCGTGAGGCTCACCGACGAGAAAGAGCCGGCCGTGCTCGACACGCTCGCACGCTGCTACTGGCTCAAGGGCGATAAGGCCAGGGCCATCGCGCTCCAGACGAAGGCCGTGGAGCTCGCCAAGGGCAACAAGGAAATGCAGGAGAGCCTTCAGGAAACGCTCGACGACTACAAGAAGGACGCCAAGTAGCGTGCAGCCCGTCACCCCGCCCGTTTACGCACAGCGCGTCCGGCTGGCGGGACAGGTGCGTGGGGCGGCCAGTGACGGCGGCCGTCACGCGTAAGCGTCCCTCAGCCGGCGGATGGCCAGACTCATCGACTCGGCCGACGCCGGTTGCCGTGCCGACGGTGCGGCGGCGGCCTTACCCCCCGGCGGCCTTCGCCGGATAGCCCAGCGCGCGGAGCCGCGCGACCAACGCGTCGCGGTGGTCGCCCTGGAGCGCGATCGTCCCGTCCTTGACCGTGCCACCCACGCCGAGTGCCGTGCGGAAAGCCTTCAGCAGCGCCGGCAGGTCCGACGCGACGGGATCGAGTCCCGTGACGACCGTGACGACGCGCCCGTCGCGCTTCTCGCGCCGCACCCGCGCGGGCTGGTCCCGCGGCAGCTTGATGGCGCCCGCGGCGTTCCGCGGGCAGCGACACGCCGTACGCGACTGCTCGCACCGTTCGCAGGTGACCGGCCGCTCCCACTTCGTCCCATCAAACAAGCCGGCCAAGCATCGTCTCCGTGGATGGGCCATCCGCCCGCCGCCGGCGGCAGCCCGACCGCCTAGTCGCCGAACTTGATCCCCTGCGCCAGCGGCAGCTCCGTACTCCAGTTGATCGTGTTCGTCTGCCGCCGCATGTACGCCTTCCACGCATCCGAGCCGCTCTCGCGTCCGCCGCCCGTCTCCTTCTCGCCGCCGAACGCCCCGCCGATTTCCGCGCCGCTCGTGCCGATGTTCACGTTCGCGATGCCGCAGTCGCTGCCCATAGCCGACAGAAAACGCTCCGTCTCCAGCAGGTTCTGCGAGAAGATCGCCGACGACAGTCCCTGCGGCACGTCGTTGTGCTGCGCTAGCGCCTCGTCGAGCTCGTCCACGGCGGCCGCCGGGCTGCTGTCCGCCCGGCCGTACGTCAAGATGTACAGAATCGGCGCGAACGTCTCCTCCTGAACGATGCGGTACTCGTTTTTCGCCGCGGCGATGCACGGCCGCACGTAGTGCCCGCCCGGATACTGCGGACCGGAGAGCTTCTCGCCGCCGTAAAGCACCTGCCCGCCCTCTTCCTTCAGCCGCACGATTGCCCTTTGCATGTCCTCGACCGCGCCGAGCGTGACCAGCGGCCCCATCAGCGTGCCGGGCAGTCGCGGATCGCCGATCGGCACCGACTCGTACGCGCGCCGCAGCCGCTGCACCAGCTCGTCGCAAATGGCGGCGTGCGCGATGATCCGCCGCGTGCTTGTGCACCGCTGCCCGGCCGTGCCCACCGCTCCGAACAGGATCGCCCGGGTCGCCAGGTCCAGGTTCGCACTGGGCGTGACGATGATCGCGTTGTTGCCGCCCAGCTCCAGGATCGTCCGGCCGAAACGCCTCCCGACCACCTCCGCCACATGCGCGCCGACCTGGCACGAGCCCGTCGCCGACACGAGCGGCACGCGGCGATCGTGCAGCAGCTTTTCGCCGACCGTGCTGCCCCGGCCAATCACGAGCGAGAAGATAGCCGGATTCACCCCCGCGGACTCGCACACCTGCTGGGCGATCCTCGTGACCGCAACCGCCGTCAGCGGGGTCTTGCTGGCCGGCTTCCACAGCGAGCTGTCGCCGCACACGGCTGCGATGGCCGCGTTCCAGCTCCAGACCGCCACGGGGAAGTTGAACGCGCTGATGATGCCGACCACCCCAAGCGGGTGCCACTGCTCGTACATCCGGTGCCGCGGCCGCTCGGAATGCATCGTCAGGCCGTAGAGCTGTCGCGACAGGCCGCAGGCGAAATCGCAGATGTCGATCATCTCCTGCACTTCGCCCTGGCCCTCGGCCAGGATCTTGCCCATCTCGAGCGTGACCAGCGCGCCCAGTTCGGCCTTTAGCTCGCGCAGCTTCATCCCGAGCAGCCGAACGACCTCCCCGCGGCGCGGCGCCGGCACCCTGCGCCACTCCAGAAACGCCGCGTGAGCCCGCGCGACGATACGGTCGTACTCGTCCTCCGTGACTTGCCGCACCGTGCCGATCTTGGTCCCGTCGCACGGCGTGATCACGTCCAGCGGCGGACCGGATCCGACCCACTGGCCGTCGAAGCCGCCGAGTATCTCACCCTCTAGACCCAGTTTCCGGAGAATGTCGCTCATGCGTGCACCTGCCCGCGGCACCGGCGCGGCCCGCCCGCCGCGGGGCGTCCGCGCCGCCGTCTGGAAAAATGGGACCGCCGTCGCAGTGTACCGCGCCGTACGCAGCCCGACCACGCCGCCGGCCCGGCTGTTTGCCGAACGGGGGACGCCGGGCTTCATTCGCAGCGACAACGGGCCGGAGTTCATCGCCCAGGCGCTGCGGGACTGGCTGCCGCGTTCGGGCGTGCAGACCCTGTACATCGCGCCCGGGGCACCGTGGGAGAATGCGTACAGCGAATCGCTCAACAGCCGGCTACGCGACGAGCTGCTGAACCGGGAACTGTTCACGAGTGTCTTGGAAGCAAAGGTGCTTACGGAGGACTACCGGCAGGAGTACAATCAGCGCCGACCCCACAGCGCCTTGGGCTATCAGACGCCGGCGGCGTTCGCCGGCCGCTGCCGGAAGTGTCAATCGCCTGTTTGGACCAGACCACGGCTTGGCAGCCCGCCCGCCCGCGGCCCCGCAGGGCCACGCCGCAGTGGCCGCGCACCGGGGGCACACTCGGCCCCGTGCGGCCGGGCCCATCGGGAAAGCCACTGAGCTGTCGGCTTTTCAGCCGATGGCGCCGGCGCTGTCATCCTGATTCGGCATGTGGGTCGCGGGGATGGCCGCGAGTGGTCGGTGGCCGTCACGCGGTCGCAGTCAGGACTCGGTGGGCGGTGGGGTCGGTTTCGCCCGCGGCGGACCAGGCCTCTTGACGCTGAAGGTGGTGCACTCGACGGGCTCGTCGCGCGCGCGGCCGCTCCCCAGCAGCGACCAGAACCGCAGCGCGCGGTGTTCATCCGAGGCGTCACGGCCGGTCGGCAACGGCGGGTCGTAGCCGAGCAGCAGCCGGTCGATGAGGAAGAGCAGCAGCGCGGCGTCGAAGTCGTCGTCCGTCGATTTGTACTGGTCGGGGTCGCGGTTCACCCAGGCTTCCGCCAGGACGTAATCCCCGCCGTGGGGCTCGAACCGGACCTCGAAGAGCGCGAGTCCCGTCCAGCTCCGATGTAGGTACAGGCGGTCCCCCTCCAGGAATATGAACCACTTGTCCTCCATCTGCTGGGGGATGAACCCACGCGCGATGCGCGCGTATTCCGCGGCCGAGTACACCCGTCTAACCGACAGCGAAGCCCGGCGGTCCGGCAGTGGCTCGTTTTTCCAACTTTCGCGGGTCGCGCTTGCCGGCTGCATTTCCATCGGCCGTTGTCCTTGCAGTAGAGGGCGCGCGAGCGTATGTGTACGGCCGTGTGTTACCACGACGATCGCACGCGGACCAACGGAAGCAGCTCCCGCATTGCACACGCAGTCTCTCGCGCGCGGGATTGCCGTACGGCTCCGGGCGGCATACGCTCTCGCCCTCTTGAAGCAGACTGGGTTTTCCCAGGGGAGACAAAGCAATGGCCAAAGGGCCATCTGAACAACCCCGAACTGTTGCAGTGAGTCTGAGTCATGGTGTGTTTTGGTCAATGCGCGGGTGATCGGGGACCGCGGGGTCGTCTGGCCGGGCCGGCGTGTCGCTCGTTCGCTCGCATTCGGGTCTGCCTCGCGCGTCCTTTCGACCAGTTCCGCAGCA
>CALGJV010000001.1 GCA_937928595.1 uncultured Phycisphaerae bacterium | reverse complement strand
CCGAACGCGGCGTCAAACTCCGCCGGCGCCGGGCCGGACGGGTTCCACGCCAGCGCCGCGCCCAGCGCGATCGGGTGCCAGGAGCCCGCCGGCACGTTGATGTGCCCCTCGTCGCCCCAGTCGGTGTTCAACAGCCCAACCGCGCCGTACTGCCGCCCGGCCGCCGCATGCCGCCGGATGTTGAGCTCCGCCGAGTTGATCTCGTTCAGCACCCGGTTCCACGACCACGTGCCCGGACACACGCACGTCGTGAGGCCGGCATCGCGGAACAGCGCCGTGCTCTCGTAGTCGGCATCCACGGCGTAGCCCCAGTTGAGCACGACCACGTCGCGCGGCAGCTCGGCGAGCACGTCCGTGTGGTGCTTGAGAATGTCGCCCCACACGAGCATCCGCTTGCCGTACCGGGCGCACAGCCCGTGCAGAAAACGCAGGTGCTTCAGGAACAGCGCCCCCGTGCCGTGCTCGGCCGCCCACGCCGCGTTTTTCCCCCGGCCCAGGTCGTACGTCTCGTCGCAGCACACGTTCATCAGCGGCGCGCTGTGCAGCGGCAGGTACTCGGCGTACATCTGCTCGAGCAGCCGCCGCGCCTCCGGGTTCCGCACATCCAGCGTCCGGCCCCGCATGCGCTCCGTCCAGCCGGTCTCCCACCAATCCCGCGTCGCCTCGACCTCGGCCAAGCGGCGGTACTCGGGCAGCGCGAGGATGCGGCCCATGTGCCCGCACGACGCGAGCGCCGGCACCAACGCGATGCGCCGCAGGCGGCAGTACGCCTCCAGCTCCCGGATCTCTTCCCGTGTCAGCGGTGTGCAGCCGCGGGCGATGTTCGGGTTGAACGCGAAGTCGAACGTGTGCTCGACGTAAAGCTGGAGGTGGTTGATCTTGAGCGCCGCCAGCCGGTCCACCACCTGCCGCAGCCACGCGAGTGTCGGCACGCGCCCACGGCTCACATCGTACGAAAGCCCGCGGACCACGTAGGCCGGATCGTCCTCGATCTCGACCGCCGGCCACGTGCGGCCGGCCAGCCGCATGAGCTGTGCGAGCGTTTGCAGGCCGTAGAGCACCCCGGCGGACGTCTCGGCCGTGAGCCGTACCCGGTCCGTGGTGACCTCGAGCCGATAGCCCTGCGTGCCGGGCGCGGCGGCGAAATCGGCCCCCGGCTGTGCATCCGCGTGCCGGCCGGCCCCCTCGATGACCAGGCACGGCCCCGCCGGCTCCGCATCCGTTCGCAGCAGCTCGACGCCCAGCCGCGCGCGGCAGAAGTCGCTCAAGCGCTCGAGCGCAGCCGCCTCCGGTGCGGGCAGCACTCCCCGCACCAGGACCGGGCAACGGGACGGCCACACGAAAAACCCCGCGCGCGGTCGGAGACACGCCGGGCGCGGCAAGAGCAGGGACAGCACATCAACGTCAGCCGGAACCGTCGGCATCCGCAGCGCCTCCCGACAAGCGGCAGATGCCTGCATTCTGATCGAAAGCACCGCCGGCGTCACGGCCGCTCGGCAAAGACCCGGATTTCGCTCACCTTGGCGTGTCCGCCGTCGAGTGCCTCAATGCGAATGATCCGCGTGTCGCGCGGCGTCGCGGCGTACGTGACCCACCGCTCCGACGGGCTGGCGGGGTTGGCATCCTTGTCGTTGCTCATCGTCAGGCTGAACGCATCGGGCGCCTGCGTGGCGAACGGGCTCGCCTTGGAGTCGGCGGCCGCGGCGCGCGTGCTGATCGCGAACCGACGGTAGAACGCGCCGTGGGCCTCGTTCTGCACGATCTGGATCACCCCGACCCGGGCCGTCTGCGGCAACTCGATCTCGAGCCAGTCGCCCGGCTTCGTCACGCCGCCGTCCCAGGCCGTCTTCACGTCGCCGTCCACCAGCCGCGTTGCCGACTCCGCTCCGGTCGAAGCCCGCACCGCGGCGCCGGCCACGACGTTCCGGTCGAGGTCCATGTGCTCCGACGGCGCGATGCGGCACGCCAGCGGCAGCGTCGCCTCGTCCGTCTGGCCGAGCCAGAACAGGCGGTTGAAGTCGATCACCCGCACGAACTGATAATCACGCTGCCCGTACGCGTTGACCTGAAGCAGCAGCGTGATGTTCTGCCCCACCACGTCCGGTCGGCCAAACGGATTCTGTTTGCGGAACGTGTGCCCCGTGTGCGTCGTGTAGTCGGCGTCCTCCAGCGAGTCCTGGTACGGCAGCATCAGCACGCCGTCCGCGTCGGCCGGCACATCCTGCGCAACCGCCGTCGTCTCGTCGATCGTGTTCGCCGAGGTCTGCCACAGGCTGACCTTCGCCCCCGCCAGCGGGCGGCCGTCCAGCGACGTGAGCCGCACGCGGCACACACGCGGCAGGTCGTACTGCCACTCGCCGTAGAAGCCGTTACGGTACCGCAGGTTCGTGTTCACGCCGCCGACCGTGTTCAGCTCGTACAGGCCCGTCCCCTCCCAGTAGCGCAAGCTCGGCCGCGAATCGCAGCCGCCCATCAGCCCGGCATACGCGTACCAGCTACCGCGCGTGATATAGTAGCCCGTCTCGTCTTTCAGCTTGCACTTGCCGATCGGCCGCTCCGGCTCGGACGCCTCGATGTTCGACCAGTAGACGTCATACGCCCCCACCGTCTGGTGCGAGGCTTCGTGCAGCAGCGAGCCCTCGAGCACCACGCGCCGCGTGCGCAGGAACCGCAGATCATTCTCGTCCGCATCCCGCGCCCGCTTCTGGGCCTCGGCCAACGCGGCTTCGCGGTCCTTCCGGCCGTCTTTCGTCAGCTCGGCGACGGCCTTCTCGAGCGCTTCCGCCGTGTCGCGCGTGCCAACGTCCCATTCCGTCCCCCATTCCCCGTCGAAATGCGGGTCGTGGCGGTCATACGGCCGGTGAATCCCTCCCGCCAGCACGCCGTTTTCCACAATGCCGAAATCATCGAGCGTCGTGCGTTCGAGGCAGCCGTCGGACGCGACGCCCTCGAACCGCGACTTGTCGAAGTACGTCTCGTTCCAGATCGTAAAATGCCATTGCAGGTAGTCTTCGAACGAGTACGAGCCCAGCGCGGTGGGGTAGTCCTTGACGTACTCGTACGCGCCCTGCTCTACCCAGTACTTCAGCGTCTTCGCCCCCAGGTACTTGGTCACGACGTTGTTGTTCTCGGTGATCTCGGCCACGCGGTCGGCCGGATCGACCTCGAACTCGAGCAGCAGGTTGCGGTGGTCGCCGTGGTCCACCGCCCACTTCCACTGCCACGTCGCCGTCCACTCGGCCCACGGCGCGAGCGTGCCCGTGAACTCCCCGCGCGCCACCTCGCGGTCGTTCAGCCGCCAGCAGTACGCAACCGGACCGGTCACCGGCTGCGTGCCCGCGTTCTTCACGTGCGCCGTGAACGTGACCTCGTCGCCGTCCGCCGGCCACTTCTGCTCGTCCGCATAATCCGGATACTTCATGATGCCGACGTTGTCCTTGCGGAACATCTTCCGCTCGTACGACGTCCGGCCGTTGTCGTGGTAGCGCGTGTAGCGCGGCGTCCGCTCGATGTACGTCACATCGAGGTCCGGCCGGTCCGGCTTTACCAGCGTCGCCAGCGGCTTCAGCTCGTACACGATTCGCAGCGCCGGCCGCGTGAACGTCGCCGGGTCGCCGACCTCAAAGAAATCCGACGAAACGAACGCCACCCGGGCCGCCGGCGTATCCGGCGCCAGCACGATCATCCAGCCGTGGTTGCGGAAATGCCGGCCGAGCCAGTACCGCACGTCCTCGGCCAGCCCCGGCCCCGTCAGCACGAACGCCCGCTTCCCGTCGTCCCAGAAGTCCGCCAGCCGCCCCGTCAGGCTCGGCTTCTCCGCGCGGTCGGCGAGGCCGCCGGGCCGCGTCCACGGCCGCCGATGCTCGCCGACGCCCGCAAACCGATCGTTGTACGTCGCCGCGAAGGTCTGCGGCCGGCCGTCGCTGTGCCCGTCGCGCCAGGGCATCGTCACGCGATACACGGCGATGGCGGCGTCGCGGTCGCAGCTCTCCGCGGGCGTCAGCCAGAGCTCGACCGCCTGCACGGGGCTACCGACCGGCACCGCGCGGTTAAGCTGCCGAAACGCGATGAGGATCGCGTCGTCCGCGCCGTCCAGGCGCAGCGTCGCGGCCCCGCCGAAGTTGGCGTCCGGCCGGGCCTTGGACAGGACCGTATCCTCAGCGTCCATGTACGTGTACCTCTCGCCGCGCTTCAGGTCATCGCTGAAGCCTTTATAGGCATCGACGGGCACGTAGCGCCGTAGCAGCACCTCGTCGGCGCGCGTGGCGCCGGCGACCAGGGCGAGCAGCGCGAGGGTCGTGACGGCGGAAGTTCGCAGCATGGGTGGGCTCCTCGGTCCCGCCGGTCGGCCGCGAACGGCGCCCTTCGCACCGCTACCCGACCGGTTCGGACCACTCTCAAGTTTCGCCCCGGATGAAACGTTTTTCAACCCGTCGAGGCGCTCAGCCGCTCCGTCCCCCGCCCCGAGGCAGTCGCTGCGCGACGCGCACACGGGGACGGGCGACGACACCCCACCGCCGGATCACCAGTCGCGCCGGCAAGCGCGGAGCACTCGGAGCACGCTTAGTATCCCGGGTGCGCGCTGCCGCCGGCCTTCGGGTCCGCGACCGTGAAAATCCCATCCAGCAATCCCCCGACGATCGCCTTGATGCCCTCCTCCCCTTGCCCGTTCGCGATCGACCGCACGCCGCTTTCGATGCCCCTCACCGCCGCCGCCCGAAACTCGCGCTGGATGTCGTCGCCGAAGCCGCACCCGCCCATCAGCAGCGGCACCAGCACCGCCGCAACAGCACCCGTGGCGAGAACTGCGCCCCACGAGCGTTTCCTGCGCCCGCCATCCGACTCGTTCCGGCACGAAAGCAGTACGCGCGACATCGTTACCTCCACTTCCGCGGCCACGGGGCGGACCGCACATCCTCAACCGTCCGCGCCGCCGGCCGCCACCGTCAGAGACTAAGCACGCGGCGTGCCACGTCGCCACCTCGGACCGGCCCCCGCTACACTGCGCCCCCGACCGGCCGTCGTGCCGCCGACCCGCGCGAGGATCGCGATGTTTAGACTCCAGCTTCACCGGCTTCCCACCGCTTGCGCTGCCTGTGTCGCACTACTCGGCACCGCCGCGGCGCTGCCTGTCCAGCCGCCCACGTCCGCGCCCGCCCCGGGCGGCGAGCCTGCCGCCGTCGAAGCCATCCTGTGCGAACTCGGCCTCGACCCGCGCGATGTCGGCGTGCGCGACGAAGACCTGGCCGTCATGGTGGGGCGCGGCCGGCGCCCGGAACTGGCGCACCTGCTGATGCGCCGGCCGCTGCGGGCCGACGGCGTCGCGCGCGTGCTCGGCGAAGAGCTGACCGCCGCGGGCCGCGAGAATCCGGTTGATCTGCTCGCGGGCCTCGCGCGCTGGAACAACCGCGTCGTACGCCGCACGCTGCTCGGCGACCCTCTGGCCGCAGCGAAGGCGCACGCGGCGGATGCGGACGCGCGGCGCACGCTGCTGATTGACGCGGGGCTGCCCGCCGCCGACTGCGACCGCCTGCCCGCAAGCGTGCAGGAAGCGGCCGCGCTGCTGCTGCTCGCCGGTCGCGACGCCCGGGCGTGGGTGGGCCGCGCCACGGCCGGGATCAACGACCCCCCGCACGCCGCGGCGCGGCAACGCCTGATCGAGCAGTTGCTCAAGCCGGCCCGGTCGAGCGCCGCCAGCCAGCCGGCCGAAAATCCGCCGGATCCTGACACGGACCGCGACCTGAAACGCTGGACCGACGAGTTTCCGACCGAGTGCGTGATGGTCGCCGCGCAAGACCTGCTGCTCGCCGTGGAGTCCGCCCGACAGAAGCTCGCCGCCGACACCGCCCTCGCGACGGCCGTGTTTCACGTGGAGTTCGACTCCGACCTCGGGCGGGTCGTGCTGGCGGACGCGCGCGACGACGTTCACGACCGCGCGACCGCGCCGGCGATCCTGATCGACATCGGCGGCAACGACCGCTACACCAACGCGGGCGCTGCCGGCCCGGATCAGCCGGTCAGCCTCGCGCTCGATCTGGCGGGCGACGACACGTACGACGGGGGGCCGCAATCTGTCGGCACGTTCGGCGCGGGCCTGCTCGGCATCGGCGTGCTGTACGATGTCGCGGGCCAGGACCGCTACAGCGGCGGCCGTCTCTCGCAGGGCGCCGCGGCGTACGGCGCCGGCCTCCTGATCGACGGCGACGGCGACGACGCATACGGCGCGATCGACGAATCGCAGGCCGCGGCCACGGCCGGCGGCGCGCTGCTGCTCGATCGCGCCGGGCGCGACCGTTACGAGTCGTACCAGTGCTCGCAGGCGTTCGCGGGGCCCGCGGGGGCCGCGTTGCTGCTCGATCTCGCCGGTTCCGACCGCTACGTCGCGAACGACACGGACCTGCGGTACCCCTCCGCGCAGAATCCGCAGCACAACAACTCGATGAGCCAGGGCGCGGCGTGCGGCTGGCGGGCGGACTACCTCGACGGCGTGAGCCTCGCCGGCGGCGTGGCGGCGCTGATCGACGCCGCGGGCGACGATGACTACGCCTGCGGCGTATTCGGGCAGGGTGTCGGCTACTGGTACGGCCTGGGCCTGCTGATCGATCTCGGGGGCGACGACCGCTACACCGGGCACTGGTACGTGCAGGGCGCGGCCGCCCATTACGCGGCGGGCGTGCTGGCCGACCGCGGCGGCAACGACCGGTATACGGCCAACCAGAACATGTCGCAGGGAGCGGGACACGACCTGAGCGTCGGCGTGCTCATCGACGACGCGGGCTGGGACGTGTATTTGGGCTCGACGCTCGGCCTGGGCTCGTCGAATGCGGCGGGCGTCGGCGTATTCATCGAGAAGGCCGGCGACGATCGCTACGCCGTGACGCCGGGCGATTGCTTGGGCTGGGCCAACCCCAACACCGGGCTGCGCAGCCTGATGCCCGCCTGCGGGTTATTCCTGGATCTCGGCGGACTCGACCGCTACGAGCCGCGGACGCCCGGCGGCGCGGTCCGTGCGGAGGTTGGCGACGGTCGAACCTGGGCGAGCCCCGCCCGCGGCCCCGGCGTGATCGGCTGGGGTGTGGACCGATAGAGCGCGCGGGCCGGTGGCGAGCAACGGCGCCCGGCCGTCACCGGCTCCCGCAATTTCAGAAGCGAAACTGTGCTTTCGTGCGTCGCCCTTGACAGGGTAGCGCACCGGCTGCATACTTACGGTTTCGGGCGTGCGAAGCGCGCGCCATCGACACCAAGGATCGACCGATGCGGATCGCCCCGGACATCCCGATTCCCTGCGCAATCCGGCCGGGGTTGCCGCCGCCCTAGTGTCGTCGAGTTGTGGTGCGGAACGTCAACCCTGGTGAGCCCCGCTCCCAGGGTTTTTTGTTGGATCGCGGGCCCGGTGGCCCGAAAGGATAGACCGTGTCAACATCGAACCTGGCAGTCCACGCGCGGCTCGAGCGGCCGTACCGCGAGCTGCTCACGCTCGCGGCGCCGCTGGTCGCCGTGTCCGCCTCGCGCATCCTGATGAGCTTCGTGGACGTCGCGATGGTCGCGCGGCTGGGCACCGACGCCCTGGCCGCCATCTCCCCCGCCGCGTTCCTCGTCTGGATCTTCATCTGGGCCGGCATGGGCATCGCCTCCAGCGCGCAGACGTTCGCCGCTCAGGCCGACGGCCGCTGCGAGCCGGAGCGCGGGGCCGAGTACACCTGGCAGACGATCTACTTCGCCCTGCCGGCGGCGCTCGCCGCCGCGCTGATCGCCGCCGCGCTGCCCACCGTGTATCACTGGATCGGCGCGATCGGCGGGCAGACGCCGGCCGTGCTTCAGGCCCAGGCGGCCTACGCCGTCGTCACCATCTGGTCGCTCGTGCCGGCCGTCGCGGCGGCCGGGCTGGAGGGCTTCTTCAACGGCGTCAAGCGTCCGGGCGTCACGCTGATCGCGTCGCTCGTGTCACTGGGCGTGAACGTGCTGTTCAACTGGCTGCTGATCTTCGGACCGACGCTCGCGCTGCCCGCCCTCGGGCCGCTGCCGGCCTGGAGCGTCACGTTCCCGGCCTGGGGCATCTGGGGCGCCGGGCTGGCGACGGTCATCGGCTGGTGGTCCCGGCTCGCCGTTCTGCTGGCCGTGTTTGTCGGGCCCGGCTTCAACGCCCGGTTCCGCACGCGGCACGCGCTGGCCGTGCGGTGGCGCGCGATCGCCGACATCCTGCGGATCGGCGTGCCGATGGCGGCCATGGGCGTGCTCGAGCTCGGCTCGTGGGTCGTGTTCCTGAACCTGATCGCGCCGCGGTTCGGCACGGCCGCCCTGGCCGCCACCAACATCGCGATGCAGTACACGCACGTGGCGTTCATGCCCGCGGTCGGCATCGGGCTGGCGCTGTGCAGCCAGGTCGGGTTCGCGGTCGGAGCGCGCCGCCCCGACGAAGCGGCGTACCGCGCCCGCGTCGCGCTGCACCTGAACATGGCGTACATGGGGCTGGCCGGCCTCGCGCTCTTCTTGGCGCGCGGGCCGCTGCTGCGGGTCATGAGCAGCGACGCCGACGTGCTGGCCATCGGCGGCTGGATCATGCTCTGGGTCGCGCTCTACCAGGTATTCGACGCGATGGGGATCACGTTCATCTTCGCGCTGCGCGGCGCGGGCGACACCCGCGTGCCGGCCCTGCTCAACGGCGCCTGCTGCTGGTCCCTCTTCGTGGGCGGCGGCTGGCTCCTGGCCGAGTTCGCCCCGCAGTTCGGCATCCACGGCCCGTGGCTGATGGCCGTGGGCTATCTCACGCTGCTGGGACTGCTCGTGGCCTGGCGGTTTCAATCCGGCGCGTGGCGGACCATGCACGTGTTCAGCGGCGCGGCCCCGGTGGAGACCGCGGCCGCCCCTGAGCCCGACGTCGCGCGGTTGCCCGCGCCGGCGGCGGCGACGGCCGCGCAGCAGCCCGTGTAGCGGCCGCCGCGGTTGTGAGGCCCCCGGGCCGGGCGGTATTCTGGTCGGGTTTGGTCGCTGTGGAGTCGAGGCATGTTCGAGCCGTTGCCCGCTGAGTTCAGTTTCGCGCAGGCCGAGCAGCAGATGCTCGCGTTCTGGGAGCGGCACCGCATCTTCGAGCGGTCGCTGGAGCAGCGGCGCGGCGCGCCGCGCTTCGTCTTCTACGAGGGCCCACCGACGGCCAACGGCCTGCCGCACCCGGGGCACTGCCTG
The DNA here is from genome assembly GCA_937928595.1 of uncultured Phycisphaerae bacterium. Lineage (GTDB taxonomy): Bacteria > Planctomycetota > Phycisphaerae > UBA1845 > Fen-1342 > CALGJV01. The sequence goes on along the minus strand of CALGJV010000001.1, from coordinate 99,361 downwards.
ACGCGCGCCATCAAGGACCTGTTTCCGCGCTACCAGACGATGTGCGGCCGGCTCGTCGAGCGCAAGGCGGGGTGGGACACGCACGGCCTGCCGGTGGAGGTCGAGGTCTGCAAGGAGCTCGGCATCCACACGAAGGAGGAGATCGAGAGCTACGGCGTCGAGAAGTTCGTCCGCAAGTGCATCGAGAGCGTCTTCCGCTACACGCGCGAGTGGGAGCAGATGACCCGGCGTCTGGGGTTCTGGGTGAACCTCGAGGAAGCCTACGTGACCTTCCACCAGCAGTACGTCGAGAGCGTATGGTGGAGCCTGAAGACGCTGTTCGAGCGCGGTCTGCTGTACCAGGGGCACAAGGTTGTGTGGTGGTGGGCCCAGGGCGGGACCGCGCTGTCGGCCGGCGAGGTCGGCGAGGGCTACCGGACGGTGCAGGACCCGAGCGTGTATGTGCGGTTTGTAGTGAGAGAAGGCACGGAGGCACGAAGGCACGCAGGCACGCAGGGGGCCAGCCAGGGCACGGAGGGAACAGAGGGCGGCGGCGCATGGCCGGCGGAGTGGCGCGTGCCGGCCGGGAAGCGCGTCTCGCTGCTGGTCTGGACGACCACGCCCTGGACGCTGATCAGCAACCACTTCGCGGCCGTCGGGCCGGACGTGGACTACGCGCTGGTGCACGACCTCGCGACCGACGAATACTTCTGCATTGCGGCGGCGCTGGTCGGCCCCACGGCGGAGAAGATCAAGCGCAAGCTGGAGACCGTGGCGACGTGCAAGGGCGCGGAGCTGGTCGGCCTCCGCTACGAGCCGCCGTTCGACTGCTACGCGCGATCGCTGGCCGACCGCACCGCACCGCTGTGCGACGGCGGCGCGGCGTCGCTCGCCTGGCGGGTCGTGCCGGCCGATTTCATCGACCTGGAGACCGGCACCGGCATCGTCCACATCGCCCCCGCCTTCGGCGAGGTGGACTTCAACCTGCTCCAGGACGAGCGCCGCCGCTTCGTGGACGGGCCGCACAGCATCCCGCTCATCTGCTCGGTCCGCCCCGACGGCACGATGAACGACGAAGCCCCGCCCGCCTACCGCGGGCGCTGGGTGAAGGACTGCGACAAGGACATCATCCGCGAGCTGCGCGACCGCGGCCTGCTGCTGCACCAGGAGACGATCGAGCACGAGTACCCGTTCTGCCCGCGCGCCGAGAACGACGCGTTGATCCAGTACGCCCGGCAGAGCTGGTTCGTCCGCACGAGCCAGTTCCGCGAGGCGTTCCTCGCGAACAACGCGCAGATCCGCTGGCTGCCCGAGCACATCCGCGACGGCCGCTTCGGCGATTTCCTGCGCAACAACGTCGATTGGGCGCTGTCGCGCGAGCGCTACTGGGGCACCCCGCTGCCGATCTGGGTCTGCGACAAAACCGGGAAGATGGAGGCCGTCGGCTCGCTGGCCGAACTGATGGCCAAGCCCGGCGCGACCGACGCGACGCCGGAATACCCCGACGGCCTGTGGGCCGCGAAGAAAGCCGAAGACCCCACCCTGCCGGATCACCTCCGGGTGCACAAGCCGTACATCGACGCGTGGGTCTACGACAGCCCCTTCGCGCCGGGCGCGAGGATGCGCCGCGTGCCCGAGGTCATCGACTGCTGGTGGGACGCGGGCAGCATGCCGTTCGCGCAATGGGGCTTCCCGCACGCCCCGGGCAGCGTGGAGACGTTCGCGCAGCGCTTCCCCGCGGACTTCATCAGCGAGGCGATCGACCAGACTCGCGGGTGGTTCTACGGGCTGCTCAGCATCAGCACGTTGCTCTTCACGCAACCGGGCAGTCCGGGCGTTCCGTCCCCCGGCGAGGAGCGGGCGGGCCGTGCGCCCGCCCCCGCGGCTCCCCCAGCGCAGGAAACGCGGGATGTCGTTGCCGCGGCACGCCGCGATTACCCGCACCCCTACCGCACCTGCATCGTCCTCGGGCACATGATGGGCGAGGACGGCAACAAGATGTCGAAGCGGCTTCGCAACTACAAGGAGCCCAACTACGTCTTCGACACGTACGGCGCCGACGCCATGCGCTGGTATTTCTTCAGCGCCCAAGTCCCCTGGACCAGCACGCGCTTCGTCGAGGCCGCCATCCGCGACGCGCAGCGCGAGTTCCTCGTCCGCCTCTACAACGTTTTCAGCTTCTTCAACATCTACGCCAACATCGACGGCTTCGACGCGCACCCGACGCACGGCTCGCCCCGGCGCCCACCGGCCGAGCGCGGCGAGCTCGACCGCTGGATCCTCAGCGAGCTGCACCGCACGACCCGCTTCGTCCGCGAGAAGCTCGACGCCTTCGAGAACTACCCCGCCGCCGGCCGGCTCAACGACTTCGTCGACGGCCTGAGCAACTGGTACGTCCGCCGCTCGCGGGAGCGCTTCTGGAAAAGCGCGAAAGACCAGGACAAGTGGGACGCGTACCACACGCTCTACGAGGTCCTCGGGACGCTCAGCCGGCTCATCGCCCCGTTCACGCCGTTCTTCGCGGAAGTGATGTACCAGAATCTGAAGGGTGCGGAGACTGAGAGGCACGAAGGCACGGAGGCACGAAGCGACGAAGGCACGCAGGCACGAAGCCACGAGGGCACGAAGGCACGAAGCGACGCCCGCGCACGGCAGGCCGATGACGCGGGTTCCTCTCTCCGTGCCTCCGTGCCTCCGTGCCTTCGTGCCTTATCCGTACACCTCTGCGACTATCCCACGGCCGACCCCGCGCTCATCGACGAGCAGCTCGCGGCCGAGATGGACCTGGTCCGCGACATCGTCTCGCTCGGCCGCGCCGCCCGCACGACGGCCCGCCTCAAGGTGCGCCAGCCGCTGGCGCGGGCGGAGATCGTGCTGGCCCGTGCCGAGCACGCCGACTGGCTCCGCGAGCACGCCGCGCTGATCGCCGAGGAGCTCAACATCAAGCAGGTCGAGTTCACGGCCGCGGCCGACCAGTACGTGACCTACCAGGTCAAGCCCGACTTCAAGGCCATCGGACCCCGGTTCGGCAAGCTGGCGCCGCAGGTGGCCGGCGCGCTCCAGCAGCTTGACCCGGCCGCCGCGCGCGAGGCCCTCGCGTCCCGCGGCGAGCTGGCGGTCACCGTCGCCGGCCAGGTCCTGCACCTCACGCCGCAGGAAGTGCAGGTGCGGCTGGAGGCCAGGCCGGGCTGGTCCGCCGCGCAGGGCCGCGGCGGCGTGGTCGTCGTGCAGACCGAGCTCACGCCCGAGCTGATCGAGGAGGGCCTGGTCCGCGAGCTGATCCACCACATCCAGGCGCTGCGCAAGGAACAGGACCTCGCCTACGAGGCCCGCATCACGCTCTACGTGGACGCGCCCGACGCGCTGCTGGCGGTCGTGCGCCGGTTCGAGGCGACGATCGCGCAGGAATGCCTCGCGACGAGGATTGTCTGCGGGGCGGCCCCGTCCGGCCCGATGCACACCGTCAAGGTCGAGCAGCACACCGCCCGCATCGCGATTGCGACCTAGCGGCCCGTTGACAAAGGGGTGGCACGGATGTTCCGCCCGTCTCTTCACCGGCGGGACGCCGGTGCCACGACGGCCCGTTTGCTCTCTCAACGGGCTGCCAGGCCGGCCGCGTTGCGCCGCCCGCCTGGACGCGCGGAGCGCCGTCAAGCTTCGGCCGCGGGCGACCGCTCCCGGCCGGCCGGGCGGAGGCTCACTCCCGCTGCCCCTCATCGGCGTCGGACTGCGCGCCGCCCTCACTGGACTCGCCCGGCGCGGGCGGGCCGACCTTCAGAACGCGCTGCTCCGCGAACACATCGACCCGCTCCCAGGGTTGCCGGCCGTCCAGAAACACCGTCGGCCAGTCCGACCTTTCGGGGTCGAGCTGCGTCGGCGAGCTCCAGACGAGCAGCCCGTTCTCGTCGAGGCCGTTGCTCCCGACGCAGTAAAGCCGCGGAATCTCGTCGTCGCGGAGATACCCGATGGGGCCGCCGTCCGCGCGGAACGGGTCGCGCGGTACGGCCGGGAGGTACTCCGGCACGAGCGCAGCGAGTGTCTCGGGCCGCCGGCGGTGATCGAGCTCGTACAGCCGGATGGCGATGGCCGTCGCCGTCAACCGCCGAAAACCGATCTGCCGAAAGTGAATCTCCACCGACCGATCGAGCGACGGAAGCAAGATCGCGCTGTAGAAGCGTGTGAGCCCCCGCATACTCCGCTTGTCCGGCACCACCAACGCCGGAGCGCAGACCTTCGTCCCGTTCTCGGCCGTGCCCGCCGCCACGAACGGCTCCAGGGCCACGAGCATGCGCCACAGCTCAAGCCGAATGGCCGGATCGTAGACTGCGCGGCGGAACAACAGCTCCAGACGCGAGGTCGCAGGCGCGGGCCCGAAGCCCACAAGTGGTTGCCGACCGGCAAGCACCAGGCTCATCGTGTCCCAGATCATCGACCGCTCGCCCTGCATCGCCGCGCGCAGCCCCCGCGAGAATGCCACCTCATCCAGGAGCCGGTCTCGCAGTTCGAGCAGTTGCGCCCGCGTCGCCGGAACCCGTGCCACGCGCCGCCGGACGAGCGGTTGCGGCGGCGCATCGTCCACCTCGACCTGGGCCACCAGGAAAGCCAGCGTGTCCGTCGCCAGCGCCTCGCACGCCACGGCCACCAGACGGGAGATGAGGAACGGGTTGTTGTCATCGGCCTGCCGGGCCAGCGCCAGGGCGTCGCGCACGGTCGCGAACGCCGCGGCATCGTCGCCGGCCGCATATTCGGCCAGTGCCGCGGCGGCCGCGACCTTCGCGAGGCGACGGGTATCGGAAAGCGAGGGCATCAGGAGGTTGATCATGGGCGACGTCAGGCGCAGGCCCCACGTGGCCCGGGGACGCTGGGCGGCGGCCCGCAGGAGCTGCCGCGCCGTCGCCGTCTCCGCCAGGAACCGCTGCACGGCCTCATTGCACGCCAGGCCGCGTTTCAAAAGCTTCGCGAGGTCGTCCGGGGCGACGCCGGCGCTGTGCGGCGGCAGCGCCGCGATGGTCTGCTGAAGCAGCGGACCGGCGTCCTCATGTGCGGGAACCGTCAGGTCGTAGTCCTCGAGGAGAAGCGGTTCGCCCCGACCTCGAATCGCATCGATCTCCGCCTGAAGCCGCCGGTCGGCCTCGTAACCCCACCAGAGGCGTACGCTCGCCAGCAACAACAGGTACAGGCCCCCCGCGACGGTCAGCCGTTTCAGCCACCAGAAGCGCGGCGGGATGCGAACGGGCGGCCGTTCGGACAAGCCGCGGCTGGAGTCCGCCGCGGGCCCGGCCGAAACGGGCGGTGCGGCATCTGGCGGCGATGCGAGCGGTGCCATGCGGCCTAGCCTTTCGTCCGGCGCCCGGCGCATTGTACGCGCTGGAACCGACCGCGCGGAGTTGACGCCCTTCCGATCCGCCCACCCAATATGCGCCGGAGATTTCCTTGGCGTCGCGCCCGCCCCAGCCGAGCCCCCCAACACCCGACGAACCGGCGGACGCGCGCGGGACACTCGGGGGGCCCTCCGTCCCGCCGCGGGTGTCGGAATCCGCGTTCGCTACGGCCGGTCCGAGCGACCCGACGCCGGCTTCGCTGTCGGAGGGCGCATTGTGTCCCGAGTGCGGCTATGACGTGCGCGGGCTGACCAGCCCCCGGTGCCCGGAGTGCGGGACCGACCTGGCGGACGTGCGGGCGGGCAAGTCGCAGATTCCGTGGGCGCACCGGCGTACGCTCGGGACCGGGCGAGCCTTCTGGCGCACGGTGTGGTTCGTCACGTGGAACAAGCGGTTCGCCAAGCAGCTCGCCCTGCCCGTGGATTTCGCCGAAAGCCAGTCGTTCCGGTGGCGTTGCGTCGCGTGGGCGTACCTGCCGATCGCGCTGTACGCCGCGGCGGTGCTGGGAATTCGACCGCTGTACCGCGAACTGGCCGGCGACGGCGATTTGCTCGCGTGGGGTCTGTCCGGACTGCTGATCTGGACGTTGCTATGCCTGCTCGCGCTACCCGGGGTAACGAGCTACTTCGTCCAGTCCCGGCACTTCGAGCCCGAGTACGAGAACCGCTTGATCGCGCTGAACTACTATGCTTGGGCGCCGCTGGCGTGGACTCCGGCGGCGGTGCTGGCTATCGCGGGCGGGCTACTGACCTGGTACCTGAGCACCGGACCGCCGGTGCAACTCGCCGACTGCGTCGGCGTCGCCGTCGTCGGCGCGGCGATGGGATACATGGCCGCGCTGCTGCTGTGCCTTGCCAACTTCTATCGCCTGCTCCGCACGGGCTTCCCCGGACGCAACCGGGCCGCGCTGCGTTGGCTGGGGGCGACCGGTGCATGCCTGGCGACGGCCCTGCTGGCGCTGCTGGCGCCCGCCGGCGTGATCTGGCTGGCGTTGGTGTTCTATAGCCTGACGTAGCAGGGCGTCGAACCCGCCGGCCGCGCGCTCAGTAGCGCGGCATCCGCGGGTCGATCTCCCGCGCCCACGCGTCGATCCCGCCCCGCAGGCTCGCCACGTCCGTGAAACCCGCCTGCCGCAGGAACGCGGCCGCCTGGGCACTCCGCACGCCGTGGTGGCAGTACACGACGAGCGCCGCGGCGGGATCCAGCTCGGTCCACCGCTGCGGCAACTCATCCAGGGGAATATGCCGCGCCCCGGCAATCCGGGCCACGCGCACTTCGTCTTCCCGCCGAACATCCAAAAGGACCGGCGGCCGCTCCTGCCGCAGCCGCTCCGCCAGGTCGCCGGCCGTGATCTCCGGCGCTGCGCCGGCCGCCGCCTTACGCATCGCCGCGCGTCTGCGTCGAGAGGTAGAGCTGAACCCCGAGCTGCGCGATCTGGTCCTGCTGCTCCTCAAGCCAGTCCACGTGGGCGTCCTCGTCCTTGAGGATGTCCTCCAGCAGCTCACGGGTCGCGGCGTCCTTCACCTCGTCCGCCAGTTGCACGGCCTCGTTGTACATCTTGACCGCGCCCAGCTCGGCCTTCAGATCGTGGGCGATCTGCTTGGCCACGTCGGCGCCGATCGTGATCTTGTTGAGCGTGTCGACCCGCGGCGTGCCCTCCAGAAACAGAATCCGGGCGATCAGCTTCTCGGCGTGCTTCATCTCCTGGATGGCGCGTTTCTCGATGTACTGGTGCAGCCGCTCATAGCCCCAGTTGTCGCACATCTCCGAGTGCACCATGTACTGGTTGATCGCCGTCAGCTCGTCGGCCAGCAGCTCGTTGAGCGTTGCCAGCAGCTTCGGGTTGCCCTTCATCGACGCACTCCGGTTCGGGGATTCGTGTCGCGGTCGCGGTCCCATCCGCGCCGGGTGGCGATTATACTCGCCCCCGCGCCGCCGCACCTGTTCAACGGGCGGGATCCAGCGGCCGGGCGTACATCTTCTCGATCAGCGGCCGGTACGTCGGCCCGCCGTTGATGGTGCAGAACGGGTACATCCCGTCGGGCGTGCTGTAAAGGATCACGCACCGTCGCACGCGCTCGGTGTCGTAGTTGTAGCGGTCCATGAAGTGCATGCCCGCCGCCATGAGCGTGCGGTAGGTCTTGCGACCGGCCTCGCCGCGGCCGACCGACTTGTCGGTCAGGCCGCGCAGCGCGTGCATGAAGGTCAGGGGATTGATGCGCCGGTCGCCGCCGCGCCAGCGGTAGCTCCGCAGAAACGTCAGGGCGATGTCCAGCTTGTCGCGCCAGTTGGCCCGCCCGCCGGGGCGCGTGCGCTCGATGCGGGCCGCCAGCTCATTGAGCCCGTCGAAGACGCGGAAGATGTCGAACACCTTGGGGATCGGAATCGCCTCGCGCTCGGGCGTCACGAAGAAGTACGACCCGAACGCGCAATCGCTGTGACAGCTCGGCCGGATCTTCGGCTTGCCGTCGAGCGTCTGGAGGATCCGCCCGAGCGGAGCGATGAAGCTCAGCGGGAAGAAATCGCGGTGGACGTCCGCCCCGCTGCACCGGGCCAGATCGTGGGCCAGGTCGCCCAGCGTGTAGCGCTGCTGCTCGAGCTCGCGGTGGCTGATCCGCCCCGTGAACGCCACCGGCTGGTACGAGATCGCGCTGATCACGTCCGCGTTCTCGACCGCGAACCGGAAGATCTTCGGGACCTGCTCGTCGTTGACGGTGCGCACGATCGTGGGCACGAGACAGACCTTCATGCCCGTCGCGCGGCAGTTCTCGATCGCGCGCAGCTTCGTCTCCAGCAGCGGCCGGCCCCGCAACCGGCGGTACTGACTCTCGTCGAGGCCGTCGAACTGGAGGTACAGCGTGTGGAGCCCGGCCGCGGCCGCCTGCTCGGCGAAGTCGCGTTCCGCGATCCGCAGCCCGTTCGTCGCGATCTGCACGTGCGAAAAGCCCATCGTGTTGGCCTGCCGCACGATGCGCAGGAAGTCGGGGTGCAGAGTCGGCTCGCCGCCCGTGAACTGGATCGCGGTCGCCGGGTACGGGTGCTGGTCGCGGAGGGCCTGGAGACACTCCACGACCATCTCATACGAAGGCTCGGTCAGCGTCTTCGCCTGGTTCGCGCTCGCAAAGCACACCGGGCACGTCAGGTTGCACCGGTTCGTCAGGTCAATCTGCGCCAGGCACGACGCGCTGTGGTGCTGGTGGCACAGCCCGCAGTCGGTCGGGCACGCCGCGCCGCCCGTGACCTGCGGCCGGTACACGCCCCGCTCGTCCTCGAAGCCCGAACGCGTGCCCTTGAGGTACAGGTCGACGTCCGTGTTGATCTTGTCGCGGAAGTAGCCGTGCTCCGGGCAGGTCTTCTCGATCCACACGATGCCCCCGCGCACATAGTAGCGCCCGAGGATCAGGCAACTGCACTCCGGGCACAGCGTCTCCACCGTGCGGGGCAGCGCCGTCTGGATCGGACGGATGGGGAAGCCGCCGTACGTGCGCTTCGGCTGACGCGGATGGGCGTGTACCACCGGATTTCGTACGAACAGCACGTCGTTCTGACGGCTCCGCGCGGGACCGCACGTCGGACAATGCGTCTCCAGATAGATCGCATCGTCGGCGCTGTCGTACACGATCGCGCCCGGCACGACGGCCTCGCAGGAGCTGCACTGCCACTGCCCCGGCCACGGCAGGCCCTCCCGTCCTTTCTGCACCGGGGCGTACTTGCGCAGCGACAGCTTGTAACGCTCCAGCTCGGTGACCGCGTTCTCGGCCGTCACCGGAGCGCGCCGGATGTCCTGAATCGGCCGATGGAGCAGGCCCGAGCGTTGGCAGCCCTGGCCCACGAAGGCCCCATCAAGCGGGCGACCCGCGGTCGCCGCAAGGCCGTCCGGCGGCCGCGGGGTGCTCGGCGGGAAAGTGTGGACAGGCCCCGTGACGGCCTCCGCGACCAGCGGCCGCAGGCGACCGTCCTGGGCGGGCACATCCGCAGGGGCGGACCAAGTCGTCGCGGGCAGCGGTGCGGGGCTCTGGGTCGAGCGGGTGGATGCTTTCTCGCCCACGGCATCCGCGGACGCGGCGACGGCCGGCGTCGCGGGCGGGGCCTCCGGACGCGCACCCGGCGGGGGCCCGGCCCGCTGGCCGGTTCGCTGTATCGGTTGGTTTGTGTGCTCGCGATCCATCCGGCCTCTCCGCGGCCGCGCCGTCGCGGTTTGGCGGAATAGGCTAACCGGGTGGCGCCGGTTTCGCGAGCGCCATTTGCAGTAACGTAACGCTCGCACGATGGGGCACGGCCGCCCACAGGGGGCCGGTCGGCGTCCTTGTTCGCCGCGGGGGGGCGCCCGGCGGCACGCATTCTCGCCCCGGTGTGGCCCTGGCGGATACCCATGCTCACACCGCAAGGGTGCCGGGGGGTATGCATCCTCAACCGGCAGGGGCGCCGGTCCATACCCTTGGTCGCCCGGAAGCGGCGTCGGCCTGTGTTGATGCGGGCCCCGAAGGGGCGTCGGCCAGTGGCCGTGGTCGCCCCGAAGGGGCGAGCATCAGCGCGGGCCGACGGCCCTCCGGGCGAGAAGGTATACCGCCCGGGGCACCAAGACTGCTTGCGCTGGGGGCTGCGACTGCGGTGACCGCCGAAAACCGAATCCCGTCCGCCGCACCTATTCTGTGAAGTATGCCGGATAGCGCCGCGCGTGCTTTTTTCGACGCTGGTAGGCCCGCGCGAGGTCGAGGAAGATTTCGAGGTCGCGATCGATGTGCTTGCCGACCTTGTCGAAGTACAACGCCCGGATCGGAATGTCGTCGTGGGCCGCGCTCACGGCCGGGTAGACCGCCTCGCTCACGATGCCGTTCATGCACGTGAAGGGGCTGATGTCGATGATCCCGTCGGCCCCCTTGTCGTGCAGGTAAATGGCCTTGCCGACGCTCAGCGTCATCTCGCCCAGCGCCCCGGTCGCCGGCAAGTACGGCTCCGAGCGATCCAGCACCTCGCGGATGTCGTGCGGCTCCTCATACCCGCACAGGTCCTCGGCCAGCGGCGCCAGCAGCGCCCGTTCGTATTTGTGCTGCACGTGCGTCTTGAGCTTCTGCTTCACGTAGCTCAGGCTCAGACGCCCCACGTCGCGGATGCAGTCCGTCTCGCGGCACCAGTTCGTGTACCACACCCATTCCGACACGTCCGATAGCCAGCACTCGCCCCCCAGCCGCTCGATCCGCCGGGCCGTGTCCTCGTTGCTGAACGTGTTGAGCCGGCAGTAGATCTCCCCCACGAGCCCGATGAGCGGCCGCCCCTTCCGGTAGCACGCGGGCACCGCCCGGAAGCGGGCGCGCGCCCGCTCGACCGCCCGAACCAAGTGCCGCACCCGCGTGGCCGCGTCCGGTCCCTGTTCCGACAGCACGACATCGAAGTCGTCGAGCGTCGCGTGGAACGCCCCGTCCGCCGCGCCCGCGGCCGTCTCGTACGGCCGGGTCTTGTGCAGCAGCCGCATCGCGATGTCGGCGCAGACGATCGCCAGCCACGCGGTCCGCATCAACTCGCCCGCCAGCGTGCCCAGCCCGTCGTACCCGTCTGAGCTGTTCGGCGAGAACACCAGCACGTCGCCGAAACCCTGCTCCGCCAACACCTGCCGCAGGTAGGGGGCGTACTGACCGAACCGGCACGGCCCGGGCGCCCGCGGCATGAAGAACGCGGCCTTGCGCGGGTCGAAGCCGGGTTGGCGGCAGATGCGCAGGAAATCGCCCAGCGTGATCTTGTGGGGCAGGCACTCCTCGCCGCTGCTGTGCAACCCGCCGAGGGCGAGCGTTTCCTCGTTCGACTCGGGGGTGATCGTGGCGTCAATCCCGATCGAGCGGAACGCCGCGGCCATCAGCCGCGCACTGGCGTGGGCCATCTGGGGGATGTAGAGGGTTCGCCCGGCCAGGCCGGCTCCCCCGGCTTGCTCGCGCACGTCCGCCACCATCGGAGAATCCCCTTGCTGTCGAGGTACGCTTCGCACCGCGTCATCATGCCGGCGTCGTTCGAGTGCCCGTCGAACTGGAGCGTGAGGAACGGCTTGCCCCGGGCGGCCGGCCGGATGAAGCCCTTGAGGAACGAATCCGGACCGCACTTGAAGTTGGTCACGTACACGATGTGCAGGTTCTCGTGCGCCGCGACCAGCTTCCCCGCCGCCAGGATCTTCCGCCCGTAGGCCCAGTACATGTTGTCCGAGATGTCGCTCACATCGACGCCGGCCAGCGGCAGGGCATCGATCGGAATGACGTTCACGCCGTACTGCTCGCGCAGCTTGCGCGCCACGCTCAGGCTCACGCCCGCGTCGTGGATGTTGTACGGCCGCCCCACCAGCACCATCCCGCTCGCTCCCGTGCGCTCCAGCGTCTCCAGCGCGGCCCGGCCGGCCGCGAGATACGCGCCGCGGAACTTCTCCAGCGCCGCCCGCCCCGCCGCGAACGCCCGCGCGACGGTCCGGCGCGGCACACCGAGCCCCCCGAGCGTGCGCTGCAATTCCTTGAGCACCGCCGCCGGCCCGCGCTGGAAAGTCAGCGTCGGACACAGGACCCGCCCCGGCCACTGCCGAAACGCCGGGGCCTGCCGCAGCACGAACGGCAGCGTCTGCCCCCACGGACACACGTAGCTTTCAAGCCCGGGAACGCGTTCCTCCGCGGTCAGCAGGTTGGGCACCCACAGGTAATCGACGCCGCGCTCGATCAGCTCGGCCACGTGCCCGTGGGCGACGATGATCGGGAAGCACGGCTCAGCCACGACGCAATCGAGGCCGTGCCGCACTGTTTTGCGGTTCGTCTCCGATGAGACCACGACGCGGAATCCGCAATCCCGCAGCATCCGCCGCCAAAGGGGCAACAGGTCCCACGTGTACATCGCCAGCGGCAAGCCGACCGTGGCTCGCGGCCGCGTCGGCTCGCCGCCGTCGTCGGCCAGCAGCAGTTCATGTCGCAGCGCGACCAGGTCGGGGATGACCGGTTTGCGATCCGTCCGGGCCTGCTTGCGGAAGCGGTCGGAGCACTTGTCGCCCCAGAACGTCTTCTCGCCCTCGACGTTGAACTCCTGGATCGCGCACTGGTTGCCGCAGCCGTGACACGCGAACTCGCGCAGCGTGTAGTCCACGGCTTCGAGGTTGTAGCCGCGGAAACGCGTGCTCCCGCCGGTCGCCGTCATCTTCTCCCGCGCCAGCAGCGCCGCGCCGATCGCGCCGAGCACCGCGTTGTGCGGCGGAACAATGATCTCCTTGCCGCACACGTGGCTGAAGGCCGCCGCGACCGCGTCGTTGTACGCGGTTCCGCCCTGGAAGAACACGCAGTCACCGATCGGCCGTCCGCGCACCACCCGATTGATGTAGTTGTACACCACCGAGTACGCCAGCCCGGCGATGATGTCCTCGCGCTGCGCGCCGCGCTGGAGGTACGTGTTCACGTCGCGCTCCATGAACACCGTGCAGCGCTCGCCGAGCTTGAGCGGCGCCTCCGATCGCAGCGCCAGATCCGCGAACTCCCCCTTGATCGCCACCCCGAGCTCCTCGGCCCGCTCCTCCAGAAAACTGCCCGTCCCCGCCGCGCACGCCTCGTTCATCGTGAAATCGACGACGATCGAGTCCGGCGGCGCCCCTTCGACGCCGGCCTCCGCGCCCGCCGGCCGCTCCGGCTGAAGGCTGATGTACTTCGAGTCCTGTCCCCCGATTTCGAAGATCGTGTCCGGCCGCCGCCCCAGCAGCCGGTCGCCCACGAACGTGGCACCCGTCTTGTGCGCCGTGATCTCGTCGTTGATGCTATCGGCCCCCACGAGCTCGCCGATCAGCTCGCGCCCGCTGCCGGTCGTGCCGACGCCGCGGATCCGGATGCCCCAGCCGACCGCTTCCTCCAGCTCCCGCAGGATCCGCCCCACCACCTGGATCGGCCGCCCCTCCGTCCGCGTGAAGATCGAGTGGATCACCTCGCCCTGCGCGTCGATCAGCGCCAGCTTGGTCCCCACCGAGCCGATGTCCAGACCGAGGTACGCGTCCACCCGTCCGCCGTCGGTCGGAAACGAGTACGGCCGCACCGGGTCCCGCAGCACCCGCACGCGGTCGAGCGTCAGGCGCGGCATGCGCGGAAAGGCGTGGCCGTCGCGGCCCGCGTCCGCGAGCCGCGCCAGGCGCGCGCGCCAATCCTCAGCCGCACCCAGGTCGCGGGCCGCGAGGGCCGCCCCGACCGCCCCCAACGCCTCCGCTCGCTGCGGCACAAGCAGCGTGCCGGCCGCCAGCCCGAAGACCTCCGCCAACGCGTCCACCACGGCCGCGTTGGCCGACACACCGCCCAGCAGCGCCACCGGCGGCACCGGCGTCCGCCCTTTCACGACCGCGCTCTTGTAGTTCGTCGCGACCGCGAGGCACAAACCGCGCAGCACCTCGGGCGGCGTGAAGCCCTTCTGCTGCGCGTGGATCATGTCGCTCTTGGCGAACACGCTGCAGCGCCCCGCGATCTGCGCCGTCCGCTCCGCCCCACTTACCACCGCGCCGATGTCCTCGATGGCGTACTTCAGTCGGCCGGCCTGCTGATCCAGAAATGCGCCCGTCCCCGCCGCACAGTCCCCGTTCGTGCTGTAATCGAGAATCCCGAGCGTCCCGCTGGCCGGATCCGGTTCGAGCCGCAGATACCGGCTGCCCTCGCCCCCGATTTCGAACACCGTCCGCACGTCGGGGTGCAGCAGGTCGATCGCCCGCGCCGCCGCCTGAAGCTCGTTACACGTCGGCGCGCCGAGCAGCTCGGCCACAAGGCCCGCTCCCGAGCCCGTCGCCACCACCCCACCCACTTCGTAGGTTCCAAGCAGCGGTTCGGCCGCGGACAGCAACTCCCGGACCGCTCCGATCGGCCGCCCCCGCGTCCGCCGCGCCGCCGGCACAAGCGCCACCCACCCCGGATCGCCGGGCCCGCGCAGCACTGTCCATTCCCCGCCGACCCGCGCGACCGCGTCCGCCGTGACTTCGGCCGGCAGTAAAGCCACCAGCTTGGCGGTCACCGCGCCGACATCGATGCCCAGGAAGATGTGCATGCCGCTCGCCAACCTTTGCTGCCGCCGCATGCGGCGGGTCGTCCGGCCTGGCAATCCGCCCGCCGGCCGCTGCACCCCGCGCGGCCGGCCCGGGCGTTTCACTTCTGCAACATTCCACCCGATCGCTCGCCCGTCGGCAACAGGAAAACGCCGGCCGGGACTCGCGTCAAGGAACAACTTGATCGGAACCGCGCTGCGGCTGGGGGCGTGACCGGCCCGCGCCGCCCGACGAACGCGCCCGAGAGGACTCGAACCTCTGACCGGCGGATTAGAAATCCGCTGCTCTGTCCAGCTGAGCTACGGGCGCAAGCGCGCCGCCACCGGCCGCCCGCGTCGTGCTGCGGGGGAGGACGGGACCGGGACCAACTTGGGTCGCCCGGTCGCCGCGCGAGGATAGCGAATTCCGCCGGACGCGTCCAAACGATTGCGCGCCGCGCGACGTTCTCGAAACGGTCAACGGGGCGGCGGCGCAGGGAGTGCGCTCGGCCTCGACCCACCCCCGCCGGCTGCCGGACGTGCATTCCGCCGCTTCGCGGCTAAGCTATGCGGTCGGTCGAGATTCGACCCAGGAGTGCCCCGCGTCTGACCATGTTGTACCACACCTTGCCACAACACGACCGTCGCGCTCACCGCCGGCAGCCCGCGGCTGCGTTCACACTCATCGAGCTGCTCGTCGTGATCGCGATCATCGCCGCGCTCCTGGCGATTCTGCTGCCCGCCCTCTCCGCCGCGCGCGGGGCCGCCAAGCGCGCCGCATGCGGCAGCAACCTGCGGCAGATCGGCATCGCGATTCACGCGTACGCCGCGGCCGAGCGTGGCCACGTCCCTCGCGGCCCCGACCCGCTGCACCCGTACGATTTCAGCAGCAACCAGATGGCGACCAACCAACTCTGGATCGGGGACGGCGAGCCGACTTTCCCCGCTACGCACCCGCGCCAGTACATGGGCCAAGGGCGTCTGCTCCTCACCACCGCTCCGCACCCCGGCGTTTTCTACTGCCCGGCCGACAGCAACTACAACCAGGTTTGGGAGATCCCGCGGATCGGCACCGGGCAACACGCCTTCGGCTCGTACCTCTACCGCGAGCTGGACCACCTGCCGCCCGAGGCAGCCACCGGCCTGCTCGACCGCCTCGGCGCGAACCGCATCGGCGACGTCCTCGTGCGGGTCGAAGCGCTGGCGCTCGACACCAACAGCCTCGGCCCCGAGCCGTACTACCACGTCAACCACGATGGGCGGCGGGCCAACATCCTCTTCCGGGACGGCAGCGTCCGGGACCTGTCCAGCCGCAACGACGCCCTCGCAATTCCCGCGGCTGCGTTCGCCAATCCGGCCGCCCTCCCGGCCGCCATCGACGACCTACTGACGCGGGCGGACTACGCCTACGTGAGTGGCCGGCCCGAGCAGGCGCCGCGTCCGAGACGACCCTAGCGTCTCCTCCGCTCTGCGACGGGCGCTCCGCGCTCCGGGCGGAACGCCGCGGCGGCCGGTCCGCCCGGCAACGGATCGGGTTCGGCTCGCGAGACGAGCTTCTTTCGGCCCGCTACACCAATGCCGACGACGCGTCGTCGGCCGCCTCCACCCGCCGCCGCAGTTGCCCGCAGGCCGCATCGATGTCCCGCCCTCGCGATGTCCGCACATGTGCGTTCACCCCGCCGCGCCGCAGCTCCTCCTGAAACGCGAACGCCGCCTCGGCCGTGGGACGCTCGTACGGGACGCCCGGCACCGGGTTGTACCGCAGCAGGTTGACATTGCACCGCAGGCGCCGCGCGATGGCGGCCAGTTGCACCGCGTGCGCCGGGCTCATGTTCACCCCGGCCAGCAGGACGTACTCCAGGGTGACCTCGCGGCCTGTCCTCCGAAAGTAGTAGTCGCAGGCATCGAGCAGCTCGGGGATGGGCACCTTGCCCCACGGGATCAGCTCGTGCCGCAGCTCCTGCGTGGGCGCGTGCAGGGACAGGGCGAGGTTGAGTTGCAGGCCCTCGTCCGCCAGGCGACGGATCTGCTTCGGCAGCCCCACGGTGCTCACCGTGATCTTGCGCGCGCCGATGCCCAGGCCCCACGGCGCGTTGAGAATCCGGATCGCCTGCACGACGTGCTCGTAGTTCGCCAGCGGCTCGCCCATGCCCATCAGCACGACGTTCGACAGCCGCGCCGGGCGACCATCCGCGGCCCGCCGCGTCGCGACCAGATCGCGGACCCGCAGGGCCTGCTCGACGATCTCCCCGGCGGCGAGGTTCCGCTCCACGCCGCGCAGCCCGCTGGCGCAGAACCGGCAGCCGACGGGACAACCGACCTGGGACGACAGGCACACCGTGTGCCGCTCGCCGTCCGGGATCCACACCGTCTCGACCGCCCGGCCGTCGGGCCAAGTGATCAGCAGTTTCTGGGTGCCGTCGGCGGATGCGCGGACGGTCGTGACGCGGCCGCGCCACAGGTCGAACTCGGCCGCAAGGCGAGCCCGCAGGTCCTTGGAGAGGTTCGTCATCGCGGCGAAATCGGCGACGCTCTTGGCGTACACCCAGTCGAAGATCTGGGACGCCCGGTAACGGGGCAACTCGCGGGCCGCGAGCCAGGCCTCGAGCGCGGCCCGGTCGAGGTCGAGCAGGTGCGTCCGCGCGACGGGCGTCGGATCCATCGGGGCGCTCAGAACCGGAAGATCGGACATCGCCAGGGTGCTTCCACGGGCTGAAACGTTTCCACCGCGGCGGCCACCGGCTCGCGCGGCGCGCGCAGGTTATTGTCCCGGCGCGTTTTTGGATAGCGGTCCGCGGAACCGGCGCGGCGCAGCGCCGGTTCTCGCCGCGGTCGCCTTGCAACGCGATTGGCGGCCGCCTATGCTCCAGGTGGTGGGCGGCGCCTCGTGAGGCTCCCCTGTCCGGCCCACTGCGCGGCCCGCCACAGGAGTCCGATCCGCCGATTTCCACTTGTTGTGCGGACGGTCACGCCGCCGCCGACCACGGAGGATCCCATGCACGCCCTGAAGCCACGTCGACGTCGGGGGAGCGCGGAGCAGGGAATGGCGCGGGCCAATCTCGATTGGGAGAACTTGACCTTCGGCTACCGCAAGACCGATTGCAACGTGCGTTACACATGGCGCGACGGGCAATGGGACGACGGCGTGCTGTGCGAAGACGAGAACATCCCGGTGCACATGGCCGCCACGTGCCTGCACTACGGCCAGGAATGCTTCGAGGGGCTGAAGGCGTTCGAGACGCGGAGCGGCGACGTGGTGGTCTTCCGCGTGGACGAGAACGCCCGGCGGATGGTCGCGTCGTGCCGCAAGATCCTGATGGAGCCCCCGCCCGAGGAGCTCTTCATCAAGGCGGTCCGCCGTGCCGTCAACGCGAACCGGCGTTTCGTGCCCCCCTATGGCACCGGCGCCAGCCTCTACATCCGGCCGCTCGTGCTGGGCATTTCGCCGCAGGTCGGCGTGAAGCCCGCCACGGAGTTCCTGTTCGTCGTGTTCGTCACGCCGGTCGGGCCCTACTTCAAGACCGGCTTCAAGCCCGTGGACCTGCTCGTCGAGGAATTCGTGGACCGCGCCGCGCCGCTCGGCGTCGGCGACGTCAAGGTCGGCGGCAACTACGCGGCGGGCCTGCGGGCCACGGTGGCCGCCAAACAACGCGGCTACACCGAGGTCCTCTACCTCGACGCCAAGGAGAAGAAGTACATCGACGAGTCCGGGCCGGCCAACTTCTTCGTGATCACGCGCGACGGCCAGTACATCACGCCGCAAAGCGACTCGATCCTGCCGTCCATCACGAACAAGTCCCTCATCACCCTGGCCGAGGAACTCGGCCTGCGGCCGCAGCGCCGCTCGATCGCCGTGACCGAGCTGCCGGACTTCGCGGAGGCCGGCTGCTGCGGCACCGCCGCGGTCATCACGCCGGTCGGCTCGATCACGTACCGCGATCAGAAGATCGTGTACTCGACCGACGGCGAAGCGGGGCGCTGGACCAGCGTGCTGTACCACAAGCTTCGCGCGATTCAGCTCGGCGAGGAGCCCGACCGCTACGGCTGGCTCACCCGCATCGACCCTGACTGAAGCTGGGCCGGCCCCGCAAAACGTCACCGGGAACCGGTGCCGCGCGGCGCCGGCGCGCCGCTCCGTCGGGCCGACGCCCGGACGCGGGCGCCGCCGTGGCCGGGCGCGTCAACGCCCGAAGCCGTCTTCCGCGAGCTGCAGCGCGCTGAGCAGGCTCTGCGCCTTGTTCAGCGTCTCCTCATACTCGCGCTGCGGCACCGAATCCGCGACGATGCCCGCCCCCGCCTGGATGTACGCGCGCTGCCGCCCGTCCGGACCGGGTTGCAGCACGAGCGTCCGCAGCGCGATGCACGTGTCCATGTTCCCCGCGAAGTCCATGTACCCCACCGCGCCCGCGTACGGCCCGCGCCGCGTCGGCTCGCACTCGTCGATGATCTCCATGGCCCGCACCTTCGGCGCGCCGGTGACCGTTCCGACCGGCAGCGTCGCCCGCAGCGCATCGAACGCCGTCTTCCCCTCCGCCAGTTCGCCGGTCACCGTGCTCGAGATGTGCATGACGTGGCTGTAGAACTCGACGGTCATGAGCTCCGCCAGCCGGATGCTGCCCGGCCGCGCCACCCGCCCCACGTCGTTGCGCCCGAGATCCACCAGCATCACGTGCTCGGCCCGCTCCTTCGGGTCCGCCAGCAGCTCGGCCCGCAGCCGCTCGTCCTCCTCGGCCGTCGCGCCGCGGCGCCGCGTCCCCGCCAGCGGTCGGTTCGTCACGACGCCGCCCTCGACCCGGCACATGATCTCCGGGCTGGCCCCGACCAGCGTCACTTCCGGGCTCTTCAGGTAGAACATGAACGGCGACGGGTTGATCACCCGCAGCGCGCGGTAGATGTCCAGCGGCGCCGCGGCCGTCTCGACGCACAGCCGCTGCGACGGCACAACCTGGAAGATGTCGCCGGCGCGGATGTACTCCTTGCACTTTTCGACCATCGCCTCGAACTCGGCCTGCGTGCGGTTGCTCGTGTAGCGCTCCAGCGGCGGCACCGGGAGCGCCACCCGAACCGGGCGCAGCCGCGATGCCCGGCTCAGCCGCCGCACGGTGGCATCGATGCGCTTTACGGCCGCGTCGTACGCCCGGCGTTGCGACCGCGCCGGCCCGCCCGGCTCGCAGGCCGCCAGCGCCACCACATGCACGACCTTGAACACGTGGTCGAACACGACGATCGTCTCGTAGATGTCGAACAACAGGTCCGGCAGCCCTCGGTCGTCGGGCGGCGCGTGCGGCAAGCGCTCGTAGTACCGGACGACGTCGTAGCCCGCATACCCTACCGCCCCGCCGAGGAACCGCGGCAGCCGCGGCAGCACGGGCGTGCGGAACTGCCGGACGTGGGCCTCCAGCAGCGCCAGCGGATCCGCGCTCGTCGTCCTCTGCACGGCCCCGGTCGCGTGTTCCGTGACCTCGACCGCGTGGCCGCGCACGCAGAAAGTGCGAGCGGGGTCGGCCCCGAGGAACGAGTACCGCGCCATGCTCTCGCCGCCGACGACGCTCTCGAGCAGGAAGGCCCGCGGCGCATCGGCCGCCAGCCGGGCGAACGCGCTCAACGGCGTCATGTCGTCGCAAACAAGCGTGGCCACGACGGGCACGCGGTTGCAGCCCGCCGCCACGGTTTCGAACTGGTCGAACGCTGGAGCAACCGGTTTCATCGTCTCAGTGTATCCATCCGCGCCGGGCTTCCGCCAACACGCCGCTGCGCCCGCGACCGGCCTAAAGCGCCTCGAGCCGTTCCTTCGCGTCCTGCGCTTCCCAGGTGCCCGGGTACTTCTCGATGATCTCGCGGAGAATCTTCTTCGCGTCGGTCTTCCGCCCCGCCTTGATGAACGCCCGGGCCTGGTTCAGCAGGCCGGCCGCTTCGTCGTTGTGCGGCAGGTCGCCCTTCTGCCCGGTCGGGGCCGCGGCGTCCTTCGGCGCCTCCGACGGTGCGGCCTCGCCCGGCGGTGCCGGTTCCTTCTTCGCCGGCCGCACCGGGGCCGCCGTACCCGCCAGGTTTTTCGGCCGGACCGGTGCTGCCTGCCCCCGCGCCTCGGCCACCGCCGCCCGCACGGCATACTCGAAGGCCGGATCTCCCGCCGCCCCCACGGCCCGTACGGCGCCGCCGGCATCGATCAGGACCTGCCACGCCGGGGGGCCAGCGTCGAACGCGCGGCGCGTCAGCGGCGCTTCGCCGGTGACCTGCTCGAAGTACTGCGGCCACGTCCAGCCGCTGTCGACCGCGTGCTTCCGCGCGGCCGCCACGTCCGCCGGCGCGTCGGCGTTGATCCCCACGAACTGCACCGCCGGATTGCCGGCATACGCGGTGACCAGCGCCAGCAAGGCGGCCGACTGCTTCTCCGAGGGCTTGTCGCGCAGCCGCCAGAAGTCGAGCACCAGCACTACACCGTCGCGTGCGGCCAGCGGCACCGTCGGCCCGTCGATCCAGCCGTCCTTGCCCGGTGTCTGCGCCTTCAGCTCGAGCTCTGGCGCCGGTTCGCCCACTTTGCGCAGCCGCGCCAGGCGCAGCTCCAGCGCCGCCGCATCCGCCAACTTCTGTTCTCTCAACTGGTCCAGCGTTCGCCGGGCCAACGGGGCGTCGCCGGTCGCGCTCGCCACCACCCACGCCGCCCGCAGGGTCTCCCTGGAGCCCGGGTCGGCCGCGGCCAGCCGCTCGTAAGCCGCCGCAGCCCGGGCCGCATCGCCGACCGCCAGCGCCGCGTACACCTGCACCCGCAGGAGCATCGCGCGCGGCGCGTCGGGCAGCGCCGCGGCGTCAAGCTTCCAGGCCTCCAGCTTCTCCAGCGCCGCCCGCCCTTCCGCCGCCGCCACGACCACGCCGGGGCGCGTCAGCCGCTCGTGGAGCCCCTTCAGTTCGTCCAGGACCGCGGCCTCCTGGGCGACGGCCGCAGCCCCCGGCCACCCCCCGCAGACGAGCCCGAGCACCAGCGCACACCACGTTCGCGACATCGCCGCACTCCAACGCCCCCGTGACGTCTCTGCATTCCGCGCGCGCTCCGCTCCTCACCGCTCCCCATCCGCGTCGTCGGCCGCCGCCGCACGCCGAGCCCGCGGCGGATCGCGGCGCTCCGGGTGATGATCCACGTACCAGCGGATCTGCCGCGCCAGGCCGATCAGCACGTCCGCCTCGTTCACCGTCAGGTCGATCCGCCCGAGCAGATGCCGCAGCGCGTACTTCAGATGGTCGGGGTTCGGCCCGAACAGAAAGCCCACGCGCTCCAGGGCGTCGAACAACCGCTCGAACAGCACTTCTTTGCGCTCGGCCGGCGCCAGGTCCTGCGCCAGCGCGTACGTCAGGGGCGGCCGCCCCGCCCGGGCGCGGCCCGCCTGGTGCAGCTCGTAGCACACGATCGTCGTCGCGGCCGCGAGGTTGAGCACCGGCCAGGACTCGTCCGCGGGAATGGTCACGAGCCGGTCGAAATGCAGCAGTTCGGCGGTCCGCAGGCCGAAATCCTCGCGCCCGAACGCGAACGCGACCGGCCCCCCGGCGCCCAGTGCCTCGTCCGCGGCTTCGTCCGGCGGGATCGCGGCCTGGCGTCGGTACAGGCCGAGCTTCGACGTCGTGGCGTAGGTGCGTACACAGCCGGCCAGTGCGGCGGGGATGTCGTCCACGATTCGGGCGGCGTCCAGCACCTCCCGGCCGTGCGTGGCGTAAGCGACGGCCTCCTCCGCCCTCACGTCGCACCGCGGTGCGACGACGACCAGCTCCCGCAGCCCCATGTTCGCCATGACGCGCGCGACCGCCCCGACGTTGGCGGGGCCGCTGGGCGCCACGAGCACGATCCGCACCGCGGAGAGCATCCCCCCATTCTAACGCTCCGCTGAAGAATGGTCCGAGGCAGCGCGCGTCGCGTCCGACCCCTGCGGCGGACGCTTTCACGACGACCGGAGGCGCCGGCGGCGTGCCCGGACGGGCGGCGTTCCGGCGGGCGCGAACAGCGGCTCACACGCGCGGCCCCGGCCGCACGCCCCCTCAGTTGCCCGTCAGCGCCGCCCCGATCTTGTCCACCAGCATCGACGCCGTGTACGGCTTGTGCACGAACCCGGCCAGCCGATCGCGCGCGAAGTGCCCCGCGACCTCCTGCTCGCTGTATCCGGTGGACAGGAGCACCTTCACCTCCGGCCGCACGCGCAGCAGCTCCTCGAACACCGCCGGCCCGGGCAAGCCCGGCATGTTCATATCGAGCAGCACGGCGTCGATGTCGGCCGAGTTCTGCTTGAAGACCTCGAGCCCGCGCTGCCCGTCCGGCGCGGTGAGCACCCGCACCCCGCGACTCTCGAGTACCGCCTGCACGACGTCGCGCACGTCCTCCTCGTCGTCGATCACCAGCACCGTCGCCCCGCGCGGGACCTCGGCCCGCGGCCGGGCCACGCTCGGCGCCGCCGTCACACCCGTCGCCGCCGGCAGCAGCACCCGGAAGACCGTGCCGACGCCCTCCTGGCTCCAGACCTTCACCGCCCCCTTGTGCGCCCGCACGATGCCGAGCATCGCCGAGAGCCCCAGCCCGCGCCCGGCGAATTTCGTCGTGAAGAAGGGGTCGAAGATCCGGCTTAGGGTATCCGGCGACATGCCGCAGCCGTTGTCGCTCACCTCGAGCGTCACATACGGCCCGGGCACGAGCTTCTGGTTCGGGAACTCGGCCGCGCAGCGCACCTCGGACAGCGTCTCCGCCCGCGTCGCCACCGTCACCTGGCCGGCGCGCTCGCCGATCGCCTCGGCCGCGTTGATCAGCAGGTTCATGATGATCTGCTGGATCTGGCTGCTGTCGGCGCGGATCAGCGGCAGTTCGGTGGCCGTGTCGATCCGCAGTGCAACGGTCCGCGGGAACGCCGCGGTCGCGAACTCCGCCATCTCGTGGACCAGCGCGTTGAGGTCCATGATCTGCACGTCGGGAGCGGAGCGCCCGGCGTACGCCAGCATGCGCTGCGTGAGCTGGGTCGCCCGCCGCCCCGCGCTCACGACCTTCTCCAGCAGCGGCCGGACCGGGCTGTCGGGCGGGAGCTGCTCCAGTCCCAGCGACGCGCTGCCCAGGATGCCGACCAGCAGGTTGTTGAAGTCGTGCGCCACGCCGCCCGCCAGCAGGCCGAGGCTCTCGAGCCGCTGCGACTGGCGCAGCTGGGCCTCGAGCTGTTCGCGCTCCGTGACGTCGCGGATGAACGTCACGACTCCCAGCGGCTTACCCTCGGCGTCCGGCAACACCGTGTTGTACCACTCGCAGCGGAGCTTCTCGCCGTTGCGCCGCCGGGCGGTGAGCGTGATCTCGCGTCCCGGCCGCCCCGCCAGCAGGTCCCGGCACATTTCATCGAACGCTTTCTGGCCCTCGGGCGGGATGATCAGCTCGCGCGCCGGCCGCCCGACGGCCTCGTCCGCGGCGTAGCCGAAGATCCCGGCGGCGGCCCGGTTCCACTCCAGGACGCGGAAGTCCGCCGTCCACACGACATAGCCCAACGGCATGCGCGTGACGAGCGCGGCGAAGCGCTCGTTCGCCTCACGCTCCCGCCGCTGGGCCGCGACCTGCTCGGTGTTGTCCCGCGCCGTGCCCGTGCAGCCGACGATCTGGCCGCGTTCGTCGCGCAGCGGGATGCCGCTGAAACTCAGGTGCATCGTGGCGCCGTCCGGGCGTTGCAGGTCCAGCTCCACCTGGAGCCGCGGCTTGCCGGACCGCACCGCCGCCAGGAAGCGCAGGACCTCCGCGCGGTGCGCCGGGGTGGCCGCGTCCGCCAGCGCCCGGCCGAGCAGTTGCTCCGGCGGCACGCCGAAGATCGTGCGGGCCGCGTTGTTCACGAACGTCCAGCGGCCGTCGAGGTCGATCGTCCAGATGAGGTCGCGGGAGGTCTCGACCAGGCTGCGGTACTGGGCCTCGCTCTTGCGGAGAGCGTGCTCCGCCCGCCAGCGCTCCGTCACGTCGCGCGCAAAGCCGACCAGCACCTTCGTGTCGCCGTCGCGCACCACCACCACGCAGCTCTCGAGCTGGATGACATGGCCGGCGCGGTGCCGGTGGGCGGTCGCCACGTGGTGCAGTCCGGTCCGCCACTGGGCCGGGCCGGCGTCAGCCGGCGCCGCGACCTCCAGGTCGGTCATCCGCATGCCGAGCAGCTCGCTGCGCGCATAACCCGTCATGCGGCAGAACGCGTCGTTGACTTCCAGGAAGCTGTAATCCGCGCCCAGGACGAAGAACCCGTCCATCGCATTCTGCAGGATCGCGCTGTTGCGCGCCGCGACGCGCTCGAGCTCGCCGCACCGCGCGGCTTCTTCTGCGCGGGCGTGCCGCTCTGCGGTCAGAGCCCGGTGCAGGCCGCGCAGGCGCAGCGCAAGGCCGCCGACCGCCACCGCCAGCACCGCCACTCCCGCTCCGAGCCACCACAGCACGCGTGTTCCTCCGCCGCCGCGCCCGCGCCGTCAAGGGCGCGGGCCGGTCGCACCCTCGTCCAGCGCCGCGCCGCGCGCCGCGCACGCCTCCGCCTCCGCGCCCCGTCCCAGCCCGGTCAGCGCGGCGGCCTTCTGCGCCCAGGCGGCCGCCTCGAGTCGGGCGTTCGCATGCTGGCGCGCCAACTCGATGCGCTTGTCCGCGCAGCGCAGTGCCTCGTCGAAGTTGCCCACCTGCATGTTCATGTCGGCCACGTACTCGTACGCGCGGGCGAGACCGTTCCAGAAGCGCGTTTCCTCGAGGGCGTTCAGTGCCATTGTAAACTCGTGCTGCGCCGCCGCAAAGTTTCCTTCCAGCGCGGCGCACCGCCCGAGGTGCATGTGGGTGGTCCCGACGCTCGTGCGGTCCCCGATCTCCTCCGCCAGCGCGAGCGCGCGCCGATAAAAGCCGCGCGCTTCCTCGTAGCGCTTCTGCTCCACCAGCACGTTTCCGGTCCCGTTATACGGCCCCACCAGGGACGTCAGCGCGCCGAACGCCCGGTGCGTCTCGATCGCCCGTCGAAACGCCCGCTCCGCGGCCTCCAGCCGCCCTCGTCGGAACAGCACGAACCCGAGGTTGTTATTGATCTGCGCCCCCTCCGTCGCCAGCCCCGCCTCGTCCGCCAGCGCGCCGGCGCGCAAGAATTGCGCCTCGGCCGCCTCATAGTGCCCGCGGAAGTAGTTCATCACCCCCAAGTTCGCGAGCGCCTCCACCTCGAGGCGCGCATCGGCCCAATGCCGCGCCAGCGCCTCCTGCGTGCGGTGCCGCACCTCCGCCTCCGCATACCGCCCCAGCCGCGCCTGGCACACGCCGACCAGCCCGAGCGCTTCGGCGAACTCCGGATCCAGCCGCACGGCCTCCTCCCCCCGCGCGATCGCTTCATCCAGCGCGCCGCGCAGCATCGCCTGCCGCCCCAACGCCAGCCGTTCGCGCGCCGCCAGCGCCGGTACGTGTCCTCCGCGCGGCTCCGGGGGCGGCAGCGCCGCCCCCGGCGCAAACCGCCGCACGACCTCCGCCAGCAGCCGCCGCTCGAGCTCCGCCAACGCCGCCAGCGGCCCCGTCACGACGCCGAGCGACACCCGCTCCGCCGCGAGCGTGTGCCACGCCTCCAGCGACAACGCGATCCGGTCACCCGTGCGCGTGAACCGCCCCATCAGCACGGTCGCCGCCCCCACGATGCGCCCCGCCTCGCGCAGGGCGTCGGCCGGCGGGTCGTCCTGCACGCCCGCCAGCCGCTCCACGACCGGCACGAGCGCGTCCGGGCCGACCGCGTACACCCCCGGCACCTCGGCCAGAGCCCGGGCCAGATAGTGCCCCACCGCGAACCCGAGCCAGTCGTCATCGGTCGTCCCCCGCTCGTTCCGCAGAGGCAGCACGCCCAGGCCCCGCGGGCGCAGCGCATCGGCCCCGGTGCTCGCGCCGGTCGGGGCCGGCGACCGTCGCACCGGCCCCGCCGCGAGCTGCTGAACCAGCGTCGCGGCCGACGCCGTCCGCCGCTCCGGTTCGACCGCCAGCAGCGCCAACACCGCCTCCCGCAGCCATGCGGGCACATCCGGCGCCGCCTCAGCCGGCCACGACACGGCCCGCGTCTGAAGGTCCACGAGCTGCCGGAAAACCTGGGTCGTGTCGTGCGGCGGCCGGCC
Organism: uncultured Phycisphaerae bacterium; assembly: GCA_937928595.1. Classification (GTDB taxonomy): domain Bacteria; phylum Planctomycetota; class Phycisphaerae; order UBA1845; family Fen-1342; genus CALGJV01. Next base: position 72,896 of record CALGJV010000001.1, on the reverse strand, counting down.
GATCAGGAGATGGTACAACGTCGCGCCCAGCGAGTAGAGGTCTGCGGCCGGCCCCAACGCCGCCCCCCCCACGAACATCTCCGGCGGCGCGTAGGCGAGCGTGCCGAGCAGGTCCGGGCCCGCGAGCGTGCTTTCCCGCTGCCCGTGGACGAGCCGCGCCACGCCCAAATCCGCCACGCGTACCCGCCCATCCTGTCCGAGCAGCAGGTTGGCCGGCTTGACGTCGCAGTGCACGAGGCCCGCGCGGTGAATCGCCCAGAGGCCCGCGGCGGCGTCCGCCCCAATCGCGACCACCTGTTGCCACGGAAGGCGCACCCCCGCGTCGAGGACGGCAGCCAGGTCGCAGCCGTCCACATATTCCATCACGAAGTACCAGACGCCGCGGATCACGTCGCAGTCGAGCACGCGGACCACGTTCTCGTCGTGTACGCGATACCCGGCCCGGGCTTCGTTCCGCAGCCGGGCGACGGCCGAGTCCGATCCGTGGGCCGAGGCGTGCTGAAGGATCTTCACCACGCACGGGTGTCCGAGGTATAGGTGCTCAGCAAAGTAGCTGACACCGTGGGCGCCCTCGCCCAGCCGCGCGATCAATCGGTACTTCCCCCGCAGGACGCCATCGGGCACCAGCCTGCCAAGCCCCCACAGCGCGGGATTCTCTTCCGAGGCGGCCCGCTCCACCGGCCGGGGAAGCGCGAAACCGCACTCAACGCAGTGCTCCAGCCGCGACACCGCCCTCGGCCGCACAACGCCTGCGCAGTGCGGACACCGGTGCTCCGAGCTCGGCAACGCCGGCACCATGCCGAAGGGGGCCGCCTTCCGGGCGCGGTTGCGCCCTTGTTTCAGAAGCCGCCAAATGGCGCTTGACAACGACCTATTATCGGCATATAGTCTAACTCAGAGCGAGGTCTGTGGTTAGCTAACGGATTGGTCCCGACCCGGTCTTGCATTCGCAGGCGCGGGTTTTTGCGCGTCGGGCTGACGGGCTCGAGTTTTCTGCGGCGTTGTCGCCGCAGGCGAGGTCCGCAGCTGGGTACGTTCTGTTCTCATCATCTCGGAGGTACGTCATGTTCTTCGCACTCATCACGCAGCTCTCGGCGGTCCTGAGCAGTGTCGGCGGCCTGATTTCCTTCTTCATCGACGAGATCACCTGCTAGGTGGGACGACCGTGATCGAAGTCATCACCGACATTGACGATCTCGTCGCGGACCAGCGCTAGCCGGCCCGACATATCATATGCGGGCCTGCGGCCGCGGCGCACACGGTGGCGCGGCGCTTGTCCTCGGTCTGTGTTTCTGTGCCCGCGGGGGCGTGCGAGGGTCTTCTTGCACCCGCCACTCCGCGGAAGATGCCCCGATGGACACTCGCCACCGTGTGCTCGCGGCGCTTGATCGTCGCTCTCCGGACCGCTGCCCCCTTTGGGAAACCACGATCTGGCCCGAGACACTGGAGCGCTGGTACGGCGAGGGCCTGCCGCGCAGCGTGTCGAACGCCGACCCCCGCAGCATCGAGCAGTATTTCGGCCTCGACGGCTGCGCGTGCATCAACGATTTGTTCGATCCGTCGTTCGGCCTGCCGGAGCGCATCATCGAGGAAACCGCCGAGCACCGCACCTATGTCGACAGCTACGGCAAGACGATCAAAGTCTGGCGCTCGGCCAGCAGCGTTCCGCAGAACCTCGCCCCCGCCATCCGCGACCGGTCCGACTGGGATCGCCTGCGGCCGCGCCTGACGGCGGACGATTCCAGGTTCAACAACCCGGCCGCTGACGCACAGTACCACGCCGCGCGAGCCGCCGACCTTTTCACCGCCATTACGCCCCCCGATCCGGTCTGGTTCGTGCTCTACCAGACGATGGGCTTTGAACACGGCCTGACCGCGATGGCCAAGGATCCCGGCCTGTTCGCGGACATGGCGACGGCCTACACCGAGTACCTCCTGGCGATGCTGACGCGCACGCTGGCCCGCGGCTATCGCTTCGACGCGCTCTGGTTCTGGAGCGACCTGTGCTACAAGGGCGGTCTGCTGTTCTCGCCGCGGACCGCGGCCTGCCTCGCGTTGCCGCACTGGCAGCGCTTATCCGCGTTCGCGCACGAGCACGGGATGCGATTCATCTGGCATTGCGACGGGGACGTTAGCGGGCTGCTCCCGGTGCTGCTCGAGGCGGGGCTCGATGCGATCCACCCGCTCGAGGTCCGCGCCGGCAACGACGCCCGCGTTTACAAGCGGATGTACGGCGACCGGCTCTGCCTCATCGGCAACATCGACGCCGACGTGCTCGCGACGAACGACCGTGCGGCCGTCGAGGCCGAAGTCGCCGCCAAGGTGCCGGTGCTCAGCCACGGGGGCGGGTACATCTACCACACCGATCACTCGGTGCCGCCGACCGTATCGCTTGACACGTTCCGCTTCACGCTCGACTGCGTGCGGCGACACGGCGAGGGAGCGCAGAGTGGCAACTAGCGAGTAGCGACTCGGGGGACGCCGTGGAGGCCCCGGCGCGCGAGCGTCGTCACCTTGTCACCTTGTGCCTTTGTCACCGCCCCGGGGCCCTCGCGTGCGCCTGAGCTCGGACTGTTCGCGAGTGACGAGCAGCGAAGAGCGAGTAGCGAATTGGTAGACGCCGCGGGAGGCCCCGGCGCGCGAACCTTCTCACCTTGTGCCCTTGATAGCGCGCCGGGCCCCTCGCGTCCGCCCGAGCTCGGACACTGAGGCGCTCGGCCGGGCAACGGCGCTGCGCAGTCCGTCCCCTATTCACTCTCCTCCGCGTTCTCTGCGCTCTCGGCGTCTCTGCGGTCACGTCTGCCGAGTATTGGTAACATGGGCGCACGCATGGAACCCGCGTACGAGCTCTTCGACCACACGGCCGACCTCGGCGTTCGTGTCACCGCCGCGACGCTTCCGGAGCTGGTGCCGCCTGCGGTGGCCGGCCTCTACGCCACGCTCGGCCACATCGTCCCGCAGCCCGCCCCCGCGCCCGCCGATGATTTCGCGTTCGACGCGACCGGCGACGACCCGGCCGTCCTGCTGCGCGACCTGCTCGCCGAGCTTCTGCATCATTTCGACACCCGCCGGCGCGTCCTCATGGATATCGCCGTCGGCGAGTTCTCAGGCGTCCGGCTGGCCGTTACCGGCCGTCTCCGACCACTCGACCCGGAGCAGAGCGCACCGGCTCGCGAGGTGAAGGCCGTCACCTATCATGCGCTGGCGGTGCGTCCGGTCGCCGGCGGCTACGAAGCGACGTTCATCGTGGACATCTGACCGCCGCGGCGCGCCCGGCTCTGGAAAACCGCAATGTCGCAGAAACGCCCCGTTCCGCTCGAACGCCTCGACGCCTGCCGGTGGCGCATTCCGAAGTCGTACCAGCCCGGCATGCGTGTGGACGGCCTGATTTACGCCGATGACACGCTCATCGCCGACATCCAGAAGGACCAGGCCCCGGCTCAGGTGGCCAACGTCGCGTGCCTGCCGGGCATCGTGAAGCACTCGCTGGCCATGCCGGACATTCACTGGGGTTACGGCTTCTGCATCGGCGGCGTCGCGGCCACCGACCCCGAGGAGGGCGGCGTCATCAGCCCCGGCGGGGTCGGGTACGACATCAACTGCGGCGTCCGGCTCATCCGCACGGACCTCACGCGCGCCGACATCCAGCCCCGCATCCGCGAGCTTGTGGACGCGCTCTTCGACACCGTGCCGACCGGGGTCGGTCGCGGCGGGCAGGTCAAGTTCGGTCGCGCCGACCTGCGGAAGCTGCTGGCCGGCGGGTCGCGCTACGTGGTGAACGAAGGCTTTGGCTGGCACGAGGACCTGGCGGTCACCGAGGCGGGCGGTTGCCTCGACCGCGCCCGCCCCGAGTACGTCTCCGATCGCGCGTTGGAGCGCGGCGCCGACCAGTGCGGCACGCTCGGCAGCGGCAACCACTTCCTCGAGGTGCAAGTCGTCGAGGAGGTCGTCGATCCGGCGGCCGCGGCCGCGTTCGGCCTGGCGGAGGGTCAGATCACGGTCATGATCCACTCCGGCTCGCGCGGCCTGGGCTACCAGGTGTGCGAGGATGCGTTGAAGGATCTCCGGGATGTGCCGAAGCGTTACGGCATCGCGCTACCCGACCGGCAGCTCGTCTGCGCTCCGGTGCATTCGAACGAAGGGCAGCGCTACCTCGGCGCGATGCAGGCAGCCGCGAACTTCGCCTGGGCGAACCGCCAGATCATGACGCACTTGACCCGCCAAGTCTTCGCCCGGGTGTTCGAACGACCGGCGGAGGCCCTGGGCCTGCACCTCGTGTACGACGTGGCCCACAACATCGCGAAGCTGGAGACGTACGAGGTGGACGGGCGCCGTCGCACGCTCTGCGTTCATCGCAAAGGCGCGACGCGGGCGTTTCCGGCCGGGCACCCCGAGCTGCCGGAGCGGTATCGGCCCGTGGGGCAGCCGGTGCTCGTCCCCGGTGACATGGGCCGGTCGAGTTGGGTGCTGGTCGGCAATCCCGCCGCGCTGGACGAGACGTTCGGAAGCTGCTGCCACGGCGCGGGGCGCGTCATGTCCCGCAGTGCCGCGATCCGCGCAGCGCGGGGCCGCTCGATCCACAAGGAACTGCTGGCGCGCGGCGTCTTTGCCCGGGCCCGCGAGCGCACCGGCCTCGACGAGGAGCAGCCGGACGCCTACAAGGACGTGAGCCTTGTGGCCGAGGCCGTCCACCGGGCGGGCCTGAGCCGCAAGGTCGCCCGTCTGCGGCCACTGGGGGTCATCAAGGGCTGAGTCCGTCGGGCGGGTTACACGACGCGCCGCGAGTCCAGCAGCACGCAGATCGGCCCGTCGTTCACCGACTCGACCTGCATGTACGCCGCGAACCGGCCGGTCGCGACGGTGAGCCCCGCGCGGCGCAGCGCCTGGACGAGCTCGGCGATGAGCGGCTCGGCCACGGGCCCCGGCGCGGACCCGTCGAAGGAAGGTCGGCGGCCCTTGCGGGCGTCGGCCTGCACGGTAAAAGCGCTCACGACGAGCACGGCCCCGCCCGTGTCCAGCACCGAGCGGTTCATCTTGTCCGCGTCATCCGGGAAAATCCGCAGGTGCGCGACCTTCTCGGCGATATACGCGACGTCGGCGGCGGTGTCGTCCGGGGCCGCCGCGGCGTAGACGAGCAAGCCGGGGCCGATCGCGCCGACGATCTCGTCACCGACCGTCACGCTCGCGCGGCAAACGCGTTGCACGACAGCTCTCACACAGCGATCTCCAGTCGGGGCCGTAGATGAAGCCCAGCACATCGTCGGCCGACCGGTCCAGCCCGGGACTGGCGTCCAGGAACTCGGAGTACCGCGCGAGGCCGCGCGCGTCGCCCGCCAGCGCCAGCGTACGTCCGGCCGCGTACCGCACATCCGCGGATGGATCGTCCAGCAGCGCCGCGAGGCGCTCCGCGTCGAGATCGACGATATACCAGAGCCGGCAGCGCCCGCGGTGTCCCGTGCTGTCGCGCAGCGGGGCGCCCGCCGCGGCCAGCGATCGCAACAGCAACTCGTCGCGCTCGGCGTCGTTCCCCAGAACGCCAAGCTGCTCGAGCGGCGCCTGCTGAGCCAACGACGACATCAGCAGCGCGAGCCAGGCCGTATCGTCGGGGTGCAGCCGCGCGGCGAGCCTGGCCACATCAACCTGCACCTCTCGAAACAGCAGTGCACCACGATCGGCCGACGCCGTGGCCGCGGCCAGCCACAGCTCGCCGATACCGGGCAGCAGCGCCGCACGCTCCGCCGGCGGCAGGCTCATGACCCAGTCTAGAACCACCTCGCGCAGCGGCGCGGCGCTTGCCGCGGTCCGCACTGGCACCCACAGGAGATGAAGCAGCCGCGGCCGCAACTCGGCCGGTGCCTCGACGAGCCAACGCCGAGCCTCGGCGGCGCAGCTTGCCGGCCGCGTATCGGCGAAGGCAGCCACGAGCAGCCCCATGTCGCGCTCGAACCGGGGGGACGCCGACGCGAGCCGCGCCAGACGCCAGCGGAGTTCGCCCTCCGCACCTCGGGCGCCCGGCAGGCGCATAGCGCCCACGAGCATGAGCGCGCCCGCGGCCAGCGTGCCGACCCAGGAGACGATCCGGCGGCCACTCCGTGTCATACCGGCATCATACCCGGCGGCCGAACCGTCCCCGGTGACCCCGACCATCGGGGACAGGCCACGGCAGCACCGCCGGCCCCGGCACCCCGGAGTGGTCCGGCGTGTCCGTGTGGCACCGGCCGACGGTCGGTGATTGCTGCCGAACCCGCTGCTCCTCGATATGTCGGACTCGCCCGGGCCGCCTGTGTGGCACCGGCCAATGGCCGGTGCGGGACGCGCCATCACCCCGGACCACGCGCAGTCCCCGCATCGCGCTGTTCCCTTCGGTCCGTGAACCGGGTTCAATGCGCGGGATCACAGCATCACCGTCACCTTGGAGGATCGCCATGCCGCGCCTGTTCGTTGTCACCGCCCTGCTGCTGACCGGCCTGGTCGTCAGCTCCCTCGTCGGCGCCGCGCAGGAGCCCTCCCCGCAGCCGCCCCCGACCACCCCGCCTGCTACCAAGGACGCGCCGGCCGCGCGGCCCGCGAAGGACAAGTACGTCATCGGGTTCTCGCAGTGCACGGTCAAGGAGCCGTGGCGGGTCGAGTTCAACATGCGGCTGATCGAACACGCGAAAACCATCTATCCAAACGTCCAACTGGACGTGCTCGATGCGGACGACAAGACCGAGAAGCAGGTGGCCGACGTCCGGTCGTTCATCCGCCGCGGCGTGGACGCGATCCTGATCAGCCCCAAGGAGTCGGCCGGTCTCACCAACGTTGTGAAGGAGGCCACCGAGGCGGGCATCCCGGTCGTGGTCCTCGACCGCGACGTGAACTGGGACGGCTATGCGGCGTTCGTCGGCGGCGACAACAAGCTGATCGGCCGGGCGGCGGGCCGCGTCGCCGTCGACCTGCTCGGCGGGTCAGGCAAGGCCAAGGGCGTCATCTACGAGATCTGCGGCGGGCTGGCGTCCACCCCCGGCCAGGAGCGCCGCGACGGATTCCACGAGGTCGTCGAGAAGGAGCCGGGCATCCGCGTCATCGGCGGGCTCGACTGCGACTGGAAAAAGGACAAGGCCCACTCGGTCATGCAGGATGCGCTCAAAGCGACGCCCCAGATCGACCTGGTGTACGCCCACAATGACCCGATGGCCCACGGCGCGTACCTGGCCGCGAAGAAGGCCGGCCGGGCCGAGGACCTTAAGTTCATCGGGATCGACGCCCTGCCCGATGAGGGTGTGCGCTGGGTGCGAAACGGGGAACTGACGGCGACGCTGCTGTACCCGACACCCGGCGCGGCGGGCCTCGACATCGCGATGAAGATCCTCAAGGGCGAGAAGGTCGATAAGCGCACGACGCTGCCCACCCGCGTGTTCACGAAGGCGAACGTCGACCAGGGCGGCGAGGAAGTGAAATAGCTCGCGCGGCCCAGCGCCGCCGCGCACCCCACTTTTCCCCATGCCCGTCAGACACGGCGGAAGCTGCACGCGTAGCGTCCGACCCCCGCGTCGGCCGTCGCGTCCGGCCCCCGCGCCTGACGTAGCGTCCGACCCCCGCGTCGGACGTCTTCGCACCGCACCGCGATCGCGTCGCAGGCCGCGCGGCCGACGCGTCCTGAGACCGGCGCGCCCGCGGCCGGGACGGCCGGTTTTCCCCGCCGCTCCGTTCACCCGTCGCGCTGCGCCCGCGGCGGCGGCCAGTCCGGAATCTTCATCTCGTACGGCTCCGTCACGTTGCAGTAATACGCGCCGCCGAGCCGGCCGACGGTCGGCAGCCGGAACGGGTCGATCTGGCCGCGCGGATCGAGCACGCCGTCGGCGACATGAATCGCCAGAATGTCGCCGAACACGACATTTCCGCTGCCGGGCCCCTCGCCCACCGTCACGATCTGCCGCAGACGGCACTCCATGTTCACGGGCGACTCGCGCACGAGCCGCGCGGCGACCTTCGTCGCGGGCGCCGGCGTCAGGCCGCTGAACTCGAACTCGCTGAGCTCGGGCGGCAGCTCCGCGGCGCAGCGGCTCATCGGGTGGGCGATGTCGGCCGTCACCGTCGCGATGACGAACTCGCCCGTGTCGCGGACGTTGCGGAGCGTGTCCTTCGAACCGCCGGTGCGCCGGACGGTCGGACAGAACAGCACCACCGGCGGGTTCCCGCAGACCATGTTGTAGAAGCTGTAGGGCGCGAGGTTCAGCACGCCGGCTTTCGAGACGGTCGAGACGAGCGCGATCGGCCGCGGATTGATGAACCCGATGCAGACCTTGTAGACGTCGCGCCAATCGTGCGTGCCGGCCGCGAGATCGAGGTACATGCCGATGCTCCCGGGGACCGTGCGGATTGTACTGCGCCGGGCACAATCCGCCGCGGCCCGACACCCCGCCGAGCGCATCACCGGTCGTCGGACGCTCCCGCATCGTTCACCCGCAGCCGCCGCGCCGCGCGCAGCCGCGCCGGCGGGCAGATCTCGGCTAGCGGGGCGAGCACGAACGAGCGCGTCCACATGCGCGGGTGCGGTACGACCAGGTCGGCCGTCCGCACGCTCTCCAGGTCGTACAGCAGCAGGTCGAGATCGAGCGTGCGCGCCCCGTTCGGAACACTCCGCACGCGCCCGAAACGGCGCTCGACGTCGAGCAGGACGGCCAGCAGCTCGTGCGGCCGCAGCCGCGTCGCCAGCTCGGCGGCCGCGTTCAGGAACGGGCCCTGGTCGGGCGGCCCGCCGACCGGGGCGGTCTCGTGGAAGCTGGAGCACGCGACGACGCGGACCCCCGGCGTGCGGTCGAGTTCGGCCAGTGCGCCGGTGAGCTGGGCGATCCGGTCCCCGACGTTCGAACCCAGTCCGATGTACACGCTCGCCGGCATGGTGTGCCTGCACTTTCGGGTTCGGGCGGGGTCGTGGGCCGCGGCGGAGTCACCACTTCAGTCGGCGCATCCGCGTGAGCGCCTCGTCGATGCGCTCGTCCGGCACGCTCAGCGAGAAGCGCACGTACGCATCGCAGTTGGGTCCGAAGCCGATCCCCGGCACGCACACGACGTCGGCCTCGTCGAGCAGCTTCGTACACAGCCGCAGCGAATCGTACCCGCGCGGCACCCGCGGCCAGACGTAGAACGTCGCCTTCGGCGGCGCGACCTCGAAGCCGCACGCCCGCAGCCCCGCTACCATCCGCGTTGCGCGGGCCCGGTACAGCTCTCGGGACGCGTGCAGTTCCGGCCGGTCGATGCCGGCGTACGCCGCGGCGGTCGCCTCCTGGATCGCGCCGAACACACCGGTGTCGAGGTTCGACTTGATCCTGAGCAGCGCGCTGAGGACCTCCGCGTTGCCCAACGCGAACCCGATGCGCCAGCCGGTCATGTTGAACGTCTTCGAGGCCGAGTGGAACTCGATCGCCACGTCGCGGGCCCCGGGCACCTGGAGCACGCTCGGCGGCCGCTCGTCCGCCAGGTAGAGGTCGTTGTAGGCCGCGTCGTAGGCCAGTAACAGACCGTACTCCCGCGCGAACGCCACGGCCTCGGCCAGGAACTTCAGGTCGGCCGTCGCCCCGGTCGGGTTGTTGGGGTAATTGAGGAAGATCAGGACCGCCTGCTTGGCGACTTCGCTGGGAATCGTGCTGAAGTCCGGTCTCCAGTCGCGTTCGGGGGCCAGCTCGAAGACGTGCGGCACGCCGCCGGCGAAGATCGTCCCCGCGCGGTAGACCGGGTAGCCCGGCGAGGGAATCAGAACCGTCTGCCCCGGGTTGACCACCGCCAGAGGCAGGTGGCCGATGCCCTCCTTGCTGCCGATCAGCGCGAGCACCTCGCGTGTCGGATCGACCGTCACCCCGTAGCGGCGCTGGACGAACTCGGCGATCGCGCGTCGAAACGGCGCCAGCCCGCCGCCGATGGGGTAACGGTGGTTCGCGGGCTTGCGCAGGGCCGCGTTCATGGCGTCGATGATGAAGGCGTGCGTGGGCTGGTCGGGATCCCCCATCCCGAAGTCGATCACGTCGCGCCCGGCCTCGAGCGCGGCACGCTTCTTCCGATCGATATCGAGGAACAGGTAGGGTGGCAGTGCCCGGATCCGCTCGGTCTCGACGAACTTCATGCGGTGCACCTCGGCTCCGCGGCCGGCCCGGCCGCGATCTGCCAGCGTACGGCGGGACGCGCCGGTCGGCAACGCTTCCGGCGGGCGGCGCGCGTCCGATACGCACCGCCGCGGGGCGCGGGCGTTCCGATTCTTGACGGCCCCTGGCGGCGAATCTAACATCGGGCGGAACAGAGGACAGGAGCGGTACATGGGGCTCTGCGAGCGCTGCAAAAAGGCGCAGGCGACCTTTCACCTGACGAACATTGACCGGGCGGGCGCCAAGGTCGAACGCCACCTGTGCGATGCCTGCGCTGCGCACGAGGGCCTGTTGAACGCCGGCAAACCGACGGTCGACCTCAACGAGCTGCTCGAGAACTTCATCGCCGCCGGCAAAGGCGCCGGGGCGGACGTCAGCAACCTGGTGTGCGAGGAGTGCGGGATCAGCTACGTCGAGTTCCGCAACCAGGGTCTGCTGGGCTGTGCGCACGACTACGAAGTGTTCAAGGAACCACTCACACGGCTGATGGAGCGGACGCACGGCGGCTCGGCTACGCATGTCGGCAAGACACCCAAGTCGCTCGGCGTCGTCCGCAAGCCGCAGCTCGACATCCGGCGCCTGAAGCGGCAGCTCGAGGAAGCGGTGGCGGGCGAAGACTACGAGCGCGCCGCCGAGTTGCGGGATCGGATCCGGGAGCTCGAGCGCTCATGAGCAATCCGCTCGATCTCGTGGTGCGCCAGGCCGGGGAGTGGCTCCGCGGCACCGGCCCTCTGCACGAGATCGTGATCTCGACACGGGTGCGGCTCGCGCGCAACTTGCGGGGGTTCGCCTTCCTGTCGCGGGCCGAGGCCGAGACGCGGCGCGACATCGCGGACACCGTGAGCGCCGCGGTCCGGCGGGCTCCCCTGCTGCGCGACTTCGTGCACATCGACGTCGAGCAGCTCGACGAACTTGACCGGGCCCTGCTGGTCGAGCGGCACCTCATCAGCCGCCAGCACGCCGAAGGCGTCGGCGCGCGCCGGCTGGCTTTCGACCCGACCGAGGCCGCCGCGATCATGATCAACGAGGAGGATCACCTCCGCATCCAGGTCATGCGCAGCGGGCTCCAGGTCGAGGAAGCGTGGCGGCAGATCGACGCCATCGACGACGCCGTCGAGGAGCACCTCGATTACGAATTTCACCCGCAGTTCGGCTACCTGACCGCCTGTCCGACGAACGTCGGCACCGGCATCCGCGTGTCGGTCATGCTGCACCTGCCCGCGCTGCGGCTGACGAACGAGCTGGAGAAGGTCGGTCAGGCCGCCCGGGACCTGAAGCTCGCGGTCCGGGGCCTCCACGGCGAGGGCACCGAAGCGTTGGGCGATTTCTTCCAGGTGTCAAACCAGATCACGCTCGGCCGCAGCGAAGTCGAGATCATCGACGACTTTCGCACCCGGGTGATCCCGCGCATCGTCGAATACGAACTGGCCGCCCGCGACGCGCTGCTGCGGACGCGCCCGCACGCCCTGGATGACAAGATCTGGCGGGCCGTCGGCGCTCTGCGCAGCGCGCGCCTGATGAGCTCCAACGAGGCCATGCAGTATCTCTCTCACGTGCGGATGGGTCTGCACACTGGGCGGCTGAGCGTGGTGGATCTCCAGACGCTCAACGAGTTGTTCCTCCAGATCCAGCCCGCGCACCTCCAGAAGCTCCACGGCGAGCGCCTCAGCGGCGAACAGCGCAGCATCGAGCGGGCCGCCTTCATCCGCACGCGCCTCAGCTCAAACTGAGCTGTGCCGCCCGCACCCTCTCGGCCTCCGCGGCCCCGGACCGGCGTGCCTCCGTGCCGGCTTGTTCACCGCGCCACGTACGCCACGATGCCATCGGCGATCGCTTCGGCCACGCGCGCCTGGTAGGCCGCCGTGCTCAGCCGCCGCGCCTCGCCCGCGTTCGACAGGAAGCCGCACTCCACGAGCACGCCCGGGCGCGAATGGGCCACGAGCACGCGGTAGTTCGCCCGGCCCACCCCCCGCGTCTCGATGCCGCCGGCCCGAAACGCCTCCACGATCCGCTGGGCCGCCGCCAGGCTCTGCGGCGAGGCCCGCCGCGACACGTACACCGTCGCACCGGTCGCGCTGGCGCGCTTGGCCGAGTCCGCGTGAATCGACACGAACAGGTCCGCGCGCTGTCGATCCGCCACGGCCGCCCGCCCGTCGAGCGTCACGAACGTGTCCCCGTCGCGGACCATCACCACCGTCGCCCCCCGCTCGCGGAGCCGGCGCGCGACCTCGCGCGCGATGGCCAGCGTGATCCGCTTCTCGGGCACCGGCCCCACGCCCAGCGCGCCGGGGTCCAGCCCCCCGTGCCCCGCATCAATCACGATCTTCGCCCCGGGAATCCGCCGCAGCGGCTTCGGCTGCGGGCCGGGAGGCTCGGTCGGCAACGTCGGCCCCGGCGGCGCCTTCGTGCTCAGGATCGGCGGCGGCAGCGGCGCGAGCGTCCGTGGCGCGCCGCCGCAGCCGGAAAAGACTCCCAGGAGACATCCGCCCGCGACCGCCGCCGCCATCCTGGCCGCACTGCTTGTTCCCATCGGACCTCGCTTCCTGCTCGGCCTCGCCGCCGGCGGCCCCGGTGGGACCGGGCCGCGTCGGGCGGCAGCGTAACCGGCCGGCCGCGGGGCCTGTCAAGCCCCTCCGTGGTCGCCGCCGTGGCTGGACAGGCGCCGCGGCCGCGGCTACGCTCAGCCGAGTCAGGAGCGGGTCGTCACGTCGGAGGAAGACACGCATGGCACCGGTCGAGAATCTGGATTCGCCCATGGACCCGGCACTCGTGCAGACCGAGGAACTGCTGGGCATGGACCTGCTGCGGGCCTGCGAGGCCGCGGTGCTCAATACCTACCGCTGGATCGGCAAGGGCGACAAGATCGCGGCCGACGACGCCGCTTCCGACGCGATCCGCGGCATGCTCCAGATCACCGACATGTGCGGCACCTGCACGATCGGCGAAGGCCAGAAGGACGAGGCGCCGGGCATCTTTCTCGGCGAGAAGCTCGGCACGTGGCGGGAAGGCTCGCCGGTCGTCAGCATCGCCGTCGATCCGATCGACGGCACCACGCTGACCGCCAAGGGGCTCAACGGCGCGCTTTCGGTCATCGCGGCCGCCAAGGGCTCGCAGGCCGACGACCGCCGCCTCGCCGCCATCCCCAGCTACTACGTCGAGAAGATCGCCGTCGGCCCGCGCGTCCGCGAGGGCACCGGCATGGTCCGCCTCGAGGCCGGCGTCGAGCAGAACCTCGAAATCGTCGCGCTCAAGCTCGGCAAGCGCGTTCGCGACCTGACCGTCTGCCTCCTCGATCGCCCGCGCCACGAGCAGCTTATCGCCGACGTGCGCCGCACCGGCGCCGCCATCCGACTCATCAGCGACGGCGACATCGCGGCCGCGATCGCGCCGAGCATCCCCGACAGCAACGTCGATGTGTACCTGGGCATCGGCGGCTCGCCCGAGGCGGTGCTCGCGGCCGCGGCGATCCGCTGCCTCGGCGGTGAGTTGCTGGCGCGCGTCTGGCCCCGGGACGACGCCGAGCGCAAGCAGCTGGAGAGTGCCGGCCACGGGGACCTCATCGGACGCGTCTTCACCTGCGCGGACATGGCCGTCGGCGAAGACGTGGTGTTCGTCGCATCCGGCATCACGGACAACCCGATGCTGCGCGGCGTGCAGATCAACGGTTCGATCGCGATCACGTATTCCGTCGTGATGCGGGCCCGCTCACGGACCGTTCGCTACGTCAAGGCCTATCACGACCTCCGGCGCAAGACCATCCGGCTCGCCAGCGTCGGCCGGCACGTCCGTCTTTAGAAACCCGTCGCTTCAGGCGGCCTGCGGGTACAGGAGCTCACTGGCCATCGGGTACAGCAGGGCCCGCAGGGCGAAGTCCGCCAGCAGATAGCCGCACTCCCCCAACGCCAACAGCGTGCCGCTCAGCGCCAGCAGGACCGCCAATTTCATCCGTCGCATGGGTGTCTCCACTCCGGGCGGACCGGATGTCCGCCGATGGGAGGTCAGCGGGCCACTATAGCCGCGCGCCGGCCCGGCACAACCACATGCATGGCCTTGCGGCCGCGCGCGGCACGGCGATAATCCCGCCTTTCCACGGCGCCGCCCGAGAGGTACATGATCCGACCGTCGCACCCGAGCGTCGTTCGCGTTTGCGGCATCCTCGCGTGTCTCGCGCTGCTGACGACGGCGGGTTGCGGCCCCGGGCCCGCGCTGCGCGGTCGGCTCGGCCCCGATGTCGTCCGGCCGCAGCCCGGGGTCGTGCTGCTGCTGGCGGACGGGATCGGGGCGGACGTGATCGAGGAGGGGTGCCGCTCCGGGCGGCTGCCGAACATCCAGCGGCGCTTCGTGGCGGCCGGTGCGCGAGTCGAAGCCGCCCTGAGCTGCGTCCCGCCGATCACCTACGCCGCGATCAGCTCGCTCCTGACGGGGTCCGACCCCGCGCGGCACCGCATCGTCGGCAACCGCTGGTTCGACCCGGCCGAGCTGACCTTCCGCAACTACGTGACCGTGGCCCACTACCGCGACGTGAACACGGACATGCCCGCGCCGCTGGTCTACGAGCGGCTGCCCGCGGCCATCACCGTGAGCATCCAGGCCGCGCACGTCCGCGGCGTGACGTACGACTACACGAATTGGGCGCCGTCCGGCGTCCTGTGGCTGCTGGGCGACTACACCGCCGTGGACAAGCTCTCCGCCACGACGTTCGAGCGCGTGGCGGAGCGTGCCAACGGCGACCGCCGCTGGCCGACGTTCGTAACCTGCTACTTTCCGGGCGCCGACTCGGTCGGGCACGAACACGGCGTCCGCTCGCCGCGGTACCGCGCCGCCGTCGAGCACATCGACTACCAGGTCGGCCGCATCTGCGACTGGCTGGATGCCCAGGGGCTGTTGAGTTCGACGTACCTCGTGTTCGTCACCGACCACGGCCTGTTCGACAACGACCCGAGCAAGGTCGTGGATCTCACGCGGCTCGTCCGTGAAGGCTGGGGCCGCGACGCCACCGACGCCGAGATCCAGGACGGCAGCCGGGCGCTGCGGAGCCGCGCGTTCGACCCCCACGACACGGTCGTCGCCTACCAGAACGGCCGCGGCGCGTTCCTCTACTTCAAGGGTCGCGGCGGCTGGGGCGACCGCCCGACGCCGGCCGCGGTGGCGGCGATTCTGACCGCGCCCCCGGCCGCACAGCAACTCTGGAACCTCCCGGCCGTCGACGTCGTCACCTATCTCGAGTCCGACACGGTCGCGGTCGTGCGGTCGGCCGCCGGCCTGGCCCGGGTCCGCGCCGAGGCCGGGCCCGGCGGCCCGCGCTACGCCTATGAACCCGTCTCCGCCGACGTCTTCGGCTACACCGCCGACCCGGCCCTGGCCGCCTTCGTCGCGGGCGGGCCGCATGCCGGCCGTGAATGGCTCGCTGCCACCGCCGAGCACGAGTACCCCGACGTGGTGCCGCACCTGGTCGGATTGCTGCATGAGCCGCGCGCCGGCCAGGTGGTCGTCTTCACGCGGCCGGGTTACAGTTTCGTGCCGGAACGTGGCGGCCACGGCGGTCTGCGGCGGGCGGAGCGGCGCGTGCCGCTGCTCGTCGCGGGCCCGGGGATTCGCGGCGGCACAACGCTGCCGGCGGCCCGCTCGACGGACCTGGTTCCGACGTTGCTCGAGCTCCTCGGGCGCGAGGTTCCGGTGGACGAGCGGCTGGACGGCGAGTCGCTCGCTTCCCAGTTACGCAATGCCGCGGAGAGCATGAACCGATCCGAATGACGAAGACCATCGGCCTGCTGTGCATCGCGCTCGGGGCGGCCGCCGCGGCGTACCTGATGGCGCCGCGGACGCCGGGCCTCGTCGATCCGCCGGCACCCACGACGCTACAGGCACCTTCCGAGGGGGTCGTCCCGTATCGAGGCCTGGCCATCCAGGTGCACTCGGGATACCGGCCGGTGGCGACGTTCGAGCCGCTGCTGCAGGAGGTCGCCGAGCTGGGGGCGAACGCCGTCCTGTTCAGCACCCCCGGCTACATGGAGCACGCCCGCAGCCAGTCGATCTACATCGACGCGCGCAAGGTGCCCGCGCCGGGCGATTTTCAGGAACTCATCCGCCGCGCGAACGCCCTGGGCCTGCGCGTCTTCCTCATGCCGATCGTGCTCTTGCGCAACCCGCGGGGCAACGAATGGCGGGGCCAGATCGAGCCGCCGGACTGGGAAGACTGGTGGGCCCAGTACACCGAGTTCGTGCTCTACTTCGCGGACATCGCCCGGGAGGGCGGGGCGGCCGGTCTGATGGTCGGTTCGGAGTTGATCAGCACGGAGAAGATGACCGACCGCTGGACGCGGCTGATCGCCGCCGTGCGACCGCGCTTCTACGGCGGCCGGCTCGGCTACTCCGCGAACTGGGACCATTTCCGACCGATCGAGTTCTGGGACAAGCTGGATTTCATCGGACTGACGAGCTATTTCACGCTGGCCGACCGGCGCAATCCGTCCGTCGAAGAGATCGTGGCCCGTTGGGAACCGATCCGGCGCGATGTGCTCGCGTGGCAGCGCCACATCAACAAGCCGATCCTCTTCACCGAGGTCGGCTGGTGCAGCCAGGAGGGCGCCGCGACCGCCCCGTGGAATTATTACCAGAATCAGGTGGCCACACCCGCCGGACACGAGGAGCAGCGGCGGCTCTACGAGGCGTTCGTGCAGGTCTGGGGCGCGACGCCCGAGCTCACCGGCGTGATCTGGTGGGAATGGACCGCCGGCCCGGGCGGGGCCGACGACTTCGGCTACTCCCCGCGCAGCAAACCCGCCGAGCAGGTGCTGCGCCGCTGGTTCGCCGCCGGCCGCCCCACGACCGCCCCGGCCACGCAGCCCGCCGCCCGCTGACGCCCCTCAATCGTCGTCGTTCAGGCCCGCCGGGTGCGGATCCGCGATGTGCACCCGCTCGATGGCGCGCGCCCGCCCGGTCGCGTCGTCGGTCTCGATGATGACCCCCGACAGCCGTGCATCGTCGCTGGCAACCGCGTACGGATGCGGAACGCCGGTCACGAGCGACTTGACAACCGCCTGCTTGTCGCGGCCCAGCACCGAGTCGTACGGGCCGGTCATGCCCAGGTCGGTGATGTACGCGGTGCCCTTCGGCAGGACGCGCTCGTCGGCGGTTTGGACGTGCGTGTGCGTGCCGACCACGGCCGTGACGCGGCCGTCGAGGTACCAACCCAGCGCCACTTTCTCGCTGGTCGTCTCCGCATGCACGTCCACGATGATCGTCTTGACCTCCGCCGGCAGCCGCGCGATGACGCGGTCCGCCGCATGGAACGGGCAGTCGGCCCGCACGTTCATGAACGTCCGCCCCAGCACGGACAGCACCGCGACCAGCGCCCCGTTGCGGGCCGGCGCGATCGCGACGTCGCGCCCCTGCGCTTCCGGCGGCAGGTTCGCCGGCCGCATGATCCGGTCGGACTGCTCCAGCAGCGGCAGCACTTCGCGGCGCTTGTAGATGTGGTCCCCCATCGTGCATACGTCGATGCCGTAGTGCCGGAGCTTGTTGAACATCTGCGGCGTGATGCCGCTCCCCGCCGCCACGTTCTCGGCGTTGGCGACGACGAAATCCAGCTGCCGCTCGCGAATCAGAGCGGGAATCACCTGAGAGCAGACGTGTTTGCCCGGTCGCCCGACAATGTCGCCGATCACCAGCAGTCGCATACCGCTCGCTTTCCAGCTTCGACCGCGGCGTCGGGCCGAAGATTCGCAGCACCGCCCCGAGTATAACGAGCCCCCCGCGGCGCACCAACGCTCAGCTCGGCGGCCGGCACCGCGAGCACGGCTTGAGCCCCCGCTCCCGGGCCTCCCGCAGCGTGATCGCCGCGCCCTTCTCCTTGACGAACCGGCAGTCCCGCGTGTGGTAGCGCGTCCCGTGTTCCGTGACGAACACGAGCACGCTGTCGTCCGCCGTGCGCGGCGCCGGATCAGCGCCCCGCGCCGGCCGGGTCGTGGCCGGCCGCGTCGTCGCCGCCGGTTCCGGGCCGTCGTGCCGAGCCCAGACGCCCTTCCCCACGCGGCGGGCGTGCCGCTCGTAGGCCCGATACAGCTCCTGCTGGGCGAACCCATCGGCCGCCACGACCCGCCCGTAACCCTGTCGGATCAGCTCCAGGTTGATGTTCAGGCCCTCCGGCGCCCGGTACACGTACGCCCAGCGGCGCCCCTCGCGGTCGCGCTCCGGCCACTCGGGCTCGGGCACCGCGTACACCCGCTCGCCGGCCAGCAGGCGCTCCGTGAACGCGCCGGCGGCCACGGCCTCGCCCCCCTCGGGCGGCACGTACACGCCGATCAGCCGCAGCGTTTCCTCGCCCTTGTCCGACTGGATCACGACCGTGTGGCCGGTCGGAACCCGTACGACCGGGTACGTCGGGCAGGCCGCCAGATCGGGCGCCGGAATCGGCGGGAGCTCCGTGGAGAACGGCGGTTCCGGCGGATCTCCCCGGCCCCCGGCCCGACCGGCGAGGCACGTCGCGACAAACAACGCCGTGGCGAGGCTCGACAACCGCGGCCCCGCGGATCTGCGTCCCACCCGTATCACGATGAGCCTCGCTTCGATGTCCGCCCGGCGCTTACCAGGCGTAGGCTTCCGGCGCCGGGCCGCCCGGGCCGGGGAAGATCCCATCCAGCTTCTTGAGCGTCTCGTCCGCCAGTTTGAGCTCGAGCGCCCGCAGCGCGCCGTCGAGCTGCTCCAGCGTCCGCGGCCCGATGATCGGCGCGGTGATGACCGGGTGGCGCAGCATCCAGGCCAGCGCGACATCCGCCGGTTTCTCGCCCAGCTCGCTGCACAGCCGTTCGAACTGCTCGAGCTGCGGCGCGTGGCGCGGCAGCTCCTTCCGGACCCATTCACCCGCGCGCCGCCCGCTCGCGGCCTGGGCGACCGCCCCGGCCAGCAGCCCGCCCGCCAGCGGGCTCCACGGAATGACGCCGACCCCGTAATGCTCGCAGGCGGGAAGCACCTCGAGCTCGATGTGCCGGCAGATCAGGCTGTACTTGCTCTGCTCCGACACAAGCCCGAGGAAATTCCGCCGCCGGGCCGCCTCGTTGGCCTGCACGATGTGCCAGGCCGCGAAGTTCGACGAGCCGAAGTAGATCACCTTGCCGGCCTGATACAGCCGCTCGAATGCATCCCAGATCTCGTCCCACGGAACCTCCCGCGCGACGTGGTGCATCTGGTACAGGTCGATGTAGTCGGTCCGCAGCCGCTGGAGGCTCGCGTCGCACGCCCGCCGGATGTACAACGCCGAGAGCCGGCTCTGGTTCGGCCAGTCCCCCATCTGCCCGTACAGCTTCGTGGCCAGCACCGTCTTCTCGCGCCGCCCGCCGCCCTGCGCGAACCAGCGCCCGATGATCTGCTCCGTGATCCCTTCGCCCTTCTTCCAGCCGTACACGTCGGCGGTGTCGAAGAAATTGATGCCGAGCTCCAGGGCGCGGTCCATGATCCGGAAACTCTCCGCCTCCGTCGTCATCCCCTCCGGACCGAAGTTCATCGTGCCCAGGCACAGGCGGCTGACTTTCAGGCCGGTGCGGCCGAGGTTCACGTATTGCACGCGCAACTCCTTGCAGGCCGATCGGGAACGCCTCGCCGTCATCCTTTTATCGCCCCGGCTCACCGCCCGCAACCACCCCGCCGGCGCGGGCCGTCCGGCGTACAATCGCCATATGCACACGCACTCCGGCTCGCCGGCCATCGGCCGCGACGTCTACATCGCCCCGACCGCCTACGTCGGCGGCGACGTGACGCTCGGCGACGAAACCACCGTCCTGCACCACGTCGTCATCCGCGGCGACGTGTCCGCCGTCCGCGTCGGCCGGCGCTGCAACATCCAGGACGGGACGATCATCCACACGAAAACCGGGGTCGATCTGGACATCGCCGACGAAGTGTCCATCGGCCACCGCGCCGTCGTGCACTGCCGCCGCGTCGGCCCCCGGACCCTCATCGGCATCGGGGCCATCGTGCTCGACGACGCGGAGATCGGGGAGGGCTGCATCGTCGCCGCCGGTGCGCTCGTTCCGCCCGGAACGATCGTGCCGGCCGGAAAGGTGGTCGTCGGGATGCCCGCACGCGTCACGCGCGACGTGAACGACGACGACCGCCGCTACGTGCAGTTCGTCATCGCGCGCTACCTGGATCTCGGCCGCCGGCACGCGGCCGGCGCGTTTCCGCCCGCTACCGGCACCCGAGCGCCCCGTTCGATCTGACCAACCGCGCCTCAGCGCCCCGGGGGCGCCGGAGCCGTCGGCAGCGGCGGCACATCGGACGGCGGAACGGCGCGCGGCGGCACCGGGGGAACATCGCCGGTCCCGGGCGGCGCCGGCGGCAGCGGCGGGTTCTCGACTCGGGCACCGGTGAAGCGCGCGATCAGGTCCACAATCTCCGCCTGCTTCTCCGCGCTGTACCTCGGCCCGCGAAGGGCCCACGCATTCACGCCGCCGAAGTACCGCAGCAGCGGAATGCCGTCGTACAGGTCGCTCGCATAGCCGCCGAAGATCATGCTGCGGTCGCGCAGCGCCCGCCGGTCCTGCTGGTCACGGTTGCCACGGATGCCGTGCGCCGCGTAGGCGTCGATGCCGAAGTCCGGCGGGACATAGATCAGGTCGTGGATGTCGTATACCGCGATGAACCACTCGCGACCCTCGGCGTCGTACCAGCTTGGCGTGCGGGCGATCATCCCGCCCGCGTACGGCTGGCGGCGCGCGACGCGCTGCGGCCAGTCCGACGGATACGCGACGTCCCCGTCGGGGACGACGCGCGCCTCGTCGACCGCCGTGAGCAGTCGCACCTCGTCGGCCTTGTACCCCTCGCGCAGCGCATCCTGGTAATCCCGCCGGGCCTCATCCGTCGCGATCACGCCGTCCACGTCGATGATCGACTTGCCGGGCCGGTAGGCGTGCCGGTCCCCGGCCTGACGGCGCAGCGTGCGCTCCCGCAGCGCCCGGACGTCGCCGGAGTTGTCGACGTCCGGCCGGTCGGAGCCCTCGTACTGCCGCGCCACGCGCGCCGCCCCCTGGGTCGCCCGGTCGCGCGCGCGGTCACCCTCCGTTAGCGGGGCCTCCGCCGCCGCGTCGCGAGCCAGCGCGGCCACGTTCACGCCGTTCCGCGCCGCCACCGCGAGGATGCCCTCGGCCTGGAGCGTCTGCTCGCTCGCGTCGATTTCCGGCGGGAGCTGCCGCAACAGCACGAGCGCGCGCTGCGCCTTCTTCGCCGCCTCCGCGTGCTGGCCCGCCGCCAGCAGCTTGCGGCCCTGCACGAGCTCGAGCCGGGCCAGCGCCAGGTTCGCCTCGTTCCGAGCCACCTGCTCCTCGTCGGCCGGCAGCGCCGCCGCCGGATCCTGCGGCGCCGGTGCCGCCCACAGTGCCACCACGCTCCACGCCAACGCTGCGCAGACCACGCCGATGCGCATCATGGCTTTTGCTCCTCATACCAGCGCAGCCACTCGGCCGCGTCGAAGCCGTACGGCTGTCCCGTAATCTGCCGCAGCGCCTCGAGCACCTCCGTCCGGTACACGACCACGTCGCGCCGCTCCCACTTGTTTTCGATCGTGCCGCCGAACGCCCCGATCCCCACCTGCGGCCACCACGTCACGCGCGTCTGCCGATCGAGATATGTCACGGCGGGCCGCGCGAACGGCTCGGGTACGCGCCGCGTGAACGTCTCCGCGGGCACCTCCACCCAGCGGTCCCGCCGCCCCGTCAGAGCTTGAACGAGGTCGGGGATCGCCTCGCGCGCCCCGAGCCGTCCCAGGGCATACGCGGCGCGTCGAATCACGGCTTCGTTGCCGCTGCGGACGGCTTCCCGGTAATGCGGCACGATTCGCGGATCTTGCCGCCGCACCAGTTCCCGCACCGCCTGCATGCGTACCGACTCCGCGGGGTCGGTCAACGCCAGCACGGCCAGATTCAACGTCGCCTCGTCATCCTCGAACGGCGTCAGCGCCTCCACCAGCAGCAGCCGACAGGCCACGTTGCCGCCGCTCAGCACACGCGTCAGCGGCAGGACCGCCAGCGGGTCGCGAATCTCGAGCACGCGGGCGCGCCCCTCCTGAAAGGAACGCGCGCTCGAGCTATCCAGCAGCGAGGTCCGAATCGCGCGCAGCCGCCGCTCCCACTGGCCCTGAAGTGCCGCGGCCAGGCGTTGCGGTTCGTCCGCCGGACGCTCCCGGGCCGCCTCGCCGCGTTCCGCCGGGCGCGTCGCGGGCCGGCGACTCTCGACCCAGAGGTGCCCCACCCGGGCGAAACCCAGCGCCCGCCGGGCGGCGGCGTGGTTCGGGTTCAGTTCCAGCGCCTTCTCGAAGTGCTGCCGAGCCTCGGACTTCAGCCCGACCCCCTCGCACCACTGCCCGAGCTCCACTTGCGCGTCAGCGGTATCCCCCGCCTGCGCCAACCGCTGGTCGTACTCGTCGAACACGGTCGGCCCCGGCTCGACGCGGTCCACGGCCGTCACCGGCAGCCGGACGACGCCGACGGTCGTGCGAACCCGATAATAACCCTCTTCCGCCCCGACCAGTCGCCCTTGGACTTGTCCACCGGTCTTCAGGTGAAGCACATCGGCCGCCGCGGACGTGGCCAGGGCGGCGACCAGCAGCCCCACCCCCCACCCGCGTCGACCCAACCATCGTGGTGACATGCGCATACGGGCACTCACCTCCCCGTGCCATTATACGTTCGACGCCGGACGGGCCGCTGGAGTTCCTCCGACCCGCGAAAACTTCCGCCAGGCCCCGCCTCCCGCCGCCCCTCCCCAAGGCACACCCGGGGGCCGCCGTCAGGGCGTCGCTGCCGACTCCTCGAAGAACACTGGGCGGCTGAGGCGAAACTCTGCGAAGGTGCCCAGCAGCAGCAGGTTCGGCAGCAGCCGCAGGACGGTGGAGACGATGAGCAAAAGCTGAAACGGGTGCGAGAGAGTCCAACCGGCCACCGTCAACGGCGCGGGGGCCCACAGGAGCGTAAACGCCCCGACGAACATGCCGAGCGCCATGCCCGCCGACACGAAAAGCGAGTAATACGCCGCGCAGCGGGCGCGTTTCGGCGGCGTAACCACGTCGAAGATGTAGCTGAACGCGGCCAGCCCGAACGCCGCGCTGACGATGCCGTCGTACACCTGCACAACCGCCAGCCACCCGATGTGATTCGAGAGCAGTAGCAGTGCCGGCATGGCCGCCAGGCCGATGCCGCCGATCGCCAGGATCCGCTTGCTGCCCAGCCGATCGAGCAGCCGTCCCCAGATGTACGTCGCGAGATAGCACGCGCCCAGATTCGCGGTACCGATCCACGCGAAGATCAGCGGGCTGTGATGCAGCTCGCCGAGAATGTACCAGGCGAGGAACGGGGCGAACGACCCGATGCCGGCGTTCATCCCCATGCAGTAGAACACGAACCGACCGAAGTGTGCGCGCGGCGCCCGCCGGATGAAGTCCATCAGCGTGAAGTGGTCCGACGGCGCCCGCCGGTACGGCGGCTCGTGCATCCGGGTGAGGTACCACACGGACATCAGCCGCGCCCCGCACGCCACCGCGAACAACGTGAGGAAGGCGGAGTTCTGGCCGCTCAGGCCCAGCCATCCGTACTCCGGCCGCTCACGGGCCCACGTGATCCACGCGCCGGCCGCGAGGTTGCACAGCACCAGCCCGCCGCCGGTCAACGCGCCACGCAGTCCGAAGTAGCGGCCGCGGCGCTCGGGCGGGACGAGGTCGCCGATCCAACTGGTCCAGGCCGGAGCGCAGAAGTTCGCGAACGCCACATAGAGGACAAACGCCGCCAGCATCACCCAGTAGCCGGTCGCCACGGGCAAGAACACCGCGTAGCAGAACGGCAGCCAGGTGAGCGCCTGAAAAAGCACCGCCCACACCACGTGGGGTCGGCGTCGCGTCGCGTTGTCCAGCATCCTGGCGGCCGAGCACTGCACCAGAGCGCCGGCGACCCCGGGAAGCCCGGAAATGGCCGCCAGTTTCAGGAGACCTGACTCGCCCAGCACGAGGAACGGTCCGACGTAGCGCTCCGCAACCCCGACCATGACCGACCAGGCCAGGCCGTCCTTGATTGAAGCCCACAGGCTGGCCTCGACCTGCGCCGGAGTCAGGTGGCCGGGGGAGGTGTTCCGTTCCGGAGGAATCGCGCTGGCCGCCGGGGAGGCGGCCGCAGGCTCGGTTTTCGTACTGCTCATGCTTCTATCCGCGCCAAGTACATAAAACGGGGCAGTGTACCCGAAGGGGCGCTAAGGCGGCGCAAAATCCGACGAACGCTGCGGCCTCCGTTCGGAGCAAAAGAGCGCAAGTTCATATTGGATATGGATTTACTGTGCAGGCGAAACGCAGCTCGGCACCGAGGAGTCAGCGGCGGCCGACGCAGCGTCGATAGTAACGCAGCGGACACGCCGCCCCCGGAGCAACACCCAGCCGTGGCCAACCTACCGAGGCTCATGCTGCCCGAGCGCGATTTCGACCTCGCCTGCCATTGCAGTGTGCATGGCTGGGGCGGTGCGTTGACCTTTGCGCGCGGCCTGGCCGCGGCCCTGGGTCGTCTCGGGTACCGGCCGATGTTGCTCGGCCTGGGTGAAGGCCGCCCGGATGCGACCCACGCCGACGAGGCGGAGCCGGCGGACTCTCCGGCGCTGAACCTGCCCAGCGGTCTGCCGGCCGGCGCGTGGCGTCTGCGGAACGGCCGGCTGCCGTCGTCCCTGGCCCGACAACTGCGAGCGCAGCAGCCGCCGCGCCGGGCCGTCGTGGCGATCAGCCCCACCTGGGTTTGTGCGGCGAAGTCCGCGTGGCCGGACGTGCCGGTCGTGTTCCTTTTCCCTTGCCTGCTGTCGAACTGCCTGCCCTTTACCTGGGCCGGCCGCCGTGCACCGACGTGGTGGACGTGGCTCGACTACGTCGCCATTCTGCTGTTGGAGCGTCGCGCTCTGCGACAGGCCGATCTGACGCTGGCGCCGACACAGCAGAGCGTGAGGGAGTTGCGGCAGTTCGCCCCGGAAGCGGCGTCGCGGCTGGAGCGCTGCGACTTCGGGGGCCCCCGAGACCCGGGAGAGCCAGACCGGGCGCAGCGCGTCGCGGCCCGGGACGCGTTGGGCGTTCCCGACGATGCCTTTCTCGTGGCTCTGCTCGGCAAGTGCGACCGCAACAAGGCGTTTGAACGCGCGATCCGCGCGCTGCCGCTCGCCGCGCCGCACGTCCGGCTCGTGATCGTCGGCGATGGGCCGGAACTGCCCGCTCTGCTGGCGTTCGCTGCGGACCAGGGCGTCGCGGCGCGAGTCCGGTTCGCCGGGCCGCAGCGCGATCCTTCGCCGTTCTACGCCGCGGCGGACGCCGTGCTCTCGACCAGCCACTACGACACGTTCCCGAACGTTCTGCTCGAAGGAATGGCCGCTGGACGCCCGCTGCTGGCGCCCCGGCACGCTCCGCCGCAGGTCTTCTCCGGCTTCGCCGAGGTCATCGCCGCGGAGCGCTGCGGCGTGCTCTACGACGCCCGCGATCCCCGCGACCTGGCAGACGCGCTGAACGCACTCGCGGCGTCGCCCGCCCGCGCCGCCGAGTTGGGACACCGTGGACGCGCCGCCCTCGCGCGCCGCTTCACCTGGGACCACGCCGCGCAGCGCATCGTCGCCTCTGGCGGCCTCCCCGGCGCGCCACCCGCGTCCCGCACCACTCTGTCCGCAACCCCCGTCTGAACGGTCCGCATGCCCCGCCGCCGCCGCGGCCGCTATCCGCGTCCGGCGGCCGCCGCGAGAACCGCCCGCAACCGGGCCCCCATGCCCTCCCACGTGTGGGCCTGTTCGACCCAGCGCCGCCCGGCCGCCGCCAGCTCGGCCGCCCGCTGCGGGCACCGCAGCAGTCCGCCGACCGCGGCGATCCACGCGGCAGGCCGTGCCGCCGACCACACGTCGCGCCCGATGCGGGCCGTGAGTCCCGCCAGCGCCTGCGGCGAAGCGACCACCGGCCGCCCGGCCGCGCACGCCTCGAGCACCTTGTTCTTGACGCCCGCCCCCTTCCGCGTGGGCACGACCACCACCACCGCCGCATGCAGGCACGGCCGCACGTCGGGCACGTCCCCGTGCACCTCGACGCCGGGCAGCGCGGCGAGCGCGCGGACCTCCGCAACCGGAGCGCGCCCGACGACGAAGAAGCGTCGTCCCACGCCGGTCGCTCGCAGCGCCGGCCAGACGTGCCGCGCGAACCACACCGCCGCGTCGATGTTCGGCGCGAAATCCAGCGCGCCGACAAACGTCACCGTCCCCGGCTCCGGGTCGGCGGCCGCCGGCCGGAAGTAGTCCAGATCGACGCCGTTGCTCACGGTGGTCACGGGCCCCCGCGCCCAGCGCCGCAGCCACGAGGCGTCAAGCGGCGAGGCGACCACCGTGCCCCGTGCCCGCCCCGCCACGTAGCGCTCATACAGCGCGTAACGGACTGCGCGTCGGACGCCGGCCGTTCGCGCCCCCCACGGGCCGCCGGCCACGTCGCGGGCCACGTGCAGCACGAGATCGTCCACCAGATCCCACACGACCGGTGCGCGAAACGCCTCGACGTACAGCCCCGCCACCGTTCCGCTGCACAGCACGACGTCGAACGCACCGCCGCGCGTGAGCTGGGCGAGGGCCGCGTGCAACGCTCCGTCGTAGCCCCAGTTCGCCCGCAGTCGCCGCGCGAACCAGTGCGTCCCCGGCGGCGCTGTGCAGCCGCGCTGCACCGTGACAGCGGGAACAACATGGCGCACGCCGGGCGGCAACACCAACCCCGCTTCCGCCGGCCGACCCGTCACCAGCGTCACATCCGCCTCCGCCGCCAGCGTCCGCAGCCAGTGATGCAGCCGCAGATGACCGCCACGCGTCAGCGGCCAGGGCGCCTGCCATGCGAACACAAGCACCCGCAGGCGACTCACTGCCCCGGCCGTACGCGCCGCGGGCCGACCCGCGGAATCAGGCCCCCACTCGACCGTGGTCCTCGGGACACACTTGACCGCAAGCGGCCGCGTCGGCGCCGTCGTCAGGAGCGTGCTCACCGCCCGCCCCCTTCCGCACGAGCGGCCGCCACGCGCGGCCATGCCATGCGCACGGCCGCAGACGCCAGCCGGCGCCACTCCCACGCCGCCGGCCACTCGGGAGCATAGCGCAGCAGGTCGAGACCGTACGCGGCGGCCGCGCGGTACTGCCCCCGCGCGTACGCGCGATCGCGCAGGGATCGCAGATAGCCGGCGACGGCCCGGCGCCAGAGTGGCAGGCAGTCGGGCCGCCCCGCGAGCACGTCGCGCAGGCCGCGGCGCGCGTCGAGCTCCGCGCGAAGCGCGGCGTCCCGAACCGCGGAGAGGCTCTCCGGTGCGTCCACGGCGAACCACGCGAGGTGCCGCGACAGGTAAACGCCCGGCCCGTGGCAGGCCAGCCGCACCCACAGGTGGTAGTCGTGCCGGCGGCGGAGTGTCGGGCAGAACAGTCCGACCGCATCCAGCGCCGTGCGCCGCACGAGCACCGTCGGCGTGAACAGGAAGTTGCCTGCGCACAGGGCTGGGGCGAAATCCGCGGGCACGTCGTGCGGCACGGCGTCCGTCACGCGCGGCTCGTCGCGATCGGGGTAGCGGGCCACGCTGGCCCCGGCCACGAACACCGCCTGCGGCCAGGTCGTGAGCGCCGCGATCTGGGCCGCGATCTTGTCCGGCGCCCACTCGTCGTCGGAGTCGAGAAAGGCGACGAACTCGCCGTCGGACGCCCGGATGCCGGCGTTGCGGGCCGCGGCGGCCCCGGCGTTCGCCTGCCGCAGCAGCCGCACCGCCCCGCCGTGCCGGGCGACAACGTCGGCCGTATCGTCCGTGCTGCCGTCGTCGACTACCACGATGTCGCACAACTCGGCCGCCGACTGGCGCAGCACGCTGTCGAGGGCGCGCGGCAGGAACTGCGCCCGGTTGTAGGTCGGGATCACGACACTGACACGGCCGCCGCGCATGCGGAATCTCCGCCGCTCCCACGGGCGCACACTCTGCGCCCCGACCGCGGTGCGGCTGGCGGTGCTATCGAGCGTCGGGCGCGGCATGCTTCAGCGGCCGGCCGGCTCCTGCGCCCGCCCCACGCCCCGTTCACGCGCCAACGCGCCGCTCCCGATAGAACGAGCAGTTGCCGCGCGCCCGGCGGCCTCCGCGTGGGAGGCCCCGACGACGGCCTGCGCCGGCGCCGCACCCCGGAGACGCCGCCCTGTCGGTCGCGACCCCGCATCCCGGACCCTCCCCCCGCCCTGCTCCGGCCGTCACGGTCATCGAGCCGCGGCCGGCGTGGTCTCGGCAGGACCTCGTCGAGCTGTGGCGCTACCGCGAGCTGCTCGGCTTGCTCGTGTGGCGCGACATCACCGTCCGGTATAAGCAGACCGTCATGGGGGCCGTCTGGGCCGTCGTGCAGCCGGTGGCCACGATGCTAATCTTCACGCTGGTCTTCGGCCGCCTGGCGCGACTGCCCTCCGACGGTGTGCCGTATCCGGTCTTCGTTTACGCCGGCCTGCTCCCCTGGCTGCTGTTCTCATCCGCCGTCACGCACGCCAGCCTGAGCCTCATCAACCAGGCGCACCTGCTGACCAAGGTCTATTTCCCCCGGTTGTTCCTGCCGGCCGCGGGCGTCGGCGTGAGCCTCGTGGATTTCACCCTGAGCTTCGGCGTGTACTGCGGCCTGCTGGCCTGGTACGACCGTCTGCCCGGAGCGGGCGTGCTCGCCTTGCCGCCACTGGTCGCGCTCACGGCCGCGACCGCGCTGGGCGTGGGCCTTCTGCTGGCGAGCCTGACCGTCCAGTACCGCGACGTGAAGCACGTCGTGCCGTTCCTCATGCAGATCTGGCTCTTCCTGAGCCCCGTCGTCTACCCCGTCACGCTCGTACCCGAGCACTGGCGCTGGCTGCTGAACCTGAACCCGCTGACCGGGCTGATCGGCGCGCACCGCAGCGCCCTGCTCGGCCTGCCGCTGGACGCGGGTGCGCTGACCGCCGCCGCGGCGGTCGCGCCGGCCGTGCTCGCCCTGGGCGTCTGGAACTTCCGCCGCATGGAGCGGCGCTTCGCGGACGTGGTGTGACCGATGACAGCGCCGGCGATCCACGTGCAACAGCTTGGCAAGCAGTACCGCCTGGGAACCGCCGCGCCGCTGACGCGCACGCTCGGCGAGGCCGCCCACGCGCTCCTGCGCCGCTGGGTCCACGCCGCCCCGAGCCGGCACGCGCCCGCGGCGCGCGAGCCGTTCTGGGCCCTGCGCGATTTGGACCTGAGCATCGCGCCGGGCGAAGTGGTCGGTCTCATCGGCCGCAACGGCGCCGGCAAAAGCACGCTGCTCAAGATCCTCGCCCGCGTCGTGTACCCCACGACCGGCCGGGCGCTGATCCGCGGCCGCGTCGGCAGCCTGCTCGAAGTCGGCACGGGTTTTCACCCCGAGCTCACGGGCCGCGAGAACATCTTCCTCAATGGCGCACTGCTGGGGCTGCGCCGCGCCGAGATCCGCGCGCGGTTTGACGAGATCGTCGCGTTCGCCGAACTCGAACGGTTCCTCGACACGCCCGTCAAGCGGTACTCCAGCGGCATGTACGTCCGGCTGGCGTTCGCCGTCGCGGCCCACCTCGAGCCGGAAATCCTGATCGTGGACGAAGTGCTGGCCGTCGGCGACGCGGCCTTTCAGCGCAAGTGCCTCGGCCGGATGGGCGAGGTCGCGGGCCATGGCCGCACGGTGCTGTTCGTGAGCCACAATATGACGGCCGTGCGGAACCTGTGCGCGCGGGCGGTATGGCTGGACGCCGGCCGCCTGGTGCGCGACGGTGAGCCGGCGGCGGTGATCCAGGCGTACCTGGGTCGGCACGCCGACGCCGACGCACGCCCGGAGATGGACCTCCGCGACTGGCCGATCCGCCGGGGGACCGGAGAAGCGCGGCTGCTGCGGGCCCGCCTGCTGGATGCCGGCGGCCGCGTCTGCGGACGCTTCACGCGTCTGGGGCCGCTGACTCTCGAACTCGAGTTCGAAAGCCGCACGCGCGACGAGCTGAACCTTTCGGCCGCGATCACGACGACCGACGACGGGCTCAAGGTGCTCCAGCTCGCCCACCAGGATTCGCCGGGGTTCGTGCCGGGCGTCGTGTTCGGGCGGCGGAAGGTGCGGGTGGAGGTCGACCGGCTGCCGCTCCAGTGTGGGACATACCACTGGAACTTGTGCCTGCACACCGCGGCCCTCGATCCGCTCGACGTGGTGCAGGACGTGCTGCGTTTCACGGTGGAGGACGACCTGGCGCGCAGCCCCCGGCCGTTCCGTTCGACGCGCGAGCACGGCCTGTGCTCGCTGCCGGCCGTTTGGCGCTACGTTCACGCGGAGGAACCGGCGTATGCCGTCCAGTAGACCGAACCACATTCCGATCGTGCTGAGCGTGGTCCGGCAGTTGCAGCCCGCGTCGATCTTGGACATCGGCGTCGGGTTCGGCAAGTGGGGACACCTCTTTCGCGAATACACCGACATCGTGCAGTCGGAGCACGACCCGGCCCGGTACCAGCGCGAGAACTGGCGCGTGCGAATCGACGGCATCGAGGGGCACGCCGCCTACCTGACGCCCGCGCACGCCTACTTCTACAACACGATCTTCGTGGGCGACATGCGCACGCAGATCCTCCGCGCGGACGATTACGACCTGATCTTCCTGGGGGACTGCCTCGAGCATATCGACCACGCGGACGGGGAGGCCCTTCTGCGGGCCTGCCGGGTCCGGGCCCGTCAGGCCGTCCTGGTGACGACCCCCGCTCGTCCCGTTGCGCAGGAGGCGGCCTGCGGCAACCCGCTGGAGATCCATCGGAGCTTCTGGCGGGCGCTGGATTTCCACCGCATCGGCCGCTGCGCGACCCGCGTGGACGACAACGACACGCTGATCGTCGTCTTTCCCGCCGGCGACCGCGCCGCGCCGCGCCTCGAGCCGGAACGCCGCCGGCCGCGGCCCGCGCCGCGGTGGCTGCACCCGCTCCATACCCTGGCCCGCCGGGTGGGGCTGGCGCCGGCCGGCGGTGCGCCGGGGTGAACCCATGAGCCTGCTCCTGCTCACACCGACCTGGCAGCGCCCATCCGAACTGTGGATGATCCGGATGTTCGCGGCCCTGCGCGCCGACCTCGCCGCCGTCGCGACGACCGACGCGGTCCGCGGCGACTCGGTCGAGGGCGTGCCGCTCGTGCCGCTCGCGCCGCGCGACGCGGAGGCGCCCCGCTGGCGGCGCGCGCTGCGACGGGTGGCGTCCGGCCTCCCGGGCTGGCGTCCCGCGCGCGTGGCGGACCGGCTCCGCGCCGCCTTGCGGCGGTATCGCATCCGCCGCGTGCTGGTCCACTACCTCGACTTCGCGCTCACGCTGCGCCGCGTCTGGGAGACGACGGACGTCGAAGTGTTCGTCTACGTCCACGGCTACGACACCGAGTGGGACCTGCGTTGCGAAGACCGGCCCGCAGAGCGGCGGTTCCCGCCGGACTATCGCGCCGCGGCTCGTGCGCTGGCCGAGCGCGCGCTGCTGCTGGCGAATTCGCACGGCGTGATTTGCCGGCTGGCGGCCGCCGGGATCCCTGCCCACCGCCGGGTTTATCAGCCGTATGGAATCGCGGTGCCCGCCACGCTGCCGATGCGTCCGCCGCGGACGCGCGGCCTCCGCGTGCTCTACCTGGGCCGCCTCGTTGACTGCAAGGGCCCCGATCTGACGATCCGCGCGTTCGAGCGCGCCTGCGAGCAGGGTCTGGACGCCACCCTGGACATGGCCGGCGACGGCTACCTGCGTACCACCTGCGAGCTGTTGCGCCGCCGCTCGCGCTTCGCCGATCGCATCCGCCTCCTGGGAGCGGTGGACGCCGCGACCGGCGCACGCCTGCGGGCCGAGAGCGACCTGTTCACGGCGCACAACTGCCGCGGGCCGCTGACCGGGCAGGAGGAATCCTTCGGCGTCGCCGTCGTCGAGGCGCTCGGGGCCGGACTGCCGGTCATCACCGGCCGCAGCGGCGGCGTGTGCGAGACCGTGCAGTCCGGGGTGAGCGGTCTGCTGTTCGAGCCGGGGGACGTCGAGGCGCACGCGGCCGCCCTG
This sequence comes from uncultured Phycisphaerae bacterium, assembly GCA_937928595.1. Lineage (GTDB taxonomy): Bacteria > Planctomycetota > Phycisphaerae > UBA1845 > Fen-1342 > CALGJV01. The sequence continues at coordinate 40,717 of CALGJV010000001.1, read as the reverse complement.
CTCGCGCTCGCCCGCGACCCCGAGCGCCGCGCACGGTACGGACAGGCGGGACATGCGTTCGTGAAGCGGACGTACGACCCCGGGCAGCGTTGGGCCGAGCTGCGCGCGACCCTCGGCCTCGGGCCCCCGCCCGGCGACGGCCGCGGTCCGCTCAATGGGCCGGGCGCAGAAGCACGAAGTCGTACGCCAGCCAGCGTGCCAGCGCCTGCCACAGCCACCCCAACGGCCAGCGGCGCAGCCGCGCCATGAGCGGGCTGCCCGCGAACTTGCACGGCTCCACGCGGTAGCCGCGCGGCCGGGTAAACCGCGCGAACATCCGGGCCGACCAGAATGTGTGCGGCGCCACGGGGAACCGATAGGTCCGGCCGAAGAACCGGTGGGCGATCCAGACCCGCAGCCGCGTGGGCAGCAGTCCCAGCAGCGGCAGCTTGAACAGCGGGTCGCAGCGGGCCATGCGCACGATCGTGCCCGTATCGACCACGGCGATGCCGCCCGGTTTGAGCACCCGGAACAGCTCGGTGAAGAACGCGTTGAGGTCCGGCACGAGCTCAAGCACCGACATCGACAGGACCACGTCGAACGCGGCGTCGGGCAGCGGCCAGGGCCGCGTGCAGTCGAAGCGCTCGAACCGCAACGCGTCCCCCGCCTGCAGCGTCGCCGTCAGGCGCTCGTAGTCGTGGTCGAACAGGTCCGCGCCGACGCATTGCGCGCCGCGTGCGCAGAGCGCCGCCACATCCCCGCCGTGCGCTGCCCCCACGTCCAGTATGCGGCGGCCGGCCAGCGATCCGAACCGGGCCTCGAGCTCGTCGGCCAGGCGCAGGCCGCGCTCGAAGCGCCCCAGCCGCCAGCGCCGCGCGGCCGCGGACGGACTCCCGGCGTCGATGGCCGCCGTGAAACGCGCGCGGAAGACCTCGACGCGGCCGGCCGCGTCGGCGAACCCTACGGCGTGGGTCGGTCCGACGCTGCTCGTGCGGTCACCAGGCGCCGCAGCGCGTTCCAGGAGCGGGGTCCCAGCGCGCTCCGCACCGCGGCCTTGAGCCGGTCGTTCCAGCGCGTGGCCAGCAACGCCGTCCGGGCCGGCAGCCGCCAGCCGATCGCCAGCGTCGTCTGCTCGACGAACTGCGAAGTCCACTTCCATTTGTACTCCTCCGCGCCGCGCAGGAAGTCGTAATGCGTGCAGCCGCAGCGGATTGCGTCGGCGATGCTTTCGGCCATCACGACCACTCCTGCACTGGGAAAGGGGCCCTCCGGGTCCCAGCCCATCTGGTAGAAATAAGCCGTCTGACGCCAGTGAAAGGCGAGCAGCACCGCCGTCGCGCGCCACCCGCCCCAGCCGTCGTCCGTCTCGAGCAGCGCGGCGCGCGCCGCCGCGGCCGTCGCCAGCTCCGCGCAGACCGCCCGCAGCATCATCACCTTGCGGGGGTTGCGGAAGTTGCCGCCCAAGCCATCGCGGGACCAGCGGCGGGCGTGCAGCCGCACCAGGTCGCAGAGCGCCGCGTCCACCTCCGCCGCCTGCGAAACCGTTCGCAAGCGCGCGCCGGACGCCAACGCCTGGCGCGTGCGGCGCCGCACGTGGTACCGCATATTGCTTGACAGACCCGCTACGAAGTCTTCGTACGTTCGTGGCAGCCGGGCGAACGGCACGATCTGCGGCTCGCGTTCCGCCCAGTCCAGGCCGCGCGTCTGCGCCCACTCCCGCAGAAATGCGTGCGTCGGGCCGCTGCGGTGCAGCTCGCCCAGCCGGAGCCCGTCCAGGTCTCCCGCGCGCAGCACGTAGTTGGCCAGCGCCGCGAGGCAGGCCGGCCGATCCGCGTCGGCGCACAGCAGGTCGAGATGGTCGCCGCTCACAACTTCCCGGCCCAGAAACGTCAACCAGCGGGCGCCATGGATGCGCCGCACGCATCCGGGCAGAAGGCCCGCCGCGCGCCCGTCCGCCGACGTCAGCAGCAGCACTGCCAACTCCGCCTCCGGCGCGATATGCCGGTGCCACGCTTCGGCCCACGTCCGCGTCGTGAACACGCTCGCCGGCGGGCAAGCCGCCGCCAGCGCCGGCCAGGCGGCCAGCCGCGGATCGCGCCAGTCCGTGATGCGCGTGACGTTCACAGCCACCCCTGCTGCATGAGACGCCGTCGGTCCAGCCAGCCCGACAGCTCCAGCGCAAACGACGCCCGTGTGTGCCGGCCGCCGACGCAGACGCGGTTCAGCGCGTACGGATGACGCCGATCCGCGTCGCCACACCGCGTCGTCACGGCGTAGCGCACGCCCGCCGCCGCCAGCCGCTGCTCGTCGCCCGGCCCGAAATCCCCCGGGCCGCCGTTCGGGAACGCAAACCCCAGAACGGGGCAGCCGAGCCGCTGCCGCAAAGCCGAGACGCACTCATCCACCTGCCGGTCGCGTTCGGCCGCAGTCTGAACACCAAGAATCGCGTGATCGACGGTGTGCCCGCCGATCTCGTGCCCTTCCGCCGCGAGGGCGGTTACCTGCTCCCAGCTCACGGCCCGCAAAGCGGCGTAGGCCGGCGCCGGCAGCCGTGTCCGCAGTTCGGCTTCGGCGGACCCTAGGGCCGCACGCAGTTCGTCAACCGGACAGCGCTTGTGACCGCCGCGCCGGCGCACGATGTGTTCCGCCGCCTCCCGCGCCGCGGGCGACACGAGTTCGGGGCACGCGCGCACCAGCCGCACGACATCGCTGTCGAACAGCCGCCCGCTGGTCACGTGCCCCGTCGCGATGTACCACGTCGCCCGCACGCCGTACCGGGCCAGCACCGGCCGCGCGTGGTCGAAGGCGCACGCCGCCACGTCATCGAACGTGATCGCCCACGCGCTTTCGGCCGGCGCGTCGGGGTCCGCGGCCAGCCACTCCGCGACGGTCACCGCCGGCCCGTAGCGTCGCAGCATGTCGAGCTGGGCCGCGAACGCGCCGGCCGTCACGAACGTGGCCGGCACCCACGGCGCGCCCGCCTCGTCGTCCGCGCAGACGCCGTGGTAGCAGAGCACCCGCAGCGCGCGGCGTTGCTGGAACGCGCGCTTGAACACCCCGCAACGCTCCAGCGCCGACAGGGCAGCTTCACGGAATATCGGACGGCGGGTTGCTCCGGGCACGTCGGTCGCTCCGCGTCGGCGGCCGCGCGCACCATCGGCGGGCGGTCCCGACGAACGCCGTTGTCTTATCGGAGATCCCCGGGCGCACGGTTTACGCGGCGCCGGCGGCGCGCACTCACCGCGCCCCGAGCACGAAGGTGCCCACGGTGCGGATCAGGATGGACAGGTCGAGGTCGATCGAGCGGTGCTTCAGGTAGTACAGGTCAAAGCACAGCTTGCGATGGGCGTCGGCCACGCTGGCGCCGTAGCCGTAGTGGATCTGGGCCCAGCCCGTCAGCCCGGGCTTGATGACGTGCCGCAGACGGTAGTGCGGAATCAGCTGCTCGAGCTCGCGCACGAACTCGGGGCGCTCCGGACGCGGACCGACGAGGGACATGTCGCCGCGGAGGATGTTGAGAAGCTGCGGCAGCTCGTCGAGCCGACTGCGCCGCAGGAACCGCCCCACGCGCGTGACCCGCTGGTCGTTCGCGCGGGCCCACTGCGCGCCGTCTTTCTCCGCGTCGGCCCGCATCGTGCGGAACTTGTAGATGGTGAACAACCGCCCGTGCTGCCCCACGCGGACCTGGCGGAACAGGACCGGCCCGGGGCTGGTCAGCCGGATGGCCAGCGCGATCAGCGGCCAGAGGGGCAGCGTCAGGAGCAGCCCGGCCAGCGACGCCGTGACGTCCAGCACGCGCTTCGCGCCGTCATAGCTCGCGCGCTGCTGGAGGTCGGCGCTCAGGAACCACCCGGTCGCGACCGAGTCGGCCGGTACCTCGCCGAGCAGTTTCTCGACGAACGTGGCCGGGTCGGTCACGCGCCGCTGCTCCTCCAGGCAGGTGGAGACGACCGGTCCGATCTGCGCATGGTGGGTCAGTTCGGCCCCGACGATGACGTCGTCGACGCCATGCTGCCGCAACAGGCCGCGCAGCGCCAAAAGCGACCCGAGCTTCGGGCAGGCCGCGTCGAACTCGAGCTCCTCGCGGCTGCGGAACTGCGGCAACGCGGCACAGCCGACGGCCCCCGCCACGAGGCGCCGCGCCCCCTCCACGAGTTCCACGCGGCCCACGACCTGGTAGTGTCGGTGGTGCAGGTGTCGGAGCGTGCGGACCAGCCGCTGGATGGACTCGCCTCCTCCCACGCACAGCACGCGGACCCGCCGGCTGGTGATCGCCGCGTGGGCGTACAGCCGCAGCGGAATCGCGACCGTCACGTACCCCGCGGCCACCAGCAACGCCAGCCAGCGGCTGATGCTCTCGTAGAGCACGAGCCCGAGAAACGCCAGCGCCAGCGTTAGGCCCAGGGTCAGGGCCAGCGTGCACCGAAGCAGGATGCGGCTGCGCTCGAGCAGGGTGCGGCGTTCGTAGAGTCCGAAAACCAGGGCCGCGACGAGGAACGCGAGGCAGTAGGTCGGGATCGTGAGCAGCGGGCTGGGGAGCCACGCGTAGCCCGTCACTTCGACGAGCCCGCCGTGTGCCGCGGAGACCGCCGCCGCGATGACGATCATGTCGAGCCCGCCCCAGGCTTGGGGCGAGAGCGACAACACGAACCGGCGCAAGCACTGCCGCCGTCGCTCCGGCAGGGCCTCCTCGCGCACCCGTTCCGAATCGGGCAGCGCGGCGCGCGCCCGCAAGGGCTGCGCGGCCGGCTCCCTCGCGACCGGGACCGCGACTTCGGATTCGGGCAGAGCGAGCAGGGTGGGCCGTGACGGCGACACGGTGAACCTCGGCGCTTCTCGGGATCGTGCCGCCCGGGGATATCGGCCGGCCATCCGGGGGGCATGAACACCGCCGCTCGCGATTTGCGCCGAGGCCCCCACCGAACGCGAGCCCGCCCGCAGAATTCCCGATAACACCGGTGCGCTCCGCGGATGCGCGTCTGCGCCGCGGCGTGCCGCCGAACGGAGATCGCAGGAGTGCCGTCATGACGACCCGCAGCCTTCGCTGGACAACCGGTCTTGCGGCCGGACTGGCGCTGCTCACCGCGTGCAGCCAGAAGCAGACCCTCGTCACGTACGAGCCCGCGGTCGAAATCGGCGACCTGGCCGCCGATCTCACGGTGCCCGCGAGCGGCTACGCCCTGACCGCCCCGGGCAACACGGTCGGGCGTTTCCCTTGCGCGCTGGCGATCGCGCGCCTCGCCCCGCGCGACGCAGACACCGTGCCGACGACGACCAGCGAGGACGCCCCGCCGGCGGCCGTCGCGCCGCTGCGGGCCGGTGCGTGGCCCCTGGAACTCACCCTCCGCCCCCTGCGGCCGATGGACGAGGCGTGCTGGACGGAGCGGATGCGCGGCCTGCGCGCGCTGCGTGACGTCATCTTCCTGAGCCCGCGGTCCACCAAGATCGAGGGTCAGACGCCGGCGGCACTGTGTGCCGCGGCCCATCGCCTCGGCGCGAACCTGCTCGTGGTCTACGCCGCGAGCGAGCTTGGTGCGAACTCCGCGCAATCCGTCGGCATCCTCTACGACACCCCCACGGCGACGCCGCTCGCGACGATCTACGCCACCGCCCGGATTCTCGACGCGGAGGGCATCGAGTCCTCCCCCAATCCGCGCATCGGGGACCACCGCCGCGATGACGCCCGCTACCAGGCGCAGCGCCAGTTCGAGGGCTACGTCGAGGCCGCCCTGCGCGAGCTCGTCGGCCGCGACCAGCCGTCGCCCTCCACGCAACCCAGTCGCTGGCAGACACCGCTCAATGAGCGCTGGTGGCTGCCGCCGTACTACCCGCGCTGGTAGTTCCGCCCGCGGCAGTCTCGTTCGCCGGCACCCCTCTTCTTCGACGCGCCCCGCGTCTATCGGACCCGTCCGGCGCCACCGCGTCCCGCGCGAATCCCGCGCTTGAACTCACCCTTCGACCGGGCCTAGCACTTCGTGAGCCCGCGAGTCCGCGCCCCGCGCCGGCCCTCGCGACCCCGGTTATTCCGGGACCGGCTCGGGAAGGAAGCGCGTGCCCGGACTCGGACCCGCCTGTGTGTTCCGTGACCGCCGGACGGACGAGACGACGGGCGGCACGCCCGCGAAGCCGCCCGTGCTCCGCCGGCGAACGCTGCGGTGGGCGGCCGTGGCGGCGCTCACACTCATCGTCTGGGGCACGAACGGGCCGCTCGGTACCGACGGCCGCGCGTGGCTGAGGCCCGTCGATTCCTGGCGCTGGTCACCCGCCTGGACGCCCTCCGGCTGGGACGATGTCACCACCAACTTCGCGGTGTACCTCCCCGTCGGTATCGCGTTCCGGCTCCTCCTGCGGCGTCGCGGCCGGGCCGGCTGGGCCGACTTCTACCTGGCGGTCGCGCTGAGCGCCGCCCTCAGCTACCTGACCGAGCTGGCGCAGCAGGCCATGCCGTCCCGCGTCAGCAGCCTGACCGACGTGGCGGTCAACACGGCCGCGGCCGCCTGCGGGGCGCTAGCGGCCCCGGTCGCGCAGCACGGCCTGCGCGCCGTCCACGCCGCCGCCCACGCGTACCTGTTGCCATGGCTCCGAAACACCGCACTGCTCCGGGCGGGCGCAAAGCTGGCGCTGCTCGTCGCCCTGCCGCTCGTGGTGGTCGCCGTTCTGCCGTCGCACCTGCCCAGGCGCTCGTGGCAGGCCGAGCCGTGTGTCAACTGGGTCCCGTTCGCCCGCGACTTCCTGTTGCCGCTGCCGGTGCTGATCGTCCGCACGACCGAGCGGATCGCGCTCTTCACCGTCTTGACGGGCCTGTGTCTGCTCGCGGCCGGCCGCCGGGGCATTCCGCTCGCCTTTCTGCTGGTCGGTGCCGTCGCGCTGGGCACGCAGGTCGTGCGGGCCTTCGTCGCCGGCTCGGCCGCCGATCTGACCACCCCGCTGCTCGCACTGGCCGGCTGGCTGCTCGCGGTGCGCGTCGCTTGCGCGTTCCGCAGCCCACGTCGCGCGGCCGCCGCGACGAACGCGCCGGTCGGACCTTGCCGCGGCTGAGCCGCGCGGCCGCGGCGCGGGCCGACGGGGCGGCGCAGCGCGTCGCATGCGCCGGTTGCGAACCCTCTCGCGACGCACAGTTCTTGCGCGTCCGCCGGCGCGCCGTCGCGCACCCGCGACAACCCGCGCGCCGTACCGCGCCGCTCGTACTCCCTTGCCGATAAGTCTTGTGGAGAACGAGTCGTCGGCCCTGCCCGCGGCGTGTGCCTGCGGACCGGGGCCCGGCACACGAGCGCGCGGACGACGCGATGCGAATCGGTCTCGACGCCCGGACCCTCACGGCGCCGCGCCCGCGCGGCACGGGTCGCAATCTGCTCGACGCGTACCGCCTCGTCACCGCCCTGCGCCCGGACTGGGACTTCGTGCTCTTCCATCAGCGGCCGCTGGCCGAGGGCGCTCCGGCCGCCGACCTGGCCGCGCAGCCCAACGTGACTCTCCGCCGCATCGACGTGCCGGGCGACCGGCTCGACGCCTGGTTCCAGCTCGCCCTACCGCTCGCGGCGCGGCGGGCGCGGGTCGATCTGCTGCACCTGCCCGCCAACGCCGCCCCGGCCTGGCTGCCGGTGCCGGCCGTCGTGACGATCCACGACCTGGCGCCGCTGACGGTCCCCGGTGAGCTGCCGCCGCGCGCGACCGCGCGCTTCCGGCGCGGCGCGCAGCGGGCCGTACGACGCGCCACGCACCTGATCGCGGTCTCCGCGGCCACCCGCACCGCGCTTCAGGAGCTGTTCGGCGTGCCCGCGGACCGGGTCTCCGTCGTCCCGTGGGCGCCCGATGCGCACATCGCGGCCGCTGCGGCCGCGGCGCGTCAGCCGCCACGCCTGGCGGAGCTATGCCGGCGGTACGGGCTCGACGGCCGGTGGCTGCTCGCCTTCTCCGGGTGGGCGCCGCGGAAGAACGCCCGCGGACTGCTCACGGCCTTCGCGCGTCTGCCGGCGGCGGCGCGTGCCACGGTCCAGCTCGTGCTGGTCGGCGCCGAGCCGGCCGAGCGTCGGACCGAGCTGCGGAGCCTGGCACGTGATCTCGGGGTCGCGCCGGCCTGCCGCGTCCTTGGATACGTCCCGCACGCGGATCTGCCCGGCTTGCTGGCGGGCGCGTGCGGCCTCGCGATGCCCAGCCTGTGCGAGGGCTTCGGCCTGCCGCTGCTGGACGCCATGGCCTGCGACGTGCCGGTTCTCACATCGAACCGGAGCAGCATGCCGGAGGTCGCGGGCGACGCGGCCCTCTACTGCGACCCGACCGACCCCGCCAGCATCGCCGCGGGCCTGGCCGAGCTGCTGCAACCGGCCACCGCCGCCCGCCTCGTGCCGCGCGGACGGGTCCGCGTCCGCGATTTCACGTGGGAGCGCACCGCGGCGGCGTTGTGCGCGGTGTACGAACGGGCGGCCGGGGTCCGCCGGCCGATCCCCACGGAGGTTGCCGCTTCATGAACCGGCCCGCCCCGGCTGCGTCGTGCGACCCCGCCCGTCTGCGGCTTGATTGTCGCCACTACCGCGGCGACCGCCCCTGCCGCGCGGGCGTGCAGGGCGTCTGTCCGACCGCCTGCCGCGCGTACGACCCGATGGGCTTCCGCATCCTGATCATCAAGCTCGGAGCGCTCGGCGATGTCATCCGCACCGCCGCGCTGCTGCCGGGCCTCAAGCAGGCGTGGCCCGTGAGCCACATCACGTGGGTCAGCCGTCCGTCCGGCGTGCGGATGCTGGCCCATCATCCACAGATCGACCGCCTGCTGCCGCTCGACGCCGAGACGCTCGCGCACCTCGAGGTCGAGCAATTCGACCTCGTGCTGAGCCTCGACAAGGAGCCCGCCCCGGCGGGGCTGGCGATGCGCGTGTCCGCCGCCGAGCGCCGCGGCATCGGCCTCAGCCGCTACGGCACCGTGTACCCGCTGAACCCGGAGTGTGCCCCGTACTTCGCGCTCGGCCTCGACGACGCGTTGAAGTTCCGCGGCAACACGCGGAGCTACCCGCAGCTCATCTACGAAGCGCTCGGCCTGACGTACGCCGGCCAGCGTTACGAGCTGTTCCCGGCCCCGGCGGACCGCGCGCACGCGACCGCCGTTTGGGACGCCCTCGGCGTGCGGCCCGGCGACGCCGTCGTAGGTCTCAACACCGGCGCAGGCCGCGTCTTTGCCAACAAGAACTGGCCGGAGGAGCGGTTCGTCGCCCTGGCGCGCCGCCTGACGCGGCGGGTGGGGGTGCGGGTGGCGCTGCTGGGCGGCCCGGACGAGCGGACCTTGAACGCGCGCATCGCCCGCGTGTGCCCCGGCGTCCTCGACACCGGCAGCACGCACGCCGAGCTGCAATTCGCGGCGCTGGTGGAGCGCTGCGGCGTCGTGGTCACCGGCGACACGATGGCGCTGCACGTGGCGGTCGCGCTGCGCGTCCCCGTCGTCGCGCTGTTCGGGCCGACCTGCGCGCAAGAGATCGACCTTTTCGGTTGCGGCGAGCGCATTGTGACCGGACTGCCTTGCTCGCCGTGCTACCGACGCGTGTGCGACCTCAAGCCGAACTGCATGGACGACATCGACCTAGAGCGGGTCCTCACCGCGGTGGAGCGCTGGCTCACGGTGCCGCGGGCTCCCCACACGCCGGCCGGCCGGCCGTTGCCCGTGCTTGGAGCCGCGTCATGACGCCCGCCGCCCGATTGCGTGTGCTCGTGGCCGCGATGCGGGAGCCCTGGCCGCTCAACAGCGGCGGGCGCCTGCATCTGCACCACGTCCTGCGCACGTTGGCGGCGCACGCCGAGGTGACGTTGCTGCTGCCGAATGCGCCGCAGTTCCCCGACCGCATCCCCCGCGGCGTCCGCTGTCTGTCGGCTGCGACATCGGTCCAACCGGGCGCGCCCGAGCCCCGACCGCCATGGAGTCCGCTGGGCGGGGCCGAGCGGCACTTCGGCCCGCGACCCGCGCTGGCGGAGCGGCTGGCACGCCTCGGACGCGCGTATGACGTGATCCTGCTCAATGGGGCGGTCCTGGGTCAGCTCATCCGCTTCTGCCCGCGGCCGGCGATCTGGAACCCGCAGGACGAACTCGTGCTGGCCACGTGGCGGGACGTGGAGACCGGCGGGTGGCGGCGGCGTTTGAGCGGGCTGCGCCGCGCGGCGTTGTACGCGTTGTACGAGCGGGCCGTGGCGCAGCGGGCCGCGGCCACCGTCTTCGTGTCCCGCGTCGACGCCGCTTGGGCGCGGCGCTGGTGCGGCGACGCCCGCCTCGCGGTGATCGCGAACGGCGTGGACCACGACTACTTCCGGCCGGCCGACCGGCCCCCACGGCCTGGCACCGTCGCGTTCATCGGATCGCTCGAGTTCCCACCCAACATCGACGCCGTCACGCGCTTCGTCGCGGAGGTCTGGCCGGCCCTGCACGCGGCGAACCCCGCCCGCCGGCTGCTCATCGTCGGGCGGAGCCCGGTGCCCGCCGTGCGGGCCCTGGCGGCCGTGCCGGGCGTCGCGGTGCACGCCGACGTCCCCGACGTGCGGCCGTTCCTCGCGGAGGCCGCCGTCGTAGTCGTGCCGACGCGCAAGGGCGGCGGTTTAAAAAACAAGATTCTGGAGGCCTGTGCGGTGGGGCGCCCGGTCGTCGCGAGCCCGCGCGCGTTGGGCGGTCTGACCGCCCGTCCCGGTCGCGACCTGCTGGTCGCCGGTACGGCCGCGGACTGGCAGGCCAAGGTGGCACGCCTGCTGGATCACCCGGAGTTTGCGGCCGCCGTGGGGGCGCGCGGCCGAGCGTGGGTGCGGGCCGCGCACACATGGGAGCGGACCGGCGCGCAGTTCTCCGCCCTGCTCGCCGAGGCCGGAGGGCGGCACCCGCGGCGTTGTTCATCCGGCGCGGATGCCGCAGCACTGGCCTCCTCCCGTGCCGCGCGTTGCCCCCCGCTGCGGCTCCGCCCGGCGTGCGCCGCCCCGCGCACCGTCGTCGAGGAGCTCGCATGCCGCTGACCGCGCTGGTGTTCTGGGTGCTCTACGCCGCCGGCGTCGGCACGGCCGTCCTGAACCCGGTGGCCGGCCTGGCGCTGTACATCTTTATCTACCACCTCAGCCCGGAGTCGCAATGGTGGGGCGACTCGGTGCGCGCGCTCGGCTTGCGCACATCCTTCACGGTCGCGTTGGCAGCCGGTGTGGGCATGCTCATCCGCTGGCCGCGTTTTCGGTACGGAGCCCGCCAGTTCCCGACCGTGTACGTCCTGATGGTCGCGTTTCTCGTGCTGGCCCTGGGAAGCCTGGCGTGGGGTCTGCACATCAGCGATCGGAGTCTGATCCAGGCGGACAAGCTCATCAAGCTCGTCATCCTGATGTTCATCCTGCTGCGCTGCGTGCAGGAACCGCGGCACTACCACATTCTATTCTGGAGCTGGCTCGCGGGGGTGCTGTACCTCGGCTACCAGGCCCAGGGCGGCGTCGGCAGCCGGATCGGCGGGCGACTGACCGGCGGTCTGGGCGGCCCCGACTTCGCCGAGTCGAGCGGGCTGGCCGTGCACCTCGTCGCGACCCTGCCGCTTGTCGGCGCGGCCTTCTTCATGGCGCGCACCTGGCTCGGGCGCGGCGTCGCGCTGGTGACGGGCGCGCTGGCGGTCAACATGATCATCATGACCCGCACACGCAACGCGCTGGTCGGGCTGGCCGCGATGGCCACCGTCGCGGTCCTCGCCCTGCCGCGCGGGTATCGCGTCAAAGGCCTGGCCGCGGTGGCGGTCGGCACCTGGCTGTCCATTCAGCTCACGGACCCCGCGTGGTGGCGCCGGATGGAGACGATCTCGGCCTACCGGCAGGACTCCTCCGCGGTCGCGCGGCTCGAATACTGGCGGGCGGCACTGGAAATTGCGCGTGACCACCCGCTCGGCATCGGGCTGGGCAATTTCCACGAGGTCGTGCAGCAGTACCTGCCGGAGCTCCGGCAGCAGCGCAGCGCGCACAACACATACCTGGCCTGCCTGGCCGAAACCGGTTGGCTCGGCTTCACGGTGTTCATCCTGCTGCTCGTCGCCGCGCTCCGCGCCCTGGTGCGTACGCGCCGCGTCGCGCGCGAGCTGCCGCCCAGCCTCGACCTTCACTACGGCCGCTGGCACACGCGCTTCCATCTGGGCTGGCACACGCACGCGCTCCAGGCCGCGCTCGTCGGCTACCTCGCCAGCGCCCTGTTCACCACCCGCATGACGACCGAGGGGCTCTGGTTGCTGCTCGGACTCGCGGCCGCGCTGGACAACGTCAGCCGCCATTACGCCGCCGCGGCGCCGCAGACGCCGCCTGGGCCAGCGGTCGGCGAGCTGGCGCCCCCCGCGACGGCCGCCGCGGCGCCGCGGGTGCAGCCCACATGAGAATCGCGCTGGTCATCGAGGAGCTGGACCACGCCGGCGCCGAGCGTGTCGCCCAGCGCATCGCGGCCGGCCTGGCGCAGCGCGGGCACGCCGTGTTCGCCTACTGCCTCGCGCAAGCGCGCATCCCGCCGGTCGAGCTGGCCGCCGCGGGGGTCGCCGTGCGCGAGTTTCGCAGCGGGCCACGCGACCTGGGCCTGCTTGTGCGACTGGCCCGCGCGCTGCGCGGCGACCGAATCGATCTGGTGCACGCCCATAGCTGCGCCGCCTTCGTCTGGGCCGGGCCCGTCGCGCGCCTGCTGGGCCGCCCGGTGGTCCACGTCTGGCACGGCTGGCCGCTGGGGGCGCCCGCGCGGCACCACCGCGCCGCCCTCCGCCTGGCCCCATGGGCCGCGGCGATCGGCGCCAACTCCGCCACGCTCCGCAGCCGCCTGCCGCGGGCGCTGGCCGCCCGCGCCCACCATCTGCCCAACGGCATCGACCTGCCGCCGCCGGACGCCGGGGCCGCCCGCGCTCGCCTCGCCGCGCTCCTCGGCCGGCCGCCGCGCGGTCCGCTTGTCCTGAGCATCGCGAACGTGCGTCCTGAGAAAGACGTCCGCGGGCTCGTAACGGCGTTTGCGCTCGTGCGGCAGACACACCCGACGGCCGAGCTGCTCGTGGCCGGCGAGGTGCTGGACGCGGCCTACGCCGCGGAGGTCGAGGCGACGCGCCGGCGCCTCGGTTTGGCGGATTGCGTGCACCTGCCCGGACTGGTCCCCCAGGCTTGGCGGCTGCTCGCCGGCGCCGACGCGTTCTGCCTCAGCAGCGCGACGGAGTCAATGCCGAACGTCGTGCTGGAGGCCATGCACCAGGGCGTGCCGATCGTGGCCACCGCCGTCGGCGACGTCGGCGTCCCGCCGGGCAGCCCCCCGCGCCCGACCGACGTGCTCCGCCACGGCGCGACGGCCTTGCTGGCGCCGCCGGGCGATCCGACGGCCCTCGCGGCGGCGCTGACGGAGACACTGAGCGACCGCGCTGTGGCGGCCCGGCGCGCGGCCGCGGCGGCCAAGGACGTTCGCGCCCGCTTTTCGCTCGAGCGGATGCTCGACCGGTACGAGGCGTTCTACGCCGCTGCGTGGCACGGCCGAACCGACGCCGATCGCCCGCGTCGGCCGCGCGTCCTCATGCTCGGACCGGCGCCGCCCGTGGTCGGCGGCATGGTGACGTCCATCACGCGCCTCATGGAGAGCCCGCTCACCGAGCGATACGACCTGTTCCGGCACGGCACCGCAGCGCAGCCGCCCCGGCACGACGCGGCCGATGGCACCGTGCTCCGCGCTGCGCGAACCATCATGCGGCACGTCTGGGCTACGGCGACGTTTCTGAGCACGCTCGTTTGCCGGCGCGTGGACCTCGTCCACATTCACACGTGCAGCGGCGTAACGTTCTTCCGGGACGCGGTGGAAGCCGCCCTGGCCCGCGCCCTCGGGCGCCGCGTCGTGTTGCATATCCGGGGCGGGCGCTTCGTCGAGTTCGCCCGGAGCCAGCGGGGGCTCCGCGAGACCCTGTTGCGTTGGGGACTTCGTCGGGCCCACGCGATCATCGTGCTCGCGGACGCCTGGCGACGCGCGCTGGGCCAGTGGTCCGGCGACACGCCGATCTTCGTCGCTCCGAACGCCGTACCGGCGGGCCCGCCTCCCGTACCGCGCCGTGGCACCGGCCCGTGCCGACTGCTGCACTTCGCACCGCTGTCCGTCGCGAAGGGCTTCGACGACCTGCTCGTCGCCGCCGCACAACTCCACGGCGCGGGACGCGCGTTCGAGCTCATCGCCGCCGGGCCTAGCACGGGGCTACCGACCAACCACTGGCCGGACCGCGTCGCGGCCCTCGGCCTGGCGGAGCGGGTCCGCTTCCTCGGCCTCGTGCCCGAGGACGCCCGCGCCGACGTGCTCGCTTCGGCGGACGTATTCGTCCACGCCAGCCACAGCGAGGGCCTGCCCAACGCCGTGCTCGAAGCGGCGGCGGCCGGATTGCCGGTCGTCGCGACCGCCGTCGGGGCCCTGCCCGAAATGTGTCCGCCGTCCGAGATCGTGCCGCCGCGCGACCCCACGGCTCTCGCCGCCGCCCTGGAACCGCTGATCATCGACCCGCGGCGACGGGCGGCCGCCGCAACCCGGTGGCACGCCTGGGTCGCGCGGCACTGCGCGCCGGCCGTCGTCGCCGATTGCATCGCCGCGGTTTACGAGCACGTGTTGGGCCGAACGACCGCGGCAACCCCGGCCGCGTCCGCGCCGGCCGCCGTGCTCGGAGCTCCGGCCCGCGAGCTCGGGCCGTCCCGCACGCACGCGCCCCCGGCCGAGGTGGCGCCATGATCCGCACACCCGAGTGGTTCGCGCGCTGCGTCGCTTTTCCGCTCTACGAGCGGGCGCGCGGACGCGCGACCTTGCGCGAGATGCGGCGCTGCGCGGCCGAGCTACGGTTGCGCCCCGACGCCCTGGCAAACCTCGCCCGCGAGCGCTTGCGGCAACTCCTGACATTCGCCGCGCGTGAGTTGCCTTACTACCGCGCGCTTTTCGCGGCGTCCGACGTACGACCGGAGCACGACGATCCGTACACCGCGCTTCAGCGCCTGCCGGTGCTCGACAAGGCGACCGTGCGCGCCCATGCGCGCGACATGACCTGGGCGGCGGTGCCCGGCGGCCTCCAGCCCGCGGTCACGGGCGGAACCAGCGGAGACACGTTGCACTTCTTCCTGGATCGCCGGCACTCCGCCCGGAACATGGGCGCCCGGCTGGCGCTGCAGCAGGGCCTCGGCGTCCGGCCGGGGGACCGGCGGTTGTTCCTGTGGGGGTCTCCGATCGAGGTCCGCCGCTCGCGCTGGCGGCTGGTCCGCGACGTGCTGCTCAACGAGCGCGTTCTCGACGTGTTCGACCTGCCACCCGGTCGGCTGGACGCATATCTGGACTTTCTGCGCCGTTACCGGCCGCGGCTCATCTTCGGCTATGGCAGCGCGCTGGCGCTGCTCGCGCGGCGCGCCCTGCGGCGCGGTCTGACGCTGCTTTCGCCGCCGCGCGCGGTCATTCTGACCAGCGACGCAACCACGGCGGACGAGCGGGCGGCCGTCCGGGCCGCGTTCGGCGCTCCGGCACTGAATGAGTACGGCAGCCGCGAGCTGGGGATCATCGCTCATGAGTGCCAGCAGGGCCGCCTGCACGTGCTCACGCCGCTCGTGCACGTCGAGATCCTGCAAGACGGTCGTCCGGTTCCGCCGGGCGAACAGGGGCAGATTATCTGCACGAACCTCGCCGGCCGCGCGCAGCCGCTGATCCGTTACGCCCCGGGCGACATCGGCCGGTTCGTGCCCGAACCGTGTGCGTGCGGCTCCGCCCTGCCGGTGCTTCGCCTCGAAAGTGCGCGGGTGAACACCTTCGGTGTTCTGGTGGGCGGGCAACTGTGCAGCGACCACGCGCTGATGGGCCCGCCCCGTGTCGAGCCGAGCATCGTCGAGTTCAAGGTGTTTCAGCGCGCCGTCGACCGCCTGGAGCTGTCGGTCGTCGTCGATGACCAGTACACGGTCGATGTGGCGGAGCGGCTGAAGCGCAAGTACCGCGCGTTCTTCGGGCCGCGTGTGCAGGTGGATGTCCGCGTCGTCGATCGCATCCCCCCGGACCCCTCGGGGAAACGACGGTGCTTCGTCTGCAATGTTCAGACGGCCGAGGCCCACGGGCACCCCCGACTGGCGCCGGGCGAGCTCACGTCCGCGCACTGAGCCGATACGTCGGCAGCGTCCCCGCCGCCGTCACCCGCTCCAGCACGGCCGCCGCGGTGTCGAACCGGAACTCCCGCAGCAGCCGCGCCAGCCGTGGCCGCGTGCGCCCCAGGTTCAGCCGGTGCCGCCGCGTGGCCAGCCAGCCGGCGGGCAGCCGCGGCTGATCCGGATCCAGCTCCCACGGATGGAAGTACAGCATCGCGGGTTCCGCCGTGGACACGCGCGCCGCGAGCACGCGCCGAAACACGCCGTAGGGCCACAATCGGAAGTAACCGCCGCCACCGAACGGCAGCCGCAGCGGTCCGAGGTGCGCCGTGAGGGGGGGGAACTCGAGCATGGCCGCCCCCGACGGCGACACGATGCGAAACGGCTCCGTCGGCGCATCCGGCACGCCGTAGCGATCGTGGTGAATCGGGAACACGCTGGCGTCGTACTCGAATCCGGCTTCGACCAGCACGTCGAGCGCCCACGCCGTCGCAGGCGTCAGCGAAAACGTCGGCGCGCGGTAGCCGCGCGCGCGCACGCCGACCCGGTCCGCGATGCGGTCCAGCGCCCGCCGGAGGTCATCGCGCAGGGCGGCCGGCGACAGCCGGGCCAGATGCTGGTGAGCAGCGCCGTGGCAGGCGATCTCGTGGCCGTCCCGCGCCAGGTCGCGCAGCGGTCCGCCGAGGTCGTCCAGGGTGTCGGCGAGGACGAAGAACGTGGCGCGGTTCGCCGTGGCGGCCAGTTGTTCGCCCAGCCAATCCAGACAGGGCCGGGCCCGCCGCTCCATCCGCCCCCGGTCGGACGGCGCGACGCGCCCGGCGAACGCCTCGCAGTGGAAGTACTCCTCGACGTCGATCGAGAGGGCCGCGCAGACCTGATGCGCGGCCTTGGCCGGCGGCGGGGACGACGGGGCGGAGACCAGTGCGGAGCGCAGCACATCTCCGTTATCGGCGGAGTCCCGCCGGCCGTACCGGAAGTGCCCGGCCGCGCGGTACCGGCAGCGCCCCCATTGACGCTCCCTGCGCAGAATCCGCGCGTCCGCATCGAAAACGCCGTGCTTCCGGGCGCAGCGGCGGTTTCGGTCCGGCCGCGCCGGCGCCGCCGCGTTTGGACTGAGCGCGCGGCGGGCGGCGCGGCGATGTTAAGAGCATGGTGCCTCAGCGCGGCTCGGCCTTCGAGGAGGGTGCAGCGCCCCGCGGGCTCGTCGCCCTGCGCACGGCGCGCCCGCCGCCCCTGGCCCCCCCGCCCGAAACCGCGGCTTCGGAAGCCCCGCCGCGTCCCGAACTCCGTTGCGGGCGCTGCGGGGGCCGCGTCGACGTCGTGCCCCTGCATGGGGACGCCCGCTGCTCGCGCTGCCACCACCGCGTCCGCGTGCCTCGCACCATCGCCGTCGCGTGCGACTCCTGCGGACACTCTCAGGCCGTTCCCTGGGCGCCCCCCCGCAGCTTCGGTGCGCCCCCACCCGCAGCGATCCGCCGCTGCAAGGTCTGCGGCCGCACGCTCCTGCTGACGCGCGTGATCCTGCCCCCGCGTCACCCCAAGCGCAAGCATCACGGCCGGCCGCACGTTACCAATCCGGGCGACGGGGCCGCGTGGACCGTGCTGGTGCTCGCCCTCACGCTGATCATCACAGTGCTGTCCGTCACGATCCTGTAGCGCCGCTGCGACTTTGAATCGCTCCGGGAGCCCCCCACCGCGCAGCCGACCACCTAGCGCGCTGCGGTCGCGAGCGCCGGGGCCGCCGCGGGCTCGGCCGGCGCGCCGCGCGTGCCCATGACCAGGTCCGCCAGCTCGGCCACGCGTCGATCCCAGCCCTCGTCTCGCACGAGCGCCTGCCGCTCCGCCGGAAGTCCGTTGCCGGCCAGCTCCAGCGCGCGCTCACAGGCGGCGAGAAATTCGGGCGGGTCGGCGGCCGTCTGGACTGCGGGGGCATACCGCACGACCTCGCCCATCGGAGCCGACACCACTGGCAGGCCGGCGGCGAGGTACTCGCGCAGCTTGATCGGGTTGACCGCCCGCACCAGCCGGTTCATCCGGAACGGAATCAGGCCCACGTCGAAAGCGGCGCAGTACGCCGGCAGCGCTTCGTACGGCCGACCGCCCAGGAGATGCACGTTCGGCAGCCCGGCCACGGCGTCCGCCCGGCACCGGACGTCCCCCAGCAGGACAAACGTCCACGCCGGTCGGGCGCGCGCGGCCGCGGCCACGAGGTCCAGGTCCACGTAGTCGCTGATCAGCCCCATGTAGCCAAAGACCGGGTGCGGCAGATGGCGGACGTCGGTCGGCAGCCGTTCCCGCGGCCAGGTCGGTGCCGCGGCGAAGTGCTTGAAGTCCACCCCGTGCGGCACGAGATGCACGGCCGGGTGGCGCGTCCGACGCTCCTCGTACAACTGCGCGGACGTCGTGATCACAACATCGGCCGCGGCCAGCGTGCGGGCCTCGAGCTGCTCCATCAGCGCCGTGTTGAAGCCGGAGAAGGCGGCGAAGTCGTCCACGCAGTAGTACACGATCCGCTCGGCCGGCAGGTGGGCGAGCAGCTCCGGAACGTCCGGCGTGAACAGCCAGATCTGCACCGGGCGCGACGGCAGTTGCCGCAGCGCCGCGCGCACGCGCCGCGCCAGCAGCCACGCATTGAGCCGCCGCGCGGGGCGCAGCTCCGGCAGCGGGATCACCAGGGGCGAGAGCACGTCGAGTCGCGGCTGGACGGATTGCGGACCGGCCCAGATGCGCCGCAGGCGCCGCAGGATCAGTCCCGTGTCGGAACGCGACAGGGCCGGCCGCCGCGACCCGTGGAAGTTGACCCACAGGACGTGGTTGTCGGCCGCGAGGCGGCGCATGACGTGGTGCTTGCTCGTCGGGTGGTCGAACCAGCTGCTGGCGACGCACACGATGTTCCGATCGCGGATCATGGCTGCCCGACCCCCGTCGTGCGCGGCTGCGGCGGCGGTGCCGAGTTCGGGACGAACCGATTCGTGGTGGGGACCGGTGGCTCCTCCACCGCTGCCAGGTAGCCCTCGATCGCCGTGCGCTGCGCCACCGCGCTGTAGTAGCGTTCGGCCGTGGCACGGGCCCGCGCGCCGATCGTGCGCGCCCAGGCGTCGTCGCGCAGCAGGCGGACCACGCCCGCCGCGAACTCCGTCGGCGCCGTCGCCACCACGAAGGGCGGCGGATCCTCGTGGTCGATGCCCGCGGCCGTATCCGGCGTCACGACCGCCGGCCGGCCGGCCGCCAGCGCCACCAGCACCTTGGACTGAACCCCGATGTCCCCCACGACCGGATTGACGAACACGCGCGTCAGTGCGAGGTAGGGCCGCACATCGGGCACGTAGCCGGTCACCGTCACCCCCGGCGCGCGCGCCCAGGCGCGCACCGCAGCCGAGGGGCGGCTGCCGACGATCAGCCAGCGGGCGTTGGGCACGGCGGCCCGGATGCGCGGCCAGACCCGCTGCCCGAACCACTCCACCGCGCGGACGTTCGGCGGATAGAACATCGAGCCGACCATGCTGACGACCGGCTCTGTCGACAGCGCTTCGTGCCCCGGGTAATCGTCGAGATCGACCGTGGTTCGGAGCACGCCTGTCGGACAGGCCGGGTGGCGGCGGGCGAACTTGCGCCGCTCCCGCTCGTTGACCAGCAGGCACAGTTCGTGGTCGGCGGCGGCGTCCCGCTCCAGGGCCGCCACACGGCGGGACTCGAGCGCATAGAACCAGCGGGCCGGCGGCCAGGTGCGGCGGGCGTACAAGGCCCACTTGTGGCTGTCCACGTCGCCGAGGTCCAGGAGTCGTCGTCGGATCGGCAGGTCGACGACGGCGGGAGCGATCGACGAGGAGTACGTGATGACGGCGTCGAAGCCGGGCCGCTGCGCCCAGTCTCTCAGGCACGCCCGAAAGGCCGCGTCGCCGAAGTAGCCCTCCGTCAGGCTGCGGCCCAGCAGCAGGCCGGCCGCTCCGCGGAGCAGGCAGCGCCACTCGGGCGTGACGCAGCAGTAGACGTCGCGGCAGAGCCCCCGCACGACCGCGGCGTGCTCGGGTGCGGGCGGCACCGTGTCGACCGACGCGAGCCAGACCTCGTGCCGGGCTGCCAAGGCCCGCAGCACACCCCACGAACGCACCGTGTCGCCACGGTGCGGCGGGTACGGAAACCGCGGTGTGACCAGCAGAACGCGCACGCTGCCCTCAACCCGGAAGGGACCGCGCCAGCCACGTGCCCAGCACCCGCGTGACGCCCAGCGGCAGTCGGCGCCACACGCGGCGCGCCAGCGCGTACCGCGGGTTCGACGGCTTCAGGTCCGGCGCCCGGCGCCCGGCCGGCACATACCGCTGGTAACCCAGCGGTCGCGGCTCAAAGCCCTGGTTCTTCTTGAACCCCACCGCGCCCGTGTTGTCCGCGCGGCTGCGCCCGTAATCGAAGGTCCGCAGGCCGGCCGCCACGGCCCGCTCCATCACGGACCAGTAGAGCAGGTTGGCCGCGCCGTCGACCCGGCCGGAGTCGTCGGCCCCGAGCACATACGGCAGCACCGTGTCGCGGAACACGAGGCTGATCGTGCCGGCCACCGGCCGGCCGCCGTGCAACGCCGCGCTCACCCACAGGCGGTCGCCCCGCCGCCCGGCAAGCTCCTCGAAGAGCGCCAACGGATAGTTGATCGACGCGATGCGCCGCATGCTGCGGCAATACAACTCCCACACCGGCCGCAGCAGCCCCGGGTCGTGCCGAACCTCGACGCCGTCGCGGTCGCGGGCGTGTCGCGCTGCGGCGCGCGCCCGCTTGGGCAGGAACGCGGCCACGTCCTCGACGCGCTCCGGCAGCTTCCGGACGAAGCCCAGGTAGCCGGAGACGTCTTCCAGGTCCGGGCAACGGGGCTCGGCCGAACGCAGGTCCAGCACCCGCGCGCCCAGCTCGTCGGTCATCCGGCGCGCGGCCGCGGCCAGCGCCGCGACCGCGGCGGGGTCGTCGCCGACGACGCCGCCATAGGTACCGTACGGCACGCTCACGAGCAGCCGCCCGCCGAGCAGGCTGTCCACCTGCATGAGCGGCAACACACCGACGAGGGCCCCGCCCCGCCGCGCCAGCAGATGCCGCGGCGTGTGTCCGAACACGGCCGTGACGGCAGCGCTCCAGTCCGGATGCTGGAAGATGCTGGCGTCCGGGCGGGCCTCGACGAATCGCGCCCAGGCGGCCTGCGCGGCGGCGTCGGCACCGGTGGAAATCTCCAGCACGGCCGACGACGCGTTCTCGGGAGCCTCGGCGCGCCGCGGTTCAGCGACGGCCGTAGTAGTACGAGTAGTAGTGGTCATAGTAGCGCCCGCTGTGTTCACGGAAGCGCGACAGAATGCAACCGAGAATGCGGACGTTGTTGGCTTGCAGGGAGCGCACCGCGATCTGCACCGTCGGCTCGGGCGTGCGCCGCATCTCGATCACGAGCAGCGCCCCGTCCGCGTGTGGCGCCAGCAGACACACGTCCGAGACCGTGGTCACGGGGGGCGTGTCCAGGAAAACGTAGTCGTAGCGCGCCCGCAGCGCCGCCACGACGGCGGCGGTGTTGGTGGCGCCCAGCAGTTCGCCGTACGCCCCGTTGCGCACCTGTCCGGCCGGCAGCACGTGCAGGTTCGGGAGCGGCGAAGGCTGCACGGCCTCGGCCAGCGTCGCGTCCCCGCTCAGGACGTCCGCCAGACCCGGGCGCGGCGCGATGCCGATCATCCGCGCCAGAGAAGTCCGGCGGAAGTCCGCGTCGGCGACGAGGATGCGGTGCTCACCGCCCTCCGCCATGATCAATCCGAGGTTGATCGTCGAGACGCTCTTGCCCTCCTCGGGCACGCTGCTGGTGATCGCGATGACCTGGTGCGTCCGCGCGGTGTTCATGGTGAGCAGCCGCGCCCGAATCGAGCGGTACTGCTCGCAGATCGCGCTGAACCGGCTGTGAAACGCCGCGATCACCGGGTCGACGCGCCGCGCATCCCACTCGACGGTCCGGCCGTCGGCCGGAAGCGGTCCCTCCTGACCGGGGGGGCCGGCAACGAATCCCGACGGGCCGTCGGCCGCCTCCGCGGGGCCCGTCACCGCGACCGCGGCGGCGCTGCCGGCCGCGTGGCCGTGGCCGCCCGCCGCCGCGGCGGCATCCGGGCTCGGGTCGGCCGGCGCGGCGGCCGCGCCACCCAGGACCTTCTCCATGACTCGAGTCATCGAGCTCAAGAGCCGCTCCTCACGTCGTGGAAGGGTCGGTCGGCAGCGCCCCGGAAATTCCGATGGCGTTGAGCACGCGGTCGACGCGCTGCATGGCACTGCGATGGAGCCGCGGGGCGGCCAGGCTCGTATAGGCGAGCGTGGCGGTTCCTGCGAGAGCGAGCAGAAGCACCGCCGCGGCCGGCACCCAGACCAGACGGGTGATCAGCAACCGCCGGCGTTCGTGCGGCGTCGGGATCACGCCGATGCTCTGGAGCACGGGGACGCCCAGTGCACGGGCCACCTGCCCGGCCGAGCGGAACGAACGATCGAACAGTTCGGCCAGCGCGATCGCGAGCGCCGCGGCGGCCAGCCCGAGCCCGGCGCAGACTGCGAACACGGTTGCGACGCGCGGCTTGGTCGCCCGGTTGACGTCCTTGGGTTCCTCGACCAGCGTGAACTGGGTGCCGCGCTGGCCGCTCTCCGCCGCCAGCACCCGTTCGAGCTGGGCAAGGTGCTGCGTCCAGATGGCCAGTTCGGTGGTGGTGGTCTGCCGCCGCTCGCGCAGCCGGCGGTACTCGTCGCCCCGGGCCACGAGCTGGTCGTAGAGGCCCGTGTAGCGCTCGACCCGCCGCGTGGACTCCGCGAGCCGTTCGCGGGCCGTGTCCAGCTGGCGGCGCAGGGCGTCCAGTTCCATCGCGACGCGCTGGCGCTGGGCCTGCCACTCGCCGTTCGAGGCCGGCGGCGCCGCGGCCATCACCCCGGGCATGGGCACGCGGCTCAGCGAATCCCGCAGCGCGCGCAGCTCGTTGAGCTTGTTGAGCCGGGCCACGACTTCGGGATGCTGGTCGGTCATCCGCCGGACCGTCATCAACTCGAGCACTTCCGCCTGCACCTTGTCGATCGAGGCGTTCA
Source organism: uncultured Phycisphaerae bacterium (assembly GCA_937928595.1). Classification (GTDB taxonomy): domain Bacteria; phylum Planctomycetota; class Phycisphaerae; order UBA1845; family Fen-1342; genus CALGJV01. The sequence continues at coordinate 17,581 of CALGJV010000001.1, read as the reverse complement.
GCGCCGGATCGACCAGCGGGGCGCGCACGGCGGCGCCGGCCGCCGCGCTCGCGTCCACCGAGGCGGCGGGCATCATCTGGAGGAACTTCTCGCGGGCGGCGATCTCGGCCTCCAGCTCGGCGTGCCGCTGCGTGACGTTGGCATGCTGCGCGCGAACCTGTTCGAGCCGCAGCCCGACGGCGGCCAGGTCGGTGGGGTCGAGCCCCGGGTCGTCCTCGAGCCCGGAGCGGACCGCCGAGTCGGCGGCGCTCACCGCCTCCTGGAGGCGAGCCACCTCGCTCGCGAAGAAGCCGCGGGTCCCCACGAGGATGTCGCGGATGCGGGCCCGCATGTCATCGATGTAGTTGTCGCGCAGCGCGGTGACCATGCCGCGGGCGACCGCCGGGTCGCTCGCGGTGCACGTCAACTGGATGGTGTCGAGCGCGGGCGTGCTGTGGATCAGCTGCAAGCCCGCCTTGAGCTTGTAGCGGGCCAGCAGCTCGTCCAGCCCGCGGCGCTCGGTCTCGGACAGCGCGCCCTCGGTCGCGTACTGGTCGGCGGGCAGCAGCTTGGCGCGGACGGCGGCGCGGACCAGGGCCCGCGACCCGGTCATGTCAAGCGCCATGGTCGTCTTGAGGTGCTCGAAGCTGTACGGCGAGTTGCTCTGGATCAGGTTCTGAAGCACCACGTCGTCGCGGCGCTCGAAGATCGTCGCGGCGAGGTACTCGCGCGGCAGATATTGGCTGTACCAGAAGGCCAGCGCGCCCACCGCGCACAGCCCGACCAGGGCCAGCCGCCAGCGATAGCGGACGATGCGCCCGCACTCGCTGAGCGTGTTGCGGAGGTCCTCGAACGCCTGTCCCTGTTGCGTCGTCATGGTTCTGCCACGCCTAGCGGCGCCACCGGCGCCGCGACGAGCCGCCGTCGTCGTTGTGATCGCGGTACGTGTCGTACGAGTCGATCGCCTCGGCCGGGGCGTTGTAGGCCCGCACCGCCGGCTCGAGCGGGTAGAGCAGCTCGCGCATCCGCAGACCCACCCAGCCCAGCGGCGTCGGCGGCACCTCGATGATGTCGCCCTCCTGGAGCAGGATGTTCTGCGAAGCGTCCCCCGTCGCGATCATGCGATCCAGATCGACGATGATCGTCTTCCGCTCGCCGCTCGGCCCCTCCGGCCGCGTCACGCGCACCTGCGCCCGCCACGCGATGAACGTCGGCCGAGCTTCCGCCAGCGCCATCAGCACCGTGTCCCGCCCGGTGAAGGGCTTCGGCCCGGGCGCTTCCACCTGGCCGAACACGTAGTAGAACTGGCTGCGGTAGCCCGCGACCTCGACGACCACCTCCGGATCGACGTAGTAGCGCGAAAGTTGCGCCTTGAGCTTGTCGGCAATTTCCTGCGTGCTCAGCCCCGCCACGTCGACCTCGCCGAGCAGGCGCAGGACCACCTTTCCATCCGGGCGCACAGTCTGGGCGGTCCCGTCGATTTCCTCCGCCCCCGGCGCATGAATCCGAATTGCATCGGGCGGCTGCACCACATACCGCCCCGCGGAAACGTCGGCCTCGTGGGCCCGGAGAAACGCCACGAGCTGTTCGTGGGCCGTGCTCGCACAGCCGCTCAGCAGCGATAGCAGGGCCGCGCACGCGACCGCGACCCGCCGCCAGGCCGGGGCCACGCCCGCCGTCCGACCGCGTCGTACCGCCCATTTCGGTCTGCTACTCATCACGGAACCGCCTCGAGGACCGGGTCTGCGAACCTCCGACGTCGGACCGGGTCGATTCGGACCCGGCGCCTCCGACAGGAGTTATCGTCCGAATCCCCCCTCGCATAAAATCAGCGCCGCCGAACGAGCATTTCCCGGGCCCCCCGCCCGGCGTCCCGTAGAAGATCGTCCCCCAAGTCGCCGATAAGCCTGCTGAGGAAGTACCAGCTTGAGTCGTGGCATGACCGCATATCAGTTCTTCGGACTGCGCGTCGCGCCGTTCGACGGCCGCCCGGACCCGCGGTTCTTCTACCGCGCAGCCGGCCACGCCGAGGCGCTGGCAACGCTCCAGTACGCGGTCCACGCCGCGAAAGCGGGGGTCGTGCTGCTCGGCGATTCCGGCACCGGCAAGAGTCTCCTGGCCCGCCAGCTCGCGGACGAAAACGCCGCGCGCCGCGCGTGCGTCTGGGTCCACGGCATCGGCCAGCCGGCCGACCACGTCGACGTGACCATCACGCCGCCCCGCAGCGAAGACCCGGCCGCCCTCGGCACGATCGAGCGACCCCTGCGGGAATGGTGGCGACAGCCCGTGTCCGCGGGCGACGGAACGATCGTGCTGGTGGACAACGCCGACGGGCTGAACGAAACGCATTGGAACGAGATCGTCGGCGTCGTCACGCGCGACCAGGTGGCCGGCCGCCCCCTCACGGTCGTGCTGCTGGGGCTGCCGGCGCTGGCCACCACGCTCGCGGCCGGACGCCTCGCCCGCCTGCGTCGCCGTGTGTTCCGTACCTTCATGCTCGGACGGTTGTCCGCGGAGGAGACTCGGGCGTACATCACGCACCGCCTGGCCGTGGCCGGCGGACCCGACGCCCGCGCCATCTTCACCGAGCCCGCCCTCGACCTGGTCCACCGCCTCGCCGGCGGCAACCCCGCGCTCATCAACCAGGTCTGCGACAACGCGCTCATCGACGCCTTTGGTGACGAGCGCCGGCAGATCGACGTCACGCACATCGTCGGCACGATCCGCGCCATCACCGGTGGACTTGTGCGTCAACCCCTGTTGCCTTCGCCCACGCGGCGCGCGTACCGCGGCGGTGGCAACGGCAATACAGCCGTCGAACCCGACCTGGCGGGGGCCGACGTGAACATCGGCATGCCCCCGACGCCACCCCCGGTGGTGGAGCGTCCCGCGGCCGACGTCCTCATGACACCACCGCCCGCACCGACCGTCGAGCGGACCCTCGACCAGCGGATCCGCGTGCTCGAGTCGAACCTGAACCAGGCGCTCGCCCGAATTCGCACGACGCGTCGACCGGTCCTGCCATCCGAGCCTCCGCCGACAGCGCCGGACGAAGACACGCCCCCGGTCGTCCACATCGACGCCGAAGTGCTCGACACCCGGCCCCAGTAACGCCTGCGCGCTGTCCGGCTAGTCGGGCCCGCCCGCCTCCGGCCGGTACGCATCCAGGAAACGCAGATTCCCCTCGAGGACTCCCGTCGTCCGGCGAATTTCCGCCGGTGTCAGCCAGGCAATCTCGGCCACCTCGTTCGCGTTCCGTCGAAGCGGCGTGTCTTCCAGCTCGGCGCGCCACCAGAACAGCCGCAGGCACTTCTCGGGCTGCTCGTCCTGCCACACGCAGGCCACCGGCCGGATGCGCCCGCCCACCTCTTCGACGAACTCTCGCACGAGCGCGTCGGCCTGGGATTCGCCGGGTTCCACGGCCCCGCCCACGAAACACCAGGCGCCGGGCGCGATCACGCCCGGCGCCCGCCGAATCATCAGGAAGCGGTCATCCCGTTCGACGACCGCCACGACGCCGTGCACCCATCCGTCACTCATGCGGGGCCGATCGTGCGCCACGCGCTTACTTCGCGGGCACCAGCGTCGCGACCCAGTCCTTCTGAGCGCCCACGTTCCAGACCTGGAGATTGCACTTGCACATTGCGCACTGGCAGACCTTCGCCAGGTGGTAGGTCCGCTCCTTGTTGTCCTCGCCCTTGAACGTCACGAGCTCCTCTTTCGCGTCGTAGGTGTACGTGCCCTTCACCTCCTTGACCTTGCCGCCGTAGGTCACCTCCGCCGTGAACTTGCCGTCCGAGTGGAACGTGATCTTGCCCATCTCGAACTTGCCCTTCTCCGACGGCGGCACGATCTCCTTCACGGTCCAGGTCCCGCTGAGGCTGCTGCAACCGGTGACCGCGACCAGCAGACCCACGACCAGGCACAACGTTCCGAGCTTGCGCATGCGACGTCTCCAGAGAAAGGTCCGTGTGAGCCAGTACCCGACAGCGGCGATTATTCTCCACGCCCGGCGAAACGCAAGCCCCGCCGTCGTCAGGCCCGCCGGGCAACGCTATTCTCACCGCCATGGCGCGCGCCCGGATCGCCCTGTTCGTCGCGTTCCTTGCACTGCCCGGCCTGCTGCTCGCACCGCTCTGGCCGCTGGGCGGGCTCGGCGCGGGCGAAGACGACGTGCTTCAGTACTACCCCGCGCGCCAGTGGTTGCACGACACCCTCCAGGCGGGTCGGCCCCCGTGGTGGAACCCGTGGACCGGGCTGGGCCGGCCGTATCTCGCCGACCCGCAGACCGCGGTGGCGTACCCGCCGACCTGGCTTTTCGTCGCAATGCCGCCGGCTGCGGCGTACGCAGCGTGCCTCTGGCTGCACTACAGCCTCGCGCTGTGGGGCATGTACCGCCTGCTCCGGTCGCTCGACCTGGCCCGTCTCGCGGCGCTCTTCGGCGCCGTAGCCTTCGCCTTCTGCGGCTTCATGCTCGCCCACCGGGCGCATTTCACGATCCTGTGCTCCGCCGCCTGGACGCCCTGGGTTTTCTGGCGGCTGTGCCGTTACGCCACGCTCCCCGCCTCCGACGCTGCAGGAGTCCGCCGCCTGCTCGCGGCCGCCGTTCCGTTGGCGCTCCAATGCCTGGCCGGACACATCCAGGTCGCCGCGCTTACGGGCTTCGGTGTGCTCGTCGTCCTCCTTGCCGCCCCGCACCGCGCCGCCGGCCCGCGCCCACCCGGCCGTCTCCTGCGGGCCGCGTCGACCGCCGTCTGCGCGGCCGGTCTCTTCGCCGTGCAAGGGCTGCCGACGCTCGCATACGCCCGCGCCTGCGACCGGTCCGAGCGAACTTACCGCGACCTCGTCGAGAACAGCTGGCACCCGCTCTCCCTGATCACGCTCATCACACCGATGGTCCCTGGCCAGCGCGTGCCGAACGTCTTCGCCGAACCTTACTGGGCGCCCTCTCACCAGGTCGAGCAATTTGGCTATGCAGGCTGGCTGCCGCTCCTGCTCGCCCTGCTGGCAGCCACCCGCCGTCCCTTCGCCCAGAGCTACGCCGACTCCGTCCTGGTACGACCGGAAGATCCGACCGCTCCCCCCGCGCCGGCCCCGCCCGCCCTGGCGGCAATCGCCACACCGACCACGCCGCGCCGCCCCTGGATCGCGCTGGCGGTCTTCGCCGTCCTGCTCGCGCTCGGCAATCTGGGACCGGTCTGCCCGCTGCTCTACTGGCTGCCCGGCGCGAACCTCTTCCGCTGTCCGGCCCGCGCCCTGCTTCTGCTGCACCTCGCGCTGGCGGTGCTGGCCGCGCTGGCCGTCCACGACCTCTCGACCGACCCGAACCCACTCCGCGCCCGCCTCCGCTACGCCGCCCAGGGCTGGACCCGCCGCCCGCTGCTGGCGCCGCTCCTGATCGTCGCCGCCGCCGTCGCGGTCGTGCTGGCAAGCATCCCTTTCTTCGACGCCGACGCCCGCGCCGCCGCACTCCGCTCCGTGCGGCCATGGACGCCCGCGGTCTGGGTGCCGGCCTTGGCCGGTATCGTCTCCTTCGGCACCCTGCGGTTGGTCGTCCGACGTCTGCCCGACCCGCGACTCAACCTGTTGCTCCTCGCCGTGCTGGTGCTCGACCTCGGCGTCATCGGCTGGACGATCGACGTGCCGTGGTCCGCCCGCAGCCCCGCGGACTTGCTCCTGCCCCGCACCACGGCCGCGTGGCTGGACCGCGTCCGCGAAACGCCGCACCGCCTCTGGACCGTCACCGGCCGCCACGGCCGGTACCCGGGCGAGTATGTCGATCCGCTCGACAAGGCCGTCGCGAATACCAACATTCTGCGCCGGATTCCGGTGCTTACCGACTACGGGCCGCTCCAGCCGCGTGAATACGTCCGCCGGTTCGCGTTCAAGCCGTGGGGCGAGGCGGCCGAGGCGGACCGGCTGCTCGCGGACACGAGCTGGATGCGGTTGTGCAACGTGGGCTGGGTGCTGCTCTGGGAGCCGTACTGGCGTGCGCCGGCCGGCTGTACGCTCGTCGCGACACTCCCCCGCGGGCCGCGGCTGTACCGCAACCCGCGGGCCGCCGGTCACGCGTACTTGGCTGACCCCCTTGCGGGCCGCATTGAGCTCATCGAACAGGACGCGCCGCACACGCTGCGCGCCATCGTGCGCACGAACCCGACGCGGGCGGCCGACGGGCCGCTGCTCATCATCTCGCAGTTGGCGCTGCCCGGCTGGACCGCGGCCGTGGATGGCACGCCGGTCGAGATCGTGCGGGTCGAGGAGCTCGTGCAGGGAGTCCGACTCCCCCCCGGCCGCGATCGCGTGCTCGTCGAGCTGCACTACACGCCGCCCGGCCTGGCGCTCGGCGCGGCACTCTCGGGCACGACGCTCCTCGTGCTGGTCGGCGGGCTGCTTTGGGCGGCCCGGTCGCCGCGGCGCGTCAGCCCGGCGCGGGCAGCGCCGCGGCCAGTTCGTGAATGAACCCGCTCACATCCGCTACCAGCTCCGCGCGCGGGGCGCCGCAGTCCACGGCCGCGTTCATTCGCCGCACGATCGCACTGCCCACAATCGCGCCGTCCGCCACCCGGCACACCGCGGCCACGTGCGCCGGCGTCGAGATGCCGAAGCCCACGCAGATCGGCTTGCCGGTGGCCGCGCGCAGCTCCTGCACGTGCGCAGCCAGATCGTCCGGCAACGCGCTGCGCTCGCCGGTGACGCCGGCGAACGACTGATAGTAGATAAACGGCTCGGACAGCGCCGCGATGCGGGCCTGCCGCTCGGACGTGCTGGTCGGCGCGATGATCATGACGAGCGGGCAGTCCGCCGACCGACCGATCTCCGCCAGCTCGCCCGCTTCCTCCAGCGCGAGGTCGGGCACGATCAGCCCGTCCACGCCGGCCGCCCGCGCCCGCTCGACGAATTGCCCCGGGTCGCGACGGTATACGATCGAGTAGCTCACCATCGCCAGCAGGGGGGCGCGCACCTCGTTGCGCGCCGCGGCCAGCGCATCCAAGAGCGGATCCAGCCGAAACCCCGCCGCCAGCGCCCGCGAAAACGACGTCTGGATCACGGGGCCGTCGGCGATCGGATCGGAAAACGGAATGCCGAGTTCGACGGCCGCGCATGGTTCCGGGTCGATGGCGCGCAGCAGCGCGATCGTGGACTCGACATCGGGGTAGCCCGCGGTGATGTACGGCAACAGGGTGCGCTGCCGGCGGGCCCGCAGTCGCTCGAAGGCGGCACGTAGTCGGTTCATGTCGCTTAGTGTAACCTCCGACACGCCGACCCGACGCGCCGCGGATCAGGACCGCGTCTTCAGCACGTGCTGCTCGTACCAGCGCACCGTGTTCGGCACGCCGACCTCATACGTGACCGTCGGCTTCCAGCCGAGCACGCGGCGCGCCTTCTCCGCGGAGAAGTACGATCGCCGTCCCATCAGCCACACGGCGTAACGCGTGATGAACGGCGGCTTCTTCCAGCGAAAGAGGTGCCCGAGGCACTCGAGCACGAACCCGGCGCAGTACGCCACGCGGTAGGGCACGTGCCGCGTGACCGGCGGGCCGCCGATCGCACGGGCCAGCAGGTCGAAGTACTGCTGCTGCGTGATCTCGCCGTCGTTGCTGCAATTGAACGCCTCGCCGTTGCAGTCGGGCCGCGCCGCCGCCGCGATCGCGGCCTCGGCGATGTTGCCCGCGTAGACCACGTTCAGCCTATTGTCGCCGCGGCCGAGAATTTTGGCCCGCCCGGTCTTCACCATTTGATACAGGCGGGCGATGGTCGTGCGGTCGCGCTCGCCGTAGATCCACGCCGGCCGGATCACCGTCACCTCGATCCGCTGGGCCCGGTGCGCCTCCCACACGATTCGCTCGGCCGCGACCTTCGACCTGCTGTAGTACGCCCAGCGGTACAGCTGGTAGCCCAGGTCGAACGTCTCGTCGACCGTGACGTCGCGCGTGTGGTAGCCGTACGTGCTGATCGAGCTGATGTGGACGAAGCGGCGCACCCCGGCCGCGACCGCCGCGTCGAGGATGTTCCGCGTGCCGTCAATCGTGACGCGCTGAAACTCCTCCCACGGTCCCCAGTCGCCGACGCGGGCCGCCGAGTGATACACCACGTCAACGCCGGCGCACGCCGGGGCCAGCGACGCCGGGTCCGTCACGTCGCCCTCGGCGAACTCCACGCCCTGTGTCCGGAGCCAGCTCGTGTCGCTGCCTCTGCGCACCAGCACGCGCACCGGAAGGTTGCGCTTCCGCAGCTGCTCGACGATGTGGCTGCCGAGCAGCCCGGTCGCACCCGTCACAAGGTTCATCGCTCGCTCTCGCGTCACAGCGCCACCGCCGCTAGCGCGGCTGTTTCAGCACCGCCAGCGCCTGGTCCGCGATCTGTTTCGCCCCCACGCCGCAGTACTCCAGGACCTCCTCCGGCGTGCGCGTCGACTTCGGCATGCGCTGACAGTGCACGGGCACGACCCGCAGCCCGCCCGTGCGCGCCGCCAGCTCCGCCACCGCCGACCCGAACCCGCCGCCGTAGTTGTCCTCGGCCACGATCGCCCGGCCGCCGGCGCGCTGGAGCACTTCCACCAGACGCTCGCCGTCGACCGGCAGGCAGTACAGGTCGATGAGCGTCGCCCGGATGTTCTGCCGGGCCAGCAGGGCCGCCGCTTCCCGCGCCACATGCACCATGTATCCCGACGCCACCAGCGCCAGGTCGTCGCCCGTGCCCAGCACCTGGAACCCGCCGGGCTCGAACTTCGTGGTGTCGTCGTACAGCAGCCCGACGTCCGGCCGGTGCGTTCGCATGTAGCACAGCCCGCGCAGCTGCGTCATCAGCCGCGTGCAATGGTAGGCGGCAACCGCGTCGGCCGGCTGGAAGAACCAGCACTGCGGGCTGCGGCGGTCGTCCGCCCGGGCGGTCGTGAGCGCGCGGAAGAACGCCACGTCCACCAAACCCATCTGGCTCGGACCGTCCGCCGCCAGCGAGATGCCGGCATGCGAGCCGACGAGCTTGATGTTCGCCCGCGAGATGTTCGCCAGCTCCACCTGGTCGTAGCCCCGCGCGATGAACTTGGCGAAGGAGTTGGCGAACGGGATGTAACCCGCGGCCGCCAGCCCCGCCGCGGTCGACACCATGTTCTGCTCGGCAATCTTGCACTCGAAGAACCGCTGCGGGTAAGCCTGTGCGAAAACCTCGGCAAAGGTCGAGTTGCTCACGTCCCCGTCCAGCGCGACCACCTGCGGCACGAGGTCGCCCGCCACCTTCAACGCGGCGCCGTACGCCCGCCGAGTCGACAGCTTGCCCTTCTCCAGCGCCGCCCCCAGTCCCGCCGCCTTCAGGGCCGCGCTGCACGCGGGCCATTCCACGGCCGCCACGTCCACGCGCGGCACCGGCCGATCCGGCCGAGCCGGCAACCGCGGGCGGCTTGCCGGGGCGCCGTTCCCATGGGCCGCGACGGCCTTGTCCAGCGACGCGTATGCCGCGGGAAGATCGCCCGGCGTCAGCGGCTTGCCGTGCCAGTTGCCTTGGAGGAGCTGTTCCACGCCCCAGCCCTTGACGGTCCTGGCCACGATCGCGAGCGGGCGCTGGTTGTCGCCGAACTTCGCAAGCGCTCCCGCTATCGCATCTGGGTCGTGGCCGTCGATCGCCAGCACCTCCCAGTTGAACGCTTTCAGTTTGGCGACCAGCACATCCGCCGACTGCTGTCCGGATACAGGGGCGGCCTGCCCCTGCCCGTTCGCGTTGAAGATCGCGCAGACGTTGGTGAGTCGGTGGTCGACGATGAAGTCGGCAGCCTCCCAGATTTGGCCCTCGCGCGACTCGCCGTCACCGATCACGCAGTACACGCGGCGCTCGGATCCGTCGAGCCGCGCGGCCAGCGCCAGCCCCGCCGCCACACTCAGCCCCATTCCGAGGCTGCCGGTCGCGGCGTCGAAGAACGGGAACCCCTCGGCGGGGTTCGGATGCCCGTCCAGAACGCTGTCACGGGCGCGGAGCTGATCCACCTCGGCCGGAGTCAGGGAGGAGGCCCCGTCCCGCTCGAAACCCACCGCACCCCCGAGATCCGCCCAAGCAGCGTAAACGATCGGCACGGCGTGGCCCTCCGAGAGCACGAGCCGGTCGCCACTGGGGTGCCACGGGTCACGGGGGTCGTATCGCATCTGGTGGTACATGAGGTACGCCACCAGGTGCGCCAGCGACAGCGCGCTGGAGGGGTGCCCGGAGCCGGCGAGTGCCGTCATCCGCACCGCGAGTTTGCCGATTTCCGCCGCTTTCCGGTGGACCGCCGCCGTCATGCTCATCGCTCGCCTCCGCAGGCCGCTCGTCGGCCGGGCTGGGTATAAAGACCTCCAGATTATCGTGACGCACGGCCGGGAACAAGGCGGCCGGCAAGGCATTGGCGCGCGGTCGCCCATTCGTCATACTCACGGGTCTGCGACAGGAGACGACCCGCGGGGCCCCAGCGGTGCCCGCCGAGACAGGATGACGGTCATGCACTATCCGCATCGCCTCAGCAAAATCAAACGCCTCCGCAAGCACGGGTTCCGCGCTCGCATGCGCACCAGCAAGGGCCGCAAGCTCATCAACCGCAAACGACGCATCGGCCGCAGCGTGAACCTCGACGACCGCTGAACCCGGAGATCGGCATCCGGGGCGTGCCACCCACCACTGGCGGCGGTTTGTTGGCAGGCCCGGCTGGAGCGCTACGCAGATTCGCTCGCGTCCGTAGCTCAACTGGATAGAGCATCGGCCTTCGGAGCCGAGGGTTGGGGGTTCGAATCCCTCCGGGCGCGGTTGACTCGGCGGGGGCGGGGCGGTGCTCGGTCAGCCGATGATGCGCCGCCGGCGCTGCACGTAGTTCCACACGACGAACCGCTCCAGCTCGCCGCCCGACACGAAGAACACGCGGCCGCGGGTGCTCTCCGCCAGCTCGTGCGCGAACCGCACGTCCTCCTCGCTCTGCGACCACGAGCTGACCAGGAAAATGTTCAGCGTGATGCCCTCCGCCCGGCACTGGCGCCCTTCGCGCAGCGTGTGCTCGGCCGTGCGGTCGGCGGGCGGATACAGCATGAACAGGTGCCGGTCCTCGAAGTGGGCCGTCGGCAGCCCGTCCGTGATCAGAATGATCTGCCGGTTCGGCGTGTCCTGCACCTGGAGCGTCTGCCGCGCCAGCCGCAACCCGTGCTGAATGTTCGTGAAGTGCGGCGGCAGCAGCAGCTCGGAGAAATCGGGATCGCCGAGGTCCGCCCGCAGCCGCACGACCGGATCGTGGATCGTCACCGGGTGCGGCAGCAGGTCCACGATTTCCGCCACGTGCCGCCGCTTGGCGAGCGTCGCAACCTCGAAGAAGAACACCGCGTCGCCGGGATACTCGCGGCAGATCAGCCCGTGCAGCGCCAGCGCCATCCGCTTCACGTGGATATACGCCCCGCCCCACCGCATCGAGCCGCTCATGTCCATCAGCACGGCCGTCGCGCACTTCGGCGTGTTGCGCGTCAGGTGGATCTCGAGGTCGCCGGGCATCAGGCGCACGCGGCCCGGCGGCCCGGACAACCCCCGCCCCGCCGCCTGGGCCTCGCCCAGCTCGCGCACGAGCGCGTTGACCAGCGAGGCGGGCACGTCGAGGTTCGCCAGCGAGTCGCCGAACTCGTAGGGCTTCGTCCGCTGAAGCTCGACGGCCCCGTCGCCGCCCAGCTCCACGTGGTGCCGGCCGGACTTGGCCGCCTGAAGCTCGCTGAAGATCTGGTCGAGCAGCTTGCCCTGGAACAGCCGGTACGCTTTCGGCGTCAGTTCCAGCCGACCCTCACGGTCCAGAAGCCCCTGCCGCTCCGCCTGCTGCCGCAGCAGCTCCTGCACGCGTCGCGCGAGCCCCTCCAGCTCCGCCATCTGCTCCTCGTCGGCGAAGCGCGATAGGGCTTCCAGGTCGATCACCGCGACCTTCGCCGTGCGGGCCGCTTCCTCAAGCTGCTTGAGCAGCCGGTCGATGGTCTCCAGCTCCTCCTTGACGTCCAGCGCCTCCGGAACCGTCAGCGGGGTGTGACCGGTGAACGCGTACTTCGACGCCAGCTCGTCCACCTCGTCCCGCTCGTTCAGGCGCGCCGTGAGCTGCACGAGTTGCCGCCCGAAGTCGCTGCGCTGGTCCACGCGGTACCACAGCCGCTCGAGGTCGAGCGCCTGTTCGCTCCGCACGGCCGCCTCAAACGGGCCGCGGAGGTGCCTGGGCGGCCGCGCCGCGCGCACCGCCTGCCGCCAGGCCGTCTCCGCCGCCCGCCGGGCCGCGCCCGTCTCATACCGGGCGAGGATGCGCCGCTTCCGCTCCTCCAGCAGCGCCCGCAGCGCATCGAGGCTCGGCCCGAAGCCGGTGATCTGCCGCGGATCGAGCTCGACCGCGTCGGCCAGCTCTTCGGGCGTCAACGGCCGGTAGCGGCCGTACGCGAGGAGATGCTCGAACGCGGGTGACACCAGATCCGGCGGCTCCGCGGCCGGCATGGGGAACCGCTGCGGGTCGTACTTGCGGTAGGTGTGGATGATGCCGCCGGGGAGGCGGCGCGGCGCGCTGCTCATGCGGGATTGTAGCGGCGGGAGCGACCGCGTCGGCACGCGCGGCGGGCGCGACGGCCTCAGCCGGCGGCATCCTCGCGGGCCACCACCGTGATGCCATACTGATCCGCCAGCGCGAGCATCCGTTCGCGCTCGAGCAGGATGGTCTTGCCGGCCTGGATGACCAGGGCGGCCGCCCGATTGCGGTGCAGGCTCTCGATCGTGTGCGGGCCCACCGTGGGCACGTCGAAACGCATGTCCTGGTTGGGCTTGGCGACCTTGATGAGCGTCCACCCGCCCTGCGGGCACAGGGGACCGGTCCGTTCGATGAGTTGGTCGGTGCCCTCGATCGCCTCGACGGCGATGACCTCGCGTTCCTTCACGGCGATGGCCTGGCCGATGTCCAGCGCCGCGATCTGGCGGGCCAGCGGCCAGCCGAACTCGGCGTCGGCCTGCGCGGCGGCGGACGGCGCGCGGCGTGTCAGGACGCCGGCGGGCGCCAGGGCCTCCGGGCAGTAGCGGGTCGAGTCGATCAACGTCAGTCCTCGCCGGGCGAGTTCCTCAGCTACCGCGCCCAGAAGCGTGTCGTTGCGCTTGTCGCGCGCGTGGCGGTACCAGACGCGTATGCTCGTGAGGTCGGGCCAGTACTGCAAGATTTGCAGCCACCGCGGCCCGCCGAACATGGCCGCCTTGCGCACGCGCCCGGCCATGATGATCTCGCGGCAACCGGCCCGGCGGAAGACCCGGATCCAGCGGCCGAGCTGCACGACGCCACGCCAGCAGAACCGATCGGCTAGCAAGCGCAGCTCCGGGTCGGCCGAGCCGCGCAGACCGACGATCACGACCGGCCGACCGGCGGCGCGGGCCCCCCGCGCGACGAGCTTGGGCAGCTCGCCTTCGCCGGCGATGAGACCGAGCGGCGTGACGCGGTCGCACGAAGCCATCGGATCGGCGATCATGGCGAGCACCGCGAACAGCGAGCGGGCGAAGGATGAGATCGACGCGGCGTGCCGCCTGCTACTCCCGCGCCGGCACGCCTCCGGCCTGGGACTCGAGCCGCGCTCGCAGCTCCGCCAGCTCGCGCTCGAGCTGCTTCACGCGGTCGTGCAGCTCCGGCAGTCGCGCGATGTGGACGACCTGCCGTTTCATCTCGCGGATCGGAATGGCCGGCGCGCCGAGCACCGTCTCCCCGTCCGGTACGCTGTTCGTCACGCCCGCCTTCGCGCCCACCGTCGCACGATCGCCCACGCGGATATGGCCAACGACGCCGACCTGCCCGGCCATCGTCACGTGGTTCCCGACCGTGACGGACCCCGCAATGCCGACCTGCGCGACGAACAGGCAGTGCTCGCCCACCTGCGTCCCGTGCCCAATCGCGATCAGGTTGCTGAACTTCGTCCCGCGACCGATGCGCGTGCGGCCGAGCGTGGCCCGGTCGATCGCGCACCCGGCGCCGATCTCGACGTCGTCCTCGATCACGACGTGGCCGATCTGCGGAATCTTGAGCCATTGGCCGTCGACGGGAGCGTATCCGAGACCGTCTTCACCGATGACGGTGTTGGCGTGGATGGTGACGCGATCGCCGAGGACCGTGTCCTCGTACAGGACCACGTTCGGGTACAGCAGCACACGGTCGCCGATCCGGCAGCGCGGGCCGACGTAGCAGCCCGGGTAGATCACGGCGTCGCGCCCGATCGTCACGTCCTCGTCGATGACCACGCCCGGGTGGATCGTCGCGTTCTCGCCGATGCGGGCCGTCGGGTGCACCTGCGTGACCGCCGGGTCGGGCGGCACCCGCCGATGCCGCCGATAGCCATGCACCCGCACGATCAGAACGGTTATCGCGGCGTACGGATCCTCCACGCGGATCAGGTCGAGTTGCGGCGGAGCCTCGACATCCGGGCGCAGCACGACGGCCGACGCCTTCGTTGTCTGTAAAGCTTTTTCGTACTTGGGGTTGGAAAGAAACGAAACGTCGCCCGCCACGGCGTCCTCCAGCGTCGCCACCCGCTGAATCGCGCGCGCCGGGTCGCCGCGCAGCTCGGGCTTCATTCCCACCGCCCGAAGCGCGTCGCAAAGCTCGGCCAACGTCATGCTCACCGGCCGCCATTGTACGGCCCGGGGCACGCCTGTTCCACCGGCCGAAGCCGGTGGCGGGGAGTGGCGAGGCGTATGGCAAGGGGGGCAAACCAGGAATCGGCCGTCGAGCGACAGGCTGCCTGCCCACACGCTTGCGCTCCGAGGGGTCCGTAGCCCCCGGCACCACGCCTGATCTCTTGCTTCGTGCCTCCGTGCCTTCCGGGCCCGGCCCTGCTACCCTGCTACAGTGAGTTCGGCGGGCCGGCCGCCCGCCACGTCAGGCGACGGACCATTCCATGAAATACGCCATCGTGCTGCCCGACGGCGCTGCCGACGAACCGCTGGACGAACTCGGCGGCCGGACGCCGCTTCAGGTCGCCCGCATTCCCCACATGGACTGGATCGCGGCCGGCGGCCGCCTCGGCCGCGTACTGACGATTCCCGAAGGGTTCACGCCCGGCACGGACGTCGCGACACTAACGCTGCTGGGCTACGACCCGCGGGAGTATTACAGCGGCCGGGCCCCGATCGAAGCGGCGGCCCGTGGGCTGCAAGTCGGGGCCGATGAGCTGATCTTCCGCTGCAACTTCGTGACGATTCGCGACGGGCGAATGTGCGACTTCACCGCCGGGCACATCGAGCAGGCGGAGGCCGACCGTCTCATCGCGGACCTCAACGCCCTCGCCGCGGGCGGCGACCCGTCCTTGCGCGGCTGCCGCTTCTACGCGGGCGTGAGCTACCGCAACCTCATGGTCGCGTCGGACGGCGCCGGCCTTGAGCTGCGCTGTGCTCCGCCGCACGACATCCCGAACGCGCCGGTCCGCGAGCATCTGCCGCGCGGCCGGGGCGAGGAGCGCGTACGCGGGATCATGGCCCGGGCCGCCGCGCTGCTCCGCGAGCACGACGTCAACCGCGCGCGGCAGGCGGCCGGACGCGAACCGGTCACCGACATCTGGCTCTGGGGGCAGGGTCGGCCGCGGCCGCTGCCGTCGCTCGCCGCCCGGTACGGCCTCCGCGGGGCGGTGATCACGGCGGTGGACATCATCCGCGGGCTGGCGCGCGCTGCCGGACTGGACCTGATCGAGGTGCCGGGGGCGACGGGCTATCTCGATACGAACTACGCGGGCAAGGGCGTCCACGCCGCGCGGGCGCTGGAAGACTACGACCTCATCATCGTGCACGTCGAAGCGCCGGACGAAGCCGCGCACCAGGGCAGCGCCGCCGAAAAGATCGCGGCGCTCGAGCGCACCGACGAACACGTGGTCGGACCGCTGCTCGATGCGCTCCAGCGCCGGCGCGAGTGGCGCATCCTCGTCGCGCCGGATCACGTCACGTCCACCCGCACCACGCAGCACGGGGCCGCCCCGCCGCCGTTCGCCTACGCCGGCCACGACGTGACACCGGTCGAGCGGCGGCCGTTCAGCGAAGCCGACGCGCTGGCCGGCGGCCGGCTGGTAGCGCCGGGACACGCGCTGCTCACTGAGTTCTTCGCACGCGGGTGAGGCCCGCGACGTGCGGTGTGCCGGCACCGCGAGCGCAAGACCGGCGGGGTGCGCCCCGTGCGGCACCGGCCAACGGCGGGTGTGATTCCGATCGGGTGCTGGGAGCCTGCGACACGCACAGGCCGGCCGAACGCCTGTCTCGCGCGCGAAGTTCCCGTCCGACCCGCCGGAGACGGTTTCGGACGCGGCCGACGACTGGTCGCACGCCCCAGCGGCGTCCCCTGAATAGCCGACAGCGGCAATCAGCGCAGCGTCACTGAACACTTTCCGGGCCACGATTCAAGGGGGCGACTGTCGCAAGCGACGTTCGCCGGCCGCGCATTGGCGTCGCCTCACGTGAAAAAATGCTTGTGGGAAGACGGCCGGCGCGCTAGCCCCAGGGCTGAGTGGAACGAGAGGCCCATCCCCGGGTCCCATCGTTCATCATGTCACCGGATCGGGAACATTGAGGAGGAGAGGCATGAAACGCGCATTGGCATTGGGTTCTGTGCTGCTGCTTGCCGCAAGCGTGGCCTCGGCGAACTGGTTCGACGGGTTCGAGGGCTACACGCTGGGCAGCATCGACGGGCAAGGCGGTTGGCAGGGTTGGGGCGCGGACCCGTCGGCCGCGGGTCTCGTGTCGGCCGACTACGCGTACGCCGGCACGCAATCGCAGCGGATCCACGGCGCGGCGGACTCGGTTCACCAGTACTTCGGCTACAACAGCGGGCAGTGGGTCTACTCGACTCAGATGTACATCCCCGCGAACTTCACGGGCATTTCGTACATCATCCTGCTCAACACGTACACCGACCCGAACGGGCCGTGGGACTGGAGCGTGCAGCTCCCGTTCGACGCGGTGCTGAATACCGTCAAGGACGACATGCGGACCAGCAACCAGCTCCCGCTGATCCGAGGGGCGTGGACGGAGCTCCGGGTCGAAATCGATTTGACCGCGAACGCGTGCCAGGTCTACTACGGTGGCCAGCTCCTCTCGAGCGGCACGTGGACGACCGGCGCGACCTCGGCCCTCAACATCGCCGCGGTTGACTTGTACGCCAACAACGCCTCGCCGGTGTACTACGACAACATGTCGCTCGTGCCCGAGCCGGCCGCGCTGAGCCTGCTCGCGCTGGCGGCGCTGCTGCGGCGGCGCTAAAGCCCGTTGAAGAACCGCCGTTTTGCTACGCGGCGGCGAGTCGGGACGGGCTCGGGGTGATTGGCGTTGAGATCGGGTTCCGATCGCGCGGGTCCGTGGTGCGGGTTGTGAGCCGGTGATACAGGGCCCAGAGGGTGGCCAGAAGCGTCGCGCAGGCCGCGGCGGCCCGGCCCTGGAGGCTCCGCGGCGTGCCGATCCCGAACAGCTTCCGCAGGATCACCCCCAGGTTGTACGCTGCCGCGTGAATCACGTAGCGTTTGGCGACATTCACCAATCCCCGCAGCCAACTCCGTCGGCCGCCGCCAACGCTTCCAGGACCACGATCAACCGCGGCCGGCTCACCGGACCGGCGATGCGAATACACCGC